>NZ_JARXYZ010000028.1 GCF_029894125.1 Kitasatospora sp. MAA19
GGGGGGGCGGCGCGGGCCCCCCCCGCGCGGGGGCGGGGGCGGCGCGCGCCCGCCGCGGGCCGGGGGGGGGCGCGCTGGGGGGGGGGGGGGGGGGGGCGCCCCCCCCCCCCCCCCCCCCACGGCCCACCAACCACCTGCCCCACCCTCCCGCTTCGGGGGCGGGACGCCGGCCCCGGCCGACGTCCCGCCCCCGTCAGCGGTTCGCGGTCAGTCGTCGTCGGGGCTGATCGTCGCGTCGAAGCTCGCGTACGTATCCGGCCAGGGGGTCGGGCCGCTCGGTGAGTGGCCCGACCCCGGGGTTCAGAGCGCGCGGCGCAGGAACACGTCCGTGGCGCCGTTGGTGTCGCCCGGCACGAGCGTGCCGTCGTCGGCGGTGAAGAGCACCGTGATGCCGAGGGCGTCGACCGAGGGGCGGTAGGAGCCGCCGGTGCTCTGCGAGCCGTCCCGGGCGACGCTCACCCGCTCGGTGCGCCCGGTCCGCAGGTCGCGGCGGAAGACGTCGGTCTGCTGGTTGGTGTCGCCGGGCACCAGGTTGTCGGCGTCGGAGTCGAAGTACACCCAGCGGTCGTCGAGCGTCATGACGCCGCTGGACGAGGACTTGGTCGTCGTGGTGCCCGGCGGTGTGGCGCTGACCCTGGTGACGGTGCCGGTGGACAACTCGCGGGCGTACACGTCCATGCGGATGTGGCGGGGGCCGTCCCCGCCGCCGAAGACCGGGAGGCCGTACAGGGCGTAGCGGCCGTCGGGGCTGATCCGGCCGTCGAGGCCGGTGCCCCGGAGCTGGCCGGTCTCGTCGAGGCTGGCGCCGACGATCCGGCCGGTGTGCGCGTTCCACACGTAGTACGGGTAGAAGCGGGGGCCGGTCAGTTCGGGCTGGGTGCCGGACTTCGACCGGGACGCCGCCGCCACCTCGGCGGCGTCGGCCGCGTCGGTCAGATCGGCCGGGGTGCCCGCGGCGTCGGCCGTCGCGGCGGTGGAGGGCGCGTCCGGCTGGTCGGCCGGGAGCAGGTTGCCGGCCCGCGAGGTGAAGCCGACGGTGCTGCCGTCCGCGCTGATCGTCGGCTGGAACGAGTTCTGGTTGGCGGGCGTGCCGTCGGCGCCGGTGGTGACCAGCCGGGTGGTGTGGGTCCAGCGGTCGGTGACGAAGATGTTGAACTTGCCGCGTCGTCCACCGGGTGCGAGGTCGGTGCGGTCGGAGGAGTAGGCCACGTAGCGGCCGTCCCAGCTCAGGGTGGGGGAGTAGGCGTTGCGGATCGTCTCGTCGTCGGTCGAGCCGCCGCCGGCGGTGATCAGCTCGGTGTGGCCGGTCCAGCGGTCGCGGACGAAGATGTCGCTCGGGTGGTTCGGCTGCCCCGGCACCACGTTGGTCGCGGTGGTGCTGAACGCCACGTAGCGGCCGTCGCCGCTGATCGCCGCGTCGGAGGTCGCCGCGTTCAGCTGGGAGCCGTCGTCGGCGACGCTGACCCGCTCGGTGCGCTTGGTCCAGAGGTCCCGGACGAACAGGTCGTCCACGCCGTTGGTGTCGCCGGGCACCAGGTTGCCCGCCGACGAGGAGAAGAGGGCCGAGCGGCCGTCCAGGCTCAGGCCGATCGCGTAGGAGAAGCCGTCGGGCTGGACTCCCGTCAGCCCCTCGCTCACCCGGGCGGTCTCGCTGATCAGCGGCTTCGCCTCGGCGGCCGGCATCGTGGCACCGGCCACGGCGGCCGCGACCAGGACGCAGCCGGTGCGGGCCAGCCAACGGCGGGATCGTGCGGTGATCATGGACATCCTCCCCAGATGACGGCGCCGGACCATCGACTCCCCCGTGGTCCGGCTCGGAAAGAGCCAAGCGGCGCCGGGTCCGATGGTCAACGGGGCGAAGCGATCTCGTCCGGAAATACGCCAGGGGTGGTACCGGCCCGGGAGCCCCTGTCCGAGGGCGTGACCCGGCCCGGCGGGGACCGCCCCGGCACGCTGGCAGAATTGTCCTGTGATCGACGCACGACGGCTGCGGACCCTGCGGGCCGTGGCGGACCACCGCACCGTGACCGCCGCGGCGGCCGCCCTCTACCTGACCCCTTCCGCCGTCTCCCAGCAGCTGGCCGCCCTGGAGCAGGAGACCGGCCACCACCTGCTCGCCCGCGAGGGCCGGGGCGTGCGCCTGACCGCCGCGGGGGAGATCCTGCTCGGCCACGCCGACGCCGTGCTCGCCCAGCTGGAGCGCGCCGAGGCCGACCTCGCCGCCTACAGCGGAGGCGTCTCCGGCGAGGTCACCGTCGCCTCCTTCGCCACCGGCATCGCGCTCGTCCTCGCCCCGGCGATCGGGCTGCTGGCCGAGCAGGCGCCCGGAGTCCGGCTCAAGGTGCTGGACGCGGAGGGCGACGCCAGCCTGCCGATGGTCCTGGACGGCCGGGCCGACCTCGCGGTGGCCGTCGAGTACCGGGGCGCCCCGCGCGCCGACGACGCCCGGCTCACCCGCGTCCCGCTGTACGCCGAACCGTTCGAGGCCGTCCTGCCGCTCGGCCACCCACTGGCCGCTGAGGCCGGACCGCTCGCCGTCGCCGCGCTGGCCGACGAGCGGTGGATCGGCCCCTACCCGGGCAACCCCTGCCACGACGTGGTGCTGCTGGCCTGCGAGCACGCCGGCTTCCAGCCGCGCCTGGTGCACTCCTCGGACGACTTCCGGGCCGTCGTCGCGCTCGCCTCGGCGGGCGCCGGCGTCGCCCTCGTGCCGCGCTCGGCGCTGCGCGGCGTCGACCTCGGCCGGATAGCCGTCCGGCCGGTCGACAGCGAACTCGCCACCCGTCGCGTCTTCGCCGCCGTCCGGGCCGGCGCGGACGGGCACCCGTTGATCCGTCCGGTGCTGGACGCCCTCGCCGAGGCGGCCGCGGCGGGCGCCTGAGGCTCGGGGGTGTGTCCTAGGGCTGGACAGGCCTAGGCGGGTCGGGGCGTCGCCAGCGTCCCGTTGACGACCACCCGGAACATCCAGGACAGCCGCTCCTCCGGCGCCCCGGACACCAGGTCCTCGCCCAGTGCGGCGATCCTCGGGTACGAGGCGGCGGGTGCCGCGCGGAGCGCCTCGGTGAGCGCGCCCTGCTCCTCCTCCGCCTGCTCGCCCTGCCGGGCGGACTGCTCGGCGGCGGTGGCGGTGGCCGTCTGCAGCAGCACGTCCACCCCCCAGGCCGCCTGCTCGTCCGGCACACCGCCCTCGTGCAGCAGTGCCAGCACCGCCTCCACCAGGGCCAGGTAGTGGGGCCCGGACGGCCGCGCCACCAGCGCGGCGTGCGCCAGCGCCGGATGCCGGAACAGCACCCGGGTACAGGAGTTGAGGACGGCGGCCAAGCGCTCCCGCCAGTCCCCGGCCGCCGTCACCGGGCTCAGGTCCACCTCCCCGAGGAACTCCTCCAGGATCGCGGCGTGCAGCTCCGCCGCGTTGGCCACGTACACGTAGAGCGAGGCCGGCCCGGTGTCCAGCTCCTGCGCCGGCCGCCGCATGGTCACCCGCTGCAGCCCCTCCGCCTCCAACAGCCGTACGGCGGCGGCGACGATCACCTCATGACTCAGCGCGGGCTTCGCCGGCCGCTCACGGCGGCTGCGGGGTCGGGCGGGGGAGGTCGTCATGCCGCCAGCCTAGGGCGTGTCTGACAATTCCCGCCGGGCGTGCGGCGTCTGGGCACGCACCTCGCCGCGTTGTCGTCGGTCGCCGATGGCCCCCAGCCTTCGGCCGGGAGGTGCCCCCATCCTTCGCCTTGCGATGCACGCACCCAGACGCCGCACGCTGATCCGACGCGAATTGTCAGACACGCCCGTGCGACCACGTTCGTGACGAACGAGTTCGCCGAAACGGCGCCGCCGTGCCGCCCGGGGGTCGGGCGGCACGGCGGCGTTAACGGTCGTTCAGGGTTGTGCAGGGTTGTTCGGAGTCATCCGGGATCGTCCGGGGTCAGGCCGTGAAGTAGCCGTTCAGGTCGGCGATCACGTGTGCGTCACCCCAGTGGTTGAAGAGCGTCACCCGGCCGTCCACCACCGGGACGACGACCAGGTTGGCCCTGGTCTGCCCGGCCGTGAAGTTGAGGTTCGACACGTCCGGACGGGCGGTGCCGTGCGGGTAGACGATCAGGTGGCTGGCCGCCGTCGGCTCGGTGACCGTGACGTTCAGGACCACGGCGGTCACGCCGGTGGCCGGCACGCCCTCGATCGCGGTCACCGGCAGGCTGACGATGCCGCCGGAGCCCACCGTCCCGGCCCGGGCGCCGACACCGTTGCGGGTGTCCAGCAGCCGGACCGGGGTGGTCGGGGAGAAGGCCGAGCCGGAGTCCCCGTAGTAGCCGGTGACGTCGGCGATCAGGTCGACCGAGCCGGCGTTGTTGCGCAGGTCGATCTTCCCGTTCACCACCGGCACCGTGACCAGGTTGGCGACGATCTGTCCGGCCTCGAAGTTGAGGTTGGAGACGTCCGGCAGCGGCCGGCCGTCCGGGTAGACCGTCAGGTGCCCGGCCGAGGTCGGCTCCACGGCGGTGACGTTCATGACGACGGCGGTGACGCCCGTCGTCGGCACGCCCTTGACGCCGGCCACCTGCAGGCTGACCACGCCGCCCGGGCCGACCCGCTCGGCGGGGGCGCCGGTGCCGTCCCGGGTGTCCAGGAAGCGCGCCGGCGTGATCGTCGTCAGCGCGGAGCCGGTGGCCCCGTCGGTGTAGTAGCCGGTGACGTCGGCGATCAGGTCGACCGAGCCGGCGTTGTTGCGCAGGTCGACCTTCCCGTTCACCACCGGCACCGTCACCAGGTTCGGGACGATCTGTCCGGCCTCGAAGTTGAGGTTGGAGACGTCCGGCAGCGGCCGGCCGTCCGGGTAGACCGTCAGGTGCCCGGCCGAGGTCGGCTCCACGGCGGTGACGTTCATGACGACGGCGGTGACGCCCGTCGTCGGCACGCCCTTGACGCCGGCCACCTGCAGGCTGACCACGCCGCCCGGGCCGACCCGCTCGGCGGGGGCGCCGGTGCCGTCCCGGGTGTCCAGGAAGCGCGCCGGCGTGATCGGGACGAACCGGCTCTTCGTCGGGGCGGCGGGGGCGGTGACGGTGAAGGCGTTGGGGAGCGAGACCCCGTAGACGCCGTCGAGCTCGACGCCGTAGCTTCCCGGCTGCAGGCCGTTGGTGTCGAGCAGCACGTCGAGCGCGGTGCCGTCGGCGTTCACGGAGAGCGTCTCCATCAGCGGCGACCTGCCGGAGGGGCCGTTGCCCACCAGCTTCGCCTTCCTGCCCAAGTGGAGCCCCTTACCGTGGATCACGGCCTGGACCCTCGTCCCGGCGGCGCCGCTGGACGGGCTGACCGAGGTCAGGGACGTCTGCGGGCGCGGCACCGGGCAGGCGGAGTCGCAGACGCCCTGCATGCTGTACTCGACGGGCGTGCCAGCCGTGGCGCTGCTCAGGATCAGCACGGCCTGCTCGGCCTGCGAGTCGGAGGAGCACCGGCCTCCGAACGCCCCGTAGTTGGCGCTGCACTGGTAGCCGTAGTCGCCGCTCCACCGGGAGTCCCGGAGCAGGCGCAGCCTCGGGATGTCGATCGGGCCGGTGGCACTGCTGGTGCCGACCACGGCGAAGGACTGGTTGGCCTTCATGTCGATCACCGCGCAGTAGGCGGTCGAGTCGTCGGTGAGCACCCTGCTGCGCTGCGGGAAGCCCTCGACGGCGATTTGGTTCGCGGCGCACTCGGGCGCCCAGCCCGCGGCCGTGTGGACCTTCCAGGCGTCCACGCTGGTGCGGATCGGCTTGTCCGTGTACCCGGAGGCGAGCACGACCGCGGTGTACGAGCCCGCGCCGGTGAGCTGGCAGGCGCTGCCGAACTGGGTGCAGAGCGGCTTGCCCTCGATGTCCACCACGCTGAGCAGCGCGTTCTTGCCGTACGCGCCGTCCGAGGTCCGGACGCCCAGCGCGTACTTGTCGCTGCTCGCGGCGGTGACCCGGACGCATCGGGCGTCCAGCGCCGAGGTCAGGTCGAAGGAGATGCCGGGGCCGCCGACCGTGGTCGAGGTCGGGGTCAGGCAGTTCGCACTCGGCGAGATGTCGTGCCGGGCGAGCCGGTACGTGTCAGCCCCGCCCGAGCCGTTCAGCAGCGCGGTGTACGGGACGTTGGCGGCCAGTCGGCAGGTACTGGCCGAGTTCCCGCCCGCGACCCCCGTGCAGACCGGGGCGCCGGCCGCGTCGAACACCGTCAGCTCGGCGTTGAGCTGGTTCTTGAGGTTGGCGTAGTCGATCAGCTCGGTGGTGGAGTGCTTGTCCGCCGGCAGGCTCAGGCAGGCCTGCGGTGCGGCCGCGGTCAGCGGGACCTCGACACCCCAGGTGCCGTCGAACCCGCTCTGCGGCCACGCGGTGCAGCCACCGGCCTCCTCGGTCCGGTGGACCACCAGCCCGTAGGCCTTGGACGGCGTGCCGGTCAGCACCGCACGGAACGGGACGGTGCCGGTCAGCTTGCAGGTGGTGGACGAGCCACGGCTGATCTCGCACTGCTTGGCCCCCGAGGCGTCGAGGACCTGCGCGTCGACCGTCGCGCCGTCGGCGGGCGGCCGGTTGAGCAGGTAGACGCCCTTGCCGGAGGCGGTCGGCAGGGTCAGGCAGAGCTGCTGGCCCGGCCCGCCGAAGGTGCCCGTGGCCGGACCGGCCGTCAGGCCGGTGTCGTTGGCCGCGACGCAGCCCCGGGTCTCCTTGGCCGAGTGGAAGGCCATGCCGAACGTGCCGAGCGGGGGCACGTACGCGTCGACGGCCCAGGTGTAGTCACCCGGCGTCAGGTCGCAGGCGCCCTGCGCGCAGGGTTCCCCCAGCGAGGTGCCGTCGGCCGTGAACAGCTTGCCGGGGACGGAGCCGTCGTTCTTGACCGGGCCGAAGCCGTACCGTGCGGACTCCGGGACTCGCAGCGTCCGGCACCGCGTGGTGGAGGTCAGGTCCGGGGAAACACCGTACGCCTGGGGCTCGACCAGCGTGCAGCCCTCCGGGTGGGAGAGCCGTGCCGTGGAGACGTCGTACGTCAGGGCCGCGCCGTTGTAGCGCTGGACGGTGATCCGGAACGGCGCGGTGCCGGTGAGCGGGCAGTCGGGGTAGGTCCCCTTGCCGCAGACCTGGGCACCCGTGGCGTCGTAGACGACGGGAGTGACGCCCGGCTGGGTGGCATCGGTGCGGAGCACGTCACCGGCGGAGAGGCCGTTCACCTGGTAGCAGTCACCGGCCGAGCCGAGCGCCAGGGAACCGTGGAAGACGGTCGGGGCGCCCAGGGCGAGGTCGGTGGCGCCGACCGCCCGGCAGGCCGTGGTGGACTGCAGCGGCAGGTACGAGAGCGCGAGACCGGTCGGCGAACCGGTGACGGTGCCGACCTTCAGCGTGTACGTGCCCGCCTGGGTGGTGGCGCACCGCAGGACCTTGTTGCTGTCCCAGCTCGGGCCGACCGGGTCGTCGCAGCTCACGGTGGTGCCGTCCGGCGCGACCACGGTCGGGAGGATCGAACCCTGGGTGGTGACGATCTGCACGAGCAGCAGGTCCTTCTGCTGCGGCAGGGTGAGGCTGAAGGCGGCGGTCGCGCTCTGGTCGAGGGTGCAGCTCGCTACCGTGTTGGGCTGCAGCGTCGCGGGGCACGGGCCGCTCGGGTCGGCCTGCCGGAGTTCGTGGGCGGCGGCCTCCTGGTCGGCCTTCCGGTCCGGTGGGGCGGCGGCCTTGGTGTCCGTGCCCGCGCTCGGGCTGGCGTTCGGACTCGCGCTCGGTTCCGCGCTCGGCTCCGCCGCAGCGCCCGCCTGCGGCGAGGCGGTCGGTGTCGGCGGCGCCCCCACGGCCTGGGCCGGTCCGGCCTGGCCCACCAGGCCGGCCAGGACCGCCAGCAACAGGGCCCCGGAGGCGGCTGCTCGGCCGCCGCCTCCTCGTCTCCGTCGTACTCGTCTGCCGATCGGCAGCACGTTCATCTGCTCCCCCCACCTTGGGCCGTTCGTGCTCACAGAAAAGGTCACACATGTGATCGAGCGGGCGGAGTCTAGCGGGACGCATACGCATCGTGCCATCGGATACCGACACCCCGACCGGCCGCCCCCGCACCCGGCCCTGACAGTGCGTCGGGGCTATGCCGGGGTGGGCTCGGGCGGGGTGCTGAACTGGTCGAGCAGGCCCTGGAGGCCGTTGGGGCCGAACATCAGGTTCAGGTTGGCGGCGGAGGCTGCGGCCGAGGCCGCGCTGCGGGGGAAGAGGGCGTGCTCGTAGGCGGCGAGGGCGGCTTCGGGGTCGCCGGGGTGGTTGGCGAGGGCCTTGCCGAGTTCGGCGCCGTCGAGCATGGCGAGTCACCCTGAAGAAGCTCACCGAGCTGCTCCGCGAGTGCGCGGGCGAGGAGGAGCCGGGCCTCCTCGACGGCGACATCCTCGACACGCCGTTCGCCGAGCTCAACTACGACTCGGTGGCGGTGCTCCAGGTCACCGGCCTGATCGAGCGGGAGTGCGAGGTCCAGCTCGCCGAGGAGACCGTCGCCGAGGCCGACACCCCGCGGATCCTGCTGCGCTTCATCAACGAGAGCCTGAGCACCACCGTTTGATCCGCCGCGATCGGCGAGGGACCGGCCGGTTCACCCGGCCGGGCCCTCGCGGCTGTCCGCGCCCTCGTGCGGCCTCGCCCGGCTTTCCGTTCCGCGCCCGGCGCCGGCGCGCGCGAAGGGGCCCCCGGGGCCGGGCCGGCTCCCGGTGTTCTCAACTGCCGCGGCCCGTGCCGCTGGTTCCGCTGTCACGACTGCTCCCCCGCCCGCAGCTCGGTGGCGATTTGGCGCCGGCCGGCGACCAGCGTCTCCAGCGCCACCCCGAGGCCGACCAGCAGGGCCAGACCCGCGGTGGGCAGCAGCACCGGCAACAGCACCGGGGTCAGCGCGTCGCCGACGTTGGCGCCGACCAGCGTCGAGATGTCGAAGGCGCCGCCCAGCAGGGCGACCGCCGCGACCGCGACCAGGCCGCCGCCGACGGCCGCCGCAAAGGTCTGCGGCAGCGCCTCGGTGACGATCAGCGCCAGCCCCTGGCGGGGCCGCAGACCCATGGTGCGCAGCCGGGCGAGCAGGGCCGTGCGGTCGGGCGCGGCCCGGAACAGCGTCAGCAGCACGGCGAGCAGGGCATACCCGGCTCCGGCGGCGGCCGCGTACCAGAACAGCCGCCCGGCGGCGTGCTGCAGCGGGTCGTCGCCGAGCGCGGCGGCGGTCTCCCGGCTGCTGCGCACCGTGTATCCCGCGGGCAGGCCGTGGGTGGCCTTGCCGACGGCCGCAGCGTCGTCCGCGATCAGCTTGGCCAGACCGACCGGCCGGGCCCCGCTGTTGTCCCGCAGGGCCGTCCTGACCCCTTCGGGGTCGACATCGCCGACGGCGAACCACTCGTTCACCCGCTTGGCGTCCGGCAGTCGCTCCCAGGCGGGGCCGGCGGGCACCACGACGAACGGCTTGCCCGGGTCCGGCAGCGCGGGGGTGGCGCCGACGGTCCCGGCGACGGTGAGGCGCAGGTCGTTGCCGTTGGGCGTGCGCACCTGGGACGACCCTGCGGCCAGGCGCTTGGCAAGGTCGCGGCTGACCAGCGCGGGCACCGGGGTGTCCCGGCCGCCGGACGTCCCGGCCAGCTTCGCCGGATCGAGCTCGCCGACCCCGAGGGTCCGGGCGATCTCGGCGTACGCCGCCGGATCGACCACCAGCACCAGGTAGGCCTCGGTGTAGCTCTGGTCGGCGCCGATGATGCGGGCGTTGGGCTCGACCCAGACCGCGGTCGAGGCCCGGACGCCCGGCAGCGCGCCGGCGGCCTTGGTGAACGGCTCGGTCAGGGTGGCGTAGCCCGGGAGGGAGACACCGACGTCCCCGCCCGTGGCGATGCGCGCGGCGCGGGTCCGCACGTGATCGACGGTGTCGAGCACGGTGGCGCCGAAGCCTGTCGTGGTGACGGCGATCAGCAGGGCGAGCAGCGGCAGCGCGGAGGGCTTTCGGCGGCCCGAGCTGTCGCGGGCGGCGCGGGCCAGGCCGAGGAAGCCGATCAGGCCGCGGCCCCGGCCGGTGAGGGCGGCGAGCCAGCCGACCACCAGCGGCTGGATCCTGGCCAGCAGCAGCCCGCCGGTGACGGCGAGCAGGAGCGGGGCGGCGACCAGCAGCGGATCCAGTCCGGCGCCGGTGCCGACGCCCCGGCGCCGGACCTCCGCCACGGCCGCGGCGGTGACCGCCAGGACGGTGAGTTCGCCGACCAGTCGGCGTCGCCCGCCGGCCGCCCGCCGGCGCGCCCACAGCAGGGCCGCGCGGGCCGGGAAGGCCAGCAGCGCGATCAGGGTCGCGACCAGGGCCGCCAGCACCGAGCGGTCCCACCGGGGGGCGGGCAGCAGCACCAGGGCGAGGGCCGTTCCGAGTACGGCGGCCGGCAGGACGGTGACCGAACCCTCGCCGGTCAGCCGTCGCAGCACCCCGGCAAGGGAACCGCCGCGGGCCCGGAGCAGCCTGATCTCGGCGGTGCGCCGGTCGGTGGTGAGGGCAGCGGCCAGGAACAGCACCACGGTTGCGACGCCCGCCACGCCGGCCGGGCCGATCGTGCTGAGCGGCAGCGAGGCCTGGTAGCGGTCGTCCGCCCGGCTGAGGATGTCGGGAAGGCCCGAGGAGGTGTGCAGGTCGCGGCGCCCGGTCGCGCCGGCCAGGGCGGTGGCGTCGCGCCCGATCAGCAAGGAGCTGAGGATGCTGCGGGTGCGGTCGAGCTGGTCGGCGTGCAGCGAGGCGGTGTCGACGGGCAGCCGCCAGAAGTTCTCGGCGTTCGAACCCCAGCGGGCCATTGCGGGCAGGCTGTCGCCGTCGACGAATCCGCTGGTCATCCAGTGCTCGTGCCCGGGGTCGGTCCTCAGGCAGGCGCGGGCCGGGCAGCCGAGGTCCTCCCAGAACGGGTCCTGGGGGTCGTTGACCTGGTAGAGGCCGACCACCACGGTGGTCCGCTTGGCGCCCGAGCCCTCGGCGCCGTTGTCGATGACGTCACCGAGCTTGATGTGAATGGTCTCGGCGGCCTTCTTGCTGATCACGATCGGCAGCGGACCGCCGACGGCGCCGGGGGGCGGCCAGGTGCCGTCGGTGAGGGTGGCCCGGGCGGTCAGGTCGTGCAGGTAGAGCAGGCCGAGGACCGGGTCGGTCCTCTTTTCCGCGATCCGGACGTACTCCGGATTGCCCATGCCGCGGTCGCCCAGGGCGCGGGTGCCGTAGGCCTGGCCCGGCTGGGTCAGCGTCAGCTGCCGGCCGACCATCTCGGTGAGCTGCCGCTGTACCCGGTCGAGTTCGACGGCGTTGTCGTCGTCCTGCGTCTTGGAGGTGGTCTGCAGGCTGCTCTGGCTGAGGCCCTTCTGGCTGACGAAGTCCTGGAGCGCCGCGTCCGCGCCCCGGTCCGCGATGCGGGGGAAGGCCGCAGCCAGGAAGACGGTGACGAACGCGAGGGCCGCCATGAGCAGCGCGGCCAGCGGGCTCGCCCGCAGCCTGGTGCGGACCCAGCGCGCGGGGCAGTGGGCGGTGTCGGTGGTGGGCACGCGGGTGCCGGCCTGGGTGGTCACATCTCCTCCACATGGCGCAGCCGGTTGGCCACGTCTCGACGGCGGCGTCCGACGAGGAAGGCCGACAGCAGCGGGACGACGGCGATCGCGGCCGTGAGCAGCAGGGCCTGGCCGACGGGCAGCTCGATCAGGGCCTCGGGCATGGGGCGGCGGGCGGCGGGTGTCAGGACGACGAACGGGACGATCAGGTGGACGAGCAGGGCGCCGAGGGCGAGCCCGACGGGCCCGCCGACGGCGTCCGGCCAGACGCCGGCGATCAGGCGCACCTGGTTGCGGTCGAGATCGGCGAGGACCGTCAGGTCGACCTTGGCCGTGCTGGACTGACCGGTCGCCGCGGTTCCGGCTGCGGCGGCGTCGCCGCCCGGCAGGCCGAAGGAACGGCTGCGTAACAGGCTGTCGCTGCGTACGGGCAGGTCCCCGAAGAGCTTCTGCCGGTAGGAGGCGAGTGCCTCCTCGTCCTTCTGACACTGTTCGAGGCGGTGTTCGGCGGTCACCACCACCGTGGTCCGAGCATGGCCCGAGCCCTGGAGCGCCTGCCGCAGGCCGGCCTGACCGACGCCGCTGTTGAAGGCCACCAGGGCGGTCACCACCGCCGTGGTGATCAGCGCCGTCAACAGGACGGCAGCAGCCAGCGGCAGTCGCCCGCGCAGTCTGCGCACGACGAAGCCGAGCATCAAGTTCCTCCCCAGTTGCGTCCCGGCCTCGCCCATCGATCCGATCCGGGCACATAGCGGCCCCAGCTGGACACCTGGCAGGCACATCGGCGCAGTGATCACCGGCGTTCGGTCGCCGGATAGCGGACGATGCTGTCAGATTCGATCCGGGAGCGGAAGTGACTTGCGCGAATCAAGTAAGTAATGAGCAAATTCCTTGCATCGATAGCGTCTCCACCGGGGGTCAGCCGTTGGAATGCCATGCACACTTCACGAATCCGCCTTCACCGCACGTCTTTGACCAGGGGACCTCTCTTCATGAATTTCCTGTTCGGGACGGTGAACCCGCGAAGCCGACCCATCCGTTGACCCGGACGGAATCGGCTAGCCGCCGCCCACAGGGGGACACCGAATGGCACAGCACCAGGCCGCCGACAGCGCCCTGGCGACCACCGGCCCGATGGTGGCCGTGACCGATCTCCGGCGCCGCTTCGGCACCGGCGAGCGGACCGTCCACGCCCTGCGCGGCATCGGTTTCTCGATCGAGTGCGGTGAACTCACCGCACTCAAGGGCCGGCCCGGCTCCGGCAAGACCACCCTCCTCAACCTGGTCGGCCTGGCCGACCACGCCGACCAGCGACCCGGCGAGCTCTCCGGCGGCCAGCAGCAGCGCGTCGCCGGGTAGGCGGGGCGGGTCGGGCTCGTCGACCGTGCCCAGGTCGATGTCCGGACAGTTGACGTAGGTGCCGTCCGTCGCGGTGTCGATCTCCGGAACGCCGCCGGTCTCCCGGTAGACCTCCCGGTGGAGCCCGTCCAGGTACGCCGGGTGGTCGGCGTCCTCGGCCGGGTCGGTCCAATGGGTCTGGTACTGCAGCTTCATGATCGAGTCCCGCTGCGCCACGGCGGTCTCCTCGGGCCGGCGGGCATTGGTCCGGCAGCTGTAGGAATCGATCTGCACCAGCGCGCCTTCCTCCACTTCTCGGGGCCGAGAGAGTCTGGCGGGCCGCACGTCAACAAGGGTGTTCGACTTTGTGAATCCATTGACGAATCAGTGTGACAGTACGTCATTTCTGGGGAATCCATCAGGGCCCTGGAGAGGGTGCCGAAAGGTTCCATTGTCAGTGGCACCGGCCATGGTCCACGACGAGTCCGGATAACCCGTTCCAGAGGAGGTTCAATGTCGATCTTCTGTCGCATTGTCCGCGCAATCCTGGGTGTCGGCCGGAAAACGCGGTCGTGGCGGTCGGCACATCCGCCGACCACCACGACCACGGCCTCAGCGGCCGCTGTTTCGAGGGCTGGCCCCTCGGACCCGAATCCGCAGGTAGTTACGGCGGCCGGGAGCTGATACGACGACAGGTGCACTTCCCATGTGAGGAGATCGAGGTTTCTACGCCTAATCGACTCGAACATGAAAGTGCACCTGTCCGGTGAAGAAGATATCGCGTCGCCGTACCGTCTCCCGCGCCTCCGGTAGGCGCTGGACCAGGCTGAACGCCCGTGTGCTCGCCGCGCTGCCGGTCGCCGAGAAGATCGTGGCCGGTGAGGCCTTGTTCCGGCTCGGGGTCGGCCACTACGTGCGTAGGTCTGGGCCGTCCCGTTGGTCGGCCGGACGGCCGAGGGCGCCAGCGGGACGAAGCCGGCCGGCAGGCTGGAGTGGCGCACCAGGTCGGGGTGGCCGATCCGGCCGGTGTGCATGATCTGGGCGAAGATCCGCCCGTCCGCCGCGGGCACCGCGTCGGTGACCGTCCGCCAGGCCCGGAGCTGCTCGGTGCTGTGCAGGCCGGGGGTGCGGACGAAGCCCTGGCCGGCGGCGCTGGGCTGGCTGCCCTCGGTGATGATCACCGCGGCGGAGGCCCGTTGGGCGTGGTAGGTGGCGGCGGACGGACCCGGTACCCCTTCGCGGTCGGCCCGGTTGCGGGTGAGCGGGGCCATCGCGATCCGGTTGGGGAGGGTCAGGTGGCCCATCGTGATGTCGTCGAACAGGGTTGCCATGGCGTACCTGCACTCCTTCGTCGGTGCGGTCGGTGGGCCCCGCCGGGTCTGCACCCGGTCAGGCCGGTTCCTGGTCGTAGCGCTGGAAGATCTCCCGGAGCCGTTCCTCGGTCGCCTCGTGCGGCAGCAGCGCGCTGATCTCCTCGAAGTGCCGCTCGTAGCCGGCCGGGTTGATCACGCTGAGCAGCTTGCCGGGCTCGTCCCCGATGTTGGTGAAGCCGTGGGCGGCCTTGCGCGGCAGGTAGCAGAACCCGCCGGGGCCCACCTCGGTGAGCTCGTCGCCGGCCCGGAACCTGAACAGGCCGCTCACGACGTAGAAGGACTCGGTGTGGGTGTGGTGCAGGTGGGGCGGCGCCCCGGTTCCGGGCGCGAACGCGGCCTCGATGATGGCCAGCGAGCCCGCGGTGTCGTCACCGCCGACCTTGAGCGAGAAGCGGTTGCCGAAGACGGTGAGTGGAGTGCCCTCCCCGCCCGGCAGTACCACGTACTTCGCGTTCTCGGCGTCCTGCCAACTGGTCACGGCTGTTGCTCCCTCGCGAGTGGGTGGTGGTCCGTCGCGGCCGCCGAGGACGGGGTGGTCGGCGGCCGCGACGGACCGGCTTTCGGTCAGCCCTTGTCGATGGTGGCCAGCAGCGGCGCGGCGTAGCGGTCACCCGCGGTCGCCGGGACGAGGTCGGCGATCCGCTTCAGGTCCTCAGCGGAGAGCTTCAGCTCGGCCGCGCCGGCGTTCTCCTCGATCCGGGACGGGCGACGGGCGCCGAACAGCGGCACCACGTCCTCGCCCTGGGCCAGCACCCACGCCAGCGCGAGCTGGCCGGCGGTGGCGCCCTTCTCCTCCGCGACCACGGCGACGGCGTCGGCGATCGCCTTGTTCCGGGTGAAGTTCTCACCCTGGAACCGCGGGTCGTGGCGGCGGAAGTCGGACGGGTCGAGGTCCTCGGGCGAGTTGAAGCTGCCGCCGAGGAAACCGCTGCCCAGCGGCCGGTAGGCGGCCAGGGCGACGCCGAGCTCGCGCGCGGTCGGCAGGATCTCGTCCTCGACGTGGCGCTCCCACAGCGAGTACTCGGTCTGCAGCGCGGCGATCGGGTGCACCGCGTGGGCCCGGCGCAGCGTCGAGGAGGCCGCCTCGCACAGGCCGATGTGGCGGACCCGGCCCGCCGCCACCAGCTCGGCCAGCGCGCCGACGGTCTCCTCCACCGGGACGTTCGGGTCGATCCGGGCGAGGTAGTAGAGGTCGAGGTAGTCGGTGCCCAGACGGGAGAGCGACAGCTCCACCGCCTCCTTGACGTACGCCGGGGTGCCGTCGACGACGCGACGGCCGTCCGGCAGGGTGCGCATGCCGAACTTGCTGGCCAGCACGACCTCGTCGCGGCGGCCGGCGATCGCCTGACCGGTGATCTTCTCGGCGGTGCCCGGGCCGTAGAAGTCGGCGGTGTCGATCAGGTTGATGCCCGAGTCGAGGGCCTTGCGGATGGTGGCCACGGACTCCTGCTCGTCCGCTGCGCCGTAGCTGCCCGCCATCGCCATCGTGCCGAGGCCGAGGGCGGAGACGCGCGGGCCGTTGGTGCCGAGCTGCCTGGTGGTCATGGTTCTCCGATCAGTGATGAACTGGCCGCGCGGGGGATCCTGCGGCCGGATGAAGGCTGGTCCGCCCCGGTGCCCGCGAAACGTCGCGGGCACCGGGCGAACCGTCCTACGAGAGTGAGGTGTCGGTGGCGGCCGCGGCCGCCATGCCCGCGGCGGCCGACGAGGCGGCGGCCGCCACCGAGCCGGCGATGGCGGATATCAGGCGGTCGCCCTGGTGCACCCCTCCCAGCTGCCCGGCCCCGCCGTCCCGGGCGTGCCCGCGTACGTCGCCGACTACCTGCTCGACACCACCCGGGCCGTCGTCAACCTGGTCCGCCACCGCGTCCTCACCCGCCACCCCGGCCTGCGCGTCATCCTCGCCCACGGCGGCGGCTTCCTCCCGTACGCCTCCCACCGGGTCGCGCACGCCCCCAACGTCTGGGGCGACCGCACCCTCGACCAGGTCCTCGCCGAACTGCGCCGCTTCCACTTCGACACCGCGCTGTCCTCCAGCCCGGCCGGTCTCCCCAGCCTGCTCGCCTTCGCCGACCCGATGAACATCCACTACGGCAGCGACTGGCCCTTCGCCACCGACGACATCGACTACTTCCTCGCCGGTCTCGAATCCCACCCCCTCGACGACACCACCCGCGCCGCGATCGACCGCACCAACTCCGCCCGCCTCTTCGCCGGGGCGGCGTTCCTTGAGAGCGGCCGGTCCGAATAGCGGGTGCCCCGGCCCAGGAGCGTTGCGACGCTTCCGGACCGGGGCGGCTGGGACCGAGTCTGACGGTGTATCAGCTGATGGACCAGATCTGCAGGGCGGAGCCGGTGTCCGGCTGCTGGGTCACCAGGGCGCCGTCGGCGGTGGAGGCGGTGGTGAGGGCGAGCCCGCTCTGCTGCGAGGTGATCGTGTAGCCGCCGGCGACGGGGGAGACCAGCCAGCGCTGGTTGGCGCCCCCGGTGCACGCCCACTGGACGATCGGGTTGCCGGCCGCCGTGGAGCCGCCGCTGTCGTCGAGGCAGAGCTTCGACTCACCGTTGGCGATCCGGTAACTGCCGTCGGACTGCCGGGTGAAGACCCAGTTCTGGTTGGCGCCGCCGTTGGGGGTCCAGGTGACGAGCTGGGTGCCCTGCGCGGTGGAGTGGGCCGGGTCGTCGAGGGCCTTGCCCGAGACGGTGAGGGTGTGGGTGCCGTCGAGCGAGGCGGTGCCGGTGGGGGTCAGCGTCAGGGTCTGGTCGGCTGCGGCACGGGTGCCGCCCACGGGATTGCCGGTGGTGTCGGTCCAGGACCGGGTGGGCGTGGTTTCGGTGAGCCGGCCGGTGCCGGAGGTCATGCCGAGCACCAGGCCGCTGTAGCGGTTGACCAGCCGGACGGTTCCGGTCGGCGCCCCGGTGTCGGTCCGGCCGGGGATGACGAACCACTGCTGGCCGACGGTGGGTCCGTTCGTCCCCGGCGCGGTGACGGTCGGCGCGGTGCCCCAGGCGCGGGTCGCCGTGCTGTCGGAGCCGACGCCCAGCAGCCGGCCGGTGGCGGAGTTGAGGATTCGGTACGAGCCGTCGCCGTTGGAGGCGAAGCTCCACGAGGCCAGGCCCGATCCGGTGGCGGCCGGCAGCGAGGTGGTCGCCGGGCCGCCGGAGGTCTGGGCGAGCACCCGGCCGGAGCCGTTGGCGATCCGGTAGGTCCTGGTCACGTCGACCGGCGCGGGGGCGGGTGCGGAGGAGTCGAGGGTGATGTCGACGTACTCGCCCGAGGCGCCCGCCGAGCAGCCGAACGCGCAGTAGGAGCGGAAGTTCCTGCCGACGATCGTGGAGCTCGTCCGGTTCGCGCTGTCGACGAACCACCGGTACCAGGAGGCCGTGTGGTAGCCGCCGGTGTCACCGATCGGGTACCACTTCTGGGTGGCGAGGTTGTCGGTCGCATAGAGGTGCTGCGGTGACGAACCGTCCTGGTTGACGGCCTGCGGCTCACCGATGTACAGCCCGAGGTGGGCGTCGTAGGTGATGTCCATGACGAACAGGGGCGAGGTCGGGGGCATCTTGCCGGCCGCGATCTGCTGGCTCGCCGTGCCGGTGTTCGCCGGGTCGTACTCGGCGGAGACGGGGGTGTAGCCGGTGCTGTTCGAGGAGTCGACCGGCACGATGTTGCTCTCCCGGCCGCCGGTGCCGGGCTGGCTCCAGGCGCCGTCGTACCACTTCTGCCACGAGTCGGGCGCCATCTTGGCGGAGATCGGCGCGCGGGCCACGTGCTCGTAGAAGGCCGTCCAGCTGCCCTTCTTGTCGAGGATCCGCGAGCCGTAGTAGACGTAGAAGTAGCCGGAGGCGGTGTCCGCGAACAGCCGTGGGTCGCCGTCGCCGTAGGAGTACGTCTCGTTCGGGAACGCGGTGGTGTCGCCCCGCGTGGTGCTGTACGGCGAGGTGAGGACGTGGTTCCTGATGGTCCACGTGCGGCCCTGGTCGCTGGAGACGGCGTAGTCGATCGCGTCGTAGTGCAGGCCGTCGCCGAAGGGCTGCGGGGTGAACTCGTTGTGCACCAGGCCGTACCAGTCGCCGGTGTCCGGGTCGACCCAGACCCCGGTGAGGTCGCAGTAGTTCTTCTGGGCGTAGCCGGAGCCGGCGGGCGCGGCCGTCGCCTCCCGGCCGGTGGGGCTGTTGTTGCAGCGCCAGGTCGTGTCGTTGTTCGCGTCCTGGGAGTTGGCGGGGTTCACCGCGTTGCTGATGGCGGCGGAGCGCTTGGCGGTGTCGAAGTCCTTGCCGGTGAAGAAGTCCCAGTAGCGCGGGTCGCTCGCGCCGTACAGCGCGGCGGACTGCTGGAAGTAGAACGTCCCGTCCTTGTCCAGGTACGGGGCGGCCGGGGTGTCGGTCGGCGTCCGGTACGGCACGGGGGAGCCGACCCCGATGGTGTAGGTCGCCGTGGTGGGTGTGGCGGGGGCCGCCGACGCGGTCGGCGCCGCGAGGGCGCCGCCGGCCAGGGCGGTGGTCGCGGCCGTGAGGGTGGCCACGAGGGTTCTCAGAAGGGATGGCACAGGCACTCCTTCGGGTGGGGGCGTACTGCTGTCGCGGACTCGGCGTTCGGTCCGCGGCGCGGCGGCCACGGGGGTGTGGCCGCCGTGCCTCCTTCCGGTCAGGGCGGGAGGAGTCAAGGGGGGTCAGGCCTGCGACATCCGGAAGTCGTAGGCGGGCGGCACCGGGGTCCCCGGGTGGACGGCGAGCCAGAGGGTGTCCAGCGAGTCCTCGCCCTCGCGCATGTTGTCGACGCGGATGCCCTCGGCCAGCAGCCGCCGGACCCGGTCGTCGTCGCCCGAGGCATGCGCCGCCTTCGCCTCCGCCAGCTTGATCCGGCCGTGCTCGCGGACGGTCCGGGGGAACTGCTCGATGACCTGCAGGGCCTGCTCGGGACGGCCTGCCCGGAGCAGCGCGTCGAGGAGTTCGACGGTGAGCTCCTGGCCGTCCGGGCGCAGCCGGTGGGCCTCGACCATCAGGTCGGCGGACTCCTCGGCGTCGGGCGTCAGAACGGCCAGGGCACGCAGGGCCCACGGCGTGGGCAGCTCGCCGATCGAGCGCTTCCAGGCCGCGCGGGCGGCGTCGTCCTCGCCGTCGGCCAGGCGGAGCAGGCCGAGCTGGTAGAGCAGGTGCCAGTCCGGTTCGCCCGCCTCCAGCAGCTCGCGCCAGTGGGATCCGCGGACCGGGGCCGCCGGCGGGTCGCTGATCGGCAGCCGGCCGGTGCGCGCCAGGGCCAGCCAGGGGGCCTGTTCGCGCTCGCAGGAGCCGAAGGGCAGTGCGGGGGTGGGAGCGAGCAGCCCGGCTTCGACCTCCAGCGCCCCCCAGCCCGAGCCGCGTGCCAGCACCTGGTCCGGCGCGGGCAGCCCGGCCGCCCACCCGGCGGCCGCGGCCAGCTGCTCAGGGCTGACCAGCGCGTCCAGGGAGGCCCGGGCGGCCGCCCGGGCCTGCTCCCAACTCCCGTGCACCGCTTGGGGATCGGCCTGGAGGAGTCCGTAGGCCTCGACCCAGGACCAGCGCGCGCCGGCCGGCATCGGCAGGTGCTCCAGCTGGGTCCTGGCCAGCCCGGCCTGGATCTCCAGGTAGGCCGAGTCGGGCCCGGAGAGCCACTCCTGCCAGTGCCGGCCGCCGGTGCCGGTGCCCCAGTGGAACAGCTTGCGGCCGCGCAGCCGGTCGGTGGACGCCTGGACCAGGCCGGCCCCGGTCTCGTCCAGCGCGGTGATCCACCGGCGTTCGCCGTCCGGGATGTCCAGGAAGTAGTCCGCCGCGCGGGGCAGTCGGCCGGGATAGCTGCGGTCGGCGCCCTCGTGGTCGGGGAAGGCGACCTGTCGCAGATCGGCGGTGTAGTCGAAGTGGAAGGCGCGGTCGGCGGGGCCCACCACCCGGGTCCGCTCCGTCTCGGGCACGGCGATGTTGGACCACCAGTAGACCGGGACCTCGGCTTCGGTGGGGTTGTGGACGGAGACGTTGACGTACAGGACCGGGGAGCGGGCCGGCAGCCAGGCGTCGATCTGCAGCACCAGCTGCCGCAGGCGTTCGAACTCGTACATCCGCAGCACGGGCGTGCCGTCCGCGGCGGTGACCCGTACGGCGTGCAGCGGCTCGCAGGTCAGCGGCCAGTGCCCGGTGGTGCCGAGGTTCCACTCCACGCCGCCGGCCACCCAGGCGTCCCGCAGGGCGAGGTTGGCCGGTTGCAGGACCGGGTTGCGGTGCAGCAGTTCGCGGCCCGAGGGACGGTGCACCAGCGACCAGAGCCGGCCGCCGTAGCCGGGCAGGAAGGTGGCGGTGAGCTCCTCGTTCTCCAGGACCACGGTGGGCAGTTCGCGGGTGGTGCGGGAGCGGTCGTAGCCGTCCTGAGCGGTGTACGGGAGCAGCGTGTGCGGGCGGCCGTAGCCCAGCCCCCGGCGCATCTCGGGATCGGCGGCCTCGGCGTCCTCGGCGACGCGGGCGGGCAGGCCGTGCAGGATCGGCAGCAGGCCGGCGACCGGCTCGGCCGCGCCCTCGACGCGCAGGACGCCGGTGCGCAGCGTCGAGGGCGGGGCCGACGGTTCCAGGGCTGACGGGTTCAGGGGTGACGGGTTCAGGGGTGATGAGCTCATTTGCCGATCCCCACCGTCATGCCCTGGATGATCCGGGTGCCCAGCCAGGAGAAGAGGGCGAGCATCGGTGCGAGGATGAGGCAGACACCGGCGAACATGGTCCCCCAGTCCATTCCGTTGAGTTGTTCGGTGGCCACGAAGTCGGCCAGGGACACCGGCAGGGTGATCTTGTTCTCGCTGTGGTTGAGCACCAGGGCGAAGAGCGTCTCGTTCCAGGCGCCGATCACCTGGAGCAGGAAGGCGGTGATCAGGCCGCCGCGGGCGACCGGGACGATCACCTGCAGGAAGGTGCGCAGCGGCCCGGCCCCGTCGAGGGTGGCGGCCTCCTCCAGGACGGCGGGCACGCCGCTGAAGAAGCCGGTCAGCAGGTAGACGGTGAACGGCATCGCCAGGCCGACGTAGACCAGGATCAGACCGAACAGACTGTCCGTCAGGTCGACCTGCGCCAGGCCGATGAAGAGCGGGACGACCAGGACCTGTCCGGGGACCCCGAGGCCCATCGCGAAGGTCATGGTCAGTGCGGACGAGGTGCGGGTGCGGCGGCGGGCCAGCACGTAGGCGGCGGGTGCGGCCAGGGCGACGGCCGCCACCGAGGAGACGGTCGCGACGAGCACGCTGTTGAGCGCCGCCCGGCCGAACCCGCCCTCGTTCAGCGCCCGTCCGTAGTTGCCGGGCTGCGGGTCGGTCGGCAGGCCGAAGGGGTGGGCGAAGATGTCGCTGCTGCCGCGCAGCGAGGTCAGGAAGACCCACAGGATGAGCAGCAGGTCGGCGGCGACGACGACCCAGACGACGGCCCTGGCGATCCGCATCGCCGGTCCCGCGGCTCGGTGCTTGGTACGCACGGGAGGTGCCTTTCTCGGGTGGGGTCAGTACTCGACGGCGGTGCGGCGCATCAGTCGGCGGAGCGCCAGCGTGATCACCCCGACCATCACGAGGCTGACCAGGGCGGCGGCCGTGGCCATGCCCAGTTGCGGGGCCGAGGTCTGCGGGAACGCCTCGGTGTAGACGTACATCGCGGTGTTCCAGGTGCTGACCGGCGGCTGGTTCGAGCTGCTGCCGCCGTACATCAGGATCAGTTCGAAGATCTTCACCGAGCTGACCGTCCAGAGCACGGCGCAGACCGAGATCACGTCCCAGGCCAGGGGCAGGGTGACGTGCCGGAACCGCTGGAAGGCGCTCGCGCCGTCCAACTCGGCGGCCTCGTAGAGGTATTCGGGGATCTGGTCGACGGCCGCCATGATGATGGCCGTGTAGTAGCCGGTGGCCGTCCAGACCAGCGTGGCGACGATCATCGGGAAGAGGTTGTCGGTCGCCAGCCACTTGGGCGGCGCCGCCACGCCCAGCCAGTGCAGCACGGTGTTCACCGGGCCGTCGGGGGAGAACAGGAAGCCGGCCGCGATGCCGAACACCATCGCGTTGACCAGGCACGGGAAGAAGAGCACCGACCGGGCGAACAGCCGGGCCCGCATCTCGCGCAGCACCAGGGTCAGCGCCAGGCTGATCGCGAAGGTGATGGCGCCGCCGACGACGAGGATCTCCAGGGTGTTGAGCAGCGAGGTGCGGAACGCCGGATCCCCGAACAGGACCTGGTAGTTGTGCAGGCCGCGCCACTGCTTGGCGCCCATGCCGTCCCACTTGTACAGGCTGGTCCAGGCGGCGTAGCCGATCGGGGCCAGGAACAGGACCGCGTAGACGAGCAGTGCGGGGCCGGCGAACGGCCAGAAGATGCGCCGGTGTTGGCGTTCCAGGGGCGCGGCGCCGGAGCCGGCCGGCGGCCGCCCTTCGCGCCGGACCGCGGTGCGGTCCTGGAGTGCGGTGGCCATGGGATCAGTCCTGCGACTTCCAGAAGGAGACCTGGTCGGATTTCATCGTCGAGACGAACTGCTCGGCGCTGGTCTTGCCGTGCCACAGGTCGAGGAAGTTCTGGTTGAAGACCTTGGTCGGGTAGCTGCCCGCGACGCCGCCGTACGTGAGTCGCACCGGCGCGGAGTTCAGTGCCTTCTGCACGTCGGCCAGCACCGCGGGGGCCGGGATGTCCGAGCGCGGGGTGATGTTGCCGGCCTCCGTGGAGATCCCGCCGAGCACCTTCTGCTGCTGGAAGTAGGCGATGAACTTCTGCGCGGGGGCGACGTTCTTGGCGGTCCTGGGCATCGAGAAGCCGAAGAGCATCGAGTCGGCGTTGGTGGCGCCGGGCGGCAGCATCGCGCCCATCTTCCAGTCGGCCGGGACCTGCTTGGCGACCTCGTCGGTGACCCAGCTGCCGTCGCTGTAGAAGGCGGCCTTGCCGGCCGACCAGTTGGTCTCCTGCGCCGGGAACTTGGTGGCGTCGTAGCCGCCGAGCAGGTAGCCGCCCTTGACCAGCTGCTCGACCTGCTGCACCGCGGTGAGCACCGCCGGGTTGTCCCAGCTCGCCCCGGACTTGTCGGAGCTCAGGGCGCTGAAGTCGACGCCGCCCGCGGCCAGCAGGTAGTCCAGGGTCAGGCCGTTCTCCCAGGCGAGCTCGCCGTCCGAGGCCAGGCAGGCCCGGCCCTTGGCCTTGAGGGCGTCGCAGACCTTGAGGAAGTCGGCCCAGGTGGCCGGCGCGGTGGGCATGGCGGCGGCGAGGTCGGGGTCGGCGGCGTTGTAGAACAGGCCGGCCGAGGAGACCTCGTACGGGATGATGTAGTGGTTCTTGCCGTTCGGGTCCTTCGGCAGGGCGTCCAGGTACTTGGCCGGGATGACGTCGGCGACCTTCTTGCCCTCGCCGGGCACCTCCATGCCGAGCACGTCGGACAGGTCCAGGGCCTGGCCGGCCTGGGCGGTCGCGGCGTAGACGGCGTCGGCGCCCTGGTCCCACAGGTCCGGGGCCTGGCGGGCGGCTATCGCGGGGCCGATCTTCTTGGTCACGTCGCGACCGGCCCAGGTGACGTCGACCTTGATGCCGGTGTCGCTCTGGAACCGGTCGATCGCGGCCTGGATCACCTTCGCCTGCGGTTCGCCCGCCCGCCACATCGACCAGTAGGTGAAGCCGCCCGCCTTGGCGCCGCCGCCCGCCCCGCCGCTGCCGCAGGCGCTCGCACCGGCCGCGAGCACCACGGCCGTCGCCACGCCGACGACGCGTCTGGCGGTCTTCGTCTTGCTGTTCATGCGCTGTTCCTCTCAACGGGACGCCCGCATCCGCCGTGCGTCGACGGGTTCTGCTCTGCACAGCAGCGCGCTGGGTGGGAACAGTAGGGTTCACTTGACCGGTAAAACAAGACCCTGTCGCGAGAGTTGTCGACCGATGCGAAGTCGTGACGTCGCCGACCTGTGGATCTTCACAGGTCGGCACTGTCGCAGGATGCGGGGAGGATTGACCGCCCACGCCGGCGGCGGTAGATTTGCCGGGCATTTCTTGGACCGGTAAAGCATTTCGGGAGTGGACGCTCATGGTGACGATGCAGGACGTGGCCGAGCGTGCGGGGGTCACCAAGCAGACGGTCTCCAACGTCGTCACCGGCCGGATCCCGGTGCGGCCGGCGACCGAGGCCCGGGTGCGGGCGGCGATCGAGGAACTCGGCTACACCCCGAACCTGGTGGCCCGATCGCTGGCCACCGGCACCACGATGACCGTCGGCCTGTTCGTCCCCACGGTGACCAGCCCCTTCTACTCCGAGATCGTCCAGGAGGTGGAGGACCTGCTGGAGCGCGCGGGCTACCACCTGCTGCTCTGCACGACCCGGCTGGACGGCGAACGCGCCCGGCGGCAGCTGGCCGGGCTCTCCAGCCGCCTGGTGGACGCGCTGCTGATCGCCGGCGACCGCGACCTGATCGACCACCTGCCGCTGCTGGCCGACGCCCGCTTCCCCGTGGTGCTGTGCGCCTGGGAGACGGAGGCGCCGGACACCCACCCGGTCGTCACCATCGACTACGAGCGCGCCGGCTACCTCGCCGGCCGACACCTGCGGGACCTCGGGCACGAGCGCGTCGCCGTGCTGGCCAGCCTCCCCTCGCACGCCGGCCGGGTGGCCGGGTTCCGGCGCGCCTTCGCCGCCGACGGCCTGACGATCCCCGACAGCGCGGTCTTCAGCACCCCCGAGTCGTCCGCCGCCGGAGGGTTCGCCGCCGCCGGCGCCGCGCTCGCCGCCGACCCCGGCCTGACCGCGATCTTCGCCACCCAGGACGTCCTGGCCCTGGGCGCGCTGGACGCGGCGACCGCGGCCGGGCGTTCCGTCCCGGAGGACCTGTCGGTCGTCGGACACGACGACATCGAGGAGGTCCGGCGTTCGCGTCCGCCGCTCACCACGGTGGCGATTCCCAAGCGCGAGATGGCGCAGCAGGCGATCGAACTGCTGCTGCGGGCCGTCAAGAGCGGCGGCGCGTCCACCAACGCCCTGCACCTGTTGCGGCCCACGCTGATCGTCCGGGAGAGCAGCGGTCCGGTCCGGGGCGACTCGGCCTGATCCGTACCGGCCCCGGCGGTGGCGCCCGGTGGGTCGGTTCCGGAACCCGCCCTCGGTGATGCGCCGCCGGTCCTTCTCCCTCGAATCGCCCTGCCCCGCGTCGCGGATCGTTCCGGTCCGAAAGTGCCCCGTGCCCGCCGGGCTCCGCGCAGCCCGGTGACCCGAACGGCCCCGTCGGCTTGCGCCCCTCGGGCAACCCCTTCGGCTTCCCTGACCGGCGTTCGGTCCGAACCGTTGCTATGACTGTGGTTGAGCCATTTCGTCCGGCTCCCATCCCCGAGGAGGCATCCTCATGGGTGCTGCAACAACCGACACCGACGTGGTGCACATTCTCTGGATCAACGCCGGTCTCAGCTGTGACGGCGACTCCGTCTCGCTGACCGCCGCCATGCAGCCGAGCATCGAGGAGATCGTCACCGGTGCGCTGCCCGGCCTGCCCCGGGTCGCGGTGCACTGGCCGCTGATCGACTTCGAGTGCGGCCCGGTCCAGGGCGCGGACAACTTCGTCGAGTGGTTCTTCAAGGCCGATCGCGGCGAGCTCGACCCGTTCGTCCTGGTCGTCGAGGGGTCCATCCCCAACGAGAAGATCAAGAAGGAGGGTTACTGGTGCGGGTTCGGCGACGATCCCGCGACCGGCCAGCCCATCACCACCAGTGAGTGGCTGGACCGGCTCGCCGCCAAGGCCACCGCCGTGGTGGCGATCGGCACCTGCGCCACGTACGGCGGCATCCACGCGATGGCCGGCAACCCGACCGGTGCGATGGGCGTGCCGGACTACCTCGGCTGGGACTGGAAGTCCAAGGCCGGGCTGCCGATCGTCTGCGTGCCGGGCTGCCCGATCCAGCCCGACAACTTCGCCGAGACGCTCACCTACCTGCTGTACCAGCTGGCCGGCTCCGCCCCGATGATCCCGCTCGACGACAAGCTGCGGCCGGCCTGGCTGTTCGGCGCCACCGTGCACGAGGGCTGCGACCGCGGCGGCTACTACGAGCAGGGCCAGTTCGCCACGGAGTACGGCACCCCCGAGTGCCTGGTGCGGCTCGGTTGCTGGGGTCCGGTCGTCAAGTGCAACGTCGCCAAGCGCGGCTGGACCAACGGCATCGGCGGCTGCCCGAACGTGGGCGGCATCTGCATCGCCTGCACCATGCCGGGCTTCCCGGACAAGTTCATGCCGTTCATGGACCCGCCGCCCGGCGCGCGGGTCTCCACCGACGCCAGTTCCGCGTACGGGGCGCTGATCCGCCGACTGCGCGCGATCACCCAGAAGACCGTCGACAAGGAACCGAAGTGGCGCCACAAGGGCGGCCGCCTGACCACGGGCTACCGCCCGCCCTGGTGACGCCCGGGGCCGCACGCCTGCGGGCGTGCGGCCCGTCGCCGCCGCCCGCTCCCCCTCCCCGCTCGTAGAGAAGGGCACGACACACACGATGGCACCGACTACCAAGGCGGCCGGCGACGGCAACGGCCTGACCGAGATGTCCTGGGACCCGATCACCCGGATCGTGGGCAGCCTCGGCATCCACACCAAGATCGACTTCAAGCAGAAGCGGGTCGCGGAGTGCTACAGCACCTCCTCGGTCTTCCGCGGCTACAGCGTCTTCATGCGCGGGAAGGACCCGCGGGACGCGCACTTCATCACCAGCCGGATCTGCGGGATCTGCGGCGACAACCACGCCACCTGTTCGGTCTACACCCAGAACATGGCGTACGGCGTGAAGCCCCCGCACCTCGGAGAGTGGATCATCAACCTCGGCGAGGCCGCCGAGTACATGTTCGACCACAACATCTTCCAGGAGAACCTGGTCGGGGTCGACTACTGCGAGAAGATGGTCCGCGAGACCAACCCGGGCGTGCTGGAGCTGGCCGAGCGCACCGAGGCGCCGCACGCCGGCGACCACGGGTACCGGACCATCGCCGACATCATGCGCTCGCTCAACCCGATCGAGGGCGAGTTCTACCGTGAGGCGCTCCAGGTCAGCCGGTACACCCGGGAGATGTTCTGCCTGATGGAGGGCCGCCACGTGCACCCCTCCACGCTCTACCCGGGCGGCGTCGGCACGGTGGCGACGGTTCAGCTGTTCACCGACTACCTGACCCGGCTGATGCGGTACGTGGAGTTCATGAAGAAGGTCGTGCCGCTGCACGACGACCTCTTCGACTTCTTCTACGAGGCGCTGCCCGGCTACGAGGAGGTCGGCCGGCGACGGGTCCTGCTCGGGTGCTGGGGCAGCCTCAACGACCCCGACCACTGCGACTTCACGTACCGCAACATGTCGGACTGGGGCCGCAGGATGTTCGTCACCCCCGGCATCATCGTGGACGGCAAGCTGGTCACCAACGACCTGACGACGATCAACCTCGGCATCCGGATCCTGCTCGGCAGCTCCTACTACGAGGACTGGCAGGGCAAGGAGCTCTTCGTCACCCACGACCCGCTGGGCAACCCGGTCGACCCCCGGCACCCCTGGAACCAGCACACCATCCCCGCCCCGCAGAAGCGCGACTTCGACGACAAGTACAGCTGGGTGATGTCCCCCCGCTGGTTCGACGGCAAGGACTACCTGGCCCTGGACACCGGCGGCGGCCCGATCGCCCGGTTGTGGTCCACCGCCCTGTCGGGGCTGGTCGACATCGGCTACATCAAGGCCACCGGGCACAGTGTGCAGATCAACCTGCCCCGCTCGATGACGAAGCCGGAGACCACCTTCGAGTGGAAGATCCCGCAGTGGAGCAACGCCATCGAGCGCAACCGCGCCCGCACCTACTTCCAGGCGTACGCGGCGGCGGCCGCCCTCCACTTCGCGGAGAAGGCGCTGGACGAGGTGCGCGCCGGGCGCAGCCAGACCTGGGAGCGCTTCGAGGTGCCGGACGAGTCGATCGGCTGCGGCTTCACCGAGGCGGTGCGCGGGGTGCTCTCCCACCACATGGTGATCCGCGACGGCAAGATCGCCAACTACCACCCGTACCCGCCCACCCCGTGGAACGCCAGCGTCCGCGACAGCTTCGGCACCCCCGGCCCGTACGAGGACGCGGTGCAGAACACCCCGATCTTCGAGGAGAACACCCCGGAGAACTTCAAGGGCATCGACATCATGCGCGCGGTGCGCAGCTTCGACCCCTGCCTGCCGTGCGGCGTGCACATGTACGTGGGGGGCGGGCGCACCCTGCAGACCATGCACGTGCCCACCGGCCTGAGCGGGCTGGCCGGATGACGGCCGAGCAGACCGGCCGGCGCATCCAGGAGACCCTGGACGCCCTGGCCGGCAGCGGTGCCGAGCAGGCGGGCGAGCAACTCGTCCGCGACCTGATGGAGTTCTACGGCGGGGGGCTGGCCCGGCTCGTCCCCGCGCTGCCCCCGTCCGTCCTGGCGCGGCTGCTGGACGACCCGGTCGTGGCCGGGCTGCTGCTCCTGCACGATCTGCACCCCGAGGACGTGACCGCCCGGATCGGCCGGGCGCTCGCCGCCCTGCCCGAGCAGATCGAGGTGCTCGGCTTCGACCCGGGCACCGGCACGCTGCGGCTGCGCCGGACGGCCTCCGGCTGTGGCTGCGGCGAGCAGGAGGTGGAGGCCGTACTCGCCTGCCACGCGCCCGAGGTGACGGCCCTGGAGCTGGAACGCGCCCCGCAGCTGCTGCAGATCGGCACCCGCCCGACCCTGCCCGCGGAGGCGCGATGAGCACCCGCCGGTTCTCCCACGCGGGCACCGCCCTGCTGCACCGGCTACGCGAGCCCGCGCCGCCGCGGCCCGAGCGGTGCGAGTTCTGCGGCCTGGACCTGCCACCCGGCCACCGCCACCTGGTGGACACCGAGGAGCGCGCCCTGACCTGCGCCTGCACCGCCTGCGGCCTGCTGTTCCAGCAGCCGGGCGCGTCCGACGGCCGCTACCGCAGCGTGCCGGCCCGCTGCCTGGTCGATCCGGACGGGCCCTTGGACGAGCGGTCCTGGTCGGTGCTGGGGATCCCGGTCGGCACCGCGTTCCTGTTCCGCAACGCCGCGCTGGACCGGCTGCTCGCCTGCTACCCCGGGCCGGCCGGTGCCACCGAGAGCGAACTGGACGAGGAGGCCTGGCAGCGCGCCCTCGGCGAGAGCCGGCTGGCCGCCGCTCTGGAGCCGGACGTGGAGGCCCTGCTGCTGCGCCGGGACGGCCGGCTCGTCGAGTGCTTCCTGGTGCCGATCGACGTCTGCTACGAGCTGGTCGGCCGACTGCGGTTGTGCTGGCACGGCTTCGACGGCGGGGCCGAGGCGCGGGCCGAACTCGACGCGTTCTTCGCGAGGTTGGCCGTCCGGGCCCGTCCCCTGCCCGCGGAGGTGACGGCGTGACCGCCCTCGGCTTCGCCTGTACCGGCGTGCGCTCCGAACCGTACGCGGCCGGGCCGACCCTGGTGTTCCGACTGCGGATCACCGCCCCGGCCGACACCCGGGTGCACGCCCTCGCGCTCCAGTGCCAGCTGCGCATCGAACCGGGCCGCCGGTCCTACAGCGGGGCGGAGGGCGAGCGGCTGACCGACCTGTTCGGCGAACGGGAGCGCTGGGCGACCACGCTCAACCCGCTCCAGTTCGCCACCGTGCCGCTGCTGGTGCCCGGATTCACCGGCGAGACCGAGGCCGACCTGGTGGTGCCGTGCAGCTACGACCTGGAGGTGGCCTCAGCCCGCTACTTCCGGGCGTTGGACGGCGGCGAGGTGCCGCTGCTGCTGCTCTTCTCCGGCACCGCCTTCGCCGGCCCCGGCGGCTTCCAGGTCACCCCGGTGCCCTGGGACAAGGAGGCCTCGGTGCGGATGCCGGTGCGGGTCTGGCGCGAGGCGATCGACCAGCACTTCCCCGGCTGCGGCTGGCTGCGGCTGCCGGACGACCTGATGGACGCCCTGCTGGCCTACCGCTCCCGGCGGGCCCTGCCCTCCTGGGAGGCGACGGTGCGGGAACTGCTCGCGACGACGGCGGTCGGGGAGGGGGCCCGGTGAGCGCCTTCCCGGCCGGGATCGAGAGCGGCTTCGCGGCCGCCCGGCAGATCGCCGACGCGGTGCTGCTGGAGGGCTACGTGCTCTACCCGTACCGCGCCTCGGCGGCCAAGAACCGGCTGCGCTGGCAGTTCGGCGTCCTGGTCCCGCCCGAGTACACCGCGCAGGGCGGCGAGCACTCCCACCAGCGCACCGAGTGCCTGGTGGAACCGCGCGGCGGCGACCGGTTGGCCGTCGAACTGCGCTTCCTGCGCGTCCAGCGGCGCATCGTCGAACGGGCCACCGCCACCGGGGGCTTCGAGCCGGTGGAACGGCTGGAGCTCGCCGACCGGGTGTTCGTCGCGTGGGACGAGGCCGTCGAGGAGCGAATCGAACTGCTGCTTCCGGTCGAGGAGTTGGCCGCAGACGGGGTGCTGCGGCCGTTCCGGCTGCCGGGCGTCGGCGAGACGGAACTGCTGCGCGAGAACGACGCGGCCGTCGGCCGACTGGTGCGTCGCCGCGAACAGGTCGACGGCCTGCTGCGGCTGACCGCCGAGGAACTCCCCGGCCCGTACCGGGCGCAGCGCCTGACGGTGGTGGTGGAGAACACCTCCACCTGGACACCGGCCCGGCATGCCCGCCGGGAGGAGGCGCTGCCGCGCTCCCTCGTCTCGGCACACCTGCTGCTCGGACTGGAGCACGGCTGCTTCCTGTCCGTCACCGACCCGCCGGAGTGGGCCCGCCCGGCCGTCGAGCGGTGCCGCAACGAGCACACCTGGCCGGTGCTGGCCGGACCGGACCGCGGGCGCCGGGTGGTGCTCTCCTCGCCGATCATCCTGGAGGACCACCCGCAGGTCGCCCCGGAGAGCCTCGGCACCCTCTACGACGCCACCGAGATCGACGAGATCCTGGCGCTGCGGACGGCGGCCCTGACCGACCAGGAGAAGCGGGAGGCCCGGGGCACCGACGAACGGGCCGGCGCCGTGATCGACCTGGCGGACTCCATGCCGCCCGAGGTCCTGGAGCGCCTGCACGGAGCCGTCCGCGGGCTGCGCGAGATCACCGGGGGCCCTCCCGAGGCGGAGCAGCCCTGGTGGGACCCGGGCAATGATCCGGCGGTCGACCCCGAGCGGGACCGGGTGCTCGTCGACGGCCACTCCGTCGGCGCCGGCAGCCGGGTCCTGCTGCGGCCCGGGCGGCGGCGCACCGATGCCCAGGACCTGTTCCTGCACGGGCGGACCGCCGTCGTCGAGGCGGTGCTCCACGACGTCGACGGGTCGGTGCACCTGGCGGTCACGGTGGACGGCGACCCGGGCGCGGACCTGTGGCGGGCGCAGGGCCGGTTCCGCTACTTCCAACCCGACGAGGTCACCCCGCTGGGCGAGGCCCCGCCACCGGCGGACGGCGCCGTCCGGACGGAGGGCCCGTGAACGCCGGGGCGGTCCTGGTCGCCGGGGTGGGCAACATCTTCCTCGGCGACGACGGGTTCGGCGTGGAGACCGTCCGCCGGCTCGCCGCCCACCCGGTGCCGACGGGCGTCGAGGTGGTCGACGTCGGCGTCCGTGGGGTGGATCTGGCGTACCGGCTGCTCGACGGCTACCGGACCGCGGTGCTGGTGGACGCCACCTGCCGCGGCGGGGCGCCGGGCACGGTCTACCTCATCGAAGCGGCCGCCGAACCGCTGGAGGCACCGGTGCTGGACGGGCACCGGATGGGGCCCGACGCGGTGCTCGCCCTGTTGGCCACGCTCGCCGCCGGCACCGGCGGCGAGCCACCCGGACGGGTGCTGGTGGTCGGGTGCGAGCCGGCGTCGCTGGAGGAGGGCATCGGGCTGAGCACCCCGGTCGCCGCCGCTGTCGAGGAGGCGGTCCAGATGATCCTGCGGGTCGTGGACGAGGTCACACAACCGGAGAAGGAGACAACACCATGCTGAGGAAACTGCTCTGCGCGACCCTGCTGGCAGGGGTCGCGGCCCTGGTCTGGCAGAGCCTGCCGGACCTCAGGCGGTACCTGCGCCTGTCACGGATGTGAGGCGCGGATTGCTGCGAACGGTGCAGCCGCGGGCGCGGTGGCGGCGCGGCTTCGAGTCGTCGACGCCACCGCGCCCTGTAATGGGGCCCGTTGCCGCCGGCCGTGGGAAGGGACCGATGCACGAGATGTCGATCGCCGCCGCCGTCGTCGAGCAGGTGGACCGGGCCGCGCGTGAACACGGGGCCCAGGGTGTCGCGCGGGTACGGCTGCGGGTCGGTGAACTGGCCGGCGTGGTCCCGCAGGCACTCGACTTCTGCTTCGAACTCGCCTGCGCCGGAACGCTGCTGGAAGGGGCCGCGCTGCAGGCCGAGTCCGTCGCGGCACGCGCCCGCTGCACCCCCTGCGCGGTCGAGTGGGCCGTCGGCATGCCGCCGGACCTCGGCTGCCCGAGCTGCGCCGGCGGCAGCGTCGAGCTGCTGTCCGGACGCGAGCTGCAGATCCTCGACGTCGAATGGGCCGAGCGCCCCGGCGTCCAGGCCGATCAGAAAGGCTGATGCCGATGTGTCGCACGGTCGACCTGCGCCAGGCGATCCTCGCCCGGAACGACGGCAGCGCAGGGGAGTTGCGGGCGGCCCTGGCCGCGCGCGGGACGGTGGCGGTGAACCTGCTGTCCAGCCCCGGCAGCGGCAAGACCGCGCTGCTGGAGGCCGAGTTGGGCCTGGCCCGGCGGCGCGGGGTGCCGGTCGCCGCGCTCACCGCCGACCTCGCCACCGAGAACGACGCGCTGCGGCTGGCCCGTTCGGGCGCGTTGGTGAAGCAGGTGCTCACCGACGGGCTCTGCCACCTGGAGGCGGAGATGCTCGCCGGACACCTGGCCGGCTGGCTGCCGGACGACACCCGGCTGCTCTTCGTGGAGAACGTCGGCAACCTGGTCTGCCCGGCCTCCTACGACCTCGGCGAGTCACTGCGGGTGGCACTGGCCTCGGTGACCGAGGGCGAGGACAAGCCGCTCAAGTACCCGACCGCCTTCGGGCTGGCCAACCTGGTGCTGGTGACCAAGGCCGACCTCGCCGCGGCGGCGGAGTTCGACGAGACGGCGTTCCGGGAGAACGTCGCGCGGGTCAATCCCGGGGTGGAGGTCGTCCTCACCTCGGCCCGGACCGGCCGGAACGTCGGCGTCCTGCTGGAGCGGGCGCTGGCCGTCCTGGACGGCGCCGAGCCGCACCGGCCGGTCATGTCCGTCGACCATGGACCAGGGCACCACCATGGACCGGGGGAGCACCGCGGGGAAGCGGAGCACCAGCACGGGCACGGGCACGGGCACGCGGAGCACCAGCAAGGGCACGGCCACGCGGAGCACGACCACGCGCCGGCCGTGGTGCGGGACCCTTCGTGACGACCGGTCGCCAGGCGCTGGGCCCGGAGCGGCGGCGGGTCGCCATCCGCGGCCTGGTGCAGGGGGTCGGCTTCCGGCCGTTCGTCTACACGCTGGCCGGTGAGCTCGGCCTCGCCGGCAGCGTCACCAACACCGGCGAGGGCGTGCTGGTCGAGGTCGAGGGCGGCCGCGAGGCCGTCGCCGCCTTCTGCCGGCGGGTGGCCGACGACGCTCCGCCGCTGGCCCAGGTGACCTCGGTGGAGTCCGCGCCGCTGGCCGCCACCGGCGGCACCGGTTTCGCCATCGTCCCGTCCCGGACCGACGGCCCCCGGGCCACCCTGATCCCGCCCGACGTGGCCGTCTGCGCCGACTGCCTCGCCGAACTGGCCGACCCGGCGGACCGCCGGCACCGGCACCCGTTCATCAGCTGCACCAACTGCGGGCCCCGCCACACCATCGTGACCGGCCTGCCGTACGACCGCGCCAACACGACCATGGCCGGCTTCCCGATGTGCCCGGACTGCGCCCGGGAGTACACCGACCCGGCGGACCGCCGGTTCCACGCGCAGCCGGTGTCCTGTCACGCCTGCGGACCGCGACTCGCCCTCATCGTGCCCGGACGCGCCGACCTGGCCGGGGAGGCCGCGCTCGCCGAGGCGCGCCGGCGGCTGGCCGCCGGGGCGATCCTCGCCGTCAAGGGCATCGGCGGCTACCACCTGGCGTGCGACGCGCGCGACGCCGACACCGTCGCCCTGCTGCGCCGACGCAAGCGGCGCGGCGACAAGCCGTTCGCCCTGATGGCCCGTGACCTCGCCACGGTCGAGGGCCTGCTGCCGCTCGGCCCGGTCGAACGCGAGCTGCTCACCGGAGCGGTGCGGCCGATCGTGCTGCTGCGCCGCACCGGCGCGCCGCGACCCGCGCTCGCGGCGGCGGCCCCGCGCAGCCCCGACCTCGGCCTGCTGCTCCCCTACACGCCGCTGCACCACCTGCTGCTCGCCGCACCGGGGCCGGACCTGCTGGTGATGACCAGCGCCAACCTCTCGGGCGAGCCGATCGTCACCGACGACCACGAGGCGCTGACCACGCTCGCCCCGCTGGTCGACGGCTGGCTCACCCACGACCGGCCGATCCACGTCCCCTGCGAGGACTCGGTCGTCCGGGTGGTCGACGGCGAGCAACTGCCGCTGCGCCGCTCCCGCGGGTACGCGCCGCTGCCGCTGCCCCTGCCGGTGCCGGTCCGCCCGGTGCTGGCGGTCGGCGGCGACCTGAAGAACACCTTCGCGCTGGCCCGGGACGGCTACGCCTGGCTGTCGGGCCACATCGGGGACATGGACGACCTGGCCACCCTGCGGGCCTTCGATCGCGCGGTCGAGCAGCTGAGCACGGTCAGCGGGGTGCGAGCGGAGCTGCTGGTCACCGACCGGCACCCCGGCTATCGCTCGGTCCGGCACGCCGAACGGACCGCGACCGGCCGCCCGGTCCACCGCGTGCAGCACCACCACGCCCACATCGCCGCGGTGATGGCCGAGCACGGCCTGGACGGGAGCCGGCCGGTCCTCGGCGTGGCCTTCGACGGCACCGGCTACGGAGAGGACGGCGCGATCTGGGGCGGCGAGGTGCTGCTGGCCGACTACGCCGGCTTCCGTCGCCTCGCCCACCTCGGGTACGTGCCGCTGCCCGGCGGTGACACGGCGGTCGAGCGCCCGTACCGGACGGCGCTCGCGCACCTGCGGGCCGCCGGCCTGCCCTGGACGCCCGGGCTGCCGTCGGTCCAGGCCTGTCGGGATGGTGAACTGCGGCTGCTGGAAAGGCAGTTGGAGCGCGGACTGAACTGCGTGCCGACCTCCAGCATGGGGCGGCTGTTCGACGCGGTGTCGTCGCTCGCCGGGATCTGCCACCGCGCCGGATACGAGGCCCAGGCGGCGATCGAACTGGAGGCGGCGGCGCACGGGTTCGGTTCCGCTCCGGGGTACGCCTTCGGGCTGCGGCCCACGGCGGACGGCTGGGTCGCCGATCCCGGCCCGGTGCTGGCCGGGGTGCTGGCGGACGTGTCCGCCGGCGCGCCCGACGGTCTGGTCGCCGCGCGCTTCCACGCCGCCGTCACCGAACTGGTCCGGCGGGTCTGCGCGTTCGTCCGGGAGCGGCACGGCACCAGCACGGTGGCGCTCAGCGGCGGTGTCTTCGGCAACGCGCTGCTCTCCTCGGCCTGCGCGCGCGGCCTCGGGGAGGACGGTTTCACCGTACTGCGGCACCGGCGGGTGCCGCCCAACGACGGAGGGCTGGCGCTCGGCCAGCTGATGGTGGCCGCCCGCTCGGTGGCCACCCGGGAGGAGTGAGGGCGGATGTGTCTGGCGGTGCCCGGCAGGGTGACGGAGATCGCGGAACGCGACGGGACCCGGATGGCGGTCATGGATTTCGGCGGAGTGGTCAAGGACGTGTGCCTGGAGTACCTGCCCGACCTGCGGGTGGGCGAGTACGCCATCGTGCACGTGGGCTTCGCGCTGCAGCGGCTGGATGAGGAGTCGGCCCGACGGACCCTCGACCTCTTCGCGGAACTCGGCCTGCTGCAGGAGGAGTTCGGCGACCCGTGGGAAGCGGCGCGAGTGGCTGAGGAGGCCGGACCGTGAAGTACCTGGAGGAGTTCCAGAATCCGGAGCTGGCGAGCGGCCTGCTCGCCGACATCAGGGCGACGGTCACCAGGCCGTGGGCGCTGATGGAGGTGTGCGGCGGCCAGACGCACACCATCATCCGGCACGCCATCGACCAACTCCTGCCGGACGAGGTCGAGTTGATCCACGGCCCGGGGTGCCCGGTGTGTGTCACCCCGTTGGAGGTGATCGACCGGGCGCTGGCGATCGCCGCCCGGCCCGAGGTGATCTTCTGCTCCTTCGGCGACATGCTGCGGGTCCCGGGCACCGACCGTGACCTGTTCCGGGTCCGCGGCGAGGGCGGCGACGTCCGGGTGGTGTACTCACCGCTCGACGCGCTGCGGATCGCCCGGGAGAACCCCGAGCGGGAGGTCGTCTTCTTCGGCATCGGTTTCGAGACCACCGCCCCGCCGAACGCCATGGCCGTCCACCTGGCCAGGCGGCAGGGCCTGCGCAACTTCAGCATGCTCGTCTCGCACGTCCGGGTGCCCCCGGCCATCGAGGCCATCATGAACTCGCCGCACTGCCGGGTCCAGGGCTTCCTCGCCGCCGGGCACGTGTGCAGCGTGATGGGCACCGACGAGTACCCGGCACTGGCCGAGCGCCACCAGGTCCCGATCGTCGTCACCGGCTTCGAACCCCTGGACATCCTGGAAGGAATCCGGCGCACCGTACGGCAGTTGGAGCGCGGCGAGCACACCGTCGACAACGCCTATCCGAGAGCCGTCCGGCCCGAGGGCAACCCGGCGGCCCGGGCCATGCTGGAAGACGTCTTCGAGGTGACCGACCGTGCCTGGCGGGGCATCGGCGTCATCCCGCAGAGCGGCTGGCGGCTCTCGCCCCGCTACCGGGACCAGGACGCCGAGCGCCGCTTCGACGTCGCGGGGATCACCACCCGCGAACCCGCGCAGTGCCGCAGCGGCGAGGTCCTGCAGGGCCTGCTCAAACCCCACCAGTGCGAGGCCTTCGGCACGGTCTGCACCCCGCGGACCCCGCTCGGCGCGACCATGGTCTCCAGCGAGGGAGCCTGCGCCGCGTACTACCTCTACCGGCGTCTGGGCACGCCGACCGTCCCCCAGGAGGCGAGCCCCGTTGGCTGACACCGAGATCCTGAGCGGGCCCGCCGTCGTACCCACGCCTGCGCCGGACGTCGAGCCGGCGCAGGCGCCGGACCTCTCCGGTTGGAGCTGTCCGCTGCCGCTTCGCGACCACCCCCGGGTGGTGATGGGGCACGGCGGCGGCGGCGCGATGTCCGCCGAACTGGTGGAGAACATCTTCGCGCCCGCGTTCGGCGGGCCGGTGCTCGCCGCGCTCGGCGACTCCGCCGTCCTGGAGCTCGGCGGCGCCAGGCTCGCCTTCTCCACCGACTCCTACGTCGTCCGGCCGCTGTTCTTCCCCGGTGGCAGCATCGGAGACCTCGCCGTCAACGGGACCGTCAACGACCTCGCCATGAGCGGTGCCCGGGCGGTCTACCTGTCCTGCGGGTTCATCCTGGAGGAAGGGGTGGAGATGGCCGTGGTGGACCGGGTGGCCAGGGCGCTCGGCGCCGCCGCCCGCACCGCCGGGGTCGAGGTGGTCACCGGGGACACCAAGGTGGTCGAGGCCGGCCACGGCGACGGGATCTACCTGAACACCGCCGGCATCGGGCTCGTCCCGGCCGGGGTGGACATCCGGCCGCAGCGTGCCGTCCCGGGCGACGTGGTGATCGTCAGCGGCCAGATCGGGCTGCACGGAGTGGCGATCATGAGCGTCCGGGAGGGCCTGGAGTTCGGGGTCGAGATCCAGAGTGACTGCGCGGCGCTCGGCGGCCTGGTCGACGCCATGCTGGCCGTCGCCCCCGACCTGCACGTGCTGCGCGACCCCACCAGGGGCGGGCTGGCGGCGGCGCTCAACGAGATCGCGGTGGCGGCCGGGGTGGGCGTGGTGGTGAGCGAACGCGCCGTCCCCGTCCCGCCCCAGGTGGCCAACGCGTGCGCGGTGCTGGGTCTCGACCCGATGTACGTCGCCAACGAGGGCAAGCTCGTCGCCTTCGTCCCGCGCGGGGAGGCGGACGCGGTCCTCGCCGCCCTGCGCGCCCATCCGCTCGGGGCCGGCGCGGCCGTGATCGGCGAGTGCGTCGCGGACCACCCCGGGATGGTCGTCGCCCGCACCGCCTTCGGGGGCACCCGGGTGGTCGATCTGCCGCTGGGCGAACAACTGCCCCGGATCTGCTGACCCCGTCGCGGCGCCCGTCCAGACAGGCCCCAGCCCTGGCCGGGCGCCGGGAGGCCGCCGTCACGGACTGCCGCGCCGCCGTCCGGCGTGCGGCCGGCCTCCCGGAGCGCCACCACCTCGGCCCGTGCTCCGCCCGGCCGGGCCGCGCGCGGGTGACGTCCCCGGGTACGCCGTGCCGCGCTTCCACGCGCCGTCGGCCGCTGGCGGAGCGGTGCCTGGCCTGGCGTCACACTGGCAGGTCGGGGCACCGCGCCGGTGCCCGGAACCGAGCACCGGAGGATCGATCATGGCTACCCCCTCACGCCCCGGCCGGCGGTCCGTCCTCAGGGCCGGGATGGGACTCGCGCTGGGCACGGCGGGCCTGAGCGCGGCGGGCCTCGCGGCCGCCTGGCCGGCCGTCGCCGCGACGACCGGGCAGAACGGCACCCCGCTGTGCGACCAGCCCGGTGACTCGGCGAGTCAACAGGGGCTGGGGTCGGGCGACTTGGCCATCCCGTACTACCGGGAGCACGACAACTCCTGGGGCTACGTGTTCGGCGACTCCTGGACCGGCATCCAGCAGAGCGGCACCTACATCGGCTCCCCGGTGATGCTGAACCAGGCGGGCTTCGACGCGTCCGGGGCGACGCCGATCTCGTTCACCTGGGCGCAGCCGACCGGCGGGCAGGCCGGGCAGCTCTTCGGCTACACCCACCGCGTCGACAACGGCTACGGCTGGGAGATCAGCCGGATCCCCAACGACTGCATCGAGTTCGGCGGCCGCACCTACCTCCAGTACACGTCCGTGTACACCTGGGGCGCCCCCGGGGACCCGGTGCTGGACCCGGGCCACGACGGCTCGCTGATGTCCGGCGTCGCCTACTCCGACGACTACGGCGTGACCTGGCGGGACTACGCGTACCACTGGCCGGGCGACCACCAGGGCGAGAACCAGTCCCTGTACGGCATGTGGTCGTTCGCGGGCATCGACCCCGACGGCTGGCTGTACGTGTTCTCCAAGCGCTGGAACGGCTCCCACGTCAACTCCGCGGACGGCGGCGCGATCCAGTTGTTCCGGTACCAGCCGGAGGACTTCCGGGCCGGCCGGTTCGAGGCGCAGCAGAACTGGGCGTACCTGAACGGCTCCTGGCAGTGGACCACCGCCGCGCCGCCCTCGGTGATCCTCTCCGGCAACAACACCGGGGAGTTCTCCGTCAAGCGGATCGGCGGCACCTACTGCATGAGCTACTTCGACGTGCGGCTGGGCACGATCTTCACCCGCACCGCGCCCCGGCCGGACAGCCCGTGGAGCGTACCCCTGCCGCAGATCACCGCCCTGCAGGTGGCGAACCTGTACGGCGGGTACATCCACCCGGGCAGCCCGAGTGCGTCCGCGCTGACCCTGATCGTGTCGCAGTGGCCCGGCCAGGTGGGCCAACCGCCGTACTGGGTCCGCCAGTTCGACGGCATCCGGGCCTGACCGGGCCGGCCCCGCACCCCGGGCGGTGCGGGGCCGGTGGTCCCGTCAGGCGATCATGAACTCGCGGACCGCGAGCGCCCGCTTCACGATCCGGACGTCGCCGAGGTAGCCGTGGAAGACCTTGTTCAGCGACCCCGCGTAGGCGTAGCCGCCCAGCATCCACGGGCGCCCCAGGGTGGTCAGGCCGACGGCCGGCGTCGCCGGGTTGCGGGCCACTTCGCAGCCGTCCACGTACATCCGGTTGAGCCGGCCGTCGTTGACGACCGCGACGTGCCACCACCGGTCCAGCGGCAGCTGGTGCCCCCAACAGGTCGACGCCCCGGTCTGGTTGAGCGGATACACGCACCACTGGAGCCCGGGTCCCTCCGACAGGCTGAGCGTGACGACGGGCTCGTCCGGATCGGTCGAGGGGCCGCTCTTGCCCGCCTCGCTGCTCATGCCCCAGCGGCTGAGGACGGCGGACCAGCGGCTGCGCGCGGAGTCCCAGTCGGCGGGAAGCTTGAAGAACGCCTCGACGGTGTAGCCGCGTTCGAAGGTCTCCCGGTTCATCGGCGCGTTGGGCACGGTCTGGAGGTAGGCGCCGAGCTGGGCGGAGCCCTGGCTGTCGAAGCGCAGGCTGCCGTGGCCCGGCTGGTCGGGGTGGTAGTCGGTCGACCAGCGGAGCGCCTGGTCGGGGGCGCCCGGGGCGCTCTGCCGGACCAGGTCGTTGCCCAGCCCCGTCAGGTCCTTGACGGTCTGCCGATCGGAGACGGCCGTCCCGTCGCCCCCGCCGTTGTCGAACCGCCAGTAGGCCAGGGTGTCGCGGACCAGCAGCCCGCTCGCCCGGCGCGCCGGGCGCTTCGGGACGGGGGCGAAGCCGGCGAAGCGTCGCTCGAAGTCGATCGGGATCGAGAAGCGGTCCACGTCGGAGGTCAGCTCGGCCTCCTGGGCCGCCAGCGCGTTGCGTTCGTCGGCCGCGATCTCCTGGATCCACGGCGAGAAGGTCGAGACGTCGACGGTGTTCCGGTCGAGGTCGAAGCGGTACGCGCGGATCATCGCCGCGCCGCCGTAGTAGCGGTCCTGGTAGTTGGTGATGTGGACGTGGACGTCGTGGCCGGCCTTGTTCGTGAGGACGGTCCGGCCGGGCGGCCAGTAGTGGCCGTTGACGGTGAGGAAGATCTGGTCGTTGCCGCTGACCAGCCGGTCCCAGAGCTGCTTCCCGTAGTCGGACAGCTCCGCCTTGCCGCCGTCGTCGGCGTAGGCCATCTCGTGGGTGGTCAGGATCACCGGGAGCTTCGGGTTGGCGGCGATCACCGCGTTCGCCCAGGCGAAGCCCGCGTCCGACAGCCGCCAGTCCAGCGAGAGGAGCAGCCAGTCGCGGCCGGCCGCCCGGAAGACGTGGCAGGTGTTGTAGCCGTCCGGGCTGGAGCCGCGGTAGCCGGCGGTGCGGGCGGCCCTGGCCTGGCTGAACGTCTCCAGGTACGGGGTGCTGCCGCGCTGGTCGTCGGTCGAGGAGCGGACGTCGTGGTTGCCCGCGAGCACGCCGTAGGCCGCGCCGGCGTCGTCGAGCAGGCCGAACACCTTCGTCACCGCGGCGTACTCGACGGGCAGCCCGTGCTCGGTCACGTCGCCGAGGTGGGCCAGGAAGACGATGTTGTCGTCCTGCCCGCCCTCGCGGTTCACCCCGCCGTCGAGCACGTAGCGGACCGAGGCTTCGAGCGGGGCGGGGTGGATCCGGTCCTCGTCGAAGAGGTACTGCGTGTCCGGCATGACGACCAGGGTGAACTGCCTGCTGTCGGGATCGGGCTGCCACCGCCCGCGGCCCTTCGCCGTCTTCGCGGCCGTGCCCTGCGGGTCGCCGGACGCCTTCGGGTCACCGGAGGCCTTCGCGTCGGCCGCCTGCGCGGGCACGGCGCCGAGCAGGCCGAGCCCCACGGCGCCGGCCCCGGCCCCGAGCAGCCCGGCGCCGTGCAGGAACCGGCGGCGGCTGGCCGCGGCCGACCCGTTCCCGTCGAGCTCCGCGGTCCGGGGGCAGCCGCACGCGTACGGGGTGTGGGCCTCCGCACAGGGGCCGGAATCTGATGCCTGGATGTCGTGCATGTTCGCTCCCACGAGTGGTGTGGGACCTGACGGTAGGTACCGGGACTGGTCGGCGACCGTCGGGCGGACCACGACCCGCTGAACAGCGGTCGAAATCGGCGGGCACGGCATCGACGGGCCGCTGCGGCCCGGGGCGGGGCCGCAGCGGCCACCGGAATCCTCAGGAGCCGGAGGGGTGCTTACGAGCCGGAGGTGGCCGCGGACAGGGTGGTCGCCATGATCGGGCTGGTGAAGGTGTTCGTCGCATCGCCCGAGGAGGGGTGGTACGAGCCCCACTTGAGGTAGTTCCTGGTGCCGTCGGAGGTGGTGCCCTTGAAGGTGCCCGAGCCGGTGGTGAAGGTCTGCTTCACGCCGTCGAACCAGAAGTCGATGGTGCCGTCGGTACGACCCAGGCGGATCTTCAGGGCGTAGGAGTGCCACTGGCCGTTGGACACCGGCGCGGTCCACAGCGAGTGCGCGACGTGGTCGGTGTCCCACTCCTGGAGGCGGACGCGGCCGCCGGTCGCATCGATCTCGATCGGGTGGTTGGCCGTGCCGGTGCTCGGGGAGCACTTGAGCTGGAAGACGTAGCGGCTGTTCGTGTCCTTGATGTCCACCTTGGACGACCAGCCCAGGTAGAAGGTGTCGCCGTCCTTCAGGTCGGGGCTGAGCGTCTCGCAGCGCTCCTCCCCGGCGGCCTGGAACGCCTGCCACACGCGGCCCTTGACGGCGTCGTCGACGACGCCGAAGTTGCCCGCCGCGCACTGGACACCGGCGAAGGAGGACGGGCCCTTGCTCGTGCTCGGGGTCCAGAGCACCTGGCCGTCCGCGCTGCTCGGCGTCACCGAGACGCAGGAGATCGCGAGCGTGGCGACGGCCACGCCTCCGGCGGCGAGCTTCCGGCGGTGGGACAGAAGGGACATGTCATCTCCTCGAAGACGAGCGACCGGGCGTGCCGATCCAGGTGGACTGGACGATTCGACCACCTGCCGGGCAGTCAGGCCAGGCGGAAGCACCGGCAGAAGTGCGGAGCGCCAGTTGTGCCGATCGACGGGGTTCGGACGCCGGCCGGGTGCCGAGTCGTGGACCGCCCCGGGTCAGGCGGTGGCCCGGCCGGGGAGGTTCTCAGACCTACGGCGCAGCGGCCTCCGGGACCCGAGCGGTGCTGCTTCGGCGGGCGGACCGACGGCAGGGCACGCCTCACCCCAATGGATCGGTGAGCGTGCGTCGCTGTGGGAGGCCCTCCCATGGTGGACCGGGGACACCACCGGCCCGGGCCGCGCTCGGATCGCGGCAGGCCTGCCGGCCGAGGACCGGAGAACGGATCGGTGGCAGCGCCACGGCACGGCCACCTCGCCGAAGAAGCGGAGACCTGATGAGGCTTGTCGTTGACCTCAACCGGTGCCAGGGGTACGCGCAGTGTGCCTTCCTGGCCCCGGATGCGTTCACCATGCACGGTGAGGAAGCGCTGATGTACGACCCCGAGCCCGACGACGCGCAGCGGCTGGACGTGCTGCGCGCGGCGCACGCCTGCCCGGTGAAGGCCATCACCGTGGAGGACCTGGGCGGGGCGCCCGACGGCGAGCGGGAGGCCACCCATGTCGCTTGACGGTTCCCTGGAGAAGCTCAGACGCGAGGGGCACATCGTCATCGTCGGGGCCTCGATAGCGGGCCTGCGCGCCGCTGAGACCCTTCGCGCCGAGGGCTTCACCGGCACCCTGACCATGATCGGTGACGAGCCGAACGAGCCCTACGACCGGCCGCCGCTGTCCAAGCAGGTCCTGCTCGGCCGGGTACCCGTCGACCACACCAGGCTGCCCCGGCGCCGGACGGTGGACGCCCGGTGGCGGCTCGGCGTCGCGGCGACCGGACTGGACCTGGCGGCCAAGCGGGTGCACCTCGCCGACGGTGACGCGGTCGACTACGACCGGCTGCTGATCACGACCGGAGTCCGTGCCCGGCCCTGGCCGCAGGAGCTGGAGGCCGAGCTGGACGGGGTCTTCGTCCTGCGGACCAGCGACGACGCGGCCCGGCTGCAGCGCAGGCTGAACGCGGGCCCGCGCCGGGTGCTGGTCATCGGGGCCGGGTTCACCGGCTCGGAGATCGCCTCCGCCTGCCGGGAGCGGGGCCTGGAGGTCACCGTCGCGGAGCGCGGGGCGGCTCCGCTGGTGGGCGCGCTGGGGGGTGTGGTCGGCGAGGTGGCCGCGAGCATGCAACGCGAGCACGGCGTCGATCTGCGCTGCGGTGTCACGGTGACCGGCCTGGAGGGGGACTCGGCCGGACGGCTGCGCCGCGCGCACCTGTCGGACGGCAGCACGGTCGAGGTCGAGGTGGCGGTGGTGTGCCTCGGAGCGACCCGCAACACCGAGTGGCTCGCCTCCTCCGGCCTCGGCGCCGGTCCGCGCGGGATCGCCTGCGACGCCGGCTGCCGGGCCTTCGACGTGCGGGGCATCGTCACCGACGACGTGTTCGTCGCCGGGGACGTCGCCCGTTCCCCGCACCCGCTCTTCGGCTACCAGTTCCTCTCCCTGGAGCACTGGGGCAATGCGATCGAGCAGGCCGAGACCGCGGCCCACAACATGATCAGCGCCAGCTCGGACCGCCGCCCGCACGTGTGGACGCCGTCCTTCTGGTCCGCCCAGTTCGGGGTCAACATCAAGTCCGTCGGTGTGCCGCCCATGGCCGACGAGATCATCGTCACCCAGGGGTCGCTGGCCGAGCGCCGCTTCGTCGCGGCCTACGGCTTCCAGGGCCGCATCATCGCCGCCGTCGCCTTCGACCAGGCGAAGTGGCTGGAGTTCTACCAGCGGCAGATCGAACAGGCCGCGCCGTTCCCACCCGAGTTCGCCACCGTCGACCGGCGGCCCGAGGGGATGCACCCGGTACCGGCGGAGTTCCCCGACCCGTCGATGCCCAGCCACGGCCCCACCGTGACGCTCAGCGGCCACTCGCCGTCCGAGCGGCGGATCTCGTTCACCCCACTCCGCGCCTGACCTGGAAGGACCCACACCATGACGTCGGTCGCGCTCCTGCGCCAGATCACCGACTACGCGAATCGCGCCGACCCCTACCCCCTGTACGCCGAGCTGCGCAAGACCCCGGTGGTGCGGGACGAGACAGGGGTCTACCTGGTCAGCACGTACTGGGAGATCCACCACCTGCTGCACGATCCCCGGGTCAGCTCCGACGTCCGCAATCTCAGCCCCGAGGTGGCCGGCGCCGTCGGACAGGTCGAGGACCCGAACCTGCCGCCCAGTTTCCTGCGGCTCGACCCGCCCGAGCACGACCGGCTGCGTCGGCTGGCGATGCGTCCGTTCGGGCCGCCGCACACCCCGCGGCGGGTCTACGAGATGCGCGGCGAGCTCGGCGAGATCGTGTCCGGCCTCATCGACGGCTTCCGGGACAGGGGACAGATCGACCTGGTGGACGACTTCTCCTACCCCTTCCCCGTCACGGTGATCTGCCGGCTGCTCGGCGTCCCCCATGAGGACGAGAGCCGCTTCCACGGCTGGGCCGACACGATCGCCGGCGGTCTCGACCCCGGCCACGGCACGGAGGAGGAGCGCGAGGCGAAGCAGCAGGCGATCCGGCAGGCCCGGGTCGACCTCGCCGGCTACCTGGCCGGCCTGATCGAGGAGCGCCGCCGCTCGCCCCGCGACGACATGCTGTCCGCCCTGGCGACCGGCCACGGACCGGACGGCCAGATGTCGCCGGTGGACATGGTCATCACCTCGACCCTGCTGCTGATCGCCGGCCACGAGACCACGGTCAACCTGATCACCAACGGCATGCTCACCCTGCTGCGCAACCCGGACGTCCTCCAGCGGCTGCGGGAGGACCCGGACCTGGTGGTCCCGCTGGTGGAGGAACTGCTGCGCTTCGAGCCGCCCGTGCAGTTCATTCCGCACCGCACCCCGCTGAGCGACATCGAGGTCGCGGGGACGATCATCCCCAAGGGCGCCCCGCTGTACCTGATGCTCGCCTCCGGCAGCCGGGACCCGCAGCGGTTCCTCGACGCGGACCGCTTCATCCCCGACCGGCCCGACAACCAGCACCTGGGCTTCGGCAGCGGCCTGCACAACTGCTTCGGCGCGCCGCTCGCCCGGCTGGAGGCGCAGATCGCGCTGACCGAGCTCACCCGCCGGCTCGACAACCTGCGGCTGGTCGAGGACCCGCCGCCGTACCGCCAGAACGCGGTCCTGCGGGGGCCCCGGCACCTGGCCGTCGCCTTCGACGGGCTCAAGCAGTAGACCGGCCGGGTGGTCGACCGGCCGGGGGAGGACCACCCAGGCAGTTCGCCACCCCGGGCTCGGCCCGTCGCTCGTCGGGGTGGCGGGCCGAGCCCGTCCGGGCACGGTCAGTAGCCCTGCTGCTGGTCGAGGGCCTTGTCCAGGGCCTCGTCGAGGGTGGTGGCGGCCATGATCAGCGAGAGATGGGTGAACGCCTGCGGGAAGTTGCCCAGCTGCTCGCCGCTGGGACCGATCTCCTCGGCGAAGAGGCCGACGTGGTTCGCGTAGGTCTGCATCTTCTCGAAGGCGTAGCGGGCCGGCCGCAGGTGCCCGGCGCGGGCGAGGGCGTCGACGTAGAGGAAGGTGCAGAGGCTGAAGGTGCCCTCCGAGCCGTGCAGACCGTCGGGGGAGGCCACGGGGTCGTAGCGGTAGACGAGACTGTCGGACACCAGCGTGCGCTCCATCGCACGGAGCGTCTTCAACCAGCTCTCCGTCCGGGGAGACATGAACCTGACCCTGGGGATGAGCAGCAACGAGGCGTCCAGGACGTCACTCCCGTAGGACTGCGTGAGGGCCTGTTCCCTCTCGTTCCAGCCGCGCTCCATCACCTGTTCGAGGACGGCGTCGCGCGCGGCGGTCCAGCGGACGGTGTCGGCGGGGCGGCTGAAGTCGGCCGCCAGGCGCAGGCCCTGGTCGAAGGCCACCCAGGACATCACCCGGCTGAAGGTGAAGTCCTTGCGTCCGCCGCGGGTCTCCCAGACGCCCTCGTCGGGACGGTCCCAGGAATCGGCGAGCCAGTCGAGCGTACGGGCCAGGTTCTTCCAGCCGTGGTAGCCGGCCCGCAGGCCGATCTCCCGGCTCTCCGCGAGGGCGTAGAGCGCCTCGCCGTAGATGTCGAGCTGGAGCTGGTCGGCGGCGGCGTTCCCGGCCCGTACCGGGTGGGAGCCGCGGTAGCCCTCGAAGTGTTCGAGGATCTCCTCGGTGAGTTCCGGGTCCCCGTCGACCCGGTACATGATCTGGAGGGGTTCTCTCGCGATGCCGTCCATGCCGTCCGTACCGCGCAGGCGGTCGCCCAGCCGCTCGCCCAGCCAGTGGGTGAACTGCTCGGCCTCCTCGACGAATCCGAGGTCGAGCAGCGCCCGGACGGACAGCGAGCCGTCGCGGACCCAGGTGTAGCGGTAGTCCCAGTTGCGTTCCCCGCCGACCTGCTCGGGCAGTCCCATGGTGGCGGCGGCGACCGGGGCGCCGGTGGGGGCGTAGGTGAGCAGCTTGAGGGTGATGGCGGACCTGTTCACCGCGCCGGGCCACCGGCCGCGGTAGCGGGAACCGCGTACCCAGCGCTGCCAGAAGTCCACGGCCGCCCACAGCTGCTCGGTCACGCCGTCGGGGGTCGGCGGAGGCGGGAGGGGGCCGTCCGGGCCGCAGACGGTCAGGACGGCGGCGGCGTGCTCGCCCGCGGTGAGGGTGATCTCCCCCCGGACGTCCCGGGCCTCGGCGCCGTCCGGGCGCAGCGGCACGGTGCTCCGCAGGTACGCGGTGATGCCGGGCGCCCGGAAGGCCGCGGTGTCGTCGCGCAGGTCGAGCTCATGGCCGGCCCGGCCGTAGTCGAAGCGCGGCCTGCACTCCAGGGTGAAGCGCACCGTGCCGCGTACGGCCCGCGCCCCGCGGACCAGCACGTGCCGGTCGGTGGGTGTGCCCGTCCGGTCCGGTGGCATGAAGTCGAAGACCTCGCCGACCCCGTCGGGCGACATGAACCGTGTCACCAGGACCGCGGTGTCCGGGTAGTAGAGCTGCTTGCAGGTGGTGGACTCCTCTTCGGGGGCGAGGCGGAAGTAACCGCCGCGGTCGTGGTCCAGCAGGGCCGCGAAGACACTGGGCGAGTCGAACCGGGGGGCCGCGAACCAGTCGACGACTCCCCGGGAGGAGACCAGAGCGGCGGTCTGGAGGTCGCCGACAAGGCCGTGCTCGGCGATGGGAGGGTACCGGTCCATGATCATCAGACCTTTCTGGCGCTCTTCCTCCACTGTCCGCCCGGTCCCACGGGTTCGCGAAGGGGCCGGGCGCCGAGGGCTGCCGCACCATGCGCGTCGCAGCAGCGCGCGGCGGGAAGTGTCAGACAAGCCCTGGCTCCGGAGGAGCCTCTCCCGGGAACCGGTTGCCCGGGAAGGTCATGACCGCGTGTTTCAGTACCGCTGAGCCTGGACCACGCGCGGTACGAGCGCCTTGTCCCGGTCCATCGTGGTGAACGCCGTGGGAGTCGCCTTGCCACCCGGCGCGACGCTCTTCGCCCCCAGAAAGACGGTGTCCACCGGCTTGCCGGTCTCGTCGAGGAACTCGACCTTGATCGCGTACGACGCGGTCGAACGCGTGCTGTTCACCATGGTCACAGTCGCGGCGTTGAAGCCCGCCGACCGCGCCTTGGGCAGACCGGTGATCGTGACGTCCCCCATCGCGTTGCCCGCACCCTCCGTCTTCGACAGAACGGACTGCGCCTCGGCCCGGCCGGCCGCCAGCTGTGCCGAGACCGACGCCTCGAACGAGGCTGCCGCCGCAGACTGGGACGCCGCCGCCGAGGAGGCCGCGGCCGATGCCGCAGACGCGGCCGCCGAAGCCGATTCCAGCAGCGAAGCCTTGGCCGAGGCGACCGGGGACGGCAGCTGGCCCGAGAAGGAGTTCACATCAGGAGAGAACGGGTGCGACGACGCCGACGACGATGTGGTCGACGACGAGCCGCATCCGGCGGCCATCAGCACCGTGCAGCCGAGCGCGACAGCGCCCAGCCCGACCCGCTGGCACACGGTCGACATCGGCGCCCGATTTCTCCCGCCGGCAAAACGCGACATGACCATCCGCCTCCACCTCACGGCCGGACCACAAACCGTCCGGACCTGCTGCCCACAATCGTCGGCCCGGCCCCGCGAACCCGCCAGCGGGCCTGCGACGAACAGGTGCCCGCCGCCGGGCTCACGTACCGGCAAACCGGTCGGCACCTTGCAGCGCGAGTGTCCGAATAGGGTGGGTGCGCCCGATGACCACGCGCACCGCAGGGGACCCGATGAGTTCGACCGCTCCGATGCCCCACTCCCCGTCGGCGTCATCGGTCTGGGTGACATCGCCCAGAAGGCGTACCTGCCGGTCCTCGCCGCGCTCCCCGGCCTCGACCTGCGCCTGATGACCCGTGACCGGGCCAAGCTCGACCGGCTCGGCGAGACCTACCGCGTCGCGGCCGAGCACCGCTTCACCGACCTGGGCGGGCTGATCGACAGCGGTATCCGCGTCGCCTTCGTGCACGCCGCCACCGACCAGCACGTCCCGATCGTCGCAGCTGTTGACGGCCGGCGTCGACGTCTACGTCGACAAGCCGCTCGACTACACCGCCGACGGCGCCCGCCGGCTCGTCGACCTGGCCGACCGCACCGGCCGCTCCCTGATGGTCGGTTTCAACCGCCGGTTCGCGCCCGGGTACGTCCAGGCCAAGGAGCGCCCCCGCGACCTGATCGTCCTGCAGAAGGACCGCGAGGGGCCGGCCGAAGCCGCCCACACCCTGGTCTTCGACGACTTCGTCCAGGCCGTTTAGACACCCCCAGACATGGCTTTGACCTGCTGGGATGTCTCGGATGATGCAGGATGGAAGCCATGAGAAGCCTCCAGACGGTGCACGACGGCCGCCATCAGCGGTGGGGCATCTTCGCCTAGACGAGCGGCCCGCTCCCGACGCACAACCGGTCATGCGGTAACCAACCCGCGCATATCAGGCTGACCGCGCGTCGTCGCCAGGACACGCACCCCACCCGGACCCCCGCCAGACCCCAGCCCACCACGCCGGGGGCGGGTCACCCCTGCACCGCTTGACGAAACGCCCTGCATATCGCCGGTCTGACGGGTCGCGGCGCCGACCCCGCACCCGACAGCACTGTCACCCGAATGGCGTAACGTGACGTGCCACCCACATGGATGAAGATCAAGCTGATTAGTGCCCCAACTGAGGCAATCCGTGAAAGGGGAACCAAATGCGCATTCGACGAATCCTCGCCGCCGTCATCGCCACGGCAGCCTTCGCCGGACTCGGCCTCACCGGCGCCGCCACCGCCGCCACCGCCGCCACCACCACCGTCACCGCCACCGCACAGGGTGCCCCACACTACGTCACCCCTAATCAGTGCAAGCAGGGCGGCGGAACGCCCGCGATCAACGAGCCGGGCAACCTCTGCAAGGGCGGTACGTACGACGGGCAGCCGGTCGACTAACCCCCCCAAAAAAAGGCGCTCCGCAGCCACGCGCCGCGGGGCGCTCCCGCGCGAGCGGAGCCGGGAGGGTCGCAGGGACTGTGCCGACCCGTCGGGCACGCTAGGTCCGAGTCGGCCCGGAAGCACGCGGCGGGCGGGCGCTCCCGAACGCGCGGAAGGCTGCGTCGGTCGTGCGTGCTGGCGCGCGGCGACGCGATCGGTGCCGTGCCTACGAGAGGCTTTTGAGCATGATCGTGGCCAGGGGGCCAGAGGACGCCGGATTCTGCCCGGTGTACAGGTTGCGGTCAACCATCGTGTATGACTCCCACATCGGGCCGCGCGAGTAGTCTGTGGGAAGGTTTCTGACCTCGTCCTCCATGAGCCACTTGGCCTTGTCGGCGAAGCCGACGCCCGCTTCCTCGTCGTTCGTGAAGCCGGTGACGCGGTAGTTGGCAAACGGTGTGTCACCCTTTTCGTCCCGGGTGGCGAGCAGTGCCGCCGGGGCGTGGCAGACGAGGCCGAGTGGTTTGCCGGACGCGAGGGCTCTCCTCAGCAGCAGCCCGGAATCAGCATCGCACCAGAGGTCCTCCATGGGGCCGTGACCTCCTGGGTAGTAGACCGCGTCGTAGTCATGGAGGTCCACGTCCTCGATCGGGATGGCGTGGCGAAGCTGCTCGGCCTCTTCGATGATGCCTTCCTGTTTGACGGATGCATCTTCTCCCCCTGTGAAGCGGGGGCGCAGGCTCATGGTGTCGCAGACGGGTACGACACCGCCTGGGGTGGCGATGGTGACCTCGTGGCCGGCTCCGGTGAACACTCTGTACGGACTTGCGAACTCCTCAGCCCAGTACCCGGTGGGGTGTCGGTGACCGTCCTTGAGCGTCCAGTAGCTTGCTCCGGTCATCACGAAAAGGATCTTGGCCATGAGAGCACGCCTTTGAAGGTCGGAGGAATCTGATGCCAGCGAGAGCGGTTCAGGTCGCGATCCGGAGGGACTCGGCCGCGGAGTTGGTCAAGAGCAGGTGGGATCAGTGATGAGGTGGCGGCAGGCATGGTCTTCCAGCAGGAGCACGGGGCGTCGAGAACTCCGTGATCCTGGAAGTCTGTGCTGGCCTCATGTGCGGGCTGACTCACCCACCGCAGACCGTGACTGATCGCACGATCTGTCACTTTGCCGGAGCCCTGTCCCGCCCACAGCGACCGCGGTGATGAAACAACGAGGTCAAAATCCTCCGGAGACCCCGGAACAGTTCAGCCTCCACCCGGGGCACGCTGGAATCAGGCACCGGAAGGGCCCTGGCCAACCATGGAGAGCGGATCGACAATGGAGTCGAATGTTTTCTCGTCGACGTGACCGCTTGCCAGAGCGGCCTCTTTCAGCGTCTGGTCATTGGCCAGCGCGGACTCGGCGATGTGTGCGGCGTTCTGGTAGCCGATGACAGGGCTTAGCGCCGTGACCAACATCAGGCTCTCGTTCACGTACTGCGCGATTTTTTCCTTGTTGAGCTTCGTGTCATTGACGGAGAACGTCCGGAACTTCTGCATCCCGTCGGCGAGGATGCGCGCGGAGTGGAGGAAGTTTTTAATGATCACCGGGCGCATCGCGTTCAGCTCGAAGTTGCCCTGACTGCCGGCGAAGGCCACCGTGGAGTCGTTGCCGAGTACCTGAATCGCGATCATCACGATGGCTTCGCACTGGGTCGGATTGACCTTGCCGGGCATGATCGAGGAGCCGGGCTCGTTCTGGGGAAGCAGCAGTTCGGCGAGCCCGGTGCGCGGACCCGAGGCCAGCCATCGCATGTCGTTGGCGATCTTCATCAAGGCCACGGCAAGTCCGCGCAGTGCCCCGTGCGCCCGTACCATCGGGTCCAGCGACCCCTGTGCCATGAACTTGTTCTCGGCCGTGACAAACGGTTTGCCGGTTAGCTCGGCAATCTGCGCTGCTACGTCACGGCTGAATCCCTTGGGCGCGTTCAGTCCCGTGCCGACGGCCGTTCCGCCTAGGGCCAGTTCGAGCAGGCCATGGCGACCGTGCTCGATCTCCGCGATGCAGGCGCGCAATTGCGCGGCATAACCGGACCACTCCTGCCCGACCGTAAGCGGTACTGCATCCTCGAGGTGCGTACGGCCGATCTTGACGACCTCGGCCCACTCCTCGGCCTTTGCCTCGATGGAAGCGGCAAGCTCACGGGCCTGGGGAAGGAGATGGTCGTCGACCTCCTGCACGGAGGCAATGTGCATGGCAGTCGGAAAACTGTCGTTGCTGGACTGCCCCATGTTGACGTCATCGTTCGGGGCAACCGGCTGTTGGGTCCCGAGCGTGCCGCCGAGCAGATACGACGCACGGTTGGAGATGACCTCGTTGACGTTCATGTTGCTCTGGGTGCCGGACCCCGTCTGCCACACGAAGAGGGGAAAGTGCTCGTCAAGCTCTCCCGCGATGGTCTCCTCCGCGGCCCGCACGATGGCCAGCTTCTTCCACTCGGGCAACCGCCCGGCGCTGGCGTTGACAAGTGCTGCCGCTTTCTTCACGTAGCCGTAGGCGTGGTAGACCTCCTTCGGCATTCGGTCATCGCCGATGGAGAAGTGGATGAGCGACCGCTGCGTCTGTGCCCCCCAGTACCGGTCTGCCGGCACCTCGACCGTGCCCATGCTGTCGAATTCCGGTCGCTTTCCGCTGGCCTGGATCCTGATCGGCAGGTCTTTCATCGCGGGAGTCGACTGGTTGTCGCTCATCGCCGGTCCTCCGGATCGCTCGTGGGGTAGACCGGCTCCCACATCGCGTCCTGGACCGCCTGAGTGAGGTTGGCGGGGGACCTCGTTGCGACACCGTCCTTCGCTGCGGCGCGGGCGACGGCGAGCGCGACCGTCGCGGACGAGGCCCTGAGGTTTGAGACCGGCGGCAGGAGTGATGCCCCAGGCCGTGACACATCGACCTGGCTTGCCACCGCTTCGGCGGCAGCGAGCAGCATGTTGTCCGTCACGTGGCGGGCACCGGACACGATCGTGCCGAGGCCGAGCCCGGGGTAGAGGAGGGCGTTGTTGGCCTGCCCGATCTCGTAGGAGACGCCGTTGTACTCCACCGGTTCGACGGGGATGCCGACTGAGACCAGAGCCCTGCCCTGGGACCAGGGCAACGCGTCCGACGGCATGACCTCGATGCGACTCGTCGGGTTGGACAGCGGCAGGAGGATGGGGCGCTCGACGCCGGCGGCCAGCGCCCTCACGACCTCCTCAGTGAACGCGTTGTGAGCGGTAGAAGTACCGATGAGGATGGTTGGCTTTACGTGCTTGACGGTGGTGAGCAGATCGATCTCACCGTCAGACCACTCGCTGACCTCGGACTTCGGCCGTGCATACACCTGCTGATAGTCAGGCAGGTCCTGCATGTCGTCGGTCACCAAGCCGTCGATGTCCACGAGCCAGATGTTGCTCTTCGCCTGTTCGGGCGATGCGCCGTCACGCAACATGGCTGCGTAGATCTGGTCGGCCATACCGGTCCCAGCGGTTCCTGCGCCGAAGACCACTAGGCGCTGCTCGCACCAGCGTCCCCCAGTCACCTTCAGGGCCGAGAAGACCGATGCCATGACGATCGCGCCGGTGCCCTGCATGTCGTCGTTGAAGATCCGATACTTGTCGGCGTTTTCCACTAGGATCCTCCGGGCGTTCGACGGCCCGAAGTCTTCAAAGTGCAGGAGCGCGTTCGGGAACAACTCGGACGCTGTCTTGAGGTAGAGAGCGATGAAGTCGTCGTACCGCTTTCCGGTCACCCGTGCGTGCCGGTTTCCCAGATAGGAGGGGCTGTTGAGCAACTGCTCGTTATCTGTCCCCACGTCAAGGTTGACGGCGATGACCCGGTTCGGGTGGATGCCAGCCGCGGCGGTGTAGACGGCAAGCTTGCCGATGGAGATGTCGGCCCCGTTGACGCCCCAGTCCCCGATACCCAAAATCTCCTGGGCGTCGGATACCACGACCAGATCGACGTCGTCCGCACCAAGGCCGAGCGACTCGAACGAAGCTCTCACGTCCTCAGGGCGGTCGATCGATAGGTACACCGCGCGCGAGTCGCGGTAGTCGACGGACCACTTCTCGATCGCTTCGCCGACGGTGGGGTCGTAGACCACGGGCAGCAACTCGTGCAGGTGGTCGGCGAGCAACTTGAAGTACAGCACCTGATTGCGGTCGTGGACCTCATTGAGGTAGATGTACTTGTGCAGGTCGGAAGGCTGCTGCTGGAGCTGTGTATAGGCCCGGTCGGCCTGCTCATCGAGACTCTCGACAGCTGCTGGCAGTCGCCCGGTGATCCCAAGCCTCGCCCGCTCCTCCAGGGTGTACGCGGTGCCGCGATTGCGATAGCGATCCTGCAGCACGGTCGGCTTGACAGGCATTGATGTCCTTTCGGCGTTTCGTGAGTGTTGTGCGCTCGTGGCAGTGCATGGCTCGGAGTGTGACAGCCCGGTCCACCGTTGGTCTTCACGAAATGACTGCTGTTGCTTTCCACAACCCGGCCGTCCTCGGGCACGAGCACTCTTGCAGCAAGGGAGGACGGGCGGTGCGCGACCGCCGGTGCAACTCAGGAACCTCTTCTGCCCGCGGTCACCTGCGGAGCGGGGGTCACTCGGCGACAGGAGTCTCCGGCCTCATCTCGTAGGAATGCCGGATGGCCGGGTGTCGGGTCCCAAGGCCGTCCGTGATCTTGCGCTCCCACGGAACCTCCTGAAGATGCTTGGTCTCCTCAAGCATCGACTTGGGCTCCAAATTGCGGTAATTGTCCACTTCGCCGGCAGCGACGGCCGTCAACGTCGCGTAGACCGCTTCGGGGTCGAACTGCGCGCGGGGGAAGGAGAGCTTGGAGTAGTCAAAGAGCCGCTGGGACGGGTCATCGTCCCAGCTCTCCCAGGTCTGGAACATGCGGTCGTTGAACCCGGTCAAGAAGGGGCCAGGGTTGACCGTGGCGACTTCGATGTTGTGTTCCTGCAGCTCGTAGGCCATAGTCTCGGCGATCGCCTCGACTGCGTGCTTGGAGGCGGAGTAGATGCCGGTGAACGGGTTGACGTTCAGGCCCTCCCTCGAAGAAACCCAGACGATGCGGCCTGCCCCGCGCTGGACCATCTGCTTGGCGATCCCCTGAGTGAGGACCAGGGGCCCGGTGACGTTGACCTCGAACTGGTGCCGAATGTTCGACTCGGGAATGTCTACAGTGGAGCCGCCTTCGCCGACTCCGGCGTTGTTTACGAGGATTTCCACACCCCAGTTGAGAGCCTTGCGACGGTCACCGTCGTTCGTGACGTCGAGCTTCTCGACCTGAAGCTCTACCCCGCGCTCGGCTGCCTGCCACTTCAGTGTTTGCACCTGGGCGTAGATCTCCACCCCCGCAATCACGTCGAAGCCCTTCTCCGCCAGGCGCATAGCGGCTTCGAACCCGAAGCCGGTGCCCGCTCCCGTGATAAGGACCTTCCTGAGTTCCGCATTCGCCATGCCGAGTGCATCCTTTCATGGTGTTGGTCCCGCAGTCGTCGGCGCTTTGACCGTTCACTGAGAGTCGGCTGAGGCACGCTGAAACGCTGGCTGGCGTGCGCGAGGACGCTCCCTCTCGGGGTGGCAGGCGAAGCATTCTGGCCGGGAGCGTTGCACGATTATGATCGACGCATTCCGCTGGGGGCGGCAATCCAAGTAGGCCAATCGGGTATTGGCAGCGCGGGAGGGGGCAATGCTCAAGAGCTCATAGCGGTGCGCACCGTAATTGATGATTTCTACTCATAACCCGGACGGGCTCGAAAAAGTGACGGATCGTCTGATCGGTCACCGTCTGCGGCGGGTTGGTCGACCCGGACGTAAGGCAGGCATGGACTTCCAAGATCGTGGAGTTTTCTTCGCCCCGTGAGCCCGCTGGAAGACCGTTCCGATCATGATCCGGACGCGACCTGAAGTTATGCCTAGCCTCCGTGTTTCAGTTGGGCTGGCCTGAGCGGGGTTGATGACATTGCGGAGTCTCCTCGGCTGCGTGTGGGTCCTGGGCATGCCGAGGGGCCGACGCGGTGGCCGGTGTCTCCAGGAGTCCTCGGTTCGTGGGCGGGTAGGGGCCGGTGTCTTGGTTCAGGTGGCGGGCCTGGGCAGGGTCTGCAGTCGCGTGAAGGCGGTTGTCAGGTCGTGGCGCCAGGGCCAGGTGGCGGCGATCCGCAGGTGCAGGCGGCGGGCGCCGCGGGTGATGCGTGCGGCGGCGTGCAGCAGTCGGTAGCGGAGCTTCTTCGGTTCGGCGGTGGCCAACTCGCCGTCCAGGAGGAGTGTCTGGGTCCAGGCGATGAGGTCGATGGCTGCCAGTGAGAGTTCCAGCCAGGCTGCGTTGATCTGGAAGTGGCGGGAGGGGAAGCGGCTGAATCCGGTGGTCTTGCCGCAGCGGATGCGGTCTTCGATGCGGGCGTGCGCGCGGTGGCGGACCTCCAGTATTTGTAGGGAGCCCTGGCCGCAGGGGGTGTCGGTGAGGAGGGCCTGGTGGCGCATGCCCTCGTCGAGGTCGAACAGGGAGAGCTGGGCGCGGCGATCGCTTGGCCGCCGTCGGCGAGCATCACCGCCAGATCGACCGCGATCCGTCTCGGGTCGTGCCCGGTGCCGCGAGGACGCAGTCGCCGCAGGGCCTCGCCGAAGGCGTGCGTGAGGCCGGTGGCCTCGGCGAGATCCGCCAGCAAGCGGGATCCGGCATGGCCGACCACTCCGCGACCGTCGGTGGAGACGACGAGCCTGGGACGCGACCCAGTCGTGTGCACGTAGAAAGGTGCCTTCCCGCTGGGCTGACAGAGACCTTCGACAAGCCTCATCTTCCCAGCGTGGAAGGCACTTTCGTGCTCCCGTTCGTGATCCTGGATACAGCCGCACGCGAAACGCGCAGGTGAGGAACAGCGCACGGTCGGCGTGCGGCCCGGCAACGGATACCGAACAGAGACCCGACGCCACCTCAATTTACCGAGGCCGAACAGGAGCGCGGCCGGCGGTCCACGTCGCGAGGACGGCCGGCAGTACGGCGCAGAGGGGCGCACAGGGCCCCGAGTGCCGGGCTGGTGCGCAGTCGGCCGACGTCCATCAGCAGACCGCCGGTGGCGGAGCCGGCGGCGATGCCGAGGTTGAACGCCGCGATGTTGAGGGTGGCCGCCAGTGTGCTGGCCGGACCGGCGATCGCGACGACCCGGGCCTGCAGCGCGGGGACCAGCGCGAAACCGGCCGCGCCCCAGGAGGCGAGCAGAACGATCGTCAGCGCCCGGTTCGGGCCGGCCTGTGCCACCCCCGCGAGAACGAGCGCGAGGAGCAGCAGGATCACCGGGAGCAGCGGCCCGCCGACGGCGACTCCGGCGGCGTAGCCGATGACCAGCAGTCCGGCCGTCGGCACCGGGACCGAGAGCGCGGTGGCCAACGTGGGGAGCGGGCCGACCACCACGAACTCGGTAGTGCCGATGGCGAAGGCCGCCGCCGCGAGGGCGTACAGGACGGCGGGCATCAGTTGTTGACGCCGAGCTGGTTCATCAGGGTCTGGTTGTCCTCGATGTGCCAGTCCTCGATGATCTTGTCGGTGCCGACGTGCTGGATGTCGATGGCGTTGAAGTCGACGGTCTGGCCCTTGCCCTGGACGCCGTTGAAGGTGCCGGTGAAGTGGCCGTGGAAGACCATCCGGGCGGTGATCTTGTCGCCGGTGACCAGCACGTCGGACAGCTCGCAGGTCAGGTCCGGCACGGCGGTGCGGAAGTTCTTCGAGGCGAAGACCGGGCCTGCGGGGCCCTGCGGGCGGCCGGCGGGCAGCGTGTTGTCCTTGAACTGGGGGCTGATGGCGGCGTCCAGGTACTTCTGCTGCCCGGTGTTCCAGAAGGTGTAGAGCTGCTGGGCCAGGTGCACCTCCTGCGCGGCCCGGCGCTGGCCGATCGAGTGGTCGACGGTCAGCGACTCGGGCTGGACCAGGTCGGGGGAGCGGTCGATCAGGCGCTGCGGCCAGGCGTGCGTGGAGCGGGTGCCGTCGTCGTGGGCGGAGGCGACCGCGACGGTGCCGCCGGCCAGAGCGGCGACCGAGGCGGCGACGGCGACGGCGCGGATCAGGGTACGGGAACGCATGAGAGTACTCCTAGGAAGAGAAGGTGACGGCGGTGTGTCAGAGCTGGCGCAGGGCGCCGCCGTCGACGGCCCACTCCGCGCCGGTGATCTGGCGGGCGAGGGGGGAGAGCAGGTACGTGATGACGCGGGCGACGTCTTCCGGGGCGCCCAACCGTGCCGTGGGCAGCCGCCGGACCTCGCGCACGAAGTGGTCGATCGCGGCGTCCGGCTCCAGGCCGAACTGGGCGCCGAGCTGCTCGGCGAACCCACCGGGGGCATCCCACAGCCGGGTCCGGGTCGGGCCCGGCGAGACCACGTTGGAGCGCACACCGTGCGGGCCGAACTCGACCGCGAGTGCCTTGGAGACCGAGAGCAGGGCGGTCTTCGCTGCCGCGTAGTCCACCAGCGGGACGTCGGGCAGCCGGGCGGCCTCGCTGGTGACGTGGACGAGGGAGCCGCCGCGCTCCAGCAGCGCGGGCAGGGCGGCCCTGGTCATCCGCACGCAGGAGTGGAAGTTGAGGTCGAAGGTCCGATGCCACTGCTCGTCGGCGACGTCGAGGAAACCGGTCCGGGCCTGTAGGCCACCCACGTTGTTGACCACGCCGTCGAGCCGCCCGTGCCGGGCCAGCACCTCGCCCACCACGCGCTCGGCGGCACCTGGGAGGGTCAGGTCGGCGGGCAGGCCCGTTGTGCGTGGCCCCGATCCGTCGATGCCCTCCGGGTGGCGGGCCACGCCGACGACGGTGGCGCCCTCGGCGTCGAGCAGCCGTGCCGTGGCCGCGCCGATCCCCGCGGAGGCTCCGGTGACGAGGAAGACCTTGTCGTGCAGGTGAAGATCCATCAGTTCGCCTCCCGTCAGGCGAGCCGGCCGCCGCCGTCGACGTGCAGCACGGTGCCGGTGACGTAGGGGTTGTCGATGGCGTAGAGGACGGCCTTGATCAGGTCGTCCGGGGTGCCGACCCGACGGGCGGGGTTGCGTTCGGCGATGGTGCGCAGGAAGTCCTCCTTGCCGGCGCCGAGTCCGTCCCAGGAGCCGGTGTCGACGATGCCGGGGGAGACGGCGTTGACGCGCACCGGGGCGATCTCCACCGCGAGGGCCTGGACCAGGAAGGCCAGCGCGCCGTTGGTGGTGGCCATCACGGTCCGGGCGGGGGCGGGACGCCAGGCGGCCACGCCGGAGAAGAAGGTGAACGAGCCGCCCTCGCGCACCTGGCCGGCCAGGTGCTTGGCGAGCAGCAGCGGGCCGATCACCTTGGCCGCGAAAGCGCGCTGCACGTCGGCGAGTTCGAGTTCGGCCAGCGGGCCGTTGGCGGGCATCGCGGCGGTCGAGACCAGGTGGTCGAACCGGCCGACCCGCTTGGCGAGGGCAGCGATCGAGGCCTCGTCGGCCAGGTCGACCGGGACCACCTCGGCCGGGCCGGCCAGCTCGCCGGCGGTCCATTCGAGCTTGCGCGGGTCGGGCCCGGCGAGGACCAGGTCGGCGCCGGCCGCCGAGGCGGTCTGGGCCAGCAGCCGGCCGGTGCGTGAACCGGCGCCGACGACGACCAGGCGCTGTCCGGTGAGATCCGCAGAGGTTGTCATGTCGAACTCCCAAGGAGAGGTAGTGGGCTTGTCCTGACCCTCTCCCGACCTCAACTGATGAGTCCAAGGCTTGTTTTCTCTCAGCACGATAAAATCTGTTTATGGCAACGCTGAGGCAGCTCGAATACCTGGTCACCGTGGTCGACACCGGCTCGTTCACACAGGCGGCCGAGTTGCTGCACGTGACGCAGCCGGCCCTGTCCCACCAGATCCGGGCGCTGGAGAGCTCGCTCGGCGGCCCGCTGCTGGAACGCCTGCCGCGCGCGATCCGGCCCACCCCGATGGGCCGCGCGGTGCTGCCGCACGCCCGGGCCGCACTCGCCGAGAGCGAGCGCCTGCACACCGCCGCGCGGCGGGCGGCCGGACTGGAGGGCGGCGAACTGGAGGTCGCCACCGTCTACTCGGTCAGCCTGGGCATCCTGCCGCCCGTCCTACGCGCCTGGCGCCGACAACACCCGGGCGTGCGGATCCGGCTGCGCGAATTCGCGCACGCCGACCAACTGCAGGCCGCGATGGCAGCAGGACAGGCCGACCTCGGCATCGGCCCGACCCCGGCCGACTGGGAGGGACCGATCCGCGACCTGGGCATCGAGGAGTTCGTCATCGTGCTGCCCAACGACGACCCGCTCGCGAGCCAACCGCCGGGACCGTTGGCACTGGCCATGCTGGCCGACCGCGCCTGGGTGCGCTACGCCCCCGGCAACGGGCTCGCCGACCTGCTCGACCAAGCCTGCCGCCAGGCGGGCTTCACCCCCACGACCGCCGTCCACGCCGAGCAGACCTCGGCCGCACCACTGCTCGCCGCCGCCGGACTCGGACCGGCCCTGGTCCCGGCCAACATCGTCCCCCTGGACTTCGACGGCCTGCTGCGCCTGCCGGACCCGCCGGTCCGCCGCACCCTCACCGCCTACACCCGCACCCGGCCGGACCCGCTGACCACCACGTTCGCGGACCTGCTCGCCCGTCAGGCCTGCGTCGTCCCCACCCACATCCAGGCACTCGCCACAGCACAGAACTCCACCCCGTAACGCCGACGCAGCACCGGGGCGACCGAAGTCCACCGATCCCGAGTACGACGCCAAGCTCGACCGGATCGAGCACGTCCTGGAACACTTCCCGGACCGCACGTTCGCGTTCGACGAGTTCGGGCCGCTCGGCATCCGGCCCACCGCCGGGTCGTGCCGGGCCGAGCAAGGCCAGCCCGAGCGGCATCCCGCGACCTATCACCGCACCCACGGGGTGCGTTACTTTCACGGCACCCGATCGAGGCCCACTTCGGACCGCTGCGGCAGTTCACCATCGCCAACTCGAACCACCCCAACCACACGACTCAGACCCGGACCCTGCACGCCTACCTGCGCTGGCGCAACGCCAATGCCCGCCACCGCGACGTCCTGGCCGCCGAACGCAAGGAACGCGCCCGCATCCGCAGCGAGAAGAGCGTCCGCTGGGTCGGACGCCCCCTCGCCGCCGCGGCCTGAACGACCCGGCGAACCTATGCGGTCAGAGCACCTAGAGTTGCGAACCCCCTCCGTCGACAGGGAACTCCGCTCCCGTCGAGAAGGTCGCACCGAACGCCAAGTACGCCACCGCGGCGGCCACTTCCTCGGACGCCCCCAGCCGCTGCATCGGGATCGTGCTCCGGTAGGTGTCCTTCATCATCTCGACGACGTCGGCAGGCAAGGAGCGGTCCAGGATGCCCGTGTCGATCGGCCCGGGGCTCACGGCATTGACGCGCACCTTGCGCGGCAGCAGCTCACGGGCCAGGGTGCGCGTCATCGACCGCAGGGCTGCCTTGCTCGCCGAGTAGACACTGAGCGCGTCCAGGCCCAGGACGTTCACCACCGACGTGGTGAGGACCACGCCGCTTCCCTCGCGCAACAGCGGCGCCAACGCCTGCACCGTGAAGTACGGGCCCTTGGCGTTGACGCCGAACAGCGCGTCGTACATCTCCTCCGTCGTCGAGTCGAACGGCGCGGACGCAGTGACACCGGCGTTGACGAACAGCGCGTCCACCACGCCGAACCGCTCCTGGACCGTGCCGGCCAGCGCCCTGATGTCCGTCAGGGACGCGGCATCGCTGCGGACGGCGATCGCCTTGTCCCCCAACTGCTCCAGCGCGGCGTCCAGGGTGGATCGGGTACGGCCGGTGATCAGTACGTGCGCCCCACCGTCCGCGAACAACCGGGCCGTAGCCAGGCCAATACCGCTGCCCCCGCCCGTGATCACGATCTTCTTGCCGTCATAAGTGGTCATGCCCTCAAGTCAAATATCCACCCGCACACCCTGTCCAAGACCTGTTCCGCATGCCGTCATGTCCCAGGCGCATGACGGCGCGCGACGTACCCTGGGCGAATGGACCTCGACCTGCGACTCGTGCGCTACTTCACGATCGTGGCGGAGTACGGCAACTTCGGCCGGGCCGCCACCAGGCTCCACCTGGCGCAGCCGTCGCTGAGCCGTCAGATCCAGCGACTGGAGGCTCAGCTCGGCGTCCGGCTATTCGACCGCTCGCCGCAAGGCAGCAGCCTCACCGACGCCGGCCAGGCCTTCCTTCCCAGGGCCCGGATACTGCTCCAAGAGGCCGAGCAAGCCGCTCACACGGCCAGAGCCGCCGTCCATCCCCGTACCATCACCGTCGGCTGCGCCGAAGGACTGGTCATCACCGTCTGTGTGCAGGAACTGCGCCGCCGGCACCCTGACGGCCAGGTCCGCACCAGGCACCTCGACTGGCGGGACACGCGCGCCCTCGCCGAGGGGCGGGTCGACGCCCTCGTCGCGTACGGGCCCCTGCCCTTGCCCACGGACGGCTTCCGGGTGACCAGACTCCACGAGGAGTCGCGGGTACTGGTCACGTCGGCACGTCATCATCTGGCGAACGAGAGAACCGTCAGCCTGCGGGCTCTGTCGGACGAGGAACTGGTCGGCTGCGTCAGCACTCCGGTCCTGTGGAGCACGCCCAAGCCCGTCGGCAACCGCCCGGCACCACCCCCGCCCGCGATCGACGACAGCTTTGAGGACAAGCTGGAACTCATCGCCACCGGCCACTGTGTCGCGATCTTCCCGGCCGGTGATCGACGCGCTGCTGTGCGCGAGGACATCGCCCTGGTGCCCGTCATCGACATCGATCCCTGCGAGGTCGTGCTCGTCACGCGCGCTGACGACCCCAACCCGCTGCTCGGATCGCTGGAAGACGTCGCACGTACATTGCTCGGCACAGCCTCCCGACGGGAGAACGACGAACTGCCGGTCAACTGAACCCATTGCCTCTGCGAGGTGTTCCAGATGGCTGTCGCCGCGCTGCACAGTCAGCGGGGCTGTCGACCGCTCCCGGTCGGGATGGGGCCGACTCCACCGATTTCCGACTCGGTCCGTCAGCCGTACATCGCCACGCGGTACGGACGCAAGGGCGCCACCGAGAGGTTGGTCGAGGTCGGCGCCTCGGCATCCGTCGGGTCCGTCGCGGACTCGTACGACAACGCGATGGCCGAGGCCCTGAACGGCACGTTCAAGGCCGAACTGATCGAACATCAGGGGCCGTGGCGGGACTTCGACGAGGTCGAGCGGGCCGTCTTCCAGTGGGTCGCGTGGTACAACAGCGAGCGCCTCCACTCCGCCCTCGGCTACATGCCGCCCGACGAGTACGAGCAGGCGTACTGGACGGGACTGGAGCAACACCCGCAAGTCGCTTGATCACACGATCGCGGACTCCACGAAAGTCGGGGCAGCTCACTTTCCCTCCTACACCACTCCACGGGACGCCATCCTGGAAGGCGCCCGGGGGTTGGTGAACGACCCGGCGGACTCATTCCGGGTGGGTGCGGGGGATGAGTGGTGCAGACCGTGCGAGTCGGTCCTGGTCGAGGGTGCTCGGGAAGGTGGGAGGACTCCGGGCCGCTGGGGTGCGTTCACTCGGATGGCCCGTACACGGAGACGAGCCGACTGGTGTCCTCGACTCTGGAATCCCGGGCGTCGTCTGACGCCTTCGCGCAGAAGGAGTGGCATGCGAATATCCTGGAAGTCGCGCCGCGACTTGAACATCGTTCGTTGGGGTGCGGCATTTCTGGCGGTATCGGGAACCGCCTCCGTCCTGGCGGCCGTCATGGCGCAGTCCGGTGGTCCGAGTGGTGATCCCGGCGGGGAGAAGCCCACCATCGTGCTCGTACACGGTGCCTTCACCGACGCGTCGAGCTGGAACGGCGTCGCGGAACGGCTCCAGAAGAACGGCTACCGGGTGGCCGCACCGGCCAACCCCCTCCGCGGCATTCCCCAGGACTCGACCTACCTCGCGAGTTTCCTGGAGTCCGTCAAGGGACCGATCGTCCTGGTTGGTCATTCCTATGGCGGAGAGGTGATCTCGCAGGCTTCCGTCGGAAACGACAACGTCAAGGCCCTCGTGTACATCAACGCGATCATGCCCGATGTGGATGAGTCGTCCTCCAGCCTCTCGGCGAATTTTGCTCCCCCTGAACTCACCAAGGCTTTGAAGCAGGTGCCCTTCCGAAATGGCGACGGCACTACCGGCACGGACGCGTATATACAGCCGGACAGACTGCACCTGGTCTTCGCCGAGGACCTGCCCACGAGTCGGACCGACATTCTGGCAGTCACACAGCGTCCGATCGCGCTGTCGGCGTTCACGGACAAGCTCACCGGCGCGGCATGGCGAAACAAGCCCGTTTACGCCCTTGTCGGCAAGCAGGACCGGGCGATCAATCCGAGTCTGGAGCGATTCGAAGCAAAGCGGGCGAATGCCCGCAAGACGGTTGAGATCGACTCCTCGCACGTGTCCCTCCTCTCCCAGCCGGAGGCGGTCAAAAACCTGATCGTCGACGCCGCCGAGGACTACATGCGGAAATAGCGCCCCCGAACCAGTCCACGGCGTCAAGACCTCGGCGGCGGGAGGCCAGAGCCGTCTGTGTGAGCCGCTTCGCTCACTGAGCTCATCCTCCTGGGCCCGCACCTCCTGCGCCGCCGCGGATTCCAGCCGTTCGCCGTGCCCCTCGCGCGCTGACGGCTGCCGCGCCGGGTGCCGACCGCAACCTCGGACCAGTTGCACCGTACGGCTGCATCCATCGGGCGGTATGACCGTAATGCCGGCCCTCCGCGCAGGCGGCCGCGGTCCCCCTTGAGTCGTCCCCTTTCGGAAGGTGTGCCGCATGTCCACGGAAACCCTTGCCAAGCCCCTGACCGGCCGCGTGGCGGTCGTCACCGGAGCCTCCAGCGGCATCGGTGAGGCCTCGGCCGAACATCTGGCGGGGCTGGGCGCACGCGTCGCCGTTCTGGCGCGGCGCGCGGACCGGCTGAACGAGCTGGTCTCCCGGATCGAGAAGAGCGGCGGCACCGCCCTGGCGATCGCTGTCGACGTGACCGATGCCGCGGCCGTGCGGTCGGCCGCCGGCCGGGTGGCGGCCGAGCTGGGCGGCGCCGACCTGCTGTTCAACAACGCGGGCGTGATGCTGCCCGCCCCGATCGAGGAGCTGGCCACCGACCAGTGGCAGCGTCAGATCGACCTCAACATCACCGGACTGATGAACGTCATCGGCGGGTTCACCCCGCAGTTGGTCAAGGCCGCCGGAGAGCGAGGCGTGGCCGACCTGATCAACACCTCGTCGATCGCGGCGCAGAACATCTTCCCGAACTTCGCCGTGTACTCCGGCACCAAGGCGTACGTCACCCACCTCTCGCGTCATCTGCGTGTCGAGCTGGGCGCCAAGAACGTGCGGGTGTCGGCGATCGAGCCGGGCATCGTCGAGACCGAGCTGCAGAACCACGTCACCGATGACGGTGCGCTTCAGTGGCTGGAGGGCTCCAAGGAGACGATGGAGTGGCTCACGCCGCAGGACATCGCCGAAACCGTCGGCTTCATCGCCACGCTGCCACCGCGCGTGAATCTCCAGCAGGTCACCATCATGCCGACCCGCCAGCCCAACTAACCCTCCCGGCACCCCTGTTGGGCCCGCCCGCGGCACGGGCGGGCCCAACAGGGTCCAGCGTCGACGTGCGAGCACGCATCCGCCCGCTCCTCGAAGTCCACCCCGACCAGCGCCTGGCCGACGTCGTGCGGACCTTCGCCAGACACGCCGGCGAGCACCTACCCGGCAACCTCACCGTGACCGTCGACTGCGGGCGACTATGGCAGCACGGCGCCGTGGGGACCGGATTCCGCGGCCACGCCATGTTGTGGCTCAGCGACTTCTTCAAGGACTGGCTCCACACGCTCATCCATGACCTGTTGCGCTGGCAGGTGCGTGAGAGCCGGGGACGGTTAGCCGATCCGAGTCTGGTGGTGCTCGACACCCAGAGCCTGCACGCCGCCGCCGGGGTACCTGCGGCCACGACCGGACGGGACGCCGCCAAGAAGGTGCCGTGCCGCAAGCGAGGGCTGGCTGTTGACGTGCTGGGCCTGGTGGTCGCCGTGGTGGTGCTGGCCGCTTCCACGCACGACAACGCCTTTGGCACCGCGTTGCTGGACAAGGTCGCCGCCGGGACCTCCAGGGTGACGAAGGCGTTGGTGGACCAGGGGTTCAAGAAGACCGTGGCCGACCACGGCGCCGGCCTTGGCATCGCGGTGGAGATTGTCGAGCGCAACCCGGTCGACCGCGGCTTCGTCCCGCAGCCGATCCGCTGGAGGGTGGAGCAGACCAACGGGATCTTGATGCTGCACCGCAGGCTGGTCCGCGACTACGACGTCCCCGACGGTGGCAATCGTCTCGCCGAGAGACTCCCCCCCCGGGCACCCAGAAGGTCGTCATCGGCCGGATGAAGAAGGACGCCGGGGACATGGCGGACAGCCTGCCCATCAGCTGGCTCCTCGAATACCTCGGGACCTGACACGGCCCTTCCGGCACAGCGGCGCGGCGGATCCCAGCGTTGAGATGGGGTCCGCCGCGCCGCTGGGCTGCGGTGGGAGCGGGGTTCATAGGCGCCATCCGGAAAGCTGTCGCATCGTCTGTCGGACCGATGTGGGGCGGCGGAGGATCGAGCCTGTCGTGGGGGCGAATTCGCCTCGGGCCCGGGTCGTCCGGGCGGCGCCTGCCGGGGCTGTTCTGGTGCACGGTGCGGTCAGGGGTTGGCGCCGGGGCAGGTGCAGGTCGCTTGGTGGCGGGGGATGGACGGCAGCGAGGCGAGTTGGGCGAGGGCGCGGGGTGTGGCGAGGGTGGCGGGTGAGTCGAGCATCTGCATGGTGCGGACGAATCGCAGGTACAGGCCCTGGTGGTGGGGCAGTCGGGCGGTGACGGCGCCCATGAAGCCGGTGGCGATCCGGCTCGACAGCGGCATCGCGGTGTCCTGCCAGGCCCGGTCGGTGGAGGTGCTCACCAACCACGGGCTGCGGACGAGGGCGGCGGCGCCGCGTTGGAAGGTGGGGCCGAGGCGGTCCGGCTCCCCTCGCCGGGCGTGGCGGGTGAGCAGGGCGTCGAGGAGCTTGCTCTGCAGGGCGGCCACCGTCATGCCCTGGCCGTAGACGGGGTTGAAGGCGCAGACGGAGTCGCCCAGGGCGATGAGGCGGCTGGGCCAGTTGGGGACGCGGTGGTAGCGGTGCCAGCGGTTGGCGGTGGTGTGGGTGCGGTGGATGGGGCCGGCGGGTGTGCCTTCGTCGATGATCCTGGCGAAGTCGGGGTTGCGCAGCCCGGCGGCGTAGGCGCGGAAGCCGTCATCGTCGGTGGGCGGGGTGTGACCGGCGGCTCCGAGCAGGCCGAGCAGCCATCGGTCCGGTGCGATGCGCACGACGACGCCTCCACGAGGGGAGACAGGGGCGATGGTGGGTTGGTAGGAGGCACACCAGTCCCGGTCCGGATCGGTCTGCACGGTGTAGAGGCGGGAGGCGTAACAGGCCTGCCCGTCGACCGTGAGGGTGGCGGGGAGGCGGTAGCCGGCCTGGGCGAGCCACTGGGGGAGTCGGCTGCCTCGGCCGGTGGCGTCCACGACGAGGTCGGCGCGGATGAGCTGTTCGTCGTTGTCCGGTCGCTCGGATGAGCGGGGGTGGGCGGCGACCGCGATGGTGTCGTCGCCGCAGTTGAGCAGCAGCCGGTCGACGCGCAGTCCGTGCTGGAGGGTGACGTTGTCCAGGGCGGTGACGCGTTCACGGATGGCGTGTTCCAGCAGGGCGCGGGGCAGCAGTTGCACGTCGATTCCGACGGGGGTGCGCGGTGCCCAGCCGGTGGGGAAGAGGATCTTCGTGCCTTCGGCGAAGTCGATCACCGGGCAGCCATGGGCGAGGAGTTCGGTGCGCAGGCCGGGGAAGAACTCCTCCAGCTGCGTAGCGCCGCGGGCCAGCAGAGCGTGGGGGTGGTGGGACTGGGGGACGCCCGGGCGAGCTCCGGTGCCGGGTGGGATGTCCTGCTCCAGGACGGTGACGCGGCGGAAGTGTCCGGACAGGACGCGGGCGGCGAGCAGGCCCGCGTAGCCGCCGCCGACGACTACGGCGTTGTCCCGGAGGGCTGTTCGAGCCATCGTGTCCTCCGCAGGCAGGGGCTGGCATCACGGTAGTGCGGGACTGGACGGTGAATCATCACTTTGCGGAACCTGGCCGGAAGGCTGCGAGGCCCGCTCGGTCGCGCGTCGCATCACCGGTCGCGATGCCTGCTCCGGCGCGCGGCAGCGGTCGGCGGTGCGACGACGAGCCTTCCGCACTTGATGATGGTCTGACAAGATCAGGATATGACTGACACGCCATCGGGCGCGGGGGCGTTGGCGTCCGAGGCGGTGCTGCGGTGGGCGCGCCAGATGGGCTTGGCGGCGGGCATCAGCGAGGAGCGCCGCCTTGCCGCGATGCGGCTCGATGTGCTGGCCGGCCGTGCTCTCCCGCGGGGCGGTACGGCGGATGTGGAGCTGACGGCCCACTGGGCGGCGTTCGTCTGCTGGGTGGACGACCAGATCGACCGCCGGGGCCTGGGATCGGTGCCAGGGGAACTGGAGCGGTTCACAACCTCGCTGCGCCGGGTGCTCACCTGCGACGCCGCGACGTCTGCGGCGGACGCCCCGCAGGCGGTGGTCTTGGCGTGGTTGTGGGAGCGTACGGCCGCTGGCATGTCCGACCGGTGGCGGAAACGCTTCACCGCGGACTACCGGGACTTCCTGGACGCCTGTGAAGAGGAGGTCGCGGCGCGCCGCTCCGGGACCCGGCTGCCACTGGCGGATTACGTCGAACTGCGGCGCCGCACGATCACCCTGCTGCCCATGCTGAACGTCCTGGAGCGCACCGGTCACGCCCACCTGGTGGAGGACCCGCTGGTGGACGCCCAGTTGCGGGACTTGCGCTGGGCGCTGGCCGACGTCGCGGGCTGGGCCAACGACCTGGCCTCCCAGGTGCAGGACGCGGCCGCTGGCCAGGACAACCTGGTGTCCCTGATCGCCCGCCGGGACGACTGCCCCACCGACCAGGCCCGGGCACGGGTGGCCGCGATGATCGAACAGCGCCGAGCCGAGTTCCGCGCCACCGCGCTGGCGCTGCGCACGACCCCCACTCTGCCGCAGCCTCAGCTGCGGGAACTGCGGCGCTACGTCGACCTGGTGGAGACGTTCATGGCCGCGACCCTGCACTGGCTGGCGAGCACCGGACGCTTCGCCCTCGACGACGAGCCCGCGCATCGCAGCCAGGAGCCTGCCGCAGCGGATGCGCTCCGCACCGACCCGCCTCGGCGGCAGCCCGGGACCGACGGTGAGTGGAGCGGGCTCGGATGAGACCCGCCCCGATCCCCGCGAGCCTGCCCCGCTGGCCGCGCGCCGCGTTCCCCACCGACCTGGTGGGGGCCACCACCAGGCTGCGCAGCCACCTTGAGGGGCGGATCGAGGCCGACGGAGCAGTGCGTTCCCCATGCCACAGCCGCGTCCTGGAATCCGCGCTCCTCATGGCCCTGCTGGACCGCACCGGCCTGGAACCCGACGCACGTGCCCGGCTCGCCGACTACCTGGCCACGCACCGCGACTCCCCCCGCCGGCTGGACCGGCTGCTGGCCCGGGCCGCACTGGGCGGCCCGACCGCCGCGTCACTCGTCCCGCTGGACGTGGCGGACTTCCTCGCCCACGCGCCGGACTTCACCAGCGCGCGCAAACACGCCCTGCTGCACGCGGTCCTCCTGCTGCTCGGCGCCGCCCCGACGACCGGGTTCCCGGATCCCGACGCCTTCTCCCCGCACGGCCTGCACGCGTGGGCGCGCGTGCAGGTCACCGCGGTCAAGGCCATCCTCGCCCACGCGTACGGCCGTAGCGCCGCCATCTCCGAGGACGACTTGGCCCTGCTCCGCTCCACCCAGCACCTGGGCACACCCTGGGAGGGCAACCTCCTCATCCACCTGTCCGTGCTGCACGCCCTGGCCCCCCTGCCCGGCCAGCACCGCATGGTCGCCGACGGCATACGCACCGCGCTCGCCCACCAGCGCCCCGACGGCGGAATCCCGTTCATCAGCGACGAAGACACCTGGGTCACCGCAACCGCCGCAGTGGCCCTGCACACCGCCGGCGCCCCACGCGCTGCCATGGACACCGTCGCCCAGCGCCTGCTGCGTCTCCAGCACCCCGGCGGCTGGTCCTACACCGAACGGGCCCAACTCGCCGACGTGGACTGCACCTCCGCCGCCCTCGAAGCCCTCCACCTCGCCGACCCCGACACGCACCGCACCGCGATCCGCCGCGCCATCGACCACCTGATGGCCCTGCAAGCACCGGACGGCGGCTTCCCCACCTACCTGGCCGGCGCACCCTCGGAAGCCTGTATGACGGCCGCCGCCGCCAACGCCCTCAGCACCCAGGGACCGATACGCCGCCACGCCCTCGATGCCGCCCTCGACCACCTCGCCTCCCAGCAACGGCCCGACGGATCCTTCGCGCCCGACTGGAGCAGCAGCCGCCACCACACCGTCTTCCGTGCCACCCTCGCGGCCGCCCACCGCCCCGGCCCACCCGACAGCCCCGCCCGGCGCATCATCCGACGAGCCACCCAGCTGGCACTCAACTCCCAGAACAGCGACGGCGGCTGGGGCCAGCAGGATGGCGATGCGAGCGACGCCCTGAGTACTGCCTACGCCCTCATCACCCTCACCGGACATCCTGCGCCCGCCCCTGCCGCCCGCGGCACCGCCTACCTGCTCACCCAGCAACGCCCCGACGGCTCCATCAGCAGCATCCCGGACTCCATCGGGCCACGTCCGTTCGGCTTCAGCGTCCCCGCCCTCGCCGATGTGTTCACCCTGCTCGCCCTCGGACACCTCGACCACCGCCTCACCCCCGCACCGCTGACGGCGTGACGCACCCTCACCAGCACCGCAAGCGGTCGCCCCGCATCGGCAATACCTAGCAAAACCAGCCCAGAAGGAGTCTCTATGCCAGCGAGCCCGAACAACACGCCCGCCCCCACCAGCGAGTCAGTGGGCGAGTTCTACGACCACATGGGACTGTTCTTCGACTCACTCTACGGCGAGAACATCCACTTCGGACTCTGGGACGACGACCCGAACCCGTCCATGCCCGAAGCCCAGAACCGGCTCACCGACCGCCTGATCGACACCCTGCACCTGCGGGACGACGACTACCTCCTCGATGTCGGCTGCGGCACCGGACACCCCGCCCTGCGACTGGCCGAACGCACCCAAGCCAGGGTCCTCGGAGTGAGCATCAGCCCCACCCAGGTCGCCCGGGCCACCGAGAAGGCCCACACCGCCGGCCTCGCCGCACAACTGCAATTCATCCAGGCCGACGCCATGCACCTGCCCCACGAGCCCGAGACCTTCGACGCCGCCTGGGCCATCGAGATGCTCTTCCACGTCCCCGACCGCCTCCAAGTCCTGCGGGAGATCCACCGCACCCTCAAACCGGGAGGCCGCCTCGTCCTCGCCGACTTCATCCAGACCGACCACCTCACCGAAGACGACTGGAACCTCCTCACCCAGGGATTCGCCTTCTCCACCCTCCTACGCGCAGACACTTACGCCGACGTCATCACCCAAGCGGGCCTCGAAGTCGTCCAGATCCACGACGTCACCGCCGAAACCAGGCAGAACATCCGCTGGATCGAATTTCGCTACGCCGACCACCGGGAAGACCTGGCCGCCCACTACGGAGCGGACTTCACCACCCAGATGGACCGGCTGCTCCCCACCGGCGTGTCCATCTACACCGAGAAGCTCGGCTACGTGATTGCCGAGGCCCGTCGTCCCGTTGTCTGACCGCGACAGGCCACCGACACCGGGCTCCCCGGACGAGAGAAGCGATGAAGCGAGTCCTCAGGACAGCGAGCGTCGGCATGGCGGCGCTCCTGCTTCCCATGGCCACGGCGCAGACCGCCCACGCGAGCTGATCACGGTCTTTCCGTCCGGGCTGCCGCTTCAGCCGGCCTCGCCGGTTGAAGCGGCACCCTCCGCGCAAGGCCCCCTACGGCGAGTCGACTGCCCTCGGGCCGCCCCTCATCGCTACTCTCCCCGCGCCGGAACGGTACGGTCGTCGTCCTGGGGCACCGTCGGGGAGGGCAGGGGCGTGGGTCCGGTGGCTGCGTGCCGGGTGTAGACGGCGGGGTCGAAGCGGCTCAGTTGCCGGACGAGGCGCCCGGTGGACCAAGGCCAGGCGAAGGTGTTCCGGCCGCTGGGGCTGAAGTAGTAACTGGTGCAGCCGCCGGAGTTGTACACGGTGGTCCGCAACGCCTCCTGCACCGCTGTGTTGTGCTCGGCCTGGGCGGCCGGGTGGACCTCGACGGCTCGGTGGCCGCTGTGGTCGAGGTGGGCCAGGGCGGCGGTGAGGTAGGTCAGTTGGGCTTCCAGGACGGTGATCGCGGAGGTGGAGCCGCCGAGCAGGTTGGGCCCCAGCAGCAGGAAGAGGTTGGGGAAGCCGGTGACGGTGGTGCCCAGGTACGCCTGCGGTTCGCCGTCCCAGGCTTCGTGCAGGGTCCGGCCGTCCCTGCCGTACAGGCTCTGGGCCAGCGGCGGTTCGCCCATGCGGAAGCCGGTGGCCGTGATGAGGACGTCGGCCTGGACTGCGGTGCCGTCGGCGCCGACGACCTCGTTGCCGCGCACGGCCGTCACGGCGGTGGAGTGCAGACGGACGTGCGGTTGGGTGAGGGCGCGGTAGAAGGTGCTGGAGGTCAGCAGCCGCTTGCAGCCCAGCCGGTAGTCCGGTGTGAGTGCCTGGCGCAGCTCCCGGTCGTGTACCGCGAGCCGCAGGTGTGCCCGGGCTCCGACTTCGAGGAGGCGGGCGAGCCGCGGGTGGCGGAAGGCGTAGTTGAAGCCCTCCTGCAGGATGTACTGTCCGGCGCGCAGGGCGCCGCGGGCGCCGGGCAGGCGGTCCAGGAGCCGGTTGACCGCCGCGGGTACCGGCAGGTCGGGTTTGGGCAGTACCCACTGGGCGGTCCGCTGGAAGAGGTGCACGTTCGCTGCCTGGTCCGCGATGGCCGGGACGAGTTGGACGGCGGAGGCACCGCTGCCCACCACGGCAACGCGGCGTCCCGTCAGGTCGATGTTCTCGTCCCACCGGGCGGTGTGGAGCACGGGACCGCTGAACTCCTCGATCCCGGGGACGTCGAGGTCGCGCGGGAGGTGCCATGGCCCGGTGGCCAGGACCAGGGCCGTGGCGCTGTAGGGCCCGTCGCTGGTGTCCAGCAGCCAGCGCTCGCCGGCCGGATCCCACCGGGCTTCCCGCACGTGCACTCCGCAGCGCAGGGCGTCGTCGAGCCCGTACCGTTCGGCCGTCGTCCGCAGGTAGGCGTGGATCTCGCGCTGTCCGGCGAAGAGCCTGCTCCAGGCGGTGTCCGGGGTGAACGAGTAGCTGTAGAGCGTCGAGGGCACGTCGCAGGCACAGCCGGGGTAGGTGTTCTCCCGCCAGGTACCGCCGAGTTGCGGCGCCTTCTCCAGGATCAGTACGTCGTGGACCCCTGCCTCGCGCAGTCGGATGGCGGCCCCGATGCCGGAGAACCCCGCACCGACGACCACGACTCGCCCGTTCCTGCGAGGCCGCGTGGCCTGCGCCGGGATCACAGCGCCGGTCCGGCCGGGACAGCGGCGATGTGCCGACGGGGCGTCTGCTGTCCCCGGGGCGCCGTCCGGTCGGTGGCGTCTGGGCGTACTGCGCTCGTCGCGGTCACGTGGGTCTCGCTCATCAGTGCCTTCTCTTCCATTGCCTTCGGTATGCGCTGCCGCTCGGCGAGCCACCTCCGCCGGGCCGATGCGGTCACCGGGGACGTGCATGAGGCGTGGCACGCTGCCGCGGAGGCCCGGTCAACGCGCCGGGGCTTCACGGGGCAGCGGGCGTGTGCCCCCGTGGACGCTCGGTTTCCGCAGGGCTGCTCGGGGCAGATCGGCGTGAAGCTGCCGGCGGTGTACCTGAAGAACGGGAGAGATGGCCGGAAGGTCACCCTTGGCGTGTGAACCCGGTGTCGAGCAACTGTCGAGCCGCACCAGCCGACGCGAAGAATTCAAACACCAGCTCGGCTCCTATCTGCCAGCCGGCGCCCGCTTCTCGGACGGCGGCCATCGCGCGGGCGGCTTCGGCTCGGCTGGCGAAGCCGCCCCTGCGGCGGACGCGGCGCCGGTCGTCCTCGCGGGCGAGGTCGACGGCGTAGGTCCACGTTCCGTGCTTCGCGTCCGCCAGCAGGCGCATGCACCAGGGGCCGAGCTGCTTCTTGTGCTCGTCCTGGCAGCCGCATCGGCGGTAGACCCTGCCGCGCTTCGTCCGCTGTCCCATGGGTGGTTCCTCCTTGGAGTGGGTGGTTACGGGTCCAAGGTTCGTCTGGTGGTCGGGTGCGTCGGCAGAGCGTGCGGGGCGGGGGGCACGAAGGGGCCGGTCGGGCAGGACACGCTCAAGACGACACACCGCCTTGAAGATCACGATCCGTAGCCGGTGGGTAAGCGACCATGATCTGCCCGCACTGGCCGACTCGGCGAGCAGGTGCGTGCCGCGGTGACCGGGGCTGCCAGGCGCTCGTGAAGGCTCCTGCTGAGTTGGCGTCAGATTTCCGTTGCTGGGCGTAACCGGCGACGGATGGCGGCCCTGGGGAGCACTTGGGGACCACGCGCGATGAGCGCTCATGGGCGCCCGTGGGTCATAACGGGCGCCTGTGCACGAAGTGAACGCTGACGGCTCGTCACCTCGCTGCGACGGCGGCCGTCCGAAGTGTCTGCCGGTGTGCATGAACTCTGCTGTCTCCCAGGCCTGTTGACACAAAGAGAAGCTGGAGCCTCAAGGCTCCGGCTGTCGACAATAGTTGAACCCCTGCTGGTGACGAGTGCGGACGGGAAGGGCAGACCCGCTGTCCACCACGAAGGAATTCGAGCTATGGGGGACAACGCAGCCGCCCCGCACCGGGTGACCGGGTGCGGGGTGGCTGCGTTCGTGTCGGGGGTCACCCCGTGGTCTTGAGTGTCCCCACTGCCTGTACCGGAGGCGTCTTGGTGTCCTTCGGCATGCCCGCGTTCTGTGCGGACATCACCACGCTCGCCCGGTACTGCCCCAGATGATCGAGCAGGTCTGCGTGGCCAGGGCCGCCGGGGGCTGCCGTGTCAGGCGGAGTGCAGCAGCCCGCGCAGTTCGGTGGTGTCGATGACGTGGGCGCGGGAGGGGAACACGTTGTCGACCAGTACCTGGTGGGTCTTGGGATCGGGGTCGGCGATGCCGTCGGACAGAACGTAGATCCGGTAGTCGCGGTCGGCGGCGTCGATGAGGGTGGACAGAACGACGCCGCTGGTGCTGATCCCGGTGAGCACCAGGGTGTCGATGCCGCGGTCGGTCAGCTGTTGGTGGAGGTCGGTGGTGGAGGCCGAGCCGTAGCGGGTCTTGCGGACGACGATGTCGCCGTGCGCGGGGGCGATCCGCTCGTCGATCTGGGTGGCGGGGTCCTCGTGGTGGAGCATCTTGCCCGCGGCGACCGCGGTGAAGGCTTTGTTGGTCTCCGGAATCGTTGCCCAGTCGTTCTCGGTGAAGGCGACACGGACGTAACCGATGGTGCCGCCGGCGGCGCGGACGTCGGCGATGGCGCCCTTGACCCGTTCGACGAGTGCGTCGGCGTCGGGGGCGAGGGGGACGATCCCGTTCTGGAAGTCCATGGCCAGCAGGGCGGTTCGCTCGGGGGTGATCGTGGGGTGGGTGGGGGTGCTCACGCGGGATTCTCCTTGGCGGGGTTCTCAACGGTGCTGGGGGTGTCGGTCGGTCGGTTCGTGTCGCGGTTCATCAGGCGGCGGTCGAGGACGGTCAGCAGGAGGACCGCGAGGCCCGCCGCGACCAGCACGATGCCGAGGGTGTGCAGGCCGTGGTCGCTGACCCCGTCGCGGAAGACGATGCCGCCGATCACGGCGGAGGTGATGGTTCCGAGGTATCCGAAGGTCCGGAACAGTCCGGAGGCGGTGCCGATCTGGTCGGGCGGTGCCGCGAGGTAGAGGGCGGTCTGGTTGCCGACCGTGGTGGAGGCGGACGTGACGCCGAAGATCAGGGAGACCAGCACGATCGCGATCGCCGGGCTGTGCGAGGTGAGCAGCATGATGCCGACCGAGCCGAGCAGCATGGTCACCGCCGAGGCGATCAGCGGTCCGCGTACCAGGTTACGGCTGGCGAGCGGGCGCGAGAGCAGCGCGGAGACGGCGCCCATCGGCAGGAGCAGGAGTCCCGCCGCCACGGTGGAAATCCCGTGTGCGGCCTCCATCCACTGGGTCATGCCGTACATCACGGAGTAGACGCCGAGCAGGGTGAGGGCCTGGCGCAGGTAGGTGCGGGCGAGGGGGCCGTTGGCGGCGAGGCCGCGGAAGTCGAAGAACGGCGCGGTCTTCCGTAGCTCCCACACGACCGTGGGCAGGGCGGCCAGGACGAAGACGGCGAGAGCGATCCACTCGACGTGGGGGAGGCTCATCAGGAAGATGACCAGCGCGGTCATCGACCCGGCGAAGCCGAGGATGCCGGGCAGGTCGATCCGGTCGGCGACCTTACGGAAACCGCCGTGTCCGGGGTCGGGCACGGGGTCCTTGGGCAGCCAGCGCAGGGCCATCGCCATGGCGATCGCGGTGACCGGGATGTTGATCAGGAAGGCCCAGCGCCAGCCCGCGGCGCCCACCAGCAGTCCGCCGATCGGAGGGCCGACGGCGGCTGTGGCCATGCCCGCGATCGCGATGCCGCCGAGCACCCCGCCGGGCGGCGCGTCCAGGCCGGTCTCCTCGGCGCGGCGCCGGATCAGCACCATCGAGCAGGGGAAGGCGGCCGAGGTGCCGATGCCGATCAGCACCCGGGCGACGGTCAGCATCGCCAGGTTCTGGCCGAGGCCGCCGACCAGGCCGCCGAGCAGCACCAGCATGATGCCGGAGAGGAAGATCCGGCGCGCGCCGAATACCTCCGCCAGTTTGCCCGCTGTGGGCTGCGCGACGGCGCTGGCCAGGTAGAGCGAGGAGACCAGTACGGCGGTGCTGCCCACCGAGACGTGCAGTGCTGCGGCGATGGGCACCAGGGCGGTCGCGATGATGGAGCTGTTGATCGGGTTGAGGCTGGAGCCCACGTAGAGCGGGGTCGTGAACGTCCATGCGAAGGGCTTGCGCGCGAGACCGCGCGCCGCAGCGTCGGCCCGGGTGGTGTCGGTTCTCATATGCCGCCGTCGTTCAGGTCGGCCGCGGCGAGACGCTCCAGCAGCTCGATGGCCTTCCCCAGGTCCTTGCGCTCGTCCGGCGCGACGACCTGGTCGATGGCCCGCGCCAGGAAGGACGCGCGGCCCGCGAGCAGCTTCTCGATCAGCTCGGTCGCGGAGGGATCGGCGCTCATCAGCTTCTTGCGGCCGTCCTGCGGATCGGGCTCGCTGTGGACCAGTCCGGCGGCCTTGAGCACCGCCAGGCTCTGCGCGATGGACTGGCCGCTGACGTGCTCCAGCGCGGCGAGCCGGGCCGCGGTGATAGGGCCTTCCCGTACCACGCTCGCCAGCACGGCGACCTGCGTGACGGTCAGGCCGGTCGCATGCTGCCCCGATTCCGCGCGCAGGCGTGCGCGCAGCCGCTTGATCGCGTCGTTGAGGCGCTGCGCGGTCGCAGTGGACTGCCGCGGCCTGGGGTTCGTGTTCATGACCTCAGCGTAAAACTACACAAGGAACTTTGCCAAGTTACTTGTGCAGTTTGTTGCCGGAGCGGCGGTCGCGGTCGCGGGCTCAGGCCGTGGGTCAGGGCCCAGGCCGCGGTCGCCAGGGCGTCGGAGGCGGCGGCGCCGGGAATCTCAGTTGCTCTGGTCCCGGGCGCTTGGATACCGGGTGCTGTCTCGGGTGCTCTGGTTCGGCGCAGCTGTCGTCAGTAGTCCACTGGCCGGCGATCCAGAACTCCTCCGGGCCAGTCAGGGGGCGAGAACCGACGCGGCGGTGGTGCGCCAGCCTTCTGCGGTTTGAGCAGTGACTGAAGCCGCTGGCCAAGAGGAGGGAGCGCGGCATTCGGTGCGCCGAGCACACGAAGCGTGGGTCGTCGGGCACATAGGACGCGGAATACCCAACCCAGGCTTCGACGCTCCAGGGTGTAACGAAAGATCCCAGATGTAATGAAATTGGTTACTTCAAGGAAGTGGACATCATGGGACAGCTCGATGAGAAGGTCACCCTGGTGACTGGTGGATCGACCGGTATCGGGCTGGCCATCGCCCGCCGGTTCGCCGCCGACGGCGCCACCGTCTACCTCACCGGCCGGCGCAAGACCGAGCTGGACGCGGCCGTGGAAGCCGTCGGCGAACGTGCCACCGGCGTTCAAAGCGATGCGTCGAATCTCGATGATCTCGACCGCCTCTTCGCGACTATCAAGGAGCGCAGCGGACGGCTGGACGTCGTTGTGGCCAACGCCGGCGTCGCCGAACCCGCCCGACTGGGCGAGATCACCGAGGAGCAGTACGACAAGACTTTCGACATCAACGTCAAGGGGACGCTCTTCACCGTCCAGAAGGCACTACCCCTGCTGCCGGACGGCGCCTCGGTGATCGTGCTCTCTTCCACCAATGCGTCGATGGGCGTCGAGGCGATGAGCGTCTACAGCGCCACCAAGGCCGCTGACCGCAACTTCGCCCGCACCTGGGCCGCCGAGCTCGCGGGCCGTGGCATCCGGGTCAACGCCATCAGCCCCGGCCCGATCGAGACTCCCGGCATCCGCAGCCTGGGGACCCCGGCACAAGGTGAACAGCAACTGGCGGACGCCCTCGCGACGATGGTTCCGCTCGGCCGGATCGGACGCACCGACGAAGTCGCCGCCGCAGCCGTCTTCCTCGCCTCGGACCAGAGCTCCTTCACCACCGGGGCCGAACTCTTCGTCGACGGCGGCCTCGTCCAGATCTGAACCCCGATCGGCGACCACCGCCCAGACTCGATAGCGCCGCTCAGGTGTGCCGAGACTCGCTAGTGCCGCGTCAGACAACCTTTGCCCTCTCGGAACGTCGGCGAGCGGCCGAACTGGTCCTGACTGCATGTCGCCACGGACACGCCGCTTCCGACGTTACCCACCCATCACTGGGATCTCGGCCGATACAGTCTGGACGCCATGTCCATGCCCTCATCAAGGAGATCCTGATGACGCTTCAGGCTCAGTTTGCGCAGGCGCAGGCCGATTCCAAGACGCTCTCCGAGCGTCCGGACAACATGACGATGCTGAAGAGGTACGCCCTGTTCAAGCAGGGCAGCAGCGGGGACGTCCAGGGCGAGCGCCCGGGGATGACCGACTTCGTGGGCCGGGCCAAGTGGGATGCCTGGAACGAGCTCAAGGGCTCGACGCAGGAAGCGGCGCAGCAGCAGTACATCGACCTGGTGGAGGGCTTGAAGGATTGACCCGCGCAACGGCGACGGGGCGGTTCCAGAAGGATCCGCCCCGGCCACGTACACATCGCGGGGCGAAGGTTGTCTGACGCGGCACCAGTTGTCACCGGACGCAGAGCGTGGCCTGCGCGTTCGGTCGTGCCGGGACAGGCTGGTTGGCACCGTTCGGCCATCTTTGCTGTCACCTGCGGTGCATGGCCGGTCTTGTTGTCACCGGTTTCGGAGATCCACCCCCGAGACCGATCTTGTCCGAGCAACGCAGTCGTGACCGAACTCGGGCAGGCGGGTTGGCGGTTGTGCGGCAGTCGTTCCGAAAGGGAGGAAGCCTCACCAACAGCGGCGAGCAGCTGGAAAGGCCGCTCGGGATCGGCCTGACCGATGGCCAATTCGACCCAGCGGTCGGAGGACCACAGCCGCCAAACTCGCATCTCGCCCGCGACTAGTTCCCGGACCGCGGCGGCCACTCGTAAGGGGGCAGCCTGCGGTGCACGGGGCGTTCATTCACCGTTTGCGATTCCTTATACGAGGCATATCGAATCCTTCCGAAGGAAACCTCTCCGTCCCGGTGCACGTCCACCCCCTCGTTCGGGAAGGAGATCCATCCCGCTCCAGCCTGGGGCCCCGACACCCAGGGGGTGACCACGCTGCGAACGTTGGTCTCGCCGGCGACCACAGTGCCCCTCTTCTTCTCGGGGTCGGTGATCTTCACGCCCGTTTCGGTGAAGGCGATGCGGCTCTTCTTCCCGTCCGGCCCCTCTGCCCAATGTGTGGTCACGCTGTTCAGGTCGGCCCTGTCGGCCCAGACGGTTCCCCAGGCCCTTCCCTGGCCGTGGAACACGTTCAGCCCGGACTGCGGGAACTCGATCCACCCGTCGCTGTCGCTCGGCCCCTGCACCCATGCGGTCTTCACACCGTTCACGTCAGCCCTGTCGGCCGAGACGGTCCCCCGGTCCTGCTTCCCCTCCTTGTGCACGTCCACTCCGGCTTGCGGGAAGTCGATCCATCCGTCGCTGGGGTTGCGGCCGTGCACTGACCTGGTGTTCACGCGGTCCACCTCGGCCTTGTCGGCCGAGAGGGTGCCCAGCTGCGTCGAGCCGCCCTGATGGACCTCCACTCCGGCTTGCGGGAAGTCGATCCATCCGTCGCTGGAGTTGCTGCCGTGCACCGTCCTGGCGTTCACGCGGTCCACATCGACCCTGTCGGCCAGGACGGTTCCCAGGGCGCCGGTCCCGTTGTGGATCTCCACCCCGGCCGCGGAGAAGGTGACACGGCTCCTGGTCGGCGCCTGCTCGACCCACGGAGTGCGCGTCCCGCTGTCGAACTCGGGGACGAGTGCGTGGACCGTGGTGGTGAGGAAGTACCCCTGGTGCTGCTGTGCGGCGGTGGTCGTCCCGGCGATGAGGGTGTAGGTGGTGCCTCGCCTCGGCGCGGAGGGGGGTGACCAGGTGTAGGGCTGCTGGGTCACCCGCGGTCCTTGGGCCGCCGGCTGGACGAGCACCTCGTTCCCCTGCGGATCGCGGATCCAGTAGTCGAGGTTGTCCGGCCCCTCCCACGTCAGCACGACGTTCTGGCTCGCGTCCACGTCCACCAGGGAGTTCTTCTCCGGGCGGAAGTTGCGTGGGATCTTCGGAGCCTGCTTCACCAGCCCGAGAGTGGTGGTGAAGTTCGCCCGCCGAATGGGGATGTTGTTGTCGCCGCCGCCGGAGCGCTCGTGGATCTTCAGGCGGACCAGCCCCGCCATGTCGGAAACCGGTATGTTCTCCAGCTTCAGGACCAGCGACTCCTCCTCAGGCAGGGTCAGCCTCCCCCCGGAGGGGTCATGCGCCCGGAAGCGGCCGAGCGTACCGTCCCAGTCGAAGGTCGGCTCCGGCTCCCGGTTGACCTTGTAGTCCTTCTCGATGCTCGCGCTGATCGCCGTGGGGTTACCCGTCAGGTCGTTGGGACCGCTGCCGACCGGTATCTCCACATCGATGAAATCCCACCGCACCTCGGACTGGTGGGTGTTGGAGACGATCACGTACACCGTTCCCACGGACGGTGCCCCGGGCTGCGACGCCAAGAGCGAGGTCGGATCGGTGAGGATGGCGTAGTTCAGCAAGGACGGCACGGTCAGGACTCCCTACTTCGGCGCTTCACACGATGCGGGCAGAAGACGCGCAGTTGAGGCTCGGTGCTGGCAGGTGCTGGGTCAGTGCGGTGGCAGAGGTTCAAGCGGGCCCCGCAGCGGGTTCAGGGGCAGGCGTACGTCGCCGGTGACCGTCGGTATGACTCGTTCGTCAGTCGTCGCGGCTGGTCGGAGCTGGCGCAGGTGCCCTAAGGGCTTCGACGCCGGCTCCCGCCGGCGCCTCAGCAGGAGCTCATGAGCTCCGCGCCGCATTGATGCCCCTTCCGCCCGTGCGAACTCTTCAAGCGGCATCTCGGCCGGGCGTGTCATCTCCCATGGCCGTGCTGCCACTCGGGGCAGCACCAACAGAATCGTCCCAGCGGGCGGTCCAGGATCCACGATTCTGCATAACTGGCCCGAACAGAGCCCCTGGCGGCTGAAACCGAAGCCGGCCTGGAACTCCCACGCGATCGCGTCGATCATCTGGGGGTGGACGCAGGTCGCCGCGATGGTAAGGACCGCTCGACTTCGGCAGGGGGCGCCGCTCGTGGCCGGGGGCAGCGCCGTTGGCAGTACCTGGTGTCGCGGGTCGGGCCCGACTCGCCCCCCGCTCAGTCGTCGAGTTCGGCGCAGGGCACGGTGGATGCTCGGGTCGACGAGTTCGCCCGTCAGGCAGTCGCGGGGGTTGGCACGCCGGATGTGGGAGCCGAGGGGGGCAGCGCAGGCCGCGCGGATCTTCCTGGTGGTAGGTGAAGTCGTTGACTTTCTGCGGATCGGCGGCGAGGGCGGGGTCGTCGTGCTCGGGGGCGAGCATGAGGGGCGCCCCGCTGCGCCAGCGGCCCACCACCTTCGCCGCGAGCAGCTCTTATTCTTCGGGCGAGGAGGCGTTGGCGTTCAGGTACCGGCGGTAGGCGGCGACCCGGGTGTGCAGCTTGCGGAGGGCCACGTAGGTGCCGTTGGAAGGCCTCGCCGCAGGTTAAAACGTCAGGCTCCGTTTCAGCCGTTTTCTTCCAGAGCGGTGGTGTAATCGCGTAGCCAGTCGGTGTGGCCGCCGATGCCCCAGTCGTCGCGGTCGAGTTCGTTGATCGTCACCCAGACTCGACGAAGGTTCTCGGGAGTGCGCTCGCTGTTCTCGATCCGCATGATGATCTCGGTGAAGTCGCGGATGACGCCCTGCTTGTCCAATACGTCGAGGCGTCCGCTCAGGATGCGCACCTCGATGAAGTAGAACGGTTTCTCGTGATCCGGGCTGCCGCCGTTGTAGTCGGCGTCGGCGGCGACCTCGTAGACCCAGCCCTTCATAATCTTGCGGGCCGCGGGCGTCTCGGGCACCTTTTCCCAGAACATGAGCGCGTCTGTCAGGCGGGCCATGGCCTCGTGGCGCTGCTCGGTGGTGAGTGCGCCTTCTCGCACGGTCATGTTGATAAAGGGCATGACAGCCTCCTTGGACGTCCGGTCTTTCGGCATCTGGTGCGTGGCGTGGGCGCGGTCCGACGGTTGCCTGCAGGACGCGGCGGTTGTGGACTCACGGCACAAGTGCGGCGAACCCCGCTCATCGGCGTGTCGGCGCGCAATACGCGGGCGCGCCCGCAGAGGTCACAGGGCGGACTGTCCACCTCTGTATAGCGCCCTTCGGCAAGGTTCCGCGACATCCAGGACGTCGTTGGTGATCCCCGTCAGGGCGGGTCCGAGTTGCCGCCAGATCGCCCTCCGCTATCGGATGGCCTGCCGCGCGGGCGACGCCAGCCGCTCGGTGAGGACCACCTCCCCGAAGGCCGTATAGCCCGACGCCGCGACTTTATCGCCCACCGGGGCACGCATCGTGGAGGTGACCGCGCTGCTGGTGATGAAAACCCACTTGGACCACATCGCATCGAAGATGTCGTTGCGGCCGCAGGCCTCGACGCCGGGAACGTCGAGCGTCTCCGCGGTCCGGTCGAGCCGGACGCTGCTCGAATCCAGCTCGTCGCCAGGCCGTGGCGCTGGCCAACGAGTTCACCTACCAAGATTGACCGGAGATCCCCCGCCAGGTCCCACGTTCCCAATCTGGGAACCGCCGCGGGCGGCTGCCGGTGGCCTGTCTCATCGAGCCCTGGGCGATCTCAGCTCAGCGAAGGTTGACGGAGCCGCCTCCGCCGCATGAGATTTGATGCCCCCAGTCAAGGGGCGGATGAAGTCGGCCGGGCCGTGGCGGAGCGCTACTCGCCGCTGGGCGTGGCGCAGTTCAACGACGCCGCTCGGCCGAGGGCGGAGCCGCGGTAGGTCCGACCCAAAGCGGCCTGAGCCACGCGGACCATCGGTGAGACGTGACGGCATGTCCCGAGCAGTACCGTCAGCCGGCCCGGTCGTGGTCGCACCCGACAAGTTCAAGGGGACGCTGCGAATGAAAACTTGAGGACTCCAGGCGTGCCCTGACTACTTTTGCGCTACGGTCGTCGAAGGCCCTGAACGAACCGACGGATGGCCTCGCCGATCTGGTCAGGACTGTCCTCTTGTACAAAATGCTTCCCAGGCACGGTAACTTCTGTCTGGTTGCTCCAAGTTCGGCAGAATTCTCGGGGTCGGCCGGTGAGCAGCGCCCCCGGCTCCGCGTTAATAAAGAGCTTGGGGACGTCTGACTGCGCCAGCCAGTTGCTGTAGCCATGAACAATGTCTACGACGTTCGGAGGGTATCCGTCGATCGGCACCTCGCGGGGCCAAGTGAGCGTAGGACGCCTGTCCTCTCCAGGAGTTGCGAACGGCTCGATGTAACGCGCCATCTCCTCAGAGCTCAGCGTACGCAGGATCCCTCTGGGCATGTGCGTCTCGACAAAGAAGTTGTCCTCCAGCACCATCGCCTCGCCTGCGGGCGACCGCAGGCCCTCAAAGGCCTCACGTCGCGCGGGAACTATCCAGTCGTCCCACACCAGTGGTGTGACGATTGATTCCATGTAGGAAATTCCTGCTACGCGGCCCCGATGCTGGTTAGCCCAGTCGAATCCGAGAGCGGAACCCCAGTCGTGCAGCACCAGCACGACATCCTGGTCGATCCCCAACTGTTCCCACAAGGCGAAGAGATATTCCCGCTGCTCCACGTAGGAGTAACGCTCCGGCCCGGAAGGGCTCAGTTTCTCCGAGTCGCCCATGCCGATCAGGTCACACGCGACGAGGCGCCCAAGCCCCTCAAGATGGGGCATGATATTGCGCCACAGATAGGAGGATGTCGGATTTCCGTGCTGAAAAACGATCGGAACCCCCGAGCCCTCCTCAATATAGGCCATACGTCGCCCCTTGACGACGGCAGTCTTCTTTTCACCATAGGGCTTTACGCCATAGGAATTTGCCACTTCCGAAGATCCTTCCTCTGGGAAGTTGCTTCTGGATCGGCGATTGAGAAAGGATGGACAATTCCCGCTCCGACGGCCGTCCGCGCTTGGCTTGCTTCCAAGGTTAGGGGAAAATGAACAACGTCGCCATCGCCAGGAATTGCGATGCTATGCAACGTCACGTGGGTGGCCGGACATGGCGGCGAAGCCCCCGGCCGGCCGGTCGACGATCGGGCTCCCCGTTCAGCCAGCGGTTCGGCCCTGGCGCGGGTCCTGTTGTAGACGGCTACGTCGTGCCCCGCGTCCAGCAGCCGGGCGGCGAGCTGGAAGCCCATGCGGCCGGTACCGATCCAGCCGATGCGCGGGCGGTCCTGGGCGACATACGTCATTTCTGTACCTCGGTCCTGGAAGACGGCTCGACCTATGCGGCCCTACAGCTCACCGACTGGACCGCGGCATACGGCTGAAGTTCCACCCCGCAGTTGGACACTGTCCGTCTACGCCGCGAGGGTTTGACCCTGCCGGTGCCGCTGGCGAATCTCGATCGGTGTGAGGTAGCCCCACTCGGCGAGTGGGGTACCCGTCGCGGGCTTGTGGATTGCCACGATCCGCGAAGTACGGGGTTCCTGAGGGGGATCACGAGCTGCTCCCCCTCAGGAGAGCGGAGAACTCCGCGGCGATTCCATCGACCCGGTCGGCGAAGCCGCGCAGATCGAGAGCGAACTGCCGCGCTCTGGCGGGATCGCGCATGTAGCTGCTGAAGAAGGAGATCGGGTCGCCGAGGTCGATCCAGACGCACGGGCCTCCGTCCTCGGCGGGCAAGAGCATCCCGGCTTTGAGAGGGCGGTACGTGAGCTGGTGTCCGTTTCGTCGTTGCGATTTGGGTGAGTGGGCTGGTCGTGGGTTTGCCGGGCGGTTACGGTCTCGGCCTGGTGAACAGTCCCGGCTCGGTCTCGGCCAGGACTCCGCGCCCGGTCAGGCGCTTCAGTTTGATGCGGACGTTGTTGAGGTCGTGTTGGCGATCTCTCGCATCTCGTAGTCGCCCTGGTGGCCGCTGACGGACGGGTGCTTCGCCTTCCACGCAGTGGTCACCGGCTCGATCAGCGTCCAGCGTTCGTCGGATAAGAGCTCGCGCGGATAGGCGGCCGACAGGTCGCGCTGGCAGATGGGGCAGGCACAGGTTTCGCGATCAAGGAGTTGCTACGCTCTGTGATCGCCGAGGGACCTGTGTCTGCGGTGTCGTGGCCCGAGGGGCGTATGGGAATCGCGAGGCGACTCGCGCCGGATGGTGAACCGTCGAAACTCGGATGCGTGCGCCGCTCCCGCCTGCCATCCTCGGCGCCATGCGTACGTTCGAAGAGCTCGTAGAGGAAGGAGAGGCCGTCCCCACCGAGGGGTGGGACTTCTCCTGGTTCGCAGGTCGCGCCAGCGAGCAGCGGCCATCCTGGGGCTATGCGAGGCTGCTCGCCGAGCGGATGGCGAAGGCTGCGGCCGGACTCGACATCCAGACGGGTGGTGGCGAGGTGCTGGCCTCGATCCCTGGCGCCCCGCCGGTGCTAGCAGTGACGGAGTCCTGGCCCCCGAACATCGCGATCGCCCGTCGTACCCTGGCGAAGTTCGACGCGACCGTCGTCGAGGCCGAGGACGCATCCGACCTGCCGTTCGCGAAGGAGTCGTTCGACCTGGTAGTCAGCCGACACCCCGTGGTGACCCGCTGGGACGAGGTGCGACGGGTGCTACGCCCCGACGGCGTGTACCTGGCCCAACACGTCGGTTCCGGCTCGGTGCGGGAACTGACCGAGTTCATGATGGGGCCTCAGCCGCCGGGGTCGCACCCAGTGCCGGCGGCCACCACTTACGCGGGCACCAGCCCGATCGCGGCGGTGGCTGCCGCGGAGGCGGTGGGTTTGGACGTCGTTGACGTGCGTCAGGAAGCTCTCCGAATGGAGTTCCACGACATCGCGGCGGTGGTCCACTTCCTGCGCAAGGTGATCTGGATCGTTCCCGGTTTCACGGTGGACGCCTACCGCGACCGCCTGGCGGAACTCCACTCCTTCATCGAGCGCCATGGTCCGTTCGTGGCTCACTCGCAGCGCTTCCTCATCGAGGCGTACCGGCGAAGGTAGGAGAGCGTTCGAACCGTCACTCGCGGTCCGCGACAGTGCGGGTCGCCCGTACCCACGCGGGAATACCTCGTCATGGGTCGTTCGGGTAGGCGGCTGCTTATGGTCGGCGTCGGGGCCGGGTGCTCCAGCGGTGGGTGGTCCAGGCTCGGAGGATCAGGTTACGGACGGTGATGATCGTGTCTGCGAAGTCGAAGAAGGCGTTGATGACGGTTGCGCGGCGCTCGTAGCAGCGGGCGAGGCGGTGGAAGGCGTTCTGCCAGGCGTGCGTGCGCTCGACATGCCACCGCTGACTGGCCTGGATCGGTGCTTTCTCGCCCTTGTGCGCGATACGGCCGTGCAGGTTGCGGGCGGTGAGTTCGGTGCGGGTCTTGTCCGAGTCGTAGCCGGCGTCCAGGTGCACGGTGATGTCGTCGGGCAGCGGCCCGAGGTCGGCCAGCAGGTCCAGCGTCGCCGAGCAGGTCGTGTCGGCGATCGCCTGGTAGGAGCAGCCGAACCGCAGCAGCTGCAGTAGCTTGTCGAACACGATCCGGTCGCTGATGCGGGGCCGGTGGCAACCCAGCGGGTGGAACGGATCGACCGCCGGGCGCTCGGGCAGCAGGGCAGCGAATTGGTCCCAGAGCGGGTCGGTCAGCCATGATGGAAGCACGGGCACAGGTCCCCCCCAGTGATCACAGAGCGTCGCAACTCCATGATCGCGGGGACCTGTGCCCGCCTCGCTACCCGGGGACCCCGCCCCGCCTATCTGCGCGGGCTCTAAGTCACTCTTGTAGGGCTTGCGGTCGCTCGCCCTGCCACTCCAGCACCGCCAAACCCGTCGACCGGCCGGGAGTCCCCACAGTCACACGATCAGGCGACACCGAACCGGACATCAGGTCATTTACCACCCTCTGAGGGTCAGGTTCCACCCCCACCTGGCGCGGAACCTGACTCTCAAAACCGGGGATGAAACGCCTAGTAGTACTTCGTTAGGTCTGGCGTGGTTGGGGACGGCCGGGCCGTCGTGGGGTGGGTAAGTCGCGGTGGCAGGTGGGGCATTCGCCGGTCCAGGCCCGTGTCAGGTCCTGGACGGCGTCGAGGACTCGGTAGAAGGTCAGGCCGGCGCCTCGACTTTTGGGTCGAGGCGCCTCAGGGTGAGGAAGGCGTGGGCGGCGGTGACGAGGGTGACGTGGTGGTGCCAGCTGCGCCAGGTGCGGCCCTCGAAGTGGTCCAGGCCCAGGCCGTGCTTCATCTCGCGGTAGTCGTGCTCGATGCGCCAGGCGGATCCGGTTCGGCAGGGCGATTCCGGCGCACCGGCCACACGGCAAACGATCACCTGCTGCCGATCACGCCTCCGACCGGCCCGAGCATCCCAACCCAGCCCCACACCAGCCCCGTGACCTGCAACTTCAGGTTGAAAAGTACTCATTGGTGACCTTGACCGAGAATGTGCCGCGATCGGACGTGCCGGTGGCGGCCGTGTTGAAGGCGACCGGTTCCTCGGTCAATCGGTCGTTGAGTTCGGCGTCGCGCTCGCCGGTGGTCGGAATCAGGCTGGGGCTGCGGTCAGTCGTCACGGCGCGGAGTATGCCAGTCCCTCCGGCTCCGCAGCACGCGATAACCCACGACCTTGATCCACTTTGGCAACACGCCTAGGCGAGTACTACAGCCGGTGGTTTCACGGTGAGTGAGCGCGAGTGGTCCGGGTGCGGTATTGGCTGGCCTGCGTTCTTGGGGCCGGAGGGGAGCCCTGCGCGGCCGAGCGCCCGGCAGGCGGTGTCGCACGGCGAGCGGTAACCGGGTTGGCACCCGTCGGCTGCGATGCGGCTGGGCAGGACCGGAAGCGGCGGTCGTGTCAGGTGGCGCGCAGTCCGCCGTCGATGAAGAGATCCTCGGCATTGACGCCGGTGTTGCGTAGGAGGAAGTCGGCGGCGTCGGCGACCTCCGCCATCGTCACGAGACGACCGATTGGGGTACGCGGTACGTGGGGGTGGTCGGGCACGTCACGCCACCTCGGACTGTCGCCCACCACGCCTGGGTGGATCGCGTTGACGCGATGGGGTGCGATCTCCACTGCGAGGGTCTTCACCAGTCCGGTGACACCCGAATTGATGGCGGTCACGATGGTGGAGCCGGGGTAGGGACGTTCTTTGGCCAGGCCGCCGAAGAGTACGACCGACGCGTCGCGGGTGAACCGGTCACGCAGGACTCGCACGGTCTCGGTGTACCCCACCAGCTTGGTGGTCACTGCTTCGACGGCCTTCGCGATGTCGAACTGCGCGAGGGTGTTGAAACCCGCCGGGACGCCGGCTAGCACCAGGTTGTCGACTTCCCGTACGTCGACGAGCGCTTCCGCGATGGTCTCCGGCCGCGACAGGTCAAGGGCCAAGCCCCGGACCGTGTCGGCAATTTCGGCGGCCGCGGCGTCAGCACGCTCCCTGGTTCGGCTGGTGATGACGACGGTGTCGCCGCGGTCGGCGAATCGCTGCGCCAGAACGCGCCCCAGGGCGCCGCTTCCTCCGACGATGATCGAGGTGGTCACGAGGCAGTGGTCCCTTCCAGCGGACATGCGGCCGATGACGGATCTTATGCGGTTAGTTATGGGCGGTGCGGGCGCGGCCGGACTGGTCCACTCGGATGGCCCAGGAGCTGTCCCGATCGGTCGCCCGAGATGGTCCGCTCGGACGGGCGGGCGGCAGGAGAGCCGACGGCGCGACCCATTCAGCTCGACAGCGACCGGCCGTTGAGGAGCACTTCGGCCACACGCCTCGGTCAGAGGTTGGCGTCGCGTACCGCTGCGTGGATCCGGGCTGCCAGGTCGATGAGTTCGTCGGCGTCGCCGACGTTCCACTGGAGGTCGAGCAGGACCTCCTCGGCCCCCACGGCGGAGTACGCGGCCACGTCTGCCACGATCTGCTCGATCGTTCCCGTGAACGGCTGGCGCTCCGCGTCCCCGACCGGTGTGTCGGTGAGATGCGTGTTGGCCCTGACGCACATGGTCAGTGCGTCCGAGTCGCGGCCGTGCGAGGCGGCCAGTTCCTTCAGTCTCCGCAACTGCGGCGCCAGGTCAGCAGGTGGGACGCCCGTCGGCATCCAGCCGTCGGCGCGTCGGGCCAGTCGGTCGAGTGCCTTCCTGCTGGACGCCGCCAGGTAGACGGGGATGGGGCGGGCGGGCTTCGGCCCGACCTCCGCCTCGTCGATCACCGTGTGAGCGCCGTGGTACGACACCGGGTCTGGACCCCACACCGCGGCGCAGACATCGAGGAGTTCGTCCAGCACCGTGCCGCGCTCCTCGAACGGGGCGATGGACGCCGCCGCGTACTCGTCCAGCGACCAGCCCGTCCCGAATCCGGCCACCACCCGGCCACCGCTCGCCGCATCCAAAGTCGCCAGGGCGCGGGCGAGTTGGAGCGGCACGTGCAATGGCGCGATCAGGACGCTGCTTCCCAGTCGTGCCCGTTCGGTCGCCGCGGCGGCGAGCGAGAGGACTACCAGTGGATGGGCCACCGAGCGGTAGGCGTCCGGCCACGCGCGTCCGGGGATGCCGTACAGCCCCTGGCGCGGATGCTCTGGGACGAGTAGTCGTTCGAATACCCAGAGGCTCTCGTAACCGATCTGCTCGGCTGCCCGCGCCACCCGCGCGGGGTCACGCGCCAGGTCGTACTGCTTGGTCTGTGGCAACCCGAGACCCAGCCGTATCGTCATGGTCCGATCCTCTCCCGTCCTCCGGCGGGACGCATCCTGGACGGATCGCATCGAGTCACCGCCACGTCGTCGTGGTTCCATGGAATCAGTCCTCGGCCGCCCGTCGATCCGAAGGGACCGCTGACGTGACCACTTCGATCGTGGTAGGGGGAAGCGGCTGGCTGGGGCGTGCCGTGGCCCAACGACGCGCCGACCTGGGGTTTGGCGGGCGGTCAGCCTGTTCGGTGGTATTCGTTGATGAGCCCGGCGACGGCTTGCCGGCGCGCGACCCGGGCAGCGGGTAAGGGGATGACGTTCGGATCGGGTGTCGCCGATCAGTAGTGCAGCGTTTCGCTATATGTGCAATAGCCCGTGGGTTCGCTCTGCTCATCACGGCCCACCCCCACCCCACCCCGCGAGATACGGTCCGGTTGGGCTACAGGTCATCTCTTCACTGATACCACGCGACGATCCGCAACTGACAATCTCCCGCAGACCGTCAGGAGCTCGACGCACCTGGGCCGCTATCGGGCTGTGGTGATGGCCGCGGCCACGTCGTCGTTCGCGTGGCCCAGGACGATTGCTTTGTCCCAGCGCTTCGACAGTGCCTCGGTGAGCGGTAGATCGATCCCGTGTCCGTGGGCGGCATCGAGCGCGAGGGCGGCGTCCTTGCCCGCGTGGTGCAGCGGGAAGCCGGGGGTGAAGTCGCGCTGGACCATGGCGTGGCCCTTGGCTATCGCGTAGGCGGAACCCAGCGGGCTCTCGGCGAGTGTGTCGAGGAGGAGGTCGGGGTCCAGGCCCAGGGACTCGGCGAGACCGATCGTTTCGGCCATTCCTTCCGTCAGAACGGCCAGCCAGTTGTTGAGTACGAGCTTGAACCGGTTGCCGTCGCCGAGACGGTTCAGCCACAGGGCCCGGTGGCCGAGGGCGTCGAACAGTGGTCGCACACGCGGTCGCAGTGCCGGGCTCCCGGAGGCGAGGATGAGCAGTTCCCCTCGCTCGGCGGGTTCCGAACTGCCGGAGACGGGAGCGTCCACGAAGCCGACGCGCTGGACGGCGAGCTTGGCCAGGCGTTGGGTTGCTGCGACGCCGACCGTGCTCATCTGGATCCACACCGCGTCCGGGGGCAGCGCGGTCAGGGCGCCTTCGGGGCCTGTCATCGCGGCTTCCACCGCGGCGCCGTCGGTGAGCATGGTGATCAGGAACTCGACGTCCGAAGCCGCCTCGGCCGGAGAGGACGCGACGTACGCGCCCTGGGCGGCGAGTGCTTCGGCCTTCTCCTTGGTCCGGTTCCACACCGTCACGTCGAAGCCGGCGCGCAGAAGGTTCCGCGCGATGGGGGCTCCCATGACGCCGATGCCGAGGACGGCGACTTTTGTCCCGTCGGTCTTGGCTTGCTCGGTCATCACACACTCTCCGGGGACGGGCCGGCGACCGGGGTGGCCGCGGCCGTGATGGAGTCGATGGCCTTCAGGTCGGCCTCGTCTAGCGTGATGTCCGCCGCCGCGAGACTGTCGTCGACGTGGTGGGCGCGCCGGGTGCCGACGATGGCCACGTGCACTCCGGGACGGGCCAGGGTCCATGCGATGGCAAGCTGGCTGACCGTCATGTCGCGCAAGGCGGCGAACTCCTGGAGCGCACGGACGACGGAGAGGTTGCGACGGTAGTCCTCGCCGCGGAAGACGCTGCTCTTGGCGCGCCAGTCGTCGGCGGGGAAGGCGGTGTCTTTGCTGAGGGTGCCGGTGAGCAGGCCGTGCGCGAGCGGGCCGTAGACCAGTACACCGATGTCGTGCTGCCGGGTGTAGGGCAGGACCGCGTCCTCGATCTCGCGGCGGAAGAGGTGGTACGGCGGTTGCAGTGTCTCCACCGGCAGGGTCCGGGAGAACTCGGCGATCTGCTCGACGTTGTAGTTGGACACACCGACGTGGCGGATCTTGCCGGCCTCGATCAGTTGTTTCAGTGCGCCTGCGGTCTCGGCGAACGGCACCTTCGGGTCGGGCCAGTGGACCTGGTAGAGGTCGATGTGGTCGACGCCGAGCGCGGTCAGGCTGGCGTCCACGCCCTCGCGCAGCGCCTGGGGGCTGGCGTCGCGGGCGATGCCGGTGTCGGTCTCGCGCAGGCCGCCCTTGGTGGCGATCACCAGCTCGTCGCGCCGGCTGCGCAGTTCGCCGCGCAGGGACTCGCCCAGGAGCCGCTCCGACGCGCCGAAACCGTAGGCCTGGGCGGTGTCGAAGAAGTTGACCCCGAGGTCGAGCGCCCGGCGGATGGCGGCCCTGGCCTCGTCCTCGGCGAAGCCGCCCCAGTCGCCGCCCAACTGCCAGGTGCCGAAGGCGATGCGCGAGACCTCAAGTCCGGTCATTCCCAGTGTGGTGGTACGCATGGTCAGCCTCCGTACGAAAGTGTTCGTTCCCTGTGTTTCCGGGTGGGTGAGGAGATCCGTGCCGCTCCTCCCTCGTCAGGAGAGTGCTGGATGAACCTGGTCACTTGGCCCCTGTTCCGATCGTGTGTCCGATGCCGAAGACGGCCGCGGCGGCACCCCGGCCCACGAGGAGCTGTCGGGCGCCCGAGCGTAGCGGCGCGCGGCCGTTGAGCATGCCGATGACGGAGTCGACGGTGAACAGCGCGCCGGCGGCCAGGGCGACAACGGCGGCCAGTTCGGCTGTACCGGAGGCGAACAGGTAGGGCAGGACGACCATGACGGCCCCGGTGGCGAAGGAGGCGAAGGAGGCGAGGCTGGAGAGGGCCGCCGACCACGGCGAGCCGAGTTGTCCGGGTCCAGCCCGAGTTCCTCGCGGGCCATCGTGTCCAGGGCGGCGTCGTGGTTCTTCACATCCGACTGGTTCACCGACGCCGCCTTGATCGCGACCAGGGCCTCGTCGTCCCCGGTGTCGGGGGCGGGGATGTCGACGATCTCCAGGACGTCGCCGGATGATCTGAAGCGAGCGAAACGCAGCGCACGCATGACGCGATCCCTTCCGGAAAGTTCTGACGTCCGCACGGACCGGTCGTGGCTTCCTGCGCGGCGCCCACTGATCCAACGGCTCAGACTCCGTTGAGGGGGAGAGCAGGAACCCGCGTCGGACAGTCGGTCCGGGAGCCCTGAGTTCATCGAAGACGCTAGCGGGAAGGTGCAGGGAACGCGACCCGACACTTTCGGCCACCGGAGCGACTCAATGGGTGAGCATGGCCGAGCGAACGGGTGCACCCCTGAGGAGCAGCGCCGTGCCCGGTGCCCACTATCAACAAGCGGAGGTTCCCGTGTCCGAGTCCGTGCAGGAGCCGGTGGCGCGGTTCTGCGGAAGCTGCAACTGAAGTTCCCCCGCCGAACTGGACAGCCTGATACTGGGACGGATGGCCCCGGAGGAAGCAGCTCAGGTAGTGAGTGGCAAGAGCAACATGAGCAAGCGGTACACGGCGGAGTTCAAGCGGGACGCGATCGCACTCGTCCGATCCTCGCCGCATCGGAACGTGACCGAGATCGCCCGGGAACCGGGGGTCAGCCCGGAGGGCCTGCGCGGCTGGGTCAAGCAGGCGAAGACCGACCGGGGCGAGGGGCCGACGGGTGCCTTGACCAGTGATGAGCGCGAGGAGTTGCGCCGCGTCCGCCGCGAGCTTGCCGAGGTCAAGAAGGCGAACGAGATCTGAGCGCACCGCGGCCTTCTTCGCGAAGGAGATCGTGAAGTAGGCACTATGTGTCTCTTCATCGATGCGGAGAAGGCCACCCGCGGCGTTCCCCGAGCAGTCGCCGTGCGAGGGTCCGGTTCTCGTCCCATGCTGGAAGACAGGGGGCGGCGATAGAGGGAGTGGTGGGGATGCGAACCGTTGTGGACCTCACGCACTGCCAGGGCTACGCACAGTGCGTGTTCCTCGCACCGAAGGTGTTCCAGCTGCACGGCGAGGAGGGACTGCTGTACGCCCCGGCCGTCCCGGACGACCAGGCCGAGCGCGTGCGCCAGGCCGCGGCGGCGTGCCCGGTCCAGGCCATCCTCCTCGGTGAGGAGGTGAGCGTCGATGGCCGGTGACCTTCGGGACGGCCGCATCGTCATCATCGGCGCGTCGCTGGCCGGGTTGAGGGCTGCGGAGGCGCTGCGCGAGGAGGGCTTCACCGGCTCACTGACCGTGGTCGGCGACGAGCCCCATCCGCCCTACGACCGGCCTCCGCTGTCCAAGCAGGTGCTGCTCGGCCTGGTGGCGGCGGACTCCACCGGGCTGCCGATGCGCCGGGATCCGGACGCCGAGTGGCGGCTGGGCGTACGCGCCACCGGCCTGGACCCCCTCGGGAAGCGGGTGCTGCTGGCCGACGGCGAGTCGGTGCCGTACGACCGGGTGCTGATTACCACCGGGACCCGGGCGCGCCCCTGGCCCAAGGCGGAGGAGGCCGCCCTGGACGGGGTGTTCACCCTGCGCACCCGTGAGGACGCCGGCGGCTTGGCCGAGCGGCTGGCCGCGGGGCCACGGCGCGTGCTGGTGATCGGCGGCGGCTTCACCGGATCGGAGATCGCCTCGGCCTGCCGGGAACGCGGACTGGACGTCACCGTCGCCGAACGCGGTCCCGCACCCCTGGTGGGCGCGCTCGGCGGCACCCTGTCGAAACTCGCGGCCGTCATGCAGCGCAACCACGGCGTGGACCTGCGCACCGGAGTGACGGTCACCACCTTGCGCGGGGACGGCAGCGGCCGCTTCAGCGGCGCGGAGCTGTCCGACGGCAGCCGCGTCGAGGCGGACGTGTGCGTCGTGGCGTTGGGCGCGGTCCGCAACGTCGAGTGGCTGGCGGACTCCGGGCTGGCGGCGGGCCCGCGCGGAATCGCCTGCGACGCCGGGTGCCGCGCCTTCAACATGTACGGAATCGTCACCGACGACATCTTCGTCGCCGGCGACGTCTCCCGCTTCCCCCACCCGCTGTTCGGTTACCAGATGCTCTCCCTCGAGCACTGGGGAAACGCGGTCGAGCAGGCCGAGGTCGCGGCCCACAACATGGTCAACCCGGGGCCCCTGCGGCGCCCGCACCTCGCCCTCCCGACGTTCTGGTCGACCCAGTTCGGGCTCAACATCAAGTCGGTGGGCGTGCCCACCTTCTCTGACCACGTGGTCATCGCCCAGGGTTCCTTGGAGGCGCGCCGTCTGGCGATGGTCTACGGCTACCAGGGGCGGGTCACCGCCGCGGTCACCGTCGACATGGCCAAGTCGCTCGACTACTACCGGCACCTGATCGAGACCGCTGCTCCGTTCCCGCCCCCGCCCGGCGCGGCGGACCGCGCGATCGCGGCCGACATCCCGGTTCCGTCCGACGTGCCGGATCCGAAGGGGCTGTCCCACGGCCCCACCGTGGCGCTCACCGGATACCTGCCCGACCGCCGACTGACCGTGGTGCAGCCCCGCGGCTGACCCACGTCCCGCCCGACGACGAGGAGCCACCATGGACTCCGACACCTTGCTGGCACGGATCACCGACTACGTGAACCGCCCCAACCCCTACCCGCTGTACGCGGAACTCCGCGAGGCCGGTCCCGTGGTACGGCAGGCAGACGGCAGCTACCTGGTCGGCACCTACCACGAGATCGCCGCCCTGCTCCACGATCCACGGATGAGTGTCGATCCCCGCATCCGCGGCGAGACAACACACAAGCCGCCGTTCCTGCGGCTCGACGACCCGGAGCACCACCGACTGCGCACCCTGGCCATGCGACCGTTCGGCCCCCCGCACAGCCCCGGCCGGGTCGATGCCATGCGCGGCGAGATCGACCAGCTCACCGAGGAACTGATGGAGCCATTCCAGGCGGGCCGCCAGATCGACATCGTCGACGACTTCGCCTACCCGCTGCCCGTCACGGTGATCTGCCGCCTGCTCGGCGTGCCGCGCGAGGACGAACCGCTCTTCCGGGAATGGTCCGACGCGATCGTCGCGTCCGCCGACGTCAGGCCCGAGGAGGATTCCACCGAGCGGGACGAGGCGGGCGACCAGGCGCGGAGCGAGATGGGCCGGTACCTGGTGGACCTCGCCGAGAAGCGCCGTGGCAAGCCGAGCGACGACCTGCTCTCCGCCTTCGCCAACGAGCCGGATCCGGACCGGCGGCTCACCCAGGAGGAACTCGCGGAAACCGCCGTGCTGTTGCTCATCGCGGGACACGAGACCACGGTGAATCTGATCACCAACGGGGTGCTCACCCTACTGCGTCAGCCCGAGCATCTGGACCAGCTGCGTCGCGAACCGGACCTGCTGCCGCGAGCGGTGGAGGAACTGCTGCGCTACGAACCCCCGGTCCACATGCGTGAGCGCATCCCCCTCGCCGACATCGACGTCGCCGGCACCACCATCCCCGAAGGCACCTCCGTCGTGCTCGCGCTGGCTTCGGGCAACCGCGACCCCAAGCGGTTCCACGAGCCCGACCGGTTCGACCCCACCCGCCCGGACAACCAGCACCTCGGCTTCGGCAGCGGTATCCACCTGTGCTACGGCGCACCACTCGCCCGCATCGAAGCCCAGGCCGCGCTCGGCGCGCTGATTCCCCACCTCGGCACAGCACGCCTGGTCCAGGACCCGCCCCCCTACCGGCAGAACGCCATGCTCCGCGGACCCCGTCACCTGCCCATCCAACTGTGAGGCCGCCTGGCAGCACACGGCCAGCAGGGGGTCAGCGGCCACGTACCTGGGCGGGGTGCCGGGTACCGGCCCCGGGCTGCCGGTCTGGCCGATGAGGGCTTCGATGGCCTCGGACGGGCGGCGGCCGGCGCGGGTCTCGCGCTGCCGCAGCGTTGCGCCAAACCCGTCGAGGGGAGTGACCTGGTGTCAGCGTGTGGGCGGGGTTGCCGGCGGGATGCGGAACAGGACGTGACGGGCCTTGCGCTGGACCTCTTCCAGCAGGCCCTGGGTGACCAGGTCGCGCAGCACGCTGCGGACCCGGCGACGCGACTGTGCGCCGATCGTCACGCGGATGTCCTCGGCGGACCACGCGCTGGATCGACGAGCAGAAGGCCGGCCGGCCCGATTCGAGCAGGACCTCGGGCCGCGCCGACAGGCGGTGTCAGGCAGCCGTGGCGGCCAGCGTGTCCAATGTGCCGCTCTTGGCCTGGGCGACGAGGTCGCGGAACTGCTCCTCGCTCATCTGTACCTGCTGGCCGAAGTCGTCGGTGATCCGTACCCGCCGGTCCTCGGGCGCTGCCGGGTCCAGGAACAGCTGCGGACAGCCGCAGTTGCAGTTGCCGCAGAAGGTCGCGATCGGTTGCGTGCTGGTGCCGTGCATGTGCGCCACCTCGGGTTGCCGCTGTCGTGAGCGTGAACTGTCGCCTCTTCGATGCCCAGTGGTGAGGCTCTGTCAAACTCCTTGAAGGGCAAGGGAGTTATCAGGTCAGCAGTGGACAGGTCGGGCAGGCTGGGCGGCCCGGCGCTGCTCCGAGAATCTTGGTGGAACGCGGGAACTCGCATGGCGCTCGGTCCGACTGCCTGGGCGGGCTCGCAGTGGCGGCCCCAGGTGGTTCGGGTCACCGGGAGAGTCTCATGCGCTCGCGTGTTGTGCGGCGTGGCCGCCGCGGTTGCCCTGCTCGCCACGGGGTGCGGCAGCAGCGCGAAGTCGGGAGCCGCAGCGCCGACGGCCAGGGCGAGCGCCGCCACGGGAGCGGCCTGCCCCGTCGATGTGACCGACTGCGCGGGAGCGTGCCGGTGCAGTCCGGGGAGATCGACGTCGATGCCGGTGAACGTCGACTCGAAGCGGCGCTCGCCGTCGTAGGGGTCCCAGAGTAGCGACGCGAGGGTGCGACGCTGCGCCGAGGCGGCCTGCCAGGCCTTGCTGTCGTGCTCAGGAAGCCAGGATCCGGCGGCTCGGATGGCGAGGTGCTCGCCGGCGGAGTCCCGCCGGTAGATGGAGTGGGGCCGGTTGGCCGGCCACAGGTGGCCGCGACCTCGGATGGCGCGGCCGGCGCAGAGGTGGTGCATCAGCGCGACGGCGCGCGCGGAGGTGGCGGGATCCGGGTCGTTCGCGTTCGAGGTGACCACCACGTCGGCGCTTTCGAGGTGCTGGGCGGCGGTCTCGGCGACGGTTCGCCGGTCGTCGGGGCCGATGGCGAGTCCGTGGTCCAGGAGCCGTTCGCCGCAACCGAGGTCGTCCTCCAGACGGGAGAGGTTCACAGTGGCGGCTACGGTGTCGATCCGTAGGTGGTCGGCGAGCGACTGCCCGCAGACGTGGCCGTGCGCGACATCCAGGGCGACCAGGTCGGCCGCCATGCCCGGTGGGAGCGCGAGGAACAGGTGCCGGTAGCGGCGGGCGCGCGTCAGGCGCAGCAGGACGGCGAGTAGCCCCAGCGGCAGCATGTGCGGGGAGCCCGGGCGCGACGGCGTCAGCGCGCCGCCGTCCACCGGCCCGATCCGGGCCAACCGCTGGTCGTCGTCCAGGCCCGGCTCGCGGTCGTCGTCGGCTGGCGGTCGTTCGGGGCAGCACCGCTGGCCGCCCGTCCGGCCGGTACGACACCGTCCGCTCGCCCAGGCGGTGACCCCGCGTCCGCGGCCGCCGCGCGCCGTGTGAGCCCGCCGCCCACCACTCCAGCCCGCGGCCTCCCGTCTGCCGCGCCTGCACAGCGCGCCCCGCGCCGTCGGCAGAACTCCGCACGCCGGGAGAACCTCGTCCTCTGCGAGGAACTCGGGGCTCTCTCTGTCGGCCCCCGGAATCGTCCTCGCCAGGGACACCTTCGGCGCGGCCCGTGCCAGCGTGACCGCAGTCTTCCTTCACGGCTTTCCCGGGCCGGTGCTACTCCGTGTCGGCGACCATCTCGCCATCGACGCGCCCGCTGGCCGCCGAGAGCACGACCGGCGACAGTCGTGGTGGCGAGGTCGGATCCCCGCCGACCAGCCGTACTTCGGCGCAGCGTCCATGCGCACGGCGATCCGGCACCACCGGAACGTAGGCCCTCAGCCTGGCCCGGCCCGCTCGGCTTCGTCCTTCGCCAAGCTGATCACCGCGCTGCTGCTCGGCGACTACATTCGCGCCCGGGAGATCCCCTACGCGGACCATCATCGCGACCCTGGCACCGGCTTCGGGCGGATCGTCCGCATCGACCACCTCACCGACCCGGCGGCCCTGACCGAGCTCCTTGCCGATCCGGACAGCGCCCCGTGCTGTGTGACACGTCTGCTCGTCAGAGGCTTCGGTGACAGGTTGTGCCGACAGCCTCGTCCGCATGTCCGAACAGCTTCCAGAGGTGGCACCGGCCGATGCCGCCGATGCCCTACAGGCGGCTCGACGGACTACGGACTGTCGTCGGCCGCCGTTGCGGGGGCCGGGGGCCGGTCGAGCGGCCGGGGCTCGGGGCTCGACCGGCCGGAGGGGCCTCAGCCCTTGACGTACCACGCGGTGACGAACCCCTTGTGGGTGCGGTCGCGGGACCATGTCGTCACGCCGTCGGAACCGAGGGCGTTGATGGTGAAGTTGAGGTCGTCGAGCTTCTTGCTGAACGTCACCTTGCCGGTGAAGTAGCCGCCCAGCGAGTTCCAGTTGCTGGTGGTGGTGCGGAACCAGACGGCGTGGTCGAGGCCGATCACGAAGTCCACCCAGTCGCCGGTGCGCAGCGGCCAAAGGCTCTCGCCGTCGCCGTAGGCGCCGCCGCAGTAGAAGCTGCCGTTGTCGAAGCCGTGCTTGCTGGTGCAGACCTGGGGGAGGTCGGCGGCCTGCGCGGGGGTGGCGGTCAGTGCGGCGCTGGCGAGCAGGGCGAGGGTGGCGAGCGCGGTTGTGGTCTTGTTCATGGATACCTCTGGCGGGACGGGGTGGGCAGGGGGCGGCCGGGCCGTGGCGGAAGGCCGGCGGTCGGTCGCGCCGGGCTTCGATCCCCATCCTTACGCAGCGACTGACACTTGATCAACATTTGCTCCCGTGAGAGGTCCGCATGCGGACCGATCGTGCCGTGAAAGGCATCTCTCCTTGGCCGTAAGGGAGTTGTCCGGTTGCCGGCTGAACCTTTTGCCCACGTCGGCCGTTTCCCGTCGGCGGAAGCGGCCTCGGCCGTTCCGGCGCGGCGGCCGGGGAGTCGAGGGTGAACAGGACCGGTTGGTAGCCGGCGACCTGGTAGGGGAGGTGTACGGGGTGTTGTCAGGTTGAGTGGCGGGCTGGGATGATCGCCGGGTTTGTTGATCACCGGGAAAGGATCGCGGAGGGGACCGAGGCGGCGCCGTCGTACCGGGGTTTCCGCTTCCCGCCGGAGGCCATCTCCCACTGCGTGTGGCTGTACCACCGGTTCAATCTGAGCTTGCGCGACGTCGAGGAGCTGATGCTCGAGCGCGGTGTCGTGGTGTCCTACGAGACGGTCCACCAGTGGACGCGCCGGTTCGGCCCCGCCTACGCCGCCGCCCTGCTCCGCAGACGCCCGAAGGCGGGCGACAAGTGGCACCTGGACGAGGTCTTCCGGGGAGCGACCACCCGGCTGACGCGGAGCAGCTCGGCCTCAGCCGGGCCGGCGGCTGGCCGAAGGCGGACCGCAACGTCCCGGCAGCGTGTCCGGACGAAGACGCTCTGGTCTCGCTGTGCTCCAACTGCCCCTCTCCCCGGACCCGGTGACAGGGGCGCTCTGGGAAGCCTGCATGCGGATTGTGGCCGCCAACGCCGAAGCGCGCGCCGTGGAATGCGCGCTGAGCGAGGACCGGCCGCGGTGGCTCGACTTCGCACGGATCCGGGCACGTTCACCGATCGCGCGAAACCACGAACTCCACACCCTTCTCGAGCCCGCCGCCGACACCTTCGCCGCCGATCAGCGCCAGCAGATCCTCACCGTCTGGGAGCAGGTCTGCGAAACGTGGGCGACAGCGACGGCGAGCGAGTGGCGGCGGCCGGGCTATGGCAGGCCGGCGCCCGGGACACGGCAGGGGTGCGGCGAACACCCGGGTGGAACGTGACCGCGGCCGGGGAGCAGCAGGGTGCGGGACGTCGTGGTGGCCGAGCGCCTTTCGTCACGGCGGGCCAGCTGACGGAACACCACCGGCGAGGTCCCGTCGGACGGCGGGCGGGAGCTCGCCCCCCAGGAGGCGCCCCTTCCGGGTGGCCGCCGGGTATTGGGTTGACGAGATTGTTCGTGCCCGGGACCATGTGTCGCCGCGTGCGTGCGCGGGTGTGCGCAGACCGGTTGCCTGGGGTGTGGGGTTATGAAGTTCGTGGTGTCCGAGCGGTTCGCGGGGAAGGCCGGTCTGGTCGTCGGCTCGGCGTTGGTGTTGGCGGCCTGTTCGGTGGGCGGGGGCGATGGAGCGGCGGCCGGTTGGCCGAGGTCCGGCAGGCCGGCGCACGGCCCGGCCGCCACCGAGACGGTCAACTCCGTCAACGCCGCGCTCGGTAAGGCCGCCGAGGCCAAGGACGTCACCGAGTTCGGCACTGCGTTGGACCTGGAGGATCGGGCGTCCGGCCCGGTGGCCGGGGTCTGGCAGGCCGGTGCGCCCGGGACCGTGCGGCGGGCGCCGGCCGCCACCGGCGTCTCGATCGCGGAGGGTGAGGTCGGCGAGGTGGGTCCGCAGGGGACGATCACCTATCCGTCGGTGACCAGTTGCCTGGTCGTCACCGTCTACCTGCGGGACGGCGGCAAGGTCGGCGGCCATGCGAGCCTGTTCCAGGTCCCGGGGAAGTACAGCTCGGACGAGGTCCTTCCGGCCGTCAAGCGTGCCGTCGGTGACCGGCCGGTGAAGGCCGTCGATGTCAGCGGGGCCGTCGGGGCCTGGAACCCCTCGTACTTCGAGAAGGCCATCGAGCGGTACACCGACGGGGCGGCTCCCGAGCCGACGGGCGACGCGAAGGGGATCGGTGACGTGGTGGCCAAGCTCTTGGGCCGACAGGGCAGGAAGGTCACCGTCCAAGACGTGCCGGACGGCGACATCACCAGGTGAGCACCGCGTCGACGGCCGGAATGCGTCGTGCCAGCCCGGCGCCGGGAAGGACCGAGGCCGCCCGGCTGGTCAAGCGCGCGATGCGCCCGGGGACCGTCCGGCTCGTCGGCGACAACTTCAAGATGTTCCATCCCTACTACTTCGACCGGCTTCGCGACGACCCGCGTGGCGCCCGGTGGGCGGCCTCGGGCTCTGGCCCTCTTGGCGGCCCGTCCTATTCCGGCCGGCGGCCGGTGAGCTGCTGCCACCGGTCACGGGCCGCATCCAGTTCCTGGCGCGCTCGTGGAATACGCGCGTCCGACTTCTGACGAGCCTCGACCTCGGCGAGTCGGCGCCGGGCCTGCTCCTGAGCGGCCGTGTCGGCGATCGCGTCGCGCAGTTCGGCCTCGGCCTGTGGCACGAGCGCCTGGCGCTCGGCCTTGGATACCTTGGCGTCGGCGGCGGCGTTGAACACCGCTACCACGAACTTCCGCACCTCGGCCTCGGGCGTCTCCTCCGGGGAGACGATCACCATCTGCTGGCGGCCGGTCGGGAGCACCACGTAGACGTGGCCGGCCGTGCGCGAGTACTCGTCGCGGATCGAGACCTCGTGCAGCGGGCACTCGACGGTGCGGCCGTCCACCGTCATCTCCAGCGCGTGGTCGTACAGCCGCAGGTGCTCCCCGAGCGAGGACCGGAGTACGCCCCGGCCAGGGGCCCGGAGCCAGGCCAGGTGCGCCCGGGCCTGGTTGACCCGGTCCTGGTGGGCGCGCTCGGCCGCTTCGACGCCGGAGCGGGCCGTGGCGCGTTCGCGGCCAGCCTCGTGCCGCAGTCCGCGAAGCTTGCCGCGGGCGGCGTCCAGGTCGCGCCGGTTCTCGGCGTACTGCGTACTGAAGGCGTACCGCCATCCCCCGGGGTAGCGCAGCATCAGCCAGACCACCGCACCGGCGACCACCAGAACGATGACCACGACCCAGCCGACAGTCCCCATCGGTCCCCTTTCTCGGTTCCTGTGCCTGGAGGCCGTTCTGGCGGGCCAGGTCGAGCCGATCGTACGAACGGCGGCCGGTTCGCGCGGGGGAATCGCGGGATTCCCCCGCGCGAACCGGCGGACAGCGTCGCGCGGGGCCGTTCGCAGGCGCCTGATTTTTCCAAAGCGGCCCCGGGCCGCCGGAGACTCTGGCATGCTCACCCGAATGGCGGCAGGCTCCGGGTAATCGCAGCCTCACACAGGGTCAACTATCGGGCCGGGGTGGGCAGTGCAGTACACGATCAGCGCGACGGCGTTCCTCGCGATCCTCATCGTCATCCGGCTCCGGCGCCGTACCGAGGCCCGCCGCCGCACGGACGAGGCGTTCACCGTCTTCACCGCCGTCGTGTTCGGCGGCCTGATCGCCGCCACTACCTGGGGCCACGCGATCCTCCAGCTCGTCGGCATCGCCGTCGAAGCCACCCACTGACCGCACATCGCAAATCCGCTCCCCGGCCGGTACGGTGGCCCGCAGGAAGGACACCGACGTGAACAGGCCCGGAGCAGCGGATGGCTAGGCGCAGGCCACCGGCGCGGCGACCGCGCGGACGCCGGCCCGTACGGCGCGACGACGCCACCTGGATCGCCTACGCCCTGGTGGCACTCCTGGGGTTGAGCGCGGCGGCCGCCATCCTGCGGTGGCTGGCAGCGAACTGGTGGATCCCCGCCGCCCTCGCCCTCGCGGCCGGCGCCGCCGCCGCGGTCATCCTGCGAAGCCGCGCGCTGGCGGCGCGCGAGCACCGGCTGCGCGCCGCCCAGCTGCGCCTGGCGCTCAGCGGACCGGGCGGAATCGACCACATGACGCCGGACGCCTTCGACGGCGGCTACACCGGCAGCCTCGTCGAGCACTGCCTGGCCGCTCTCGCCCTGGTCCTGGCGATCGTCAAGCGCAGTGACGACATGCGCGGTTTCGTCGTGCTGCCCAAGCGGTGGATCGTGGAGCGGTTCTTCGCCCACTTGATGCGAAGCCGTCGCCTCGTGCGCGACTTCGAGCGATCCACCGGCAGCGCGGAGGCGATGGTCTACTGGTCGATGACCCTGCTCATGACCCGCCGCCTGGCCCGGCCACGGCCTTCGCGAGCGTGAACCGTCCCGGCGCCGGCTCGGCCAGCCACCCGCGCGCTGTCAGCCGTTTCGCCTTCGACCGCAACACCTCGATCTTCGCGGGCACCGGGTCCAGGCCGAAGCAGGCGGCCATCTCCTGGCACGTCAGCGGACCTTGACCCAGACGGTTGCGGTCCGCGAGAGCCTGCAGGATCCGCTGGTAGTCCGCCGACAGTGCCGACCAGACCAGGCCCGCACGCCACACCGGCACCACCGATTTCGGCTTCGCCGCCTCCGAAGATGCAGGCGGCACCGGCGGTTCACCGCAATCCGACGACTCCTCGGCGGCATCCGGGCCGGCGACGTCGCCTTCGCCCGGGGACAGCACCTCGCCGACGCGTGAACGGGCGGTGATCCACTCGTTCCACTCCCGCTCGGCCACGGCCAACTCGGCCGGGATACGGTCCGCCTCCTCCCGCAGCGCGTCCACACGACGGCGAGCGGTCAGCTCACGCTCTTCCAGCAGCCCCCACGACCGACGGCATCCCCGACCTCCACCAGAGCGACGACTCGACACGTCACCACTCCCCGAGACCGCCGACCCTATTCCTGACCAGCGGAAACGCAGCCCTCAAGCCCGGAAGGACAACAGCCACTCAAGCTCACCTTCGAGACGGGCCACACCACATCCTGCGACACCGAGGAAGGCCCGCGTCACGCAGCCCGCACGCCGAACACGCGGACCACCCATTCGTCGATCCGGATGCCGAACGCCGCCGCCGAGTCGATCTCCGCACCCGGAAGCGCCCCAGCGTCGTCCACGTTGGCGAGATAGTCGACGTCGGCCCAGCCGCCTCGGAAGAGCACCACGGACAGCAGGGCCTCCGCGGGGCCGGAGATAAGAACACCTACCGAGTCGGGATCGCTCACCTGTGACCTGTCCGTCTGAAGGATCTGCGGCCATGGCGCCGTTTCATGACGCCACGTCACCTCGCCCACCCTGAGCCCGGCGGCCTGCCAATCAGGCGTCCGCACAGCCACCTCTGCAACTGCCTCGTCGAGATCCACGACCCTCTTCATGGGATGGATCATGGCTCAACCAGGCTGCCGCCCGCCCGCCGCGTACTCGACTACACCGGCGGCACTCTGGTGATGCCCATGACTGTCCTGATCGAGGAGTACTGGCGCGAGATCAGCACGGGCCTCACTCAACATGCCATTCTGGTACGGCACTTCGTCCTCCACGCTGACCAGGACACCCTCCGTGGGCGCATCGCGGGCGATACTGTTCTTGGCCCCAACTCCCCGTTCCGTCTCAAATACCTTGAGCCCTACGCCGAGGCGGCCCGCAGGTGGCTACACGGCGAGGCCGAGGTCATCGACACCACCCACCTCACGCCCGCACAGACAGCCCTGCAGATCGCAGAGGCCGTCAAGAGCTGAGGCCCGCCCGCCACGCGAAACAGGCCGGCGAGGATTGGACACTGTTCTGCGGAACGCGTTCGGAGGACACGAGCGCGGAATGCCGAAGCCCTGCAGGTCACGACGATGCCATTGGACACCCAGACGCGGAACCTACACCGCGGTCAGTAACAGGTCGAAGGGCGACAAGGGTCCGGAGGCCTGGCGGCCGCCGCTGCGGTCGTACTGGTGCACCTACTCGCGTGCGTGGGTCGAGGTGAAGAGCCACTACCAGCTGAACGTCACCGGGCCCGAGAAGCAGGCCCTGTCCGACATGCTCGACACCTGCGGCCAGTGAGCGTCCCGCCGGACGCCGAGCGCCACCAGGCGCACGTGACCGCCGGGCTCGGCGGGGTGATGACCGAGGAGGTCGGCTGCATCACCGGCGAGGTGACCGTCGTGACCACCGCCTTCCCGAACGGGCAGGCGTGGGTCGCGGTCCAGTACCGCGGCGCCGATGAGTGGTACACCCTGACCGCACCCCCGCTCTCCTGCCCGTGGGCGAGTCCCTGGCCCGGTACCACCAGCGCGTCCTGGACGCCGTCCGGTCCAGCGGCGAAGCCGTCGCACCGCCCGCGGCCGGCACCGGGCAGGAGGCCATGGCGCCGTCCCGGGGTGAGGTGTCGGTCGCCAGCAGGCGGTTGACCCGTGCGACCAGGTCGGCTGCCTTGCGCAGCCGCCGGTTGCAGCCCGACTGCCCGGGCACGTAGGGGAACAGGTGCCGCAGGTGCGCCTGGGCGTGGCGGATCCAGCGGCGTTCGGAGGTGAAGCCGAGCAGGGCCTGCATCGCGGCGAGGGTGACCAGCTCGGCGTCACTGAGCCGGGGCGCGATGCCGATCTCGGGCCGCCACGGCGCCAGATGCGGCGATTCCTTCAGCAGGCCGTCGGTCTTCACCTAGAGTGCGGTCGCGAGGGAGTCCAGGTCAGGCGTCACAACCGACCTTTGGACTCCCTCGCTTCATCTCCTGCGTGTCAACGAGCCCTTGGCATCAATCATCTAGCGGGCGAGGCTGTCGCGGATGTGGGCGGGGCCCGCGGGTGCGCGGGTGGTGGTGGTTCGGCGGGTGGTCAGGATGTGGGGGTTCGCCGTCGCGGTCTCGGCTCTGTGGTCCAGGCAGCGCTGGAGTGCCGTCCAGGTCGCGCTGTTCAGCGGGGTGGGGTGCGGGGCACCGCGGTGGTGAGCGTTCGTCGGATCCGGAAGGCGGCTGCAATGCATTCGAGTGCTGACGTACCATCCGGCAATCTGTTGAACGTTTGTTTGCATGAATTGAGATGACATGGCGGGCATGGAAACCGAGCAGCCATCCGAGAAGCCCAGTGGCCTCCAAGCGATCTGGGCCAACACCCTGGAGCCGGCAGCTCCACTGCCCTGGTACCGCACGGTGCCCCGCACGGCCTGGGTCGCGGGTGTGGTGGTCGTCGCCTTGTTCACTGCCCTGGCCGTGGCTGCCGTGACCGGCGCAGGGTCCCCGCCTGCGCGCCGGATCGTCCTGGCGGACCGGATCGGCGACCAGGAGCGGATGCCGGACGACGGGGTGGTCGCGGCCGAACGTGGCCACCTGCAGAAGAACC
>NZ_JARXYZ010000029.1 GCF_029894125.1 Kitasatospora sp. MAA19
CCGAACCGTCAGAAGCCGACCCGATCTGGTGATCCGTCAGCGAGCTCATCAGTGTCTCCCTTGATCAGGGTGTCCACCTGATTCATGACACTCCCGCGCCATCCGCCCGGAGCGCAGGCGTGGCGGCGCGCGGCAGCGCCTACCCGCCGCCGCGGAGGCGGGTCGCCTCGGTGCGGTAGGCCTCCGCCGTGTCCGGGTCGCCGAGCTCCTCGTGGAAGGTGGTGAGGGTGTCGAGGACGCGGAGCTGGTCGGTGGTGGACTGGCGGGCGCGGGCACTGGTGAGGGCGTGCTGGTAGAGGGGCGCGGCCTCGGCGTGGCGGCCGGCCCCGCGCAGGGCGGTGGCGAGTTCGTAGGCGGTGCGGGCGGACATGCGGTCGCGGCGCAGGGCGGTGGCGGTGGTGTGGGCCTCGGTCAGGAGGGCGATGGCGCGGTCGGGCCGGCCGAGGGCGACGGCGGCGCGGCCGAGGAGATAGGTCTGGAGCATGACGCCGTAGGGGTTGTCGATGGCGAGGTGCTCTTCGCGGGCGGCCTCGAAGTCGGGGACGGCGGCGGCCCAGTCGCCCTGGACGGAGGCGAGTTTGCCGCGGAACTCGACGGCGGAGGCGCGCAGTTTGCGCTCGTCGGGAGTGTCGCCGAGCAGCCGGGCCCGGGCGACGGCGATCCGCAGGTGCTCCGCCGCCTCCTGGTAGCGGCGCTGTTCCCAGAGGGGCCGGGCGAGTTGGCAGTGCATGCGGACGACCGCGAGCGGGTCGTCGGCGCGGTCGGCGGAGGCTGCGCCGCGGCCGAAGGCGTCGATGGCGTCGGCGTAGTGCTGGTGGTCGAGGAAGTGGGTCCAGAGGGGTTCGCAGAGGGCGACGGCGTCGGCGTCGAGGCCGTCCTCGTGGGCGATGCGGACGCAGCCGTAGAGGGCCAGGTGTTCGCCTTCGAGCCAGTGCATGGCCTGGTGCGGGTCGGCGAGCGGGATGTCGGGGACCTCGGCGAGTGCGGGTTCCTCGGCTGCGGGGCGGGCGACGGTGAGGCGCGGGCCGGCGGCGAGGAGGTCGGCACGGGCGGCCTGGCGCCGGTACCAGCGGACCAGGCGGCGCCGGACGGCGGCGGTGTCCTCCGGGGCTCCCGCGGCCCGCCGCAGGGCGTGGCCGCGCAGCAGGTCGTGCTGGTGGAGGCCGTCGGGCCGGGGGTGGAGGAGGCCGGCCTGTTCGAGTTCGTCGAGGGCGTCCTCGGCGGGGGCCGGGCCGGTGCCGAGGAGGGCGGCGGCGGCCTGGACGGTGATGACGGGGCCGGGGTGGTGGGGCAGCAGCCGGTAGAGCCGGGCGGCGCCGGGGGTGAGGCTCGCGTAGGCGGCGTCCCAGACGGCTTCGACCATGGAGACGCCCTCCCGGTGGAGTTCGGCGGTCAGTTCGTCGATGAGGCGGCGAAGTTCGCGGTGGCGGTGTTTGCGGACCCAGCGGCCGGCGACCTGGAGCGCGGCGGGCAGACCGGCGCAGCGGCGGGCGAGTTCGGCGGTGGCGTCCGGGTCGGCGGCGAGCCGGGGGTCGGCGACGGTGGCGTGGAGCAGGCCGGTGGCGTCCTCACCGGTGAGCGGACCGAGGGGGAGTTCGACGGACCGGGTGCCGTCGAGGTCGTGGAGCCGGCCGTGGCTGGTGACGATGACGACGGCGGAGGCCGAGGCGGGGAGCAGGGGCAGGACTTCGGCGCCGCTGCGGGCGTTGTCGAGGACGAGGACGAGGTGCTTGTCCTGGGTGGCGGCCCAGTAGTGGCGGCGGCGGTCGGCGTACCCGGGTGGCAGCGGGACGGCCGGGGCGAGGTCGTGGGCGAGCTTACCCAGGGCGTCGGCGACCTCGACGGCGCCCTCGCGGCGCAGGTCGTCGAGGTCGAGGTGGAGGATGCCGTCGGGGCAGCGACCCCGGCCGCGCAGTTCGCGGGCGAGCTGGAAGCCGAGGGCGGTCTTGCCGATGCCGCCCATGCCGCTGAGGGCCACGAGGAGGGGGCCGCCGGTCTCGGCGCCGTCCGCGGCGGCGGCGAGGACCTGGGCCTGTTCGCCGGTGCGGTCGGCGAAGTGGCCCAGGCCGGGCGGCAGCTGCCAGGGGACGGCGGGCGGCGCTGCGGGGTGCACGTGCAACTGCCCGATGGTGTGCGCCTGCACGATGGCACCGGCGTGCACCTGCCCGTCCACCCTGTTCGTGTTCTCCTTGGCCACCCGTCAACTCTAAGGCGTGTCCGGCAGCCACGCCCTTGTCTGTCGGGCGCGCCGGGCGGCTTGACCGTTTTGGGGTTGACCACCCCTCCCGAACAGGTCTATACCAGTGACAGCCTTCGGCAACTACCCCCGGCCGACGGCCCGTTCCGGTCTGCGCGCCACCCCCACCTCCGGCGTGAGCAGTCCCCTCCCCCACTGCCGTCAAGCCTGGAAAGGCCTTCGATGGAACGCGCTCTTCCCCCACGCCCCGTCACCGCCACCACCGCCCCGAACCCGCCGGGGCGCCGCCGCCCGCGCCGGGCCGCCGTCGCCGTGGCCGGGGTGCTCGGCCTGGTCGCCGGGGGTGTCGCCGCGCTGGCGGGCACCGGCTCCGCGGCCGCCGACACCACGACCGGCCTCGGCAGCAACTGGTACGCCTCGGCGCCGTACCTGATGCCCGAGGACAACAGCCCGCCGGACGCCGCGGCGGTGATGGACGCCACCGGGCAGAAGGCCTTCCAGCTGGCGTTCATCCTGGCCCAGGGCAACAGCTGTTCGCCCTCCTGGGGCGGCACCTCCTCGATCGACACCGACACCACCATGCCCGGCGTCATCCAGACCATCCGCGGCAAGGGCGGGGACGTCTCGGTGTCGGTCGGCGGGTACGGCGGCACCAAGCTCGGCCAGGTCTGCGGCACGCCGGAGGCGACCGCCGCCGGGTACCAGAAGGTGATCACCAAGTACCAGCTGAAGGCGGTCGACTTCGACCTGGAGGAGCCGGAGTACGAGAACACCGCGGCGATCCACAACGAGATCGGCGCCGCCCGGATCCTCCAGCAGAACAACCCCGGGCTGTACGTCTCGATCACCACCGCCGGGACGAACGCGGGCACCGGCTGGTTCGGCACGCAGATGCTGAACGAGGCCAAGTCGCAGGGCTTCACGCCGAACAACTTCTCGATCATGCCGTTCGACGGCGGGTTCAACGGCGCGGCCGCACAGACCGACGCGCTGGTGAAGTTCAACCAGATCCTGCAGACCACCTTCGGCTGGTCCGAGGCCACCGCCTACGCCCACGAGGGCGTGTCGATGATGAACGGCCGCACCGACGCCGCCGAGTACTTCCGGCAGGCGGACTTCCAGAGCGTGCTGGACTTCGCCACCGCGCACAACCTGGCCCGGTACACCTACTGGTCGGTCAACCGGGACCGGCAGTGCCCGGGCCCGGTGGACCCGGGGCTGTCCGGCTCCTGCTCCAGCGTGGCGCAGAACGACTGGGACTTCACCAAGTACACGGTGAAGTTCGCCGGGGCGACCCCGCCCACCACCCCGCCCACCACGCCTCCGACCACCCCGCCCACCACCCCGCCGACGACTCCCCCGACCAGCCCGGGGGCCTGCACCGACCCGGCGTGGAGCGCGAGCACCACGTACACCAACGGGAGCAAGGTCTCCTACGGCGGCCACAAGTACCACGCCAAGTGGTGGACGCTGAACGAGGTGCCGAGCGCCAGCGGCCAGTGGGGCGTCTGGGGCGACGACGGCCCCTGCTGACGGTCCCGTGGACCGGACCGCGCGGGGCCCGGGACATCGCGCCCCGGGCCCCGCGCGGTGAGCTGTTCGCCCTGCCGGGCCGACGCCGCGCGACGCCCCGCGGGCACCCGACGCCCCCGCAGCCGACTCGGCGAGGGCCTCGCGTCCGGGTTCGCCGAGCGGTCAGGCCAGGCCGAGCCCGGCGTCGGGCGTCCGGCCCTGCTGTGCCTGCTCGATCCGCTTGACCAGCATCACCGCGAACCGCCGGGCCGCGGCCACGTCGGCCGGCCCGCCCTCGGTGGTCACACTGGCCACCACGGTGCCCGAGCGCAGCACGATGCCGATGCCGTCGCTGCCGGCCAACGGGCCCTGGAAGGCCTGGCTCTCGCTGCCCAGCACCGGGGTGTCGACCTGCTGGAACGGCCCGCTGGTGTACGACGCGTACGTCTCCTTGAGCCGGTTCTTCGCGGCGTCGCGGTTCGGCAGGGTCTCGACGATGAAGCGGGTGACCAGGTCTCCCGAGGAGAACCGGACCGACCCGCTGAGCGGCTTGCCGGTGCACGGTGCGGACGCGGTGCAGGTGGTGGCGTGGTCGGCGGTGTCGACCTTACGCTTCTCCTCCTCCCACCCCGCCATCGCCTTCGCGTCCGGCAGCACCTGGCCGACCAGCTTGTCGTCCAGCAGCACCGCCTCCAGGTCCGCCCCGGGCGTGGCCGCACCGGCCGGCGGCGGCACGGGCGCCCCGCTGCCGGCGCCCCCGCCGGCAGCCGGCGCCGAGGGCTGCGCCGAGGCCGCCCCCGTCCCGGCGGCGGGCGCGGACGCGCCGACCGCCGGCGCACCGGCCGTCCCCGCCGCCGGCCCCGCCGACCCCGCCATCGCCGAACTCGCCGCCCCTGCCCCGCTCTTGACGGCTTCCGACCCCCCGGACGAGTGCCCGGACGAGCCCCCCGAGGAACACCCGGCCAGCACCCCCGTCAGCACCCCGACCGCCACTACGGCCGCCACCCGCCGACCAGCCATCCCCATCGCCCGCTCCCTCCGGATGTCCGTGACCCCTCAAGATAGCCGCCGCCCCCACGCCGCCCGCGCCCGGGTGCGCGCTCGACCAGGCACGGAGCGGACGGCGGGGCGAACGGCAGGGCGGAGAGCAGACGGCGGCGGGGCGGCGACCGCACTGGTCGCCGCCCCGCCGCCGGACAGTCCCTGGCCGAGGATCAGACCGCCGGGGCCGGGTACGTCGGGAACTCGACGCCCGAGACGTACTGGACGACCCGGATGACCTGGCAGGAGTAGCCGAACTCGTTGTCGTACCACAGGTAGAGGATCGCGTTGTCGCCCTCGACCTTGGTGGCGCCGGCGTCGACGATCGAGGCGTGGCGCGAGCCGATGAAGTCGCTGGAGACCGCGTCGGGCGAGTCGATGAAGTCGATCTGGCGCTTCAGCGGCGAGGTCAGCGAGACGTCGCGCAGGTAGTCCAGGACCTCCTCGCGGTTGGTCTCGCGGGCCAGCTGCAGGTTGAGGATGGCGATCGAGACGTCCGGCACGGGGACGCGGATCGAGCTGCCGGTGATCTTCGCCTTGAGGTCCGGGAGGGCCTTGGCGACGGCCGAAGCGGCGCCGGTCTCGGTGATCACCATGTTGAGCGGTGCCGAGCGGCCGCGACGGTCGGCCTTGTGGTAGTTGTCCAGCAGGTTCTGGTCGTTGGTGAACGAGTGGACGGTCTCCACGTGCCCGCGCAGCACGCCGTACTCGTCCTCCATCGCCTTGAGCGGCGGGACGATGGCGTTGGTGGTGCAGGAGGCGCAGGACAGGATCTGCTCGTCGGGCTTGATCATGTCGTGGTTGACGCCGTGGACGATGTTCGGGACGTCGCCCTTGCCCGGCGCGGTCAGCACGACCTTGGCGATACCGGGGCGCAGGTGCTTGGACAGGCCCTCGCGGTCGCGCCAGCGGCCGGTGTTGTCGATCAGGATGGCGTCCTTGATCCCGTACTCCGTGTAGTCGACCTTGGTCGGGTCGTCGGAGTAGATCACGGTGATCTCGTTGCCGTTGGCGATGATCTTGTTGTTCGCCTCGTCGACGGTGATCGTGCCCTGGAACTGGCCGTGGATGGAGTCGCGGCGCAGCAGCGAGGCGCGCTTCACCAGGTCGTCGCCGCCGCCGTCGCGCACGACGATGGCCTTCAGGCGCAGGCCGTTGCCGGAGGCCTTCTCGATCAGCAGGCGGGCGACCAGGCGGCCGATCCGGCCGAAGCCGTAGAGGACGACGTCACGGGCGTCACGGCGCTCCAGCTTGTTCTCGCCGGTGGCACCGGAGACGGCCTGGGCGGTGAACTCCTCGACCGACAGGCCGCGGTCGTCGGCCCGGTAGGTCGCGGCCAGCATGCCGATGTCGATCTGGGAGGGGCCGAGGTCCAGGGTGGTCAGCGCACTCAGGAAGGGCATCGTCTCGGTGACCGAGAGCTCCTCGCCGGCTATCTGGCGGGCGAAGCGGTGCGTCTTCAGAATGCTGACCACCGACTTGTTCACCAGGGACCGGCTGTGCAGCAGGACGGTGACGTCCCGCTCGCGGTGCAGTCGCCCGATGATCGGGATCATCGACTCCGCGATCTCCTCGCGGTTCTTCCAGTCCGTGAACACGTCGTCGTTGACAGTCACAAGTCCATCTTTCGAGCTGAGGGTGTTGCGCACATGGTAGCTTCGCCCGCCCCCGCCCCTACGGCCAGGTCCCACCCCGCCCGACCACCCCCACCCCCCGGACCTGCACCTTCATCCCCGCCACCTCCCGCACCGGGCCCGGGAGCGTGATCACCGCCACCCCGCCGGCCCGGTCCCGGGAGGACGGCGGAGCCGAGGATTTGCCGGGGTGTCGGGGCGGTGGGGTAATGGAGGCGACGGGTGCTTGACCGGATGACCGACGATCCCGGGAGCAGCTATGACGGACGGTCCCGAGCCCATCAGCGCCGAGGCCCTGCGGGCGTTGCAGGGGGAGTTGGCGCAGTTGCGGGCCGAGCGGGAGAGGGTGCTGGGGACGCTGCGCGGGGAGGAACCGGTGGGTGACCGGGCCGACGCCGCGGACGAGCTGCAGCGGGCCGACCAGGTCGCGCGGCTGGACCTGCGGATCGCCGAGGTCGAGGGGCGGATCCGCGAGGGGGCGGTCGCCGGAGCGCCGTCCACGGAGGTGGTGGGGGTGGGTTCCACCGTCGCCGTGCGGTTCGCGGACGGGGTGGAGGAGACCGTGGAGATCTCGGAGATCGCCGAGGAGAGCGAGCTGACCCTGGTGACCGCCGACAGCCCGCTCGGGCGGGCGCTGCTGGGGCGCCACGCCGGGGAGACGGTCGGGTACGAGACGCCCGGCGGCCCGGCGAGCGCGGTCGTCGTCTCGGTCGGCAACGGCGGTGCCCGGACGGCGTAGCGGCGGCGGCCGCCCACATCCTCACCGGCCTCACCCTGGGCGCGCCTGAAGTCGTCCACGACCGCCCGCGCGCACACCCGCTGGCCGGCCCTCTCGCCGGCCGCGATGTTCTCGGTCCGCCTGGTCGGGCTGGTGCCCGGCCCGCTGCTGGCCGGTCCTGCTGCTGGCCGCCGGCCACCGGCTTCGCGACCGGGCTGGTCTTCCCGGCCGTCCCGGCCGCGCACAGCCGCCGCCACCTGCCGCACGGGGGGGTCGTGCGAGGGGCGAGGATTCACCCGTAAGGTCCGCATCGCCGCAACAGCACGACCGACACGACCGAGGAGCCAGCCGATGGGCCGAGTGACCGTACCCCGCAGGGTGCTGCGGCTGCGGGGCGGCGTGCCCTCGCACCGCCCCGACACCCTGGCCGCCGAGGAGCCGATGGAGATCCGGGTCGGCGGGCGCCCGCTGACGGTGACCATGCGCACCCCCGGCGGGGACTTCGACCTCGCGGCCGGGTTCCTGGTGAGCGAGGGCGTGCTGCACCGTGCCGACGAGGTGGCCGGGATCCGGTACTGCGCCGGCGCCACGGCCGACGGCGGCAACACCTACAACGTGGTGGACGTCGCGCTCGCCCCCGGGGTGGCCGCCCCCGACGCCTCGCTGGAGCGCAACTTCTACACCACCTCCTCCTGCGGCCTCTGCGGCAAGGCGAGCCTGGACGCGGTACGCACCACCGCGGCCTGGACCGTCGCCGAGGACCGGCTGCGCGTCTCCCCGCACCTGCTGTCCGCCCTGCCCGACCGGCTGCGCGCGGCCCAGAAGGTCTTCGACAGCACCGGCGGCCTGCACGCGGCCGGCCTGTTCGACGCGGACGGCCGGCTGCTCTGCCTGCGCGAGGACGTCGGCCGCCACAACGCCGTGGACAAGGTCGTCGGCCACGCGCTGCGAGAGGGCCTGCTGCCGCTGCGCGAGACGGTGCTGATGGTGAGCGGCCGGGCCTCCTTCGAGCTGGTCCAGAAGGCCGTGATGGCGGGGATCCCGCTGCTGGCGGCGGTCTCCGCGCCGTCCTCGCTGGCCGTGGACCTCGCCGAGGAGAGCGGGCTGACCCTGGTCGGCTTCCTGCGCGGCGACTCGATGAACGTCTACACCGGCGCCGACCGGATCGACACCGCCGACCAGCCGGGCGACACCGACCGCGCGCCCGGCCCGGCTCGCACGGTGTGATCGGCGGGCGTAGCGTCGGGTCCGGGCGCCGGGTGTCCGCCGACCATCGAGCCCCATCCGAGCGACGGAAGGCGAGCGCCGTGAACTCCCCCGACCACCGTGCGCCGAACGAGCCCGGGCAGGACGACCGCGCGCCGGACCGGACCGAGCCGGCCGTGGGCCCCGCCCCCACCGCGCCGCCGCAGTTCGCGCCGTACCACCACCCGGCCGCCGGCTGGGGCGCCGCGAAGAGCGTGACCCGGTTCCTGGTGCGCGAGGGCGCGTACGTGGACGGGCCGCGGGCGATCATGCGGATGAACCACGAGAACGACGGCTTCGACTGCCCCGGGTGCGCCTGGCCGGACGACACCAAGGGCCTGCACCTGGACATCTGCGAGAACGGCATCAAGCACGTCACCTGGGAGATGACCCGCAAGCGGGTCGGCCGCGAGTTCTTCGCCACCCACTCGGTGACCGAGCTGTCCGAGTGGAGCGACTTCGCGCTGGAGGACCAGGGCCGCCTCACCGAGCCGATGGTGTACGACGCCGCCTCGGACCACTACGTCCCGATCCGTTGGCGGGACGCCTTCGACCTGGTCGGCCGCACCCTGCGCGACCTGGACGACCCGAACCGGGCCGCCTTCTACACCTCCGGCCGGCTCGGCAACGAGGCGACGTTCCTCTACCAGCTGATGGCCCGCGAACTGGGCACCAACAACCTGCCGGACTGCTCCAACATGTGCCACGAGGCCAGCGGACGCGCCCTGCAGGCCTCGCTGGGCACCGAGAAGGGCACCGTCGACCTCAAGGACTGGGAGGTCACCGACGCGCTGTTCATCATGGGCGTCAACGTGGCCTCCAACGCCCCCCGGATGCTCACCGCGCTCTCCGCGGCGTACCGCCGCGGCGCGCAGATCGTGCACATCAACCCGCTGGTCGAGGCGGCCGCCACCCGCACCATCGTCCCGCACGACTTCGTGGACATGGCGCTGTTCAAGTCCACCAGGACCAGCACGCTGAACCTGCAGCCGCGCATCGGCGGCGACATGGCACTGCTGCGCGGCATGGCGAAGGCGATCCTGGAACAGTCCACGACCGACGAGAAGGCGCTGGACCAGCTGTTCATCGGCCGGCACACCACCGGGTTCGAGGCCTACCGCGCCCTGTGCGAGGCCACGCCGTGGGAGGAGATCGAGCGGCAGAGCGGCCTCGACCGGGCCCAGGTCCTCAAGGCCGCGCGGGTCTACCGCGACGCCGACCGTTCGATCTTCAGCTGGTGCCTGGGCGTCACCCAGCACGAGCACGGCGTGGACACCGTGCGGGAGATCGTCAACCTCCTGCTGCTGCGCGGCAACCTGGGCCGCGAGGGGGCCGGGCCGTCGCCGGTGCGCGGGCACAGCAACGTGCAGGGCAACCGCACCTGCGGCATCGACCACCGCCCCTCCCCGGAGTTCCTGGACCGCCTCGCCGAGGTCTGCGCGATCGACCCGCCGCGCGCGCACGGCCTGGACACCGTGAACGCCATCGAGGCGATGCGGCGCGGCGAGGTGAAGGTCTTCGTCGGCATGGGCGGCAACTTCGCGCTCGCCGCGCCCGACACGCCCGCCACCTACGAGGCTTTGCGCGGCTGCGAGTTGACCGTCCAGGTGAGCACCAAGCTGAACCGCAGCCACCTGGTGCACGGCCGCCGGGCGCTGATCCTGCCCTGTCTGGGCCGCACCGAGAAGGACCACCAGCGCGGCGGGCTGCAGAGCACCTCGGTCGAGGACTCGATGAGCATGGTGCACCTGTCCGTCGGCATGAAGTGCCCGGCCTCGCCGCACCTGCTCTCCGAGCCCGCCATCGTCGCCGGGATGGCGCGCGCGGCACTGCCGGACAGCGAGACGCCGTGGGAGTGGTACATCGAGGACTACGACCGCATCCGCGACACCATGTCCCAGGCCCTGGACGGCTTCGAGGACTTCAACCGCCGGGTGCGGCTGCCGCTCGGGTTCCGGATCAAGCAGCCGGCCCGCGAGCTGGTCTTCCTCACCCCCTCCGGGCAGGCCGAGTTCTCCGCCGCCCCGCTGCCCGACGTCGTCCCCGCCCCGGGCACCCTGGCGCTGGGCACCATGCGCTCCCACGACCAGTGGAACACCACCATCTACTCCGACAACGACCGCTACCGGGGCGTGAAGAACCTGCGCACGCTGGTCTTCCTGAACCCGGACGACATGCGCGAGCGCGGCATCGCCGAGTTCGACCCGGTCGACATCACCAGCACCGCGAAGGACGGCAGCACCCGCACCCTGAACGGCTACCTGGCGATCCCGTACGAGATCCCGCGCGGCTGCGCGGCCGGTTACATGCCCGAGATGAACGTGCTGTGCGCGCTCGGCGACTACAGCACCCAGAGCGACCAGCCGATCATGAAGCACCTCAAGGTCACCGTCACCGCGTCCGCCTGAAACGGCTCCCCGGCGCTCACTCGGGCTGCGGCGTCCAGCGGTGCAGGCCCTTGCGGTCGTAGTAGCGGGTCATCGCGAAGCCGAAGGCCAGCGCGAGCACCACGGCGATCGCGATCATGGTCCAGGCCCTGGCCAGACCCGCGTCCGCCCGGGCGTCGAAGAACAGGATCGCCCGGATGCCGTCGCTGAGCTGGCGCATCGGCTCGAACAGGCCGAGGAAGCGGTAGAACCCGGGCACCGCCTGGAGCGGGATGGTCGCCCCCGAGGAGGGCAGTGCCAGCGCGATGAAGACGAACATGGACACCAGCTGCCCGATCCCGCCGAGCGCCGCGTTGATCGCCTGCACCCCGAGGCCGACGGCGAGGCTGGCGCAGTAGGCGAACACCCAGAGCAGGACCTGGTGCGGGGCGTCCATGCCGAGGACGGCGACCGAGCAGATCATCACCAGGGTGGTGGTGAGCAGCATGATCCCCGCCGTCATGACCATCTTCAGCAGCAGGGTCTGGGTGCGGGTGATCGGGACGGTCGGGCGCCGGGTGTGCCAGGGGCCGATCTCGCTGTCGCTGTAGCCGAGCGCGGTGTCGACGCCGTTGTGGATGATGTTGCCGCCGACGAAGCCGGTCAGCACGGCCAGCAGGGTGTAGTAGAAGGCGCTCAGGCCGAGCCCGCTGTGGGTGCCGATCGGGTGGCCGACCCGGGTGGTGACGGCGATCGGGTCGGCCAGCAGCAGCCGTGCGGTGGCGGTGGCGGTGGCGCCCGTTCCGGTGCCCGGGCGGCTCGCCGGCGGCGCGGCCGCGGTCAGCTCCTTGCCGATCGTCAGGGAGGCCTGGTGGGCGGCGGACTGGGTGATCTGGGAGGCCAGCGAGGAGCCGAGGCTGCCGAGGCCGGGGTTGGTCAGCACCGTCAGGGTGGGCCGTTCGGTCGCCCGGCCGGTGGTCAGCGCCGCCACGTCGGCGGTGAACCCCGGCGGGACGAGCAGCGCGCCGTAGACCTTCCCGGAGGAGAGCTGGTCCATGGCCTCGGCCTGGCCGACCTGCCGCCAGTCGACGGTGCCGCCGGGCGTCTGGGCGACGACCTCCCGGCTCAGCCGCGCGCCCAGGCTCTCCGACCGGCCCGACGGGGGCGGGCCCTGATCCTCGTTCACCAGGGCGATCGGGAGCCGGTGCAGATGCCCGGTCGGGTTCAGGATGCCACCCATATAGAGCAGCGAGAGCACCACGGCCACCAGGCCGCACAGGATGCCGGGAACGAGCCACAGTTTCGCGCGACGGGCGAGCACGAGGGCCCGCGCCTGCCGGGGACCGCCCTGGGAGCCTGCGGAGGCCATGCCACCCCTCGGATTCGGGCGCAACCTGGTGCTGCTGCCGATGCGGTGGGAAGTCGTTCCGTGGCGGCCGGACGGCCAAACCCGCGTCACCCGATCCGCCGCGCCGCGCCCCCGCCCGGGGCGCCGGGGCGCCGGGCACCGGAGGCCGGCCCGGCACCGCCGTGCGCGCCGGCTTCTTCCGCGACCTGCTCGCCCACCACTACACCGGCGAACAGGTCGACCGGCAGCTGGAGACCGCCACCGACTGGGGCCGCCACGCCGGGCTGTTCGGCTACGACGCCGCCCTCCGTGAGTACCGGCTCGACGAGGAGTCGGCCTGAAGTCCGTCAGGCCCGGCCGGTGGCCGGGCGGCGGCGGGCGGTGCGGACGGCGCGGGCGAACGGCCGCTCCGCCCTCGAACCCGGTGCTATCCGGCCGGGCGCGGGCGCCGATAGCGGGCCGATGGCCGGGGGTGCCAGGCTTCAGCCATCCTTTCAGCCGCTGCCGACCGGCCGCCGTCCAGGAGTTGGAGTCCGTACGAGATGACCGAGCACACCGCGTTCCGTACCACCGTCAACGGATCGTACGAGCACAACCCCTGGGGCTGAACGCCGACCGCCGTGGTCGGTGGGGCGACCACGGCGGCGGTGGAGGGTGGGGGCCGGTGGTCGTCAGCCCGCGGAGAGGGCAGCCCGGACCGCGGCGCCGGCCTGCCGGGTGCTGAGGGTACCGCCGAGGTCCGGGGTGCACGCACCGTCGCCGACGGCCGTGCCGACGGCCAGCTGGACCGCCTTCGCCTCGGCGGGCCAGCCCAGGCGCTCCAGCATGAGCGCGGAGCTGAGGATGGCGCCGAAGGGGTTGCCGATGCCCTGGCCGGCGATGTCGGGCGCGCTGCCGTGCACCGGCTCGTAGAGGCCGAACCCGGTGACCGGGTTGATGTTGGCGGAGGCCGCGTTGCCCAGGCCGCCGGCCAGCATCGCCGCCAGGTCGCTGAGGATGTCGCCGTAGGAGTTGTTGGTGACGATGACGTCGAACTGCGACGGGTCGGAGATCAGCTTCATCGCGGCGGCGTCGACGTAGAGGTGGGTGGAGCTGATGCCGGGGTGCTTCGCGGCGTTCTCCTGGAAGACCCGCTGCCACACCTGCCCGCCGTGCCGGACGGCGTTGGACTTGTCGACCATGCAGACGCCGCGCTCGGCGATCGAGTACGCGTACTCCATCACCCGTGAGACGCCCATGTAGGTGCTGACGTCCGCGTCGATGGCCATCTCGTGCACGGTGTTGCCGCGCAGCACACCGCCGATGTCGGTGTAGAGGCCCTCGGTGTTCTCGCGGACGATCACGGCGTCGATACCGCGGGTCCGCTCGTCGCGCAGCGGGCTCAGCCGCTCCTGCAGCAGCGTGGCGGGGCGGTGGTTGACGAAGAGGTCGAGGTCGAAGCGCAGGCGCAGCAGGACGCCGCGGCCGTAGTCCGAGGTCTTCACCCGGGGGTCGCCGATGGCGCCGAAGAGCACCGAGTCGCTCGCCTTGATCCGCTCGAAGTCCTCGTCGGACAGGGATACCCCGGTCCGCAGGTAGGTGTCGGCGTTGACGTGGTCGAGCACGTCGACCGTGAGGTCCAGGCCCAGCGATTCGATGGTCTGCAGGGCCTCCTGGGTCACCTCGGGGCCGATGCCGTCACCGGGGATGACGGTCACTGTCTTGGTCATGGGTCTCACCGTTTCTGGGGTGGGGCCGGCCGGTTGTGGGTCGGGCCGGCCGGGCCGGCCGGGGGTCGGGCAGGGTCGCCGCCTCGGCCCGGCGCTCGGGGGCGCTCGGTTCGGCGCTCGGTTCGGCACCGAGCGCGCCGACGTCAGGAGGCCCGGCGCTGCTTCGCCGCGTCCGGGGAGGAGAAGGCGCCGCGGGTGATGCTGGTCATCCAGGCCGGGCGCCGCTGCTCGAAGTCGGCGATCGCGTCGGCCTTGCGCAGGGTGACGTCGATGTCGTCGAGGCCGTTGAGCAGCAGCCAGCGCGCGCGGTGGTCCGCCTCGAACTCCCAGGTCCCGCCGTCGGTGGTGACGGTCAGCTGCTCCAGGTCGACGGTGATCTCGAACTTCGGGTCGGCCTGGGCGCGTTCGGCGAGCCCGGCGACGACGGGTACCGGCAGGGCGACGGCCAGCAGGCCGTTCTTCAGCGCGTTGCGCAGGAAGATGTCGCCGAAGCTGGTGGCGATGACGGCCCGGAAGCCCCAGTCGCGCAGGGCCCACACGGCGTGCTCGCGGGAGCTGCCGGTGCCGAAGTTGTGGCCCGCCACCAGGACGCTCGCGTCCTGGTGCTCCGGCTGGTTCAGGACGAACCCGGGCTCCTTGCGCCAGTGCCCGAACAGGGTGTCGGCGTAGCCGGACTTGGTCAGCCGCTTGCAGAACTCGGCCGGGATGATCTGGTCGGTGTCGACGTCGTCCCGGGACAGTGCCACGGCCTGTCCGGTGTGCGTCGTGAGCGGCTCCCTCATGCCTCTTCCCCCTGGTGGTCGTTCCGGTCGTTCCGGTCGCTCTGGTCGGTCAATCGGGCCGGGCGGGTGCGCCCGGTGGGCGCGGTCACAGCTCGGTCGGCGCGGCCAGGCGGCCGACCACGGCGGTGGCCGCGGCGACGACCGGCGACACCAGGTGGGTGCGGGCGTGGGTGCCCTGCCGGCCCTCGTAGTTGCGGTTGGAGGTGGACGCGACCCGCTGGATGCCCTGGAGGCGGTCGGCGTTGATGCCCATGCACATCGAGCAGCCGGAGAGCCGCCACTGCGCGCCGGCGTCGAGGAAGACCCGGTCCAGGCCCTCCTCCTCGGCCTGGGCCCGGACGGCCATCGACCCGGGGACGACGAGCATGGTGATCGTGTCGGCCACCTTGCGGCCGCGCAGCACGTCGGCCGCGGCCCGCAGGTCCTCGATCCGGCCGTTGGTGCAGGAGCCGAGGAAGACCGTGTTGATCTCCACGTCGCGCAGCGCGACGTCCGGTTCGAGGCCCATGTACTCCAGGGCGCGGCGCGCGGCCTGCTGCTCGGCGGGGGTCTCGAAGGTCTCGGGCGCCGGCACCGCGCCGTCCAGCGGGACGGCCTGGCCGGGGTTGGTGCCCCAGGTGACGAACGGCTTGAGCCCGGTGACGTCCAGCTCGACCACCCGGTCGAAGGCGGCGCCCTCGTCGGTGCGCAGCGAACGCCAGTAGTCGACCGCCTCGTCCCAGTCGGCCTCGGCGGCCGGGTCCCAGCGCTCGCGCAGGTACGCCAGCGTGGTGTCGTCGGGGGCGATCAGGCCGGCCCGGGCGCCCGCCTCGATGGTCATGTTGCAGACCGTCATCCGCCCCTCCATGGAGAGGTTCTCGACGGCCTTGCCGCGGTACTCGATCGCGTACCCGTTGGCCCCGTTGGCGCCGATGTGCGCGATGAGCGCGAGGATCAGGTCCTTCGGGGTGACGTCGGCCGGCGGCTCGCCGACGAACTCGACGGACATCGTCCGGGGGCGCTGGAGCGCCAGCGTCTGGGTGGCGAGCACGTGCTCGACGTCGCTGGTGCCGACGCCGAAGGCCAGCGCCCCGAAGGCGCCGTGCGTCGAGGTGTGGCTGTCGCCGCACACCACCGTCATGCCGGGGCGGACGAAGCCCAGTTCGGGCGCCACGACGTGCACGATGCCCTGCCGGTCGTCGCCGAGCGAGAACAGCTCGATGCCCTGGTCCGCGCAGTTCTCGCGCAGCCGCTCCAGTTGCGCGCTGCCCATCGCGTCCTTGACCAGCAGCGTGTTGGTGGGCACGTTGTGGTCTTCGAGGGCGAGGGCGAGGTCGGGCCGGCGGACCCGGCGGCCGGCCAGCTGGAGGCCGTCGAAGGCCTGCGGGGAACTCGCCTCGTGGATCAGGTGCAGGTCGATGTAGAGCAGGTCGGGCTCGCCCGGTGCCTGGTCGACGATGTGGCTCTCCCAGACCTTCTCGATCAGGTTGCGCTCGGTGGTGCTCATCAGCCGGCCACCGCCATCTCGGTGGTGCGGCTCAGGCGCTCGGCGATGATCTCGCGCAGCTCGCCCAGTTCGATGCAGGTGCCGTCGGCACGGCCGGCTATGTAGGTGTCGTAGATCTCGTCGAGCAGGTCCCGCTCGGCGCCGAGACCCATCTGGTCGAACAGGTTGCGGACCACGCTGCGCCCGGAGTGCCGGCCGATGAGAATTCCCCGTTCCCGGCCGAAGCTGCGCGGTTCGACGTATTCGTAGGTCACCGGATTGCGCAGCATTCCGGCCTGGTGGATTCCGGCCTGGGTGGCGAAGGCGTTCTCGCCGAAAATGGCCTTGTTGCGCGGTGTCGACATTCCGATGATCCGGGCCATCAGCTGGTAGGCCTCGTAGAACTTCTCGGTGCGCAGCCGGCTGGTCAGGCCCAGCTGCTCGCCCTTGTAGAGCAGCACCGCGGCCAGCTCCTCCAGCGGGGTGTTGCCCGCGCGCTCGCCGATGCCGGCGATGGTGGCCTGCACCTCGTCGGCGCCCGCCGCGACGCCGGCCAGGGCGTTGGCGAGGGAGAGGCCGAGGTCCTGGTGGCAGTGGGTGGAGAGGATGATGTCGTCCGGGATCCAGGAGCGGACCCGCGCGACCTGGGCGCCGAACTCGGCCGGGATCAGGCAGCCGGTGGTGTCGGCGAGCGCCACCGTGCGGGCGCCCTCGGCGAGGCCGGCCTCGATCATCGGGCGCAGCAGGTCGTCGCTGCCCCGGCTGGCGTCCTCGATGCCGAGCGTGATGTCGGTGAAGCCCAGCTCACGGGCGAACTTGATGCTGTCGACGATCTCGTGCAGGCCCTCGGCGCGGGTGAGGCCGCGCTTGTGCTCCAGGTGGACGTCGCTGCCGGTGGCCATGATCTGGACCTGGTGGCGCTCGACGCCGCCGGCCTCGGCGGCCAGCTCGATGTCGGAGCGGACCGCCCGGTTGAGGGTCGCCACCTTGGCGGTGGTGAGCGCTCCCGAGATCAGTCTGGTGGCCTCGAAGTCGCGCGGTGAGGAGCTCGGGAAGCCGGCCTCGATGGTGTCGACGCCGGTGGCCTCGATGGCGAGGGCCAGCTCCAGCTTCTGGTCGGGGTTCATCGCGTTGCCGGGGGCCTGTTCGCCGTCGCGCAGCGTCGAGTCGAATACGCGGAGCCGCCGTGCGGTGGGGACGGATTTCGAAGACATGGACTTTCCGCCTCTTTCGGGAACGCCGCCGGACGGCAACCGGACGGGAGGTCGCGGTGAGCGGCAGCGGATGATGGTGGCTGGCAGCGGTGACTTTACTGGGCGGGAATCACTGCCCGTCAAGACTTTTCGAACAAATAAGCATTCGATGGCGGCCCGATAGCGGCACCCCCAACAATAGGCTTGATGCGCCCTTTTCCCGATGCATCGTGTACTGAAGTAAGGAGTGATTTCCGTGGGAGATATCGCGGCCGAGGGACGCCCGCCGGCCCGGTTACCGCGCCCGGGGCGGGTGAGGTGATGGCGAGGGTCATCGTCGAAGCGCTGGACAGCGTCCACGGGCGCACCGCCGCCGGTCTCGACGCGAGACTGGAGTCGCTGGTCGACAACGAGTGGGTGCCCGTGGTCGAGCGGAGAACGGACGCGAGCGGCCGGATCGAGGAGTGGGGCGGTACGGACGGCGGGCGCGGCCTCTACCGGCTGGTGTTCGACGTCGACCGGTACTTCAGCGGGCTCGGCCTGTGCACCGTGCACCCCGAGGTGGCGGCCACCTTCCGGGTCGCCGACGGCGAGTCGGGACACCGGGTGAGCCTCACCCTGTCGCTGAACCACTACGCGGTGGCCTTCATCGCGGACTAGCCGCACCCTGAACAGCGCGCCCGCTCAGGACGCCCGCTAACCCGGATCGGCGGAATCCGGGGGCCCGGCGGCCAGGCGGGCGGTGCGCAGCAGGTCGAGCGTCCGGGCCTCCTCGGCGGGGGTCCGCATGAGGCGGAACACCAGTCGGGCCCGCCGCAGGTGCTCCACCGCCAGGTCGGCCTCCCCGGTGCCGAGCGCCAGTTCGCCGAGGGTGACCAGGATCCGGCCCATGATCAGGCGTTCGTTGGAGCCCTCCGCGAGGAGCAGGGCGCGGTGCAGGGCGTGGGCGGCCTCGCCGGTCTCGCCGAGCCGGTGCCGGGCCGAGCCGATGCCGTGCAGGGCGTAGATCTCGCCGGTGTGGTCGCCGATCAGCCGGACCACGTCCAGGGCCCGGGAGAAGGCCTCCAGGGCCTTGTCGTAGCCTCCGCGCTCCAGGTGGCTCTGGCCCATCCGGTGCAGGACCTGGGCCTCGACCCGACGGCCGCGGCCCTCCCGGCTCAGCCGCAGGGCCTCGTCGAGGAGCGCTCCGGCTCCGTCCTCGTCGCCCTCGCCCAGTTTGAGCTGGGCCAGGTTGTGCAGCACGTACGCGACGGCGACGGAGCCGCCGCTCGCGCGCAGGACGGTCAGGGCGGCCTGGTAGTGGCCGGTCGCCTCGTCGATCCGGCCGTCCACCCGGGCGAGGTAGCCGAGGCCGCGGGCGGTCAGGGCGGAGCCGAGGTCGTCGCCGAGGTCGGTGAAGATCCCGGCGGCCTGGCGGAAGCGCTCCTCGGCGGCGGCGAAGTTCTGCCGGGTCAGGGCGAGCGAGCCGAGCGAGTGCAGCGCGGCGGCCTGGCCGAGCCGGTCGCCGCCCTTGCGGGCGGCGGCGAGGGCGAGTTCGTGGGTGTCGCGCCAGTCGTCCAGCCGGCCGTGGGTCTCCAGGAAGGTCACCGCGGTGACGGCGAGTTCCCAGCAGTGCGCGGTGAGGCCCATCGTGGCCGCCTGTCTGACCCGGGGCACGAGCATCGGGCGCTCCCGGGCGAACCAGCTCAGCGGCTCGGCCAGCAGCCGGTCCACCGTCCGGGCGGGCAGCGGGTGCAGCGCGGTGCCGCGGCCACGGATCAGCACGTCGCGGCCGTACTCGCGCTGGCGCGCCTCGATCAGCAGGTGGAGGAAGCAGCCGAGCACCCGGGCCAGCGCGGCCTCGCGCTCCTCGACGCTCTCCTCCTCGGCGAGCCGCTCGCGCGCGAAGACCCGGATCAGGTTGTGCAGCCGGTACTGGGTGTGGCGTCCGGGCGCGGTGCCGACGGCGTCCAGGAGCTGGGCGTCGGAGAGTTCGTCGATCAGATCCTGGACCTGGTACTCGGGCAGGTCGAGCAGCGCCATGCCGACCCAGGCGGAGAACGGCCCCTCGTCGACGAGGGCGATCCGCCGCAGGAGCCGGCGCGCGTCCGGGCTGACGCTGTCGTAGGTGAGCGAGAGGCCGGCCCGGATGCCGACGTCGGCGTACTTGAGCTCGTCGAGCCGGCGGGTCTCGTCCTCCAGCCGTTCCACCAGCTCGGTGACCTCCCAGTGCGGCCGGGCGGCGAGCCGGGCGCCCGCGATGCGCAGCGCCAGCGGCAGGTGGTCGCAGAGTTCGGCCAGCGCCTTCGCCGCCTCCGGTTCGGCCGCCACGCGCTCGGGGCCGGCGATCCGGCCGAGCAGTTCCGCCGACTGCTCCGCGGCGAAGGTGGGGACGTCCACCCGGACGGCTCCGGCCAGGCTGCCGATGTGCCGTCTGCTGGTGACGATCACGGCCGAGGTCGGCTTGCCCGGCAGCAGCGGGGTGATCTGGCTCTCCGTGGCGGCGTTGTCGAGGACGATCAGCACCCGGCGTTCGGCGAGCAGGGCCCGGTACATCTCGGCCCGCTCCTCCAGGCCGTCGGGGATGGCGGTGCCGTTCACGCCGAGGGCGCGCAGGAAGCGTTCCAGGACCTGGGCCGGGCCGACCATGTCGGGGGCGCCGCCGTGCAGGTCGGCGAAGAGCTGCCCGCCGGGGAACTCGGCGGCGATCTGGTGGGCCGCGTGGACGGCGACGGCGGTCTTGCCGACCCCGGCCTTGCCGACCACGGAGACGATCGGGACGGCGAGCCGGGACTGCTCGTGCGAGGAGAGCAGGAGCCGTTCGCGCAGGCCGGCCAGGAGGTCCTCGCGGCCGGTGAAGTCGGCGAGGTCGGCGGGGAGCATCTCCGGGACGACGACGGGGGCGGCGACCGGAGCGGTGCCGGGCACGGCGGCGAGGGGCGCGGCCGCCGGGACGGCGGGGGCGGCTTCCGGGCGGGTGTCGGGGAGGTCGAGCCCGGGGTCGGTGGCGAGGATCGCGTGTTCGAGCCGCTGCAGCCGGGGGTCGGGTTCGACGCCCAGCTCGTCGATCATCCACTGGCGGGTGTCGCGGTAGACCCGGAGGGCCTCGGCCTGGCGCCCGGAACGGTAGAGCGCCAGCATGAGCTGGCCGCGCATCCGCTCCCGCAGCGGGAACTCCTCGACCAGACCGAGGAGTTCACCGACGAGCGCACTGTGCCCGCCGAGCGCGAGTTCGAGCTGGATGCACTCCTCGGTGGCGCCGGCCCACTGCTCGGTGAGCTGGCCGGCGGCGGACCGGATCACCTCGCTGGGCAGGCCGCCGAGGGCGTCGCCGCGCCGGAGCCCGAGCGCCTGGCGGAAGAGGCCGGCGGCCTCCGCCTTGCGCCCCTGGTCGCGCAGCGTCCGCGCCCGGCCGAGCAGGCCGCGGGCCTGCAACAGGTCGAGCTGGTCGTCCGCCGCCTTCACCATGTAGCCCTGCGGGTGGGTGGTGATGACGTCGGAGAGGCCGTGCGCGGCGAACAGGCGGCGCAGCGCGGAGACGCTGATCTGGAGCTGGGCCCGGGAGGTGGCCGGCGGGGCCTCCTCGTAGAGGGCGCGCACCAGGCGGTCGACGCTGACCACCCGGTTGACGTCGAGCAGCAGGGCGGCGAGCACCGTCTGCTGGCGGATCCCGCCGAGGTTCAGCGGTGTGCCGCCGACGAGCGCCTCCAACGGGCCGAGAATGCGGTACTCGACCCGGGGCGCGGGTGATTGACCGCCGTCGTGGCGAATACCGGAACCAGGTCGGTGCCCCACCGTTTCCACTCCCCCCAGAGGAACAGGCGCAGATCGCAAGGCACTCTAAGGACGGCCACGTCAACGGGGCAATGACTTTCAGTTCTCCGCAAAACACGCCGCCTGACGGACCCTTGTCGCCGCCCGTACTCCCGGGTAGCCGACGGGGGAACGGCCGGAAAAAGCCGGACGGCCGGATCGGCAGGTGCCGCCCGGCCGTCCGCCGCCCGGTCTCAGGCCTTCATCAGCTCCGCCACCCGGAAGGCGAGGTCGAGGGACTGACGGTGGTTCAGCCGCGGGTCGCAGGCCGTCTCGTAGCGCTGGTGCAGGTCCTCGGCGCGGACCCGGTCGCCGCCGCCGAGGCACTCCGTGACGTCGTCGCCGGTGAGTTCGACGTGGATACCGCCGGCGTGGGTGCCCAGCTCCCGGTGCACCTCGAAGAAGCCGGCGACCTCGTCCAGGATGTCGTCGAAGCGGCGGGTCTTGCGGCCGTCCTCGGTCTGCACGGTGTTGCCGTGCATCGGGTCGCAGATCCAGGCGACCCGCGCGCCCTCCGCCGTGACCTTCTCCACCAGCGGCGGCAGCAGCTCGCGCACCCGGCCCGCGCCCATCCGCACCACGAAGGTCAGCCGCCCGGGCCGGCGGTCGGGGTCGAGGCGGTCGACGTAGCCGAGGACCTCGTCCGCGGTCGTCCCGGGACCGAGCTTGACGGCGATCGGGTTGCCGATCCCGGCGAAGTAGGCGATGTGCGCGTCGTCCAGGCCCCTGGTCCGCTCGCCCACCCAGAGCAGGTGCCCGCTGGTGGCGTACTCCGCCCCGGTGCGCGGGTCGGTACGGGTGAGGGCCTGCTCGTAGTCCAGCAGCAGCCCCTCGTGGCTGGCGAAGAACTCGGCCTCCAGCAGCCCGGCCGGGTCGCAGCCGCAGGCCTGCAGGAAGCGCAGCGCGCGGTCCACGCCGTCGGCCAGCTCCTCGTAGCGGCGGCCCTCGGCGGAGTCCGCCAGGAAGCCCCGGTTCCACTGGTGGGCCTGGTAGAGGGAGGCGCTGCCGCCGGCCGCGAAGCCGCGGACCAGGTTGAGGGTGACCGCCGAGGCCTCGTACATCCGCCGCAGCCGCGCCGGGTCCGGGCGGCGGGCCCGCTCGGTGAAGTCCGGCCCGTTGACCGCGTCGCCCCGGTAGGACGGCAGGCTGAGGCCGTCCCGGGTCTCGTCCGGCTGGGAACGGGGCTTGGCGTACTGTCCGGCCAGCCGGCCGATCTTCACCACCGGGACGCCGCTCGCGTAGGTCAGCACCACCGCCATCTGCAGCAGGGTCCGCAGCTTGGCGGTGACCGCGTCGGCGGTGAGCCCCTCGAAGGTCTCGGCGCAGTCGCCGCCCTGCAGGACGAACGCCTCGCCGGCGGCGACGGCGGCCATCCGCTCGGTCAGCCGGTCGCACTCCTCGGCGAGGACCAGGGGCGGGGCGGCCGACAGGTCGGCGACCACCTCGCGCAGCGCCACCTGGTCCGGCCACTGCGGTTGCTGGGCCGCCGGGAGGGAACGCCAGGCGGCACGTGCTCCGGTCTGCGGAATTCGATTCATCACGGCCCTCGGATGGGAACGGAAATCGCTGGCCCGCTCATTGCAGCCCGGCCGCGGAAAGAAGGTCAAGCGTCCGCGAATTGGCCTGCTCCCGCACCGCGGAACTGGTCTGACCGCCTTCCCGGACGAACGGATTGACTGGGGGTCATACGTTCACCGGCCGTACCCAGCCGGCCTTTCACGATGAGGATTCCGATGCCAGACGCGCCATCGCACCCTCCGTTCGCCGTCCGGCTCGGCGTCGAGCCGCTGCCCGCGCACGACCCGCTGGAGCTGTACACCCGGCTGAGCGAGCGGCTCGGCGCGGAGCAGGTGTACCTGCTGGAGAGCCTGACCGAGTCCGGCCGGCAGGGCGGGCCGGCCGTGGTCGGCTGCGGCCCGCTCGCCGAGATCCGGCTGTACGGCTCGTACCTGGAGATCGACGGGTCGGCGGAGATCGCCGCGGCGCTGCGGGCGACCGCCGAGGCGGCGGGTCTGTCCCCCGCCGCGGACGCCCCCGGGCGGCTGGAGGCCCCCGGTTCGGCCGGGATCTGGGAGTTCCTGCGGCGCGCACAGGGCCTGTTCGGCCTGGAGCCGGGCCTGCCCGGCGACCGCTTCCACTTCGGCTTCCTGGCCCGGTTCGGCTACGACGCGGCCTGGCACATGGAGGACCTGCCCGCCAGGGCGCTGCCGCCGGCCCGCCCGGACGCGGTGCTGACGCTGTTCCGCGACAGCGTGCACTACGACACCGCGGGCACGCCGGTGCTGCGGACCGCCGACAGCCCGGCCTTCGGCGAAGCGGGCCGCCACGACGTCGCGGGCGCGGCCCGGGAGGCGGCCGGGCAGGCGCCGCAGGCCGCGTGCCCGCCGGCCGGCCGCCCGCAGTCGGTGCACGACAGCGTGGACCGCGACACCTTCCACGGCTGGGTCCGGCGCTGCCTGGAGCACATCGGGGTCGGCGACATCTACCAGATCCAGGTCGGCCACCGGATCGACGTCCGCACCGCGCTGACGCCGGTCGAGGTCTACCGGCGGCTGCGCTCGCGCAACCCCTCCCCGCACATGTACCTGCTCCCGAACGGAGACGGCAGCCTGATCGGCGCCAGCCCCGAGCTGCTGTTCCGGATCGAGGACGGCCGGATCGTGATGCGCCCGATCGCCGGCACCACCCGCCGGGACCACGACGAGGAGGAGAACGAGCGGCGGATCAAGGCCCTGCTGGCGAGCACCAAGGAGCAGGCCGAGCACGTGATGCTGGTCGACCTCTCGCGCAACGACATCAGCCGGGTCTGCCGCCCGCACACCCTGACCGAGGACGAGCTGATGGTCGTGGAGACCTTCTCGCACGTCTTCCACCTGGTGTCGACGGTCAGCGCCGAACTGGAGGAGGACGCCGACGTCTGGCGGTCGCTGTGCGCGACCTTCCCGGCCGGCACCATGACCGGCGCGCCGAAGCTGCGCGCCATGGAGATCATCCACGAGATCGAACGGGAGCCGCGCGGAGCCTACGCGGGCGCCGTCGGCCTGATCGACGTCGGCGGCTGGAGCGAACTGGCTCTGTGCATCCGCACCATCGCGCACGACGGCGCGGTGTACTCCGTGCAGAGTTCCGCGGGCATCGTGGCCGACTCGACCCCCGAGGGCGAGTGGAACGAGACGTTGGCGAAGCTGGGCGCCGCCTACTGGGCGCTGACGGGTGAGGAGTTGACAGCGTGAAGGTTCTGCTGGTGGACGCGCGGGACAGCTTCGTCCACATCATCGACCAGTACCTGCGGGCGCTCGGCGCGGACACCGAGGTGGTCCGCTCGCACACCCGCACCCCGGAGCAGCTGGCCGCGTCCGCACCGGACGCGATCGTGCTCGGCCCCGGCCCCGGACACCCGGCGGCCTCCGGCCACGTCGAACTGGTCCACCACTTCGCCGGGAAGGTCCCGCTGCTCGGCGTCTGCCTGGGGCACCAGGCGATCGGCCTGGCGTTCGGCGGCCGGGTCCAGGTCGCCGACCGGCTGATGCACGGGCGCACCAGCACGGTGACGCACGACGGGCGCGGCCTGTTCGCGGGCCTCGGCAACAGCCTGACCGCGACCCGGTACCACTCGCTGATCGTCAGCCGGCCCCTGCCCGAGGAGCTGGAGCTGACCGCGACCGCCGACGACGACGGCTACGTCATGGGGATGCGGCACCGCAGCCTGCCGGTCGAGTCGGTGCAGTTCCACCCCGAGAGCATCACCACCACCGGCGGCATGCAGCTGCTGGAGAACTTCCTCGCGGTCGGCGCCGGGCGCTGACGGATACCCGGACACATCGGAATCGACGAGCGGAATGGGTGCCCCGTGACTGGGAATTGTGAAACGCGAACCTGGCCGCAGCTGCTCGCGGCGCTGATCGCCGGTACGGATCTGAGTGCCGCCGACACCGCCTGGGCGATGGACGAGGTGATGCGCGGCGAGGCGGCCCCGGCGCAGTTGGCCGGCTTCCTGGTGGCGCTGCGGGCCAAGGGCGAGACCGCCGAGGAGGTCACCGGCCTGGTCCGGGCCGCGCGCGAGCACACGGTGCGGGTCGACGTGCCCGGGCCGGCGCTGGACATCGTCGGCACCGGCGGGGACGGCGCGCGAACCGTCAACGTCTCCACCATGGCGGCGATCGTGGCGGCCGCCGCCGGGGCCCGGGTGGTGAAGCACGGGAACCGCTCGGCCTCCTCCGCCTCCGGCTCGGCCGACGTACTGGAGCGGCTCGGCATCGCGCTGGAACTCTCCGCCGAGGAGGTCTCCCGGTCGGTGCGCGAGGTCGGGATCGGCTTCTGCTTCGCCCCGGCGTTCCACCCGGCGTTTCGCCACGCGGCCGTCGCCCGCAAGGAGTTGGGCGTACCGACGGTGTTCAACGCGCTGGGCCCGATGACCAACCCGGCGTCGCCCACGGCCATGGCGGTCGGCGTCGCCGACCCCCGGCTCGGCCCGCTGATCGCCGCCGTGTTCGCCCGCGAGGACGTGGACGCGCTGGTCTTCCGGGGCGACGACGGCCTCGACGAGCTGTCCGTCGCGACCACCTCGACCATCTGGTCGGCGACCGGCGGCCGGGTCGTACGGGAGCGGCTCGACCCGCGCGAGCTGGGCATCGCGGCGGCGGCGCCGGACGCGCTGCGCGGCGGCGACGCGGCCCACAACGCGGGCGTGGTCCATGCCGTCCTGGACGGCGAGCAGGGCCCCGTCCGGGACGCCGTCCTGCTCTCCGCGGCGGCCGGCCTGGCGGCGCTCGCGCCCTCGGACCTGCCGGTCGTCGAACGGCTGGCGGCCGCGCTGCCCCGGGCCGCCGAGGCGGTCGACTCGGGCGCCGCGGCGGCCCTGCTGAAGCGCTGGGCCGAGAGCGGGCGGCCGCACGCGGGGCCGTCCGTCTAGGGCCGGTTCGGCGTGGCACCGCGGCGGCGGGCCAGGACGGCGCCGGGCCGCGCGGACCTCCTCGGGGGGAGGCCCGCGCGGCCCGTTGCGTTCGTCCGCCCCGGCGTCGCCGTAGCGGACGCCGGGGGCGGACGGCGGTCAGTCGCGGTGGCGCAGCTCCAGCGTGCAGCACTTGACGCTGCCGCCGCCCTTGAGCAGCTCGGACAGGTCGACGCCGATCGGCTCGAAGCCCCGCTCGCGCAGCTTGTCGGCGAGGCCGGTGGCCGCCTCCGGCAGGAGCACGTGCCGACCGTCGCTGACGGCGTTGAGGCCGAACACCGCGGCGTCGGCGGCGTCGGCGAGCACCGCGTCCGGGAAGAGCCGGCGCAGCACCTCGCGGCTGCCCTCGGAGAAGGCCTCCGGGTGGTACATCACCTCGTCGCCGTCCAGGACGGCCAGTGCGGTGTCCAGGTGGTAGTAGCGCGGGTCGACCAGCTGGAGGCCGATCACCGGGCGGCCGAAGAACTCCTGCGCCTCGGCGTGGCCGGCCGGCGTGCTGCGGAAGCCCCGCCCGGCGAGCACGTACTCGGCGGTGACCAGGAAGTCCCCCTCGCCCTCGTTGACGTGCTCCGGGTCGTGCAGCTCGGGGTAGCCGTGGGAGCGGAACCACTCCAGGTAGGCGGGGCCCTCGGCGGCCCGCTCCGCGTTGCGGAAGCGCGCGCCGAGCACCTTGCCGTCCACCACGGTGGCGCCGTTGGCCGCGTAGACCATGTCGGGCAGGCCCGGGATCGGGTCGATCAGCTCCACCCGGTGGCCGAGCTCGCCGTAGAGGGCGTACAGCCGCTCCCACTGCGCGACGGCGAGCCCGGTGTCGACCGGCTTCGCCGGGTCCATCCACGGGTTGATCGCATAGGTGACCTCGAAGTGGCTGGGGCGGCACATCAGGTAGTGCCGGGGCCGGGCCGTGCGCTCGGCAGGGCGCGGTGTGACAGCGTTCATGGGTGACTCCTCGTGAGGGCTGCAAACGACAGGCGGTGGCGCTGCGATCCGGACGGGCGGCAATCGGGTGCCTGCGGGGCTCCGGGGCCGGCGCGCCGGCGGCACGGCCGGGTGTGGGGGGACCCGGCCGCGCCGCGGCTCTTCCTGCGGGCCGGCCCCGCGCCCGTCCCTGACATGCTGTCAGCTGTCGGGCGGGGACGGAAGATCCTTAAGTCAGGGCGGAACAGCCCTGATGGATCGGCCGGTTGGGCTCAGTCGACCCGGGCGTCCAGCGCGTCCGCCAGGCTGCGCGGACGCAGGTCGGTCCAGTTCTTCTCGACGTAGTCCAGGCAGGCCTGCCTGGTCTCCTCGCCGAACACGCTGCGCCAGCCCGCGGGCACGTCGACGAAGGCGGGCCACAGGGCGTGCTGGTTCTCCTCGTTCACCAGGACCAGGAACGCGCCCTGCTCGTCGTCGAAGGGGTTGGTGCTGCTCATCGGGACCTCATCTCGTGGTTACTGGAAACGTCGTTCACAGGGGCGTCGTTCAACTCGTCACAGAACTCGGTGACCCGCCGCCGGAAGGCGGCCACCACCCGCCGGGCGGTCGGCTCGTCGCAGCCGTCCAGCGCGTGCACCAGGGCGCACTCCAGCCCGCCGGGCGCGCCGGCCGCGGTCCGCCGCTCCACCAGCTGCAGCAGCAGGTCGACGGCGGTACGGGCGGCCGGGACGGCCCGCTCGGCGACCGTCACGGCGCCGGCCCACCGCCGGTCACCGACCGGGTCGGCCCGCACCAGATGGGAGACGGCCGCCCCGAACAGCGGCTGGCGCCCGGCCTCCCGGGCCGGGTTGACCAGCTCCACCACCCGGTCGAACGGCAGGTCCTGGTGGGCGTGGGCGGCCAGCAGCCGCTCCCGGACCCGCCCGACCAGGGTGCGGGCGCTCGGGGTGCCGGTGGCGGCGTCCCCGGCGGAGCGGGGGGACGTGTCCACCCGCAGCACCACGGTGTTGACCAGGCAGCCGACCACGCCGTCCACGGCCTCGTCGTCCCGGCCGGCCAGCGGCACCCCGATCGCGAGGTCGTGCCCCGCGCCGAGGTCGCCCAGCGCGGCCGCGAACGCCGCCTGCAGCAGCATCCCCGTACCGGCCGAGCAGGCCCGCGCGGCGGCCGCCAGCCGGCGGTGCGCCGCCGGGTCGAGGGCGAACCGGACGGTGCCGGCCGCGCCCGGCCCGGCCGCCGGGTCGCCGGTGGCGCCCGGCAGGCCCCGCCACGGCGGCAGGGCGGCCAACTCGCCGCTCCAGTACGCCGCTTGCCGGGCGGCCGGGCTGTCGGGGTGGGTCTCGTCACCGAGCCGCTCCCGCAGCCACAGCGCACAGTCGGCGTACTGCACGGCCGGCGCCGGCCACACCGGAGCCCGGCCCGCCGCCCGGGCCTCGTAGGCGGAGCACAGATCGGCCAGCAGCGGTTCGAGCGCGTGTCCGTCGACCGCCACGTGGTGCAGCACCAGCAGCAGGGTGTGCCGGTCCGGGGCGCTGCGCAGCAGGGCGGTGCGCAGCGGCGGCTCGGTCAACAGGTCGAAGCCGCGGTCGAGTTCGGCGGCGATCCAGGCGTCCAGCCGCTCCGGTGGGACGTCGGCGGGGCGGGGCTCGGCGGCGGCCTCGACCAGGGCGTCGGCCGGGTCGAGGACGCGCTGCTCGGGGCCGTCCGGACCGTACGGCAGCACGGTCCGCAGCGCCTCGTGCCGGGCCACCAGGTCGCCGAGGGCGGCCCGCAGGGCGGCGGGGTCGAGCCCGCCGGTGAGGTCGAGAGCCAGGGTGGTGAGGTAGTCCGGGCGGTGCTCGCCCAGGTAGTTGGCGGTCCACAGGCGCAGTTGGGCGGGGGCCAGCGGCAGCCGCTCGGGCCGGGTCGTGCGGTCGCCGAGCACCGGGGCGGCGGGGCCCCGGCGGTCGGTGCGGGCCGCGCGGTCGAGCCGGTGGTCCAGCCCGGCCACGGTGGGCTCGTCGAACAGCTCGCTGAGCGGCACGTCGACGCCCAGGGTGGACCGGATCCGCCCGGCCAGCCGCATCGCGGCGATCGAGTTGCCGCCGAGGGCGAAGAAGTCGTCCTCCGGCGCGACCGAGGGCACCCGCAGCACCTCCGCGAACAGCGCCGCCAGGACCTCCCGGCGGGGTGTGCGGGCCGGCGCGGGGGCCGGCTGCTCCGGCGGCGGCCGCAGCGCGGCCGTGTCGACCTTGCCGTTGGCGTCCAGCGGCAGCGCGTCGACCGGGACGAGCACGGCGGGCACCAGATGGCGCGGCAGGCGCTCGGCCAGCCGGCGGCGCAGCTCGCCGACGGCCAGCGGCCGGTCGGCGACCACGTACCCCACCAGCGAACGGCCCGCCGGGCCGGCCCCGTGCGGCACCACCCGGGCGGCGGTCACACCGGGTTCGGCGCAGAGCGCGGCCTCGATCTCGCCCGGCTCGATCCGGAAGCCGTTGATCTTCAGCTGCCGGTCGGCGCGCCCGAGGAAGTGCAGCCGGCCCTCGACGTCCCAGTGGCCCAGGTCGCCGGTGCGGTACAGCCGGCCTCCCGGCGGGCCGTACGGGTCGGCGATGAAGCGCTCGGCGGTACGGGCCGGGGCACCGTGGTAGCCCTCGGCCAGGCCCTCGCCGCCCAGGTGGATCTCACCGGGGACGCCCGGCGGCACCGGGCGCAGGGCGGCGTCCAGCAGCAGCACCCGGGTGCCCGCGAGCGGGCGGCCGATCGGGACGGCCTCGTCCTCGCGGACCGGACCGGCCGGGATCTCGTAGCCCAGGGCGAAGGTGGTGCTCTCCACCGGTCCGTACAGGTCGAGCAGCCGCTGGTCGGGGGCGGCCCGCCGGGCCCGGGCGACCGCCGCCGGGGGGACGACGTCGCCCCCGGTGCAGATCAGGCGCAGCCGGGCGAGGGCCGCCGGGATCTGCTCGGTGAGCACGTCGAACAGGCCGGCGGTCAGCCAGGCGGCGGTGACGCCGCCCTGCTCGACGGCCCGGACGTAGTCCGCCGGGGCCAGCTCGCCGGGCGGGGCCACCACCACCTGGCGTCCGGTCAGCAGCGGCATCAGCAGCTCGTACACCATGAGGTCCCAGGCGTGCGGCGAATGGAACAGCACCCGGTCGTGGTCGGGGCCGTACCAGAGCGGGTCGTCGGCCAGGGCGAGGATGTTGCGGTGGGTGACGGCGACGCCCTTGGGGCGGCCGGTCGAGCCCGAGGTGTACAGCAGCTGGGCGACCTGCCCGGGCGACACGGCCGGGCCGGGGTTGCCCGGGCTCCCGCCCGCCTGCCGGGCCGCCGCCACCAGGGCGGCGTCCAGCAGCAGTTCGGTGCCCGCCTCGGCGGCGAGCGCCCGCCGCCGCTCGGCCGGGAACGCCTGGTGCAGCGGGACGCACACGGCGCCGAGCTTGGCCAGCGCCAGCATCGCCACCGGCACCTCCGGGGAACGCGGGAGTTGCAGGGCGACCCGCGTCCCGGGCCGCACCCCGAGGCCGGCCAGGTGGTGGGCCAGCCGGTTGGCGTCGGCGTTGAGCTCGCCGTAGGTGGTGGTGGCGTACGGCGGGGTCGCGTGCGGCGGGGTGGTGGTGGCGACGGTGGTGCCGTCGCCGTGCCGCAGGGCGACCCGGTCGGGGTGGTCGGCGGCCAGCCGCTCGAACCGCGCGCCGACGGAGGACGGTTCGGCGGCGGCCGAGGGGCCGGTGCCCCAGGCCCGCAGCCCGGCCCGCTGGACGGGTGGCAGCAGGTCCACCCGGCCGGTGGTCAGGTCCGCGCCCGGACCGGCCAGTGTGGCGCAGGCGGTGGTCAGCAGGGTGCGCAGCCGGTCCGCGTCGAGGTGCCGGTCCAGTTCGGCGGGGCGCAGCTGGAGCCGCACGTCCAGGCCGTCCCGACGCGGCAGCACCACCAGCGAGAGCGGGTAGTGGGTGCCGTCGTACGGCTCGACGGCGCCGATCCGCAGGCCCGGCACGGGCTCGGCGAACCCGGTCTCGTCCAGGGGGTAGTTCTCGAAGACCAGGGAACTGTCGAAGAGCCGCCCGGCGCCGACGGCCTCCTCGACGGCGGCAAGCCCCAGGTGCTCGTGGTCCAGCAGCTCGGTGCGCTCCCGCTGCAGCCGGACGGCGAGCTCGCGCAGCGGCTCGCCGGGGTGCAGCCGGGCCCGGACCGGGACGGTGTTGATCAGCAGGCCGACGAGCCGTTCCGCGTCCGGCAGTTCGGCCGGGCGCTGGGCGACGGTGGTGCCGAACAGGACGTCGTCGCGGCCGGTGAGGTGGGAGAGCACCAGGACCCAGGCCGTCGACACCAGCGAGCCGAGCGTCACCTCCCACCGCGCGGCGCGCGCCCGCAGCCCGGCGGTGAGCTCGGCGGGCAGGGTGAAGACGGTCGTCGACGTTTCGTCGGCGGCGGCGGCGCGGCCGTCCTGGCCGGTCTCTCCGTCGCGCCCGGGTCGGCCGACCCGGGTGGGCTCGGCTCCGGCGAGGGCGGCGCGCCAGGCGTCGCGGGCGGCCGCGTCGTCCTGCCCGGCCAGCCAGTCGAGGTAGGCGCGGTAGGACGGCGCCGGGGGCAGGTCGGCGCCCTGGTGCAGCACGAGCAGTTCGCGCAGCACGATCGGTACCGACCAGCCGTCCAGCAGCAGGTGGTGGTGGGTGAAGACGAGCCGCCAGCGGTCGGCCGCCAGCCGGAGCAGGGTGAAGCGGATCAGCGGCGGCGTGTCGACGGCGAACGGCCTGCGGTCCTCCTCCGCATACCGCCGGGCGGCGACGGACCGCTCCGGCTCCGGCCGGTCGGCGAGGTCCAGGCTTCGCCACGGCAGGGCCACCGCCGCAGGGACGACCTGCTGCGGTGGCCCGGACTCGCCGGTGGTGAAGGCCCCGGCGAGCTGCGGGTGGCGCACGAGCAGTCGGCGGGCGGCCTCGTGCAGCCGCTCCGGGTCGATCGCGCCGGTGAGGTCGAGGACGAGCTGCACGACGTACGGATCGCGGTGCCCGTCACGGACGGCGTAGCGGGAGTGGAACAGCAGGCCGCTCTGGAGCGGGGTGGCGGGCAGCACCTCGGCGACGGCGGCGGCCGCAGATCCCCCGGAGGTATCGGCGCCCCCGCCCCGCCCGGGCAGGGGCGCGGTGAGTGCCTGCTCCCAGCGGGCGGCGAGTTCGCCGACGGACTCGGCGTCGAGCACGCCGGTCGGCCAGGCCCACTCGACCCGCAGCTGCGGTCCGTCCGGGCCGGCCTCCACGAAGGCGTCCACCGAGAGGGTGTGCGCGAGCGGCAGGGCCGGGTCGGACTCGCCCCGGAGAGTGCCGGGGACCGGCTGCCAGGGGCCGCGCCGGGTGGTGTCGAAGCGGCCCAGGTAGTTGAAGGCGATCGGGGCCGAACGCGCGGGCAGGGTGCCGCAGCGCCGGAGCAGACCGTACGTCAGGCCCCGGTGGGGGGTGGCCCGCAGCCGCTCACGGGCGGCCGCGACGGCGCGGGACAGGTCGTCGGCGCAGACCGGGCCCGGGGCGGCGGGTTCGGCCGGGCCGACGTCCAGCAGGACGGGGTGGATCACCGTGAACCAGCCCAGCGTCCGGGAGAGGTCGAGGCCGTCGAGGGCGGGGAGTTCCGGGTCGCGGCCGTGGCCCTCGACGTCCACCAGGAGCGGGCCGCCGGTGGTGCGGGCCCGCCAGCCGCGCAGGGCGGCGGCCAGGGCGCCGAGCAGGATCTCCGGTACGGCGGCGCCCAGTTGGTCGGGCAGGTCGGTCAGCAGGGCGGCGGTGGCGCCGCCGTCCAGGGTGGTGCGCAGGGATTCGGCGCCGGCCGTGGTGTCGCGGGCGCGGTCCAGCGGCCGGGTGCCGATCGTGCCGGTGCCGGCGGTCAGCAGCCCGTGCCAGTGGGTGCGGTCGGCGGCCACCGCCGGGTCCACCTCGGCGGCTCGCAGCGCGCGGGACCAGTCGGCCGCCGTGACGGGCACCGGGGCGAGGGCGGCCGGGCGGCCGGACGTGGCGGCCTGGTGGGCCTGGGCGAGGTCGTCGAGCAGGATCCGCCAGGAGACCCCGTCGACGGCGAGGTGATGGATCACCACCAGCAGGAGGCCGCTGTGGCGGCCGTCGAACCAGACCGCCCGCAGCAGCTCGCCCCGGTAGGGGTCGAGTCGGCGTCGGGCGTCGCGCCGCTGTTCCGCGACCAGCTCCAGGACGGCCGGCCCCGGGTCGCCGTCGGGGCCCAGGGGGAGGCCCTCGCGGTCGAGGTCGATCCGGTGCAGCAGCGGGGCCGCCGGGACGGACCCGGCGGGGCGGACCTCGAAGGCGAGGGGCTCGCCCGGCGCCCCGGTCAGGCGCATCCGCAGCGCGTCGTGGTGGTCGACGAGGTGGTGGAGGGCGGTGCGCAGGGTCTGCTCGGTGGTGCCGGGCGGCACCTCGCACAGCAGCGACTGGGCGTAGCCGTGGATCGGACCGCCGCGGGCCGCCAGCCAGTCCGCGATCGGCGTGGGCGCCAGCGGCCCGCCCGAAGGTACGGACGGCAGGCTCCCGCCCGAGGGCGCGGGCACCGCCGGCCGGGCGGCCGGGGCGCCGCCGGCCGCGGTGGCGAGGGCGCGCGGGGTCTGGTGGGTGAACACGTCCTTCGGCGTGATCGGCACCCCCGCCGCCCGGGCCCGGGTGGCCAGTTGGATGGCCAGGATGCTGTCTCCGCCCAGCCGGAAGAACCCCTCCGACGGCCCCGGGCGCTCCCGGCCCAGAACGGTCCCGAACAGCGTCCGCAGCTGCTCCTCGGCCGGCGACCCGCCGTCCGGCCCCGCGCCCGGCCCGGCGGCAGGTCGTGAGGAGTCGGCGGCGGGCGCGGCGGGCGCTCCCGCCGCGCCGGAGGCGCCCAGGGCGTCCAGCACGTCCGGGGCGTCCAGGGCGTCGAACGGCGCCGACGGATCGGCCAGGGCGCCCGCCAGCAACCGGCCGAGGCCCTGCGCCAGCCGCTCGGCGGTCTCCGCGTGGAAGTGGCCGGTGCTGTACTCCAGGACGCCGTGGACCGTCCCGTCCGGCTGCTCGGTGAACTCGAAGAGCAGCGGGAACTTGGCCATCACCCGCTCGGGTCGGTACGGCCGCCCGACCAGCCCGGGCAGGGTGACGGCGGGCCGGCGCCCGGCGTGCAGGGTGATCATGACCTGGAACAGCGGGTGGCAGCCGAGTTCGCGGTCGGGCGCGAGCGCGTCCACCACCCGGTCGAACGGCGCCCGGTCGTGGGCGAAGGCGGTGAGGTCGGCGTGCCGGACCCGGTCGAGCAGTTCCGCGAAGCCCGGGCGGCCGGAGAGGTCGGTGCGCAGGGCCAGCGGCTGGGCGAAGTAGCCGACCAGGTCGTCCAGCGCGGGTTCGGCGCGGCCGGCCGTGACCGTGCCGAGCACGAGGTCGGTGCCCGCGCCGGACCGGGCGAGCAGGCAGGCGACGGCCGCGTGCAGCACCATGAACAGGGTTGCCCCCTGCCGGGCCGCCAACTCCGATGCGGCGGACACCAGTTCGGCGTCCCAGTGGAACTCGGCGGCGGCCCCGCGCAGCGCCGCCCCAGCCGGCGGCTCGTGGTCCACCGGCAGCGCGGTGCGCTCCGGCGCGCCGCTCAACACCGCGCGCCAGTGGGCCAGTTCGTCCACCAGCGGACTGCCGGGGTCGTCGCCGGCGCCGAGCATGCGGTGCTGCCAGAGCGTGAAGTCGGCGTACTGGAGCGGCAGTCGGGGCCACTCGGGGGTCCGGCCGCGGGCCCGGGCGGCGTAGCCGGCGGCCAGGTCGCGGGTCAGCGGGAGCAGCGACTGCTCGTCGGCGGTGATGTGGTGCAGGACGATCAGCAGGACGTGCTCCTCGGGCCCGGCGCCGAGGACGGCCAGGCGCCAGGGCGGGCCCGCTTCGAGGTCGAACGGACGGTGCACCTCCTCGGCGAACGCCGCGTCCAGGGCGTCCGGTTCGAGGTGCCGGACGGTCAGCGGGACCGGCGGGTCGGCGAGGATCCGCTGGCTGGGCCGGCCGTCGGTGGCGGGGAACACCGTGCGCAGGCTCTCGTGCCGCCGCTGGACGTCGCCCGCGGCGGCCCGCAGCGCCGCCAGGTCGAGCGGCCCGGTCAGCCGGGCGGCCAGCGGGACGTGGTAGGTCGACTCCTGGTCGCCGAGCCGGTGCAGGAACCACAGGCCGCGCTGGGCGTACGAGAGCGGGATCCGCTCGGGCCGGGGGCCGGCCTGCGGGCGCTCGGAGCCGACCGGCGGCACGGCCTCGGCAGCACCCCGGCCGGCGCCGCTCCGAGCGCCGATCCGGGCCGCCAGGCCGGCCACCGTGGGCGCCGCGAAGACGTCCCGGATGGTCAGCTCGGCGGGCAGTTCGGCCCGGGCGCGGACCACCAGCCGGTTCGCCGTGAGCGAGTCGCCGCCGAGGGCGAAGAAGCTCTCGTCCGCGCCGAAGCCGTCGGCGCCGAGCAGTTCGGCGAACAGCCGGTGCAGCCGCAGCTCGCGCTCCCCGCGCGGCGCCCGGCCCCGGCCACCGTCCCGGCCATCGCCGCGGCCGTCCGCCGGGGCGGTGGCCAGGGCCCGCAGCCGGTGCTCGTCCAGCTTGCCGTTGGCGGTCAGCGGGAAGGCGTCGACGGCGTGCAGGGCGGTCGGCACCAGGTGCTGCGGGAGCACCTGCGGCGCCCGGTCGGCGGCCTCCCGTACGGCCTCCCGGGTGCCGAGCAGATAGGCGGTCAGCGTCCGGTGCCCGGGCTCCCGTTCGGTGGCCAGGACGGCGGCGCCGGAGATGCCGGGCAGCGCGGCGAGCACGGCCTCGATCTCGCCCGGCTCGATCCGGTAGCCGCGGATCTTCACCTGCCGGTCGGTGCGGCCGAGGTGTTCCAGTTCGCCGTCGGGGCGGCGGCGGGCGCGGTCCCCGCTGCGGTACATCCGGGTGCCGGGCGGGCCGAACGGGTCGGCGACGAAGCGCCCGGCGGTCAGGGCGGGGCGGCCGAGGTAGCCGCGGGCGAGGCCGGGACCGGCCACGTACAGCTCGCCCGGCAGGCCGTCGGGCACCGGGCGCAGGGCGGCGTCCAGCAGGTGGACCCGCAGGTCCGGCAGCGCCTCGCCGACGGTCGCGGTGCCGGCGGCGGTCGCGGCGGCGTCCAGGTCGCCGGCCGTGACGTGCACGGTGGTCTCGGTGATGCCGTACATGTTGACCAGCCGGGGCGCGTCGTCCGGGTGGCGCAGGTACCAGTCCGCGAGCCGCCACGGTTCGAGCTGCTCGCCGCCGAGGACGACGTAGCGCAGGGCGAGCCGGGCGCTCGGGCCGGGGTGGGCGGCGTCGGCGGCGGCCAGCTGGGTGAACGCCGAGGGGGTCTGGTTCACCACCGTGACCCGCTCGTCGGCGAGCAGGTGCAGGAACTCCTCGGGCGAGCGGGCGGTGTCCCGGGGGACGACGACCAGCCGGCCGCCGTGCAGCAGGGCGCCCCACAGCTCCCAGACCGAGAAGTCGAAGGCGTAGGAGTGGAACAGCGTCCAGGTGTCGTCCGGTCCGAAGCCGAACCGGTCGGCGGTGGTGGCGAGCAGCCGGGTGACGTTGCGGTGGGTGACCAGGACGCCCTTGGGCCGGCCGGTCGAACCGGAGGTGTGGATGACGTAGGCGACGCTGTCCGGGCCGGGGCGCTCCGGCACCGCCTGCTCCCGGTCGGCGGGCTCGTCCCCGCCGTCGACGGGCAGGCTCTCGACGCCGTCCGGGAGCGCCGCCCACGCGGAGTCGTCGGTCACCACGAGCCGGGGTGCGGCGTCGTCGATCGTCGCGCGCAGCCGCTCGGCGGGGTAGTCCGGGTCCAGCGGCAGGTAGCCGGCGCCGGCCTTCTGGACGCCGAGCAGCGCGGCCACCAGCTCCGGCGAGCGGTGCAGGGCGACGCCGACGAGGTCGCCGCGGCGCACGCCCCGGGCGGCGAGCCGGCGGGCCAACCGGTCGGCGCGCCGGTCGAGTTCGCGGTAGCTCAGGACGGTCTCGCCGAGCACCACGGCGGGCGCGTCCGGGCGGGCGGCGGCCTGCCGTTCGAACAGCGACACCAGGGTGTCGCCGTCCTGGTCGACCCCGGCGGGCGCGGGTACGGGTACGGGTGCGGGCGCGGGTACGGGTACGGGCGCGGGCAGGGCTCCCCCGCCGCCGGCGCACAGCCGGCCGACCGGGAGGCCGTCCGGGGCCTCGGCCAGCGCCGTGACGAGGTCGAGCAGCCGGTCCAGGTGGGCCCGGACGGTGTCCTCGCCGTACGCGCCGACGGCGTCGGCGAACACCGGCAGGGTGTCCCGGCCGTTGTCGTAGACGCCGAGGGCGAAGTCCTCGGGCAGGCCCGGCGAGACCTCGTGCACGGTGGCCGGGATCCCGTCGAACCGCAGGCCCAGGTCGAGGGGCAGCAGGTTCAGGGTGGGGCCGACCAGCGGCCGGTCACCCCGGACGGCGGCGGTGTCACGGAGCATGTCCTCGAAGCGGTAGCGCTGGCGGCGCAGCGCGGCGCGGACCCGGTCCGCCGTGGCCGACACCAGGTCCGCGACCGTGCCGGCCGGGTCGACGGCGAGCCGCAGCGGGACGACGTTCGCGGTCATGCCGAAGGCCCGCCGGGCCAGCGCGGCGTCCCGGCCGCGGACGCCGAGGCCGATCGCCGCCGCGCGCTCGCCGGTGTCGGCGTGCAGCGCGACGGCCAGCGCGGCCGGGAACAGCGTGGTCCAGCCCGCCCCGGCCCGTTCCCGGACGGCGGCCCAGCGCTCGGCGGACAACTCCGTCCGGACGGCGACCGGCGGGCGCGCGCCGGAGCCGGTCAGGCCGCCGCGCCCGCCCGCGAGGCGGGGCGGGTCGGCGAGGCCGGCCAACTCCTCGGCCCAGAACTCGGCGTCGGTGCGGAACCGGGCGGAGGCCCGGTACGCGGCGTCGTCGTCGAGCAGGGCCGAGAGCGGGTCGTGCACGCCGGTGCCGGCCGCCTCGCCCGCGCGCAGCGCCGTGTACTCGGCCGCCACCCGGCGCATCAGCCCGGCCGCGCCCACCCCGTCGCACAGGATGTGGTGCATCCGCAGGTACCACAGGTACTCCGCCTCGCCGGTCCGCAGGAGGTGGAAGTCGAAGGGCGGGCCTGCGGTCAGGTCGTACGCGTGGGCGAGCCCGGCGGTGGTGAACTCCCGGGCGGCGGCGGCCGGGTCCTCGTGGTGGCGCAGGTCGAGCCGGTGCAGCGGCCAGTCGGCGGCGTCCTCGACGATCTGGACGGCGCCGTCGGCGGTGGGCTCGAAGCGCACCCGCATGCTCTCGCTGCCGGCCACCACGCCGCGCAGCGCGCGTTCGAACAGCTCCTCGTCGATCGCGCCGTGGATCTGGACGTACTGACCTGCGGTGTACCGCCGCCGGGTGGGGTCGGCCTCGTGGCCGAACCAGATCCCCGTCTGCGGCGCCGTGAGCGGGTGGCGTCGGGTGGGCATGCGTCAGTTCCTTTCCGGGCCGCGCGGCCCGGCCGGATCGCCGAGCCGGTCGAGCAGCGCCGGGGCGAGGTCGACCAGGGCGGCCGGGCCGCCGAGGTCCTGGTGGCCGTGGTCGGTCCGGTGCCGCAGCAGCCGCCCGCCCAGGTAGGGCAGCCAGCTCTCCGGGTCCTGGACGGGCCCGCTGGTCTCGGGGACGGCCTCGATCAGGAGCAGGTCGCCGTGGAACCGGCCGGGACGGTAGGCCCGGCCGAGCCGGACGTTGTTGTCGTAGACCTCGGCGAGCGCGGTCAGGTGGCGTTCGGAGAAGACGGAGAGCGGGGACTCGGACTTCCCGGCGAGTGCGAGGAACTCCTCGGCGGTCGGCGCGGGCGCGTCGGCGGGGCGGTCGACGCCGGCCAGCCTCAGCAGGGCGCTGCGGACCTGGCCCTGTTCCTCCAGGACCTCGGTCGCCGTCCGGGCGGGCAGGTCGGCGAGCACGTAGCTGTCGAGCAGGGCGAGCAGCCCCACCTCCGCGCCCTGCTCCTGCAGCCGGGTGGCCACGGCGTAGGCGACCAGGCCGCCGAACGACCAGCCGAGCAGGTGGTAGGGCCCCTCGGGCTGGACGGCGCGGATCTCCCGCAGGCAGTCCTCGGCCACCTCCTCCACGCTGGCCGGCAGCGGGCCCCGGCCGTCGAGGCCGCGGGACTGCAGGGCGTAGAGCGGCCGATCGCCGAGCGGCCCCAGCAGTGCCCCGTACGTCCAGCCGATCCCGGCGGCCGCGTGCACGCAGAACAGCGGCGCCCCGGTGCCGGTCGAGCGCAGCGCCAGCAGGGGGGCCAGCATGGGCTCCGGGCCGTCGGCCGCCTCGGCGGGGTCCGCCGTGCGCGCCGGGGCGGGGTCGGCCGTGCGCGCCGGGGCGGGCCCGGCGGCCGCGGGCCAGGGGCTGAGCAGGCCGAGGGCGCCGACGGCGGTGCCGGGTTCGGCGGTGAGGGTGTCGAGCAGCTCCAGCGCCCGGGCCAGCAGGGCGTCGGCACCCTCGACGTCGACGACGTCCTCGCGGTGCAGGACGTCGAGCTCCAGCCCGCCGTCGCGCGGTATCGCCATCAGCGTCAACGGGTAGTGCGCGGCCGTCTCGCTGCCGGAGGCGGAGATCCGCACCCCCGGGAGCGCGTCGCTCTGGTCGCCGGACTGCGGGAAGTTCTCGTACACCATGACGGTGTCGAAGATCTCGCCGAGCCCGGTCGCCCGCTGGATCTCGGGGATTCCCAGGTGCTGGTGGGCGATCATCCGGGCCTGCTCGCGCTGGACCCGGGTCAGCAGCCCGGCCAGCGACTCGTCCTCCCGCAGGGTGATCCGCAGCGGCAGGGTGTTGATCAGGAACCCCATGACGGACTCGGAACCCGGTAGCTCGGGCGAGCGGCCGGAGACGATGATCCCGAACACCACGTCGGGGCGGCCGGTCCGCTCGGCCAGCATCAGCGCCCAGGTGGCCTGCAGCACGGTGTTGAGGGTGACACCCAGTCGGGCCGCGAGGGCGCCGAGCCGCTCGGTGCGCGGCCCGCCCAGGAGCCGGTGGCGGCGGCCCGGCCAGCCGGTGGCGGGCGGCAGCCCGGCCGGCACCACCAGGGTGGGTTCGAGCGGCTCGGCCAGGGCTTCGCGCCACGCGCGGCGGGCGGCCTCGTGGTCCCGGCCCGCCAGCCAGGCCAGGTGGTCGCGCAGCGGCACCGGCTCGGCCAGCCCGGCCGGGTCGCGGTACAGCGTGAACAGCTCCGGCAGGAGGAGCTGGTTGGACCAGCCGTCGATCAGGGTGTGGTGGGCGACCAGCACCAGGCGGTACCGCTCCGGTCCGAGCCGCAGCAGGGTGAAGCGGATCAGCGGCGGGTCGGCCGGGTCGAAGCGGGTGGTGCGGTCCTCGGCGGCCAACCGCTCGGTCTCCGCCTCCTGTTCGGCCGGCGCCAGACCGCTGAGGTCCACCTCCGTGAACGGCGGGAGGCGGTCCGGCACGACCTGGACCGGGCGGCCGCCGGGGAGGCGGACGAACCCGGCCGACAGGTTCGGGTGGCGGCGGCAGAACGCCTCGACGGCCCCGCGCAGTGCCACCGGGTCGAGCCGCCCGTCGAGGTCCATCCACAGCCGCATCACGTAGGCGTCGCCGCCGCCGTGGCCGTGCGGGGAGAAGAGCAGCCGCTCCTGGAGCGGGGTCAGCGGCAGCACGTCCCGGTGGCCCGGGAACCGGGCCTGCAGCCAGGCGCGTTCGGCGGCGTCCAGCGGGAGCAGCTCGCCTTCGGCGGGCCGGCCGGGGGCGGCCGGGTTGAGCGGGGTGGCGACCGCCGCGAGTCCGGCCGGGGTCGGGTGCGCGAACACGTCCTCCGGGGCGAGCGCCAGCCCGGCCCGGCGGGCCCGACGGAGCAGCTTGATGGAGCGGATGCTGTCGCCGCCGAGGACGAAGAAGCTGTCGTCCGGGCCGACGTCGGGCAGGCCGAGCACGCCGGCGAAGAGCTCACGCAGCACCTCGGTACGGGTGGAGCCTGCGACCGCGCGGGTCTCCGACCGGGTCTCGGGCGCGGCCGCCAGGGCGGCGAGCGCGGTCCGGTCGGTCTTGCCGCTGGTGTTGGTCGGAAGGGCGTCGAGGAAGACCAGTGCGGCCGGCACGACCGGTGCGGGCAGTTCCGCGCGCAACGCGGCCCGGACGCCCTCCGGATCGGCCGGGTGGCGCTCGTCGGCCACCAGGAAGGCCGTGGTCCGACGGTCGCCCTCGCCGTCGTCGGTGGCGACCACCACCGCCTGCCGGACGCCGGCCAGGGCGGTCAACCGGGCCTCGATCTCGCCGAGTTCGATCCGGTGGCCGCGGACCTTCACCTGGTGGTCGGTCCGGCCGAGGTACTCCAGCTCCCCGGCGGCGCTCCAGCGGGCCAGGTCCCCGGTGCGGTACATCCGGGCGCCGGGCGTGCCGAACGGATCGGGGAGGAAGCGCACGGCGGTGGCACCGGGCCGGTGGGCGTAGCCCCGGGCCAGGTAGTCGCCGGCCAGGTAGAGCTCGCCGGCGACGCCCAGCGGCGCGGGCCGCAGGGCCGGGTCGAGGACGTGGGCCCGCACGTTGCCGACCGGCACGCCGATCGACGGCTCCCCGGGCACACCGGGCGGACACGCCCCGGCCGTGGCGTACACGACGGCCTCGGTGGGCCCGTAGAGGTTGAGCACCCGGGCCTGCGGGTTGCGGGCGTGCACCAGACGGACCAGTGCGGCGGGCAGCGGCTCGCCGGCGAACACGTAGGTCTGCGCCCGCTCGCGCACCCACTCGGCCCGGGCGACCTGCTGGTACACCGACGGCACGGTGTTGACCAGGCTGCCGGACCAGTCCGGGCGTTCCAGCAGCGCCAGCAGGTTGTCGACCAGGTCGACGCTGCCACCGACGAACAGCGGCACCAGGAGCTCGAAGACGGACAGGTCGAAGGAGAGCGAGGTGGCGCCGAGCACCCGGGAGAAGGCCTCGGGGCCGAGCTCGGCCGCCGCCCACGCGGCGAGGTTGGCCACGGCGCGGTGGGTGACCACCACGCCCTTGGGCGTCCCGGTGGAGCCGGAGGTGTGGATGACGTACGCCGCGTTGCCGGGCAGCGGGCGGGCGGGTGCGGCCTCGGCGAACGTGCCGTTCTGCGTGCCCTCGTCGTCGAGCAGGACGACGGTCGGGCCGTCGGCGGTCGGCGCCGGGAGGGCGGCGGCGAGCTCCGCCGTGGTCAGCACCGCCCGGGGGCGGGTGTCCGCGAGCAGGAACGCCACCCGGCCCTGCGGGTGGCCCGGATCCACCGGCAGGTAGGCGGCGCCGGCCTTCAGCACGCCCAGCACGGCCGCGACCAGGGTGGGGGTGCGGGGCAGCAGCACCGCGACGACGTCCTCGCGGCCGACGCCGAGGCCGGCGAGCCGCCGGGCGATCCGCTCGGACCGTTCGTCCAGCGCCGCGTAGTCCAGCACCGCGCCACGGCCACGCACCGCGACGGCGTCGGGGGTCCGCGCCAGCTGGGCGGCGAAGGCCTCGGGCACGGTGGTCTCGGGCACCGCCCGGTCGGTGGCGTTGGCCTTCCCCACCACGGCGAGCTCGTCCGGGCCCGCCACGTCGAAGGAGTGCACCGGCTCGTCCGGCCGGGCCGCCAGCCGCTCCAGCAGCCGGACGATCCGGCGGTGCTCCGCGGCATCGGCGCCGTGGCCGCCGACGGCGACCCGCCACGCCCCCGGGGCCGGGTCCGCGCGCAGGAACCGGCCGTCCACCGGCTCGCCCCAGGCGCGGGCCAGGACGGCCACGGCCTCGGCGCCGAACGCCACCCGCTCGGCGCTGTCGGCGAGGCCGGTGACCAGGCCGTACCCGGACGCGGCGGACCAGGGCAGGTCCAGGTCCGGACGGTGGCCGTGCCGACGGGCCCCGCGCAGCGCGCGGCCGGCCCGCCGGACCACCTCGGTGAAGGTCAGCTCCGGGGTCACGGCGAGGCGCACCGGCACGACCAGACCGCGGCCGCCGGGGCCGGGCGCCTCCAGCCAGTGCCCGAGCAGCAACTCCGGTACGCCGGTCAGCCGGTGTGCGGCCACGGCGGCGGCGCCGAGCAGCACGGCCCCGGGCCCCGCACCACCGGCCCGGGCCACCCGGGCCAACGCGGCCGGGCCGGCCACCGGCAGCCAGGGCAGGTCGGCCGGCGGCGCGAGCGCGCCGGCGGGCCGGGCGGCGGCGGGCTCGGGCGCGGACAGCCCGGCCACCACCTCCTGCCAGTAGGCACGGTCGGCGGGGCGGTTCTCGGCGAGGCGGTTCTCGGCCTTCGGCGGGAGGGGGTCACCCCCGTCCGCGTACAGCTCCGCGGCCCGGCGGACCACCGCGGCCAGGCCCGCGTCGTCGTCGACCAGCCGGTGGTGGCGCAGGAACCAGGCGAGGGCGCCGCCGGGCTCGCGGATCAGCACGTGGCGCACCAACGGCCCGCCCACCAGGTCCAGCGGGCGGACGAGTTCGGCCGCGAGCCAGCCGTCCGGCTCCTCCGGGCCGAGGTCCAGCACCTCGACCACGGGCGCCGGGCCCGCGCCCGCCGGACGCAGCCGGCCGGCCTCGCCGGAGGCCCGGAAGGTGGCGTACAGACCGGGCCGTTCGGCCAGGGATCCGGCCACCGCGTGGCGCAGCCGCTCCGGCTCGACCCGGCCCTCGAACCGGACCAGGCGTGCCACGCAGTCGGCGGGCAGGGACAGGGTGTCCCGCAGGACGGCTCGCCGGGCGGCGTCGAGCGGGGTGGCGGCGGAGCTGCTCATCGGGCCCTCACGGTGTCGTCGTCGGTCTGCGGGGTCACGGCCTCGGGCGCGTCGGCGTCGGTCGGCTCGGCCGTAGGGTCGGCATGTTCGGCCGCCACGTCGTGGACCGGGCGGTCGGGCTCGGCCAGCAGGCCGCGCAGCAGCTCGCGCAGCCCGGTGGCGAAGCCGGTCGCGGTCGCCGGGTCGAAGAGTTCCGGGGCGTAGTGGACGGTCAGGGCGGCGGGGCCGGGGCCGGTCCCCTCCCGCCAGCCCAGGTCGAGTTCGGCCCCGCCCGGCCCGCTGCCGTCGGCGCCCCGGGAGCGGACCGGGGGCTGGGCTGCGGCGCCGGTCGTCCCCTCGACGGCGGTCCGCCCGACCAGGTCGGCGAAGCCGGGCTCGTCGGCGAGGTCGGCCCGCAGCAGGGAGCCGCCGGGCAGGCCGACGGCCACCTCGTCCTGTCCGGAGATCCACGAGAGCAGCACCAGCCAGCCGGCCCGCAGCACCCGGTCCGGGTGCGGGCCGAACCGGGCGATCGCGGCGCGCAGCGGCTCGTCGACCGGGACGGTGACGCTGCGTTCGGTGTGGTCGGCGCGGTCCGGGCGGGGGCGGTCGGTGGGGATGTCGAGCCGGACCGGACCGGGGAGACCGGCCGGAACCGCGTCGGCGGGGTCGGCCGCCAGCGCCCCGGCCCACAGCGGGGAGAGCGGCGACTCGCCGTCGGCGGCGGTGAGTTCGCGGAGCAGCGCCGTGTACTCCTCGACGAACCCGCGCGCCGTCGCCGCGGTGAACAGCTGGGTGCTGAACTCCAGGCAGGCGTCCATGGCCTCGTCGCCGATCCGGTCGGAGGTGATCAGGGTGAGGTCGAACTTGGCGGTGCCCGCCGGCAGTCCGCCGAACAGGTTGCCGGCGTTGTGCCCGATGTCGAAGTACCCGGTCGAGGTGCCCAGGATCTGCTGGATCGGCGGCAGGTCCTGGTGCACGTAGAACACGTCGAACAGCGGGCTCCGGCCCGGATCGCGCTCGTCCGTCAGGGCCTGGACGACCCGGTCGAAGGGCACCTCCTGGTGCTCCAGGGCCTCCAGCACCACGGCGCGCACCCGGTGCAGGAAGCCGGCCACCGACGGGGCGCCGGACAGGTCGGCGCGCAGCGCCACGGTGCTGTTGAAGAAGCCGATCAGGCCCTCCAGTTCGGGCCGGTTGCGCCCGGTGGTCGGGGTGCCGACGACCAGGTCGTCCTGCCCGCTGCGGCGGGCCAGCAGGAGGTAGAAGCCGGCGAGCAGGACCACGAAGAGGGTCACCGAGTGGTCCGCCGCGAGCCGGCGCAGCTCGCGCATCAGTGCCGCGTCCACGGTGAACACCACCAGGTCGCCGGCGTAGTCCCGGCGGGCCGGGCGCGGCTGGTCGGTGGGCAGTCGCAGCACCGGGGCGTCGCTCAGGGTCTCGCACCAGTAGGCGAGTTCGCGCTCCAGGGCCGGGCCGGCCACCAGCTCGCGCTGCCAGGCCGCGTAGTCGGCGAACTGGATCGGCAGCGGCGCGAGGCGGTGCGGGCGGCCGTCCCGGCGGGCGGCGTACAGCTCGGGCAGCTCGCGCTCGAAGATCCGCGGCGAGGCGCCGTCGTTGACCGCGTGGTGCATGGTCACCTGGAGCACGTGCTCCTCGGGTGCCATCCGGACCACGAGCACCCGCACCAGGGGGTCGTGGGCGAGGTCGAAGCGGTACTCGGCGGCCTGCCGGACCAGCTCCCGGGCGGCGGCGAGCGGGTCCGGCTCCCCCGAGACGTCCCGGAAGACGAAGAAGTCCCCGGGCTCCGGGCGGACGCGCAGCACCGGCTCGTCGTCCTCCTCGGCGAAGTTGGAGCGCAGCACCTCGTGGCGCGCTATCAGGTCGTGCCACATGCCGCGGACGGCGTCGACGTGGAACGGGCCGCTGACCTGGCTGACCATCGGCAGGTTGTAGAGCGTGGTATCCGGGTCGAGCTGGTGGTGGAACCAGATGCGGTCCTGGCCGAAGGAGGTGACGGGGGTGCCGCGCGGGACGATCGGCGGCAGGACGTCCGCCGCCGGGGCTCCGGCCCGGCGGCGGATGAGCCGGGCGAACGCGCCGACGGCGGGGTGCTCGTAGACGTCGAGCAGCCGGGGCCGGAAGCCGTACCGGGTCTGGATCCGGTCGGCGAGCTGGAGGGCGATGATGGAGTTGCCGCCGAGCTCGAAGTAGTCGGCGTCCGGGCCCAACGGCCGGTCGCTGTGCAGCAGTTCGCCCAGGACTCCGGCGAGCCAGGGCTCCGGGTCCTCGTCGCCGCCGGACCCGCTCGGCCCCGGGACGGGCCCGGCGGGAGCGGCCGGCGCAGCGGGTACGGCGGGCGCCGCCGGTACGGCCGGCGGCCGGATCCAGCACGGGGTCGCGGCCAGCGGGTGCCCCGGCAGACGCAGGCGACGGGCGCTGCCGGGGGCGGGGCCGAGCACGGACCAGTCCAGGTCGACGCCGGCCTCGTACAACCGCCCGAGCAGCGCCGCGAAGCCGCCGTCCGACGCGGTCGCCGTCACCAGCCGTGCGCCGTCCTGCCCCTGCGGGCCGAACCGCTCGGCGAGCAGCCGCCCGAGGACGCCGTCGGGGCCCGGGTCGACGAACACCACCGGTCCGGCGGCGGCGAGCCGCTCGGCGGCCGCGACGAGCCGTTCCCGGTCCGGCGGCGCGGCCTCGGCCCCGGCCGCGAGCTCCCGGCTGTCCTCGGCGGTGAGGGTGCCGAGCAGGTGCCGGGCCGCGTAGCGGGAGACGCCGCTGCTCAGCACCGTGTCGACCGGGACGCCGCTGCGCACCAGCTCTCGATGGACGGCCAGTTGGCCCGCCAGCAGCGCGGCCTGCGGCCCGGCGGCGGGGAGTTCGGCGGGCAGCGGCGCCGGGGCGGGGGCGTCGGGTGCGGCGTCCGGGGAGAGCAGCAGGCAGACGGCGGGCGGCCTGGTCCGGCTGCCGTACGGGGCGTCGTCGGCCGACCCGCCCGGCCGGGTGGCCCGCTCGGCGAGCTTGCGACCGAGGTCGGCGGTGTCCCGGGCCGGCACGGCCACCCGGTGCTCGTGGCGGTTGCGCCCGGAGTTGAGGGTGAAGGCCACGTCGTCGAGCTCGGCGGTCGAGGCGGCCAGCGCGGCGCCCAGGTCCGCACAGAGCCGGGCCAGCGCGGAGCGGCTGCGCGCCGAGACGCCGACCAGCCGGGCCGGGCGCGGGGCGGTCGCGGCCGCCGGCGCGGGCGGCGCGGACGGGGCGGACGAAGCGGGCGGCCGCTGGACCACGCAGTGAGCGTTGATCCCGCCCAGGCTGTACGAGCTGACCCCGGCGATCCGCTCCTCGCCCTCCCAGGGCCGCAGGCCGGTGACCACCTCGACCGGCTCCAGGGCGGCCTCGTCGACGGGGCGGCGGAAGTGCAGCGAGGGGTAGAGCTCGCCGTGGCCGACCGCGAGGACGGCCTTCACCAGGCCGGCGATCCCGGCCGCGTGGTCGAGGTGGCCGACGTTGGTCTTCACCGAACCGATCGGCAGCCGCCGGCCGTGCGCGCCGAAGCCGAGCGGGCCGAACACCTGGGCCAGGCCTTCCAGTTCGACCGCGTCGCCGAGCCGGGTGCCGGAGCCGTGCGCCTCCAGGTAGCCGGCCAGGGCGGGGTCGAGCCCGGCGGCACGCCAGGCGGCGCCGATCACCGCCGCGTGCGCGGGCGCGCTCGGGGTGCTGATGGTGGCGGCCGCCCGGCCGTTGTGCCGGACGGCGCTGCCACGGATCACCGCGTGCACGGGAGCGCCGTCCGCGCGGGCCCGGCCGAGGGTGGTGAGCAGCAGGACGGCGCCGCCCTCGCCGTTGGCGGTGCCGTCGGCGTCGGCGTCGAAGGCCCGGCAACGCCCGCTCGGGGAGACGAGTTCGGTCATGCCCTCGGTCAGCCGGGCGGGCAGGCCGCCGGGGCGCACGCTGAAGCCGCCGGCGAGCGCGTACTCGGCCTCGCCGTCGCGCAGTTCGCGGCAGGCCTGGTGAACGGCGACGAGCGAGCTGTTGCACCCGGTGTCGACGGCGTAGCAGGGACCTTCGAAGCCGAGCACGTGGGCGATCCGGGCAGGCAGCGCGAAGGGGACGTTCCCGAGTGCGCTGAGCGGGCCGGGCTCGGTGGCGGCGGCCTGGTAGCCGGAGGCGGCGGCGCTGAGCACCACGGCGACCGGGTGGGCGCGCAGGGCGTTCGCCGCGTAGCCGGCGTCCTCGACGGCCTGGTGGGCGAGGACCAGCGCGATCCGCTGCTGGGGGTCCATCAGGGCGGCCTCGCGCCGGGAGAGGCCGAAGAAGGCGTGGTCGAAGGTGTGGACGTCGGCGAGGTGGCCCATCGGCAGGTAGCGCGCGTCCGGGTCGAGTCCGGTGGCGGCGGCCCGCTCGGCAGGCATGTCGCCGACCGAGTCGCGCCCGGCCGCCAGGTTGGCCCGGAAGGCCGCCAGGTCGTCGGCGTCGGGGAAGCGGGCCCCGATGCCGACGATGGCGATGTCGGTGTCGCGGGGCTCCGTCGCGGGGGTCCTGGTCACGGTCACTGCTCCGGTTCGTCGGGCTCGGTGCACGGTCGTCCGTTCGTCCGGTCGTCAGACTTCGTACGCGGCGCCGGGCACGGGGGCGCCGTGCGGCGGGCCGGGGGTCGGGGCGGTGGCGGCGGTGGCGGTGTCGACGGCCGCGGCCTGGTCGGCGACGGTGCGCAGGTCGAAGAGCCGGCCGACCCGGACGGCACCGGGCCAGGCGCGTTCGAGGCGCAGGTGCAGGTCGACCACCCGGTGCGAGTTGCCGCCCACGGCGAAGAAGTCGTCCTCGGGGCCGAAGTCGCCGTGTCCGAGGACCTCGGTCCAGAAGCCCGTCACCACCTGCCGGGCGCCGCCGTCGCCTGCCGCCGCCACCGGCGCCGGCTCCTCGGGCAGCAGCGCGCGCAGCGCCCTGAGGTCGGCCTTGCCGGACGGCGCGAGCGGGAAGGCGGCGACCCGGACGAACCGCTCCGGCACGGCCGGCCCGCCGACCAGGGCCGCACAGTGCGCGATCAGGTCGCCGGTGGCCGGAGCGGGCGCGCCGGGATCGGCCGGGGCCCAGAAGGCGGCCAGCGCGGTGCCGCCGTCCGGCGCGGCGACGGCGAGCACGGCGGCCTGCCGGACGGCGGGGTGGCGTTCCAGCGCCGCCTCCACCGCCTCCCGCTCGACCCGGACGCCGCGCACCTTGAGCTGCCCGTCGGCCCGGCCCCGGAACACCAGGGCCCCGGTGGCGTCGGCGGCGGCGAGGTCGCCGGTGCGGTACATCCGGGCGCCGGGGGCGGTGGCGAACGGGTCCGGGACGAACCGCAGCGCGGTCTCCCCTGCTCGCCCGGCGTACCCCTCGGCGACCTGCGGGCCCGCCGCGTACAGCTCGCCGGCCCGCCCGGGCGGCACCGGGGCCAGCCGCTCGTCCAGCAGGTGGATCCGGGCCCCCGCGGTGGGCCGTCCGATCGGGACGGGGTCGGCCGGTGCGGGCGGGACGGGGTGGGCCACCACGGTCACGGTGGTCTCGGTGGCGCCGTACTCGTTGAGCAGCCGGGTGCCCGGCAGGGCGGCCCGGTGCCGTTCGGCCTGCGCGGCCGGCAGCGCCTCCCCGCCGAGGATCCACCGGCGCAGGTGGGCGTCGGCGCCGGCCAGGTGCGGCAGCATCAGCCGGTGGAAGGAGGGCGGGCAGACCGCCACCTCGACCCGGTGGCGCCGGACCAGCCCGGCGGCCGCCTCCGGGTCGGGCAGCGCCCGCTCGTCCGGCAGCACCGCGGTGCCGCCGCCGCAGAGGGTGTGGAACAGCATCAGCAGCGGCCCGTCCCAGGAGAGCCGGGAGGCCGTGAAGGTGGTCGCGGCGGGGTCCTCGTCGCGGGAGGCGACCAGCTGGGCCAGCGCGCCCCGGGAGACCAGGACGGACTTGGGCTCCCCGGTGGTCCCCGAGGTGGTGACGGCGTAGGCGGGCGCGTTCGGGGGCACCGCGGCGTCCGGCCGCCCGGCCACCGCGACGGCACCCGCCTGCGCCGCCTCCGCCACTGCCGTGACCGGCTGCCCGCAGCCGGCCGTGAGCTCCCGGACGGCGGCGGGCGGGGTGGCCGGGTCACCGTCGTCGTACACCAGGACGGCGCAGCCGCTGTCGCGCAGCAGCCCGCGGACCATCGCGGCGGGCCGCTCGGGCTCCAGGACGCACCAGGCCGCGCCCAGCCGCAGCGCGGCCAGCATGCCGACGACGGTGCGCACGCCCTGGCGCCGGTACACCAGGACGACCTGGCCGGGGGCGGCCCCGGCGGCGGCCAGCCGGTCGGCCAGCACCCGGCTCCCGACGTCGAGTTGACGGTACGTCAGCCGATCACCGCCGACCACGACGGCGATCCCGTCGGGCACCGCGCGGAACCGCTCCCGGATCAGGTCGAGCACGTCGGGGGCCGGCCGGCCGGCGGTCACGGGCGCGCCCCGTAGGCGTGGAAGCCCAGCCCGGTCTTGCGGCCGAGGTGTCCGCGCCGCACCAGGTCGAGCAGCAGCTCGCAGGGCCGGTAGCGCTCGTCGCCGGTGGTCTCCAGCAGGACGTCGAGGGTGTCCACGATGGTGTCCAGCCCGATCAGGTCGGCGGTGCGCAGCGGGCCCATGGCGTGGCCGAAGCACTCCTGGAAGATCAGGTCGACGGTCTCCGCGCTGGCGACGCCCTCCTGCACCCGGGCGGCCGCGTCGTTGACCATCGGCATCAGCACCCGGTTGGAGACGAACCCCGGCGCGTCGAGGACGACGTGGGCGCTGCGGCCGACCCCGGCGAGCAGCGCGAGGGTGGTCTCCAGGGTCCGGGCGGTGGTGGCGGGGCCGCGGACGACCTCGACGGTCTCCTTGAGGTAGGCGGGGTTCATGAAGTGGGTGGCGAGCACCCGGTCGGCCCGGTCGGTGTAGGAGGCGAGCCGCGCGACCGGGATGGCCGAGGTGCAGGAGGCGAACACCGTGGCGGGGGCGCAGACCCGGTCGAGCTCCCCGAGCACCTGCTCCTTGACGGCGAGCCGCTCGGAGGTGCACTCGACGACGAATCCGACCTCCGCGAGCCGATCGAACTCCTCCGTCCAGTCGATCAGTTCGGCCGTCCGCTCCGCCGACGGGCGGTCCTCGCCCGGGGCCGGTCGGCGGCCGAGCAGTCGGGCGGCGCGTAGGCCGTCGTTCAGCCGGCGGGGACCGGCGTCGAGGGCGGCGCGGTGCCGGTCGACGACCACCACGGGGTGCCCGGCCGAGGCGAAGACCTGGGCGACGGCGGTGCCCATCGTCCCGGCGCCGACGACCCCGACCGGGATCCGCCCGACGGCCCCGGCCGTCGAGGCGGGCGTGGCGGTCCCGGCGGTCGAGGGGGTCGCGGCGGTCTCGGGGCCCTGACTGTCTTGCGGGTGCACGGCGTCCTTCCTGGTCACGGCATGGTGCGCGGATCGTGGGGGCCGGGGGTCGCCCCCGGGCCCGGGGTGAGCAGCCGAAGGTGGCCCGGCGCCGGGGGCGGCGGGGCGGCGGCCGGGTAGCCGAGCAGCAGCCGGCCGCCCTCCTCCTGGCCGACCACGGTGAACCCGGCGAACCGGAGGTTCACCAGCATCACCCGGTTGACGTCGGTGGGGACGAACTCGGCCAGCGGGCGGCGTCCTTCGGCGAGGGCGGCGCGCACGACGTGGCCGATCAGCGCCGGCCCGACGCCCCGGGACATCACCCGGCAGGACAGCAGCAGCAGGCGCAGGACCTCGGCCGGCCCGTCCGGCCCGTCGCCCTCCCGGTGCCGGGTTCGCTCGCTCAGCGCGAGGCCGATGGTGCCGTACTCGCCGAACCGGTCGGTCAGTTCGGCGACCAGCACCCGGTGGTCGGGCGAGTCGCACAGCGCGCGCAGCTCCGCCAGGCCGTAGGTCCGGCCGGTGGTGTTGAGCTGGTGGGTGCGGACGGTGAGTTCGTGGGCCCGGGCGAGGTCGTCCGGCCTGGCCTGACGGATCGTCAACTCCAGGCCCAGCGATGCCAGGAACTCCTCGGGGGTGCCCTGGTGCTCCTCCCGGGCCTGCTCGCGGCGGGCCTCGCCGCGGTAGCGCAGGCGGCGCAGCCGGGCGTCGGCCGTGACGAACTCCGGCCGGAACTCCGGCCGTTCGGCCAGGACGGCGACCTCCTCGGCCGGGTAGCAGCGCACCACCGGGTGGGCGGCGGCCACCTCGGCGCGCTCGACCGGGTCGTTGTCGACGAAGGCGACGGTGTCCAGTCCGATGCCGATGGCCTCGGCGATCCGCCGCACCGCGCCCGACTTGGGCCCCCAGCCGATCTCCAGCACGGTGAACAGCTCGTGCAGTCCGAGCCGCTCCAGGTGGGCGGCGGCGATCGCCGGATCGCTGCGGCTGGCGACGGCGTGCAGGACGCCGCGCTCGTCCAGCGCCCGCAGCGCGGCGGTCGCGGCGGGGAACGGCGCGGGGTCGTCGCCCTCCAGCACGGTGCCGTCCCAGAGGGTGTCGTCGAGGTCCCAGACCAGGACCTTGACCGTCGGTCGGTCCGGCCCGGTCATCCGCGCACCCCCTGGCGCAACAGGCGCTCCGCGATGTGCAGTTCGGCGACCTGCGGGCTGCCCTCGATGATCTCCAGCACCTTGGCGTCCCGGTAGAACCGGCCCGCCCGGCTGCCGGGCTCGCAGCCCGCCGAGCCGAGGACCTGGACGGCCCGGTCGGCGACCGCCTTCGCCGCGCCGGCCGCCGCGTACTTGGCGACCACCGTCTCGGTGGCGGCGCCCAGCGGCGAACCGGCCCGGGCCTCGGCGGCCCGCTCGGCCAGCGCCCGGGCACCCGCCGCGTCGACGGCCGAGCGGGCGAGCAGCGAGCGCACCAGCTGGTGGTCGGCCAGCGGCGCGCCGCCCTGGACCCGCCGCGCGGCGTGCTCGGCGGCATCCGCCAGACAGGCCTCGGCCATGCCGACGCAGCCCCAGGCCACGGTGAACCTGCCGTGGTCCAGCGCCACCGCCGCGGTGTGGGTCAGGCCCAGCCCGGGCGGCGCCACCAGGTTCTCCCGGGGCACCCGCACCCGGTCGAAGGTGAGGTGGGCGATCCGCGCGGCGCGCAGGCCCAGTTGGCCGGTGACCGGCTCGCGGACGATCCCGGGCCGGTCGCCCTCCACCAGGACGGCCGTCGGGCCGGCGTCGGTGCGCCCCAGCACCAGGAACACGTCGGCGCTCTGCCCGAAGGTCACCCACCGCTTGGCGCCGGTGACGACCACCTGCTCGCCGTCGTCCTCGATCCTCGTGCCGACCTCGGCGAGCGCGCTGCCGGCCTCCCGTTCGGTGGCGGCGAAGCCGGCCAGGAGGTCGCCGGACGCCAGGGCGGGCAGCCAGTGGGCACGCTGCGCCTCCCCGCCCCAGCGCAGCAGCGCCGCGGCCGTCATGCCCTGGACGGTGAGCAGCGCGCGCAGGGCGCCGCAGACGCCACCCAGGTGCGCCACGGCCTCGCCCAGCTGGGCCGGGGTGGCGCCGGCGCCGCCGTGGCGTGCGGGCAGGTCGAGGCCGAGCAGCCCGGCGGCGGCCACCGCGCGGACGGCCTCGTCCGGGAGCGCGCCGTGTTCGTCCCAGCGGCCGGCCTCGCCCCGGACGGCGGCGGCGAGTTCGGCCGCGGCGTCGACCAGGGCGGCGGCCGGGGCGTCCTGGGTGGCGGGCCGGGTGGCGCTAGCCGCGGACGGCACGGCCGGCCCCCGTCTCCCCGCCGGTGGCCAGGCCGGCCCGCTTGCGCTCGACCAGCGCGGCGATCCGCTCGGCGGTGCGGAAGGAGTCCAGGTCGAGGTCGTCGACCTCGATCCGGATGTCGAACCGCTCCTCGACGAAGACCACCAGCTCCAGCGCGAACAGCGAGTCCGCGAGCCCCAGCGCGAAGTAGTCCTCGTCCGGTGCCACCGGCCGGCGCAGCGCGACGGTCAGGAACTCCCGTATCTCGATAGCCGTGTCGGTCACGCGGTGCTCTCCCAGGGTCCGATTTCCACCAGCAGCAGGTTCCAGGCCGCCACCGGGCTGACGTTGACCAGGACGACCCGGTCGCCCTCGGCCAGCCGCCCGTTCGCCAGCGCCGTCCAGAGGTTGAGGAAGACGTCGTTCGGCCCCAGGTGGCCGTACCGGGCCAGGTTCTCCCGGCACTCCGGCAGGAGTTCGACGCCCAGCGACTCCGCCAGGAAGCGGAGTCCGCCCGCCGAGAGGTTCTGGCTGGCGTATCCGGCGATGTCGGCGCGGTCCAGGCCGTGCCGCTTCAGCAGGCGGTCCAGGAGCGCGGTGAGCCGGTTCCTGGTCTCCACCGCGAGCCGGAAGGAGTAACCGGGCAGGTCCCGGCACTCCTCCTGCCAGCTCTCCCAGGGACGGTCCCGGTAGTCCACCCGGAAGAGGTCCCAGTACGCGCCGTTGGTCTCCTGGACCAGGTCCAGCACCCGCGCCGGGCCGGTGCGGGCGAGTAGCAGGGCCTGCCCGGCGTCGCCGTTGACGGTGACCGGGTGCCGGTAGCGGCCGGGGGTGGCCGGGGTGGACGCGTGGGCGACCAGGACGTGCCGGACGTCCGGGTCGGCGGCGAGCAGCCCGCGGGCGGCGAGCAGGGCCGGGCCGATCGAGACGCAGCCCAGGCCGCCCACCCCGAAGGTGACGGCCTGTTCGGCGCCGAGCCGGGCCTGCAGCCGGGTCGCCTCGGAGCTGAGCAGGGTCTCGGGGGCCCGGGAGTCGACGACGATCAGGGCGGACAGGTCCTGCGCGGCGAGCCCCGCGCGGGCGAGCGCGCTGCGGGCCGCCCGCTCGGCCAGCCCGGTCGGCCCGAGGTCGCGGTCGACGGCCACGGTGTCGATCCCGAGGCCGGCCAGGACGGTCCTGTGCTCGGCGTCCAGGCCCTCCACTTCCGGCAGCTCGCCGACCGGCACCCGGTGCTCCGGGAGGTGCCAGGCCGCCGCCCGGACCGCGAGCGGCGCGGGGGCGCCCCCCGTCCTCGTCGTCACCATGACGTGTCCTCACTTTCCGGTGTCTCTCGAACCACTCCGACCACTCCGCCGCGCTCCGTCCGGGGCCGCGCTCCGTCCGGGGCCGCGCTCCGTCCGGGGCCGCGGTTCAGGCGCTGCGCAGGCAGCCGTCCGCCGCCGACTCGGCGTAGGCCTCCCCCAGTTCGCGCACCGCCTCGGCGACGCCGCTGCGGGGCACCCCGGCGTAGCCCACCACCAGGGCCGGCCCGGACTGCCAGGACCGGTGGTGGTACGAGCGGGCGCCGCGCACCAGCACCGAGCGGCGCAGCGCCCGGGCCACCAGCGCGGCCTCGTCCACCCGGTGCGGGAGCTGGACGTAGGCGTGCAGGCCGGCGAAGGCGCCGATGATCCGGGCCCCGGGCAGCCGGCGGCGGACGGCCTCGTGGAAGACCTCGCGGCGGGCCCGCAGCCGTTCGCGCTGGCGCCGCAGGTGCCGGTCGAGCTCGCCGCTGTCCAGCACCTCGGCGAACGCGTGCTGGGTGAACACGTCGCAGCCGAGGTCCCGTTGGGCGCGGACCTCCTCCAGCCGACGGCGCAGCCGGGGCGGGGCGACCAGCCAGCCCAGCCGCATCCCCGGAGCCAGCGACTTGCTCGCGGTGCCCGCGTAGAGCACCCGGGACGGGGCCAGCCGCTGCAGTGCGGTGGGCCGGCGGCCGTGGTCCAGCCAGAGGTCGCCGTCGTAGTCGTCCTCGATGATCCAGCCGTCGACGTCCTCCGCCCAGCGGACCAGGGCGGCCCGCCGCTCGGCGCTGAGGACGGCCCCGGTGGGGAACTGGTGGGCGGGGGTGACCAGCACCGCGCGGGCGCCGGTGCGGGCCAGCGCGGCCACGTCGATGCCGTGCTCGTCGACCGGCACGGAGGGGCAGTCCAGGCCCGACTCGACGATGAACTGGCGCTGTTGAGGGTGGCACGGGTCCTCGACCGCGAGCGCGGTGAGGCCGGTGCGCGGCAGCGTGGCGCAGACCAGGCCGAGCGTCTGGGCGAAGCCGGAGACCACCATGACGTGCTCGGGGGTGGTGTGCACGCCGCGCGCCCGCCCGAGGTAGCGGGCGAGTTCGCCGCGCAGTGCCGGGACCCCGGACACCGGCGGGTAGCCGAGGTCGCGCGGGCCCAGCCGGCGCACGGCCCGCTGGTAGGCGGCCAGCCACTCGCGCTGCGGGAAGGCGGAGGCGTCGGCGCCGCCGGCCCGCAGGTCCCAGCGGACCACCGGGGCGGGGCGGGCGTCGCTGAGCAGGGTCGGCATCCGGGTGCCCCGGTCCAGGTGGGTGGCGACCCGGGTGCCCGACCCCCGGGTCGCCTCCAGGTAGCCGCCGGCGACGAGCTGCCCGTAGGCCTCGACGACGACGCTGCGGGAGACCCGCAGGTCCTCGGCGAGCTGACGGCTGGACGGCAGCCGGGTGCCGGGGTGCAGCGCCCCCTCGGCGATCTCCCGCTTGATGCCGTCCCGGATCTGGGCGGTCAGCGGGAGCACGTCCTCCCGCGCCACGTCGATCAAGGTGTTCCAGGGCATGCTTGGCTCCTCCTCCCCCGCCCCCGGCTCGCCCTAGCGTCCGGTCGGCTCGGCGTCCAGCAGCGCCCGCAGGCACGCGGCGCGGACGGCCCGGCCGACGGCCTCGCCCTCCTCGTCGGCGATGCCGACCCCCCAGTACGAGCGGGAGTCCACGACGACTTCGAGGGCGGCGGTGACGGCGTCCAGCGGTGCGCCGGCCCGGGCCACGGCGAGGCCCTGGACGACGGCGTCGAGCCCGTAGCCGGCCACCGCCCCGGCGGCCGCCCCGGGCGTCGCCACGAGTGGCTCCGCCTCCGGCAGGCCGGGCGCGACCTCGGTGCCCAGCGCCACGTACCGCTCGACGAAGTGCTCCCACAGCTGCTCGCCGGTGATCTCGCCGCCGAGCTCCTCGCAGACCGCCTGCATCTCGGCGGCGAAGTCGATCTGGAGCCGGCGCGGCAGTTCGATGCCGTGCTCGGTGCGCAGCAGGTGGGCGATGCCGCCCTTGCCGGACTGGGTGTTGATCCGGATCAACGCCTGGTAGTCGCGGCCGATGTCGCGCGGGTCGATGGGCAGGTACGGCACGTCCCAGACGTCCTGGCCGGACTCCTCGCGGGCGCGCAGGCCCTTGGCGATGGCGTCCTGGTGGGAGCCGGCGAAGGAGGTGTAGACGAAGTCGCCGGCCCACGGGTGGCGGGCGTGGACGGGCAGTTGGTTGCAGCTCTCGACGATCCGGCGGATGCCGTCGATGTCGCGCAGGTCCAGCATCGGGTCGACGCCCTGGGAGAACAGGTTCATGGCCAGGGTGACCAGGCAGACGTTGCCGGAGCGCTCGCCGTTGCCGAAGAGGGTGCCCTCGACCCGGTCGGCCCCGGCGAGGACCGCGAGTTCGGCGGCGGCGACGCCGCTGCCGCGGTCGTTGTGCGGGTGCACGCCGAGGATGGTGCGCTCGCGGTGCAGCAGGTTGCGGTGGGTGTACTCGATCCGGTCGGCGAACTCCTGCGGCGGGAACACCTCGACGGTGGAGGGCAGGTTGATCCGCAGCGTGTGCGCGGCCCGCGGGGCCCAGAAGTCGAGGACGGCGTTGCAGAGTTCGAGCGCGTAGTCCGGCTCGGTCTGGGTGTAGGACTCCGGCGCGTACTGCAGGTAGATCTCCGTGCCGGGGATCGAGTCCTGGAGCTTGAGGGCCTGTTCGGCGCCGTCGAGCGCCATGGCGGTGGTCTGCCGGCGGTCCTTGCGGAAGACCAGGCGGCGCTGGACCTCCGAGGTCGGGTGGAAGATCTGCAGGACGGCGCGCGGCACGCCCTCCAGGGCCTTGACGGTGCGTTCGATGAAGTCGCCGCGGATCGGCGTCATGACCTGGACGACGACGTCGTCCGGGATCGCGTCGGCGTCCACGAGGTGGCGCAGGAAGGCGTGGTCGTCCTGGGAGGCGGTGGGGAAGCCGACCTCGATCTCCTTGAACCCCATGTCGACCAGCAGGTCGAACATCCGCCGCTTGCGGGCGATGTCCATCGGGTCCGTCAGGGCCTGGTTGCCGTCGCGCAGGTCGACGCTGCACCACAGCGGGGCCTGTTCCGCGCGGCGGCCCGGCCAGCCGCGGTCGGGCAGGCCGACCGCCTCGTAGGGCCGGTACTTCCGGACCGGCATCGCGCTGTGGCGCTGGATGCCCTGGTCGCGGGCGGGTATGCCCTGCGGTGTGTCCGCGTCAGTGGGTTGAGCGGTCATCTCTCCTCCGCAACGGTGGTCTGGGGGGTCTTGTGGGGACGCTCGGTCAGGCGGGCCAGGTGCTGAACTGTCTCCTCCCGTAGAGCAGCGGCGGTGCGTCGCTGAGCTCGGTGATCCGGACGACCTCGCCGAAGACCATCCGCTGGCCGCCGACCGGGACCACCTGGCCGACCCGGCAGTCGGCCACCGCGTGGGCGTCGCGGACCAGGTGGGGTCCGCCGGCGCCGGGGGGCAGCCGCCAGGTGGTGGTGTCGAACCGGTCCGGGTCACCGGAGGCGAACAGTTCGGCGGTGCCGCGGCCGTCGGCGTGCAGCAGGTTCACCGCGAACGCGCCGCTCTGCAGCACGGCCTTCAGGGTCGGGCTCTCCGCCCGCATGCCGACCAGCAGCGTGGGCGGCTCGACGGTGACGCTGCACAGTGCGGAGCAGGTCATGCCCCAGGGCCGGGCCGTGTCGTCCAGCGAGGTGACGATGGAGACGCCGCTCGGGAAGCCGGCCATGAAGGTCCGGAAGTCGGAGGGGGTTGAGGTGACGAGTTCCACGTGATTCACCGCTCGACTGGGTAGGGGACCGGCGACGCGGTCCGGGGCGCGTCCGCGTCCGCCGTGCGCCGGTCGATGACCCACAGCAGCGGGCCGCTGAGCACCGTCGTGAACAGGGCCATCACGACGAGGGCGAGGAAGAGCGCCGGGGTGAGGATCCCGGCCTGGTAGCCCGTCTGGAGGACGGCGAGCTCGGTCAGGCCGCGGGCGTTGAGGAACACCGCGATCCGCATGCACTCCACCCGGGGCCGGCCGGCCGCCCGCGCGCCGAAGTAGCTGCCGACCAGCTTGCCGAAGATCGCGAGCACGACCGACAGGACGACGGCCTGCCAGGAGAACACGCTGAGCGGCGCCGAGGCGAGGCCCATGCCGGTCACCGTGAACAGCAGCGGCAGCACGAACCGGCCCCAGCCGCCGACGGTGTTGGCGGCCCTGGTCCAGGGCCCGGTCCCGCTGTCGCCCGGGAGGGCGAGTGCGACCAGGACGGCCCCGAGCACGTCGGTCAGGCCCAGCCGCGAGGTGGTCAGGGCGGCGGCCACCGCCGCGGCGGTGGTCAGCCCGATCGGCACCGCCACCGGGATCCGCTCGGCCCAGGCCCGGGGCCCCGGGAGGCCGCCGGCCCGGCGGATCGCCCACGCGCCCAGCAGGCCGACGACGAACACCAGGTACGGGGTGATCTTCCCGCCACCGTGCGAGAGGCCGACCGCGATCGCCAGCAGCGACCAGGTGACGGCGTCGATGGAGACCGCGACCGCCATGCAGAGCCGGCCGATCGCGGTGTTGAGCATGCCGCGGTCGTCCAGGATGCCGGCCAGCACCGGGACGGCGGTGACGGCCAGGGCGATCGCCAGCATCAGGACCAGCACCCCGGCCGGTGCGCCGCCGCGCAGGGCCGGGGAGCCGTCGGCCAGGACCCACGCGGCGAACGCCACGCCGCAGCCGAGCGGCAGCAGCAGCGAACCGGTGGCGGTCAGGGCGATGGTCCGCCCGCCGAGCCGGCTGCCGCCGGCCCGGATCTCGTGGACGGCGCCCACCAGGAAGAGCGCGAGGCCGAGGTGGCCCGCCTTCTCCAGGACGGCCCCGCCGTCCATGGTGGCCGGCTTCCAGTGCCACTGGCTCGCCAGCAGCGCACCGAGCAGGAGGCAGGCCATGATCTCGCCGACGATCTCAGGCTGTCGCAGCAGCTTGGCCAGGCGGCGTCCGAGCAGTGCCACGGGGACGAGCAGAGCGAGCGTCACCGCGGCCGGTACGTACGGAAGACTGTCCATGGTGCCTCCTTTCTCGGGGCGCGGACGGGTCAGTGCATCTGGGCGAGGTACTCGTACTGGCTGGGCAGGCGCTTCAGGAGCTCGGCCGACTGGTCGCTCAGCAGCTGGAACTCCTTCTCCGCGCGGGTGGAGTCCTGCAGGGCGAGCGCGGGCGGGGCCTTGAGCTCGATGCCGCCGAGACCGAGCAGCATGGCCAGGTAGGAGTAGGACTCGAACCCGTGGAAGTGCGGGAAGATGGTGGCCTCCGTCGGCGGCTTGGCCTTCCACAGCTCGATCCGCTCGGCCAGGCCGTCGGGCATCACCCGGGTCTTGGCGTCCCGCCAGTAGGCGTTGTCCTCGCGGGCCGCGGCCTTGTAGTGCAGGACGAGGAACTCCCGTACGCCGTCGATGGTGTTGCCGACGATGCGGTTGTAGGAGCGGCGCAGCCCCGGGTCCCAGGTGGCGTCCGGGAAGTGCTTGACCAGCTCCTCGATGCCCTGCTGGATGAAGAAGATGCCGGTCGACTCCAGGGGCTCGACGAAGCCGCTGGACAGGCCGATCGCGACGCAGTTGTTGACCCAGGCGTTGCGGGTGCGGCCGATCCGCATCTTGATGTGGTTGGCCTCCAGGCCCTCCGCATCCGGGCCGATCTGGGCGCGCAGCGTGGCCTCGGCCTGCTCGGGCGTCGTGTACTCGTCGGAGTAGACGTAGCCGGTGCCGATGCGGCCGAACAGCGGGATGGTCCAGATCCAGCCGGCGTCCGAGGCGGTGGCGGTGGTGCACGGGCGCAGGCCGCGCTTCTCCATGTCGACCGGGACGCGCAGCGCGACCGCGCGGTTGTTGGGCAGGGTGTCCTGGAAGGAGGTGAACGGCTCCTCCAGGGTCTGGTTGATCAGCAGGCCGCGGAAGCCGGTGCAGTCGAGGAACAGGTCGCCCTCGATCAGGCCGTGCTCCTTGGTGCGGACGCCGCTGATCCAGCCGCGCTCGTCCTGGACGACCTCGACGACGTCGTCCTCGATGTGCTTGGCGCCGCGCTCGGTGGCGTACTCGGAGAGGAAGTCGGCCAGCAGCGAGGCGTCGAACTGGTAGGCGTACGGGAACTGGGTGTCCTGCTCGGTGAGGGTGTCGCGCTCGGCCGAGTCGCCGCCCTCCTTGAAGTCCTGCTCGAAGAGGGTGCCGTCGAGGTAGCGCGGGGACTTCTCGGCGTCGCAGATCGCGGCCATCAGGAACACGTCCTGGTCGAAGCGGTCGCCGGAGCGGCTGTTCAGCCACCAGTCGGTGAGCGGGAGGCCGTCGACGACCCGGAGACGCTCGAAGGGGTGGTAGAAGTAGTGGCCCTTGCGCCGCCAGTTCTCGAATCGGATGCCCAGCTTGTAGGTGGCATTGCACTTGGGCATCCAGACGTGCTCCGGCAGGCCCAGGTAGTTGAAGAAATGCCGGACGGTACTGAAGGTCGCCTCACCGACCCCGATGGACTTGATTCGCTTGGATTCCACCAGCGTGACGGAAATGCGATCGCCGAATGCGGCGCGCAGGTACGAGGCGGCCATCCAACCGGATGTCCCACCACCGACGATGACGACGTTGCCCAGCATTCCTGACCCTCTCAGCGGTCGTTCAACCCGGAGGACCGGGCTGTCCCATGGCTCGAAATCCTCCGACAGCGGCGCCATCGGAAACAGGCTTTTAAGTCTCAGCGGAAACACGCACTCCAGCGCCGCCCGGGCCTTCGCCGAGAGTTTTCCGACATGCCGAACAGCTGGCACCCGATGGTCGGGGATGCCAACTGTTCGGCGGAAGTCGCCGGAATTCGGCGGGGTGGCGCGGGCCCGGACGGGCCGGCGCTCAGTCCCCGTCCAGCAGGTAGTCGTGCAGCAGCGAGATCACCCGGGCCCGCTGCGCGGTCAGGTAGAAGTGCCCGCCGGGCAGCACGTGGAAGGCGAACTCCTTGCCGGCCAGCGCCTCCCAGCCCCGGGCCCGCTCGACGCTCACCGTGACGTCGGAGTCCCCGGTGAACACCACGACCCCGCAGTCCACCGGGCGCAGCGCGGTGGGCCGGTAGGAGTCGATCAGCAGGTAGTCGTTGCGCAGGATCGGCAGGACCATCTCCCGGATGTCCGGGTCGTCGAAGATCGACATCTGGGTCCCGCCGTGGCCCGCGACGGTGGCGAGCAGGTCGTCGTCGCCGCGCGGCCGGGCGGCCGCCCGCCCGGCCGCCGCGTCACCGGTTCCGCTCGGCGCCTGCGGCGGCGGGTACCCGGAGAGCACCAGCCGGGCCACCGGGAGGCCGTGCGCGTGCAGCGACTGCACGGTCTCGTACGCGAGCAGCGCACCCATGCTGTGGCCGAAGACGACCGTCTCGACGCCGGGGCGGTCGGTCTCCAGCAGCGCCTGCGTCAGCTCGGCCACCAGGGTCTCGGCGTCGTCGACGAAGGGGTCCTCGATCCGCTCCTCCCGCCCCGGGTACTGGACGAGTTGGAGCTCGACGGCCGCCGAGAGGTGGTTGGCCCAGGGCCGGTAGAAGCCGGCGCTGCCGCCGGCGTGCGGCAGGCAGACCAGCCGCCGGGTCGCCTCCGGGCGCGGCCGGGGGATCACCAGCCAGGGTTGGTCGTTCACTCGGTCCCTTTCTGCCGTCGGCCCCGCGGGGCCGGGTTACCGGTGCGGCCGGTCATCCGCAGGCCCGGATGATCGCCCGCAGGGCCTCGTGCACGCCCTGGAGCAGGGCGGTGACGGCCGCGTCGTCGAACCGGCCGCCCGCGTGCACGCAGGACAGCTCCATCCGGCCGCCCTCGACCGCGGCGGCGACGTCCAGCTCGTAGGTCCGGGTCTCGGCCGGCTCGTGGTCGCCGCCGCCGTGGTCCAGGTGACGCAGGACCAGCCGGTCCCCCTCGGGCAGCTGGTTGTCCCACTGGCCGAGGTAGTTGAAGCCGATCCGGGCCCTGGGGGCGGGGACCCGCAGGTCCTCCCGGGCGGCGGCGTCCGCCGCCAGCCGCAGCACGCCGTGGCCGATGCCGCGGCGCGGCACGGCGCGCAGCCGGCGCTTGGCCGTCCGGACGGCGGCGGGCGGCGCGAGGTCCGCGGGCACGTCGAGCAGGACGGGGTAGATCGTGGTGAACCAGCCGACGGTGCGGGACAGGTCGACGCCGTCCAGGATCTCCTCGCGGCCGTGCCCCTCCAGGTCGATCACGGTGCCGCCGTCGCCCGCGTGACCCTGGGCCGCGAGCGCCTGGGCGAGGGCGGTCAGCAGCACCTCGTGGACCTGTGCGCGCAGCGCGCCGGGCACCCGGCGCAGCAGCGCCTCCGTCTCGTCCACGGTCAGGGTGCGCCGCACGGTGCGGCGGTCGCCGAACCGGCCGGTGTCGACGGGCTCCCCGGCGGACTGCTCGACGGCTGCGGGCAGCGCCCGCCAGTGCGCGAGCTCGTCGTCGAAGCCGCCGGCCAGGGCGTGCTCGCGCAGCCGGCGCGACCACTGGCCGAAGGAGGTGGAGCGCGGGGCGAGCCGGACGGGCCGGCCGGCCGTCAGATCGGCGTAGGCGGAGCGCAGGTCGTCCAGCAGGATGCGCCAGGAGACGCCGTCCACCACCAGGTGGTGCGCGGTGAGGAACAGCCGGGCCGGGCGGTCCGGTCCGAGGTCGGCCAGGACGGCGCGCAGCAGCGGCCCGTCGGCCAGCCGCAGGCCCCGCTGGGCCTGCCGGAACGCCTCGGTGAGCCGCTCCTCGACGTCGTCCCCGGCACCGGCGAGGTCGAGCAGCCGGAAGTCCCAGCACCCGTCGGCCTGTTCCGCCACCTCCTGGGACCAGACCCCGGCGCCGTCGCGGGTGTAGCGGGCGCGCAGCATGTCATGCTGCGCGACCAGCGCGGCCAGGGCCGTGCGCAGGGCCTCGACGTCGGTGCCCGGGACGAGTTCGAACAGCAGGGACTGGTTGAAGTGGTCCGGGTTGACGGTGTGGTGCTCGAAGAACCACTGCTGCACGGCGGTCAGCGGGACGGGCCCGGTGCGGTACGGGTCCTCCTCGGCCGGCCCGGCGTCGCCCGTCCCGGCGACCTTGGCGAGCGCGGCGACGGTCTTGTGCTGGAAGAGGTCCCGGGCGGTGAAGTGCAGGCCCTCCTGGCGGGCCCGGGCGACCACCTGGGTGGAGAGGATGGAGTCGCCGCCGAGCAGGAAGAAGTCGTCCTCGGCGCCGACGTCCTCGACGCCCAGCACCGAGCGGAACACCGCGGCCAGCGCGGTCTCCACCGGGCCGTCCGGCGGGGTGACGACGCGGGCCAGCGCCTCCCGGGCGTCCGGCAGGGCGCCCCGGTCGACCTTCCCGTTGGTGGTGAGCGGCATCCGGTCCATCGGGATCAGCGCGGCCGGCACCATGAAGGCGGGCAGTTCCTCGGTCAGCTCCGCGCGGACCGCGCGGACCGCCTCGCCTTGGTCGTGGCCGGGCGCGGCGACCAGGTAGCCGACGAGCTGCTTGCCGCGGTCGCTCTCGCGCACCACCACGGCGGCCTGCTCGATGGCGGGGTGGCGCTGCATGGCCGCCTCGATCTCGCCGGGCTCGACCCGGAAGCCGCGGATCTTGACCTGGTCGTCGGCGCGGCCGCGGAAGTCGATCCGCCCGTCCGGCAGCCAGGCGGCCAGGTCGCCGGTGCGGTAGAGCCGCGCCTTGGGGTCGTCGTCGAAGGGGTGCGGGACGAACCGCTGGCGGGTCAGTTCCGGGCGGCCCAGGTAGCCCTGGGCGACGCCGCGGCCGCCGAGGTGGATCTCGCCGGTGACGGCGGCCGGCACCGGGTTGCCGTGCGGGTCCAGCAGGTAGACCTCGGTGTTGGGCAGCGGCCGCCCGATCGACAGCCGGGTGCCGCCCTCCTCGGCCCGGACCTCGAACATGGTGGCGCCGACGGTGTTCTCGGTCGGGCCGTAGCCGTTGATGAAGCGGTGCACCCGCGACCACTTGCGGGCCAGGACGACCGGGCAGCGGTCGCCGACGGCGAGCACCACCGAGCCGGCGGGCAGCGCCTCGGGCTCGACCGCCGCCAGCGCCGCGGGCGGCAGCCCGAGGACGGTGGGCCGGCCGGCCGCCATGGTGCGCAGCTGCTCGCTGCCGAGCGCCTCGGACTCGTTCGCCGGGATGGCGAGGACGGCGCCGGAGACCAGGGCCAGGAAGGTCTCCCAGACCGCGCCGTCGAAGCTGGGCGAGGAGAGCTGGCACACCGTGTTGTCGGGACCGGTGCCGACGATCAGCCGCGAGGCGTTGATCATGTTGGTCAGGCCGCCGTGGCCCAGCAGCACGCCCTTGGGCGTCCCGGTGGAGCCGGAGGTGTAGACGATGTACGCGAGCGCGTCCGGCGCCACCGGCAGGCCCTCGGGCACCGCTCCGGTGTGCGCGTCGAGCTGCGGGCGCAGGTCCTCCAGGACCAGCGGCTCGGCCGCGGAGGCGGCGGAGTCGGCCGATCCGGCGAAGTCGGCGGCCAGCGAGCGCTGGGTGAACACGAACCGGGCGCCGGTCTCGCTCAGCATCAGCTCCCGGCGGGCGGCCGGGAAGCGCGGGTTCAGCGGCAGGAAGGCGGCGCCGGCCTTGAGCACCGCGAGGGTGGCGGCCACCTGGGCGGGGCCGCGCTCGCAGCAGATGCCCACGACGTCCCCGGGGCGGGTGCCGCGCTCGCGCAGCACCTGGGCCAACAGCCCGGACAGGCGGTCGAGTTCGGCGTAGCTGAGCTGCTCCTCGCCACGCACCACCGCGAGCTGGTCCGGACGTTCGGCGGCCCGCTTGGCCACCAGCAGGTGCACCGGGTCCTGCTCGGGGAAGGCCACCGGGTTGCGGGCCCAGTCGACGGTGAGCCGGTGGTGCTCCTTCGGGTTGAGCAGGTCGAGCCGGCCCAGCTCCTGGTCGGGGTCGGCGGCGATCGAGCCGAGCAGGGTGGTCAGGTGGCCGGCGAAGCGGCGCACCGTCTCCTCGTCGTACAGGTCGGTGCTGTACTCCAGCGCCGACCAGAGGCTGCCGTCGGGGCGCTCCTCGAAGGCCACCACGAGGTCGAAGCCGGTGCTCGCCTGCGGCAGGGCGAGCTGCTCCATGGTCAGCCCCGGCAGGTCGAGCACCGCCTCGGGGGCGTTCTGCAGGACGATCAGCACCTGGGCGAGCGGCATCCGGCTGGGGTCGCGCTCGGGCTGGACGGCGTCCACCACCCGCTCGAACGGGACCTCCGCGTGGTCGAAGCCGGCCAGCACGGTGTCGCGGACCTGCCCGAGGAACTCCCGGAAGCCGAGGCCCGGTTCGATCCGGGCGCGCAGCACCAGCGTGTTGAGGAACAGCCCGACCAGGTCCGCCAGTTCGGGCTCGTCGCGGCCGGCCACCGGGGTGCCGACGGCGACGTCCTCCTGCCGGGAGAGCCGGGCGAGCAGCAGCTGGGTCGCCGCGGTGAGCGTCATGAACAGCGTGGCCGCGGCGGACTCGGTGAGCTCGCGCAGCCCGGCGACGGTCTCGGCCGGGACGCTGAACTCGTGGAAGGCGCCCGCCCCGGTGGGCACGGCGGGGCGCTGCCGGTCGGTCGGCAGCTCCAGGACGGGGACGCCGTCGAGCTGCTTGCGCCAGTAGTCGAGCTGCTCGTCGAGCCGCCCGTCGGAGAGCCGCTCGCGCTGCCACACCGAGTAGTCCGCGTACTGCGGCCCCGGGGCGGGCAGGTCCGCCTCGCGCCCCTGCAGCGCGGCCGCGTAGGACTGGCCGAGCTCGCGGGTGACGATCGACAGCGACCAGCCGTCGTGCGCGATGTGGTGGATGCTCAGGACCAGCACGTGCTCGCGCTCGGAGAGCCGCACGAGGAGGGTCCGCAGCACCGGGCCGGTCCGCAGGTCGAAGGGCCGGGCGGCCTCCTCGCGGACCAGCCGCAGCAGTTCGTCCTCGCGGTCCTCGGCCGTCCCGCCGCCGGCCTCCACGACCGGCAGCGGGATGTCCACGCTCGGGTGCGGGATCTGCACCGGGACGCCGTCCACCTGGTCGTAGGTGGTGCGCAGCGCCTCGTGCCGGCCGACGACGGCGGCCAGCGCGCGGTGCAGCGCCGCGTGGTCGAGCTCGCCGCGCAGCCGCAGCGCGAAGGAGGAGTTGTAGCCGACCGCCTGCGGGTCGAACTCGTACAGGAACCACATCCGCTGCTGGGCGAAGGACATCGGCAGCGGGCGGCCGCGGTCGACCGGGCGCAGCGCGGTGCTCGCGGCGGCCGCCGGGGCGGGCGCCTCGGCGCCCGCCAGCCGGTCCCGCAGCAGGGCCCGCAGGTGCTCGGGCAGGGCCGCTATGCGGTCCTGGCGGGACGTGGACGTCTGGACTTCACTCATGTCGGTTGCCCCTACTCCCCCGCCGGCGCCGACTGGCGCGCGGCCTCTCGCTCCAGCTCCTCCAGCAGCGCGTCCTCGACGAGTCGGGCGACCGCCGACACGGTGGGGTTCTCGAGGAGGCTGCGGAAGGCGATCCGGACGCCGAAGGTCTGCTTGATCCTGGTGATCGCCTGAACACTGGTCAGGGACTGGCCGCCGAGCGCGAAGAAGCTGTCGTGCGCGCCGACCCGCTCCACGTGCAGGGTCTCGGACCAGATCCGGGCGATCAGCTTCTCGGTCTCGTCGCGCGGCTCCACCCAGGCCTCGGCGGCCTCGACGGCCGTCTCGGCCGGGTCGGGCAGCGCGGCCCGGTCGATCTTGCCGTGCCGGGTGAGCGGGAAGGACTCCAGTTCGACGAAGGCCGCCGGCACCAGGTGGGCCGGGAGCCGCTCCGCGAGGTAGCCGGCGAGTTCGGTGCCGCCGGGGGCGCCGCCCGCGGCCGGGCGCAGGTAGGCGACCAGGCGGGCGTGCTCGGCCTCGCCGCGGACCAGGACGACGGACTCGGCGACGCCCGGGTGATCGTCCAGGGCCGCGGTGATCTCGCCCGGCTCGATCCGGTAGCCGCGCAGCTTGACCTGGTCGTCGAGCCGGCCGAGGAACTCCAGCCGGCCGTCGGACCGCCGGCGGACCCGGTCACCGGTGCGGTACAGCCGCTCCTTCGGGTCGAACGGCGCGACCAGGAAGGCCTGTTCGGTCAGCTCGGGGCGGCCCAGGTAGCCGCGGGCGAGGCCGTCGCCGCCCAGGTACAGCTCGCCGGGCGCGCCGACCGGGGCGAGGTTGCGGTCCGGATCCAGGACGTAGGCCCGGACGTTCTGGACGGGCAGGCCGAGGACGGGCCGGGGGCTGTCGGCGAGCCGGCAGACCAGCGCGTCCACGGTGGCCTCGGTGGGCCCGTAGAAGTTGTAGACGATCAGGTCGGACTGGGCGCGCAGCCGGTCCCACTGGGCCTGGCCGATCGCCTCGCCGCCGAGCGCCGCCCCGCGCAGCGGGTGCGCGCCCGCGGCGAGCAGTCCGGCGTCGTCGAGCTGGCGGAACCAGGACGGGGTGGTCTGCAGGAAGTCGATCCGCTGCTCGGCGCGGTAGGCGACCAGGGCGTGCGCGTCGCGCCGGACCTCGTCGTCGACCAGGTGCAGCTCGTGGCCGGCGACCATCCACAGCACCGGATTCCAGGAGGCGTCGAAGGAGGCGGGCGCCAGGTGGGCCACCCGGACCTGCCGGTCGCCGCAGGCCTCGCGCAGCGGGTTGAAGACGGTGCGCAGGTGGCTGTCCAGCAGGTTGGCCAGGCTGCCGTGCTGGATCAGCACGCCCTTGGGCCGGCCGGTGGAGCCGGAGGTGTGGATGACGTAGGCGGCGTGCTCCGGGGCGAGGGCCACCTCGGGCGCGGTGCCGGGGCGGGCCGCGATCTCCTCGTGCTCGCGCTCCGGGACGACCACCGCGACGTCCGCGGGCAGCGGCAGCGCGGCGCTCGCGGCCTCGTCGGTGATCACCACCCGGGGCTTGACGTCGTCGACCAGCAGCCGCAGGCGCTCGACCGGGGCGGCCGGGTCCAGCGGGGTGTACACGCCGCCCGCCTTGAGCACCGCGAGCAGCCCGGTGATCAGGCCGGGGCCGCGCCGCAGGCAGACGGCGACCGGCACCTCGGGGCCGACGCCCCGGTCGGCGAGGTGGTGGGCGAGCCGGTTGGCCCGCTCGTCCAGCTCGGCGAAGGTGATCCGCTCGCCGTCGTGGACCAGGGCGACGGCCTGCGGGGTGGCCGCGGCCTGGCGGGCGAACTGCTCGGGCACCAGGGCGTCGGTGCTGAGCGCGGTGGTGGTCTCGTTGTGCCCGGTGAGCAGCCGCTCCCGGTGGGCGGGGGCCAGCGCGCGCAGCTCGGCGAGGGTGCGCTCGGGCTCGTCCGCGATCTCCTCCAGCAGGGCCCGCAGGTCGCCGGTGACCCGGTCGGCGGTGTCGGCGTCGAAGAGCCCGGGGTCGTAGGCGAGCCGGAAGGACAGCTGCTCGCCGGCGAAGACCGCGAGCACCATGGCGTAGCTGGTGGGCTCCTGGGAGCGCACGTCGCGGATCCGGATGCCCTGGTCGGAGCCCATCTCGCCGTCGAAGGGGTAGTTCTCGACGACCACGTAGCTGTCGAACAGGTCGACCCCGGCGGGCAGTCCGGTCCAGCCGCGGATCTGGGCCAGCGAGACGTACTCGTAGCTGCGGGCCTGGACCTGGCCGCGCTGGAGGTCGCCGAGCCAGTCGAGGACGGGCTGCTCGGGCCGGACCTCGACCCGCACCGGCAGGTTGTTGATGAACAGGCCGATCATCGACTCGACGTCCGGCAGGTCCGCGGGGCGGCCGGAGACGGCCGAGCCGAAGCAGACCTCCCGCTCCCCCGAGTAGCGCGAGAGCATCAGCGCCCAGGCGCCCTGGGCGAGGGTGTTGGTGGTGAGCCGGTGGCGCCGGGCGACCTCGGCGAGGCGCGCGGTGACCTCCGGCTCCAGCTGGAAGACGCTGGTCGCCTCGCTGCCCTGGCGGGCCGCCTCCTCGCCGGCCCGGTCGGCGGGCAGGGCGGTCGGGGCGGTGAAGCCGTCCAGCAGCTCCCGCCAGTAGCGCTCGGCCTCGCCCAGGTCCTGCTCGCCGAGCCAGGCGACGTAGTCGCGGAACGGGCGGCGGGCGGCCGGCCCGGGCCGGTCGTGACCGGTCAGCCGCAGGTAGTCGTCGACCACCTCGGAGACCAGCTCGGCGCTGCTCCAGCCGTCCAGCAGCAGGTGGTGCGAGGTCCAGACGACCCGCAGGGCGCCGTCCGGCTCGTCGATCAGGGCCAGGCGCATCAGCGGCGCCACGGCCAGGTCGATGCCGCGGGTGCGGTCCTCGGCGAGGAAGGCGGCGAGCCGCTGCTCGCGCTCGGACTCCGGCAGGGCGCGCCAGTCCAGCCGCTCGACCGGCACCGTGACGTGCTCGCGGACGACCTGGAGCGGCTGGTCGGTGTCCACCCGGGCGAAGGCGGTGCGCAGCATCGGGGTCCGGTCGGCGAGGCGCTGCCAGGCCTCGGCGAAGGCGTCCGCGTCCACGCCGCCCTCCAGCAGGAAGGACAGCTGGCCGAGGTAGACGCCCTCGCCCTCCTCGGTGAGGCTGTGGAACAGCAGGCCGTGCTGCATCGGCGTGGCCGGGTAGAGGTCGGCGATCCGGCCCTGCCCGGTCAACTCGTCGAGCAGCGGCTGGTCGACCCGGGCGAGCGGGAAGTCCGAGGGGGTGGCCCCGGAGGCGGCGGCGCCGGCCTCGCGGCAGTGCGCGACGATGCCGCGCAGCGCCTCGACCAGCTGCTCGCCGACCCGCTGGACGGTCTCGGCGGTGTGGGTCGCGGTGGAGTGGAACAGCTCGAAGCCGAGCTTGCCGTCGCGCACGTAGGCGACGATGTCGAGCGGGTACTCCAGCAGTTCCTCGGGCGACTGCTCGGTGCCGTAGCCGAGCCGCACGTCGTGCAGCAGGCCGCCGTCGTGGCCGTCGACCACCCGGCCGAGGTAGTTGAAGCCGACCTGGGCGCGGGGCTGTTCGGCCAGCAGCTCGCCGGGCGCCCCGGCCGGGCTGAGGTGGCGCAGCGCGCCGTAGCCGATGCCGCGCTGCGGGACGGCCCGCAGCTGCTCCTTGACCGAGCGCAGTCGGGCGCCCCAGTCGGCGCCGTCGGCGGTCTCCAGGGCGACCGGGAAGGAGGTGGTGAACCAGGCGGTGGTGCGGCTCAGGTCGACGTCGTCGAAGATCTCCTCGCGGCCGTGGCCCTCTAGGTCCACCAGGACGGTGGAGCCACCGGTCCAGTCGGCGAGCACCCGGGCGAGCGCGGTCAGCAGGACGTCGTTGACCTGGGTGCGGTAGACCGCGGGGACCTCGCGCAGCAGCGCGTCGGTGCTCTCCGCGTCCAGGCCGACCCGGACGGCGGCGGCGGTGGCGACGGTCGGGGTGCCGGTGAGGTCGGCGGGCAGCGGCTCGCCGCCCGCGCGGCCGGCCGCGAACCAGTGGTCGAGCTCCTCGTCGAAGCCGCCGACCGCGGTGTGCTCGGACAGGCGCCGGGACCAGTCGAGGAAGGAGGTGCTGCGCGGGCCCAGGTCGACCGGCCGGCCCTCGGCCGCCTGCCGGTAGGCCGTCTCCAGGTCGCCCAGCAGGATCTGCCAGGACACCGCGTCGACCACCAGGTGGTGGGCGGTGAGGAAGAGCCGGGCGCCCGCGGTGCCGCCCAGGTCGGCCAGCACGGCCCGGACCAGCGGGCCCTCGGCCAGGTCGAAGCCGGACTGGGCGGCGGTGGCGGCGGCCAGCAGCGCGCCCTCCGGGTCGGCCTCCAGGGTGAGGTCCAGCCGCTCCAGCGGCCAGCCGTCGCCAGGGGCGGCGATCTCCTGCTGCCAGCGGCCGTAGACGGTGCGGAAGCGGGTGCGCAGGGCGTCGTGGTGGGTGAGGAGCGCGTCGAGCGCGGTGCGCAGGTGCGCCTCGTCCGGGAGCTCCCGCAGTTCGGCCAGCACGGACATGGTGCTGTGCTGGGGGGCCTTGGTGTGGTGCTGGAAGAAGGCCCGCTGGATCGGGGTCAGCGGCGCCCTTCCGGTGACGGGTTCGGTGTTCACGCCGGCCGGCTCCTCGGGTTCGTGGGTGGTGATCGCCGCGGCGATCCCGGCGATGGTCTGGTGGCTGAAGATGTCCTGCGAGCTGAGGCGCAGGCCCAGCTGCCGCGCCCGGGAGACGACCTGGATGCTCAGGATCGAGTCACCGCCCAGGTCGAAGAAGTTGTCGTCGACGCCGACCTCCGGCACCCGGAAGACCTCCGCCCAGAGCCCGGCGAGGGCCTGCTCGGCGGGCGTCCTGGGGGCGGTCCTGGTGACGACCGGGCGGTCGGTGGCGGCCGCCGCGGGCAGGGCCCGCCGGTCGACCTTGCCGTTGGCGTTCAGCGGCAGCCGGTCGAGCCGGACGAAGGCCTGCGGCACCATGTGGCGGGGCAGCGAGCCCTCCAGGTAGCGCCGCAGTTCGGCGCTCTCCGGCGCGGTGCCGGGCCGGGACACGACGTACCCGGTCAGGACGGCGCCGGGTTCGGTGCGCAGCGCCGCGACGGCGTCGAGGACGTCGGGGTGGCGGCGCAGGACGGCCTCGATCTCGGCGAGTTCCACCCGGAAGCCGCGGATCTTGACCTGGTCGTCGCCGCGGCCGAGGAACTCGATGTCGCCGGTGGGCAGGTAGCGCGCCTGGTCGCCGGTGCGGTAGAGCCGGCCGTCGGGGTAGGGCGTGAACGGGTCGGCGGAGAAGCGCTCCTCGGTGAGGTCGGGGCGGTTGAGGTAGCCCCGGGTGACGCCGGTGCCGCCGAGGTAGAGCTCGCCGACGACGCCGACCGGCAGCGGCTCCAGGTCCGCGTCCAGGACGTACATCCGGGTGCCCGGGATGGGCCGGCCGATCGGCACGCTCGCGACGTCCGGCAGGCTCTGCGGGGTGACGGTGAAGTACGAGGACTCGACGGTCGCCTCGGTGACGCCGTAGGAGTTGAGCACGACGGTGCCGGGGGCGACGCTCTTCAGCAGCCGCCGGCAGTCGTCGGTGCGCCAGTTGTCCGAGCCGACGGCCAGGTAGCGCAGCGGCGGGAAGGTCCGGCCGGTGCGGGCGGCCTCGTCGGCCAGCGCGTTCGCCAGCGAGGGCACCGTCTCGACGTGGGTGACGCCCCGGCGCTCCATCAGGTCGAGCAGGCGGACCGGGTCGGTGGTGGCGTCCTTCGGGCAGAGCACCAGCGTGCCGCCGGCGGTCAGCGCGTGCGTCAGGTCGGAGACGAAGACGTCGAAGGCCATGCTGGCGAGGTTGAGTTGGCGCACCGGGCCCTGGTCGAGCCGGTACGCCTCCCGCCAGGCCGCGGCGGCCCGGGCGACGCTGCGGTGCTCGACCGTGACGCCCTTGGGCTTGCCGGTGGAGCCGGAGGTGTAGATGACGTAGGCGAGGTTGTCCGGGGTCACCTCGGTGCTGGGCGCCTCGGCGGGCCAGCTGTCGATCTCCGCGCGGTCGGCGTCCAGGCAGAGCACGGTCGCGTCGCACAGCGGGAGCCGCTCGGCGAGCTCGCGCTGGGTGACGAGCATCGCGGCGGCGCTGTCGTCCAGCACCAGGCGCAGCCGCTCGGCGGGGTGGGAGGGGTCCAGCGGCAGGTAGGCGGCGCCGGCCTTGAGGACGCCGAGGGCGGCGACCACGGTGTCGGGGCCGCGCTCCAGGCAGATGGCGACCACGGTCTCCGGGCCGATGCCCTGCCCGACCAGGTGCTGGGCCAGCCGGTTCGCCCGGGCGTCCAGCTCCGCGTAGGTCAGCACGGTGTCCTCGAAGACCACCGCCTCGGCGTCCGGGGTCTGCTGCGCCTGCTCGGCGATCAGCTCGTGCAGGCAGGCGTCCGCCCCCGGGGTGCCGGTGTCGTTCCACTCGTACAGGACCCGGTCGCGGGCGCGCAGCGACAGCATCGGGACGTCGCCGACCCGCTGGCCGGGGGCGCTCGGCATGCTGCCGAGCAGGACGGCGAGCTGGTCGGCCAGCACCTCGGCCTGGGCCCGGTCGTAGAGCGCCGGGTCGTAGGAGAGCAGCAGGGTCAGCGAGCCGTCGTCGTCGTAGGCGGTGAGGTCGAGGGTGAAGCTGGTGGTGTCGACGGCGCGGACGTCGCTCAGCCGCAGTCCGTGGCGTTCGGCGGCCGCCCCGTTGCCGGGGTAGTTCTCGAACACCACCAGGGTCTGGAACAGGGCGCTGCCGCGCGGGACCTTGCTGCTGCGCTGGATCTCGGCGATCGAGGAGTGCTCGAACCGCCGGGACTCGGCCTGGTCGGCCTGCAGCGCCGCCAGCCACTCCACCAGCGGCACGTCCTGGTCGACCTCGGTGCGCAGCGGCAGGGTGTTGAGCAGGTTGCCGACCATGGTGTCGGCGCCCGGCAGGTCGGTCGGGCGGCCGGCCACGGTGGTGCCGAAGCAGACGTCGCGCTGCCCCGAGTGGCGGGCCAGCAGGATCGCCCAGGCGCCCTGGACGGCGGTGTTGAGGGTGAGCCGGTGGCGGCGGACCATCGCGACCAGCGCGTCGGTCTCGGCTCCGGACAGGCCCACCCGGACCTGGCCGGCGGACTGGGACTCGTGGCCCTGGGGCACCGAGCGGCCGAACGGCAGCGGGGTCGGCGCGTCCAGGTCGCCCAGCAGGGCGCTCCAGTGGGCGGCCGCCGCGTCCTTGTCCTGCCGGGCCAGCCAGGCGACGTAGTCGCGGAACGGCCGGCGCTCGGGCAGGACCGGGGCCTTGCCCCGGCCGTCGGTGAGCGCCTGGTAGACGGCGAAGAGGTCGGCGAACAGGTGCGAGGTGCTCCAGCCGTCCAGCACCGCGTGGTGGAAGGTCCACACGACGCGGACGGTCCGCTCGTCCTCGCGCGCCAGGGCGAGCCGCATCAGCGGCGCCCGGGACAGCTCGATCCCGGTGGCGCGCTCCTCGTCGATCAGCGCCTTCAGCCGGCGGTCGAGCTCGGCGGCGGGCAGGCCGGTCCAGTCGAGGTGGCGCACCGTCAGCTTCGCGGTGCGCTCGACCACCTGGACGGGCTCGGGGACGCCGTCCCAGACCAGCCGGGTGCGCAGCGCGGGGGTGCGGTCGACCACCTGCTGCCAGGCGGCGGCCAGCGCGTCGACGTCCCGCACGCCCTCCAGCTGGAAGGCGACGTGGTCGGAGTAGGCGCCGACGCCGTCCTGGTTGAGGGTGTGGAAGAGCATCCCGCTCTGCATCGGGGTCAGCGGGTGGATGTCCTCGACCGTGGAGCCGGCCGGCACCAGCCGGTCGACCGTCGCCTGGTCGAGGGTGAGCAGCGGGAAGTCCCCGGGGGTGGCGCCGCCGGCGCCGGGCGTCAGGCAGTGCTCGACGAGCTCGGTCAGGGCCGCCGCGAAGTCGTCGGCGAGACGCTGCACGGTGGCCTCGTCGTGGCGCTGCGGCGCGTAGTGGAAGTCGAAGCTCAGCACGCCGTGCCGGACCTCGCCGACGATGTCCAGCAGGTGCGGCCGCTCCTCGTCCGGGTGGTGGTCCAGGCCGTAGTCCGGCTCGACGGCGCGGAACAGCTCGCTGCCGGCCGCGGCGTCGCTCCACTGGCCGAGGTAGTTGAAGCTCACCAGCGGCTGCGGCGCCCCGGCCAGGGCGCGGGCCTTCGGGTCGTCGCCGCTCAGGTAGCGCAGCGGGCCGTAGCCGGCGCCGCGGCCGGGCACGGCGCGCAGCAGTTCCTTGGTGTCCCGGATGAGCCGGCCCAGCGGGCGGTCGGCCGGGGACTCCAGCAGCACCGGGAAGATCGAGGTGAACCAGCCGACCGTCCGGGAGATGTCGGTGCCGTCCAGGATCTCCTCGCGGCCGTGGCCCTCCAGGGTGATCAGGGTGCGGGCCCGGCCGGTGAAGCGGGCGAGCGCGCGGCCGAGTGCGGTCAGCAGGACGTCGTTGACCTGGGTGCGGTAGACGGCGGGCACGTCCTGCAGCAGCTGCCGGGTGCGCTCGGCGTCGAGGCCGGCGGAGACCGCGCGGGTGTCGCCGACGGTGTTGCGGCCCTCCCGGTCGGTGGGCAGGTCGGCGGAGCCGACCGGTACGGGGCGGGCCCAGTGGTCCAGTTCGGCGTCCAGGCCGCCGCCCCGGGTGAAGGCGGCGAGGCGGCGCGCCCAGGCGCGGTACGACGTGCCGGCCGGGCCCAGGTCGACGTCCTCGCCGCGGACGGCCTGCCGGTAGGCGCTCTCCAGGTCCTCCAGCAGGATCCGCCAGGAGACGCCGTCCACGGCCAGGTGGTGCACGGTGATCAGCAGGCGCGCGGGTTCGGTGCCGTGGTCGAACAGCAGGGTGCGCACCAGCGGCCCCTCGGCCGGGTCCAGCGAGGCCTGGGCGGCCTCGGCGAGGGTGCGCATGGCGGCGGCGCGCTCCTCGGGGGCGGCCTGGCCGAGGCTGACCCGCTCGATCCGGGCCTCGGCCGGCGGGGCGTCGGCGTCCGGCGCGGTGACGACCTGGAGCCGCCGGCCGTCGGGGCCGGTGGTGAAGCGGGTGCGCAGGGCGTCGTGCCGGCGGACGAGGCCGGCCAGGGCGCGGGCCAGCGCCGGCTCGTCGACCGCGCCGTCCAGGGTGATCAGCACGGACTGGTTGAAGTGGTGGGCGCCGCGGGTGTGGTGGGCGAAGAACCACTCCTGGACGGGGCCGAGCGGGGCCGGCTCGTGGTCGTCGGCGTCGGCCTGGACGACCGGCGCCTCCTCCACCGGCCGGGCGGCGCGGGCGAGGTCGGCCAGCGACTGCCGGGAGAAGATGTCCTTCGAGGTGATGACGAGTCCGGCCCGGCGGGCCTTGGCGACCACCTGGATGCTCAGGATGGAGTCGCCGCCGAGCTCGAAGAAGTTGTCGTCGGCGCCGACCCGGGCGATGCCGAGCACCTCCGACCAGACCTGGGCGAGCGCCTGCTCGGCCGGCTCCTCGGGGGCCCGGTAGTCCTCCCGCTCCAGGGTGGTGTCGGGCGCGGGCAGGGCCCGGACGTCGACCTTGCCGTTGGGCGTGAGCGGGAAGGCGTCGAGGGTGACGAAGGCGGTCGGCACGCTGTAGGAGGGCAGCCGCTCCTCGGCGAACGCGCGCAGGTCGAGCGGCGCGAGCACGGCGGCGGGCTCGGCGCGCAGGTAGCCGACCAGCCGCTTGTGGTCGCCGTCGGCGAGGGCGACCACCAGGGCCTCGGCCACCGCGGGGTGGGCCTCCAGGACGGCCTCGACCTCGGCGGGCTCGATCCGGTAGCCGCGCACCTTGACCTGGGTGTCGGCGCGGCCGAGGTACTCGACCAGGCCGTCGGCCCAGCGCACCACGTCCCCGGTGCGGTACATCCGCTCGCCGCTCCCGGCCGCGAACGGCGAGGGCTGGAAGCGCTCCTCGGTCAGCTCCGGCCGGCCCAGGTAGCCGCGCGCGACGCCGGGGCCGGCGATCCAGAGTTCGCCGGGGGTGCCGGGCGGGACGGGCCGGCGGCGCTCGTCGAGGACGTACACCGCGGTGTTGGAGATCGGGCGTCCGATCGGGATGGCCCGTACGCCGTCGGTCTCGCGGATCAGGTGGGAGACGGCGAAGGTGGTGGTCTCGGTCGGCCCGTAGCCGTTGACCAGCCGCTGCGGCGGCCGTCCGCCGGCCAGCAGCTCCGCGATCCGGCGCGGGTTGAGCGCCTCGCCGCCGACCACTAGGTGGCGCAGGCCGCCGAAGGCGGTCGGCTCCAGGCCGACGACCTGGTTGAAGACGCCGGCGGTGAGGAACATCGCGGTGGTCCCGGTCGAGCGCAGCGCGGCGGCGAAGGCCGGCGGGTCGAGCAGGACGTCCTTGGTGATGACGGCGATCCGGGCTCCGACCACCAGCGGCGCCCAGAACTCGAAGGTCGCCGCGTCGAAGGTGGCGTCGGCGACCTGCGCCACCACGTCGTCGGCCTGCAGCGGGGCGTAGTCGGCCCCGTGGACCAGCCGGACGATGGAGCGGTGCTCGACCACGACGCCCTTGGGCTTGCCGGTGGAGCCGGAGGTGTAGATGACGTAGGCGGCGCTCTCCGGGCCCGCGTCGGTCTGCGGCGGTCCGGCCGGGAGGGCGGCCAGCTCGGCCGCGCACTCGGCGGGCAGCAGGGCCGGGACGGCCAGGTCGGGCAGCCGTTCGAGCAGGTCCCGGTCGGTGACGCAGAGCGCGGCCGCGGTGTCGGCGAGCATGAACTCCAGCCGGTCGGCCGGGTAGTCCGGGTCCAGCGGCACGTAGGTGCAGCCGGCCTTGAGCACGGCCAGCAGGGCGACCACCAGGTCCGTGCCGCGGGGCAGGCAGACCGCGACGTACTGGCCGGGGCGGACGCCGCGGTCCAGCAGCAGGCGGGCCAGCCGGTCGGCCCGCTCGTCGAGCCGGCGGTACGTCAGCTCACCGTCGGCGGCGGTGACGGCGACGGCGTCCGGGGTGGCCGCGGCCTGCTCGGCGACCAGCGAGTGGACGGTCCGGTCGGCCGGATAGGGCACCCGGTTCTCGGCCCAGTCACGGGTGACGGTGACGAGTTCGGCGGCGGTGAGCAGCGGCAGGTCGCCGACCGGGCGGTCGGCGTCGGCGGCGACGCCCTCCAGCAGGAGCAGCAGCCGGGCGCAGAGCGCCTCGATGGTGGCGGCGTCGAACAGGTCGGTGTTGTACTCCACCGTCCCGCCCAGCGAGCCGTCCTCGGTCGGGGTGAACTCCAGCGTCAGGTCGAAGATGGAGGACACCGACGGCGCGCGGAACTCCTCGACGGCCGGGCCGCCGAAGTCGGGCAGGCCGCCGGGCGCGTTCTGCAGCACGAGGGCGGCCTGCACCAGCGGGGTGCGGCTCGGGTCGCGCTCGGGCTGGATCTCGTCCACCAGGCGGTGGAAGGGGACGTCCTGGTTGCTCAGGGCGTCCCAGAGCTGGTCGGTGGTGCGCTCCAGCAGCTCGCCGAAGGGCTCGTCCAGGTCGATCCGGCCGTGCAGGACCAGGGTGTTGACGAAGAAGCCGACCAGCGGCTCCAGTTCGGAGCGGTCGCGGCCCACCGACACCGTGCCCAGGCCGACGGCGCGCTGGCCGGTGTGCCGGGCCAGCAGCACCTGGGTGGCGGCGGCGAGCACGGCGAACAGCGTGGTGCCGCGTTCGGCGCCGAGCGCGTCGAGGCCCGTGGCGACCTTGGCGTCGACCCGGAAGGCGTGCAGGGCGCCGACGGTGGTGCGCACCGCCGGGCGGGGTCGGTCGGTCGGCAGCTCCAGCGGCTGGATGTCCGCCAACTCATCGCGCCAGTAGTCCAGTTGCCCGGCCATGAGGTCGTCGGTGCAGCGCTCGCGCTGCCAGCGGGAGTAGTCCCGGTAGCTGACCGGCAGCGGGGCGAGGGTGTGCGGGCGGCCCTCGACGGCGGCCCGGTAGAGCTCGCCCAGCTCGTTGACCAGCAGGCCCTTGGACCAGCCGTCGGCGGCGATGTGGTGCAGGTTGAGGAAGAGCGCGTGGTCGCCCGGAGCGTGCCGGACCACCGTGGAGCGCAGCAGCGGGCCGCTCGACAGGTCGAAGGGGGTGGCCAGCTCGCGGCGCAGCAGCGCGGCGAACTCGGCCTCGCGCTCCTCGGCGCCCAGCGCGGTCAGGTCCACCGGCTCGGTGTCCGGGGTGTAGGCGGCGCGGACCTCCTGGCGGGCCACGCCGTCCTCGGTGGCGAAGACGGTGCGCAGCGGCTCGTGCCGCTCGACCAGGCCGGTCAGCGCGGTGCGCAGCGCGTCCAGGTCCAGGTCGCCGCGCAGCCGGATGCCGAACGAGGTGGTGTACTCCACCGCGTCGGTCTCGAACTCCTGGAGGAACCAGAGGCGTTCCTGGCCGAAGGAGAGCGGGGCGGGCCCGTCGCCGCCGGGGCGGATCGCGTCGCGGTCGCCGCCGCCGGCGGCCGCCAGCCGCTGCCGCAGGATCTCGTCGGCGTCCTGCCCCTCGGCCGTGGTGCCGTCACTGTGTCGCTGGTCTGTCATCGGTTGCTCCCCCGCGCGGCACCGCGCGTCGTCTTCCGGTCCGCCGGTGTCCGGCGCACGTCGTCGAGTACTTGCTTGCGGACCTGGTCCGCCAGGGCCGCCACGGTGCGGGCGGCGAACACGTGCCGCGCCGAGACACCGACGCCGAACACCTCCCGGATCCGGGCGGTGACCTGCAGCGTGAGGACCGAGTTGGCGCCGTGGTCGAAGACGTTGTCCTCGGCTCCCACGACGGGCACGCCCAGCACCTCGGCCCAGATCCGGGCCAGGGCCTCCTCGGTCTCGTCACGCGGGGCGGTGGGCTCGGCGGCGGGCCGCTGTTCCACCGGTTCCGGCAGGGCCCGCCGGTCGATCTTGCCGCTCGTGGTCATCGGGAACGCGTCCAGGACGACGACGACCGGGGGGACCATGTAGCCGGGCAGCCGCTCGGCGAGCCGGGCCCGGATCTTCTCCGGGTCGGCGACGCCGTCCGCGGGCACCACGTAGCCGGTCAGCACGGTCTGCCCGGACGGCTGGGTCCGGGTGACCACCGCGGTCTGCTCGACCGTCTCGTCGTCGAGCAGCGCGGTCTCGATCTCGCCCAGCTCGATCCGGTAGCCGCGCACCTTGACCTGGTTGTCGATCCGGCCGAGGAACTCGATCGTGCCGTCGGGCAGCCAGCGGACGAGGTCGCCGGTGCGGTACAGCCGCGCACCGGCGGTGGCGGCGAGGTGGTCCGGGACGAACCGCTCCTCGGTGAGCTCCGGCCGGCCCAGGTAGCCGCGGGCCACGCCGGCGCCGCCGACGAAGAGTTCGCCGGGGACGCCCACCGGGACGGGCTCGCGGCGCTCGTCGAGCACGTAGCCGGTGGTGTTGGCGATGGGCCGGCCGATCGAGGGCAGCCGCCCGACCGGGGCGTCCTCCTCCGACTCCAGCACCGTGCCGGTGGTGAGCACGGTGGTCTCGGTCGGGCCGTACAGGTTGGACAGCGAGAAGGCGGTGCCGCGCGGCAGCCGGCGGCGCACCACGTCGGCGCCGGTGAGGATGTGGCGCACCCGGCCCCGGTGGAGCGCGGGCTGGTCGAGCAGGGCCTCCAGGCGCGGCGCCGGGATGAGGATGAGGGTGATCTCCTGCTCGACGATCCAGCCGGCGAGCAGGTGCGGGTCCTCCAGGACGTGGTCGGGCACGAAGCTGATCTCGACGCCGCAGGCGAGGGCGCCCCACTGCTCCAGCACCGTGGGGTCGAAGCCGGGGGGCACCATCTGGGTGGCCCGGTCGCCCGGCCGGGCGTCGAAGAAGTCCCGGTACCAGTCGCAGAGATTGACCACCCCGCGGTGCTCGATCAGGACGCCCTTGGCCTTGCCGGTGGAGCCCGAGGTGTAGATCACGTACGCGAGGTCCGACGGGCCGACGGCGACCTCGGGCGGTCCGGTGTGCGCGCCGGGCTCGGCGTCCTCCACGTACAGCACCTCGACGCCGGCCGGCACCTGCGGGCCGGGCAGGTCCCGCTGGGTGAGGAGCACCGGCACCGCGGCGTCCTCGATCACGTAGGCCGTCCGGTCGTCGGGCAGTTCGGGGTCCAGCGGCAGGTAGGCGCCGCCGGCCTTGAGCACGGCGAGCTGGGCGATCGTCATCTCGGCGGCGCGCCGGGTGCGGACGCCGACGACGGTGCCCGGGCCGACCCCGCGGTCCACCAGCCGGTGGGCCAACGCGTTTGTCAGCGCGTCGAGTTCGGCGAAGGTCAGGGTGCGGTCCGCGGTCCGCACGGCCACGGCGTCCGGGGTACTGCGGGTCTGTTCGGCCACCAGCCCGTGGATGGTCTCCGTGTGGAACCGGGCCTCGGTCGCGGTGGCGTTCCAGCCGGTGGTGACCAGCCGGCGCTCCTCCTCGACCATCAGCGGGAGTTCGTCGACGAGCCGGTCCGGGTCGGCCGCCATGCCCTCCAGCAGCACGGTGAGGTGGCCGGCGATCCGGGCGACGGTCTCCGGGTCGAAGAGCGCCGTGCTGTACTCGACCAGGCCGCCGAGCCGGCCGTCCCGCTCCTCGAACTCGAAGCCGATGTCGAACAGCGCGTGCATCCGCGGCAGCGCGGTCTCCTCGACCCGCAGGCCGTCGGGGCCGGGGAGCACGTCCTGGGCCCGCTTCAGCATCAGCGCGGCCTGGATCAGCGGCGTGCGGCTGGGGTCGCGGTCCGGCTTGAGCTCGTCGATCAGCCGGTCGTACGGCAGGTGCTGGTGGGTGAAGGCGTCCAGGACGCCCTGCCGGACGTCGGCCAGGAAGGCGCCGACGGTCGTCTCCGGGGTGGTCCGGGCGCGCAGCACCAGCGTGTTCACGAAGAAGCCGAGCACGTCCTCGAGTTCGCTGTGCTCACGGCCGGAGACGATGGTGCCGACCGCGACGTCACGCTGGCGCGCGTAGCGGGAGAGCAGCAGCTGGACGCCCGCCGTGAGCGCGGTGAACAGGGTGATGCCCTCCCGGCGGCAGAGCCGGGTGAGGGCGGCCACCAGCTCGGGGCCGAGCTCGAAGGGGTGGCCGGCGCCCCGGGTCGCGCGGGTGGCGGGCCGGGGCCGGTCGGTGGGCAGCTCCAGCGGTACCACGCCGTCGAGTTGGCGCTTCCAGTAGGCGAGGTCGGCGGCCTCCCGCTCGCCGCGCTCGCCGTGCTGGTGCACCGCGAAGTCGGCGTACTGCAGTGGCAGCGGGCTCAGCGAGGCGGGCCGGCCGGTGGCCTCCTGGTCGAGCAGGGCGACGAGTTCCCGGGCCATCACCTCCTTGGACCAGCCGTCGGTGACGATGTGGTGCATGTCCAGGACGAGCAGGTGCTCGGCGTCGCCCAGCCGGATCAGCCACGGACGCAGCAGCGGGCCGCCGCGCAGGTCGAAGGAGCGGCTCAGCTCGGTGCGCAGCAGCGCGTCGAGCTCCTCGGCGCGCCCCTCGGCCGCGAGGTCGGTGAAGCGCACCGCCCGGTGGCCGGGGGCGTGCACGACCTGCACGCCCTGGCCGTCCTCGGTGGCGAAGGTGGTGCGCAGCGCCTCGTGCCGGGCCACCAGGGCGTCGACGGCGCGCCCGAGGGCGTCGCGGTCGAGCGGCCCGGTCAGCCGCAGCCCGAGCGGCGAGTTGTACTCGGTGCCCTGGGACTCGTAGTCGTACAGGAACCAGAGCCGCTGCTGGCCGTAGGAGAGCGGCAGCGGCCGCTCGCGCCCGACCGGTACCAGCCCGGCCCGGCGGGCGGGTTCGCTGCCCAGCCGGCCGGCCAGCCCGGCGACGGTGGGCGACTCGAACAGGGTGCGGATCGGCACCTCGACGTCCAGCACCGAGCGGATCCGCCCGATCAGCCGGGTGGCGAGCAGGGAGTGGCCGCCGAGGTCGAAGAAGCTGTCCTCGACGCCGATCGAGGCGACGCCGAGCACCTCGCAGAACAGGTCGCACAGCTGCTCCTCGCGGGCGCTGCGCGGCCCGTGCCCGGTGCCGGCCGCGGCGGTGCCCGGGTCCGGGAGCGCGGCCCGGTCGGTCTTGCCGTTGGGGGTCAGCGGGATCTCGGGGATCGGCACCACCACGGCCGGCACCATGTACCCGGGCAGCGTCGCGGCGGCGTGCGCGCGCAGCTCGGCCGGGTCGGCGCCGCCCTCGCCGGCCGGCACCACGTAGGCGACCAGCCGGGTGTCGCCGGCGGCGTACTCGCGGGCCACCGTGACGGCGCGGGCCACCGCGGGGTGCTGCTCCAGGACGGCGTCGATCTCGCCGGGCTCGATCCGGAAACCGCGGACCTTCAGCTGGAAGTCGGCGCGGCCGACGTACTCCAGGTTGCCGTCGGCGGCCCAGCGCACGATGTCGCCGGTGCGGTACATCCGGTCGCCCTCGGCGCCGTACGGGTCGGGCAGGAAGCGGTCCCGGGTGAGGTCCTCGCGGTGCAGGTAGCCGGTGCCGACGCCGTCCCCGGCGAGGTACAGCTCGCCGGCGACGCCGACCGGCACCAGGCGCAGCGCCTCGTCGAGGACGCGGACCCGGGTGTTGCCGATCGGCCGGCCGATGGTCGGCGCGCCGGGGCGGTCGTCGAGCCGGGCGGCGGTGGACCAGATGGTGGTCTCGGTGGGCCCGTACAGGTTGGTGACCTCGCTGCCGAGCGCGCGCATCCGCTCGGCGAGGGCGGCCGGCAGGGCCTCCCCGCCGACCAGCATCCGCAGGCCGCGCAGCGCCTCCGGGACCTCGTCGCACAGGGCCTGCCAGAGGCTGGGGGTGGCCTGCATGACGGTGGTGCCGGTACGGCCGAGCAGGGCGCCCAGCTCGGCCGGGTCGGTGACGCTCGCCCGGTCGGCGAGGACCACGGTGGCGCCGGCGACCAGCGGCAGGTAGAGCTCCAGGGCGGCGATGTCGAAGGCGATCGTGGTGACGGAGGTCCAGACGTCCTCGGCGGCCAGGGGGAACAGGTCGGCCATCGAGACCAGGAAGTTGGTCAGCGCGTGGCGGCTGATGACCACGCCCTTGGGGCGGCCGGTGGAGCCGGAGGTGTAGATGACGTAGGCCGGGTCGGCCGGCGTCGCGGCCGGGCCCTCCTGCGGGGCGGCGCCGGCGGCGAGCCGGGCCCGCACCTGCGCGTCGTCGAGCAGCACCCGGTGGGCCGCGGTGGCGGGCAGCCGCCCGGCCGTCGCGGTGTCGGTGACGAGCGCCGAGGGGGCGGCGTGGTCGAGGATGTAGCCGATCCGGTCGGCCGGGTAGTCGGGATCGAGCGGCACGTAGGCGGCGCCGGTGCGGGCCACCGCGAGCAGGGCGACGACGAGGTCGGCGGAGCGCGGCAGCGCCAGTGCGACGAGCCGGCCCGGGGCGGCGCCGTGGCGGCGCAGCTCGCCGGCCAACCACTCGGCCCGGTCGTCCAGTTCGGCGTAGCTGAGCACGGTGTCGCCGGCGATCAGGGCGGTGCGTGCGGGCTGGGCGGCGGCCCGGGCCCGGAACAGCGCGGAGACGTCGGCCTCGGGCACCGGCCGGTCGGTGGCGTTCCACTCGGTCAGCAGGGCGTGCCGCTCGGCCGGGTCCAGCACCTCGTAGCCGTCCGGGTCGCCGTCCGGCGCGGCGACGGCGGCGGCCAGCAGGCGCGGCAGCGCGTCGGCGAGCCGACGGACGGTCGCCGGCTCGAACAGCTCGGTGCTGTAGCCCACGGTCAGCCGCAGCCCCGGGCCGTCGGGCGCGGTGCGGAAGCGCAGCTGCAGGTCGAACGGGGAGTACCGGCGGGGCAGCCGGGCGACGCGGGCGTCGAGCGGGCCGAAGTCCGGCCGGGCGGGCAGGTCCTCGGCGAGGTCGAAGGCCACCTGGGCCAACGGGTGACGGTTGAGCGCGCGTTCGGGCCGCAGCTCGCCGACCACGGTCTCGAACGGGACGCCGCCGTGGCGGCGGGTCGTGCCGGCGACCGCCGCGCAGTCGCGGACCAGCTCGCGGAAGGAGGCGCCGGGCCGGCGCACGACCCGCAGCACCACCGGGTTGGCCAGCGGGCCGACCACGGCGGCGCGCTGCGCGTCGTCGCGGCCGGGCAGGCTGCCGATCAGCGGGATGTCGGCGCCGGCGCCGAAGCGGCCGAGCAGCGCCACGACCGCGGCGTGCAGCACCGCCTCGACGGTGGCGCCGCAGTCGGCGGCCAGCTCGGCGAGGGAGGCGGACAGCGGGCCGTCCAGCTCGGTGCGGTACTCGTCGGCGGCGTACCGGGTGACGGCCGGCCGCGGCCGGTCGACGGGCAGGTCGAGCTGCGCCGGCGCACCGTCCAAGGTGGCGCGCCAGTGGGCGAGTTCGGCCGCGGCTCGGTCGCCGGGCCGCTCGGGGGTGCCGTTCAGCTCCAGGTCGGCGGCGGCCGCCGCGGCGTACTGCGGAGCGGGCTCCGGCGCGCCGGGGGCGGCCGGTGCGGCGGTGGCCGCCGCGTACGCCCGGGCCAGGTCGTCGACGATCAGGCCGAGGGACGGCTCGTCGGCCGCGATCTCGTGCACCGTCAGGACCAGCACGTGGCCGTCCGGCCCGGTGGCCAGCAGCCGGGCCCGCAGCGGGGGCTCCCGGGTGAGGTCCAGGCCCTCGCCGCCGGCCCGGGCCAGCTCCTGGTCGAGCCGGTCGGCGGCGACCGGCTCGGGCCGCAGCCCGGCGAACGCCTCGCCGTCGGGGGCGGGTTCGGGGCGGCAGCGGCCCTCGACCTCGCGGTGCACGGTGCCCAGCAGCGGATGCCGCCGGACCAGGGTGCCCAGTGCGGCGCGCAGCTGCTCCGGATCCAGGTCTCCGGCCAGCCGCAGCGCCACCGTGTGGGTGTGGCCGGCGGCGCCCTCCTGGAAGCGGTTCAGGAACCACAGGCGCTGCTGCGCCGGCGACAGGACACTGTCGTTGGTCATCGTCACTTTCGCTCTCCAGCCTGTTCAGGCGACGCGTCGCAGGACGCGTCCGCCGAACTGCATGTGGTCCGCGCGCCCGGTCTCCGGGTCGAGCAGGAAGCGGCCGAGGTGCTCCACCTCGGGCAGCCGCGGGTGCCGGGCGGCGAAGAATCGCCCGCCTCGGCCGGTCAGGTCGTACTCCGTCCCGTCGTCGTCGACCAGGACGGTGGCGCCGGGGACGTCGGCGCCGGAGTGGATCCGGTACACCGTCTCGCCGTTGGCCCACCGCCCGGCGCAGTCGGGCAGGTCCTGCTCGGCGCCGGCGGCGGGGCCCGGGGCGTAACCGGCGACGTCCACGCCCTCGGCCCGGAGCTGTGCCAGCAGGTCCTGCCAGGCGGCGAGGCCGCCCAGGGAGTCGGCCTGCAGGGCGACGACGGTGCCGCGCTCCGGCTGGATCCGCAGGTGGCAGGTGGCGCCCGCGCCCACGCCGTCGAGGCCGAGCCAGCGGTCGGCGCCGTTGCCGTACCGGGCCCAGCCGTGGCCCCAGCCGTCGGCCAGGCCGAACGGCAGGGTGTCGAAGGGCGGTTCGGCCATCTCCCGGACGGCCTCCTGGTCGAGCAGGAGGGCGTGCGCGGCGTCGCGGTCGGCCAGGTGGAGCCGGGCGAACGCGACCAGGTCGGTGACCGTGCCGGCGATCGCGGTGGCGGGGGCGAGGTCGCGCGGGATCGCGTCGGCCGCCAGGAAGGCCGGCTCGACGCCCAGCGGCCGGAGCAGGAAGTCCGCCACGGCGGTGCGCCAACTCGCCCCGGCGGCGGCCTCGATGACCTTCCCGGCCAGCGCGAACCCGGCGTTGGAGTACGAGAACGCGGTGCCGGGGGCGAACAACGGGCCGGCCGCGACGGCGGCCCGCAGCCCGCCGTCGCCGGGGCCGTCGCAGATCATCCCGGAGGAGTGGCTGAGCAGGTGGCGGGTCGTCAGTTCGAGCCCGGAGAAGGGTGGTTCGGTCAGGTACTCGCCGACCGGTCGGTCCAGGTCGAGGTCGCCGTCGAAGGCCAGCTGCATGACCAGCGTCGCGGTGAAGAGCTTGGTGAGCGAGGCGAACGGCGCGGCGGGCGCCGGCCCGGGCTCCGCCCCCACCTCGGCGACGTGGAGTTCGCCGGCGTCGTAGAAGGCGCACCGCAGGGACGGCACACCGTGTTCACGCGCGAGCCGCCCGGCCTTTTCACGCCATGACTGTGAATTCACTAAAACCCACCCACCGCATTCACCGGAATCCGAAAAAGGCGCAGCACGACAGCCCCGTTCGGCCGCGTTCCGTCCACGGCTCGTCGGTACGGGGATTACACAAAAGGGGAATTTGCTCTGGTGAATGCAGGCTAACACCGGGCGGCGGGGGCGGTCAGGGTCGTTAAGCGGCAGCCGAATGACCCTGGTTGCCGCACTGCGACATGCCGCTCGACCTGCCCGGAAACCCGAAAACGCCGATGGGGTCCGCGGTCGCGGACCCCATCGGCGGGTCGGTGTTGCAAAGGGTCGGGCAGGACTACTCGCGCAGCCCGATGGCCTCCACCGGGCGGGCGCGCAGGGCGAGCTTGGTCGGCACCAGAACGGCCGCCGCCGCCAGGGCCGAGGTCGCCGCCACGATCGCCAGGTACAGCAGCGGCGGAATGTGCGGAACCAGGGACCCGGTCAGGCCCATGCTCACCGTCATCAGCGGCACGATCGGCACCAGACTGCCGACCACCACCGCGATCAGGATCAGCATGAGCGTCTCGGTGCGCATCATCCGCATGACCTGCTCGGGGGTCGCGCCCACCAGCCGGAGCAGCGCGAACTCCCGTGCTCTGGACAGGGTGGTCATCACCAGGGTGTTGGCGACGGCCACCGCGATGTACCCGAAGACCAGGATCAGCGGCAGCGCGCTGCCGAACAGGTTGGCCGTGCCCGCCTTCTCCTGGGCGGCGGACAGCCCGCCCTTGTCCCGGACCTGCACCCCGGGGTAGCGGTCGTTGAGCCCGGTGAGCTCGGCGATCACCTTCTTCTTGTCCGCGCCGTCCTTGGCCCGGACCAGCACGGAGTCGTACATCCGGCGCGAGCTGTGCTGGAGCACGGTGTCGTAGGACAGCGTGACGTCACCGAAGCCCAGGCCGCGCTGGTAGACGGCGATCACCTTCGGCTCCAGCGTCTGCCCGTCGGGCATGTGCACCTTGATCGCGCCGCCGACGCCGGCGCCGAGCGTGGCCGAGGCCCCGCTGCTGATCGCCACCGTGTCCGCGGACAGGTCGTCCAGGGAGCCCGCGGTGACGCCCAGGTCGACGACCCGGCTCAGGTTGCCCGTGGTCAGCCCCTGCGCCTTGTAGTCGAAGATCTCCGGCGAGCCGAGCATCTTCGTCGAGGCGAACAGGTCGACCCGCACCGTCCCGGCCGCGGCGTCGATCCCGTCCAGGCCCTGGATGAACTTCGGCGCGCTCACCGGCAGTCCGCCGGACTCGCTGGTCACCGTGTAGTCGGCGAGGACGCCGGCCTGGGCCTGCGCCTCGGCCGCACCCGAGGTGGTGGTCGGGATGAACAGCTGCACCGAGGCGAAGCCGATCGCCAGGATCAGCGGGCCGATGCCGGCGGCCAGCCGCCGGGCGTTGGCCCGGGTGTTGGCCACGGCCAGGAACCCGAGGGTGCCGAACCGCCGCTGGAAGGGCGCGGCCATCAGCCTGGTCGCCCTCGCCACCACCGGCGGGGCCAGCATGAGGATCGCGATCACCATGATCAGCCCGCCGCTGCCGGCCGCGGCCACCGCGAAGATGCTGCCGAAGAACAGCGGCAGCAACGACGCGCCGAAGCCGAGGACGAACAGCAGGATCCCGATCGCCACCCGCGCCCCGCCGATGCCCGGCTGCTCGGTCTGGGCCTCGCTGAGCGCCTCCACCGGCCGGATCGACACCACCCGGCGGGCCACCGCGAACGCCGCCACCTGCGCGGCGATCACGCCGATGCCGACCGCCGCGATCGCCGGGATCGGGCCGTAGGAGAACTCGAAGTCGTCCGGCAGGATGCCGATGGCGCCCAGCGCCCCGCGCAGCATCCCGGCGGCCAGCATGCCGGGGAAGCAGCCCAGGATCGAGGCCACCAGCGAGATCACCAGGGCCTCGCCCGAGATCATCTTGTGGATCTGCTTGGGCGTGGCCCCGACCGCGCGCAGCAGCGCCAGCTCGCGCCGCCGCTGGTGCACGCTGAGCGCCAGCGTGCTGCCCACCACCATCATGGTGATCAGCACGACGGTGCCGCCGAGCGAGCCCGCCAGTTCCTTCAGGCTGCCCCGGGCCGAGGCGACGTCCGGGTTCTCGACGCTGCTGCGCCCGTCACCGGTGTAGACGTCGATCAGCGAGCCCTTGAGCGCCTTGTCGATCCGGTCGCCGAGCTTGCCGGCGTTGGTGCCCTTGGGCGCCAGCACCCCGATGGCGCTGACCTGGTCGGTGCGGCCGAACAGGGTGCGCGCCTCGTCGTCGGAGAAGAACACCGGCGGGGTGCGCAGCGCCCCGCCGTCGCCCTTGTAGGTCACGATGCCGACGACCTTGTACGAGCTGGCGTCCCGGGTGGAGGCGATCTTGACGCTGTCGCCCACCTTCACCTTGGCGTGGGCGGCGACGGACTTCTCCAGCACCACCTCGCCGGAGCGCTTGGGCTCGTCGCCGTTGCGGTCGTACGGGCCGAGCGCGGCCGCGCCCCAGTTGGTGCCGTTCGAGGTCCGGTCGTCGGCGCCCTTGACCAGGCTCTCGCCGTCCTTCGAGACGACCTGCGCGGGGAAGGTGAGCACCGGGACGGCCTTGTCGACGCCCTCGGTGCGGGCGACCTTGTCGACCAGGTCGATGGGGACGCCGACGGCGTCCTTGAGGTCCTTGGACTTGCTCTTCTTGGCCTCGTGGACCGTGAAGTGCTTCTGACCGCCGACCACGACCGCAGCGCTGGCGTAGCGCTGGACCGGCACCCCGTTGCCGATGCCGGACTGCAGGATGATGCCAAAGGCCGTGACGAGCACGGACGCGCCGAACAGGGCGACGAACGCCCCGACGAACCCGGCCTTACGCTCCTTGACGGTCTGTACGACGAGCCTGAACACGCCTCACCACTCCCCCAGCCGGGTCATGCGCTCGGCCACCCGGTCCGGCGTGGGGTGCGTCATCTCCTCCGCGTAGCGCCCGTCCGCGAGGAACACCACGCGGTGCGCGTAGGAGGCCGCGATCGGGTCGTGGGTCACCATGATCACGGTCTGCCCGAGGGAGTCCACGACCTCGCGCAGCAGCGTCAGCACCTGCTTGGCGGTGCGGGTGTCCAGCGCCCCGGTCGGCTCGTCCGCGAAGACCACCTCCGGCCGCGCCGCCAGCGCACGGGCGATGGCCACCCGCTGCTGCTGGCCGCCGGACAGCTCGGAGGGCCGGTGGCTCATCCGGTCGGCCAGCCCCACCTGCGTCACGACCTGCTGCAGCCACTGGTTGTCCGGCTGGCGGCCGGCGAGCATCAGCGGCAGGGTGATGTTGTCCGCGACGGTCAACGCCGCCATCAGGTTGTACGCCTGGAAGATGAAGCCGACCCGCTCCCGGCGCATGATGGTCAGGTCGACCTCGCTGAGCTGCGCCAGCTCCGTACCGCCCAGCACCACCGAACCGGCGTCCGGGCGGTCCAGCCCGGCGGCACAGTGCAGGAAGGTGCTCTTGCCCGCTCCGGAGGGGCCCATCACCGCGGTGAAGGTGCCCCGGGCGAAGGCCAGGGACAGATCGCGCAGCGCGTGCACGGCCCCGGCGCCCTTGCCGTACGTCTTCCGGACCCCGTCGAGGCGGACGACCCAGTGAGCGTCCAGAGCGGCACTGCCGTCCGGCCGCGGCGGAGTCGCGTACTCCTCCTCCGCGGCCGCGCTCTGGATCTCCTCCGTCCGCGCTCCGCGTCCCTTTCTGCTCACTTCCGGCCTCCACCACTCGCACGCACTACTTGACGTTCACGAAGGTAGGTGCTGGAGCGGGTGCGGAACCAGGGCGCGAACTGGAGACTCGATGGTGCAGAAAAGTGCCACCCACCGCTGCATTTGGGGCGGTGGTAGGGTGATCGGGATGACGACTCGGAGGGTTTTAGGAGCCGTGCGCGCCCCCAGTGTGGCCGAGTTACGACGGTTACAGCCCGAGCAGTGGGTCCGCCAGACCGTCGTGCGTTTCCCTCCGGCCGCGGGCTACGTCCTGCTCTGCCTCGTGACCGGACTCGCCGGGCTGCTGCTGTTCTACCTGATCGCCGTCGTCTTCGCGCTCTGCCTGGTCGGGACGGGCTTCCTGCTGCTGCCCCGGACCCTTCGCGTGCTGCGCAGGTACGCGGAGGTCCACCGCCGGCGGGTGGGGCGGCTGCTGGAGACCGAGGTCCGCACCCCCTACCGCGACCTGGAGCCCGGCCGCACCGGCCCCCGCAAGCCCTCCCTGCGCGACCCCGCGATCCGCAAGGACCTGCTCTGGCTGGTCACCCACGGCGTCGTCGGCTCGGCCCTGTGCATCTTCGCCCTGAGCATCTGCGGCAACGCCTTCAACTGGCTGTCCGCACCGGTGTGGTGGAAACTCGCGTCCGGCGAGCGCAACTCGATCATCCTGATGAACGTCGACTCGTGGCCGAAGTCCTTCCTCGCGGTGTTCATCGGCGTCGGCTACGCCGTGGTGGCGATGGCCGCGATGCGGGGGCTCGCCCTCGTGCACGCCAGGATGTCCCGGTGGCTGCTGACCGCCCGTCCCCGGGTCGCGCTCGCGCAGCGCGTCCGCGAACTGTCGGTGACCCGTGCCGAGGCGCTGGACGCGCACGACGCCGAACTGCGCCGGATCGAACGCGACCTGCACGACGGGGCGCAGGCCGGCATCGTGGCGGTCTCGCTGCGGCTCGGCATGATCAAGCGGGCGCTCGGCCAACGGCCCGAGCAGGTACCGGAGATGGTGGACGCGGCCCAGCACCTCGCCGAGCAGGCCCTGGAGTCGCTGCGCCACCTGGTGCGCGGCATCTACCCGCCGGTGCTCGCCGACCGCGGCCTGACCGACGCCGTCCGGGCGCTCACCGCGCTCTGCGGGGTCCCGACCCGGATAGACATCGACGAGTCGACCGGCGCGGCGCCGCGCGCGCCCGCGGCGGCCGAGGCCGCGGCCTACTTCGTGATCTCCGAGGCGCTCACCAACATCACCAAGCACAGCGGTGCGCGCAGCGCGCTGGTGTGGCTGCGCATCGCCTCGGACGCGATCTCGATCCGGGTCGAGGACGACGGCAAGGGCGGCGCCACCGAGGGATCCGGAAGCGGCATCCTCGGACTCCGGCGGCGGGTCGCCGCCTTCGACGGGACCACCGAGCTGTTCAGCCCGCCCGGGGGCCCGACCGTACTGAAGGTGGAGATTCCATGCGGATCCTGATCGCCGAAGACAACGCCCTGCTCCGCGAGGGGCTGGTCCTGCTGCTGAACAGCGAGGGGCACGAGGTCTGCGCGACCGTGGACAACGGCGACGACCTGCTGCCCGCGCTGCTCGAACACCGCCCGGACGTCGCCGTGGTGGACGTCCGGCTGCCGCCGACGTTCCGCGACGAGGGCCTGCGGGCCGTGGTCGAGGCCCGCAAGCAGATGCCCAACCTGCCCGTCCTGGTGCTCTCGCAGTACGTCGAGCGGGCGTACGCCACGGAGTTGCTCGCGCAGAGCGCCTCCGGGGTCGGCTACCTGCTGAAGGACCGGGTGGGGCGCGCCGAGGAGTTCCTGCACGCCCTGGAGCGGGTCGCCGACGGCGGCACGGCGATGGACCCGGAGGTCATCTCGCAGTTGATGGTCCGTCGGGCCGGCGACGACCCGCTGTCCTCGCTGACCCAGCGCGAGCGCGAGGTCCTGGCGCTGATGGCGGAGGGACGCAACAACGGCACCATCGCCGAGATGCTGTTCATCGCGGAGAGTTCGGTGAACAAGCACATCGGCAACATCTTCGCCAAGCTGAACATGCCGACGCCGGACAGCGGCCACCGCCGGGTGCTCGCCGTACTCACCTACCTGCGGGCCTGAGCGGTCGGACACACCGGAAGGGGCGGCGCCGGTCCGGCGCCGCCCCTTCCTCGTGCCCGCCGCCTCAACTCCCGGTCTGGTCCCCCCGGTTGTCGGGCAGGGCGGGGAAGGCGCGCACCGCGGGGGTGACGGCCACGCCCAGTGCGATCAGCAGGAACGCCGCCGCACAGCTCAGAACGGTGGGCACCGTGTGCACGGTCTCCAGCAGCAGCCCGCAGAGCAGCGGGCCGAGCGCCGCGGCGGCGCCCATCGAGACCCCGATCAGGCCGGCCAGCCGGCCGCGCATGGCGTCCGGCGTGACCATCATCTGATGGCCCGCCACCAACGCGGTGGCGGTCGGCGCGAGGAACGCGGCGGCCCCCAGCACCAGCCCGCAGGGCCAGCCGGTCGGCACCACCGCGAGCAGCGGCACCAGCACGGCGGTGGCCCAGGTCAGCACCATCAGCGCCGTGTACGGCGTCAGCGACCGGCGCAGCCGCCCGGCCGACAGCGCGCCGAGCACCCCGCCGCCGCCGACCAGGGCGCCGATGGCGCCGATCTCGGCGCCGGGCCGGCCGTCCTGCTGGGCCATCACCACCACGGTGATCAGCAGGCCACTGAACACCAGGTTGAAGGCGGTGCCGAGCAGCACGGTGGCCCGCACCGCCGGGTTGCCGCGCAGCCAGCGCAACCCCGACGCCATCGCCTGCAGCGTGCTCTCGGCCGGGCCGTCGCCGGCCGCGGACGCCTCGGCCCCGCCCGCCCCGGCCGCGCCGCCGTCCCCCGGTCGCGGCGCCGCCGGCGGCCGCAGGAACAGCAGCGTGACGAAGGCGATCGCGGAGGTGATCGCCTGGGTGAGGAAGGGCAGCAACCGCTGGAGGCCGTACAGGAATCCACCGATTCCCGGGCCCACGATGGTCGCCAGGTAGTAGCGGGCGGTGTTGCGGGTGACGGCGTCGGCGAGTTGCGAGGACGGCACGACGCTGGGCAGCAGCGCCTGGTCGGCGGTGCCGAACAGGGAGGTGCACACCCCTTCGACGACCGCCACCACCAGGATCACCGCCAGCGGCGCGTGGCCGAGCGCCACCAGGAGCGCGAGCAGGCCCAGCGCCGCGGCCCGCCCGAACTCCGAGACCAGCATCAGCGCCTTGCGGCTGACCCGGTCGGCCAGCGCGCCCGCGGGCAGCGCGGCGAGCGCCCGCGAGCCGGCGATGGCGAACTCGGCCAGCGAGGCCTCGAAAGCGCTGCCGCCGAGCCCGAGCACCAGCAGCGGGTACGCGATCAGCGTGCCCTGCGCCCCCAGTTGGGAGACCACGTTCGCGGTCCACAACACGTTGTACTCGCGGTTGCGGGACAGCGGCGGCGGGCCCGGCTCGGCGGCCACGGCGGTGTCGGCCGTCGTGCTGCCCGAGGTCACTGCGGCGCGGTCGGCAACGCCACCGCCGGCGCCGACACCCGCTCCACCGGGCGCAGCTCGGACCACGCGTGCGCCCCGGCCATGCTGACGAACAGGTCCCGCGGCGGGACGAAGGGGGCCCGCCCGTGCGCCACGCTGATGTTGTCCACGATCAGGACCTCACCGGTGTGCACGTTGACGTCGATCTGCTGCGCCCGGTACGCGGCCTGGAGCTGCCGGACCACCTCGTCCGGGATCTCGCTGCCGTCCGCGTAGAAGGTGTTGGTGGGCATCCCCCACGGGCCGTACTCCTCCAGCAGGAAGTCGGCGACGTCCTCGCGCAGGGTGCGGGCGTGGAAGAAGGTCATGTGGTTGAACCAGGAGCGGACGCCGGTCTCCGGGTGGGTCGCGACGGCCCAGCGCAGCTGGCGGGTCCGCAGGTGGTTGCGTTCCAGCCACTCCAGCTCGATGTTGTTGGCGTCACAGTAGGCCTGGACCTCGTCCGGGTCGCTGGTGCCGAACGCCTCCTGCCAGGAGAGGCCGAGGCCGGGGCGGAAGTTGCGGACGAGCAGGTACCCCTCGCGCTCGAAGCGCTCGGCGGTCTCCTGGGGCAGCCCGCCGTACAGGGCGCGGCAGTCGGCCAGCAGGCTGGCACCGCCGTCCGGCGACTCCTGGCGGCAGAAGAAGAACAGGTAGCGCGGGACGTTCAGGTTGTACGACTGCTCGGTGTGGAGGAAGATCTCCTCGGTCGCCGGGTGGTCGGTGGCCGTGAACACCCCGGGGTGCAGCTCGGTCCGCGGCGAGGAGCGCTCGGTGTAGTCGAGCGGCCGGCCGACCACGGCGTTCACGAAGGTGTCCAGCTCCGGCCATTCCTGCCAGTCGAAGCCGCTGAGCACCACCGCGCCGTGCTCGGTGATCCGCTCGCGGATGAACGCCCCCTGCTCCTTGCCGAGGTCGACCAGCCTGTTCCCCCCGGTCTCGGCGGAGATCCCGAGGACCAACCCGTCGTGCCGCGCTTCGGTCGAGATGCTGATGGCGGTTGTCACGGAGTGACTCCCTTCTGCGGGCTGCGGGCGCGAAGCCGCTCGGCAGCGGTGTCGAGGGTGTGGAGTGGACGGTTGAAGGCGATCCGGACGTAGCGCTCGCCATCGGCCGGGTCGACGAAGAACGAGGTGCCCGGCGCCACCAGCACACCGGTCTCGGCGAGCAGCGTGCGGACGAACCGCGGGCTGGGCTCGTCGGTCAGCCCGTCGATCCGGGCCAGGACGTAGCAGCCGCCGGCCGGGCGGGTGAAGTCGAAGCCGGCGTCCCGCAGCAGGTCCACGGTGCGGTCGCGCCGCTCGCGCATCCCCTCCGCGTGGTCCCAGCGCTCCGGCAGCAGCAGGTCCGCATTGGCCGCGGCGTGCTGGAGCGCGGCCGCCGCGCCGCCGGTGGTGGCCACGTGCACCTTGCGCAGCAGGGCGGTGAGCTCCGGCGCCGCGCGGAGGAAGCCGAGCCGCCAGCCGCTGATCGCGTGGCTCTTGGAGAGGCTGCCGATCACCACGGACCGGTCGGCCAGGCCCTCGATCTCGGTCACCGAGCGGTAGCCGGCCGGCTCGTAGACGTACCCGGCGTACACCTCGTCCGAGATCACCACGGCGTTCCAGCGGCCGCAGAGCTCGGCGAGCAGGTCGAGGGTGGCGCGCTCCAGGATGACGCCGGTGGGGTTGGCCGGGCTGTTCACGATGACGGCGCGGGTGCGCGGTCCGAAGGCCGCGGCCAGCTCGTCCGGGTCGACGCTCCAGTCGGGCGCCCGCAGCCGGACGGGGCGCGGGCGCGCGCCGGTGAGGGCGATGGCGCTGAGGAAGTTCTCGTAGAAGGGCTCGAACACGATCACCTCGTCACCGGGGTCGACGAGGGAGAGCAGGGCGACGCCCAGGCCCTCGCTGCCGCCGACGGTGACGGTGATCTCGCTGCCCGGGTCCGGGGCGCCGGGCAGACCGGCGGCGATCCGCTCGCGCAGCAGCGGCACCCCGGCCGGGTCCTGGTACTGGTGGATGCCGGCGCGCAGCGCGGCCACCGCCGCCTCGACCAGCTCCGGCGGCGTGTCGGGGTAGGCCGGAGTGCCGACCGCGAGGTCGACCGTGCCCGGGGGCAGGCCCTCCAGGAGCAGCGAGGCCAGCCCGCCGCCGGGCATCCCGCCCACCCGCTCGGCGCCCAGGGCGCGGCGGGCCGGGGTGTCACGGTGCGTGGTCGCACTCATGCGCCCACCTCGCTTCGCTCGGTCCGGTCGAAGGCGCCGCGCGGGATCTCGGGCAGCCAGGCCGGGCGGCGCGCCTCGTACGCCTCGATGTCCTCGTTCCTGAGCAGGGTCGCCGCGATCACGTCCTGCCCTTCGAGCAGCCGGGCCCGGGCCCGTTCGTCGACCGTGAACGGGTGTTCGCCGCCGGGCCGGCGCAGCAGGCCCGCCCGCAGGTCCACGGTGACCCGCAGGCCCTCGGCGGACTCCGCGAGGGCCATCAGCTCCTCGACCACGGGGGTCGGCAGGTCGACCGGGACGAGCCCGTTGTTGAGGGCGTTGCGGCGGAAGATGTCGCCGAAGCCGGTGGCCACGACGGCGCGGAAGCCCCAGTCGCGCAGCGCCCAGACGGCGTGTTCGCGGGAGCTGCCGATGCCGAAGTCCCGGCCGGCCAGCAGGACCGTGGCGTCCGCGTACTGCGGCTGCTCCAGGACGAAGCCGTCCTCGGCGCGCCAGCGGGCGAAGAGCGCGTCCTCGTAGCCGCTCTTGACGACCCGCTTGCAGAACTCGGCGGGCAGGATCTGGTCGGTGTCGACGTCGTCGCGGCGCAGGGCGACCGCGCGACCGTGGTGTTCGACGAAGGGTTCCATACTGAGCTCGTCCTCTCTCCGGCCGGGCCGGCTGTCAGGCCAGATCGGCGGGGGCCGCGAGCCGCCCGGCCACCGCCGTCGCGGCGGCGACCGCGGGCGACACCAGGTGGGTGCGGGCCCGCGCCCCTTGACGGCCTTCGAAGTTGCGGTTCGAGGTGGAGGCGCAGCGCTCGACACCCTCGAGACGGTCGGTGTTCATGCCCAGGCACATCGAGCAGCCGGGCAGGCGCCACTCGGCGCCGGCGTCCAGGAAGACCTCGTGCAGCCCCTCCGCCTCGGCCTCGGCCCGCACCTGCATCGAGCCGGGGACGACCAGCAGCCGGGTGCCGGCGGCGACGGTGCGGCCGCGCAGCACCCCGGCCGCGGACCGCAGGTCCTCGATCCGGCCGTTGGTGCAGGAGCCGAGGAAGACGACGTCGATCGCGAGGTCCCGCATCGGGGTCCCGGGCCGCAGCCCCATGTAGGACAGGGCCCGCTCGGCCGCCGCGAGTTCGAGCGGGTCGGCGAAGGTCTGCGGGTCGGGGACGGTGGCGGCCAGCGGCACGGTCTGGGCGGGGTTGGTGCCCCAGGTGACGAGCGGGGTGAGCCCGTCGACGTCGAGGACCACCGTCCGGTCGAACACCGCGCCGGGGTCGGTGGCCAGGGTGGACCAGTCGGCGACGGCGGTGTCCCAGTCCGCCCCGGTGGGGGCGTGCGGACGGCCGCGCAGGTACTCCAGGGTGGTCTCGTCGGGTGCGACGATCCCGGCCCGGGCGCCGGCCTCGATGCTCATGTTGCAGAGCGTCATCCGGGCCTCCATGGAGAGCCCTCGCACCGCCTCGCCCCGGTACTCGATGAGGTGGCCCTGCGCCCCGTTGGCCCCGATCCGGGCGATCAGCGCGAGGATCAGCTCCTTCGCCCCGACCTCCGGGGGGAGTTGGCCGGTGAACTCGACGGCCAGCGTGCGCGGCCGGCTGATCTCCAGGCACTGGGTGGCCAGGACGTGCTCCACGTCGCTGGTGCCGATGCCGAAGGCGAGCGCGCCGAAGGCGCCGTGGGTGGCGGTGTGGCTGTCGCCGCAGACGATCGTCATACCGGGCTGCACCAGGCCGAGTTCGGGCCCGACGACGTGCACGATCCCCTGCCGCCGGTGGCCGACCGAGTAGAGCTCGATGCCCTGGTCGGCGCAGTTGCGGCGCAGCGTCTCCAACTGGACCAGGCTGACCGGGTCGAGCACCGCGTCCGCCGTGGTGGCGACGTTGTGGTCCTCCAGCGCCAGGGTCAGCCCCGGGCGCCGGACGGCGCGGCCGGCCAGCCGCAGCCCGTCGAAGGCCTGCGGGGAGGTGGCCTCGTGGGTCAGGTGGAGGTCGATGTAGAGGAGGTCCGGTTCGCCGGGCCGGGCGGCCACGACGTGGCGCTCCCACAGCTTCTCCGCGAGTGTCCGTGCTGGGCCCATCGTCGTCCCTTTCTCCCCTGCACTACCCGTGCACCACGACCCTGAGGCGGAACGCCGGGTACCGCCTGCCGTCCGGCCGTACGGATCTCAGCCTCCATGCCGCCGCCCACCGCCCACCACGTCTTTAAGCCGGTGCGAAAACGCCCAGGACAGGCGATCACGTGCACGAAGAAAGGTGCAGAGAACTGCACCTCGGATCGGAAGTAAGCCCCCATGAAATCGGCTTCGCCCGGCCTCAGGATGGAGTCATCGAAGGCGGAACCAACGCCAGGACGACGGGCAGACAGATCATCGGATCCCACGGGAGCCAGGGAGGAAGCATGTACCCGATGCGGAGGAGCCGCGGGGCCGAGCCCGGAGGCCGGCGGAGCAGGACGGTCGTGCTGACCCTGGCCGCCGTCCTCCTGGTCGGCGCCGGAACGTCCGCCTGTGAGGTCAGCACCAAGGCCGCCGACCGGATCGAGCTGTGCGCGAAGATCTTCGGCAAGACCTTCACCGATCCGTTCCCGGACAACGTGGAGGAGGCCCGCAAGAAGATGCGCGACCGGGCCGACGAGCTCGACGGGCTGGCCAAGCAGGCCGGGGACGACAAGCTCCGCAATGCGATCCACTCGACCGCCGAGAAGATGCGCAACGCCGACATCCGGGAGAAGGGTACGGCGCGCACCGTGGTGGGTTACATCGGTGAGCAGAACGACCGCATCAAGGAACTGCGCCAGACCTGCCTCGACCACCACGACTACCCGTGAGGACTGGGCTTCCGAACCAGCGTCACCGTTGAGGCTCCCATGGAGCCCACGGTGATCCCAGACCGGAATCGGTGAACAGGGCACTAACAGTTCCCCCACCGATTCCCTTGGCCGGGCCCCTCGTTGGGTCCCCCGTCTTCCGAGGGGCCCGGCCGTAAATCTCCCCGTACCAATACAAGCCAGGAGCAGTCATGCCCGATTCGACCGGCTGGAAGCCCACTAAGGAACGCCCGATGTGGCCCTGGGTCGTCCTCGCGGTGGTCGCCGTTGGCGTTCTGATCAACGTGCTTATCACGATCTGACGAGCAGATCGAATCCGCACCTGAGGAACTTCCGCGCTCTTGGCAGGTAGGCCGAGGGCGCGGACCCACGTCCGGCGTGACTCCGACCCCGTTGGCCCCTCGCGTCACACCCGTCACTCGGGCCACCCGGCCCGAGTGACGCGGGTAGACCCGAGTCGAGCAGGCTATCTGGATCAGGTGCAGAGAACTGCACCTTCGAACTGGCGAAGACTCGACTGTCACCCCCCTAAAGCGGGACGTAGCGTAGTCGGTACGGGAACCGGCATGACCATGTCGAGCTTGCGGTCACGCAAGTCCGCTCATCCACCTCACCGTGGACCCCGGCTCCCGACCCGCATACGTCAACGGCATTCTGGGGGACTCGTGCCACGTCTGCACTTCACATCGGCAAGCCTGTTGAGAACGCGTATCATGCCGACCCCTGACTGGGTCAGCGAATCACTCTTCGCCCTGGATCTGCTCTCTTCCCGGCACCGCCAGGCGAAACGCCGACTCCGATGGCATAAGACCCGTCCGGCCGGGCCGGCCCGTCGGCTGGGCCCCGCCCACCGCCTCGGGTCCACTCAACGGCTCGTCGAACTCGCCCGAACCATCCGCCCGTTCCCCGACCTGGACGCCATGGTCCGGCGCGCCCGCCGCACCGGAGACGACGCGGACACGCGTCTGCTCCGGGACCTGGAGTCCTTCTACCGCATCGTGGTCGCCCCACATTGGGACGTGATCTCCCTCACGGTTCAGAGCGACCGCAAGAAGCGGCTGGAAATCCTCCATGACTGCGGCGCCCGCGGCCTGCTGAGCACCCTTCACCCCGCCGTCCGGCTCTCCACCTGCTCCCTGGAGATACCCGGACAGAGCGAGGACGTACAACTGGAGGAATGCGGACTGACGATTGCGCCGTCCTACTTCCTGGCGCCCGATTCGCCGGTCCTGGTGGACGACCACACCATTGCCGACGGACCGACACTCTTCTATCCCATTCTCCCCGACGGACCGGCCTGTACGACCGAGGACGCGATCGAAGCGGCAGCGATGCCGGCCTGAGACCGATCACCTCCGATCACGACAGCGTCGGCACCTTCAAGGGGGAACACCGAAATGCGACGCATATTCTTCAGTCCGGCGAGCCTGGCCAAGGTATCGTCAGCCGCCCACCTGGATCCGATGAGAGAGGCGCTCTGCGCCCTGGAAACCTTCGCGACGGGCGGCGGAGGCCCCGTCTTCCATTCCTGGCGCCGACGGGTCGCGGGTGAACGGGACGGCCGCGCGCTGGCCGAACTCGCCCGCACCGTCCGCCCTTTCCCCGATCTCTACCGAATCCTCGAAAACTCCTCCGCGGCCGGATCCGGAAACGAATTCCGCCCGCGGGTTCTGCGCGACCTGGAGACATTCCATCGCATCGCGGTGGAACCGTACTGGAGCCAGGTCTCCACCCTGCTCGAAGTGGACCGGAACGCCCGGGCCCAGATCATGATGAGCGGCGGCGTCGACCAACTGCTCAGCACGCTGCACCCGGCGATCCGCTGGCGCCCCCCGGTGCTGGAGGTCCCCGGGACGGGGCACGACATCAAGCTGGAGTCGACCGGCCTGGAGATCGCCCCGTCACTGTTCCTGTTCTCCCGGTCGCCGATCCTGGTCGAACAGCAGGGCGACCGGCCCTTACTGCTGCTTTACCCGATCCCCGTCCCGCGCGAGCGGGAGAACCTCTGGGATCCGGCACCCGACGGCGAGCAGGCCCTGGGGGCCCTGCTGGGCCGCACCCGGGCGGCCGTCCTGCAGGTGCTGACGACCACCTGCACCACCACCGAGGTCGGCGAGCTGGTGGGCATCTCCACCGCCGCGGCGAGCCAGCACACCGCGGTCCTGCGGGCCGCCGGCCTCATCACCACCCTGCGCTCGCTCAACAAAGTCCACCACACCCTGACCCCCCTGGGCGGGGCGCTTCTCCGTGGGGATCCACTGGTCTGACAATTCGCCCTATACCGACGATTCTCGGAGTAACGAACCGGCAACACATTGCTACGCACGATCCGGATCTGACACGGATGGTCTAGGAAAGTGCACCATACATACGGATGCGGGCAGCATGGCCTAAACCCATTACGAGCGAGTAGGTTCAGGGCATGCAAGCACGATGCCTTGTCGCCGCACGCATCAATTACGGAAGCCTGGGAGCCGATTCATGATGGGAGGAGCATCAGCTGCGCGGGAAGCCGCCCCCAGCTGTGCCGTCACGCTGGAAAACGTGTCGAAAATCCACCCGGGCACGAACGGCCCCACGGCAGTCCTGCGCGAGTTCTCACTCGGTGTTCGAAAAGGCCGCTTCTGTGCCGTCATGGGAGACGAACGCGCCAGCACGACGGCGCTCCTGGAGTGCATGGCCGGCGTCACCACCCCGTCCACCGGAACGGTCCATTGGGCCGACAGTGAACGGGGTGCCGTCGGCGCACTCTGGGGTCAACACGAGCCCGTTCACCCGAATGTGACGGTTCGTGAATTCGTCGACCCCGGCACTCCCGCACTCGGCCGCCGCCAGGCCTGGCAGATCAGTCGGGCCACCCGACTGTGGCACTGGCGGCGGCCGCTGCGGAAGCTGGGCCGGGTCGAGCAGCACAACGCCATGCTGGCCCGGCTGCTGGCCGCCTCACCACGCCTGCTGCTGGTCGACACCCCGGGACACGACGACTCCCCCGAACTCGCCCGCGCCATCGGCGCCTCGCTCCGGCGCGCGGTCCGCGCCCTCGACCTCACGGCGGTCCTCGTGACCACCGACCCCGAAGCCGCCGCGTGCGCCGACAGCGTCGTCTTCCTGCGCCACGGCCGCCTGGCCGACGCTCTCGGCCCCTCCACCCCCGCCGAGATCGCCGACTGCCTCCAGCACCTCCGAAGAGGCCCGGCCTCCTGATCCACGCCCCGGCTTCCCCGGCGCCCTCTCCCCGGGCGCCCACCGGCGCCCCTTCCCGTGGCCCCCTTCCCCGGCGCCCCGGTCACGCAGTGCCCCGGTCGAGCGGGGCCCGGCACCTCCCCAGCCCGTCGGTCCCCCGGCCCTCGCGTGCCCTCCCGTGCACGGCGCCGTCGCGTCCCGGACCGTCGCCCGCGCACCCGGCCGACCGGCTGACGCACGCTTCACGCCCCGTGCCCCGCGTAGAGGTCGTCCTCCTCCCGGCGTCGGGCCACCTGCTCAGGAACCAGGCCCGGCCGGTCCTGGACCTCCTCCGTCCGGCCGACGGCACACCGCCCCTCCCCTCCCGGCAGCACTGCGCCCCGGGGCCGGACGCGGCGACGGGCGGCGTCGGCGGCGCCCGGCCCCGGGTTCGGGTTCGGAGTCGGTCCGCCATCCCGTAGTCCTGAGCGAGGAAGGTGGTCACCTCCTCGGCGTACGGCTGCAGTGCGGGCCGCTGCCCGGCTCGATGGGGGGCCCGGCGCGTGACCGACGATCAGCCGTGGACTGATCTCTCGGGGGCCGGCAGGAAGATCACGGTTCACGGCTCAGGCGGGTGGTCCGCAGCCAAGTAGTAGCGGATGGTCTTCACGGGCAGCCCGGTGCGTGCGGCCAGTTCGCCGATGCCCACCGTGTTCCCGCCTTGGGTGCCGTGCGCTTGCGTGTCGTGCGTCAGAGCCGGTTGAACCTCCACCGCGCGGGAGCCGTTAGCGTCCTCGGCGATCCCCGCCCTCCGGTGTGCTCCGGGGCGGCACTCGCCGAGGAGGATCATCACATGCGGATTCTGATCGTCACCGCCGGTTCGCGAGGGGACGTCGCACCCTTCACCGGCCTTGGACGGCGCCTGCTGGACGTCGGCCACCGGGTCACTGTGGCCGCGCACCCGCCCTTCGCCTCGCTCGTCGGTGGGTGTGGCCTCGGCTATCGGCCGCTGATAGGGCTCTTTGAAATTCCCCACCCCTCGCTATGGGTGCGGACAGACCTGCTCGCCCAACTTCCCCACCCACCACCTGCACGCTGACTTGCGGACAGGCCCGTAAGGGCTCGCGCGTGCCGCCGTCCGGATGATGAGGTGGCACGGTGACCAATCATGATGAGGCGGCGACTGTCCGACCGTTGACACTGGCCTGGGTGAGCCGGCACCTGGAGGCCGGCGAGCGGATCGTCGGAGCCGAGGCGCTGCACGGCGGCGCCACCGCCGACATGCGGAGGCTGACCATCGGCACGCGGGACGGAGGCACCCGGCACCTGGTGCTGCGCTCCTTCGTCGACCCGACCCGGCAGGGGCCGGCCGAGGACCTCCTGCACAGGGAGGCCGACGCCCTGACCACGCTCACCGGCACCGGCGTGCCGGCTCCCGGACTCGTCGCCGTCGATCCGACCGCCGCGCACTGCGAGTACCCCTCGCTCCTCATGACCCACCTGCCGGGCCGGACGGTCCTCGACGACGAGGGGCTGGAGACGCGCCTGCCCCTGCTGGCCCGTCAACTCGTGGCGGTCCACGCGGTGCGGCCGGCCGTCCGGCCCCGGGAGTACGTGGCGCTGACGACCGCCGACACGGTCGTGACCCCCGAGGGCGCCGACGCCGCGGTCTGGGCCGCCGCGATCGACGTGATCCGCAAGCCCGCGCCGCGCTACGAAGGGCGGTTCCTGCACCGGGACTTCCAGCCCGGCAACGTGCTGTTTGACCTGCCGCCCGAGGACCCGGCCGGTGCCGCCGGCGCCCGGATCGCCGGCGTCGTCGACTGGGCGGCGGCCTCCTGGGGCCCGGCGGACCTCGACGTGGCGCACTGCTCCACCAATCTCGCACTGCTGCACGGCCCGGCGTGGGGCCTGCGCTTCACCGAGGCGTACCAGGAGGCCGGCGGGATGCTGGCCGCGGCCGCGGACGAGCGGCTGTACTGGCAGGTGCGGGAGCCACTGGCGTTCTCGGAGGAAGTGCAGTGGGTGGCGCAGCCGTGGCGGGAGGCAGGACGGACCGAGCTGACGACACGAGCCGTGGAGGAGCGGCTGGATGCCTATGTCACCTCCCTGATGGACGCGCTGGGCTGAGCCAAGGCGGTCCGGGGCGCGGCCCCGACCTCATCGTTTATCGCTCAACCAAGTGGGGAATCGAGCAGACCCTGGGGAATTTCGGGCATCCCCATCACCGCTGCCGGGCGACCCGTACGAACTGATCCGCGCCAGGGCCCGGGCGGCGTCGCCGGAGGAGGCGCGCGCGGCGACGACGGAGTTCCCGGGCCGGCTCGCCGACGGCGTGGTGGCGGCCGTGGTGGACGGCACCGACCTGGTGCTCACCGCGCTCGGCCCCGCATCGCTCAGCCAGGCGGCCGGCGAGGCCGTCGGCGTCCCCGTCATCGGCACCTACCTCGCACCGGCCTTCGCCACGCGGGAGTTCCCGCTGCCCGGTCTGCCGGACGGCGACGACCTGGGACCGGAGGGCAACGTCGCCGCAGGCCGGGCGCTGCCGGCCCGGGCCGGAGCGCTCCAGGACGGGGTCCTGACGCGGCTGCGCACCCGGCTCGGGCTGCCCGCCGCCGCGTCGCAGGTACGGGCAGGGGAGATCCGGCCGGTCTTCCACGGCTTCAGTCCGCTGGTGGTGCCGCGCCCGGCGGACTGGCCGTCCGAGGTCGAGGTGACGGGCTACTGGTGGCCGCTTCAGGCCCGCAGGACCCGTACGCCGGCGGCCGTGACGGCCTGCTCCTGGGCGTCGGTCAACTGGTCGTCCGTGACGAGCTCGTGGATGTCCGGGAGCGGGCAGATCTCCGCGAAGGTGACCCGACCCACCTTGCTGCTGTCCGCCAGGACGACGGATCGGGCCGCGCTGCGCAGGAAGGCCCGGTCCGTGGTCGCCTCCATCTCGTCGTGCGTGGTGCAGCCCTCGCTCGCGGTCAGGCCGTCCACGCCGATGAAGGCGAGGTCCAGGTGGTACTGCGAGAGCATCCGCTCGGCCGCCGGTCCGACCAGCTCGTAACTCGCCGTCCTGGCGATGCCCCCGACCACGACCAGGCGGATCTCGGGCCGGACGATCAGATCGGCGGCGATGTTGACGGCATTGGTCACGATGGTGACCCCGCCGCGGTCGGCGAGCACCCTCGCCAGTTCGCCGGTCGTCGTGCCACCGGTCAGCCCGACCACGGCGCCGTCCGGGACCAGGCTCCCGGCGGCGAGGGCGATCCGCCGCTTCTCGGCCTGCCGCGTCCCGCGCCGGTGGCGCAGCGGCAGCTCCAGGCCGACCGCGCCGGTGACCGCACCGCCCCGCGTACGGTGCAGCAGCCCCTGGTCGTGGAGCTCCTGGAGGTCGCGCCGGATGGTGGCGGTCGAGACCTCCAACAGCCCGGCCAGCGCGTGCACATCGGCACTGCCCTCCTCGGTCACGTGCGCGAGGATCCGGGCCGTACGGTCAGCTTTGAGCATGCGGGGAGTTTAGACGACACCCCTGCGCGGCGGGCCGTCGGCGACCTTGGGACGCCTGCGACCTGCGCCGCCACGATTCGCGCGGCGTCGAGTCCATCAATTCGCGTGCTCAATATTGACTGGAATGCAGCACCAATGCTCAACTCTGGTCGAGATCATCGACCCCCTCGGACAGCACGAGGCCCCGACGACGGGATCGCCGACCGCAGTGCTGCCCGTCCCGTCCCTGGAGGCGACCACCGTGGGCATGGACCGTACCGTCTTGGCCGGGGCCCGGCTGGTCCTGCCCGGCGCCGTCGTCGAGGGCGACCGCCTGGCCGTCGAGGGCGACCGCATCGCCGGCCTCGGCGGCGAGAGCGAA
>NZ_JARXYZ010000030.1 GCF_029894125.1 Kitasatospora sp. MAA19
CCAGAACATTACCAGCCCAACACCCATATGCCGAATTCCCACCAACCCACCCCGGAAAAGCAAACAAGGCCCGGCACCCCGAAAGGCACCGGACCCCGTCCGACCACTGGAGCGCCAGGCCCGGATCGCACGGACTCTTCCTACTGAAAGTAGGACGTGCTCTGGTAGCACCACTGACGCCTGACGAGGAATCATCTCCCTCGCGACACCCAGAACATTACCAGCCCAACACCCATATGCCGAATTCCCACCAACCCACCCCGGAAAAGCAAACAAGGCCCGGCACCCCGAAAGGCACCGGACCTCATCCGACCACTGGAGCGCCAGGCCCGAATCGCACGGACTCTTCCTACTGAAAGTAGGACGTGCTCTGGTAGCACCACTGACGCCTGACGAGGAATCATCTCCCTCGCGACGAGACGTACAGTACCAGCTGAATGATCTGGCACCGAACCGGAGGCGAACCCCGCATGACGAGCGCTCAACCCGAGGTCATCTCCTATGCCGACGGGCGGCTGACGGACGTCCACCGCCCGGCCGCCGGCACCGCCGGGCCCGCACCCGTCGTGCTGCTGTGGCACGGGCGGGGCCCCGACGAGCGTGACGTGCTGCGGCCGATCGCCCGGGAGGCCGCCGGGCTCGGGCTGCTGGTGTTCGTCCCGGACTGGCGCTCCGACCGGCCGGACGGCGGCCGCGCCGAACTGCTCGCCTCCCTCGCCCACGCCCGCCGCACCGCCGCCGGGTACGGCGGGGACCCGGAGCGCTTCGTCCTGGCCGGCTGGTCCTTGGGCGGCCGGGAGGCGATAGCCGTGGCCACCCACCCGGACACCCCCGCCGACCTGCGCCCCGTCGCCGCCGTCGGCATCTCCTCCAGCTATGCCCGCCCGGCGGTCACCACCGGGGACGCCCCCCTCGACCTCCTGGCCGACCACCCCTCCCCCGTCCCGCTCTGGCTGGTGCACGGCACGGAGGACGACGTGCTGGGCATCGAGCACACCCGGCAGCTGAGCGCTGCTCTGACAAAGCAGATGTCACCGGTGCGCGTCCTCGAACTCGCCACCGACCACGCGGGCGTCGTGATGACCGTGTACGACGCCGAGGCCCACCGCTGCCTCCCCACCACCGCCGAAGCCGTGCTGCGCGCCGGGCGCCGCACCGCCGCCGCCCTCGCCGAGGCGGCCGGGCTCTCCTGAGCCGTCAGCGCGGCCGGACCGGCTATCGCCCCACGACGAGGGCGCGCAGGCCGTGGCCGCGTTCCATGGCCTCCAGGTCTCGTTGCAGCGGCGGCCGGGGGACGGCCAGGACCGGGCAGGCCGCGTGGCGGACGCAGTAGGCGGTGACGGACGGGCGCAGCGCGCGGGAGAGGCGTCCGCGGCTGCTGCCGGCGCCGAGGATCAGCAGGTCGTCGGCGTGGTCGGCGCAGCGGACCAGACTGTGTCCGGTGTCGCCGCGGACCGCCTGGCAGCGCAGCCGGGCTCCGGCGTAGCGGCCGGCGAACGCCTCGTCGAGGGCTTGGCGCAGTCGCGCGACGGCGGCGTCGCGGCCGGCGGTGATGGCGGCCGGGCAGGGGGTACGGCGGTAGCCGAGTTCCTCGCCGGCCGAGGTCCAGCAGAGGACGGCGAGCACCTCGACGTCGGTGCGGCGGGCTTCGGCGACGGCGTGGTGGAGGGCGGCGATGCTGCCGAGCGAGCCGCTGACGCCGACGACGATCCGGCCCTCACGGTCGGGCCGCTCCGCCGCCTCGTCCGTGCCGGCCATGCCGCTTTCCGCCATGGTTCGCCCCGCCTCTCGGTCCGTCCCGCCGTGCCGTGCTGTCGTCTCCCAGCAAAGCTGGCGGGTGCCGCGCGCCCCGCGTCCGTTGACGCGGCTCTGACGCGCGGCCGGGCGTTCCGTACGCGTCCCTGATGCGGCTACGGACCCTCGGTCAGGCCGTGTCCCGCTTGACGGCGCCGCCGTGCGCCGTTCGGCTGCCGGCCGCGCCCGGTCGGCGGGGCGAGCGTCCCCAGCCCACCGAGTGTGCAGGATGGCGGCCATGAAGAGCGCACTCCCCATCCCCGTCCGCGGCGTCGGCGTCCTCCTCACCGCCCTCTCCCTTGCGGCCTCCCCGAGCGCAGCCTCCCCGAGCGCGGCCGGGACCGAAGTCGGGACCTCGGTCGGCGAGGGCCGCCCCGCCCGTACGACGTCCGCCTGGTTGCCCTGGTGGGGTGGAGACGGCGCGCTGGACGACGCCCTGCAGCACGCCTCGCAGCTCCACACCGTCAGTCCGTTCTGGTACGAGGCCACGTCCGACACCACCGTCGACGGCTACCCGGGCGCCGGCGATCAGCGGATCGTCGACCAGCTGCACGGCAAGGGGATCAAGGTCGTGCCCACCGTCATCGAGACCCCCGGTGCCGAGGCCATGGCGGAGCTCCTGGGCGACCCGGTACGCCGCACCGCCCACGCCGACGCCCTCATGGCGGTCGCCGCGAGCGCCGCGTACGACGGCCTCGACCTCGACTACGAACGCATGGCCGAGACCGACGACGAGCAGCTGCGCGAGCGGGTCCGCGTCGGCTACGACGCCCTGACCGGCGAGCTGTGCGCCCGCCTGCACGCCGGCGACAAACAGTGCGTCGTCACGGTCATGCCCCGCACCCGCGACTCGGGGCAGGCCTACGACTACGCGCACCTGGGCAGGGTCGCCGACCGGGTGCGCATCATGGGCTACAACCTCCACGACGCACTGGGCCGGCCCGGCCCGCTGTCCTCGCTCGCCTGGTACGAGGAGTTCCTCGGCTACGCCACCGGCGTCGTCCCCCGCGAGAAGCTGGAGGTCGCGCTGCCCGCCTACGGCTGGGACTGGACCGTCGGCTCCACCGACCGCGCCAAGCACGTGACGTCCACCGAGGCTGAGGCGCTGCGCCGGGACAGGCAGGCCGCGTACGTCTTCGACGAGGCCTCCGGCACACCGCACTTCACCTACACCGACGGTGGCAGGCGGCACGAGGTCTGGTACCAGGACGCGCACGGCAGCGCCGCCCACCTGGCGGCGATGGGGAAGTACGGCGTGCGCAACAGCGGCCTGTGGGCCCTGGGGTTCGAGGACCCAGGGCTGTGGCAGGCACTCGCGCAGCAGTAGCCCGCAGCACGGAGCGCCCGGTGCGTCCTGCCGGCAGGTGGGGCGGAGCCGCCCGTACTGCGGCCGTCGGACCCTAGGACCGGAAGTCCCAGGCGGGGAAGTCGTAGTCGTCCCACAGGGCGCGTTCGTCGTCGTGCGGCGCGTACCGGACGCTCGGGTCGAGGTCCCAGATCCGGGTCGCCCGGCTGTCCGGTGTGTAGCTGGGCCAGCCCGGCTCGCCCCGGCGGGCGAAGGAGGTCCAGGCCGCCATCATCCGGTCGGACAGGCGGGTGAGCAGGGGCCGCTGCTCGGCGACGGTCTGCGCGCCGCGCGGGAGCGGGCCGAGGTCCAGGCCGCCGAAGACGAAGGGCAGTTCCAGGGTGTGCATGGCGCCCAGGTTCTGCGCGGCCGGCAGCCCGGGGACGTAGGGCACGTGCCAGTCGAACTGGTAGACGTAGGTGGGCCGCCAGCGGGACTGGGCCTCGGCGAGGCGCAGGGTGGGCACCCGCTCCACCTGGTCGGTGATCATCGCGTTCACCACCCGGCCCTCGGCCAGCCCCGGGCGGTTCGCGGCGTAGTGGTCGTACATCTGCTGCTTGCGGTCGGCGAGGACCGCGGGCAGGCTCCGGTAGGCGCTCAGCGGGTAGTCCAGGATCTTGGGGTTGAACAGCGCCCAGTAGTCGGTCTCGTTCTCCGTGGTGCCGGTCATCACGTCGACGTGACGGGCGCTTCCGGCCGCGACCCGCTCGACCACGGGTCCCGGCACCAGCGAGCCGTCGATGGAGGGCCCGAAGAAGACGGCGGAGGAGAGCCCGGACAGCCCGCTCTGCGCCTGCTCCTGGAGTTGCAGGACCTGCTGGGTGGTCAGCCGGTCGAGGTCGGCGACCGACCGGATGCCCCCGGTGGCGAGGATGTGCCGGGCGGTGTTCTGCGCGGCGTCCGCCGTGTGCACCAGGTACCCGGGCCCGCTCTGGACGATGGCGTGGCGGAAGAGCCGCTCGGGGTGGTCGCCGGCCAGCATCGCGCTGATCGAGATCGCGCCCGCCGACTGTCCGAAGACGGTGACGTCGTCCGGGTTCCCGCCGAAGGCCGCGACGTGCTGACGGACCCAGGCCAGCGCGGCCCTCTCGTCGCGCAGGCCGTTGTTGCCCGAGCCGGCGTAGGCCGGGTCGAGCGAGCCGAGTTCCGTCCAGCCCAGGATGCCGAGCCGGTAGTCGAGGTTCACCACCACCGTGTCGCCCCGCGCGGCCAGCCGGCCGCCGTCGAAGACCGCCTGGCCGGCCGAGCCGAGCTCGTCCGCACCGCCGTGCAGGAACACCATCACCGGCTTGTCCGCGCCTCGGGCCCGCGGTGCCCACACGTTCAGGTACAGGCAGTCCTCGACCCCCTCGCCACCCGCGCTCAGGTCCTGTGGGCAGCCGGGCTTGGCGGCGGTGGCCGGGAGCGTGCCCCGCCAGGCCGCGGCCGGCTGCGGCGGGCGGAACCGGCGATCCCCGGTCGGGGGCGCCGCGTACGGCACTCCGAGGAAGGCGCAGCGGCCGTCCTGCGCCACGCCCTGGACCCGGCCGGCCGAGGTGGTGGCCCGGCACCCCCGCGTCACCCCCTCCGCCGCCCCCTGGGCCTCGGCCGGAACGGCCGCCGCCGACACCGTCAGCAGCAGTGCCGCCGCGGCCGTCACCACCCTGCCCCACCGCTTCACCGTGCGCACCCGTGCCACCCTGCGCTCCCTCCGACGTGGACGCCCCGGCGGGGCCGGGACGTGATGCCGGCTCAAGCGTGCTCGGGTGCCCGGTGCGCTGTCCTGGCCGCCGGGGTGGACTTTCCGGGTCTCCACCCCGGGATGGAGAGGGTGGAGACCAGCCGCACCGCGGATGTTCTGCGCGGTGTCACGCACGCCGAGCGGCACCAATAACTCGGCTGCCGCCGAGGTGAACTGTCGTCGCATCAGGTTCTCGTGGCCCCGACCCCCGGTGTCCGCGCCGGACGCCACGGCGCGACCCGCCGCCACCTCACGCCTCAACTGGCCGTTCCACCAGCGCACTTGCTCACCATCGGATCATCCCGTCCGACGGACACCGCACGGGACCAGCAAGACCACCGGGACCAGCAAGACCACCGGGAGCACCGGGAGCAGCGGGACCAGGGGGACCGGCGGCCGCTCAGGCGTCGGGCGGTGCGGCCTCCCAGAGGTCGGCGAACATCCGGTCCAGGTGCTCTTCGCCGATCGGGGCAACGGGCAGCGGGTGGGTGGCCTGGGCACGGAAGCCGTCGAGCAGCAGGGCGAGGTAACGGCGCCAGAGGTCGGGGCGCAGTTCGGTGGTGGCGGGCAGGGCGCGGCAGAGCGGGCCGAGCATGAACAGCAGGTCCATGGTGACCACGTCGCGCCGCATGGTGCCCTGCTCCTGGGCGCGGGCGATGAGGGCGCCGACGGTGGCGGCGTTGCGGCGGCCGATCTCGATCATGCCGGGGATGGTGGGGATGGCCTGGGTGACCAGGTCGTTGATGCCCCGGTCGGCGGCGACGAGTTCGAAGATCCGCTCGTAGTAGCGTTCCAGGGCGGTCCAGGCGTCCTCGGTGGCGAGGGCTTCCTCACCCGCCCCGGTCAGGGTGGCGGCGGCGTCGGCGAACACCTCGCCGATCAGCGCCTCGCGGGTCGGGAAGTGACGGTAGAGGGTGGCGTTGCCGACCCCGGCCTCCTTGGCGATCTGGTCCAGCGGGACGTCGAGGCCGTTCCGGGAGAACATGTCGCGGGCGGCGGCGAGCAGCAGATCGCGGTTGCGCTGCGCGTCGCGCCGGAGCCGTCCCGGGGGGTTCGCGCTGCTCGGTGCCATGCCCCGACCCTAGCAATCCCGGAGGCGGGCGGCCGGGCGGCGACCGACTACCGTACGAAGGCACCGGGCCCGCGATAGCCGGCGGCAGGGCCCACGGGCCCGGGCCCGCAAGGGGCCACGAGGAGACGAGGGGGCGGCCATGGCCGACGTGGTGGAGTTGCGGTACTACCCGGTGAAGGGGTGCGCCGGGGTCCAGGCGGCCAGCGCGGAGCTGACCTTCGCGGGCCTGGCCCACGACCGGGCGTTCATGGTGGTGGACGAGGACGGCGTGTTCCGCTCCCAGCGCCGGGACCGCCTGCTGGCCGCCGTCCGCCCGACGGTCGGGGAGGACGGCCGCCGGCTGACCCTCGCCGCGCCGGGCGTCGCACCCGTGAGCGTCGCCGTGGACACCGAGGGCCCACGCCGGGCGGTGCAGCTGTTCGGCGCCCCGTTCTTCGGGATCGACCAGGGCAAGGAGGTCGCCGACTGGCTGGCCGAGGTACTGGGTGTGCGCAGCCGGCTGGTCCGGGTGCCGCCGGAGCACGACCGGGTGACCGACGGGCTGACTCCGGGCACCTCCGGCTACGCCGACAGCTGCGCGGTGCACGTGCTGTCCCGTGCCTCGCTGGAGCGCTTCAACGCGCTGAGCGGTGGAAGCCCGCTGTCGGTGGACCGGTTCCGCCCGAACCTGGTGGTGGACGGCTGGGCCGAGCCGCACACCGAGGATCTGGCCCGCCGGATCACCGTGGGCGGCGCCGAGTTGGGCTACGCCAAGCTCGCGATCCGCTGCGCGGTGACGCTGGTCGACCAGTCGACCGGCGCGAAGGCCGGTCCGGAGCCGCTGCGGACGCTGGCCCGCTACCGCCGGGCGGCGGCCGGCGGGGTCGCGTTCGGCAGCAAGTTCGCCGTCCTACGGCCCGGCACGCTGCGGGTCGGGGACGAGCTGGCGGTGAACGCCTGGGGGCCGTCCGAGCTCTGAGTCCGCACCAGGGCCGTGTCCGGACCGCGCCAGGGCCGTGTCCGGACCGACGGCCCCGCCGGGCGCCCCGGCGGCCCCGGCGGGGAAGTGCGCCGGGGCCGGGAAGGGTGGAGCGGGGGTGCGCTTCAGCAGCCCTGGTCGATCAGCGAGAACGTGGCGTAGTGGTCGCCGGTGTAGTAGTCCTCCTGGGTCTCCTGGCCGGTGATGATCCGGCGGGTGCCACGGGTCGGGGCGCCGGGCGTGATGACGGTGTACTCGTGGTAGTAGCCGTAGGACTGGCTGGGCAGGACGTGCTCCCGGTTCTGGAACACCACACCGTCCTGCGAGTACGGGAACGGCCCGTCACTGGCGATCAGGTTGAGGGTGTCGGTCGCCTCGGCCGGGAGGGCGGACAGACACACCGTGCCGCTCACGTCGGCGTGCGCCTCGGTGGCGACGGCGACGGGCGCGAGGGTCATCAGGGCGACGGCGGTGACGGCGGCAGCGCGGGTCTTCCACGCGCGTAGAGTGCGAGTCATGTCCATCAGTGTGGCGAGCCACCGACAACTCCGGAAGCCCTCCGACGAAGTGTTAACCGGCGGGTAACTCCCGTGTCCGACCAGCGACTTGACTCGTATTCCGGCCCCACGTCGAGCCCCGCCGGAACCGTTCACGAACCGCCCCGACACCCCATGGGTCGACCGCCGTCGAACTAGCGCCGCCGCCGCTGTCGGCATCCTCACACCTTCCCCACGTTCGCTCCCCGCTCCAGTCGCGCCGCATAGAGTCGGCGACGGATCATGTCGGGCCGGAACGACCGCTGACGGGGTGGGCATGGGTACGGGAACGGGAATGAACACGGGCGCCGGGGCGGGTGCGGGCACGGAGGCGAGGTCGGCCACGGGCGCGGGCACTCCGCTGACGGCGCGGCAGCTGATCGGGCTGCTGGTCGACCCGGGCAGCTTCCAGGGCTGGGACGAGCCGCCGGCCGACCCGCCCGCCGACCCCGGCTACCGCGCCTCCCTCCACCGGGCCCGCGAACGCACCGGCCTGGACGAGGCCGTCCTCACCGGCGCCGGACTGGTCGGCGGGCGACCGGTGGCGCTGGTCGCCTCCGAGTTCGGCTTCCTCGGCGGCTCGATCGGTGTCGCCACCGCCGAGCGCATCACCCGCGCCGTCGAGCGCGCCACCGCAGAACGGCTGCCGCTGCTCGCCCTGCCCGTCTCCGGCGGGACGCGCATGCAGGAGGGTTCGGCGGCCTTCCTGTGCATGCTGCGGATCACCGCCGCCGTCCAGGCACACCGCGCGGCCGGACTCCCCTATCTCACCTATCTACGGAACCCGACCATGGGCGGGGTCTTCGCCTCCTGGGGCACGCTCGGCCAGCTGGTGTTCGCCGAGCCCGGCGCCCGGCTCGGCTTCCTCGGCCCGCGCGTGTACGAGGAACTGCGCGGCGTGGAGCTGCCCCCGGACGTGCAGCGGGCGGAGACACTGGCCGGGCGCGGCCTGGTGGACGCCGTCGTGCCGCCGCAGGAGCTGCGCGAGCTGGTCCGCCGCACGCTCGCCATCCTGGCCACCGCCGGGCCTGCCGCCCCCGCCGGGACTACCGCTGAACCCACGGACACCGCCGGGAGGCCCGAGCCCGAGCCCGAACCCGCGCCCGAGGCCGCGCCCACCGAGCGCCCCGACGCCTGGGACTCCGTCCACCGCACCCGACGCCCCGACCGCCCGGGTACCCGCGAGCTGCTGCGCCGCACCGCCGAGGAGCTGGTGCTGCTGGACGCCCCCGGCGGGCGGGACGGCGCGCTGGTCCGCGCGCTCGCCGTCCTCGGAGGCCGGCCGGTGCTGGTCGTCGGCCAGCAGCGGCAGACCCCGGAGCACGAGCGCCCGTTCACCGCCGCCGACCTGCGGGCCGTCCGGCGCACCGCGCGGGTGGCGGAGCAGCTGGGGCTGCCGCTGGTCACGGTGGTGGACACGGCGGGGGCCGAGCTGTCCGCCCAGGCCGAGCTGGACGGGATCGCGGTCGAGATCGCGCACTGCCTGACCACCCTGCTCGCGCTGCGCACGCCCGTCCTGGCAGTGCTGCTCGGCCAGGGTTCCGGCGGCGGCGCGCTGGCACTGCTCCCGGCAGACCGGGTGATCGCCGCCGGGCACGCCTGGCTCGCACCACTGCCGCCGGAGGGCGCCTCCGCGATCGTCCACCGCGACGGCGGGCACGCCGCCGAGCTGGCCCGCACCCAGGGCATCGGCGCCCGCCACCTGGCGGAGGTCGGGCTGGTGGACGAGGTGGTCGAGGAGCGGCCGGACGCGGCCGACGAGCCCGCCGCGTTCTGCGCCCGGCTCGGGCTGGCGGTCGGTACGGCGCTCGACGGGCTGGCGACACGGCCGGAGCCGGACCGCCTCGCGGCGCGTGCCCTGCGTCACCGCCGGCTCGGCGACCTTCGCTGAACGCCCGGCGGCCTCCACCGAGGACTTCGCCTCCTGCACCGCCTTCACCGATGACATATCGGATATGACGGATATGGCGATGGAAATGGGCGAGGCGGATGTGGCGCCGGTCTCACCGAATGCAAGGTCATCTGCACGCAAAGTGCCGCCGGCAAATCGTCGAGTAACGGACAAATCGACCTAACCGGTGAGTGCGCTCACATCGACTTGTGGTCAACGACGGGCGATAGTGGCCCGATCCGGACGGCCGCGCCGCTCACGGGGCGGGCAGGTGCGCAGGTCACCACGGTCGGCGCGGTCGGCGCGCCACCCGCAACCGAGCCTTCGAATCCAAGGCGGCCACACCCGGTACGACGGCGCGTCGTACCAAGGGGGTCTTGGCAGCGGCCGATTCCGTCTGGCAACAATTGCTCCATCGCCAGCCGCTCCGGACACCTGTCCCGCCGGTCAGCGGCTAACTGCCACATCACGCCCCGCGACCTTATCGGCCCCTGCCCGGCCACGGTCCAAGCGGGGCGTGACCCGGCCCAACCTGATTGAGGTCTTGTTCTTCATGCCCACTTTCAAGCTCCGTATGCGCACTTCCGCCGCTGTTCTGGCCGGCACCGCCGGTCTGACCGCCCTGGGTGCGGGCGTGCTGCCCGCCACGGCGAACGCCGCCACCGCCTCCCCGAAGGCCCTGGCCGCCCAGATCGTCCCGGCCAACCAGCTGGCCTCGTTCAGCCAGATCATCGCCCACGAGTCCAGCTGGAACGTGACCGCGACCAACCCCAGCTCGGGCGCGTACGGCCTGGCCCAGGCACTGCCGGGCTCCAAGATGGCCACGCACGGCTCCGACTGGAGGACCAACCCGGTCACCCAGATCAAGTGGGCGCTGGACTACATGAACTCCCGCTACGGCAGCCCGAACGCCGCCTGGAACTTCTGGCAGACCCACCACTGGTACTAAGCCGACCGACTCGGCTCACCTGACTCCACCCGCATCCTGACCACTCCCCCCTCACCCCGGGGGTCGGACAGGGATCACCGGGGTGCCCCCAGAGGGCCCGGGCCCGCGCGATCCGCGTGGCCCGGGCCCTCTCGTGGTTCTCCCGGGCCCTCTCCTGGTTTCTTCCCCGGCCCGTCCGGCCGACCCAGCCGGGGCGCGCCGACCCGGCTCGCTCCGCCCCCCGCGCTCAGAGCTCGCCGGTGAGCCCGAGCAGTTCCCGCATCCGCGCGTACTTGGCGGCCAGCCGCTCGGCGGTCGCGGCGTCCAGCGTGGCCAGCCGCGCCGGGTCCGAGTTGTGCGCGAGGTCGGCGCGCTTGACCAGCAGCGCGCCGGGCGTGGCCAGGATGCGCGCGGTGTACGCCTCGACCGGCTCGTCGCGGCGCCGGGTGAGCGCATCCACGATCGACTTGGCGGCCTCGGGCAGCGCGGCCCCCGCCAGCCACTCCCGGCTCAGCCGGTCGTCCTCGACGGTGTCGTGCAGCCACCCCGCCGCGATCTGGGCGTCGCTGCCGCCGCGCGCGGCCGTCCCGTGCGCGACCGCCGCGATGTGCTCGCCGTACGGGTGGCCGTTCTTGTCGACCTGCCCCTCGTGCGCACGGCGAGCGATCGCCTCCACCTCGGCCAGACTCAGGTATTCGGGCTCCATCGGTTCATCGTAGGCCCGTGGTCGGCATCGGTTCGGCCCAGAGTTCGTCTCACGATTCCCGCCGCGCGCTGATGCGACGCGAAGTGTGGGACGAGCCCCAGGGCCGTGGTCGGCCCGTTCGCGCCCGCTGGTTTACTGCCCCGGGGCGGGCGATCCCCGCACCACCCGGCAGACCGTCCGAGTGATCCGAGGAACCATGCCCTCCCTGCACCCCCTGCTGTCCGGATTCGCCCCGATCTGGGCGCTCACCGGTGTCGGTTACCTGGTCGGCCGGACCGGGCTGCTCGGGCCGCACGCGGAGCCGGTGCTCAACCGGTTCGTCTTCCACGTGGCGATGCCGGCCGCGCTGTTCCTGATGATCGTCCGCACCCCGCTGGAACGGTTCGCCAACCCGTCGATGCTCGCCTTCGCCGGGGGCACCGCCCTCGCGATCAGCCTCGGACTGCTCGCCGGGCGCCTGCTGTTCCGGCGCGAGTCCGGCGAGCTGGCGATCGGCGCGATGGCCTCCGGGTACGTCAACTCGGCCAACCTCGGCATCCCGGTGGCCATGCAGGTCCTCGGCGACGCCTCCTTCGTCGCGCCGGTGGTGCTGTTCCAGATCCTGGTGGTCACGCCCGCCGTCCTGGCCGTCCTCGACAGCGGCGCGGCCGGGCGCCGGGCCCTGCTCACCCTGCCGCTGCGCAACCCCATCCTGCTGGCCACCGCGCTCGGCGCCGCCGCCTCCGCCGCCGGCCTGCACCTGCCCGCCGAACTGAACCGCTCCTGCGAACTGCTCGGCGGCGCCGGCGTACCGACCGCCCTGGTCGCCCTCGGCATGTCGCTGCACAACCGCCCGCCGGCCACCGGGCGTTCACGCCACGCCGAGGTCGGACTGACGGTCCTGATCAAGACCCTGATACAGCCGCTGGCCGCCTTCGCGGTGGCCGGCCCGCTGCTCCACCTGCCCGCCCACCAACTGCTCACCGTGGTGCTCTTCTCCGCCCTGCCCACCGCACAGAACGTCTACGTCTACGCCCGCGAGTACGGGCAGAGCGCCGGGCTCGCCAGGGACGTGGTGCTCTGGTCGACCCTGCTGTCGATGGCGACCCTCTCGGTGATCAGCTGGTCCCTCGCGCCGTAGGACTTGTCCGGCGGTTCCGCCCGGCAGGTGACCGCCACCCGTACCGGGCACGACAGTTGTCCCCCGCAAGCCGTACCACGTGGACAGGCAGCGGCGCGATAGCCCGGCCTCGGCAGCGACGTGCGCGCTCGGCCGGCCAGCGTCGATCCGCAGGCACAACCGCAGACGTCCCTCGGGAGTGAGCGGTGCGTTCCGGTGCCCCTGCGGTCGGCGCTCCTGGACTCGGCGGACGCGCTCATCGGGAACCCTGAGATCTCAAGGCTCCCGCGTGAGCGGCTGTGCCTGGCGTCAACGTGCGAACTTCTCGATGGCCTCCGGGGTGACGGGGGTGAAGAAGTTGACGAGGTTGCCGTCGGGGTCGCGGAACAGCAGCGACCGGTTGCCCCAGGGCATCGTGGTGGGCTCGTTGACGAAGTCGGTGACGAAGCCGGTCAGGTTCTGGTGAACGCGGTCCACGTCGTCGACGCGGAACTCGGTGATCACGCTGTGGTTGGCCGCCGGGCGTGCGGAGCCCGGGGCGAACAGCGGTACGGTGCGGGTGCCGGCGATCGCGAGGGTGGCGTTGGGGGTCTTGAGTTCGGCGAAGTCCGCGGTGGCCCACATCGCCTGCACCCCCGTGGCTCGCTCGTAGAACTCGACGAGGCGCGCGACGTCGCCGGTAATGATGCGGATCGAGACGAAGTCCATGGTGATCTCCTTAGCTGATGGGGTCGCTGCACATCGCAGGCTAGGAGAAATAGTGGACAGAATCGGTCCTGTATTCACCTTAGGCTGTGCACATGCCTCGACCCACCGGCCGCGTGCTGACACTCCTGGAGCTGCTGCAGTCGGGCGGCACCCGGACGGTGGCCGAACTCGCCGACCGTCTCGGCGTTGATGGGCGCACCGTGCGGCGGTATGTGGATCATCTGATCGACCTTGACGTGCCCGTGGAGTCGGTGCGCGGCCGCTACGGCGGGTACCGGCTCGCCCCCGGGTACCGTTTGCCTCCGCTCATGCTCAGCGATGACGAGGCGCTGGCCGTGCTGCTCGGCTTGGTCGCCGGCCGCCGAACAGGGTTGATGACGGCGGAGCGCACGGCGAGCGAGACGGTGTCGGCCAAGATCCGGCGGGTGCTGCCCAAGCACGTCGCCCGCCGGCTCGACACACTCCTGGAATCTCTCGCCTTCACGGATCAGCCCGGTGAGTTCGCCACCCCGGACGCCGGGGTCCTGCTCACCATCGCCGATGCGGTACGCCACCGCCGACCGGTCTCGATCAGATACACCGACCGCGACGGCCGGCGCAGCGAACGCACACTGCACGCGTACGGGATCGTCGCCCATGCGGGCCGGTGGTACGTCACGGGCGCGGACCCCGAGATCGGCAAGGACCGAACCTTCCGGCTCGATCGCATCGCAGACGCGCGGACCCTGCCCGGCTCATTCGAGGCGCCCGTGGGTCCCGATCCGGCACAGCGCGTGTTGTCAGGGTTCGCCACGGCTGAGTACCGGCATGAGGTGACCTTGCGGATCCACGGGACCGTCGAGCAGATCCGCGCCCACCTTCCCGCCAGCGTCGCGAGCCTGGAGGAGCAGGCGCCCACGGCGGGCAAGGACCGGGCGACCGAGCGCTGGCTGCGCGTCGAACTACGGGCGGAGCGGCTCGACTGGTTGCCTCCGGCACTCGCCTCACTCGACCGGCCGTTCGTCATCGAGCGCCCCGATGAACTGCGCGACCTCGTCATCGCGCTCGCCGATCGCCTCGCGTCCTCCGCCCGCCAAGCCTGACAGCGAGGAACCAAGGGCCGGAGCCTCCGCGCGACCCCAGCATCTGCCTGCTGCGCGAGGAGCACCCAGGGCCGCACTACGGCGAGTCCTGGTTCTGACACCCCGCCGGTCACTCCCGTCTGGCGGCGGCCACCACCTCGGTCATGGCCTCCAGGAAGCGCCGGGCCGTCGCCAGCTCCACCGGGTCGAACCGCCCCATCTCCGCGACCAGATCGCCGATCAGCCCGCCGAAGAAGCCCTGGCCCAACGCCATCGCCCGCTCCTCGACCACCAGCCGCACCTTCCGCCGGTCCTGCGGGTCCCGCTCGCGGCGGATCAGCCCGAGCCGCTCCAGCCGGTCCACCAGGCTGGTGGTACCCGCCGAGTTCAACCGCAGCGCCTCCCCGAGCCGGCCCGGGGTGACCACCCGGCCGGCCCGGGCGGCGTCCAGCAGGTGGATCAGCGCCCGCAGATCGGTCGGGTGCAGACCGTTGCGGGCCGCGAACTCGGCTCCGAACAGGTCGAGTTCGACGGTCAGGCCGCGCAGCAGGTGGACCAGTCGCAGCGGATCCTCAGCCTCGGACACCCTCTCGTCCTTCCTCCGGCACGCATGTGCCAATATTCTCTCGTTGAGCGAGATACTTGTGCAGCGAGTGATTCCATCATCCCCGCGGAGGCCCATCATGTCCGCCCGCACCGCCGGCTCCCCCACCCGCACCGCCGCCTTCCTCACCGCCTACGACGCACTGCTGGCCCGCTGGCCCGTCCCGGTCGAGCCGCACACCGTCCGAACCCCCCACGGCACCACCCGGATCAACGCCTGCGGCCCGCGCGACGGCCGCCCCCTCGTCCTCCTGCACGGCGGCGGCGCCACCTCCACCATGTGGTTCGCCAACGTCGCCGCGTGGACGGCCGCCGGGCACCGCGTCCTCGCCCTCGACCTGATCGGCGACCCCGGCCGCAGCGTCCACGACGGCGTCGCGCTCACCGACGTCCCCGGACTGCTCGGCTGGCTGGACGCCGTCCTCGACCGACTCGGCGTCCCCCGGGCCGACTTCTGCGGCCACTCCTACGGCGGCTGGATCGCCCTGGAGTACGCCCTGCACGCGCCCGAGCGGGTCGGCCGGCTCGCCCTCCTCGACCCCACCCAGTGCTTCGCCGGCTTCCACCCCGGCTACCTGCTGCGCGCCCTGCCGCTCTTCCTCCCCCGCCGCGACGCCTCCCGGGCCCGCTCCTACCTCGACTGGGAAACCGGCGGCGGCCCCCGCCTGGACGCCGACTGGCGGGAGGTCTACGCCCTCGGGTACGCCGACTTCCCCGCCGCTCGCGTCATCACCGGGCCCCGCCCCGGCCCCGACCGCCTGCGCACCCTCACCACCCCGACCCTCGCCCTGTTCGCCGAGCACAGCCGCACCCACCGCGCCGCCCAGGTCGCCGAGGCCGCACGCCGGGCCCTGCCCGAGGCGACGGTCGCCGTCCTCCCGGGTCTCTCCCACCACAGCCTCCCCATGGCGGGCGCGCCGGAGGTCAACCCCCGGCTGGCCGCATTCCTCGCCGCCGCACGCACCTGACCCCCCTGACGCGGCCGACCAGTGCCGGTGGAGCATCGGCGGAGCCGCCAGCGAAGCGGAGGTGGCTTCGCTCCGTCGAACATGCCGGTGGACGAGAGCCACCCGGGCGACGGGACCGGGAGCCGGCGCTGCTCTGCGCAGGGCGAACCCTGACCGATCGTGCCGAGCCTCGCCGTGAGGTGCCGGATCGGGCCGACTGGCGGTACGCCGCGATGGTCGGCCTGCGGGTCTGCCCTGGGAGGTCTGCCCTGGGAGGTCTGCCGGTCAGCGGGGCAGGGTCTGGGTGATGCGCCACCGGTCCTGCGGGGCACACCACACGCTCACACGCCCCACGGGCCTCCGAAAGAGGAGACTTCCTCCCCGGAATGACGGCGCCCCTGTCCGTCAACTCGGACAGGGGCGTCGAGTACCCAGCGCCGAGAGCGAGTTAGCTCTGCCGAACTCGGTCACCCGCCGGGCGGCGGAGGTCAGTAGATCAGGTATCCCGGACGGTGTCCTTCGTCGTCGATCTCCCCAGTGGCCTGGGCCCGCAGCTTGCGGGACAGTGCCTCCAGGGCTCGGGAGGCCGCGACCTCCTCGCCGATCCGGGCGAGCGGGCGGTCCTCCGTGCTCTTCACGGACTCGCCGTGCGCGCTCAGGCCCGGCGCCCTGGCTCCGGTGAGTCTGGCCTCGCAGGCCGTGTGTACACCGTCTTCCTCGAAGCTCAGCTCCACGTCCCACTGGTTGTGCATGCCACACCTCCTGGCAACGGCCCCCGTCGCACCTGTCCGGACCGGCACGGGCGGTGAGCGGTGTCGGCCGCTCACACCAGCGTGCGCCTGTGGCACCCGGGGCGGCAAGCGCGGCCGCCCCGGGCCCGCCTCGGCCCCCCGCGACTCCGCCGACCCGCCGTGACTCCGCCGACCCGCCCCGGCTTCCGGCGCCGCCAACCGGGCCTCGCCACCGCCCCGGCGGTACGCTGACGGAAACGCGCCGCGACCGCCGACCAAGCCCGGACCCGCCGGCGCGGCGCGGGCAGTGACAACCGGGTGGTCCCTCCGTGGCGGTCTTCCTCCTCGCCCTCGGCGCCGCCTGCTGCCTGGGCCTCGGATTCGTCCTCCAGCAGCACGCGGCGCAGCGGGCGCCCCGTGCCGACCTGCTGCGCTGGCGGCTGCTCCTGGACCTGATGCGGATGCCCGAGTGGCTGCTCGGTACCGGGTTCATGGTGAGCGGACTGATCCTCTCCGCACTCGCCCTCAACCAGGGCGAGGTCTCGCTCGTCGAGCCGCTGCTCGCGACCAATCTGCTGTTCGCCATGGCGCTCTCCCGGGTGCTGACCCGTCAGACCCTCGGCCGCTCGGGCTGGATCGGCGTGCTGCTGCTCGGCCTCGGGGTGACGGCGTTCATCGTGGCGGGTCAGCCCACCGGCGGCGGAGCGCCGGCCGGGGAACTGCGGCACTGGCTGGTGGTCGGCACGGTGGTCGGGCTGACCCTGCTGCTGGTCTCACTGGCCCGGCGGCTGCCGCTGTTCGAGGAGGCCACGCTGCTGGCCCTCGCCGCCGGTCTGCTCTACGGCCTTCAGGACGCGCTGACCCGCACCACCACCCAGCGCCTGGACCACAGCGGGCTGGATGCGGTCCTGCGCAGCTGGCAGCCGTACGCGGTGGTGGCGGCGGGCGTGGTCGGGCTGCTGCTGGTGCAGAGCGCCTTCGAGGCCGCGCCGCTGCGGATGTCCCTGCCAGCGCTGACCGCCGCCCAGCCGCTGTCCGGGATCGCCTGTGCGGTCGGTTTCCTCGGCGACCGGCTGCGGGTGACACCGGGCGCGCTGGCCTGGGAGTCGGTCGGACTGCTGGCCATCGTGATCGGGGTGGTCGTGATCGGCCGCCACCCGGCGATGCCGGGCAGCGCCGGCGACACCCTGGAAACGATCGGGGCTTCGCCGGAGGACGAACGGCCCGAGGACGGCACCGGCACCGGCGACAGCACCGGCGACGGGCCAGGGACCGGCACCGGGAACAGCCCCCGAAACGGCGACTAGGCGGACGGACGTGCTGGAGCGCCCAGGCGGACGCCGTGGCCGGCGGGGTGGTCGCGGGCGTCGGCGTGCTCTGCCTGGTCCGCGCCCGCCGGGCGGGTCGGCCACGACGGCTGGTGCTCGCCGGCTGACCGTACTCGGTACGGCGGTCGCCGCCCCGCTCGCCGTGGCCGTCGCCGTCGCCGCACAGCCTCCTTCGACCGAACAGCGGCGGTCTGCCGACGAACGGCGGCCGCCTTACGAGCGCGCCGGGACCGGCTCCGGCCGGGGCTCGACGGCGCTGCCCGGGCGGCCGCGCAGGCGGTCCATCTCGCGCCACTCCGGCCGCAGCCCGGCCAGGCTGGTGGTGGCGAAGTACAGGACGCCGCCGGCGAGCAGGGTGGGTATCAGCCCGACCAGGGCGACCGCCGCGCCGGCGAGGACGCCGCCGAGGGGGATGCCTGCCCAGGCGAGGGAGTCGCTGAGGGCGTGGACGCGCCCGAGGAGGGGGCGGGGCACCCGTTCGAAGAGCACCGCGCCGAGGATCGGGTTGAGGAAGCCGGAGCCGAGGCCGCCGACCGCGAACACCGTGAGCACCACCCACAGCGGCGCGTCGAACGCGAGCACCAGGTAGCGCGGCGCCCCGGCGAGCAGGAACCCGGCGAAGAACACCGTCCGCCGGGGCAGCCGGTGGGCGACGGCGGCCGCGGTCAGACTGCCGACGACGGCGGTGACACCGAAGGCGCTGGCGGTCAGGCCGATGGCGGCCGGGCCGTTGCCGGACTCCCGCGCCCAGACCGGGGTCAGGACGGTCATGAACCCGGCGTCGAGCAGGTTGGTGATGCCGATCATCACGATCACGGTGAGCAGCAGCGGCTCGGAGCGCAAAAAGGTGAAGCCCTCGCGGAACATCCGCCAGTAGCCGGCCGGTTCGGCCTCGGCCGAGGCCCCCTGCGCGCCGGCGGCGGTCGGCGCCGCCGAGCGCCCCATGCCGCGCGGCAGGGCGAAGGCGATGACGAGGGATCCCAGGGCGAAAGTGGCGGCGTTGACCACCAGCCCGGCCATCGGGCCGGTCACCGCGACCAGCCCTCCGCCGATCGCCGGGCCGACCGTGGAGGCCAGCCGTTCGGTGACGCCGGAGAGGCCGGTGGCGCGCTCCATCGGCACCCGGGCGTGGTCGGCCGCCTCCGGGACCATCACCGACTTGGCCAGGTCTCCGGGCCCGCGCATCGCGCCGATCACCGCGACCACCGCCAGCAGCACCCCGAACGGCAGCAGCCCCTGCGCGTGCAACAGCGGGACCAGCCCGGCCGCGACCGCGCTCACCGCGTCCGTCGTCCAGGACACCACGCGCGGCCCGAGCCGATCGACCAGCGGCCCGGTCAGCGCCTTGACCAGCACGTACGGCGCCATCTCGGCGAAGGCGACCAGGCCCGTCATGGTGGCGCTGCCGGTGGTGGCCAGGACGAACCAGGGCAGGGCGATGGCCGAGACCCGTGTCCCGGTCAGGGAGACGGCCGTGGCGGCGAGCACCCCGGCCAGCGGACGGAGGCTGCGCGCGGGCGCGTCGACGGCGGTGGTCACCGGGACTCCCCCTCCGCGGTGTCCGTGGTCGGGTCGGGCAGCACGTGGACCACCACGGACACCTGCTCGGCGCCCTCCGGGACCGGCCCCTGCGCGTCCAGCCGGCGGTAGCGCCGCACCACGGCGGAGAGCTCGCCGGCCAACTGCTCGGACTCCTCGGGCGTGAGGCGGAGCACCATGTCGCCGAGGTCGACCGCCTTGCGCCACTCCCGCGGCATCGTCTCGAAGGCGTCGATCGTGCGCTGGGCGGCCAGGGCGTGCGCGGTGAGGACGGACCGCAGGAAGCCGACGGCCGTCTCCGGCTCCTCGTCGGCCAGGTCGTCCCCCGTCCAGACGGTGAGCGTGTGCGCCGAACGCCACCACCGCTCGCGGGCGTTGCCGCGCTCCGGATCCTCCTCGACGAAGCCCGCGGCGGCGAGCTGACGGAGGTGGTAGCTGGTGGCCCCGGAGTTGAGCCCCAGCTGCTCGGCGAGTCTGGTCGCCGTGGAGGGGCCGCGCTTGCGCAGCAGCCCGACCAACTGCATCCGCACGGGGTGGGCCATCGCCTTCATGCCCTTGGCCGTGAGGACGATCTGCGGGTCGTCACTGTGCATCCAGCCGCGTTCATCGGTCATGGCAGGAGCGTAGGACCACAAAGTGTTCTTTGCAAAGGATTTTTGCGAAGAACTCTTTGCGGTTCGAGCGGGGGTCGTCCGACGGCCCCGCCGGAGGCCCCGAAGGGAACGGGAACGGTCAGTCGTGCGCGACCACCAGCAGCAGCACCACGGTCAGCCCGCCGCCCGGCGTCGTCTCGACCGCCAGCCGCCCGCCCGCCGCCAGCACCAGACTGTGCAGGGCGGGCCCGACCGGCCCGTCGGCGCGCACGCCCGCGAGCAGCCACTCGCGTGCCCCGGGCAGCTCGGACGACCCCCGGTCGGACACCCGTATCTCCACCCGCCCGCGCGGCAGCGCCGCGCCGCTCAGCCCCGCCGACCGCAGCGCCGCCGCGGCCGCGCCCGACCCGCCCGCCATCCCGGCGCGGACCAGCACCCGCCCGCCGAGCGGATCGCGCCGGATCGCGTGGTCGACCAGCCCGGCGAGCGCGGCCTCCAGCCGCCGCGCGTCCCCGGCCACCACCGGCAGCCCGGGCGCCACCTGGACCGTCACCGCCGCCGCCCGGCCGCCGCCGCGCACCACCCGGCGCACCAGCTCGGCCACCTGGACGTGCCGCGCCTGCGGCTCGCAGCCGGCCAGTCGGCCGGTCCACCGAACGCGTTCCAGTTCCGGCCGGGACAGCGTCCGGGGCGTGGCCATCGCACCCGGATGGAACGGCCCGGCCTCCTCGCCCACCGCCCTGCCACCGGGCCCGCCCGACCCGCCGAGGGCGCCCAGCGCCCTGGCCCCCGACGCGACATAGCCCCAGAGCTTCCCGCGTGCCATCGCCCTGCCCCTCGTGCATCGCCGGCGGCCGTCATCAGTACTGCGGCCGACCCGCGCGGGCCGCTTCCCAGGCCCTCCCGCCAGCCTGAGCCCCACCCGCCCCGATGACAATCCGGCTCCGGGACACGAACCGGACGCCGCCCCCCGCCGAGCGGCCGGTCCCGCACCCGCCGACCGGCGGGGCAGGCCCCGCGAGCGGGGCGGGCCGGGACGAGCAGGGCCGGACCGCCGAACCTAGACTGACCCCATGCCCCGGCTCAACGACCAGGTGCGGGAGCTGCTCCAGGAGTACGCCGACCTGATCAACATCACCGGCGGGGACGCCTTCCGGGCCCGCGCCTACGAGAAGGCCGCCCGGGCGGTGGGCGGCCACTCCGAGGACCTCGCCGGCCTGGACGTCAAGGGCCTGCGGCAGATCCCCGGCGTGGGCAGGTCCACCGCCGAGAAGGTCGCCGAGTACCTCGCCACCGGGCGGATCACCGCCCTGGAGTCCCTGCGCGCGATGATCCCGTCCGGGGTCCGGGAGATGATGGCCGTGCCCAGCGTCGGCCCCAAGCGCGCCCTCGCCCTCTACCGCGACCTCGGCATCGCCTCCGTCGACGACCTGGCCGAGGCGGTACGCTCCGACACGCTGTCCGACGTGGCCGGCTTCGGCGAGCGCAGCGGCGAGAAGATCCTGCACGGCATCGAGTTGATGCGGCAGTCCGGCGGCCGGACGCTGCTCGACGCGGCCACCGAACTGGCCGAGCAGCTGGTCGCCGCGCTGTCCGCCGTCCCCGGCTGCACCCGCTGCACGTACGCGGGTTCGCTGCGCCGGATGCGCGAGACGGTGGGCGACGTCGACGTGCTGGCGACCGCCGCCGACTCCGCCCCGCTGATGGCCGCGCTCACCGAACTCCCGTACGTGGCCGAGGTGATCGCGAGCGGGCCGACCAAGACCTCGGTGCGCACCACCGGGGGCGTGCAGGTGGACCTGCGGGTCGTCCCGGAGGAGGACTGGGGCGCGGCGCTCGTCTACTTCACCGGGTCGAAGGCGCACAACATCAGGCTGCGCACGATGGCCGTCCGGGCCGGGCTGAAGCTGTCGGAGTACGGGCTGTTCGAGGTCGACGGCGGCGCCAAGGTGGTGTCCGCCACCGAGGGCGAGGTGTACGCGGCGCTCGGCCTGCCGTGGATCGCGCCGCCGCTGCGCGAGGACCGGGGCGAGATCGAGGCCGCCCTGCGCGGTGAACTCCCGGACCTGGTCCAGGAGTCGGACCTCCGCGGCGACCTGCACACGCACACCGACCTGACCGACGGGCTGGCCACCCTGGAGGAGATGATCGACACCGCGGCCGCCCGCGGCTACTCCTACTACGCCGTCACCGACCACGCGCCGGACCTGGTGATGCAGCGGATGACCGACGAGAAGATGCTCGCCCAACGCGAGAAGCTGCGCCAACTCGCCGACCGGCACAAGAAGTTGCGCCTGCTGCACGGCACCGAGCTGAACATCGGCCCGGACGGCGGCGTGGACTGGCCGCCCGAGTTCCTGGCCGGCTTCGACGTCTGTGTGGCCTCCGTGCACTCGCACTTCACCGCCGACCGCGCCGCCCAGACCCGCCGTCTGATCCGCGCCTGCGAGAACCCGTACGTGCACGTCATCGGCCATCTCACCACCCGGAGGATCGGCCGCCGCGGCCCGATCGACGTCGACCTGGACGCGGTGTTCGCGGCCGCCGCGCGCACCGGCACCGCGATCGAGATCAACAGCTCCCCGCAGCGGCTCGACCTGCGCGACGAGGACGTCCTGCGGGCGAAGCGGCACGGCGTCCGCTTCGCGATCGACAGCGACGCCCATGCCACCGGGCACCTCGGCTACCCGCGCTTCGGCATCGGCACGGCGCAGCGCGGCTGGCTCACCGCCGAGGACGTGGTCAACACCTGGCCGTGGCAGCGCCTGAAGCGTTTCCTCCGCAAGGACGCGCTGCGCTGAGAACCGTGGGCGGCCCTCGCCGGGAGCACCCCGCGCCATGGCCGGCCCCGCCGTGGACAGCCCACGCCGCGCCCAGCACCCGCCGTGGACAGCCCTCGCCACGCCCAGCACCCGCCGTGGGCGGCCCCTCGCCCGGGGGCCGCCCACCCGCGTCACCGCTCCGCGAACGAGGCCCCCGGCGTGGCCAGCACCCGGGCCGCGCTGCGGTGCCCGAGGCCGGCCGCCAGGTGCAGGTCGCCGGTCTCCAGGAACCCGGCGAGGAACCCCGCGGCGAACGCGTCCCCCGCGCCGGTGAGGTCGCGCACCTCGCTGACCGGCGGCACCGGCACGGTGAACCGCGCCGCCCCGGGCACGTCGACGGTGGTCGCCTCGGCGCCCGCCTTGGTGACCACCGTGGTGGCCGCCAGCCTGGCCCGCTCCGGCCCCGGCAGCCCGCCCACCAGCAGGCCCAGGAACTCCGCCTCGGACCGGTTGGCGAACACCAAGGTCGGCGCCAACTCGGCCAGCAGCGCCAGGAACCGCTCCCGCCCGAACTGCTCCAGCATGCCCGTCGAGGAGGCGTCCACCGAGGTGGTGCCACCCGTCTGCCGGACCCGCGCCAGCGCGTCCACCGCCGAGCGGCCGACCGGTTCGCCGTCGAAGGAGTAGGCGGGCACGTGCAGGTGGGTCAGGCCGGCCAGCCACTCGTCCGGCACCCGCTCCAGCAGCTTGGCCGCACCGCGGTCGGGCAGCATGGTCCGCTCGCCGACCTGGTCGATGAGGACCACGATGCTGCCGGTCTGGCCGCGCCGGGCCACCCGTACGTCGACGCCGTGGCCGGTCAGTTCGGCGACGATGCCGTCCCCGACCGCGTCGGCGCCGACGCAGCCGATGAACCGGGCCGGGTACTGACCGGCGGCGAAGCTCGCGACGTTCGCGGCGCTGCCTCCGCGCCGCCGGAACACCTGGGCGCTGGAGTCGGTGCCGTGCCGCAGCGGGCCGTCGACCCAGACCACGATGTCCTCGACGAGGTCGCCGAGCACCCCCAGCACGGTCAGGCCTCGCTACCGGCGGCGGCCGCCAGCGCGGTCGCGATCTGTCCGCCGAGCCGGACGTTGCCCCGGTAGACCTCGACGTTGACCTCCAGGCTGCGGCCGTGGGTGTCGCGCTGGATGAAGTCGAGCAGGAACGGCGTCGAGGCGTTGCCGGTGACGCCCTGGCGCTCGGCCTCCGCCCAGGCGCGGGCGAGGATGCCGTCGAGTTCCGCCGGCGGCAGCTGCTTCGCCGGGTCCACCGGGTTGGCGATCAGGACGGCCTGCGGCAGGTCGAGGCCGTCCCGCGCTTCGATGAGCCGCGCGGCCTCCTCGGGCGACTCGACGCTGTAGGCGATCTCGTGGCCGGAGTCGGTGACGTAGAAGCCGGGGTACCTGCGGGTGCGGTAGCCGATGACCGGGATGTTGAAGGTCTCGAAGCGCTCCAGGGTGGCCCGGATGTCGAGGATCGACTTCACGCCCGCGCTGATCACGGTGACGGGCGTGGCGGCCAGGGTGGTCATGTCGGCCGACTCGTCGAAGCTCTCGGAGGCGCCGAAGTGGACGCCCCCGAGGCCGCCGGTGGAGAACACCCGGATGCCCGCCCGGTGGGCGAGGAAGGCGGTGGCGGCGACGGTGGTGCCGCCGTGGCGGCCGAGCGCGGCGACCACCGGCAGGTCGCGCAGGCTCACCTTGTCCAGGCCGTCCGTCGCGGACAGTTCGGTGATCTGCTCGGTGCTCAGACCGACCGTGGGCACCCCGGCGTGCACGCCGATGGTCGCCGGGACGACGCCCGCCTCGCGCAGCTGCTTCTCGGCCTCCAGCGCGACGGCCAGGTTGCGGGGGCGCGGCAGGCCGTGGGTGAAGATGGTCGACTCGAGCGCGACGACGGGCCGGCCGTCGGCGACGGCCTGCGCGACCTCCTCGGAGACGCGAATGGCCCGTGCGGAGCGGGCGGACGGCGCGGAACGAGTGGCCCGCGCGGAACGGGCGGCCGGCGCGGAGCTGGTGGCCTCGGGGGTGCTGGTGGGCAGTCCGGTCATGATCCGAGCTCTCTGTGAGATGCCACTGCGATGGGGCAACGTGTCGCTCAGCGTATGGACCGTTCGCATCGGAATCCAGAATGAGTCCTGGGGCTTCCGATAGGCTCCAGACTATCGGTTCGCCTAGGCTTCGGACCATGGGTTTCACCTTGCGTCAACTCGAGGTCTTCCTCACCGTCGCCGAGACACTGCACTTCGGGCGGGCCGCGGAACGGCTGCACATCTCCCAGCCGACGGTCAGTCAGGAGGTCGCCCGGCTGGAGCGGACCGTCGGCGTCGAGCTGTTCGACCGCAGCCGCCGCTCGGTCGCCCTGACCGAGGCCGGCGAGGTGATGGCCGCCGAGAGCACCCGGCTGCTCGGGCAGGCCGAGACGCTGCTGGCCCGGGTACGGCTGCACGAGGAGTCCCGGCTGGGCACGGCCCGGATCGTCGCCTCCCCGAGCGTGGCGAACCGGCTGCTGCCCGCCGTGGTCAGCCGCGCCGAACAGGAACTGCCCGCGCTCACCACCGCCGAGGTCGCCGTCGACACCGGACAGGTCTCCGCCGCCCTGGCCGCCGAACTGGCCGACATCGGCCTCGGCCGCTTCCTCGACGAGGTGCCCGGCTACCGGCTGGAGCGGATCGCCGACGAGCCGGTGCGGGTCGCCCTCGGCCGGGACCACCCGCTGGCCGGCCGGACCGCCGTCAGCCTGCGCGAACTGCGCGATCTGCCGCTCCTGCTGTGGCCGCGCGAGCAGCACCCGCGCTACTACGACCACGTGCTCGGCCTGTGCGCGGACCACGGCGTCGACCCGCCGGTGCTGGTCAGCCCGCCACGGATCGTCGGCTCCCGGCTCTACCTGCTCGCCCGCAATCGCGCGTTCTCGCTGGTGCCCGGCTCGATGACCGGCCACCTCACCGAGGACGTGGCCACCGTGCGACTGGACGGCCGGGCCACCCTGCCCCTGGAGATGCAGTGGCGGCTGGACGACCGCCGCCCCCGGCTGGCCGCCCTGCGCGACCTGGTCCGGCAGGAGGCGGCGGCCCTGGAGAGCGACTGACACGCGTCCTGCGCGCGGCGACGCCCGGTCCTGGCCCGGAGGAGCCTTGACGCTGGCATGCCACCGCCGAAAGGATGCCCGGATCGTCCACCCGGCCCGCGGCAGCGCCCGCCGGCCGCCCGACCCCGGGGACCCGCCTTGGCCGTCCGCCCGCTGTTCCGCCGCGCCGCCCGCTTACTCGGCGCCGCCGTCCTGACCCTCGCCGGCACCCTCACCGCCGCCGCCCCCGCCCACGCCGACTTCGGCACCGACTACCACGACCCGGTCACCGCCACCAAGCCGCTCACCCGCCCCGACACCCGCTCCTGCACCGTCGAGGTGATGCACGACCAGCAGTTCCGCAACGGCTACGGCAACCCGCCCGACACCCCGTACACCGCCACCCTCACCCCGCCCGCCGACTGCGCCGGGCCCTGGTCGGCGGTGATCCTGGACCTCCACGGGCAGGTCGCCGGGCGGCAGTTCGACCGCATCTTCAGCGCCCGCATCGGCGGCGTCCAGGTGCTGCTCTCCTCCACCCCCGAGCCGTCCAAGGACGGCATCGAGTGGAACCTCGAACACGATCTCACCCGCTACGCCCCGCTGTTCACCGCCGGCCCGCAGCCGTTCTCCTTCGACCTCGCCAACGTCACCGACGCCACCTACACCGGTGTCTTCACCATCAGCGCCAGCGTCACCTTCTACACCGCGGACGGTCACCGGCCCGCCGCCCGCACCGCCGACCACCTGCTCACCACCGGGCCGTTCGCCCTCACCCAGACCGCCCCCGCCGCCACCCGCGACCTCACCTTCCCGCAGAACCTGGAACGCCTCACCGCCGAGGTCTACACCCGGGGCGGCGGCGCCTGCGAGGAGTTCGCCTACGCCTCCGCGCCCGACGCCTTCGTCACCGCCAACCCGAGCCTCGGCGCCTGCGGCAAGGGCCCGTTCCGCGAACTGCGCCTCACCGTCGACGGACGGACGGCCGGCGCGGTCTGGCCCTACCCCGTCATCTACACCGGCGGGTGGGATCCACTGCTCTGGCGGCCCGTCCCCGGCATCTTCGCCTTCGACCTGCCCGCCTACCGGCTCGACCTCACCCCCTACGTCGGCCTGCTGCTCGACGGCCGCCCGCACACCGTCGGCATCGCGGTGAACGCCACCGAGGCGCAGAACAACGACGTCTGGACCGGCCAGATCAACCTCTTCGCCGACGTCGACCACGGCTCCGCCCGCACCACCGGGCAGCTCGCCGAGCACCGGGTCGCCCCCGAGGCCCGCGTCGACACCCAGCTCGCCGACCACGGCGGCGGCAGCGGCGACTGGACGGTCACCGCGGGCCGGCACGACCTCGCCCGCGGCTGGGTCCAGACCTCGCACGGCCGGATCACCACCGAGGTCCGCGACGACCTCGCCTTCCGCTCCGCCCAGCAGCTGCGCGACAGCGGCAACGACGTGACCCTGCACAACGGCACCGACCTCACCCGCACCACCGCCACCTGGGGCGGCGGCCCGCACCGCACCACGACCGTGCACGAGGACGAACCGCTGGACGTCACCTACCGGGTCACCCACGACGCGGCCGGGAACACCGACCAGCTGACCGCCATGGACCTCGGCTACCACCGCGAGGCCACCGCGGCCACCGGCGGCCACGTCACCGAGCGCTCGACCGTCGACCACACCCTCCGCCCCACCGCCCGCCGCCATGACGGCGACTCCACCGTCCGCACCGGCACCAGCACCGAGGACTACCGGAGCACCGGGCCCGACGGGCCGTACCACCGCACGCTCTCCTTCGTCGACGGGTGGCCGAAGCCGTAGCGGCGCCCGATAGCAGCGGAAAGATCACGTTTTGCGAAATCCACCCGATTTCGAGCGGTTGCCCCCTGGTGCACACGGCGTGGGAGGCGCATGATGGGAGTGGACCTGCGAGGTAGCTGAAGGAGTTCGACCGCAGGAGGCAGTGGCGACAGATCGAGACGGATCAGGGTCTGCCGCTGGTACTACCTCGGTCGACGATCGAACTACCGGCCGGAGGACGTCATGTCCGGAGGCCACCCCCACCTCGCAGGTTCTCGCGTCCACGGAGCACCCCCTCGGCTCCGTGGACGCACCCGTCACCGCGGCACCGGATAGCCCATCTCCCAGGCGTGGACCGCGATCCCGACCCGGTTCGCCACCCCGAGCTTGCGCTGGATGCTCGCGACGTGCGTCTTCACCGTCCCCGGCGAGATGAACAGGTCGGCGGCGATGTCGGCGTTCGTCCGGCCCGCCGCCACCTGACCGGCGATCTCCACCTCCCGCTCGGTCAGCGGCACCACCGGTGCCGACCGCGGCTCCGGGCGGCGCGGCGCCGTCACCTGCCGCAGCAGCCGGACCGTGACCGCCGGGCTGATCAGGCTCTCCCCGTCCGCCGCCGCCCGCACCGCCTCGGCGAGCAGCGCCGGCCCCGAGCGCTTCAGCAGGAACCCCGACGCACCGTGCCGCAACGCCGGGTACACGTACTCGTCCAGGTCGAAGGTGGTCAGCACGACCACCCGCACCGGCTCCGCCACCCCCGGCCCGGCCAGCCGCCGGGTCAGCTCCAGCCCGTCCATCCGCGGCATCCGGATGTCCACCAGCACGACGTCGGGCCGCAGTTCGGCCGCGAGCGCCAGAGCGGCCACCCCGTCGGCGGCCTCCCCCACCACCTCGATGTCCGGCTGCGCCGCCAGGATCCGCCGGACACCGCGCCGGACGGCCTCCTGGTCGTCCGCGATCAACGTACGGATGATCCGCGGATGCTCACCGTTCGTACTCGTCACGCAGGCAGTCTGCCACGCCCGTCCGGGCCACGGTCCGGACCACCGGGCGAGCCGCCGCCCGCGCCGCCGGGGCCCGCCCGCCACCAGCGCGCCCCGCCGGGAGGGAAGTTCACGCCGGAGGTCCGGCGCGGTTCACCTGCGCGCGGTGAGACTGCCGGCCATGAACGCTTCCAGTGGACGTCTCCCCGTCAGCCGGCGCGGGATCCTGGCCGGCGCCACCGGCCTCGGTCTCGGCGGTGCCGTCTCCCTCTCCGGCCTCGCGGCCACGCCCGCCGCCGCCTCCCCACTGCTCCTGGAACGGCCGGACCGCTCCGGCGCCCCGCGCGTCGCCGGCCTGCACCTCCAGTTCGGCTCGGACGCCTCGCGCGAGGTCGTGGTCTCCTGGCACACCACCGCCTCCGTCGGCAACCCCCGCGTCATGTACGGCACTTCGCACGGCGGCTTCGGACGGTCCGTACCGGCCGACACCACCACCTACCGCGACGCCGCGTCCGGCACCGAGGTCCAGACCCACCACGCCCGGCTGACCGGCCTGCACCCCGACACGGACTACGTCTACGCGGCGGTCCACGACAGCGCCACCCCGGAACTCGGCACCGTCCGCACCGCCCCGCGCGGCCGGGCCGCCTTCACCTTCACCAGCTTCGGCGACCAGGGCACCCCCACCCTCGGCAAGCAGACCGCGAACGGCTACGCCAACGACAACCTGGGCAGCCCCGCCGCCGGCGACACCACCGCCGGAGTCGAGCGCATCGCCCCGCTGTTCCACCTCGTCAACGGGGACCTCTGCTACGCCAACCTCGCCACCGACCGGGTCCGCACCTGGTCCGACTGGTTCGAGAACAACACCCGCTCCGCCCGCCACCGCCCCTGGATGCCCGCCGCCGGCAACCACGAGAACGAGCGCGGCAACGGCCCGATCGGCTACGGCGCCTACCAGGCCTACTTCGACCTTCCGCCCTCCGGCGCCGACGACGAACTGCGCGGCCTCTGGTACGCGTTCACCGCCGGCGCGGTCCGCGTCATCAGCCTCAACAACGACGACGTCGCCTACCAGGACGCCGGCAACTCCTACGTGCACGGCTACTCCGGTGGCGCCCAGCAGCGCTGGCTGGAACGGGAGTTGGCGGCCGCCGACGCGGACCCGGAGATCGACTGGATCGTGGTCTGCATGCACCAGGTCGTCATCTCCACCGCCGACAAGTTCAACGGCGCCGACCTCGGCATCCGCGAGACCTGGGTGCCGCTGTTCGACAGGTACGGCGTCGACCTGGTGGTCTGCGGCCACGAGCACCACTACGAGCGCTCGCACCCGATCCGCGGCCAGCAGCACACCGACACCCGCACCCCCATCCCGGTCGCCACCGACACCGAGACCATCGACACCACCCGGGGCACCGTCCACATGGTGATCGGCGGCGGCGGCACCTCCGCCCCCTCCAACCACCTCTTCTTCAGCCCCGCCAAGGCCCGCGTCATCACCGGCGTCGGCCCCGTCGACCCGGCCACCGGCAAGCGGCCGCCGGTGTACGTGATCGAGGACGCGCCCTGGTCCGCCTTCCGCGACGCCGACAACCCGTACGGCTTCGCCGCCTTCGAGGTCGACCCGGGCGAGCGCGGCGGTCAGACCACCATCGACGTCACCTACTACTCCGTCAGCGGCCCCTACGGCGACCTCGTCCCCGTCGACCGCTTCACCCTGACCCGTCCGCGCGGCGCCCGCGGCCGAGGCCGCCGGCCCTGACCCGCACCCCCGTGGGCGCGCGGCCGGTGCGGTTCACACCCGCGCCACGCGCCCACGGGGGTCCGCCGGACGGGGGTTACCGCCCCGGCAGCGTGCAGACCACCCGCCAACCCGACGGGGCCCGCGGCCCGGCGGCGAGGGTGCCGCCGTGGGCGGCGGCACGGGCGGCGAGGCCGGCCAGGCCGGTCCCGCCGGAGCCCGGGCGGCGGCGCAGCAGGGGCCCACGGCCGCGGGACGGGTCGCCCGTGTCCGTGACCGTCACCTCGACCGAGCGCCCGGGCCCGGGGGCCACCCGGACAGCGACCTCGGTCGTGCCCGGGGCGTGGCGGCGGATGTTGGTGAGGGCCTCCAGGACGACGGCGTACGCGGTCGCCTGGGCCTCGGCGGTGAGCAGGTCGGCCGTGCCGGGGGCGAGGTCGATGGTGCTGCGCGGGCCGCCGGTCGCGCCGAACCTGGCCACCAGGTCCGGGAGTTCGGTCAGGCCGCGGCGGCCGGTGGCGCCGGCCGCGCCCGGGTCGGACCGCGGGTCGCGCAGCGCGCCGACCATCTCGTCCATCGAGTCGAGTGCCCGCAGGCCCGCCTCCTCCAGGCGGCGCAGCAGTGCGGTGGTCTCCTCCGACTCCTGGCCCGGCAACTGGCCGGCCTGCGCCTCCAGCACGATGCCGGTGATCTCGTGGGCGACGAAGTCGTGCAGGCCCCGGGCCACTTCGAGGCGCTGCTCGCGCCGCGCGCGGTCCACCGCCCGCTCCCGGCGGGCGTCGAGGACGCGCAGGTAGAGGCTCGCCCCGGCGACGCCGAGCGTCGGCAGCAGGGAGACCAGCACGACGGTCACCGGGCCGGCCAGGCCGCGCTGCGGCGTCCGGAGGGCGAAGCGCAGCGGCAGCAGCACCGCCGCGAGGCCGACCAGGGCGCCGACCGGGCCGGCCCAGCGGTCGGGCAGTCGGCGAACGCCCCGGAAGAGCAGTCCGAGCAGGGCGAGCCATTCGAAGGGCAGCCAGAACGCGGGCAGCCGGTACGGGCCCGGGTAGAACAGGTCGACCAGCATCGAGAGCCCGGCCGCCGCCAGGGCCGCCGACCCCGGCGTGACCCGTCGGCCCCGCCCGGGCGACAGCGCCGCCACCACGGTGAACGCCGCCGTCGCGGCGACCAGCAGGGCCGCGCCACGGGCACCCGGGTGCGCGAGCACGACGGGCGCCAGCAGGACCGGAACGGCGACGACGGCGAGCGGACGGCCGAACCGGGCGACGCCGGCCGGGGACGGGAATTCGGTACGCACCCGGCCGAGCCTACGGTCCGTCCACGGCGTCCCGGGCCCTGGGCCCGCCACCGGGGCAGCTCTCCCTGGGGAGGCGGGATCCTCCCCAGGGTGGAGTCCGGAGGCGCCCGACTCCCCTCCGCAGCGGGAGGTCTGGCGCGGCGTCCAGGGCGAGAGTGGTGGCACCGGAGATTCCCCCCGCTGAGAAGGACGAGCCCGCCATGAACCGTCGCACCGCCGTCGCCGCAGCCGCCCTCTGCCTGCTGGCGACCGTCGCCGCCGCCACGCCCGCCTCCGCCGCCGGCCCGGCCGCCGACCCCGCCGGCGGCGCTGCCGGGCCGGTGCGGGTGCACGGCGCCGGTGGGACGGTCCTGACCGCTGCCTTCGGCGAGTTCGCGGGCGATCCGGTCCGCTTCGAACTGGACGCCCGGGCGGGCGTCAACACCGACCCGAGGACGACCAGCGGGCACTTCCACGTCACCCACGTGCACACCGACGGCCGGCCGGTGGCCGACTTCGAGGGGGACGTCAGCTGCCTGGCCGTGGGCGGCCGGGAGGCGATCGCGACCGGTGTGGTCACCAGGGGCGAGGCGCCGTGGTTCCCGGGCCGGCCGCTGGTCGGGCAGAAGGTCACGATCTCGGTGGAGGACAACGGGAGGCGCGGGGACCGGCTGGGCTGGATCTGGGGCATGTTCGGCGCGCCCGTCTCGGACTGCCAGGGCACGGTACCGTTCATCCGCACGACCAGTGGCGACTTCACCGTGCGCGGCTGACCCCGCCCGACCAGGGGCCTCCCCACGCCGTCCGGCGCCACCACCGCCCGACCGCCCCTGGAGGCCCGCCCGATGCCCGTCGACCGCCCGACCGCGCCCCGCCCCGCGGCACCCGGGCCATCCGAACGGGGCGCGGGGTCCACCGACCGTACCGGGGAGGGCCGGTGAACCCCGCGCCCGACCGTCGCCACGCCCACGGCACCGGGCGCACGGACGGCAGCAACCACACCGACCACGGCCGACTCGCCGCCATCGGCCCGTACTTCGCGCTCGACACCCCCGCCACGCCCGGCGAGGCCCCGCCCCCGGGCTTCCGGCCGCTGTCCGAGCTGTACGGCACCGGGCCGGACGGGCCACTAGCCCGGCGGATCCGGGTGGTGGCGCGGCGGCTCGGCACCACCGAGCCCCGGGTGGCCGCGTCGATCCTGCACCTCGGACTGGCCGCCCGCTTCTGGTCGGTGGGCCTCGGCGCGGCGGTCCTGCTGGGGACGGTTCCGACGCTGGAGCGCGCCTGGGTGCGGATCCCGGACCAGGGGCCGCTCGACCTCTGGACGCCGCCCGAGCCGGTGCCGCCCGCCCAGCGGCCGCTCCCCGCGCCGGGAACGCCCGCCGACCAGGGCTCGCTCGCCGACCGGCTGTACGAGGCCGTCCTGGTGGGACAGTTGGAGCCGCTGGCGGCGGCGGTGCGGTCCGCCGTCCCGCTCTCCGCACGGCTGCTGGCCGGGAACGCCGCCTCCGCGCTGGCCGGCACCCTCCGGGTCCTGGACGCGCACGCGCCGGGGCCCGCCCGGGCGTTGGTGGCGGAGCTGCTCGCCCGTCCGCCGCTGGCCGGCACCGGGACCCTGTCGGCCGGGCCGCGCGGCGCCGCCTTCCGGCGGACCAGCTGCTGCCTGTACTACCGGGTGGGGCCGGGTGCCGGGGTCTGCGGCGACTGCTGTTTCAGCCGGCCGCCCGCGCGGAGGCGGGGCTGACCGAGGCAGCGCCGACCGAAGCGGAGCGGACCGACCGGCTATGACCTTCATGATTGAAGGTCATAGCCGGACCACCTGCCAGTCCGCCGCCGACGACGGCACCGCCGCCCGCTCCACCGCCGGATCGGCGAGCAGCGCGCGGGCCAGCGAGCCCACCGGGAAGGCCGGGGTCGAGGCCGCCAGCACCCGCCCCTCCCCGGTGACCAGCACGGCCTCGCCGGGCAGCGCCCGCAGCGGCGGCACCAGCAGCCGCTCCAGCGCGGCCAGCGGGACGTCCCCCGCCACCACCCCGACGAAGCCCGGGGCCGTCACCGGCCGGGCGCAGCACAGCACGTACCGGTCCGCGCAGAGCAGGTCGACCTGCGGCCCGGCCACCGCCGCCCGCCGCTCGTACCGGGGCGCGGCGAACCAGGGCAGCACCCGGTAGTCGTAGAACTCGGCGTCCGTCGGGTCGAGTACGAGGCGCAGCCGCCGCTCGCCGGTGCCGCGCGCGCCGCGATACCACCACTCCACGTGCAGGTCGGCGTCGGCGAGCGCGCCCGGGGCGGCGACCGCGCCGCAACCGAAGTAGGGCGAGCCGGGCCGGTGCAGCAGGTCCCGCACCGGCCCCTGCAGGACGGCGAGTTCAGCGGCGGCGGGCCGGCGCCCGTCGGCCGCGGCCCGGGTCCAGCAGTCTGCGGCCGCCGCCCGCAGGCCGTCCAGTTCGGCGAGCACCGACTCGACGGCGGCGGCGACGCGACGGGCGCCGGCGCCGACGGTGGCGGGCGGGGCGAGCGTGGTGGTCATGACGGCTCCGGCGGGGATGGGGGTTCCGGGGGCGGCGGCACGGGCGGCCGCGGTCAGCCGTCGTCCGCCAGCTGGAGGTGCCCCCGGACGAGGTGGTGCACGCACGCGACGGTGTGCGCCTCGGCGGCGGCCCGGGCGCCGGTCGCGTCGCCGGCCAGGACCGCGACCAGGATCTCCCGGTGCTGCTCGGCGAACCGTTCCTGGTCGGGGCCGTGCGGGGCGGGCAGCCAGAGCAGCGGGCCGAGTTCGGCCTGGAGCCGGACGGCGAGCTGGGTGAGGCGCACCGACTGGGCCGCGACGGCGAGTTCGATGTGGAAGCGGGCGTCGGCGCGGCGCTGCTCGGCGGGCCCGGCGGCGTCGCGCAGGTCGTGCACCAGCCGGGTGAGCCGGGGGCCGAGGTCGGCGGGGGCGCGTTCGGCGGCGAGCCGGGCGGCGGTGCCGGAGACGGCCAGCTCCTCGTCGCCGAGGTCGCGCAGGTCGACGGTGGCGAGGTCGCGCAGCCGGGCGAGTTGGAGGCGTTCGGAGCCCTCGGCGGGGGTGCGGACGAAGCTGCCGCCGTTTCGGCCGCGCCGGGTCTCGATCAGGTCGGCCTCGCGGAGCAGGGCGAGCGCCTCGCGGACGGTGCCGTTGGCGACGCCGAGTTGGTCGGCGAGGTCGTTCTCGCTGGGCAGTTGGTCCCCGTCGGCGACCAGGCCGAGGGCGATCGCCTCGGTGATCCGGCGGGCCACGGCGTCGGCGCGGCCGAGGTCGGTCAGCGGCGCGAGGACGGCGCTGAGCAGCGGGGTCGCGCTCCCGATGGTCGCCACGCCGGGCCCTCCTCGATCGCCTTGGGACTGGGTGTTTCCGGCAGGGTACCCCTTGGTCGGGCGCGCACCCTTGCCGCTAGAAACTCAATCTCGTATGTTTTCCCGCAACCTCGGCCCGCGCATCACCCGAGACCCGAGCGCCACCGAGACCCACGCATCACCCGAAACCCGAGCATCACCCGAGAATCCTCGCGCGTCACGCCACGTTCCCAGGAGCAGGTCATGACCGATGCCAGTGCACGTGCCACCTCCCCGACCGGCCCCCTCCCCCGGCAGGGCCCCGGCCCCGACGCCGACGCGGACCATCTGGCCGCCCTCGGCTACACCTCCGAGTTCAAACGCGACATGAGCCTCTGGGCGAACTTCTCCCTCGGCTTCACCTATCTCTCCCCGGTCGTGGGGGTGTACACACTCTTCGCCTCCTCCCTCGCGACCGCCGGCCCGCCGATGGTGTGGAGCTTCCTGATCGCCGGTGTCGGCCAGCTGCTGGTGGCGCTGGTGTTCAGCGAGGTGGTCGCCCAGTTCCCGGTGGCGGGCGGGGTGTACCCGTGGTCGCGCCGGCTCTGGGGCCGCACCTGGGGCTGGCTGACCGGCTGGGTGTACCTGCTCGCGCTGATGTCCACCATCGCGGCGGTCTCCTACGGCGCCGGCCCGTACGTGGCCGCGCTGCTGGGTGTCGAGCCGAGCACCGCGACGACCGTCTGGTGCGCGCTCGGTCTGCTGCTGCTCGCCACCGTGATCAACCTGGGCGGCACCAAGGTGCTGTCGGCGGCGGCCGTGTTCGGCTTCGCCGCCGAGCTGCTGGGCGCCCTCGCGGTCGGCGCCTGGCTGTTGCTGACCCACCGTTACCACGGGCTCGGCGTGGTCTTCGACCGCTTCGGCGCGGGCGAGGGCGGCTCGTACACCGATGCCTTCCTGGCCGCCGGGCTGATCGCGGTCTTCCTCTTCTTCGGCTTCGAGGCCTGCGGCGACGTCGCCGAGGAGGTGCCGAACCCAGGTCGACAGATCCCCAAGTCGATGCGGCGCACCATCTACGTCGGCGGCGCGGCGGCGATCGGCGTCAGCCTGGCGCTGGTCATGTCGATCCGGGACATCGGCGCGGTCGTGTCCGGCGACGACAAGGACCCGGTGGCCGCCGTGCTGCACGACGCGTTCGGCCCCACCGGCGCCCGGGTGGTGATCGGCGTGGTGCTGATCTCCTTCCTGTCCTGTGTGCTGAGCCTCCAGGCCGCGGCGAGCCGGCTGACGTACTCCTTCGCCCGGGACCGGATGATCGTGGGCAGCCGGCTGCTCGCCACCGTCTCGGACCGGCTGCGGGTGCCGCCGTACGCCCTGCTGCTCGCGGCGGCGCTGCCCGGTGTGATCATCGTCGGCGCCTCGGCGCTCTCCGAGGGCGCCCTGACGAAGATCATCTCCTTCTCCAGCATCGGCATCTACCTCGCCTTCCAGATGGTGGTGCTGGCCGCGCTGCGGGCCCGGCTGCGCGGCTGGCGCCCGAGCGGGGACTTCCGGCTGGGCCGCTGGGGCCTGGCGGTGAACATCGGCGCACTGGTGTACGGCGTGGCCGCGATCGTCAACATCTGCTGGGGCCGCACCCCGGACGCCGCCTGGTACGACAACTACCTCGTGCTGCTCTCGGCGGTGGTGGTGCTCGCGGCCGGCGGGCTCTACCTGCTGCTGGCCCGCCCGCACCTGCGCAGCGACGCCCCGTCCGGCGACGCGGTCGCCGCCACCGGCGCGGTGGAGGACGCGTGACGGGCCTCCCCCTCGCCGGCCTCCTGGTCGCCGACTTCGGCCGCGTCCTCGCCGCGCCGTACCTGACCATGCTGCTCGCCGACCTCGGCGCCGACGTGATCAAGGTCGAGCAGCCGGGCACCGGGGACGACACCCGCTCCTGGGGCCCGCCGCACGCCCAGGGCGAGGCCACCTACTTCCTCTCGGTGAACCGCAACAAGCGCTCCCTCACCCTCGACCTGCGCGACCCGGCCGACCACGCCCGCGCCGTCGAACTGGTGCGCCGCGCCGACATCCTGGTGGAGAACTTCCGCCCCGGCACGATGGACCGCCACGGCCTCGGACACGAACGGGCCCGGGTGCTCAACCCCGGGCTCGTCTACTGCTCGATCACCGGTTTCGGCGCCGGACCGGGCGCCGCACTGCCCGGCTACGACCTGCTGGTGCAGGCGGTCGGCGGCCTGATGTCGGTGACCGGCCCGGCCCCGGGCGAGCCGGTGAAGACGGGCGTCGCACTGGTGGACGTGCTGACCGGGCTGCACGCGGCGGTCGGTGTCCTGGCCGCGCTGCGCGAACGGGAGGCCACCGGGCAGGGCCAGCTGGTGGAGCTGAACCTGCTCTCCACCCTGCTGTCCGGCCTGGTCAACCAGTCCGCCGGGTACACCCTGGCCGGCACGGTGCCCGGCATCCTCGGCAACCGCCACCCCTCCATCGCCCCGTACGAGGTGTTCACCGCCGCCGACCGCCCGCTGGTCGTCGCGGTCGGCAACGACCGGCAGTTCGCCGCCCTCTGCCGGGGCCTGGACGCCCCCGCCCTCGCCACCGACCCCCGGTTCGCCACCAACGGCGACCGGGTCGCGCACGTCGACGCGCTCCGCACCGAACTCACCGCCCGGCTCGAACGCCGCACCGCCGCCGAGTGGTTCGCCGTGCTCACCCCGCTCGGCGTGCCCTGCGGCCCGGTCAACGACCTGGCCGGCGCCTTCGCCCTCGCCGACTCCCTCGGCCTCGCTCCCCGGGCCACCCTGCCCGGCCCCGACGGCCGCCCGCTCGCCCTGGTCGCCAACCCCATCGGCCTCTCCCGCACTCCGCCCCGCTACCACCTGCCCCCGCCCCGGCTCGGCGAGCACACCGCCGAACTGACCGCCTGGCTCGACACCGAGGACCCCGGCCGGCGCCCCGGCGGCCCCGCCGCACGGCCCGGGACCCCGGCCGCACGGCCCGACCGCCCCGGCGGGCAGCCCACACGCCCCGACCAGCACCCCGAGGACCACCCATGAGCACCCGCGCCACTCCCCTCGCCGACCCGCTCGACCTGATCGACCTCGCCGCCGTACTGACCGACGAGGAGCGCGACATCCAGACCACCGTGGCCACGTTCCTGGCCGACCGGGTCCGCCCGCACCTGGCCGAGTGGTTCGAGAACGCCCACTTCGCCCGCGAACTCGCACCCGAACTGGGCGCGTTGGGCCTGCTCGGCATGCATCTGGACGGCTACGGCTACGCCGGCACCAACGCCGTCTCCTACGGCCTGGCCTGCCTCGAACTGGAGGCCGCCGACTCCGGCTTCCGCAGCTTCGTCTCTGTCCAGGGCTCGCTCGCGATGTACTCGATCCACCGGTGGGGCTCGGAGGAGCAGAAGCAGGAGTGGCTGCCCCGGCTCGCCGCCGGCACCGCGATCGGCTGAGTCGGTGCTGACCTACGAGGGCACCAGCGAGATCCACACCCTGGTGATCGGCCAGGCGCTCACCGGGCAGGCGGCGTACCGGTAGACGCGAACGGGCCCGCGCCCGGCTTGTCCAGAGCCGGGCGCGGGCCGCCGATCGCCACCCGGCGCCGATGCCCTCGGCCCGGGTGAAGCTGCCCGTGCGGTGCGGTCAGACCGCGACCGCCTCCTCCAGTTCCTCCTCGGCCTCCTCCAGTTCCTCCTCGGCCTCCGCCGGGGCCTCCACCGGCCAGCGCCCGCGCCCCTCGTACAGCGCGGCGGCCACCAGCGCGGCGCCGCCCAGCAGCAACCAGACCACCAGCGTCAGGACGTGCCCGCCGAGGCCCGCGCCGCCGCCGAAGTACAGGATGCTGCGCGCGCCTTCCAGGAAGCCGGCGCCGGTCCAGAAGCCGTGCAGGGCGCCGAAGAAGCCATTCTGCAGCTCGGGCCGGAAGACGCCGCCGGAGCTGGTGAAGTTCAGCATCACGAACAGCACCATCAGGGCCAGCGTGGTCCACTTCTTCAGGAAGGTGTGCAGGCCGATGCCGATCAGGACCACGCCCGCCGAGTAGAGCCAGCCGAGCGCCCACACCGCGGCCAGGTCGTGGTCGACCACGTGGAAGACCGGCCCGGCGGTGACGGCCCCGATCACACTCACCATCAGCGACACCGCCACACCCACCAGCGCCCGGGTCCGCAGGCTCAGCCCGGCGCCGGCCGCGCCGATCGCGGCGACGCTCGCGTAGGAGCCGATGCTCAGCGCGACCAGCAGGAAGAACAGGCCCTGACCGGTCGGGTCACCCTCGGCCGGCGTGGTGAGGTCGGTGACGTGCAGCGGGGACGCCCTGCCGGTCGGTGACGTCGGTGAACACCGCCGTGGCGGCCACCACCGAGGTGTCCGAGTTCCCCTTGGCGACGAGCAGTTCAGGGCTCCTGGCGTCCGGGACGAAGGCCCCGACCAGATCGCGGTCGTGCAGCTGCCGCTCGGCGGCCGTCCGGTCGGGCAGGGTGCGGACGTCGAGCGCGTCCCCGGCCTTGGCCCGGATCGCCTCTGCCAGGCCGTGCGCCTGCGGGGTCGTGCCGACGACGGCGACCTTCAGGTGGTGCGGCTCGGGCTGGTGGAAGGCGCCCTCGTAGGCGAGCGCCATGCCGAGGCACATCAGCAGCGGGGTGATCAGGTGGATGGCGAGGTGCTTGAGCGAGTGCCCCAGGGTGGGCGCTGCGGCGGAAGTCTGGGGTGTGCTCATGGCGTTCGTACGGTCCTCCGGTGACATTAGTAGATCGGGTGTCATATACAACCATTGTGGGTGGTAAATGCAACCATCTATGGATGCAGCTTACAACCATCCGACGCCGATCGAAAGCCGGTCCCCGTGGCCGGGGCCCAGAGCGAGCAGTCCGAACCCCCGGAGCGGACCGGAGCGGGCAGCCCGAGCCCGGCACCCGCAGCCCGGGCCTCAGGACAGCTCGAACACCCCGTACCCGAAGCCCTCCGCCCGCAGTTCCCCGTCCGCCACCCGCACGCCCTGCACCTCCAGCGGGCGCACACCGCCCCACTCCAGCCGCACCGACCCCGGCTCCCGGCGCGGGTTAACCGCCACCAGGTACCGCCCGGCCCGGGTGTACACCAGCGGGTACCCGGCGTTGCGGACCTCGACCCCGCCGGTCGCGCCCAGTCCCGGGTGCGCGCGGCGCAGCACGATCAGCCGCCGGACGGTGTGCAGCAGCGAGGTCGGGTCGGCCCGCTGGGAGAGCACGTCCGGCCGCCGCGGGTCCGGGTCCACGGGCAGGTAGAGGCGCTCGGGCGGCGCACTGGAGAAACCCGCCGTCGGTCCGGGCTCCCACTGCATCGGGGTCCGCGAGCCGGCCCGGTTGTACCGCGGGCCGAGCACGCTGCCCTCGACGTCGGGCAGCCCGGGCAGGTAGCGCATGCCGATCTCGTCGCCGTAGTAGACGGCCGGCAGGGTGGGCCAGGTGAGCTGGAACGCGAAGGCGGCGGCCAGCTGTTCGGCGGTGCGCGGGCCGGTGGCCAGCCGGGAGAAGTCGTGGTTGGCGGTCGGGAGGGCGATGTGGCCGCTGCCCTCGGTCAGTTCGGCGGCGGAGCGCCAGGCGTCCAGGAACACCTGCGGGGTACCGCGCCCCTCGGCCTCGAAGTAGCACGGGCCCTGGTGCCAGAACTCCTCGACGGTGCCGCCGCCGTTGTTCCAGAGCGAGCGCAGCGGCAGGCCGTGGTCGGCGCCGCCGAACTGCAGGAAGAAGTCCGCGTGGAAGCCCGCCGCGACGGCGGCCGCCGGATCGCCCCACTCGGCGAACAGGGCGGCCTGCGGGTGGGCGCGGTCCAGCCAGTCCCGCAGGCCGGTCCACAGCTTGGCGGTCTCCACCAGGCCCGGGTCGTCCTTGACCAGCGAGGACGCCATGTCCACCCGGAAGCCGGCCAGCCCGAGGCCGAGCCAGTGCGCCATGATCTCGCGCAGCGCCGCCCGGTTGGCGCGCGGGCCCTCGGCGTCCACCGGCTGGCGCCAGGGCTCCTCGGAACTGCCGCTCGCGTAGCCGAAGTTGAGCGCCGGCTGGCAGTCGAAGAAGTTCGGCCGGTAGCAGCCGGGGCGGCTGCCGGGCGAGGCGACGAAGCCCTCCACCGGGCGCTCGGACCAGATGTACCGGTGGTCGGCCGGATCCTCGGCGGCGGCCAGGAACCAGGGGTGGCGGTCGGAGGTGTGGCCGGCGACCAGGTCGAGCAGGATCCGGATGCCCTTGCGGCGGGCGGCCTCGACCAGCGCGACCAGGTCCTCGGTGGTGCCGTAGCGCGGGGCGGGGGCGAGGTAGTCGGTGACGTCGTAGCCCGCGTCGCGGAACGGCGAGGCGAAACAGGGGTTGAGCCAGACGGTGTCGACGCCGAGCCAGGCGAGGTGGTCGAGGTGCTCGGCGATGCCCGCGAAGTCGCCGATGCCGTCGCCGTCGGAGTCCGCGAAGGTCTGCGGGTAGATCTGGTACAGGACGGCGTCGGCCAGCCAGTCGGGGCCGGGGCGGGTCGAGGTCATGGGGTGGGTCCTCCTGCCGGATCCGGGGCCGGGGAGCACGATTCTCGCCCATCCCCGGCCATCCCGACAGCCCACTGCCCACTGCCCACTGCCCACTGCCCACTGCCGCTACCAGCTGTCGCGACCCCGATCCCGACCGCAGCGACCGCCTCAGGCCCGGGCGGCGGCGCACGCCTCGGTGAACGCCCGGGCCCGCCGGGTGATCTCCGCCCAGTCCCCCGCCGCGACCGTGTCCGGCGGCACCACGTCCGTCCCCGCGCAGACCGCGAGCGCGCCGTGCGCCAGGAACTCCGCGGCGTTGCCCGCGTTCACGCCGCCGGACGCCACCAGCGGGACGTCCGGGTACGGGCCGCGCAGATCCCTGAAGTAGCCGGGGCCGAACGCCCGGGCCGGGAAGATCTTCACGGCGGCGGCGCCGAGGTCCAACGCCCGGGCCACCTCGGTCGGGGTGAGCGCCCCGAGCACCACCGGCACGTCGGCGGCCCGGGCGGCCTCCGCGACCTCGGGCCGGCAGCCGGGGGTGACCAGGAAGGAGGCCCCGGCGGCGATCCCGCGCCCGGCCTGCTCGGCGGTCAGCACGGTACCGACGCCGACCCGCCAGCCCGCCTCGGCGGCACGGAGCAGATGATCCGTCACATTCGGTGTCGTGTAGGTGAATTCGGTCCAGTTGATGCCGCCATCGGCGAGCGCGGCGCACAGCGCGGCCGCGTCCGGGATCCGGGGCGCGCGGACCACGGCGATCACCGGGTCGTCGGTCAGGGCGGAAAGCGGGTTCTCGGCGGGCGGATGCACGGCGGCGGGATTCACAGGGCTCGGGTTCCTCGGTCGGTGCGGCGCAGGGCGCGCCCGGGCCGGGCGCCCGTGGTGCGGCCCTGCCGGACGACGGCGGTGCCGTTGACGTACACGTGCTCGATGCCCTCGGCGGGCAGCCGGGGGTGCTCGAAGGTGGCGGCGTCCCGGACCCGTTCGGGGTCGAGGAGCACCAGGTCGGCGTGGTGGCCGGGGGCGATCCGGCCGCGCCGGTGCAGTCCGAGCCGGGCGGCGGGCCGGCCGGTCATTCGGGCGACCGTCTCCTCCAGCGTCAGCACGCCCAAATCCCGGCTGTAGTGGCCGAGATAGCGGGGGAAGGTGCCCCAGGCACGCGGGTGCGGCCGGGCGCCGACCAGCAGACCGTCGCTGCCGACGGTGTGCGCCGGGTGGCGCATGATCGCCCGGACGTTCTCCTCGTGCCCGACGTGCTGGAGGATCGTGGTGGCCAGTTCGTCGCGGCGCAGCAGGTCGAGGAAGACCTCCGTCCCGCCGCGCCCCCGCTCGGCGGCGAGTTCGGCGACGGTCCGGCCGACCGTCGCCGCCAGCTCCGCCGCGCGGACGCCCGAGATCTGGATCGTCGCCCAGTCGGTGACCACGCCGTGGCAGCCGTCGCTGCCCTGCTCCTCCACGTCGAAGCGGATCCGCTCGCGGGCCGCCGGGTCGGCGAGCCGGGTGAGCGTCGCCGCCGGGCCGCCCTCGGTGGCCCAACTCGGCAGCAGGGCGGCCAGGGTGGTGGAGCCGGGCAGGTAGGGGTAGCTGTCCAGGGTGAGGTCGACGCCGTCGGCGAGCGCCTCGTCGACCAGATCCAGCAGTTCGCCGGCGCGGCCCCGGTTGACGCCGAAGTTCATCGTGGCGTGGGTCAGGTGCAACGCGCAGCCGGTCCGCCGGGCGATCTCCACCATCTCCGCGTAGCCCTCCAACGCGCCGTCGCCGTAGGAGCGTTGGTGCGGTGCGTGGAAGCCGCCGTAGGCCGCGACCACGGTGCACAGCTCGACCAGCTCGGCGGTGTCCGCGTACATCCCGGGGGTGTAGCTGAGGCCGCTGGACATGCCGACCGCGCCGTCCAGCAGGCCCTGCGCCAACTGCTGGCGCATCCGGTCGAGTTCGGCCGGTGCGGGCGGCCGGTTCGCCCAGCCCATGGCGAGCATCCGCAGCGATCCGTGCGGGACGAGGTAGCAGGCGTTGACGGCGACGCCGGTGCGGTCGATCCGGTCCAGGTAGCCGGCGACGCCGCGCCAGTCCCAGTCGAAGCCCTCCGGATCCCCGTTCCAGCCGGCCAGTTGGCGGCGCAGCGCGAGCAGCGTGGTGTCGTCGACCGGGGCGTAGGACAGGCCGTCCTGGCCGAGGACCTCGCAGGTGACGCCTTGGGTGACCTTGGCCGGGTGCTCGGGTTCGCGCAGCAGGGCGAGGTCGGAGTGGGCGTGCATGTCGATGAAGCCGGGGGTGAGGACCAGACCGTCCGCGTCCACCACCCGGGGCGCGCCGAGGCCCCGGCCGATCTCGGTGATCAGGCCGTCGGCGATCCGCACGTCCGCCCGGTAGCGGTCCGCGCCGGTGCCGTCGACCACCGTGGCGCCCCGGAAGACCACGGCGTCCCCGGCACCCTCAAGGCCTCCAGCGCCCCCGACGCCCACTCGCCCCGCCCTGCCGCCCGCCATCAGAAGAACGTCCTGACCAGCCCGGTGACCTTCGGCTCGGCCGCGTCGGCGGAGTCCAGCACCGGGATCGCCGTCCACTTGTCGAAGGCCGTGCACGGGTGCGAGACGCCGACCCGCACCACCGCGCCGACCGGGGCGAGGTCGCCCGCGTCGCGCAGGAAGGCGTGCTGGTCGTTGAGCGCGGTGATCCGGGCCGCCGTCCCGGTCAACTCCGCGCCACCGCGCACGCGTTGCGGCTCGGGCAGGCCCTCGTCGAAGGGCAGGTCGCGCTTGCCGGCGTCCAGCAGCGCCAGCTGCGGCTCGGGCCGGGACACCACCCGCGCCCAGCCGTGCAGCGCACTGCGGAACGGCGCGTCGCCAGCGCCCCGGACCAGCGGGGAGATGCCCCGGTAGAAGCCGTCGTCGTGGGCGATGTACGCGCCCGAGCGCAGGACCACGAACGCCTCCGGCAGTCCTGTCAGTTCCTCGACGACCAGGTCGAAGTAGGCGCTGCCGCCGGCCGTCACCACCGGCTGGGCGTCGCCCGGGTAGGCGCGGGCGAGCCGGCCGTGCAGTTCGGCGAGCGTCCTCAGGTAGCCGCGGACGGTGTCCAGCCCGCCGACGGACGCGTCGTGGGCGAGTGCGCCCTCGTACCCGCCGACGCCCGCGAGGCGCAGGGTGGGGGCGCGCAGGACGGCGGCGGCGACCTCGACGGCCGCGTCCACCCCGCGGGCACCGGTCCGCCCGCCGGGGCCGCCGAGTTCGATCAGGACCTCGACCGGTCGCTCGGCCCCGGCGGCGCGCAGCGCCTCGTCCATCAGCCGGACGCTCTCGGTGGAGTCCACCCAGGAGACGAAGGCGAAGGCCGGGTCGGCGGCCAGCTCGGCGGCGAGCCAGGCCAGTCCGGCCGGGTCGAGCAGGGTGTTGGCGAGCAGGATCCGCTCGACCCCGAAGGCCCGGGCGACCCGCACCTGCGGCAGGTTGGCGAGGGTGATGCCGTGGCTGCCGGCGACGAGCTGCGCCTGCCACAGGGCGGGCGCCATGGTGGTCTTGCCGTGCGGCACGAGCGCGACCCCGGCCTTGGCGCACCAGTCGGCCATGGTGCGGATGTTGTGGTCGAGCGCGGCGCCGTCCAGGGTGAGCAGCGGGGTGCTCAGCCCGGCGAGGGTGGGCCCGGTGGCCAGCCAGTCCCGGACCGAGCGCCCCTGCGTGGCGCCGTCCGGGCGCCCCACCGAGGAGGCGTCCGGCGGGACGGCCTTGAACCGCCAGTCGAGCGTCTCGTCGGCGAGGCCCGCCACCGCGCCGCCGTCGATGCCCGGCCCGGTGCCGATGCTTGCGAAGGTCTGCTCCACCGTCTTCCTCCATCTGCCATATTGCAACATGTGCAATGAGGGTTGCACATGTTGGCATCACGGTTCTAGCATCGGCGCCGGATCACGGTCAACGGAACGGCCGCCGCAGACGAGGAGCCCAGCAGATGCCGCGACAGGACACCCCGGGCCCGACCCGACCCGGTCCTTCCCCGATGGCCGTGTGCGTGGGCGAGTCCATGGCGGTGCTGCTGCCGGACCGGCCGGGCCCGCTGGAGGCGGTGGAGAACTTCCGGCTGTCGGTCGGCGGTGCGGAGTCCAACGTGGCCGTCGCGCTGGCCGCACTCGGCGTGCCGACCGCCTGGATCAGCCGGGTCGGCGACGACGGCTTCGGCCGCCGGCTGCTCGACGAGGTCGCCGCCCGCGGTGTGGACGTCTCGGCGGTCGCCGTCGACCCGCACCGCCCCACCGGCCTCTACCTCAAGGAGGTCGGCGGCGCCACCGGCCACCGCCACGACCTCGGCCCCGGCCGGAGCCGGCTGCACTACCACCGGCGCGGCTCCGCGGCCGCCGCGCTCTCCCCCGCCCTGCTGGCCGACCCGGCCGCCGCCCGGCTGCTGGCCGACGCCCGCCTCCTGCACCTGTCCGGCATCACCGCCGCGCTCTCCGACGACTGCCTGGCCCTGCTGCGCGCCCTGCTCGCCGAGCGCCGCCCGGGGCGGATCGTCAGCTTCGACCTCAACTGGCGCCCCGCGCTCTGGCACGACCGCGACCCGGCCGTCCTGCCGCCACTGCTGGACGCCGCCGACCTGCTGCTGCTCGGCGCCGACGAGGCCGAGGCCGCCTTCGGCACCGGGGACCCGGCCGCGCTGCGCCGCCGCTTCCCCAGCCCCGCCACCGTGGTGGTCAAGGACGCCGCCCGGCTGGTCACCGCCCTGGAGCGGGACGGCACGGCGGTGGCCGAGCCCGCCCTGGCCGTCGACGTGGTCGAGGCCACCGGCGCGGGCGACGCCTTCGCCGCCGGGTACCTGGCCGGCACCGTCCACGGCCTGGACCAGCGCCGCCGGCTGCGGCTCGGCCACCTGAGCGCCGCCTGCGCGCTGACCGCCCACGGCGACCAGGCCGAGCTGCCGTCCGCCGCCGTGGTGGCCGCGCTGCTCGACGCCTCTCCCGCCGACTGGGCCGCCACCCGGGTCTCGGCGACGGGCATCACCGGCCCGGCCGTCCCCGCGGAGCGGTCCCACGACGCCCTGCGGGCCCGGGCACAATGAGCACGAACCCGAGCCCGAACGACCCCGGCGGAGCACGATGAGCCAGACCGTCACCCGCGCCCTGCGCATCCTCGCCGAGCTCGGCGAGGGCGAGCGCTCCCTCGACCAGCTGGCCGAGGTGCTCGGCGTCCACAAGACGACCGTGCTCCGACTGCTCCAGAGCCTGGAGGAGGAACGGTTCGTCTACCGCGACGCCGCCTACCGCTACCACCTGGGCGCCGGCCTGTTCGCCCTGTCCGGCCTCGCCCTGGAGCAGCGCGGCGTGCGCCGGATCGCCGCCCCGCACCTGGCCGAGCTGAACGCCGCCACCGGCCAGACCGTGCACCTGGCCGCGTACGAGGGCGGCGAGGTCGTCTACATCGACAAGTTCGACTCCCGGCACCCGGTCAGGATGTACTCCCGGATCGGCCTGCGCGCCGCCCTGCACAGCGCCGCCGTCTCCAAGGTGCTGCTCGCCGACCTGCCGCTGCCCGAACGCCGCCGGGTGGTGGCCGGGATCGACTTCACCCCGCACACCCCGCGCACCCTCAGTACGCCCGAGGCGCTGCTCGCCGAGTTGGAGAAGGTCGCCGTCCAGGGCTGGGCGCAGGACCACGCCGAGCACGAGGCGTTCATCAACTGCGTGGCCGCGCCGATCCGGGACAGCAGCGGCCGGGTGGTCGCCGCCGCGTCCATCTCCGTCCCGGACGTCGTCCTCCCCTACGAGCAGGTGCTGGACCTCCTCCCGCAGCTGCTCGCCACCACCCGCGGCATCTCCGCCGACTGCGGTTGCCCGGAGCAGAATTGATCCACCGCCAGAACGTAAGGAAGCTCATGAGCGACAAGACCGAGATCCGCACCGACGGCGCTCCCGCCCCCGCCTGGATGTTCTCCCAGGGCGTCCGCAAGGGCCCGATCCTGCAGGTCTCCGGCCAGGGCCCGCAGGACCCGGCGACCGGCGAGTACCTCCACCACGGCGACGTGAAGGCGCAGACCCGGCGCACGCTGGAGAACGTCAAGGCGATCGTCGAGGCCGGCGGCGCCACCATCGAGGACGTGGTGATGTTCCGCGTCTACCTCACCAAGCGGGCCGACTTCCCGCTGATGAACGAGGTGTACGCCGAGTTCATCGAGGAGAACGTCAAACCCGGCGGTGTGAAGCCCTGCCGCACCACGATCTTCGTCGAGCTGCCGCAGGAGCCGATGCTGGTCGAGATCGACGCCCAGGCCGTCGTCGCCTGAGCCCCGCGACCGACGGGCAGTCGCACGAGCCCCGCGACCGACGAACGGTCGCACGAGTCCCACGGCCGGCAAGGCGCCTGAACCGCATGACCGACGCAAGGGCCCGGACGCACCCCCGACGTCCGGGCCCTTCGCCGTGCCCCGCGCTCACCGCCCCACGGGCACGCCCTGCTCGACCGCCGCGCCCGAGTGCGCCACGATCCGCCCCTCGCCCGCCGCGCCGCCGCGCCGGTCCAGCGCCGCGGAGAACACCGTCACGCCGAGGGCGACGACGGTCAGCAGCCCGCCCACCCAGTTCGGCGCGGCGTAGCCGAGGCCGGCCGAGATGACCAGCCCGCCGAGCCAGGCGGCCAGCGCGTTGCCCAGGTTGAACGCGGCGATGTTGGCGGCCGAGGCCAGCGTCGGTGCACCGGCCGCCTGGTCCATGACCCGCTTCTGCAGCGGCGCGACGGTCGCGAAGCCGAACAGCCCGATCAGCGGGATGGTGACGATCGCGGCCACCTTGCTGTGCGCGGCGAAGGTGAAGGCGAACAGCAGCGCCGCGAGCACCGCGAGGATCACGGTGAGGCTGCGCATCAGCGCGCGGTCGGCGAACCAACCGCCCAACAGGTTGCCGACGAACAGTCCGACGCCGAACAGGAAGAGCAGCCAGGTGACGCTGCTCGGGGCGAAGCCGGCCAGTTCGGTCATCATCGGCGTGATGTAGGTGAACATCGCGAAGATGCCGCCCCAGCCGAGCACGGTCATGGCGAGCGCCGACCAGAGCCGCAGGGTCCGGAAGGCGGCCAGCTCGGCGCCGAGCCGGGCGGCCTCGGCCCGTGGCTGGACGGGCACCAGCGCCGCGATCCCGGCGAGGCCGACCAGGCCGAGCCCGGCGACGACGTAGAAGGTGGAGCGCCAGCCGAAGTGCTGGCCGAGCAGCGTGCCCATCGGGACGCCGAGCACGTTGGCGGCGGTGAGGCCGGTGAACATCAGGGCGATCGCGCCGGCCCGCTTGTGCGGGGCGACCAGGTCGGCGGCGACCACCGAGCCGATGCCGAAGAACGCGCCGTGCGCGAAGGCGCTGACGATCCGCCCGACCATCAGCAGCCCGAAGGCGGGCGCGACGGCCGCGATCAGGTTGCCCACCACGAACAGGCCCATCAACGTCAGCAGCATGCCCTTGCGGGGTGCCCGGGTGCCGAGGATGGTGAGCAGCGGTCCGCCGATCACGACGCCGAGCGCGTAGCCCGAGATGAGCAGGCCGGCGGTGGGGATGGAGACCGAGAAGTCGCCGGCGACCTCGGGCAGCAGGCCCATGATCACGAACTCGGTGGTGCCGATGCCGAAGGCGCTGATCGCCAGTGCCAGGAGCGCGAGGGGCATGAGGGACCGCTTTCCGTAGAGATATCTTTGCGCGTGCAACTACCAGCGTCGACAATACGGACGTTCACAGATGCTTGCAAGCGCCGCCTATCTCCAACGACAGCAATCCGACGACGGCCCCGGCATGCCACTTGCCACACCCCTCGGCAGACATTAGGTTAGGCTCACCTAACCTAATGGAGTCCACCATGAGCCTGTCCGCCCGCGACGCCGAGGTGCCCGAGCCCACCACCGCCGAACGGGTCCACAGCCTGCTCAGCGCGACCTCCTCGCTCACCGTCCGCGCCTGCGGCGAGCACCACGACCTGGAGAGCCCGGTCTCCGTCCACGGCTCCCGACTGCGCCTGCGCGCCCCACTGGGCACCCCGCTCACCACCGCCGCCGCCGGCGCCACCGAGGGGCTCGCGGTCGTCCTGGACGTCACCGACATCGCCCCCGTCGCCGTCCGCGACCGGGTCCGCGCCCGCCTCACACTGGCCGGCCGGCTGCACCTGGCCCACCTCGCCGACGACGGCCTGAGCGTCCACCTGCGCGTGGACGTCGCCCACGCCGTCCTCGCCACCCCGTACGGCACCGGCGCGCTCACCGCCGACGACCTCGCCCTCGCCACGCCCGACCCGCTGGCCCGCTACGAGGCCGCCATGCTCACCCACCTCGCCGACGACCACGCCGACGCCCTCGCCGTCCTCACCCGCCTGCTCGACCCGGACCTGCTCGCCCAGCACCCGGACGTCCGCCCGCTCGCCCTGGACCGCCACGGCCTGGTGCTGCGCCTGGACCACCCGCACGGCCACCGCGACGTCCGCCTGGTCTTCCCCGAACCGGCCGCCGACACCGAGGACTTCGGCCACCGGATGCACCAGCTGCTGACCGCCGCCCAGCACGGCCTGCCCGCCCACCGGATCTGAACCAGCAGACCGACGGACGATTCCGACGTACCGTCACCCCCGCTCGACGGCGGCCTCCTCCAGGATCACCCGCCCCATCCGCGCGTACCGCTCGGGGCTGCGCCGACGCATGGTGAGCGCCAGCACGATCCCGCCCACGAAGGCCCCGATCACCAGGTACGGGATCAGCCGGAACAGCAGCGTCCCGGCGGCCGCCCCGGCCGCGGTGTCCTTGTTGAGCACGAGCAGCACCACCACCCCGGCCATCGCCACCCCGCCCAGCAGCGGTGCCACCAGCGTGCGGAACCAGTGCCTGGTCTCCGGGTGCCTGCCCTGCACGTGGAAGTACCCCACCACGGCGAAGGAGCAGAGCGTCTGCACGATCAGGATCGCCATCGTGCCGAGCAGCGCGAGCAGCGTGTACAGGTGCGCGTACGGATCCATCCCCGCCATCAGGAACGCCGCCACCAGCGCGCCCGCGATCCCCGACTGCACCACCGAGGCGACGTACGGCGAGCCGTACCTCGGGTGGGTGCGGCCGAGCGCCGGGAGCAGGAACCCCTCCCGCCCGATCGCGTACAGGTAGCGGGCCGCACACTGGTGGAAGGCCATCGCGCAGGCGAACGAGCCGGTGACGACCAGCCATTGGAACACCTTCACCGCCCAGGCCCCGAGGTACGCGCCCAGCGGGTCGAGGAACAGGCTGTTCCCGTCCTTGCCCGGCACCGCGCCGCTCGCCACGTCGATCGCGTGCCGAACCCCGTTGCCGGACACGATCATCCAGGACACGAACACGTAGAACAGCCCGACCCCGACCACCGAGACCAGGGTCGCCCGCGGCACCACCCGCTTCGGGTCCCGGGACTCCTCGCCGTACATCGCGGTCGACTCGAAGCCCACCCAGGAGCAGAACGCGAAGAACAGGCCGAGGCCCGCCGCCGCAGCGCCCGAACCCCCCACCCCCGTCAGCGCGTTCAGCGGGTTCACCGCCTCGCCGACGATGCCGTCCGGCCCGCCGCCGCCCACCAGCACGGCCAGCGCGACCGCGCCCAGCACCCCGATCTCCAGCACCAGCGCGACCCCGAGCAGCCCCGCCGTCAGATGCAGGTCGAACCAGGCCATCACCCCGATCACCACCAGCCCGAACAGCGCGTACCAGCCCCACCCCAGGTCCACCCCGAGCTGCGAACGGACCAGTCCGCGCAGCGAGTAGGCGAAGAAGCCGATGACCGAGGCCTCGAACACGATGTACGCGAGCACCGCGAGCAGCCCCGAGGCCATCCCGGCGACCCGGCCGAGCCCGTGCGAGATGTACCCGTAGAACGCCCCGGCCGCGGTGATGTGCCGGGCCATCGCCACGTACCCGACCGAGAACACCGTGAGCACCACGGTCGCCAGGACGTACGCGGCGGGCGCGCCGACGCCGTTGCCCTGCCCGACGACGATCGGCAGGTTGCCGGTCATCGCGGTGATCGGGGCGGCGGTGGCGATCGCCATGAACACCACGCCCACCAGGCCGACCGAGTCCGCCTTCAGCCGGTCGACCCCGCCTCCCCCGGTCTGCCCGTCGACCGTTTCCCCGCTCCGGACGGCCATCCGTCCTCCTCCGCGCGCCATGGCTCCACCGCCCGCCGAACCGCCGGGCGCCGACTGCCCGACAGCATCGGGCGCGGCGAGAGCCCTCGCAAGAACAGATCGTCGGACCGGTCGCGGGCAGGTTGACGCCCTGTTCGGTTCCACTCACCCGCGCTCGAACGAGCCTGCCCGGAAAGGGCATCAGCCGAAAAAGGCGCTGGCCGGCCCGGCACACGAGAGAGGTATCGTGTGCCGGGCCGGCCTGGGCGTGTCCCGCGCCCATGTCCGCTGCCGCGGCGATCACCCGGTCGAGCGGTCACCCGACATGACCATCCCGGGAGGTCGTTCCGCCCGTAGCAGCGGTGGCTTCTCAAGCGGTACGGGTCAGAGCGCGACGCCGTGGGCCCGCAGGTAGGTGACCGGGTTGATGTCCGAGCCGTACTCCGAGCCGTTGCGGATCTCGAAGTGCAGGTGCGGGCCGGTCACGTTGCCGGTCGCGCCGGAGAGGCCGATCTGCTGGCCCACGGTGACGGTCTGACCGATCTTCACACCGATCGAGGAGAGGTGCGCGTACTCGGCGTAGTGGCCGTCGGAGAGCTTGATCTCGACCTCGTTGCCGTAGGCGCCGCCGTTGCCGGCCTTCACCACGACACCGTTGGCGACGGCGCGCAGCGGGGTGCCGGTGGAGGCGACGAAGTCCTGGCCGGTGTGGTGGCCGGAGGCCCACATCGAGCCGGCCACGCCGTAGGCGGTGCCCAGCTTCGGGTTGGCCAACGGCGCGACGAAGCCGGACGTGGCGGCGACCGGGGTGGCGGTGACCGCGGCGACCGGCGCGGCGGTCTGCACCTGGGTCTGGAGCTGGGCGGACGGCTTCGCGGCCTCGGTCCGGACCTCCAGCTGGGCCTTCGGCTTGGCGGCGGTGTCCGAGGCGGCCGGAGCGGCCGGCTTGGCCGGGGCGGTCGCAGCGGCGTCCGAGGACGGCGCGGCAGCGGCGGCCTGGCCGGCGATCGCGAGCTGCTGGCCCGGGAAGATCAGGTTCGGGTTGCCACCGACGACCGTGCGGTTGTGCGCGTACAGCGCCTCCCAGCCACCGTCGACGTGCTTGGCGTCGGCGATCTTCGACAGGGTGTCGCCGCTGACGACGCGGTAGCTCGCCTGCGCGGGGGCCTGGGTGGCGGGAGCGGCACTGGTCGAGGTGGTGCTCTGCGCGACCGGGGCGGCCGGGACGGTGTAGGCCTGGGCGCTCATCGCGGTGACGAGCGGGAGGGCGAAGGAGGCACCGGTGACGGCGGTGGCGATGCCGATGCGGGCGGCGCGGGGCAGGGCGATACGACGAGCCTGAGCAGGCATGGGATTTTCCTCTCCGACGCCTGCGAGGTGAGCTGTCGGGTTCGGGCTGGAGTTGCCCGGCCGCATGCGCGGCTTCACCCCTAGCCGGCCCTGGATCCGGTCACGCGAGAGCGTGCCGTTCCGGTCCGGCGACTTACCTGTGGGTCCCCCGCTCCTGCCGTACAGAGTTCAGTTCGAACCACCGGACAGCGGCAGGACTCGGCGTTCCGCCCGGAGGATCCGTCCGGACTGGCCGGGCGGTCGCTGAACTAAAACCCATCCATTCGAGTGAAGCAATGTCGATCACTTGAACCGGCAACCACTGCGCGGACCACGGTGACCCTCCGCATGATCCGCCGCACTGTACGTGCACAATCCATTCACCCGGCGCCACTGATCCACGACGCTGCGCCCATCCCGCCAGCACAGCGCACCCGGCCGCTCACGCACCGCCCACCATCAACACACCCCCCGGTGACCCTTGTCACGTACACCCCACTGGGCGCAGGATCAGGCCGTGACCACCTCTGAGGCCGGCAACCTGCGTCTGGGCACCGCGCAGGGCCGCTGGGTACTTCTGGCGACGGTGCTCGGCTCCAGCATGGCGCTGCTCGACAGCACCGTGGTGAACGTCGCGCTGCCCCGGATCGGCGCCGATCTCGGCGCCACGCTCGCCTCCCTGCAGTGGACGCTGAACGCGTACCTGCTCACCCTGGCCGGGCTGATCCTGCTCGGCGGCGCGCTCGGGGACCGGTACGGCCGGCGCCGGGTGTTCCTGATCGGCGTGGTCTGGTTCGCCGCCGCCTCCGCGGCCTGCGCCGCCGCCCCGGACATCCAGGTTCTGATCGCCGCCCGCGCCGTCCAGGGCATCGGCGGGGCGCTGCTCACCCCCGGTTCGCTCGCCATGCTGCAGGCCGTCTTCCACCCGGACGACCGCTCGGCGGCGGTGGGTCTGTGGTCGGGCCTCGGCGGGGTGGCGGCCGCGGTCGGCCCCTTCGTCGGCGGCTGGCTGGTGGACGGCCCGGGCTGGCGGTGGATCTTCCTGCTGAACCTGCCGCTCGCGGCCGCCGTGGTCGCGGTCACCTCCCGCTTCGTCCCCGAGAGCCGGGACGAGAGCGCCGTCGGCCGCTTCGACGTCCCCGGCGCGCTGCTCGCCGCGCTCTCCCTCGGGGCGATCACCTACGCGCTCACCGCTGCCGGGGAGGGCCTGTCCCCCGCCGTCTGGATCAGCGGCGCCCTCGGCCTGCTGTTCGGCGCGGCCTTCCTCACGGTCGAGCGCCGCACCGCCGAGCCGATGCTGCCGCTCGGCCTCTTCTCCTCCCGGCTGTTCACCGCCGTGAACCTGGTCACCCTGTGCGTCTACGCGGCGTTCAGCGGGGTGTTCTTCCTGCTGGTGGTGCAGCTGCAGATCGTCGCGGGCTTCTCCCCGCTGGTCTCCGGCCTCGCGCTGATCCCGATCACCGTGCTGATGCTGACGCTGTCGGCGCGCGCCGGGCGGCTCGGCAAGCGGATCGGCCCCCGGATCCCGCTCACCGTCGGCCCGCTGCTGTGCGCCGCCGGGGTGCTGCTGATGCTGCGCACCGGCCCCCACTCCTCCTACTGGGCGGACGTGCTGCCCGCCGTCGCGGTGATGGGCTGCGGGATGGTGCTGCTGGTCGCGCCGCTGACCGCCACCGTGCTGGCCGCCGTCGAGGTCCGGCACGCGGGCATCGCCAGCGGCGTCAACAACGCCGCCGCCCGCGCGGCCGGGCTGCTCGCGGTCGCCGCCCTGCCCGCGTTCGCCGGGCTGAGCGGCGACGCCTACCGGGTGCCGTCCGCGGTGGACTCCGCCTTCCACACCGCGATGCTGATCTGCGCCGGGCTGCTGGTCACCGGCGGGCTGACCGCCTTCGCCACCGTCCGCGGCAACGTCCTCGCGCCGGCGGACCACCCCGTAGCCGAGCCGGACTGCGAGTGGTCCTGCGGCACCACCCCGCCGCTCGACCCGGGCCATGTGCGCACGGAAGAGGGCCCCACCACCGGATCGGCGGCAGGGCCCTCGGCCGGCTGAGGCACCGGCTGGAGTGCTGGCTGAAAGACCGTCAGAGAATGTCGCCCGGCGCGTACTTGGCGGCCTCCGGGTAGGCGGCCGCGACGGCCTCCACCTGGCGGACCACCTCGGCGACCTGGGCACCGGCCGCGCCGGTGAAGGACAGCCGGTCGGCCAGCAGCGCGTCCAGCGCGGCCCGGTCCAGCGGGATCCGCTCGTCGGCGGCCAGCCGGTCCAGCAGCTCGTTCTCCCGGGCGCCCGCACGCATCGCCAGGGCGGAGGCGACGGCGTGCTCCTTGATGACCTCGTGCCCGGTCTCCCGGCCGACGCCCGCGCGCACCGCGCCCATCAGCACCTTGGTGGTGGCGAGGAACGGCAGGTAACGGTCCAGCTCGGCCTCGACCACGGCGGGGAAGGCGCCGAACTCGTCGAGGACGGTCAGGAAGGTCTCCAGCAGGCCGTCGAAGGCGAAGAAGGCGTCCGGCAGCGCGACCCGGCGCACCACCGAGCAGGAGACGTCGCCCTCGTTCCACTGGTCGCCGGCCAGCTCGCCGGTCATCGAGGCGTAACCGCGCAGGATGACGGCCAGGCCGTTGACGCGCTCGCAGGAGCGGGTGTTCATCTTGTGCGGCATCGCCGAGGAGCCGACCTGGCCCTCCTTGAAGCCCTCCGTGACCAGCTCGTGGCCGGCCATCAGGCGGATGGTCTTGGCCAGGCTGGACGGCGCGGCGGCCAGCTGGACGAGGGCGGTGAGCACCTCGAAGTCCAGCGAGCGCGGGTAGACCTGGCCGACGCTGGTCAGCACGTTCTCGAAGCCGAGGTGCCCGGCGACCCGGCGCTCCAGCTCGGCGAGCTTGTCGGTGTCGCCGCCGAGCAGGTCCAGCATGTCCTGGGCGGTGCCGACCGGGCCCTTGATCCCGCGCAGCGGGTAGCGGGCGATCAGCTCCTCCAGGCGGCGGAAGGCGACCAGCAGCTCGTCGGCGATCGACGCGAAGCGCTTGCCCAGGGTGGTGGCCTGCGCGGCCACGTTGTGCGAGCGGCCGGCCATGACCAGCTCGGAGTGCTGGGCGGCCAGGCCGGCCAGCCGGACCAGCACGGCCACCGTACGGTCGCGCACGTGCTCCAGCGACTGACGGATCTGCAGCTGCTCGACGTTCTCGGTCAGATCCCGGGAGGTCATGCCCTTGTGGATCTGCTCGTGGCCGGCGAGTTCGCTGAACTCCTCGATCCGGGCCTTCACGTCGTGGCGGGTGACTCGCTCACGGGCGGCGATCGAGCCGAGGTCGACCTGGTCGATCACCCGCTCGTAGTCGGCGACGGCGTTCGCCGGCACCTCGACACCGAGGTCCTGCTGGGCCTTCAGGACGGCGAGCCACAGGTGGCGCTCAAGGACCACCTTGTGCTCGGGGGACCACAGCTGGGCCAGGGTCGCCGAGGCGTACCGGGAGGCCAGGACATTGGGGATCTGGGGCTTCGCGCTCACGCTTCGCAAGCCTAACAGCCGAGGTCAGCCGGAACGTCGGCGCATCGGGTAGGCTGGGTCAATTGAGCGACCGTCAGGTGACGCTCGACAAACTTCTCACCGCGAGGATACCACACCGATGCATGGACTTCCAGCGGAACCGCCCCTCGCCGCGGCGCTGCGCGCCGAACAGGCCCACCTCACCCGGCTCTACGCCCGGCTGGACAGCACCCGCGCGGAGGCCCGCCGCACCCGCGACGGCGCCCTCGACGGGGCCGGCGCCGGCGGCACCCACCAGGCCCGGCTGGAACGCGAGGTGCGCGCCCGCGAGGCCACCCGCCGCGCCGCCCGGCTCGACGCCGTCGAACGCGGCCTCTGCTTCGGCCGCCTCGACCAGCACGACGGCACCGTCCAGTACATCGGCCGCACCGGCCTGAGCGACGACGCGTACGAGCCGCTCCTCCTCGACTGGCGCGCCCCCGCCGCCCGGCCGTTCTACACCGCCACCCCCGCCCGCCCCGGCCCCGTCGTGCGCCGCCGCCACCTGCACACCCGTGGCCGCACCCTCACCGGCCTGGACGACGAGGCACTCGACCTCGACCGGCTCGACGAGTCCGGCCGCCGCACCCTGGTCGGCGAGGCCGCCCTGCTCGCCGCCCTCGCCCGCGAGCGGACCGGCCGGATGGGCACCGCGGTCGCCACCATCCAGGCCGAGCAGGACCGGGTGATCCGCGCCCCGCTGCCCGGCGCCCTGGTCGTCCAGGGCGGCCCCGGCACCGGCAAGACCGTCGCCGCCCTGCACCGCGCCGCCTACCTGCTGTTCACCCACCGCGCCGCGCTGGAGCGCCGCGGCGTCCTGGTCCTCGGCCCCCACCCCGGCTTCCTGCGCTACATCGACGAGGTGCTGCCCGCCCTCGGCGAGACCGAAGTGGTGCTGCGCACCGTCGGCGAGCTCTTCCCGGGCGTCACCGCGACCCGCAGCGACACCGCCGCCACCGCCGTCGCCAAGGGCGGCCGCTGGATGGCCGGGGTGCTGCGCCGGGCCGTCGCGGCCCACCAGTCGGCCCCCGCCGGCGGCCTCGACCTCGGCGAGGGCCTGCGGTTGTCCGCCCGCGCCTGCGCCGAGGCCCGGGACGCCGCCCGCGGCCTGCGCCTGCCGCACAACCGGGCCCGCGCGTACTACCTGCGCACCCTGCTCGACGCGCTCGCCGTCGCCCAGGCGCTCGCGCTCGGCCGCCCGTACGACGACGAGGAGGCGCACTACGCCCCGCGCGAGCTGTGGGCCCGCGAGGACGTCCGCGCCGCGCTCGACCCGCTCTGGCCTCGACTCACCCCGGAGCAGCTGGTGGAACGGCTGCTCACCGACCCGGGCCTGCTCGCCTCGGCGGCGCCCGACCACCACGACACGCTGCTCCGCCCGCCCGGCGGCCCCTGGACGGTCGAGGACGTCCCGCTGCTCGACGAGGCCGCCGAACTGCTCGGCGACACCCGGCCCGCCGACCGCCCCGAGGACGACCCCGACGAAGCCGAACTCTCCTTCGCCCAGGGTGTGTTGACCATCACCGGCCAGACCGGCGACGCCCTGCTCGACCCGGCCCTGCTGGCCGGGCGTTTCCACCACGACGGTCCCCACCGCTCGACGGCCGAACGCGCCGCCGCCGACCGCACCTGGGCGTACGGCCACGTCGTCGTGGACGAGGCGCAGGAACTCTCCGCGATGGCCTGGCGCACCGTCCTGCGGCGCGTCCCGACCCGTTCGCTCACCGTCGTCGGCGACCTCGCCCAGACCGGCTCGCCCGCCGGCGCCCGCAGCTGGGCCGAGATGCTCGACCCGCACCTGCCCGGCCGCTGGCGCGAGACCCGCCTGACCGTCAACTACCGTACGCCGGAACCGATCATGGCACTCGCCGCCGCCGTCCTGCGCACCGCCGCACCCGACCGGCAGCCGCCCGAGTCGGTCCGCCCGGGCGCCGAGCGTCCGTCCGCCGTCCATGTCCCGGACGCCGGGTTCGCCGCCGCCCTCGCCGAACTGCCCGCCCCCGCCGGCACCTTGGGCGTGATCGCGCCGGACGGCCTGGCGGGCGACCTCGGCGCGCTCACCGTCGCGGCGTGCAAGGGCCTGGAGTTCGACGCCGTCGTGGTGGTCGAGCCGGCCGCCATCCAGGCGCAGTCCGCGCGGGACCTCTACGTCGCGCTCACCCGCGCCACCCGCACGCTCACCCTGCTCCACCACCGCCCACTGCCACCGGCGATCGCCGAGGTGCTCTGACCCCGGCCGACCGGGCGTGGCGCGGCGCGCTACTGGGCGGTGCCCGCCCGGCCGGCCAGCACCGGCAGCACCTGCGCACAGATCGAGTGCAGGGCGATCCGCTGCTCGTCGGTCATCGCCTCGAAGGCCTGGTGGGTACGGGCCATCTCGCCGCGGATGCGGTTCAGGATCTCCCGGCCCTCGTCGGTGATCACCACGATCTTCACCCGGCGGTCACCGGCCGCCGCCTCCCGGTGGGCGAGGCGCAGCGACTCCAGCCGGTCCACGATCCCGGTGACGTTCGAGGCGTCGCAGCCCAGCCGTCCGGCCAGCGCCCGCATCGGCACCGGCTCCTGCACCGCGCCCAGCGCCTTGGCCTGGGAGGAGGAGAGCCCGTGCCGGGCGGCGGCCGCCGCGAAGTCCTGGAAATACGCGGCGCCGACGGCGGCCAACGCCTCCATCAACTCGGCGTTGGTCGGTACGGTCGTCGTCGCTGTCGAACCCATGGGGTCAGCGTACGGCGGAGTGCTTCAGCAACTCAAGCTTTGACCACGGCAACCGTCCGCGGCGGGGCGAAGAGGCGGGCCAGCAGGCGAGGCAGAAGGTGGGGCAAGACTAGAGCACCAGCTGATCGAACAGCCGCCGCAGCTCCGCCTCCGGGTCGGCGGTCAGCCCGGTGTGCACCGGCCCCGGCTGGACGATCGCGCTGCGCGGCGCGGTCAGCCAGCGGAACCGCTGCCCGGGGCTGTCCCCCGCCGCCGGACCGGCCTGCGGGCCCCCCGCGCACACCGCCTCGATCCCGTACAGCGCCCGCCGCACCCCGTGCACGTCCGCCACCGGATCCAGCGCCAGCAGCCGGGCCTGGTCCAGGTGCGTCCGGGCGGCCAGGTGCGCGTTCTGCCGGCAGTACAGCAGCACCCCGACGTTGACGCACTCACCGCGCTCGACCCGCGGCACCGCGCGGATCACGGCGTACTCGTAGTCGTGCAGCCCACCAGCCATCGACAGCTCAGGCATCCTCGGCTCGGGCGTCCTCGGCTCGGTCATGCGGGCACCTCCGGCAGCCAGTCGCGCGGACCGGCCAGGCGCCCGGTCAGCTGGGCGCGGTACGCGGCGCGCACCGCCTCGGGCGAGTCGAAGCCGGGCTCGTCCACCAGCCAGACCTCCGGGATCCGCGCCACCGCCCCCTCGATCGCCGCCTCCGCGAGCGGCGCGAGCGCCTTGTCCGCGGCCGCCAGGTCGGGCTGGGCCCGCAGCAGCGCGTGGTCGGAGGCGTCGTACGGGCGGCGCACCCAGGCGGCGGCGCCCGCCCAGTGGTGGTGGAAGATCAGGCTCGCGCCGTGGTCGATCAGCCGCAGCCCGCCGGTCGCCACCAGCAGGTTGGGGTTGCGCCAGGAGCGGTCGACGTTGCCGATCAGCGCGTCGAACCAGAGCACCCGGCCGGCCGACTCCGGGTCCACCTCGAAGCAGAGCGGGTCGAAGTTGAGCGCACCGCTGACGAACGCCATCCCGAGATTGGTGCCGCCGCTGGCCCGCATCTGGTCCTGGATCTGCTGGTCCGGCTCGCTACGGGCCAGCACCGGATCCAGGTCGATCGTCACCAGCTCCGGCACCGGCAGACCGAGCCGCCGGCCCAGCTCCCCGGCCAGCACCTCCGCCACCAAGGCCTTGCGGCCCTGCGCCGCGCCGACCCATTTCAGCGCGTACAGCCGCCGGTCGTCGGCCTCGACCAGGCCCGGCATCGAGCCGCCTTCTCGTAGTGGCGTCACATAACGGATCGCCGTCACCTCGGGGAGCACGGCCGACAGCCTATCGGTGCCGACCCACCACCTCCTTCACTCCTCCGCCATCCGCCCCATCCCGGTGGCAGCCCCCGCTGCTCCGTGCGAGTGTGGCGGACAGTAATGGGGACCTTCACGCAGTCACGGGGACCTTCACGGTTACGACCTGCACGGCAAAGGGATGAGCGATGGAACGACCTCGGATCCTGATCGTGGGCGGTGGCTTCGCCGGCCTGGAGTGCGCCCGCCGCCTCGAACACAAGCTCGCGCCGTCGGAGGCCGAGATCTCGCTGGTCACACCGTTCAGCTATCAGCTCTACCTGCCCCTGCTGCCGCACGTCGCGGCCGGCGTACTGACCCCGCAGTCGGTGGCGGTCTCCCTGCGCCGCTCGCTGCGCCGCACCCACATCGTCCCGGGCGGCGCGATCGGCGTCGACCCGGCCTCCAAGGTGTGCGTGGTCCGCAAGATCACCGACGAGGTGGTGGCGCTGAGGTACGACTACCTGGTGCTCGCCCCCGGCAGCGTCACCCGCACCTTCGACATCCCCGGCCTCACCGACTACGCCCGCGGGATGAAGTCGCTCGCCGAGGCGGCCTACGTCCGCGACCACGTGATCGCCCAACTCGACCTCGCCTCGGCCACCTTGGACCAGCGGGAGCGCGAGTCCCGACTGCAGTTCGTGGTGGTCGGCGGCGGCTACGCGGGCACCGAGACGGCCGCCTGCCTGCAGCGTCTGACCACCGCCGCGGCCCGCCGCTACCCGCGCCTGGACGCCCGGCAGATCAAGTGGCACCTGATCGACATCGCCCCGAAGCTGATGCCGGAGCTGGGCGACGCGCTGGGCACGGCCGCCCTGGAGGTACTGCGCCGCCGCGGCATCGAGGTGTCGCTCGGCGTCTCGGTGGCCGAAGTCGGCGCCGAGTCGGTCAAGTTCACCGACGGCCGGGTGCTGCCCTGCCGCACGCTGATCTGGACGGCCGGGGTGGCGGCGAGCCCGCTGATCGCCACGCTCGACACGGAGACGGTCCGCGGCCGGGTCGCGGTGACGGCGGAGCTTCGGGTGCCGCAGTTCGAGGGCGTGTTCGCACTGGGCGACGCGGCCGCCGTGCCGGACCTCGCGAAGGGCGACGGCGCGGTCTGCCCGCCGACCGCCCAGCACGCCGCCCGGCAGGGCCGTGTGGCGGCGAACAACGTGATCTCCGTGCTCCGCAGCCAGCCCCTGGAGCCGTACTACCACAAGGACTTGGGCCTGGTGGTCGACCTCGGCGGCAAGGACGCCGTGTCCAGGCCGCTCGGCGTGGAGCTGCACGGGGTGCCGGCCCAGGTGGTGGCCCGCGGCTACCACCTGATGGCGATGCGCACCAACGCGGCCAAGTTCCGGGTGGGCGCCAACTGGCTGCTCAACGCGACCGCCGGGGACGACTTCGTCCGGACCGGCTTCCTCGCCCGCCAACCCGCCCGCCTGCGCGACTTCGAGTACACCGACGCCTACCTGACGAAGGATCAGGTCCGGGCGCACGCCCAGGCGCTGCTCGCCAAGGGCTGACCGGCGCACGGAACGTCGGTGCCCCCGCGGTCAGGACCGGCCGCGGGGGCACCGAAGCATACGATCAGCGCACGGTCATCGCGCGGTCAGGTACATCCCGCTCGCGTCCTGCCCGGCCGTGTTGTGGCACGAGTAGTCACCGGTCGGACGACCCCACAGCAGCGTCAGGCAACGCCCGACCGCCTGCTGCCCGTAGTAGTTGGGGTGCATCGACTCCTGCAGCACGCCCTGCGTGGAGTTGAGCCCGCCGTCCAGGAAGCGGGCCCACTCGCTGGTGGTCGCGGTCGGGCCGGAGCTCGTGGTCGGCTGCTTGGTGGCCGTCGAGCAGACCTCGCGGCCCTGCAGCATGTCCGACAGGTCCAGGAACTGCGCGCCCTTGGACGCGGCGACGCCCGCCAGCGACTGGGAGATCTGCGGCACCAGGGTGTCCCGTGCCCAGTCGGCGTCACCGTCCCAGAACGGGCAGCCGCCGGTGTTGGAGCGGGTCCAGCCGCTCTCCGGGTAGCGCATCTCGGCGCTGCGCGGGATCGGCGAGGGGTAGGACTGCAGCACCAGGCGGTAGTCCGACTGCGCGTAGCCCGCGTCGGCCATCACCGCGCGGACCTCGTCGATCGCCTTGCCGACCCCGGCCATCGCCGTGGGCATCTTCGAGTCGATCGAGGACTGCGCCGAGTCGTGGCAGTAGGAGTACCAGATGAGGTAGTCCTGCACGCAGTTGGAGATGATCCCGCCGAAGCCCAGGTCGTTGCCGCCGATCGACAGCGTGATCAGCTTGACGTTGTTCTGCCGTGCCACGGTGGCGAGTTGGTCGGCCTGCGGGGCCTCGCCCTTGAGCGTCTGGCCGCCGTTGGCGGCACGGAAGATGTTCGCGGTGACGGCACCGGAGCAGGCCAGGTTGATCTCGTTCTGGGCGCCGGTCGAGGCGCTGACCACCTCGGCGACGTCCGAGCGGTCGCAGCCGCTGCCGGCCGTGGCGCCGTAGACCAGCGAGGGGTCGTACGAACTGCCGTTCCAGGCACGGTCGGTGCCGTTCCGGCTGCCGCTGGTCCCGGCCGAGTTGCCCTTCCAGCGGCCGGCTTCGCCGGAGATGTAGCTGTCGCCGAGCGTGACGCTGGCGGTGGGGCCGCCCGGCGCGGCCAGGCGGACGGCGGCCGGGGTGGCAGGCGCGGCAAAGGCGGGCGCGGCCACGGCGAGACCGCTCGCGGCGAGTGGGAGGGCGAGGGCCGCGGTGAACAGCCGTCGGTGGAGTCGGGGGGCGCTGCGGGTGATGCTCGAACCGTTTTCGGGCACGACGGAACTCCTGCGGCTCGGTCTCCCCGTGCGGTGGGGACGGGAAGACGCGTAGGTGAGGGTGGGCCGCCGGCCGGTGGCGCGATGAACATGACACGCCCGCACTGGTTACCGCTAGGTATCTGCAGCAGGTTTCCCGCTTTGTTACCGCCGGGTTCAGACCAGCGGAGCGCCGGGTTAAGCCCCGGGCCAAGCCCTGGATCGAGCCGCGGGTCAAGCCCCGGGTTCACACCAGCCGCGAGCCGTCACCGCCCGTTCCCAGCACGGCCGCCAGGTCCTCGGCCAGCCGCCGCGCGTCCGCCGGATCCAGCCCGGCCGTGGTGATCCGCAGCCCCGGCGGGGACTGGATGCGGTAGCGCGCGCCGGGCGCCGCGACCCAGCCCCGCTGCACCAGCGCCGCCAGCGCGGAGGTCTCGTCCGGCACCGGTACCCAGACGTTCAGCCCGCTCGCGCCGTGCGCCTCGATGCCGCGCGCGGCGAGTTCGCCGAGCAGCGCGTCCCGGCGGGCCCGGTAGACGCCGGCCACCCGGTCGACCGGCGCCGCGTCGGTGCGCCACAGTTCGGCGACGGTGCGCTGGAGCAGGTGGCTGACCCAGCCGGCACCCAGCCGCAGCCGTCCGGTGACCCGCCCGATGGTGTCCTGGTCGCCGACCGCCACCGAGAGCCGCAGGTCCGGCCCGTACGCCTTGGCCGCCGAGCGCACCACCGCCCAGTGCTGCGAGCCGGCGCCCGCCAGCGGGTGGTACGGCTGGTCGACCATGCCGTGCCCGTGGTCGTCCTCGATCAGCAGCACCCCGGGGTGCTCGGCCAGGACGGCCCGCAGCGCCTCGGCCCGGCGGGGGGTGAGCGCGGCACCGGTCGGGTTCTGCGCCCGGCTGGTGACCACCACCGCGCGGGCGCCCTCGGCCAGCGCGGCGGCGAGCGAGTCGGGCAGCGGGCCCTCGTCGTCCAGCCGGACGGGCGCGGGCCGCAGGCCCAGCGCGGGCAGCAGATCGAGCAGGCTGCCCCAGCCCGGGTCCTCGACGGCGACCGCGTCGCCTGCCCGCAGCCGGGTGACGAGGATGCGCTCGATGGTGTCGAGCGAGCCGGAGGCCACGGCGATCGGGCCGCCGGGCAGGCCGTCGGCCTCGAAGGAGGCGCGGGCGAGCGCGAGCAGCCCGGGATCGACCGCCGGGTGCCCGTACAGGACGGGTCCGCTCCGGGCCGCCTCGGCGGCGGCCGCGAGGGCCGGCCCGAGGTCGGGCAGCAGGGCCGGGTCGGGGTTGCCGGCGGACAGGTCGCGGGCGTGCGGCGGGACGGGGACGCGGATCTGGTCGCGCGGGGTGAGCGCGGGCCTGGGGAGGATCCGGCTGCCCTTGCGGCCGGCGGTCTCGATCACCCCGCGGTCGCGGAGCAGCCGGTAGGCGGCGGCGACGGTGTTGGGGTTGACGCCGAGCTCGGCGGCGAGGTCGCGCAGCGGGGGCAGCGCGGTCCCGGGGGCGAGGCGCCCGGTGCTGACGCCCTGTTCGATGTGGGACGCGATTTCGCTGGCGCGTCGCCCCTTCAGCGGATAGTCTCCTAGCACAAAGCAAAGTATGCACTAGTACATAGAGGTTGTCATGTCGGCCCCTGCAGACGGCTCCGCCAGCTACTCCCGCACCGCCCGCACCACCCCCACCCGCTACAAGGACCGCGCCACCTGGGAGCAGGAGGCGATCCACGACATCCTCGACCGCGCGTACCTCTGCCACCTCGGCTTCATCGCCGACGGTGCGCCGGTCGTCCTGCCGACCATCTACGCCCGCGTCGGCAGCCGCCTGTACGTCCACGGCTCCACCGGCAGCCGTCCGCTGCGCGGCGCCTCCGGCGACCAGGGCCTGCCGGTCTGCGTCACCGTCACCCTGGTCGACGCGCTGGTGCTGACCAAGTCCGCGTTCAACCACTCGGTCAACTTCCGCTCGGTGGTGGCGCACGGCACCGCCCACCAGGTCACCGACCCCGAGGAGCTGGACGTCGCGCTGGCCGCACTGGTCGACCACGCGATCCCCGGCCGCTCCGCCGAGGTCCGCCCGGCCAACGCCAAGGAACTCGCCGCCACCGCCGTCATCCGGCTGGACCTGGACGAGGTCTCGGCCAAGACCCGGGAGGACGGCGCCGACGACGACCCGGAGGACCTCGGCCTGCCCTACTGGGCCGGACTGATACCGGTCACCACCGTGCACGGCACCCCCCAACCGGACGCCTCCACCACCGTCCCGCTGCCCGCGCACCTGCGCCGCTACCCCTGCTGACGGAGGCCCGCCCATGCTGATCAGGTCATGGGACCGCGGCGACGAGCAGGAGTGGCGCGCCTGGCTGGCCGAGGGCCGCGACTTCGGCCTGCTCGCCGCCAACGGCGGACCGGGCGAGGGCCCGGTGCTCGTCCCGACGCACTTCCTGCTGAACGCCGCGCGCGGCGAGATCCTGCTCCACCTCGCCGCGCCCAACCCCCTGCTGGCCGCCGTCCGGGCCGACCCCCGGGTCACCCTCGCGGTCACCGACGGCTACGCCTTCGCACCGGGCCACTGGCGCGGCGAGCCGGGCACGCCCACCAGCTACTACGCGTCCGTCCACTTCCACTGCACCGCCGAACTCGTCGAGTCCGCGGCGGGCAAGGCGGAGATCCTCAACCGCCAGCTGGCGCACTTCCAGCCGGAGACCCCGGACACCCGGGTGGTGCCCGGCGAGGGCGAGTTCGCCCGGCTGCTCCCCGGCCTGCGCGGGCTCCGCCTGACGGTCCACGAGGTGCGCGCCAAGTTCAAGTACGACGACAAGAAGCCGGCCGACGCGCAGTACCCGATCGCCGACCGGCTGGCCGAGCGCGCGGCCCACCGTCCGGACGCCCGGCACCCCCGGCGCGACCAGGACGCCGCCGCCCGCACCCAGCTGCTCCGCCGCCACCAGCGCCGCGCCGACTGACCCCGAGCCGCCCCCGGCAGCTGACGCAGGGCCACCGACGCCCGCGGATCTGACACCCGGTCACCCGATCGGGCGCCAATTCGGGCAGGGCGGCGCCGGCACTGCTCGAATGTGAGACGAGTCCTGCCCACTCGGCCGTCAGAGCGGGCCCGTCCACGCCGGGGAGCGCGCTTGTCCACACTCAACAGCCACCGGGCCGGCGAGGCCCATCTCGGCCACGTCGTCTTCATCTCCGCCGCCGCCGCGATGGGCGGCTTCCTGTTCGGCTACGACAGCGCGGTGATCAACGGCGCGGTGACGGGCATCCAGAAGCACTTCGGGGTGGGCAACGGCGAGACGGCCTTCGTGGTGGCCATCGCGCTGCTCGGCTCGGCGGCCGGCGCGGTGGCCGCCGGGCGGCTCGCCGACCACCTCGGCCGGGTCCGCACCATGCTGCTGGCCGCCACCCTGTTCGCGATCAGCGGCCTCGGCTCGATGTTCCCGCCGAGCATCCAGGTCCTCGCCACCTGGCGGGTGGTCGGCGGCATCGCGATCGGCATCGCCTCGGTGATCGCGCCCACCTACATCGCCGAGGTCGCGCCGACCGCCTACCGCGGCCGGCTCGCCTCGTTCCAGCAGATGGCGATCGTGCTCGGCATCACCGTCTCCCAGCTCGCCAACTGGGCGCTCAACCAGGCCGCGGGCGGCGAGTCCACCGGCCATCTGGGCGGCATCCAGGCCTGGCAGTGGATGCTCGGCGTGGAGGCCATCCCCGCCCTGGTGTACGGGCTGATGGCGCTCGCCATCCCGGAGTCGCCGCGCTACCTGATCGCCGACCACCGGGAGGCGCAGGCCCGCAAGGTGCTGCGCGAGGTGGAGGGCGAGGACGTCGACCTGGACGCCCGGGTCGCGGAGATCCGCGCGGTGCTGGAGTCCGCGCACAAGCCCCGGATCAAGGACCTGCTGGGCGGACGGTTCGGCCTGCTGCCGATCGTCTGGGTCGGCATCGGGGCCTCGGTGTTCCAGCAGTTCGTCGGCATCAACGTGATCTTCTACTACTCGTCCTTCCTCTGGCAGTCGGTCGGCATCAACGAGTCCAACTCGCTGCTGATCAGCCTCTCCACCTCGATCATCAACGTGATCGGCACGGTGATCGCGATGGCGCTGGTGGACCGGATCGGCCGCAAGCCGCTCGCCCTCGCCGGCTCGATCGGCATGGCACTCGCGCTGGCCACCGCCGCCTGGGCGTTCTCCTACCGGCACGGCAGCGGCGGCACCGCCACCCTCGACAACACGCACGCCACCGTCGCCCTCGTCGCGGCGCACGTCTTCGTGCTCTGTTTCGCCTTCTCCTGGGGCGTGGTGGTCTGGGTCCTGCTCGGCGAGATGTTCCCCAACCGGATCCGCGCACTCGCGCTGTCCGTCGCCGCCTCGGCCCAGTGGATCGCCAACTGGGCGATCACCGTCAGCTTCCCCGACCTCGCCGACTGGAACCTGTCGGCGACTTACGTCATCTACGCGGCCTTCGCGTTGCTCTCCATCCCCTTCGTGGCCTTCTGCATCAAGGAGACCAAGGGCCGCGCCCTGGAGGAGATGGGCTGAGCCCGCACCCCCGTCGAGTCCCCACCCCATTCGGCCCGACCCATCGTGAGGAACCCATGCCTGACCCGGGCGGCTCCCGGCAGAACATCACCTTCCCCAGCAACGGCCGTACCGCGCACGGCTATCTGGCCCGCCCGCCGCAGGGCGTCGGGCCGGGCCTGGTGGTGGTGCAGGAGTGGTGGGGGCTCACCTCGCACATCGCGACGATGGCCGACCGCTTCGCCGCCGAGGGCTTCACCGTCCTCGCCCCCGACCTGTTCGGCGGCGCCACCACGCACGACAGCGCCGAGGCGGCCCGGCTCAGCCGCGAACTCCCGGTCGAGCGGGCCGTCGAGGACCTCTCCGGGGCCGTCGACCACCTGCTCGCCCTGGACGGCGTGGTCGGCGACGCGGTCGGCGTGGTCGGCTTCTGCATGGGCGGCGGCTTCGCCCTGCTGCTGGCCGCCCGGGCCGGTGACCGGGTCGCCGCCGCGGTGCCCTTCTACGGCCTCCCGCCCGACCCGGACTTCGACTACCGGGGCCTGACCGCCCACGTCCTGGGGCACTTCGGCGAACTCGACCGCTCGATCCCGATGGCCGCCGTCGACGAGGCCGCGATCCGGATCGGCGAGGCCACCGACGTCCGCCCCGAGATCCACTTCTACCCGGCCGGGCACGCCTTCATGAACGACGAGAACCCGCTCGGCACCTACGACCCGCTCCAGGGCGCGACGGCCTGGCGGCGCACCCTCACCTTCCTCTGGGGCCACCTCGGTTAGCCTCCTCCCCCCAGCCGGCCCGCAGGAGCACCTCCGACGCACCGGTGGCCGCCGCCGAGCCGGCGGCCACGCCGTGCGCGCCCCGTGCGCCCCGCGTGCGCCCGCCGGTACGCAACCACCAGTACGCCCGGTTCGTCCGACCAGGTAAGTCACACCACCGTCTTTGAGGGGCCACTGGTGCCGAAGCCGCTGCTGTTCCTGGACGTCGACGGGGTACTGAACCCGGTCTGCCCACACCCGGACGCCGGGTTCGACGCCCACACCCTGCTCGGCTACTCGGTGCTGCTCTCCGCCCGGCACGGCGCGTGGCTGCGCGAGCTGGCCGGCACCTACGAACTCGTCTGGGCGACCACCTGGGAAGAACACGCCAATACCCACATCGCCCCGGCGATCGGCCTGCCCACGCTCCCGCTGGTCCGCTTCACCGGCTACGTCCCGCAGCCGGACGACCCGCGCGTCCCGCTGATGGAGCTGCTCTCCGCCCGCAAGTGGGCCCCGCTGCTGCGTTACGCCGCAGGCCGTCCGTTCGCCTGGGTGGACGACGTCATCCCGCCGCGGCTGGTCCGGCGCTCCCTCTGGCGCCCGGACCGCCTGCTGATGCCGATCGACCCCGGCCAGGGCCTGGAACGCCGGCACGTCGACCGCCTGCTCGGCCGGCCGCCCCGCACCCCGGCCGGCCGCCAACCGGTCAGGGGGTCGGCAGCCAGCTGACGTGCCCGGCGAGCAGCGCGTACCCGACGAAGGCCACCGTGTCGATCAGCGCGTGCGCCACGACCAGCGGCATCACCCGCCCCCAGCGCCGGTACAGCTGGCAGAACACCGCCCCCATCACCATGTTGCCGACCAGCCCGCCGACCCCCTGGTACAGGTGGTACGAGCCGCGCAGGACCGAACTCGCCACCACCGCCGCCGGCCACGACCAGCCCGACTGCCCCAGCCGGCGCAGCAGGTAGCCGAGGACGACGACCTCCTCCAGGATCGCGTTCTGCCACGCGGAGAGCACCAGCACCGGGACCCGCCACCACACGTCCGGCAGCCCGGACGGCGCGACCGTCAGGTTGTAGCCGGCCGCCTGCGAGGCCAGGTACAGCACCAGCCCGGACCCGCCGATCGCGGCCGCCACGGCGGCGCCCCGGCCGAGGTCGCGCAGCTTCTGCCCGAGGTCGAAGCCCAGCACCCTCAGCGCGGCGCCCTCGCGCACCAGCAGGTACCCGACCAGCACCACCGGCATCAGGCCGCGCCCGATGGAGTACAGCTGCCAGACCAGGTCCAGCCAGGGCCGCCCGGGCGCGCGCGAGCCGTTCAGCGTGGCGACCTGCTGGCCGAGGTGGAGCGGTTCGGTGAGCGAGCCCGCGAAGCTGATCAGCGCGCTGACCCCGCTGGCGCCCAGGGAGAGGCCGAGGACGATCAGCAGTTCCACGCCGAGCAGCCGGCGCGTGGGCTTCGCGGTCTCCGGTGCGGTCGGGACGGTGGTCACGGGGGCTCCAGCGGGGCGGGCGTCGCTCCGGCCGTCGGCCGACCGCCGGAGCGATCATCCTGACACAGCCGTCCGGCTACCCGACCGGCCAGGTGTGCACCGGCTCGCCGGTGCGCATGTGCTCGATGTAGCGCCTGGTCATCGCGGCGAGCGCGGCCGGGCGCGCCATCCCGTACTGCTCGCGCAGCCGGTGGAAGGTGGCGCTCTGCCAGGCCGCGCCGTTGGTGCGGCGCAGGCAGCGCTGCTCGATGATCCCCAGGTAGCGGTCCCGGTCGGCGGGCTCCACGCCCCACTCGTCCAGACCCTGGTGGGCCATCGGCAGCAGTTCGTTCAGCACCAGGTCGACGGCGGACACCGTGGTCAGCCCGCCGCCGCGGCCGGCCCGGCCCTGGCGCGGCCACTGAAACACCGCGTCGATGCCGTACCGGGCGCCCTGCCGGAAGTTCTCGTCCGCCCGCTCGAACGGCAGGCGGGTCCAGATCGGCCGGGACTGCTCGGCGAGCACCCGCACCAGCCCGTAGTAGAAGGCGGCGTTCGCCAGCGTGTCGGCCACCGTCGGCCCGGCCGGCAGCGCCCGGTTCTCCACCCGCAGGTGCGCCACCCCGCCCGCGACGTCGTAGACCGGCCGGTTCCAGCGGTAGATCGTGCCGTTGTGCAGCCGCATCTCGGCGAGCCGGGGCGCGCCGCCGGAGGAGAGCACCTTCAGCGGGTCCTCGTCGTCGCAGATCGGCAGCAGCGCGGGGAAGTAGCGCAGGTTCTCCTCGAACAGGTCGTACGCCGAGTCCACCCAGCGCTCGCCGAACCAGGTGATCGGCCGCACGCCCTGCGCCTTGAGTTCCGCCGTACGGGTGTCACAGGCCTGCTGGAACAGCACCGGCCGGGTCTCCCGCCACAGCTCCCGTCCGAACAGGAACGGCGAGTTCGCGCCGAGCGCCAGCTGCGCCCCGCAGATCGCCTGGGCCGCGTTCCACACCGAGGAGAAGCGCTCCGGGGTGACCTGCAGGTGCAGTTGCAGGGAGGTCGCGGCGGCCTCGGCCACCATGGTGATCGACTCCAGCTGGAGGTGCTCGACCCCCTCGATGTCCAACGCGATGTCCTCGCCGCGGGCGGCCAGGATCTGGTCGCTGAGCAGGCTGTAGCGCGGGTTGTGGGAGATCGCGTCCAGGCCGGTGTGGCCGTGCTCCAGGGTCGGCAGGATGCCCACCATGACGATCCGGGCGCCGACCTCGGCCGCCCGCCGGTCGGCGTAGCGCAGCCCGGTGTCGATCTCCTCGCGCAGGTCCTCGAAGACGTGCCCGCACAGCCGGTGCGGCACGATGTTCACCTCGACGTTGAACTGGCCCAGTTCGGTCTGGAAGTCGCTGGAGCCGATCGCGCTCAGCACCTGCGCGTTGCGCAGGGCCGGCAGGCCGTCCTCGTCGGCCAGGTTGAGCTCGATCTCCAGCCCCATCACCGCCCGCGGCCGGTCGAAGCGGTCCTCGCGCAGCATCCGACCCAGCACGTCGAGGCAGGCCTGGAGCTTGCGCCGGTACAGCTGCCGGTCCGCCAGATCGGCCCGAGTCGCCACGACCTTCTCGCCCACGGTCCCCTCCTCCTGAGACACCGGCCGACCCGACCGTGCAAGCATCATGCCCACCTCGAAGATCGATACCCGAATGCTTGTACTGGCTTGCAATGCAAGGAAACTGACGATGATTCAGCCCATCTGCCGACTTGCCCGGCGCCACCGCCTGTGATAAACAGGTCACCCTGCGCACCTGTTCGATAGAATTCGCACTGCGCTCCGGCCGGCCCGCTCCGCCTCGAAACCCTCGTCGACGGCGGCGACCGCGCCGGCACCGCGATCATGCACAACCGGACACGGCCAGGTCCCGTCACCGATGACACACCGCGCCACGCCGGTATGCCGCACTCGCACGCCGATCTCGCACGGAGAGGCGGACCCCGCCATGACTCTGCAGACCCCCCAGCCCCCACCGAGCGCCCTGCGCGCCGTCCTGGCCGCACTCGACTCCGAGACCGCGCTGCGCCAGCCCGCCGCCGCAGCGCTGCGCCATCCGGTCGGCCCGCTGCTCCCCGCGCACCCGCTCGCCGTCCACGTCCTGGACGGGCCGCGCCCGGAGCTCCCCGCCGCCCGCCGGACGGGCTGGCGCTTCCTGATCAAGGACGGCGCCGAGGTCGCCGCTGCCGCGGAGGTGGTCCAAGGCGTCGAGGGCCACACCTTCTCCCACTTCACCGCCGGCCCCTACCTCGACTCGACCGTCCGGGCGCTGCGCCAGGCCTGGCAGATCGCCCAGGGCTCCCGGGCCCGCCAGCAGCCCCGGCTGCTGACCTTCCCCGGGCAGTACGCGACGGCACTGTGGCTGCACAGCCCCGACGCCGGCCCGGCCGCCGACCAGCTGATCCCGCTCGCCCCGGCCCCGCTCGGCGTCACCGCGCACCGCGCCTACCCGGCCGGCGAGCTGCTGCCGCTGCTGGCCCGGGCACCGCTCGCCAAGCCGCTGCTGCTCGGCTCCTCCTGAGCCGGCCCCACGCCGACGGGCCACCGGGCCACCACCCGGCGGCCCGTCCGCGTGCGCGGCGGCACCGCACGTCTCCCTCACTCGTCCGAACCACCCGGACGGGCCATTCGCCATGGCCTCCTCGGGCCATGCCGCAGCTGACCCACCGGTGCGCCGTTTCCCGCTGGACCCACCTGAACGGGTGATCTCTGCCCGGGAGTTGTGGCGCATGTCACGAAATCCCTGCGCGCGCGTCCGCAGATGCCGACACTGGGAACCAGCGTGGAAGGACCACCTGTCCTACCCACTTGAGCGCCGGTCCACACCTGGTCGGCGCGCGGACAGGATCCGGCTACCGCGGCGGCTCCCGACGGCTTCGCCGGCGGCCGCACCACGGGGGAGGATCGCCGAGCGAAGCGAGGGTACGCGTATGTGCCAGCACCGTCCTGAGTGCCCGTCGGCCGAGTCCGAGGACCGCGAAGCCGCCGCCACGGTGGCCTGCCACCCGGAGCAGGGTTGGAGCCTGCTCTGCAACGGCGTCGTGCTGTTCGAGGACACCGGAGAGCTGCTGCCCGACGGCCGGGTGATCGCGCCGCGCCGCCGCGTCGCCCGCGCGGCCTGACCGCGCCGGCGGGGGCAGCCGCCGCACGACGACAACGGGCAGGGCCCCGGCGGAACAACCCGCCGGGGCCCTGCCGTACGTCCGGTCCGGATCAGACGCCGTACTCGTCCAGCGGCGGGCAGGAGCAGACCAGGTTGCGGTCGCCGTACGCGCCGTCGATCCGGCTGACCGGCGGCCAGTACTTGTCCGCCGGGTTCACCCCCGCCGGGAAGACCGCCTCCCGCCGCGAGTAGCCGTGCGCCCAGTCGCCGGCCAGCGCGGCGGCGGTGTGCGGGGCGTTGCGCAGCGGGTTGTCCTCGGCCGCCCACTCGCCCGAGCCGACCTTGTCGATCTCGGCCCGGATCTCGATCATCGCGTCGCAGAACCGGTCGATCTCGTACAGGTCCTCGGACTCGGTCGGCTCGATCATCAGCGTGCCGGCCACCGGGAAGGACATCGTCGGCGCGTGGAAACCGTAGTCGATCAGGCGCTTGGCGATGTCGTCCACCGTCACGCCCGTCTCCTTGGTCAGCGGGCGCAGGTCGATGATGCACTCGTGCGCGACCAGCCCGCCGGGGCCGGTGTAGAGCACCGGGAAGTGCGGCGCCAGCCGCTTGGCGATGTAGTTGGCGTTCAGCACCGCGACCTGGGTCGCGTGCTTGAGGCCCTCGCCGCCCATCAGCCGGACGTACGCCCAGGAGATCGGCAGGATGGCCGCCGAGCCCCACGGCGCCGCCGAGATCGGGCCGACGCCGGTGGACGGGCCGGCCTCCGGCTGCAGCGGGTGGTTCGGCAGGTACGGCGCCAGGTGGGCGCGCACCGCGACCGGGCCGACGCCCGGGCCGCCGCCGCCGTGCGGGATGCAGAAGGTCTTGTGCAGGTTCAGGTGCGAGACGTCCGCGCCGAACTTGCCCGGCTTGGCCAGGCCGACCAGCGCGTTCAGGTTGGCGCCGTCCACGTACACCTGGCCGCCGGCCTCGTGCACCAGGGCGCAGATGTCGGTGATCTGGGTCTCGTACACGCCGTGGGTGGACGGGTAGGTGACCATCAGCACGGCGAGGCTGTCGCGGTGCTGCTCGATCTTGGCCCTCAGGTCCTCGACGTCCACGTCACCGTCGACCAGGGTCTTCACCACGACCACCCGCATCCCGGCCATCACGGCGGAGGCCGCGTTGGTGCCGTGCGCGGAGGACGGGATCAGGCAGACGTCGCGCTGGGTGTCGCCGTTGGCGTGGTGGTAGGCACGGACGGCCAGCAGGCCGGCCAGCTCGCCCTGCGAGCCCGCGTTCGGCTGGATCGAGACGGCGTCGTAGCCGGTCACCTCGACCAGCTGCTGCTCCAGCTGGCGGATCAGGGTGAGGAAGCCCTGGGCCTGCTCGATCGGCGCGAAGGGGTGCAGCTGGCCGAACTCCGGCCAGGTGACGGCCTCCATCTCGGTGGTCGCGTTGAGCTTCATGGTGCAGGAGCCCAGCGGGATCATGCCCCGGTCCAGCGCGTAGTCCCGGTCCGACAGGCGGCGCAGGTAGCGCAGCATGGCGGTCTCCGAGCGGTGGCTGTGGAAGACCGGGTGGGTCAGGTACTCGTCCTGGCGCAGCAGCGCGCCGGGCAGCGCGTCGGCGGCCTCGGCGACCTCGACCGCGGGGACGCCGAACGCGGCCCAGACGGCGGCCAGGTGCTCGCGGGTGGTGGTCTCGTCGGTGGAGACCGAGATCCGGTCCGCGCCGTCCTGGTAGACGTTGACGCCGTTCGCCCGGGCGGCGGCCGCGATCCCGGCGGCGCGGCCCGGCACGACGGCGGTGACGGTGTCGAAGAACTCGCCGTGCAGCAGCTCGACGCCGCCGGCCCGCAGGCCCTCGGCGAGGGCGGCGGCGTAGCGGTGGGTGCGGCGGGCGATGTCGGCCAGGCCGTCCGGGCCGTGGTACACGGCGTACATCGAGGCCATGACGGCGAGCAGCACCTGGGCGGTGCAGATGTTGCTGGTGGCCTTCTCGCGGCGGATGTGCTGCTCGCGGGTCTGCAGCGCCAGGCGGTAGGCGCGGTTGCCGTCGGAGTCGACGGAGACGCCGACCAGGCGGCCGGGCAGCGAGCGGGCGTACTCGGCGCGCACCGACAGGTAGCCGGCGTGCGGGCCGCCGAAGCCCATCGGCACGCCGAAGCGCTGCGAGGTGCCGCAGGCGATGTCGGCGCCGAGCGAGCCCGGCGACGCGAGCAGGGTCAGCGCCAGCAGGTCGGCGGCGACCGCGACGATCGCGCCGAGGCCGTGCGCCTGCTCGATGACCGGGGCGAGGTCGCGGACCACGCCGGTGGCACCCGGGTACTGGAGCAGCACGCCGAAGACGCCGCGCTCGGCGATCTCGGCCGGGATGCCCTCGGACAGGTCGGCGACGACGACCTCGACACCGGTCGGCACCGCGCGGGTGTTGATCACCGCGATGGTCTGCGGCAGGGTCTCGGCGTCGATCAGGAAGACGCCGCCCTTGACCTTGGTGACGCGGCGGGCGAGCGCCATCGCCTCGGCCGCCGCGGTGCCCTCGTCGAGCAGCGAGGAGCCGGAGGTCGGCAGGCCGGTCAGGTCGGAGACCAGGGTCTGGAAGTTGAGCAGCGCCTCCAGGCGGCCCTGGGAGATCTCCGGCTGGTACGGCGTGTAGGCGGTGTACCAGGCCGGGTTCTCCATGACGTTGCGCAGGATCACCGGCGGGGTGAAGGTGCCGTAGTAGCCCAGACCGATCATCGGTTGGAGCACCTGGTTGCGGCCGGCCAGCTCGCGCAGCTCGGCGAGGACCTGGGCCTCGCTGCGGCCGCCGGGCAGGTCCAGGGCGGTGATGGAACGGATCGCCTCGGGAACGGCGGTGGCGGCGAGCTCGTCCAGCGAGCCGTAGCCGACGGACGCCAGCATCTTGTCCTGCGCGGCGGCGTCGGGGCCGATGTGGCGGTTCTCGAAGGGACTGGCCAGCTCAAGCTCGGTGAGGGTCGAGGCGCCGGTGGGGCGTCCCGCGTTCGGCTGGGCGTTCATGGTGGTCGAGGCCTCCTGGTCACGGACCGGCGGGGGTACGCACGCCGGCCGGCCTTCGCCGCTGCGGACAGCGGTTCGACCCGGGCGGGCGGACCCGACAGGCCTCCCCCTCTGTCATCGGGACCTGAGAGCTTCACCCGCGCGGTGCGCTGTGGGCGCGCCGCCGGCTTGCACCGTCGGTGAGGGTGGTGGCCGTCGGCTCCCTCGCCGACGGTCCTGCCCTGCTTTCCAGAGTGACCTACCCCACACGGTACGGATGCCTGAGAGATTCCGGGGAGGAGTTGCTCCTTCGGCGCCCCGACCAGCGTTTTCCGCGGTCGGGGACTCTCCCGAGCGGGCTCGGCGGTCGGGCCCAGGGTACCAGCGGGAGGCCGCCCGATCACGGGTGCGCCGGGTCACTCGCCCGCTTCGACCGTGACCGCCGCGTGACCCGGACGGCCCAGCCCGCGGCCCGTCCGGCCCCACCCCGGTCGCGCCCGTCCGATTCATGGCTTTTGGTGTGAAGTGGCGTACGGAACGGGCGCTCCGGCCACCGTCCTGCGGGAGTTCCGCAGGCGCAGCGCACTGGAGGAAAGAGTGCAAACCGATATCGACCCCCGGGACCTCATCGGCCACAAGGCGGTCGACCGCAACGGAGACAAGATCGGCACGGTCGACGAGGTGTACCTGGACGACGCCACCGGCCAGCCGGAGTGGGCCGCTGTCCGGACCGGCATCTTCGGCCGGGACGCCTTCGTCCCACTCACCACGAGCGAGTTCTCCGGCGACGAACTCCGGGTGCCGTACGACAAGTCGCTGGTCAAGGAGTCGCCGGACTTCGGCGTCGGCCAGCACCTGTCACCCGCCCAGGAGCTCCAGCTCTACCGCTACTACGGCCTCGACGCCCCGGTGGACGGACGGCCGGCCGGCGGCGACGGCGACCGGCCGGCGCAGCCCGACCTCGACTTCGGCACCACCCCGGCGGCCGAGCCCGTGAAGTCCCTCGCCTTCCACTCCCTCGAATCCGTCCCGCCCACCACCCCGGCCGGCACCACCGGCACCGCCACGGAGGCCAACGTGCGGACCCTCAACACCCCCGCACCCGCACCCGCACCCGCAGCCGCAGCCGCCCCGCCGGCGACCGCGACCAAGCCGCACCCCGCCCCGCCGACGACCGCGACCAAGCCGCACCCCACCCCGACCGCGACCCCGGCCCCGACGCCCGCCGCCACCGGCCGCGAGCCCTCGACCGGCCCGACCTCCGCTCCCCCCAGCGGCCCGGTGGAGATCACCTGCCGCGAGGAGCGGCTGGACATCACCACCGAGTGGCACGTCGTGGGCACCGCGAGGCTGCGCAAGTACGTGACGAGCGAGCAGGTCGAGCGCCGCGTCCCGATGGTCCGCGAGCGCGTCCGGGTGGAGCGGATGCCGGTGAGCGATGCCGAGCGCGCCTCGCTGACCGAGAAGGAGATCGCCGAGGCGGTGCAGGAGGTCACCCTGCGCGAGGAGCGCCCGGTGGTCCGCAAGTACCTCGCCCCGATCGAGCGGGTCCGCCTGGTGGTCGAGCGCTACACCACCGAGGAGGTGATCCGGGACGAACTGCGCCGCGAACACGTCGAGGTCCACGACAACACCCCCGCCACCTCCACCCCGGCCACCTCCACCCCGGCCGGCCCCGCCGGGCAGGCCGGCCCGGCGCCCACCCCGGCCGTCGACGGCGCCCGCCCGGCCGCATTGCGCCCGCTCTCCTGACACCCGCCGCGAGGACCCCGGACCGCCACGGTCCGGGGTCCTTGGCACGCCCCGGCCATCCACCTCCACCTGAGCATCACCAAACCCCCTCCCCTCCATCCCGGCCCCGCCACAGACGCCCGAAATCCTTCGACTTTGCCAAAGCTTCACCAATGGATATTTGACACTCTGAAGCATCTCCCGGCATGGTTACTTCAGTTCATTCACTATGTACGGGAGGAAGCAACCGTGAGTGAGGCACCACAGCCCACCACCGCGGCCGAGAAGCAGAGCAGCGCCCGGGTCCTGCCGGCCCTCATCCTGGCGATGCTGTCGTTCAGCGTGGTGCAGACCGCGGTCGTTCCGATCCTGCCCTCGCTGGCCAAGGAACTGAACGTCACCGCGTCCAGCGTCACCTGGCTGATGACCGCCAACCTGCTCTCCGCAGCCGTGCTGACTCCCCTGCTGGGCCGCTTCGGCGACCTCCGGGGTCGTAAGCCGATGCTGCTGATCTCGCTGGCGGGCCTGGTCGCCGGTTCGGCGCTGGCGGTCAGCACCCACTCCTTCACCTGGCTGGTCGTCGCCCGCGTCCTGCAGGGCGCCGGCGGTGGCGTGCTCCCGCTGGCGATCAGCATCGTCCGCGACGAGCTGCCCAAGCAGAAGGTGACCGGCGGCGTCGCCGCCATCAGCGCCTCGATGGGCGTCGGCTCCGGCCTCGGCCTGGTGGCGACCGGTCTCCTGCTGGAGCACTGGAGCTACAAGTCGATCTTCTGGATGGGCCTGGTCTTCGGCCTGATCGCGGTCGCCCTGGTCGCGTTCCGCGTCCCGTCCGACCCGGTCACCGACAAGGAGGGCGGCGCCGACCCGCTCGGCGCCCTCACCCTGGCCGGCTGGCTCTCCGCCCTGCTGGTCGCGGTCAGCCAGGGCAACCACTGGGGCTGGACCTCGACCAAGACCCTCGGCCTGTTCGCCGTGGCCGCCGTCGTCGCCCTGATCTGGGGGGTCATCGAGACCAAGGTCGCGCACCCGCTGGTGGACATGAAGATGATGTCCCGTCCGGCCGTCGCCTTCACCAACCTGGCCGGCCTGCTGATCGGCTTCGGCATGTACGGCTCGTTCATGGTGATCAGCAACTTCGCCCAGACCCCGGAGAAGCTCGCCCACTACGGCTTCACGGCGACCGTCCTGCACGCCGGTGTGATGCTGCTGCCGTCCGCGATCGGCTCGATGGTGGCGGCCCCGCTCGGCGCGGTCCTGATCGCCCGCCGCGGCCCGCGTCTGCCGCTGGTCCTCGGTGGCGTCCTGGGTGCCGTCGCGATGGCCTACCTGGCCGTGCGGCACAGCCACGAGGCCGACATCTACACCTCCTCGGCGATCTTCGGTCTGGGCATCGGCCTGGCGTTCTCCGCCATGCCGGCCTACATCAACGGCGCCGTCCCGGTGGAGCAGAGCGGCATCGCCAACGGCATGAACGCCGTGCTCCGCACCGTCGGCGGCGCGATCGGCACCGCCGTGATGGCCGCCATCCTGACCGGCGACACCATGAAGCTGCCGCCCCAGATCCCGGTGCTGCTGCCCACCCTGGACGCCTACAAGCACGCGTTCTGGACCGCGGCCGTCGTCTGCATCATCGCCGGCGCCGTCCCGTTCCTGATCCGCGGCATCAAGCCGGCCGTCACCACCGCCTCCGGCGGCGCGGCCGACCAGAACTCCAGCCCCGAGCTGGTGAAGTCCGACGTCTGACCAGGCGTCCGGCCGCCGCGCTCAGGGACAGGGCGCGGCGCCCCGGTCTTCGGACGGTCGTGAGGGCATCACGACCGAATGAAGTCCGGCCCGGTATACGGCCCCAACCGGTACTCCCCCACCGGTTGGGGCCGCTTCGCGTGTCACGCCCCCGCTTCCGCCGGACCTCTCATGCCCCCGCCTCCTCCGGCCCCGCGTCCCCGCGCAGCGGCAACGGCCGGGCCGGTTCCAACGCCCGGTCGTCCACCGCGAAGGTCCGGATCCGCCCCGGCCCGCTCCACGGCGTCTCGAACCGTACGGTGACCCGCCCGACGCCGCTGCCCTGCACCCACCCGGGCCCGAGCTCGGCGTGGTGGACGTCCTGCCCGGGCATCCAACGCCGCGGCCCGGCCGCCTCCGGCTCCTCCTCGGCCTCCTCGGCCTCCGTCTCCGCGTGCTCGGCCGCCTCCTCCCGCAGGGCCTGCGCGAACAGGTCCTCCTGGGTGTAGTCGGCCAGTTGGGCGACGCCGACCCCGAGCAACCGGACCCCACCGGTGATGTCCACCTGGGCCGCCAGCCGGCGCGCCGTCTCGATGATCACCGCGTCGTCGTCCGTGGGCCCCCGCAACGTCTCCGAGCGGGTCAGCGTCGAGAAGTCGAACCGCCGGACCTTGAGCACCACCGTCCGCCCCGACCGCCCGGCCGCGCGCAGCCGCCGCACGCACCGGGCGGCCAGCACCTCCACCTCGCGCAGCACCCGCTCCCGGTCGGCGAGGTCCACCTCGAAGGTGTCCTCCACCGAGACCGACTTGGCGTCCTGGTCGGCCACCACGGGCCGGTCGTCCAGCCCTATCGACATCTGGTACACGCCGGCGCCGTGCGCCCGCCCGAGCAACTGGACCAGTTCGCTCTCCCCGGTCTCGGCGAGGTCGGCCACCGTGTTCAGCCCGGCCCGCCGCAGTACCTGCTCGGTGGCCGGCCCGATCCCGGGCAGTGCCCGGACCGGCATCGGGCCGAGTACGTCCCGCTCCTGCCCGGGCTCGATCATCACCAGCCCGTCCGGCTTGGCCTGTTCGGAGGCGATCTTCGCCATCAGCTTGGACCCGGCCGCCCCGACCGACCCGGTCAGCCCGGTGCGCCGCTGGATGTCCGCCCGCAGGTCCTCCGCCAGCGCGAGCACCAGCCGCTCCCCGGTCTCGTGGTCGGCCTCGGCCAGCGCCGGGCCGTACGGGCCGGCCTCCAGGTCGACGAAGGCCTCGTCCAGGCTGAGCGGCTGCACCAGCGGCGACAGCTCGCGCAGCAGGCCCATCACGGTGTCGCTGACCTGCCGGTAGGCCTCGAAGCGGCCGGACAGGAAGGCCGCGTTGGGGCAGAGCCGGCGCGCCTGCGCCATCGGCATCGCCGAGTGCACCCCGAACTTCCGCGCCTCGTACGAGGCCGTGGAGACCACCCCGCGCCCGCCGAGCCCGCCGACGATCACCGGTTTGCCGCGCAGGCTCGGCTTGGCCGCCTGCTCCACCGCCGCGAAGAAGGCGTCCATGTCGAGGTGGATGATGCTCGGCAGTGATCGCACCCGCCGATCATCCCGTACGGGTCCGACAGTACGTACGAACCCGGCCGACGCCCCGGGTCGGCCACCGCCCTGCTACCGCTTCGCGGCGTCCGCCAGGGCCTTCGGGATGCCCTCCTCGGTGGGCCCGAGGAACACCGGGTCCGGCCGCAGCCAGGCGTTGACCGCCGCCTTGCCCGCCCCGGGGATCTCCCGCAGCCCGCCGTACAGCCAGGTGCTGTCGTGCGGCTCGGGCACCCCGACCGCGTACGCGTCGATGCCCGCCGCCTGGCAGAGCGCCAGCGCCCGGCGCACGTGGAAGTCCTGGCTGACCAGCACCGCCCGCTCCACCCCGAAGACCCGGCGCGCCCGGGTGCAGGAGTCCCAGGTGTCGAAGCCCGCGTAGTCGCCCACCACCCGGACCTCCGGCACCCCGTGCTCGATCAGGTAGCGCCGCATCGCGTCCGGCTCGTCGTAGTCGTCCCGCCCGTTGTCGCCGGTGACGAGGATCGCCTGCACCTTCCCCTCCCGGTACAGGTCCAGCGCCGCGACCAGCCGGTGCTCCAGGTACGGCGACGGCTTGCCCTGGTCCAGCCCGGCGCCGAAGACCACCGCGACCGGCGCGGACGGCACGCTGGCCACCGTGCCGACCCGGTCCCCCGCCGAGACCCACAGCCAGGCGCTCGGCGCCAGCGCCAGCGAGCAGAGCACCGTCCCCACTTGGAAGATCCGGCGCTGCGTGGCCCGCTGCCGCAGCCGCACCTTCAGCAGCCCGCCCCGACGCCGCAGCAGGTCCGTTATCCCGGTGCCGAGCCTCACATGCCCTCCCTCGATCGCTCCACCGGGCGCAAGACGAGGCCGCGGGCCCGGACGGTTCCCCGTCCGGGCCCGCGGCCTCGTCAGTTCCGCGCTCAGACCGCCCGGATGCGCCGCTGGGCCAGTTCGTCCGCCGGGTCGTGGCCGACCAGCGTCTCGCCGGTGTCGGTCCGCTCGGCGTGCAGCCGTCCGAGCACCAGCTCCAGCTCCTGCCAGACCGCTCCCACCGCGATGCCGAACACCCCCTGACCACCCTTCAGCAGGTCCACCACCTGCTGCGGCGTGGTGCACTCGTACACCGTCGCGCCGTCGCACATCAGCGTCATCCCGGCCAGGTCGCCCTGCTCGGCGGCCTGCAGATGGGCGACCGCCACCCGGATGTTCTGCAGCGAGACACCCGCGTCGAGCAGCCGCTTCACGATCTTGAGCAGCAGGATGTCGCGGAAGCTGTAGAGCCGCTGGCTGGTGGCCGGGTACGCCGAACGGACGCTGGGCTCCAGCAGTCCGGTCCGGGCCCAGTAGTCCAGCTGGCGGTACGTGATGCCGGCCGCCGCGCAGGCCGTCGGCCCGCGATAGCCGATCAGTTCGGACGTCGGGGCCAGCCGCTCGGTGGCGGGCTGGCCCGGCTGCACGGCCGGGAACCTGCCCACCCGGGGCAGGTCCGCCACGGTGCGAGCGGTGCGCGGCAGGTGCACGGCGCACAGGCCTCCCACGGCCGTGTCATCGCCGGTGCTGCTCATGCCTACCTCCGTCCACTTGTGCTGCGGGCAACCCGAACTGCGGGCATCGGGCACCCGGACAGCCACTCCTGACGGTAGGCAGTCCCCTATGACCCGTCAACGATCGCCACGCCGGGCCAGACAAACCACATCACTCAGGAGAGTGGTTTTTCGTGCCCCTAGTGTGGGTAGGTCGACGGTTTTTGGCAAAACGGCAAGCCAAACAGCGCCCGAACCGGTACGCCGTCCCGTCCGCGCTACTGCGGACCGCTGCCCCCGAAGTCCTCGGGCGACACCTGGTCGAGGAACTCGCGGAACTTCTCGACCTCGTCCTCCTGCTCGTCCGGAATCGCGATGCCCGCCTCGGCGAGCACCTCCTCGCTCCCGTAGATCGGCGTGCCGGTGCGCAGGGCCAGCGCTATCGCGTCGGACGGCCGGGCGCTCACCTCGACCCCGCCGGCGAAGACCAGCTCGGCGTAGAAGACGCCCTCCCGCAGGTCGGTGATCCGGACCTCGGTGAGCTGCTGTCCGAGCGCCTCCAGGACGTCCTTGAACAGGTCGTGCGTCAGCGGGCGCACCGGCGTCATGCCCTGCTGGGCGAAGGCGATCGCGGTCGCCTCGCCGGGACCGATCCAGATCGGCAGGTACCGATCGCCCCCGACCTCCCGAAGCAGCACGATCGGCTGGTTGGAAGGCATCTCCACTCGGACACCCACGACGTCGAGCTCATTCACACAGGCAACCCTATGGCTCCAACCCCGGATATGAAAGCGCAGAGCCGACGCCGCTGGTCAGCGCGGTGCTCTCCAGCAGCCCGGGCCTGGACAAACGCCCGCACCGACGCTACCCGCGGGCCCGCAGACCGGCCTGGACCATCGCCGCGTGCAGCCGCACGGACAGCATCGCGAGCTCCCTGGCGGTGGCCTCGGCATGGGCCCTGGTCTGCGGGTTCCGGTGCCGGCGCAGCGGCGCCACCACCTGCTCCACCAACCCGATCTCGCGGTCGGCCGCCGCCTTCATGGCCCGCAGGTGCCGCGGCTCCAGCCCGTACCGGCCGAGTTCCGCGACCAACCGGGCCACCTGCAGGGCCTCGCCGTCGTATCCGCCGTCCGGGCCGGACACGACCAGCCCGTAGGCCTCCCACTCGGCCAGCTCCTGCTCCCCGGCCTCGGCGGCGGCCAGCAGTTCGGCGCGCCCCAGCCGGACTCCGGACGGAACGTCGGCGGAGGCGACCAGCTCCCGGTCCGCCTCCTCCAGCGGCCCGGGCCTGGCGTCGGCGGAGGGCGGCAGCGCGGGCGGGGCCTCACCGCGCTCGATCGCGTCCAGGTGCTCGCGGATCACCCGCAGCGGCAGGTAGTGGTCCCGCTGCATCCGCAGGACGTAGGCCAACCGCTCGACGTCGGCCGGGCTGAACTTGCGGTACCCCGAGGGCGTGCGCTGCGGCTCGACCAGCCCCTCCGCCTCCAGGAACCTGATCTTGGAGATGGTGACCTCGGGGAAGTCGTCGCGCAGGAAGGCCAGCACCGCACCGATGCTCAGCAGCTCGTCGCCACCGCGTCGCCGCCCGACCGGCCGATCCGGGCGGAGCGGCTGCCTGGGGCCCGCGACCACCCCGCGGCCGACGCGGTCCGCCTGCGGACCGGACGATGCGGGGATGGCCGCCCCGAGAGAAGATGAAGGGGTATTCGTACTCACTCGGGCTCCTGCCGACGTTGGGTTCAGTACCCCCGGTTGTGGCCGGCGAAGAACACCAGCCGGTACTTCCCGATCTGCACCTCGTCACCGTTGTTCAGCGAGACCTCGTCGATCCGCTCCCGGTTGACGTACGTGCCGTTGAGGCTGCCGACGTCCGCGACGCTGAACCCGGAGGGCGTGCGGCGGAACTCCACGTGGCGGCGCGACACCGTGACGTCGTCCAGGAAGATGTCACCCTGCGGGTGACGGCCGGCCGTGGTGACGTCCGAGTCCAGCAGGAACCGGCTGCCCGAGTTCGGGCCGCGCTGGACAATCAGCAGGGCCGAGCCCGGCGGCAGCGCGTCGATCGCCGACAGCACCTCGGCCGACAGGGCCGGCGTGGCACCGGTGCCGGTCGTGGTGTTGGGGTCGTACGACTCCAGACCGGAGATCGAGATGGTCGACGTGGTCTCCGCCGCCCCCTCCGGGAGCAGACCACCGCGCAGCGCCGTGCCGCAGTTCGAGCAGAACCGGGCCGACGCCGGGTTCTGGTTACCGCACCTGGGGCACGGAGTGGGGCCAGCCATGTTCACAGCCTCCTGGCGCGGCACACCCGACGGGTTGTGCCCGGCGTACGGGTCGGGGGCAAACCCTCCACCAGAGGTTGAGGGTCCTGACTGGAAACCTATGCGCGGGTCGCCGGAAGGGTCAACCGACGCGCCGTAACCCGCCGGATTCCCGACGTACTGGGCGGCGCCGCCGTCCCGGAACAGCGGCTGCTCGGCGTACGCCGCCGCCTCGGGGGCGGAGCGCATGCCCGGCACGGAGGGCTCGTCCTCGGGCCGGCGGTGCCGCGCGGTGGGCGCCTCGACCGAGGCCGCGCCACGGCCCTTGTTACGACCGAACAACTTCGAGAAGAAACTCACGGGCGAATCCCCTTGCGTGTGACAGACCCGCCCGCGGGGCAGGGTGAGAACCTCGGACAGGCTGCGGTCCCGATTGCGGACCGGGCCTGCTGGAGTGGTACTCCGACGGCTGGTACTGCGGTTGTTACTCCGGTGCGTACTGGTACGACCCAGTCTCGCCCACGCGACGGCTGCGCCCCGCACCGGGTGCGGCCAGCAGGTGACGGGCCGTTCGTCGGGCGCCCCGTCACTTCGAAGCCGGCTTGGCGTACTGCGGCGTCTTCAGATCCACGAGGGCGTCGACGACCACCTTCTGCTGCTGGGTGATCGTCGCCCGCGCCTGGTTGCTCTCCAGGGTGCGCACGACACCCCCCGGGATGTTCAGCGCGGGCGTCAGATCCTGCGGGTTCCCCACGACGGTGAACCGATAGGGCTGCGAGACCTTCTTCCCGTCGATCTGCACCCCGCCGCCCGACACGTCGGTGAAGTAGGTGTTGACCACCACGCGCACATCGTTGATCTGAATCGCCTCCGCCCCCGCCGCTCGAAGTTCCTGCAGGGTGTCCAGCAGCATATCTGCCTTCACCTGCCCTTGGGGATCATCGACCGTGAGTACGATGCCCGGACCAGTGGCTTTGACGGTACCGGCGAGCACGCCGAGCTCCGTCGCCTTCTTCCTGGTCTGTTCCTGGGCCTCCTTGGCCTGGTTGGAGCTGTTCTCCAACTTGGCCAGGGACTGCTCCAACTCCGCCTTCTCCTGCTGCAGACGCTGCTGGCGGCTGTCCAGTTCGTCGAGGATGCGCACCAGGTCCTCCTGGCGGGCCCCACGCAGCTGGCTGTGGTGGTCGTTGGTCGACCGCACCTGGATCGCCAGCGCCAGGCCGAGCGAGAACAGCAGCAACGCCACCACCAGCTGCCCGCGCGACAGCCTCGGCGGCCACAGAGCCGCCTTGAGGCGCCGCCGCCCGGCGTTGCGGTCGGCGTCGGGCGGCTGCACGGCGGCCGGCTCCACCACGGACTCGACCCCTGACGCAGCCTCGGGCTCGGGCTCCACGGCCTTCGCGAGCCGCACCACGGGCTCGGGCGCCGCCGCGGGCTCAAGCTCAGGCTTAGCGTCAGACTTCACCGGCGCCGCCGCGGGCTCCTCGGCCCCGTCCTTCTTCGCGGGCTCCTCGACGTGCTCGACGGACTCGCCGTGCTCGGCCTCGCCCACCGGCTCGACCGGGCCCGTCTCGGCAGCCTTCTTGGCCGCCTTCCCCTCGCCGTCCACGTTCTCCGCCGCCGCCTCGCGGCCGGGCTCAGGCGCGGAAGACATGGCGCCGAATCGCGGCCGCGTTGGAGAAGATGCGGATGCCGAGGACGACGACCACACCCGTGGACAGCTGCGAGCCGACGCCCAGCTGGTCACCGAGGAAGACGATCAGTGCCGCGACCACCACGTTCGACAGGAACGAGACGATGAACACCTTGTCGTTGAAGATCCCGTCCAGCATCGCCCGGACACCGCCGAACACGGCGTCCAGCGCCGCCACCACCGCGATCGGCAGGTACGGCACGACGGCGTCCGGCAACTCGGGCTGGACGAAGAGTCCGACGACCACCCCGATCACGAGACCCAGTACGGCAATCACGGTCTAGCTGCTCCTGTCCCTGCGGACGACGACCTGGTCGAGGTCGTCGTGGACGAGTGGGCTGTCGAGGGCTTCGCGGATCCGCTCGGCGTGCGCCGCCCGGTGCTCCCGGACGGTGAGACGGACGCTCCCGGGCTCTCGGAGGTTCCGGCGGTGGACGACGACGTCGCGGCGGGGGTGGTCGGGGCCGCCGACGGAGACACCGAGGGAGAGGCCTCGGGCGTGACCGGCTGGGCGATCCGCAGCGTCACTCCCACCGCCGCCGGCAGCGTCAGGCTCTTCTGCGTGGACATCGTCGACTTGATGCCGTACTTCTCCTGGAGCAGCCGCAGGTACTGCCCGGCCATGGCGTTCTCGAAGGTCCCAAGGAGCTTCGGCCCGTCCCCGATCGCCTGGATGGTGTACGGCGGCACGAGCGGCCGGTTGTCCACCAGCACCGCCTCGCCCGCGGCCCGGATCGCGGAGAGCGCGGTCAGCCGCTGGCCGTTGATCGCCAGGGCCTCCGCACCGGATCCCCACAGGCCGTTCACCACCAGCTGCAGGTCCCGGTCCCGCAGTCGGCCGCTGTTGGAGAAGCCCTGCCCGGCCCGCGGATCGACGTTCCCCCCGCTGCCGGTGCCGGTCGCGTCCTCCAGGACCAGCTTGACGCCCGGTCCCGTGACCTCCCCCAGGCCCACCGCACCGGTCAGACCACCCTGGTCGCCGTCGCCCGTCGCGAGCGCCTGCTGCTGCGTGCTCTCGACCTTCCGCCGCAGCTCCTGAACCTGCTGCTGGAGGTGGTCGGCCGAGCCGTTGCTGTCGTTGATCCGGTGGATCAGCGCGTCCCGTTCCTTGGCCAGCGTCGGCTCCGCCTTGTGCGCGTTCACCGCGCCGACCGTCACCACGGCTGCGGCCAGGGCCAGCCCGGCGCCCAGCGTCAGCAGGCCGCGAGCCGTCCTGGGTATCCGGCTGTCGTGGTCGCCGCCCCGTGCGGCCGCCGCCTCCGCGTAGCCCTCGTCCAGGCTGTGGTCCATCACGTTGGTCAGCAGGGACATCGAGGCGTCCGGGCGGTTGTACCGTCCGTTCGGGGCACTCGGCGTCGGCGTCGCTGGCATGCCGACCATCGTCCCACGTCGGCGAAGGGCCCCGTGCACACCCCCTGAGCTGCACACACGACACAAAGTGACGGATCGTTCCGAACGGTGCGAAAACGGACAGTGGGGCGCGCGGAACATGCCGCGCGCCCCGACCATCAGGACCGTCTGTCGCCAGGACCGTCGGGCGATCAGGCCGGTGCCGTCACCGTCCGGCCCCGTCGACCACCGCCGCCCACTCGTCCAGCAGCGCCTCGGTCGCCTCGTCGTCCGGGCCCTCCGCCCACAGGTGGGTGGTCGCCTCGGCCGGGTCCGGCAGCACCAGCGTCCAGCGCCCGTCCGCCTCGACGACCCGGACGCCGTCCGTGGTGTCCAGCCGCCGGCTGCCGGCCGCCTCCACCACCGAGCGCATCACCATCCCCTTGGCCGCCCACGGCGTCGCGAGGTCCCGGCGGCGGATGTGCGCCTGCGGGATGCGCGCGTCGATCTGGCTCAGCGTGAGCTGGGTACGGGCCACCAGGCCGACCAGCCGCACGAAGGCCGCGGCGCCGTCCAGCACCCCGCTGAACTCCGGCACCACGAACCCGCCGCGCCCGTCCCCGCCGAACACCGTGCCCTCGGCGGCGGCGGCCTTCGCCAGGTCGTCCGGCGTCGTCGTGGTCCAGATGACCTGGGTGCCGTGGTACGCGGCGACCTGCTCGGCGATCCGGGTCGTGGTCACCGGCAGCGCCACCTGCCCGCTGCGCCGCTCGGCCGCGACCAGGTCCAGCAGCACCAGCAGCGCCCGGTCGTCGTCGATCACCCGGCCCAGTTCGTCGACGAAGGCGACCCGCTCACCGACCGGGTCGAAGCGGACGCCGAAGGCCGCCCGGGAGGAGGCCACCAGCTCGCCGAGCCTGGCCAGCCCGGCCCGCCGCTCCTCCGCGTCCTCCGTCGGCCGCGCCTCGTCCAGCCCGCTGGAGACGGTCAGCGCCTCCACCCCGAGCCGCCCGAGGATGCTCGGCAGAACCAGGCCGGCGCTGCCGTGCGCGGTGTCCACGACCACCTTCAGCCCGGCCTCCCGGACCCCGGTGGTGTCGATGGCCCGCAGCAGGTTGCCCGCGTAGGAGTCGAAGACGCTGGACGGGAAGGTCAGGTCCCCGATCTCGCCGGGGAAGGCGCGCCGGTACTCCTGGCGCGCGTACACGCGGTCCAGCTTGCGCTGCCCGGCCTGCGAGAGGTCGGCCCCGCGCTCGTCGAAGAAGAGAATGTCCAGCGAGTCCGGCACCCCCGGCGTGGTCCGCAGGAAGATCCCGCCCGCGCTCCCCCGCGCGGTGTGCTGCCGGGCCACCGGCATCGGCACGTTCTCCAGGTCGCGGACGTCTATGGCGGACGTCTGGAGTGCCGAGATCATCGCCCGTTTGAGCGCACGCGCACCACGCGAGTGGTCACGCGCAATGGTGACGGTCGCCCCCTTCTTCAGGGTCGTGGCGTACGCGCCGGCCAGCCGCACGGCCAGCTCCGGGGTGATCTCGACGTTCAGGATCCCCGAGACCCCGCGGAGGCCGAACAGGTGCTCCTGGCCGCGGGACTCCCAGATCACCGAGGTGTTGACCACGGCGCCGGCCTCGATGGTCTTGAACGGGTAGACCCGGACGTTCGCCCCGATGATCGACTCCTCGCCGATCAGGCACTCGTCCCCGATCACCGCGCCGTCCTCGATCCGGGCGGCCCGCATCACGTCGGTGTTCTTGCCGACCACGCAGCCGCGCAGGTTGCTCTGCGGCCCGATGTAGACGTTGTCGTGCACGACGGCCTTGTGGAGGAAGGCGCCGCGCTTCACCACCACGTTGCTGCCGAGCACGGTGTGCTCACGGATCTCGACGCCGGCCTCGACCTTGGCGTAGTCCCCGATGTACAGCGGCCCGCGCAACACCGCCTCCGGGTCCACCTCCGCACCCTCGGCCACCCAGACTCCGGGCGAGATCTCGAAGCCGTCGATCTCGACGTCGACCTTGCCCTCCAGGACGTCCGCCTGGGCCTTGCCATAGCTCTCGTGGGTGCCCACGTCCTCCCAGTAGCCCTCGGCGACGTAGCCGTAGACCCGCTTGCCCTCCTTCAGCAATTGCGGGAAGACGTCACTCGACCAGTCGACGGACTCACCCGCCGCGACATAGTCGAAGACCTCGGGTTCCATCACGTAGATACCGGTGTTCACAGTGTCGGAGAAGACCTGCCCCCAGGTCGGTTTCTCCAGGAAGCGCTCGACCCGTCCGTCGTCGTCCGTGATCGTGATTCCGAACTCCAGGGGATTCGGCACCCTGGTGAGACAGACCGTGACCAGTGCGTTCTTGCTGCGGTGAAAGTCGATCAATTCCGAGAGATCGAAGTCGGTCAACGCGTCACCGGAGATCACCAGAAAGGAGTCGTCCTTCAGGGCGTCCTCGGCGTTCTTGACACTCCCCGCGGTGCCTAGTGGCGTCTCCTCGTGGGCGTACGTCAGATGCATGCCCAGGTCCTCGCCGTCACCGAAGTAGTTCTTGACCAGAGACGCCAGGAACTGGACGGTGACGACGGTGTCGGAGAGGCCGTGCCGCTTCAGCAGCCGAAGCACGTGCTCCATGATCGGCCTGTTGGAGACCGGAAGCAGCGGCTTCGGCATGCTGGAGGTCATCGGGCGGAGTCGGGTGCCTTCGCCCCCTGCCATTACAACGGCTTTCATTACGGGTGCGTCCTCCTTCGCGGTGTTGGACCTGCAGGTCCATCAAACCGTTCCAGAGGGATCCCTACCCGGAAGGTATCGTCCGACGCACCGATACGGCGTGGGACTTCTCTCAGATCACGTCTCAGACTGCGGACGCGGAGCCCGCCGAGCCCGCCCTGATGATCCGCCGGGCCTGAACCGCGTAAAGAATACCGGCCCACCAGTACAACGTGGTCCCCCACCAGATGAAGGCCCAGCTCACGACCTCGGCCGGCCGCGCGATCCAGCTGTCCACACTGCCGAGCAGCAGAAGCGGGAACGCGTACATCAGATTGAAGGTCGCGGCCTTCCCCAGAAAACTCACCTGGAGCGGCCCGTAGCCGTGCCGGTTCAGAATCGGCAGCAGCGCGGCGATAAAAAGTTCCCGGGCCAGCAGAATCGCCGTGACCCACCACGGCAGAATCTCACGCCAGGTCAGACCGACCAGCGTGGACAGCACATAGAGCCGGTCGGCCAGCGGATCGAGCAGCTGCCCCACCCGGCTGATCTGCCCCCACCGCCGCGCGAGCTTTCCGTCGAGATAGTCGCTGACACCGCTCAGCGCCAGGATCAGCAGCGCCCAACCGTCGTTGTTGGGGCCATCGAAAACCGGCCAGAGAATCAGCCAGAGAAAAAGCGGAACACCGACCAGCCGGCCCATGCTGAGCAGGTTGGGGATGGTGAGGACGCGATCGGTCTGGACCCGCGTCTCCTGGACCTCCACCCGGGGGCCTCCTGTCCCGTGTGATGACAATGCACGTTGACCCTACAACAGAGAAGCCCCCGCCAGGGTCACCCGGCGGGGGCTTCTCTCGAAGAATTGTTCGGCGGCGTCCTACTCTCCCACAGGGTCCCCCCTGCAGTACCATCGGCGCTGTAAGGCTTAGCTTCCGGGTTCGGAATGTAACCGGGCG
>NZ_JARXYZ010000031.1 GCF_029894125.1 Kitasatospora sp. MAA19
AGAGGGTTGCGGTGACGGTACCGGGCCGGGTGCGGAACCGGTGGTGGCTGTCATTCCCCAGGCAATGGCGTGGGGGCGGACAGCCCGGTCGGCCTGCGAGGCGATCCCTGGGTGTTCGTGGCCGGTAGGGCTGTGGGGTCGGGTGTCGGCCGGGTGGTGACGGAGGTTGGGGCGCGGTTACTGACCTCGGCGTTTCAAGGTGATGGCGGTGGGAGGTCGAGGGAGAGTCCGGTCCCGGTGAGGAAGCCGTTGAGGATGTCGGAGCGGTACTGCAGTCGTTTGAGTCGGTTGCGGACGAGGGCTTCGAGCCGGTCGAGGGCGACACTGGCGAGGTTCGCCAGACTTCGTTTGACGTGGGCCCACAGGTACTCGACCGCGTTCAGCTCGGGTGCGTATGCGGGCAGCACGAACACCGTCAGCCAGTCCCGCGCGTCGATGAGGTCGCGCATGGCGTGGGAGACGTGGGTGTTCAGCCGATCCCACACCAGCACGATCGGCGCCTTGACCAGCTGGTGCATCCCGTCTATCAGCCCGATGTAGTCGTGTTCGGACAGGCTGCGGCGTTCGCCCTTGCGCCCGGTGTGGCGCCGCAGCCGGTGGCACAGGCGGGTCCGCGAGCCCGGTCGCATCGCGATCAGCCCGGCGACGGAGATCCTCCCCGAGCGGCTGCCGCTCACCTTCACGACCGGGGTGATGCCGCGGCGTCCCCATGTGCGTCCTTTGGGCGGCCTGCGGGTGAAGCCTGCTTCGTCCTCGAAGCAGATCCATCCGTCGCAGGCCGCCCTGGTGCTTTTACCTCCTCCCAGGTCGCCTCCCTCCAGGCGGCGACGGCCTGTTCGTCGCGTTCGGTGGCACGCCGCACGGGGACCTGCGGGGTGAAACCGAGCCGGTGCATCAGGCGGGTGGCGCCCGAGACGCTGTAGACACGTGGAACTTGCGGCCGATCAGCGTGGCCACCCGCGCGCCGGTCCAGACCTGGTCCTGATCCCAGCCGTGGGCGGCCGGCCCCTGCTCGAGGTAGGCGGCCAGCTTCTCCTGGCAGCGCGCGGACAGCTTGCAACGCCGGCCGCTCGCGCCTTGTGAGGCCAGGGCCGCGACCCCGCCGTTCGTCCACGCCTGGTGCCACTGGTAGGCCGACTTCGAGCTCACCCGCAGCCTGCGGGCGACCTCCGGTGGCCCGAGTCCATCGGCGAACAACCCGGCGGCCTCCAGCCGCACCGCCTCGCGGCGCTGCCGGCCCTTCGCCGTCAGCCCGCCCCCATCCCCATAGCGCATACCAACGGCATAGCGCGGAAGTGACCGACGGTCAGCTACACAAACACGCCAATCACCTCGAAACGCCGAAGTCAGTAAACCCGCCGAAGAGCCTGTGAGTACCCGGCATCACCGGACGAGTCCGATGGCCTCAATCTCGATCATCCACTCAGGGTTGGCGAGTGAGGAGACCTCTACGAACGACTCCGCGAGGTGAGGCTTGTCCGGGAAGTGTTCCGCGCGCAACTTGGCAAAGATGTCCTGCTGCGCTATGTCCGTGACGAACACGGTCGCCTTGACTACGTCGGCGAGGCTGGAGCCCGCGTTTGTGAGGACCGTCGACAGATTCGCGAGCGCCTGACGGGCTTGCGTCTCGAAGTCCCCGGCGCCGACCGTGGCTCCCTGGGCATCGATCGGCGCCTGCCCTGATGTGAAGACCAAGTTCCCGACCCGGACGCCGAGCGAGATACCGGCCGACTCGTACCAGTCGGGTTCCGCGGAGACACGCACGCGCTCGGCGGCAGGCTGTGTGACGGTCATATTGCTGACACTCCCTCAAAACTGCACAAGCGGAGCCGGGCAGCTGTGATCACCCCGGCTTGATCGACAGCCACGAGATCCTGAGATTCATTCCCGAGGGCTTGCAAGTCCGCCTCGGCGCAGCTCGGGTGATGGTCGCCCACCTACGCGAGCGTGCCGCATTCCAGGCATGATCCGCAGGACAGGCCCTAACCCCAATGCAGGTGACTTTGCGGTCTTTCACGGCCCTCTGGCCGAAGCATTGCCGCACCCATGAGGGCCGGGCCTGTCAAGCGCGCGTAGGTTCCTGGCCTCGGGTTTCGTCCTGTTGTTGCCGGGGCTGCGTGGTCTTCGGGGCTTCCTCGTAGTCGCTGGTGCTGCCGCCGCGTGGGAGGAGTCCAGTTGGAGCGCCCGGAGCCCGACGAGGGACGAGCGGGCGAGGACGAACGAGCTGGACACCGATGCGCGGCGGTAGACAATGGACAGCCGATGAAGCGTGAAGTTCTTCTGGGATGTGGATCGTTGCGTCCCCGGCAGGTGGTCCGCGTGTGGTGTCACATGCACCCATCCGGCGTCTGGCCGGTGTGGCCGGCGCCATGACCGTGGTCCGGGGACCGGGCTGCTCAGTCAGGTCATCGAGCGCGGCGGAGCCGTCTCATGCGAAATTGCGAGCGCACCCGGGGTCTGCGGGCGATCCGCACGGTGGCGGTTTCATCGGGCTGGTCGCTTGCGCTGGTCCCGCTCGAAACGAGGGTCGCGCAGGAGGTGGTAGGCGCGGGTGAGGAGCTTGCGGGCGATGGCGGTGGTGGCGATCTTCTTGCCGCGCCTGGCGGCGATGGCCTGGTAGGTGTCGGCGAAGACGGGGCTGCGCTTGGCGGTCTGGGCGGCCTCGCACAGGATCCAGCGCAGCCAGGCGGAGCCCTGTTTGGAGATGTGCCCCTGGTGGACGGTGAGGTCCGAGGCGCGGACGGTGGGGGTGAGGCCGGCCCAGGCGGCGAGCTTGCGGGCGGAGGGGAAGCGGGTGACGTCGCCGACCTCGGCGAGGATCACCAGCGCGGTGAGCGTGCCGACACCGGGCAGCTCCATGAGGGCCTTCACCCGCGGGTCGCCCCTGGCGTGCGCGGCGAGCTGCTTGTCGAGGGCGTCGATCGGCACCTGCAGGGCGTCCATGACCTGCAACAGGTCGTCCACCACGCGACGGGAGGCGTCCGGGAGCTCCAATGACGCGAGCCAGTTGCGGCCGGGTCCGGTGAAACAGCTGCCGGGCCGGTCGTGGCCGAGGTCGGCCAGGACCGCGTGGACGCGGTTGCGCATGAGCGTCCGCAACCGCACCAGCTGGAAGCGGTGGCGGAGCAGGGCTCGCTGCTGGCGTACCTCCAGCGGGGCGATCCACGCCTCCGGCAGGAGGTCGGCCCGCAGCGGCCGGCCCAGGATCGCGGCGTCGACCTTGTCGTTCTTCAGCCTGGCCGAGGCGATCGCCTTGCACCGCAGCGGGTGGACCAGGTGCGGCTGGTATCCGTAGTCCTCCAGGAGTCCGACCAGCCAGCCCCAGCCGTAGGTGGCCTCGAACGCGACCGGGGTGCCGATCGGCAGGTCCCCGATGACCCCGAGCACCGTCTCCACGCCGTTGGGGACGTTGCGGTTGACCCGCACCGCACCGTCCTCGTCGATCACGGCGATCTGGGACCTCTTGCGGTGCACGTCGATACCGACGTAGACAGACATTGAGGGCCTCCTTTCCGAGCCCGTGTACATACCCGGACGATAGGCACCGCCCGGATGAGCAGGGAAGGGGGGCCCGGCCCTCATATGGTCAGGTCAGCGGCTCGCGATCGTTGTTAAGTCACCGGCATTGGGGCTAGACCACCGGCGTCCCAGCCGAAAGCCCCGGCCGCCGCGGAATCCACTGCGGCGGCCGGGGCTCACCCGGCGAGGGAGACGCGACCCGTCAGACGAAAGCCGTCAGACGTAAGCCGTCATCGGACGCGAGCGTCAGGAGGTCACGATCTTGGTCTTCGAGCAGTGGGACGTGACGCCGCCCTTCGTCAGGCAGGCCCACATGATGTACTGATGGCCCTCGGGCAGGTTGCCGCTCTTCCACGCGGTGTAAGGCGAATTGTGGCCGGAGGTGCTGACCACACGTTCGGGGATGCTGCCGTCGGGCGCGCTCAGATGGGCGACGACGCCATATCCGTCGGCGGTGGCGTCGAAGGCGCCGAGGGTGTCTCCCGTCACGCCACAGCCGGGGTTCGCACTCCACTGGGCGCCGCCGGCCCACTTGCCGGCGTCGTTGTAGACCTCGGCGGACGGGTACGCGCAGATCTCGTCCGTCGCGGCGGAAGCCGAGCCGGATGTCGCGGTGGCGAGGCCCCCGGCCATCACGAGACTGGTCAGCGCGACGCCTGCCTTACGAGCAATACGCATGACTACCCCCTGAACACCGCCAGGATTTCCGGCGGCGGCACTCAGTATGGAATACGGGGGCGGAGCAGAGCAATGATCGTTCTGACGGTGGATCAGGGCCGGACGGGCCCTCTAGTGTCTCGCGACCCTGATTGCGTCATTTCGCGTTGTTATTGCGACTAACCCCTACTGGACCAGGAAGGCGCACGAACAGCCGTGGCTGCAGCTGAGCGTCACCCCGGCCACGTACGCAGGCCCCGTCCTGGACACCGAGCGCGCGATCCGCCCCCTCGTCGACGCTGGCGCCGTGCGCATCGACGACGGCCGCGGCAACCAGTTCATCGTCTCCACCGACGGCAGGGTCCGGCTCGGCTTCGAGCCCGAGAATGGCACCGACGCGATGTGGAAGATCGCCGTTCACAACTCGCCGTTCGAGCCGCCCCAGTGGACCGTGTGCCTCACCGACCAGACACCCGTCGAGATCGTCGAGGCCATCACCAGCGACCTCGCCTCCAGGCTGCGCACCGGCGACCGCCTGCACGGGTCGGCCCGCGACCGTGAGTGGCGCGAGCTGTTCCAGCCCCCGCAGTGGACCGCCCACTGGGACGCCTGGACAGGACAGGAGACGGTGACCTCCGTGCATGCATCGCAGGACCGCATCGTCCTGGCAGGGCGATTTCAAAGTCCGGGTGAGCTGGTGAAGGTGCTGGTCACGGCGGTATGACGAGGCATGATGTACCCGGTCCGTACACAACGAAGCTCCGGTTGAGTGCCGGTGACCGATCAAGTCGTGCAGATACCCTGTGGTTCATGACCGAGCAAGTCGTTTCCCTCGCGTGGCGCTGGACCGCCGAGACGTCGAGCGACGGCGCGCATCGCTTCTGCGGGATTCGTGTAACCGCGCCGCCCGGCGAGATCGGCGATCCGGACGCCTGGGCGGTCGTCGGGCTGGTTCAGGGCGCGATCGACGACATGCTGAAGAAGCTGGCGTTGCAGCCGGTGCTGCACGCCGCGGCCGGCATGGGCGTCGCAACGCTGTTCGCCGGCTTGCACGCATGGCACAGCGAAGGCCTGCGGCCGGCGTTCGCCGCAGCCGACGCCAATCCGCGCAGCTACTTCGCGTTGCCCGAGGCTACCGAGCTCTTCGATGCTGAGGAGGCCTATCTCGTGCGCTCGTGCGCAACCGGCGCCCGCCTGCTGTGGTGCGACTACGCGACCAAGGAGGTCCGGGAAGTCGCAGTGGACTTCGATGCTTGCCTTGCAGGCTGGAGGGCCGTGCGCGATGCGATCGGGCAGGATGACAGGGCTGTTATAAAGTCCCGGTGATCAGGCAGACTGGCTGGTCAAGCGATACCCAAGAGGTCGAGCGGGCGGGTGAAGGGTTCGTAGGAGGCGTGGCGGAGGCCGGCAGCGATGTTGCGGTATCCGTGCTGCCGCAGCGTGTTGATCGCCAAGTTGCGGAGGGTCGCCATGTTCTCGGGTCCGTGGCCGATGTGGATCCTCGAGGCGTCCTCGCCGAAGGTGCTGTCGCGGACGAAGTGCAGCCGGTTCTCGATGATCCACTGTGACCTGGCCCAGTCGCTGGGGTGAGGCTTCTTGCGAACTCAGAGGGCGTTTGATGTGAACGGATTGCCCTTTATGCCCTAGTAAGTCCCTCGCCAGGTTGGTGTGGTCTCGTCCGTTATGCGCTTGGCGAGGTTGTCGATCGAGGCGATGTGGATCATGGCTTCGGAGCTGGTCGGCAGGGTCTCGTAGTCGCGGGCGAGGCGCCGTCTTAGCATGATCCACCCCAGGCTTCGTTCGACAACCTACCGCCTTTTCACCACGTGAAATCCAGGGGCGTCGGATTTGCGGTGGACGACCTCGACGTCGACTCCCAGGCTGGCTCCGTGCTCGACCATGGCGTTCTTGAAGCCGGTGTCGACCCAGCTTTTGGAGATGCCCGGGTAGGTCTTCTTGGCCTGGTTGATGAGGTGTATTCCCACGGCGTTCTCGGACAGGCTCGCGGCGGTGACGATCACGGCGAGGATCAGCCCGGGGGTGTCGGTGAGGATGCCGCGTTTGCGGCCGACGATTTTCTTCGCTGCGTCGGTTCCTTGGCTGGTCAGGGGCACGTTGGTGGAGGTCTTCACACTCTGGGTGTCGATGACGGATGCTGTCGGCTCGGGGTTGCGTCCCTCCCTCACGCGGGCCAGGCCGGTCAGGTCGTAGTTGAGCTGGGCAAAGATTCCCTCGTCGCGCCAGGCGGCGTAGTAGGCGTAGACGGTGCCGTGGTTCGGGAAGTCGTGTGGGAGGTACTTCCAGGGGATTCCCGTTCGGTTGACGTAGGATCGCATTGAACACGTCGCGCAGTTCGACCTTTGCCGGCTGTCCGGTGGGCCTGCGGTCGAGCCGAGCTTTCCTCCAGGCCGTCAGTTTCGGCTCGATCAGGGCCCATCGGGCGTCGGACAGGTCGCTGGGGTATGGCTTCCGCTGGCTCACGACACAGCGTCTGCATGAACGTGGCGGAAGACTCTGTTCCGCTGTCCCATGGGCGGTTCTATGACTTTTTCAAATCAGACGGACTTCCAGGCGCAGAAGCGGACGAGACCGCCAGGCATGCTGGCGGCCAAGGCGGGGACAGACTTCCTGCATCGGGTAGATCGCCACGAACGCGGTCATGGATGAAAGCCGCATGACGGAAAAGAGCCCGCTAAACGCCCACTGAGAACTCCACAGCGCTGCCGTCAACGTCTGGTCGCCCACAAGCCGATAAGTTCGGAATCCCAAGCACACCACGAAACGCCCGGCCGCACCGAAGTAGAAGGCCCGAAGCATCTCTTATGTGCGTGACAACGGGCAGGAAGACAGGCGGGACGTGACTGCAGATATCCAGCTCACCTGCTCCGTCCCCGCATCCGCGAGGTGTGGGGTGCGGCACCGTCGCAGGTGGTGATTTTCAAACGCCGCGAAGCCCTGCGGCATGCCGTCCCCGCGTCCGCGAGGTGCGGCACCGTCGCAGCGCTCAGGGGCCCCCTCTGAACACCGGCTTCACCCCGCCGGTCTCCCCGCCCGCGAGGTGCGGCACCGTCGCAGCTGGATCACCGTGTCGCCGATGCCGGACAGGTTGCCGCGGTCTCCACACCCGCGAGGTGCGGCACCGTCGCAGTGCGATCGCCGGCCGCAACGAGGAGACGTCCGAGCTGTGGTCTCCACACCCGCGAGGTGCGGTACCGTCGCAGCGACACCCCTCCGAATCTCGGCCACCTCACCCAGCTGCGGTCTGCATACCGCGAGGTGCGGCGCCGCCGCAGCCCGGAGGTCGCCGAAACCCCGACCGCAGTCCGCGGGCGGTCTCCGCACCTGCGAGGTGCGGCACCGTCGCAGCTTTTCCGCGCCCCGAAGATCCGGGCCGTCCCAGCACTTACCAGGTGTGGCACCGTCGCAGCAGCTTGACCATAACGTCGACGGGCAGCGGGGGGTGGTTTCCCCGTACCTGCGAAGTGTGGCACTGTCGCAGCGTCCCGGCGGTCAGTAGGGAGTCGTTTCCGGCCAGGCAATTCCCGTACCCGTGAGTGCGGCACCGTCGCAGCAACATCGCCACCACCTCGTCGCCGAGGACCTCGCCCCGTCTCCGCACCCGCTAGGTGCGGCACCGTCGCAGCAAGTAGGGGGCGATGATGAGATTGGCGGTGAACAGCCGTCTCCACACTCAGGAGGTGTAGCACCATCGCGGCTGCTGGTCCGCCCGCAGCGCGGTCTGGTCGAGGGCGCCGTCCCCACACCCACGAGGTGCGGCACCGTCGCGGCACTGAGCGGCGCTACGACGCCATGGGCCACAGCCTGCCGTCTCCACACTCGCGAGGTGCGGCACCGTCGCAGCCGCAAAATGTCCTCGGGCGCGGTCGGCTGGACGCCCCATCTCCACACCCGCGAGGTGTGGCACCGCCGCAGCGCGTCGGCCTGGACGGCGCGGCCGAGCGGCCGATCGCCGCCCCCACCCACGAGGTGCGGCACCGTCGCAGCGGCCCGACGACCGTCCGCGTCGCCCAGGAGCTCACCCGTCCCCACACCCATGAGGTACAGCACCATCGCAGCACGTACGCGGTCGAGGTGTGGCACCGTTGCAGCGTCTCACGGTCCCGCCACAGTTCGACGAGGATGGTCCTACCTCAGTACCCGAACGTGCAGCACCGCAACAGCCGCCGGATTGCTGTGGCCTGGGCCGCCGGACTGGCGCCAATCCCGCACCCGCCTGGACGGGCCACCGTCGCAGCGTCATCGTCAGCGAGGCAATCCGTCACGCAATCGCGCCGCTCCCCTTCCCGTGCCCGCTAGCTCGGCGCGGTCCGGGCATCGTAGTGAACGTGCCGTGGGTGAGGTCCGGCGTCTTCATGGTCACGAGCTCGGTATGGCTCCGCGAGGCGCTGTTGCGGGTCGTTGTGGACCGTGTCGGTAGCCGGGTTGCCGATCCACGAGGGGGCAGCCCGGCCTGCTGGTCTCAACTCTCCAGGTCATAGACCACGGTGACGGGGGCGTGGTCGGACCAGCGTTCCGCGTGGGTGGCGACACGTTCGACATAGGCTTCGACCGCCTTGGCGGCGATACCAGGCGTTGTACAATGCAGGTCGATTCGCCAGCCGGAGTCGTTGTCGAAGGCGCGGCCGCGGTAGGACCACCAGGAGTAGGGGCCGGTGCGGTCGGGGTGGAGGCTGCGGACGACGTCGACGTAGCCGGCCTCGTCGTAGACGCGGGAGAGCCAGGCGCGTTCCTCGGGGAGGAAGCCGGCGGACTTCTGGTTGGCCTTCCAGTTCTTGAGGTCTTCGGGGCGGTGGGCGATGTTCCAGTCGCCGCAGACGACGACCTCGCGGCCGTCGGCGGCGGCGCGGGTGCGCAGGGCAGTGAGGTGGACGAGGAATTCCGCCATGAAGCGTTCCTTCTCGTCCTGGCGCTCGGTGCCGACCTCGCCGGAGGGGAGGTAGAGGCTGGCGACGGTCAGCCCCGGCAGGTCGATTTCGACATACCTGCCCGAATCGTCGAATTCATCCGACCCGAATCCGATGGCGGTCCGCTGCGGCTCCTGGCGGGACAGTACGGCGACGCCGGCCCGGCCCTTGGCGACGGAGGGGGCCCAGACCGCGTGCCAGCCGTCGAGGTCGCGCAGTTCGACGGGCAGTTGCCCGGGCTCGGAGCGCACCTCCTGCAGGCAGATCACGTCCGCCTCGGTGGCGGCCAGCCACTCGATGAAGCCCTTCTTGGCCGCCGCCCGGATTCCGTTCACGTTCACACTCGTCACCACGATCACCCGAGCAGCCTACCGAGTGCGGCAGGCCGGTCCGAAGCGTGACGCGCACCGCCCGCCGGATGACGTGAACGTGGCATGAATGTGTGCGACGGTCGCACCAAGCCGCGCCATTGGTCTTGACCATCTTCGGATGAAGCACCTAGGGTCGCTTACTGCAAAGACCTTTAATAAAGAAGGACGGATAAAAGCCCGCTCTCCCACCTGCCGCATCAGCGGACAGCGGGCCCGGCATCCGCCCTCCTTACCGCAGGGCGGAGACGACAGGGTGGAGGACAAGGTGGGGACGACAGGACAGCTCTCGGCGGTGCCGGAGCCGAAGTACTGGCACCTGCGCACGGTGCTGCTCCGGGCGATCGACTCGGAGTTCTCCATCGGTCAGGTCCTGCCCAACGAGCGCGAGCTCTCCGCCCGCTTCGGTGTCGCCCGCGCGACCCTGCGGCAGGCCCTCGACCAGCTGGAGCTGGAGGGGCGCCTGGTGCGTCGGCGGGGGATCGGCACCCTGATCGCGGCCCCGCGGGTCGGCGTCCCGGTCAACCGGCAGGAGGAGGGCTGGCCCGGCGCCGTCCGCAGCCAGGCCTGGCGGACGATCGACTGCACCACCGCCCCCGCGTCGGCCCAGCTGGCCAAGAGCCTCGGCATCGCCGAGGGCGCCACCGTGCACATCGTCCGCCGGGTCCGCCTGGTGGAGGGTCGGGCGATGGCCACCGAGTCGTTGCACGTCCCGGCCGCGGCGCTGCCGCACCTGCCCGGTTTCCGGGCCGAGAGCGACCGGGCCCGCTCGGTGCTGCGCCAGCTGGAGCGGCTGGAGGTGGACGGCGAGTCCCGCGCGGTCGAGCTGGGTGTCGCCGAGGCCGACGAGGCCGCCCTGCTGGAGCGCCCGCCCGGTTCGCCGGTGCTGGTGATGACCACCCAGTACGCCGCGGCCGGGCGCCTGGTGGCGGTCGCCGTCTCCACCTACCGGGCCGACACCTGCAAGCTGACCTTCGGCGAGACCGGCCTGGTCGAGGTCACCCCGGTCGGTGCTGCGGCCGAGGTCCGCACCGCCTCCTGAACCATCTTTCCGACACCCTCAGGCCGAGGCCCGGACGCCCAAGTGGCGTCCGGGCCTCGGCCGTTGTGTGGTGGGTGGTGAGCGGGCCCGCCCGGCCCCGTCAGGCCCGACCGTTGCCGGTGGTCGGCGGGTCGACGGCGAACAGCTGGTCCTCGACCTGGTCGAGGGCGACGCGCAGCGCGCCCATCGCCACGACCTCGGATCCGAGCGCGGCGAGGGCCACCTCGGGGGCACGGAGGGTGAACTGGGCCAGGCGTTCGCGCAGCGGTTCCAAGACGCCGTCGAGGCCGGCCGCCCAGCCGCCGATCACGACGAGTTGCGGGTCGATGGCGAGGACGAGCGCGGCGACACCCTGGACGAGGCGGGTGAGGAAGCGGTCCATGGCGACCTTCGCGACCTCGTCGCCCTCCCGCGCGAGCCGTAGCACGCGGGCGACGGCGGCCTCGTCGAGCGGGTTGAGCGGCTTGCCGGTGGTGGAGAGGAGGCGTTCGGGGGTGACCTCCTGGCCGAGCAGGTGGAGGGCGCCGATCTCGCCGGCCGCGCCTCCGAAGCCGCGGTGGAGCCTGCCGTCGATGAGGGAGCCGGCGCCGGGGCTGAGGCCGGCCATGACGAAGACGACGTCGCCGGCGCCGACGGCCGCTCCCTGCCAGTGTTCGGCGATGGCGGCGAGGTTGGCGTCGTTCTCGATCAGGACGGGGCAGCGGAAGGAGCGGCGCAGCCGGGCGCCGAGGTCGAGGCCGGTCCAGCCGGGCATCGCGGTGCCGAGCCGGACGGTGCCGTCGCGGTCGACGATGCCGGGGGTGCCGATGCCGACGGCCCACAGGTTGTCACGGGAGACGCCGGCCTTGCGCAGCACCTCGGCGACGGCGGTGCGGACGGCGGCGAGCCGGTCCTCGGCGTCCAGGGTCTCGTCGACCGGCTTGAAGTGACTGCCCACCACCTCGCCGGTGAGGTCGGCGAGGATGACCCGGATGTCGTGCACGCCGACCTCGATGCCGAGGATGTGCCCGGCCTCGGCGCGGAAGCGGAACCAGCGGGCCGGTCGGCCGCGGCGGCCGGTGCCGGGCTGGCCGTCCTCCTTGGGCTGGTCGACCTCGGCGACCAGCCCGGTCTCGACCAGGCCCTCGATGACGCCCTCGACGGTCGGGCGGGAGAGCCCGGTCTCGCCGACGAGCTGAGTGAGGGTCACGGAGTGGCCGGTCCGCAGCGCCCGAAGCGTGACCGCCGCGTTGATCCGCCGCAGCAGCGAGGAGTCTCCTCCGGTGAGCCGATCCGCCAATGCGATGCCCTTCGCCGTTCGCGCGACTGCCCTGGCGCGCGGTGTCGAGTGCGCGGTGCCCACCGAGTGGCCCGCGGGGGTGTGCCGCCCGGAACGCGGCACGGCGGCGCGGGGCCGCCTGCGCCAGGGCCGGAGGACATGCGGAGCCTACCCGGGCGTGGGCCCGGTGGGCGAGAATCCTTGCAGCTCATCCAGGCTTCGGTATCGAAATGGTACGGATCGGGTGGCGGTGGGTGATCCGGGCTTCACCGCCCGGCCACAGAAGGCCCACGACCGCGCCGCCGGGACCGCACCGACCAGCGGGAACGGGCGGAGAGCGCCGAGCCGAGGCTGAGCCAGGAGCCAGGAGCCAGGAGCCGGGAGCCGGGAGCCGGCCGACAGGGCGCTGAGCGCGGGGAGGCGGGCACGGCCCGATCGTCGCGGTGGCTCAGGGTATCCGGGCCGCGAACAGGCGTTGCCCGAGCAGCCCCATCGGGTGCCCGTCCTCGGGCAGCGCGAGGACGGTCGGGCAGCCGGCGGCGGTGAGCGCGGCCCGCCAGTGCTCGGCGGCGAAGGCCGTGGAGGCTGGGGACATCGGGGACGCCGGGGACGTCGCGGATATCGGGGATGCCGGGGGCGCAGGGGGAACGGGGCAGGCCCGGACGGCAGTAGCGATGCAGGCGAGGGCCGGGAGCACGTCGGCCTCGGCCTCGGCCTCGCCCGTGATCAGCAGGTCGAGCTGTTCGCCGGTGGGCGCGAGCAGCAGCAGGTGCCCGCCGGGCGCGAGCTGGTCGACCAACTCCTGGACGGCGCGGTCCGGACGGCCGGTCGCGGTGGCGACGACGATGTCGTAGCGGCCGCCGTCGGGCAGGTGGTGGTGGTCGGCGTGCTGCCGGGGCCGGGCGGCGAGGGCGCGGGTGATCGCGGAGTCGGCGCCGTCGTGGCCGAGTTCGAGGACGCGCAGCGGTACCGGTCCGTGGTGGGTCTCGGCGAGGCCGCGGACCAGCGCGCCGAGGGCGGCGCCGAGGTAGCCGCGGGCGGCCGTCCAGCGGATCGGGGTGGCGGCCGGCCGGGGTGCCTCCTCGCCGGTGATCAGCCGGGGCAGCCGCAGTGCGCCGCGCCGGACCCGGTCCAGGGCGGCGAGCGGGCCGAGCCCGTCCGTCCAGGCCTCGACGGCGGGCCGCCAGGCCTCCCGGACCTCGGCCGCGGTGAGTTCGGTCCGCCCGTGGTGGACGCCCTCGTGCCGGGTGATCAGGCCGTGCCGGGTGAGCGCGTCGAGCCAGCGGCCGACCCGGGACCGCTGGGCGGGGGTGACGAGGGCGGCGGCGAGGACCTCGGCCTCGGTGTGCCCGCGCCCGGGGTCGGTGAGGACGCCGCTCTGCTGGAGGGTGAGCAGCAGCGAGGCCAGCACGGCCTGGTCGAGGTGGGCGCCGAAGGCCTGGACCTGGTCGGCGGTGACGCCGATGGTGTGCTTCCAGGCGGTGGCCGAGGCGGCGTCGACGGCGGCGCGCAGCCGGTGGTCGGCGGCCTCGGCGTGGGTGTGCGGGGCGCGGACGTGGGCGAGGACGGCGCCGAGCGCGTCGACGGCGGCGTACACGTCCTCCTGCTGGGGTTCGGGGCCGACGTGCAGGACGAGCCGCAGTGCGCCGAGGTCGTGGGCGGCCAGGCCGGGGCGGCGGCTGAGGCGCCAGAGCAGGGCGGAGGGCAGGCTGAGGTGGGTGGTGGCGTCGGCGGCGAGGGCGGCGAGCTGCTGGTCGGGGTCCTGCTGGGGGTCGCCGCAGTGGACGGTGCCACCGGCGAGCAGGGTGGCGAGGGCGAGTTCGACGGCGAGGTCGGTGGCGGGGTGGAGCACGGTGTGCCGGATGGGCGGCGGGCCGAGGACGCCCGCCCAGTGCTGCAGCCGTTGTTCGGCGGTGCGGGCGGCGGAGGGCGGCAGCGCGGCGTGGGCCGCGACGCGTTGGGCGAGGACCCGGGGCAGGCCGCCCGGTGGGGAGACGCCGAGCAGCAGGCCGATGCCGCTGATCGCGCGCCCGTCGGCGACGACGGCGGGTCGGTCGCCGAGTTCGCGCAGCGCGCTGACCAGGGCGGGAGTCGTGGACACGGTGATCACTCCGGGGTGCGGGGGAGAAACCGCACTACTGAACCATGCGGCTGGGCCGGCGGATGCCGTGCACGGGTCAAAATTCCGTAATGATTTTCATATCGGCCAGCCAAGGTGGCCGTCCGATCTCCGCCTGAAACGGATGGAACCTCACATTCCGGATCCGCTGCACACCCCTTGACAGGTGGTTCGGGCACTGGGTTACTTGGCCGTGGGCCCGCCCTGACCGAACGATCGGTAGGCGTCCCGTATCGGCCGACCTGCGAAGGAGCGACGATGACCGGCAGCGCACCCGCCCCGCGCCGACACCCCGGGGAGTCCGGTCGGTATCCGGGGGAGCCCGGGCGACGGCTCGGGGAGTCCGGCCGGCGCCTCGGGGAGCCGATCCCGTCCGCGCTGCTGGACGCCGGCGAGCGGATGGGTGTCGACGAACTGCGCGCCCATCAGCTCACCCGGCTCCGGGCCACCCTGCGGCACGCGTACGACAACGTCGAGCTGTACCGCCGCAGGTTCGACGCGGCCGGCGTCCGCCCCGAGGACTGCCGCACCCTCGCCGACCTCGCCCGCTTCCCCTTCACCACCAAGACCGACCTGCGCGAGGACTACCCGTTCGGCATGTTCGCCGTCCCGATGGAGCAGGTCCGCCGGATCCACGCCTCCAGCGGCACCACCGGGCGCCCGACCGTCGTCGGCTACACCGAGAACGACCTGTCGATGTGGGCCGACGTGGTCGCCCGGTCGATCCGCGCGGCCGGCGGCAGGCCCGGGCACAAGGTGCACATCGCCTACGGCTACGGGCTGTTCACCGGCGGGCTGGGCGCGCACTACGGCGCCGAGCGGGCCGGCTGCACCGTCATCCCGGCCTCCGGCGGCATGACGGCCCGGCAGGTGCAGATCATCCAGGACTTCCGGCCCGAGATCATCATGGTCACTCCCTCCTACCTGCTCACCCTGCTGGACGAGTTCGAGCGACAGGGCGTCGACCCGCGCAGCACCTCGCTGCGCATCGGGATCTTCGGCGCCGAGCCGTGGACGGAGGAGATGCGGCGCGAGATCGAGGACCGGCTCGACCTGCACGCCGTCGACATCTACGGTCTGTCCGAGGTGGTCGGCCCCGGCGTCGCGCAGGAGTGCGTGGAGACCAAGGACGGGCTGCACATCTGGGAGGACCACTTCTACCCGGAGGTCGTGGACCCGTTCACCGACGAGGTGCTGCCCGAGAGTGAGAGCGGCGAACTGGTCTTCACCTCGCTCACCAAGGAGGCGCTGCCGGTGATCCGCTACCGCACCCGCGACCTCAGCCGGTTGCTGCCCGGCACCGCGCGGCCGGCCTTCCGGCGGATGGAGAAGGTCACCGGGCGCAGCGACGACATGATCATCCTGCGCGGGGTGAACGTCTTCCCGACCCAGATCGAGGAGATCCTGCTGCGCACTCCGGGCGTCGCGCCGCACTTCCAGCTACGGCTCACCCGGCAGGGGCGGCTGGACCACATGACCGTCCGGGTCGAGGCGCGCCCGGACGCTCCGGCCGAGCGGCGGGTGGCGGCGCGGGCGGCGATCGTCCGGGCGGTGAAGGACGGCGTGGGGGTGACGGTCGCGGTCGAGGTGGTCGAGCCGTACGCGCTGGAGCGGTCGGTGGGGAAGATCCGGCGGGTGGTCGACGAGCGGGGGTAGGGGTGAGGCCTGGAGGCCGGAGGCGCACGGCTGTCCGGGGGGTGATGCCGTACGCCTCCGACGTCTACAGCAATGTAGACGCTTAGGCGGTGGAACGTCCACTCGCCGTCCGTCGCCGGTGTGCCCGGGTCGACAGGACGAGGGCGGCCGCCATCAGCACCGCCAGGGCCAGGCTCACCGGGCCGGTGCCGAGCGCGAGGCCGCCCCGGTCGGCGCCCACGCCCAGCCAGTCCGCGAACGAGGCGCCCAGCGGGCGGGTCAGCACGTACGCCCACCAGAACCCGGCCACCGGGCCGACCCACCGAGCCCGCGCCGCCACCGCCGGGACGGTGATCAGCACGGCGAAACCCAGACCGGCCAGCAGATACCCGGCGTGCAGCGTGGCCGCCGTCAGATCGCCCAGCGCGGTGCCCAGAGCGAAGGTCAGCAGCACCGCCGCCCAGTAGAACAGCTCCCGGCGCAGCCCGGTCACCCGGTCGATCGCCAGCGAGCCCTCCACCCGGTGCCAGAGCAGGAACAGCGCGGCCAGCGCCACCGCCAGTCCACCCGCCGACACCGCGTACGGCACGCCCAGCGCGACGTGCGCCACATCGGCGACCATCGTGCCGAACACGCTGACCAGCACCACCACCGCCCAGTACATGCCGGGCACGCAGCGGCGCAGCCGCAGCTGGACGAGCAGCGCCACGGCGAGCAGCAGTCCGGCCGCCGCGACCGCCGGCACCGGGCCGACGGTGTGCGCCAGGAAGTCCGACAGGGTCTCGCCCATGCCGGTGGTCAGCACCTTCACCAGCCAGAACCAGGCGTCCACGGCCGGGACCTTGCTTGCCCCGGGCGTTCCGGCTCCGGGCGTTCCGGCCCTGGCCGCTCCCGCCTCGACCGGGGTGCCGGGGCGGGCCGCGGCCCGGGGCATCGTCGTGTGCCGGGCCATGTCAGCGCCCGGACCCGTCGACGACGGTGTTCCCGGTCAGCTCGCCGCTCGTGCCGTCGACGGTCACCAGGTGGCGCACGCCGTCCGGGCCCACGACCACCACGGCCCAGGCGGCGGCGCCGCCCTGCTGGGTGACGCGGCGCAGCGACTCGGCCCGCCCGCCGGGGACGGCGCCCTGGGCCTTCTCCAACGCGGCCGAGGCGGCGAGGGAGGGGAGCGGGGCCGGGGCGAGGCGGGCGTCGGCCCCGGCCTGGCCGCCGTTCTTCCCCTGTCCGTTGTCCCGCCCCTGCCCGCCGCCGTGGTGGCGGCCGTCCTTGGCGCGCCCCTCGCCCGGGGCGTTCCCGCCCTGCTCGCCGTATCCGCCGCGCTCGCTGTTCCCGCCGTGCTCGCCGTGCTCGTCGGACGAGCCGCCCTCGGCCCGGCTCATCGCGCGGTGGCCCTCGCGTCCGTGCTCCTCGTGGGCGGCCGCCAGTGCCAGCCCGCCCGCGCCGATCAGCGCGACGGCGGCCACCCCGGCGGCGATCCGGCGCTCCCGGCCGCCCGCCCAGCCGCGCAGTCGCGCCGCCCGGGGCCGCTTCGGCGCCCGCTGCGGATCCTGCGCAGCGTCGTGCAGGCCGTCCGGTCCGTGCAGGCCGTCCGGTCCGTCCGGTCCGTTCGGGCCCTCCGGGAGCGGAAGGGTGGACGACGTGGCGTCGGTCATCGGGCGTTCTCCTTGCCTCGGCTGCTCACCGCGCCCGGAACCCCCGGGGCGCGCCCGGCGATCATGGCGGACCGTTCCTGAACCTCCGCTTAAGCCGCCGACGGACCACCAGGCATCACCTGGCACCCTGAACGGATGCACCTACTCGTCGTCGAGGACGAACACCGGATGGCCACCGCGCTGCGCCGCGGCCTGGAGGCCGACGGCCACACCGTCGACACCGCCCACAACGGGCCCGAAGGCCTCGCCCTCGCCGACCGGCACCCCTACGACGTGATCGTCCTCGACATCATGCTGCCCGGCCTCAACGGCTACCGGGTCTGCGCCCGGCTGCGCGCCAACGGCTGCCGGGCCGGAATCCTGATGCTCACCGCCAAGGACGGCGAATGGGACGAGGCGGAGGCCCTGGACACCGGCGCCGACGACTACCTGTCCAAGCCCTTCTCCTTCGTCGTCCTGCTCGCGCGGCTGCGCGCCCTGCACCGCCGGATCGACCAGCAGCGCCCGCGCCTGCACACCCTCGGCGACCTGGTCCTCGACGCCAACGCCCGCACCTGCGCCCGGGCCGGCAGCCCCACCCAGCTGACCGCCCGCGAGTTCGCGATCCTGGAGTACCTGGCCGCGCGCGCCGGGACGGTGGTCTCCAAGCGCGAGATCCTCGACCATGTCTGGGACGCCGACCACGACCCCGACCCCAGCATCGTCGAGGTCCACATCCACGCACTGCGGCGCAAGATCGACGCCCCGTTCGGCCGCGCCGCCCTGCAGACCATGCGCGGCGCCGGCTACCGGCTCGCCCCCGACGGCGGCTGAGATGCGCCCGCGCCTTCCCCGACTCCCCGGCCCGCTCGGGCGGTTCGTCCCCCGGTCGGTGCGCGCCCGGGCCACCGCCGCCGCCGGTACGGTGCTCGCCGCCGCCCTCGCCCTGGCCGGCGCCGGGCTGCTCGCCGCCCTGCACGCCGACCTGGTCGCCTCCGCCGCCTCCGCCACCAGGCAGCAGGCCGACTCGGTCGCCCAACTCGCCGTCCAGGGGCGGCTCACGCCCGTCCTGCACGCCGGCCACGGCACCGACTTCCTGCAGGCCGTCGACGCCCACGGCACCGTCCTCGCCGCCAGCCCCAACCTGACCGGCCGGCCCGCCCTCACCGCCGCCCACCGCACCGGCTCGCACACCACCGACGACGTCGACCCGCTGTACGACCACCACCGCCAGCGCCTCACCGCCGTCACCGCCGACACCCCGAGCGGGCCGGTCACCGTCTACGCGGGCGCCTCGCTGCGCGCCGCCGACGAGGCGCTCGACATCACCCAGGCCGCGCTCGCCGTCGCCTGCCCGCTGCTGCTGCTCACCGGGGTGGTCGTCACCTGGCGGGTGACCGGGCACGCGCTGCGGCCGGTGGAGGCCATCCGCGCCGAGGTGGACGCGATCACCGGGCAGGATCTGCACCGCCGTGTCCCCGAACCCGGCACCGCCGACGAGATCGCCCGCCTCGCCGCCACCATGAACGCGATGCTCGACCGGCTGGAGGCCTCCGGGCGGCGCCAGCGGCAGTTCATCGCCGACGCCTCGCACGAACTGCGCAGCCCGCTCGCGGTGTTGCGCACCCAGCTGGAGGTCGCCGACACCCACCCCGACCCGTCCGTCCGGGCCGAACTGGTGCACGGCGCGCTCCAGGACACCGACCGGCTGCAGAGCCTCGCCACCGACCTGCTGCTGCTCGCCCGCCTCGACGCGGGCGGCGGCGCCGAGGACCGGCCCCGGCAGCGGGTGGACCTCACCGGGCTGGTCGCCGCCACCGTGCTCGGCCGCCCCGCCGGCCCGCACCGGCGCACCACGGACCTCGCCCCCGCGGTGGCCGTCGACGGCATCCCGCTCTGGCTCGGCCGACTGCTCACCAACCTGCTCGACAACGCCGACCGGCACGCGGCGGGCGCCGTCCACGTCCGGCTCACCGCCGACCGCGCCCGGGGCCTGGCCGTCCTGGACGTCGAGGACGACGGCCCCGGCATCCCGCCCGCCGACCGCGAGCGCGTCTTCGAACGCTTCACCCGCCTCGACGACGCCCGCAGCCGGGACGAGGGCGGCAGCGGCCTGGGCCTGCCGATCGCCCGCGACATCGCCTGCCACCACGGCGGCACCCTGGTCGTCACCCCGACGCCGTCCGGGGCCCGCCTCACGGCGACCGTCCCCCTGGCGGCCGACGGCTGACGGCGCCGGAGACCCGGTCGGCGCCGCCGGGACGACGGTCGCGCGGCCGGTGGCAGGACCGGGCCCGGTCCTGCCCAGGCTCCGCGAGGTCCTGGCGGAAGCAGCGGCGGTGGCTGTGGTGGCGGTCGCGAGCGCCCCCGCCGGCTCGCGGAACGCCCGTCCCGGCGGCGAGGCCCTATGCTGCGGGGATGCCGAGTGAGCTGCGCACTCTTCAGCCGGAGACCGACCTCGCCTTCGTCCGGCGCGAGACCGAGCTGAAGCCCGTCCCGTTCGTCCCCGAGGTCGGCCTGCACATGGCCGAGGACGCGATCACCCTCTGGGAGACCACCGAGCGGGTGCGCGGGGAGGTCGGGCTGCCGCCGCCGTTCTGGGCGTTCGCCTGGGCCGGCGGGGTGGCCGTCGCCCGCTACGTGCTGGACCACCCCGAGCTGGTCGCCGGGCGGACGGTGCTGGACGTCGCCGCCGGGTCCGGGGTGGTCGGCGTCGCGGCCGCGCTGAGCGGTGCGGCGGCCGTCCGCGCGGCCGAGATCGACGCCTACGCGGTGGCCGCCATCGACCTCAACGCCGAGGCCAACGGTGTCCGGGTGGAGGCCGCTCTGGTGGACCTGGTGGACGGCGACGGTGCCCCGGCCGACGTGGTGCTCGCGGGCGACGTGTTCTACGAACGGGCCATGGCCGCCCGCTTCCTGCCCTTCCTGGAACGGGCCGCCGCGCGCGGCGCCACCGTCATCGTCGGCGACCCCGGCCGGGCCTACCTGCCCCGGGAGCGGTTCACCGCGGTGGCCGCCTACCAGGTGCCGGTCGTCGCCGACCTGGAGGACACCGCGGTCAAGACCACCACGGTGTGGCGCCTGGGCTGACGGCCCGTCCGCCCGCGGTGCAGGCCGGCCGGCGGCGTCCGTCCGCGTCGCGGAATTCCCGGCGGCGGGGCGAAAGCGCCCGCTAGACAGGCCGCATGACCGACACGATCACCCTGCGCGCCGCCACCTCCGACGAGATCCCCGCCCTGCTCGCCCTCTGGGCCCGGGCGGCGAAGGGCACCAGCATCACGGACGACGCGGCGGGCGTGGCCGCGCTGCTCGCCCGGGACCCGGAGTGCCTGATCGTCGCCACCCCGGTGGGAGACCCGGCAACGGTCGTCGGCACGGTGATCGCCGGCTGGGACGGCTGGCGCTGCCACCTCTACCGCCTCGCCGTCGACCCCGACCACCGCCGCCAGGGCATCGGCGCCGCCCTGCTGGCCGCCGCGGAGGAGCGCTTCGCCGCGCTCGGCGGCCGCCGAGCCGACGCCATGGTGCTGGACGACAACGCCCTCGGCCACCGCACCTGGCAGGCCGCCGGCTACCGCCCCGAACCGCGGTGGAGCCGCTGGGTCAAGCTGCTGACCGCCTGAGTCCACCCCCGTCCGGACGGCCGCCGAGCACTGGCGGCCGTCTCCGGTGCGTGGTCCGCTGGGGCCGGTGCGTGCCCGAACGACTGGTTCCGGCACGCCGCCCAGCCCACCCCGCGACACCCGGAGAAGGACCGCCATGACCGACGACACCCGCACCCTGGCCTCACCCGAGACGGCCGCCGACATCCTCGCCCGCCAGCCCGACCTGGAGCAGGCCCTCGCCTACTTCCATCAGCACGTCGCGACCCCCAGGGCGGTCAACCTGTCCGTCGCCGAGAACGTGCTGCTGTACCACCACTCGATGGAGAAGGTCTTCAACGACATCCACCTGCTCCCCGAGCGGTACATCCAGTACATCGACTCGGCCGGCACCGAGAAGGTGCGCGAGCCGGTCGCCAAGCTGCTCACCCTGGCGCTCGGCGCCGAGGTCGACAAGGACCACGTGTACGGCGTCGCCGGGGTCTCCTCCGCGCTGGAGTGCATCGCCTTCGCGCTCAAGGGGAGCGACCCGGTCGGCCGGCCGCTCAAGGACGGCGACGAGGTGCTGATCCCCGCGCCGTACTGGCAGGGCTTCAACTGGTCCTTCCAGGAACGGCCCAGGCTCACGTGCGTCCCGGTGAACCTGCCGACCGAGGGGGAGGAGCGGTACCGGCTCACCCTGGCCCTGCTCAAGAAGGCCTACAAGGACCGGAAGGCGGCGGGCCACACGCCGCGCCTGCTCGTCCTCACCAACCCGCACAACCCGCTGGGCGTCAACTACTCGCGGGCCCTGCAGGACGAGATCTACGGGTGGGCGCTCAACGACACCGACATGCACATCATCTCGGACGACATATCTGCTTATGCATGATTTGAACTGGCGGTTGCCGAGGGTGATAGTGGCAGGTCAGGTGGCCTCATCCTCGCCGTCGCGCGGCATCGCGATGTCGCGTACGAGCTGGAGCGCGTCGTCGAGGGCGGAGATGAGGCTGCCGAACTCGTGCACCAGCCGGGGCAGAGGGATGGTCAGCAGGTCGATCTCGCGGGCCCGGGCAAGGTCTGCGTTGGCCATGCAGAAGCGGGCGGTGTACTCGGGCGGCAGGGGTGGGGGCGTGTCGGTGCTCATCGTCTCACTGGGATCGGGTGCTGCTGGGGCGGGTGGCAAGGCGAAGTAGTCGCGTATGCCGCCGGGGGTGATCCAGCGAACTAAGCGCGTGCGGGGGGCGGCAGTGGTGGGCATGGGTGCACTCCGGGTGAAATGCCCCCAGCGGATTCAAATTCGAACGAATCATAGCGAACGGATGTTCGTGTGAAATGTCCCTGCCTGGGGGCAGACCTTTGATCATGGAATCGTCAGCGTCGAGGGGTGCTCCCCCCTCCACCGCCGGACCAGGCAGACCTTGACCAGCAGCGACGCGCGACAGGCGACCGCATCCGCCGAGCCCGGCGTCTCCACGGGCTCACTCAGGAGGGGCTGGCCGAACGCTCCGGGCTCTCGCGTAAGACCATCGGCGCGTTAGAGCAGGGCGGGGCGTCTGCTACACACGATCAACTGGCGCGTGTGGCGTACGCGCTGCAGCTGCCGCTGTGGCGGTTGTTCTGGGACGAGTAGGTCCTGGCCGACCACACCGCCGTACGGTCGGCCAGGGGTCTAGTGCTACTCGGGCGGGGGCGGCGGGGGGTCGGACTTGGGGGCCCTCGGCGGCGCTTTCGGGCCGCCGATTCCGCCACTGCCACCACTGGGCTTGTCCTGCGGCATGTCGTTCTCCTCCTCACGGTCGTTCACCGGGACGCCGCCCGGGGGGATGTCGTCCGGCGGTGGCATCAGGGGGTGTGCAAGCGCCCGGTTGGGTCCGCGGGAAGCGCGGCCTCGCTGGTCACGCCACCGGCCCTGGTCATGCGGGTGGACAGTGCCGCTCATGGCGTCCTCCTTGTGCTGGTCGGACCCACCATCGTGGCGCGTCCGCGATACCCCCGTGGCACGGTTCCGGTCATCCATCACGACCCCTCGTGGTCCATCTCCCGGAGCGCCGCCGCGGCCTCGCTGGCTCGATGGGACGCGTCGTCGTACGACGTCCCATCGGTTGCGGCCCGCCCGTCCTGGACGGCGTCCACCAGGTGGCCCAGCTGCTCGAAGAACGCGTCATCCGGGTCGCTCATGCACTTCTCCTTTTGGTGATCACGTCTGGCTCATCCAGTGGCGGGCAGTGCTCGACCGCAGCCGTGTACGCGGTGAGGTCGCCCAGGAACCGGCCGCGGACCCAGCGCCCGCAGACGGGGCACAGGCCTCGCTCCGTTCGCTCCTCGGCCTCGGCCGGTGTTCCCTCGGCAGCGCTCACTCGGAGACCGTCCGAATCGGGACGGCGCGGTACCCGGCGAGGTTCACCCGGCCACGGGTCCACTCATCGGCGCTCTCCCGGATCGAGAACTCGAGCGGACGAGGCCCGGTGCCAGCGGTGACCAGGCCGCCGGTCACGGCGTCCCGGATCACCCACGGGCGCCGCCCTCGCTGGTCGGCCGGCAGCTGCACGACGGTGTACCGGGCGGCAACCCGCTGCCGGCAGGTCAGCCCGGACCCGTACGACACCCGCACGACAGCGACGGCATCCCCATCAAGGCCAAGCGTCCAATCGGTGGCCTCGTCACCGTGCATCCAGCGCTCCAGGTCGCGCGTGTCGCCGCTGCCCACCAGCCGCTCCATCGCCCGCAGCTGGTACTCGCCGATCGGCAACTCACGCAGCGTCTGCCACAGGATGTCCAGCGCCTGCAGCGCCGGCGCGGTGACCGGCTCCAGGTGACCGTCCACCGAAACGGTGAGATCGTCGGTCAACATGTCCTCTCCTTGATGGTGATGCACTTCGGGTGGGCCACGATTGCCCAGCCGAGCGGGGCTGTCGTCGTCCCGGTCGCCGTATAGACGTGGCCAGCCGGTATCAGATCGTCACCCTCGCCGCCGCAACGGATGCATGCGAGACCCTGCAACTGGGCCCGGGTGTAGACGGGAGTGGTCACCCCCCAAGGGTCGACTGCTGGAGCGTCAATCCCGATACCCAGCCGGTAATCTCACCGTGAGATGGTTCGTCGGAGACGGAGGTTGAGGCCGTGGGAACCGCGCTGGAACCGATCAGACTGCCGGATATCGCATGGCAGAACGAGGAGGTCCGTGATGCACTCCGCCGCCGGGACGTCGCCAGCCTCTTCCGGTATGTCCAGCACCACAGCGGCGCGAGTCAGGCCCGGCTTGCCGTGCAGGTCGGGATGACGCAGAGCCGCGTGAACGAGATCATCAACGGTCGGCGCGAGGTCAGCCGCCTCGACGTATTCGAGCGCATCGCGGACGGCCTCCACCTGCCAGACGCCGCACGTCGCCTGCTGGGACTCGCGCCCCGGACCGAGGGCCAACGCACGTCCGGGGCCGCCTTTGACCTGGCCGCGTTCCCCGAGATCATCCGGGTGTACAGCGACCAGGCATCGGCTGCTGCCGAGGTCCAACGTGCCGCCCGGTCCGCAGCCGAACTGGACGTCCTTGCCGTACGCGGGCTCGGTCTCCTTGCCCTCCGCGAATCGCTTCTGCGGCAACACCTCGACCGCGACGGCGACCAGGCGCCCCGGCTCCGCGTACTCCTCCTCGACCCGGACTCGCCCGCAGCCGCGCGCCGGGCGACCGAGATCGGCGAGTCAGCCGAGTCCCTCGCCAGCGGAATCCGCCTCGCCGAGGCTCGGCTGCGGGAGCTCGCCGAGGTTGGCCAGGTCGAGGTGTACCGGTACTCCGAAGTGCCCGTGTGGCGACTCATCCGACTGGACCGCACCCTTTACGTCGGCTCGTTCGACACAGATTGGGAGGGGCACGAGTCGGCAACGTATAAGGTGCTGCCCACCCCCAGCGGGCCCTTGTACCGGGGCTGGCGAAGGCAGTTCGAGGTGTTGCTGGACGGCGCTGAGCGCGTGATCTGACGGAGGGACCACGATGGCGATCGAGGCGGAGCTGAAGGCGGTTGTGCGCGACCCCGAGGCGGTCCTCCAGCAGCTGGAGGACCAGCACGGCGCCGGCCGGGCCGAGGTCTACCGCGACACCTACTACGACGCGCCCGACGGCAGCCTGATGAGCGGTGATCGCGAGCTCCGGATCCGCACCGTCCACAGCCCCGACGACACCCGTACCGTGCTCACCTACAAGGGCGCCCGCGTCGATGAAGCGTCCGGGTCGAAGCCGGAGCACGAGACGAAGGTCGAGGATGCGGAGGCTGCCCACGAGATCATCGCGGGACTCGGTTTCACCCCGCGCATCCAGTTCGAGAAGCGGTGCAGGAACTACTGCCTCGACCGTGACGGACGCCGTCTCCTCGCCACGCTCGTCCGAGTCCCCGAGCTGGACGCCACGTTCATCGAGGTCGAGACCGCGGCAGCCACCGAGGACGACCTCCCGTCAGCGCTCGCCGTTGTCCGGGCCGCGCTCGCTGACCTCGGGATCAGCGAGGACGACCTGACGACGGAGCTCTACACCGACGCCGTCGCCGCTGCCCGGTCCTGACACGACGAATCGCCCCCGCCCGGCACATGGCCGAGCGGGGGCGTTCTATCTGGCGGCGGTTCTACGCCTCGGCCTCGCATGCCGGGCAGGGGCACCACGGATCGTCGATGTGGCCGAGAGCCGCGAGGTGCTCGTCCTCGTCGTACGGGGTTCCGGCGTACTCCTCGGGCGGGGTCAGCCAACGCTGGAACGTGCCGTTGGGCATGCGTACGTCGAGGTGCCCATCGCGCTCCCACCGCTCCAGGATGGCGGCATCGTCCGTCATTTCGAACGGCACGGCCGTGCTGGGATCGGGCGTGAGGCCTGGGTCAAGGTCCGGGTGCGGTCGGCCGATCATGCTGGCGAAGTCGTAGTCCATGATCTCCAGTTCCTGCCGGCGACTTAGGCAGCCCCGTAGACGGGGAGGGAACTGGCGCCGTCTGGCGCATCCCCCGCTGGCGCGGGGAGCAACTGCTAAAAACTCGGAACCTCTGAGTCACCCCGGCGTCCGCCGGGAGCAGTAACACGGCAACTGGGAGCGCGCGTTGGCCCCGATGTTAGCACGACGAAGCCCCCGCCCGGCCGTAGAGCCGAGCGGGGGCATGGTGGTTCAGGGGCGGACCAGGGCGATCACCGCAACGACGGTGCCAGCGAGGCCAGCCAAGACGCCGATGGTCTGCCACGGCCAGCGGCCGCGTTTGAGGTCTTCGACCTCCTGGCGAAGGCCAGCAACCTCGGATTTGAGCGCCGCGACCTCCTCGTCGCTCTGGTCGGCACGCTGGAGTACGAGAGCCAGTTGCCCGTTGATCTGTGCGAAACCGACGTCCACGCTCCTCCGGATCTCGGCCAGCTCCAACGCCACGGAGACCACTGGCCGGTCGGCCTCCAGGCCACTCACAGACGCTGCTTCGGCAGTATCGCCGCGCTCGTCGGGTCACCCACAAAGGTCGCCACGGCGCTTTTGATGACAGTCAGGGCGGCCGGCAGTGCGGCAACCGTGGCGGCTCGCAGCGTGCCGATCGACGCTAGGTCGACGCCGTCCGCCAGCAGGAGGCCGAGCAGGGCAACGACGTACGTCGCGACGGTGCGCTCGGCGAGGTCCGTCCAAAACTTGCGCATCAGCTGTTCTCCTTCGAGGTGGTGGTGAGGTGCACGGTCACCGAGCTGATCGCCTGCTCGATCCGGGCGACCAGGGCATCGACATCGACCGGGCCGCCAGCGGCGACCTGCTGAGCGAGCGCGCTGACCGCAGCGGACAACCCGGCGATCTGCGCGCCGGCGGTCTTGGCGCCGTTGATCGACTCACCGACCGTCGGCCGGTAGCCGCCAGGCAGGAGCGCGTAGTCCGGCATCGGGGCGTCGAGCAGGGCGCCCGGGGCCGCGGCCGCGCGAGCGTCCGCCTGCGGGCCCATTCGGAAGTCGACCGCGTACGCGATCGTGTCCCTGACCTGCTGGGAGGTGACCTCCTCGCGGATGAAGCGGCGCAGGTCAGCCTCAGTGAATGCGGCCAATGGGTCCTCCTCGGACGGTGGGGGCGCCGGGGTCGGCGCGGTGGTGAAGTCGGGCCAGGAGCCCGGGTCCTGGTGGTCGTTCTCGGGTATGTGAGCGTGGGCGTACCAGCCGCCGCGGGTCTCCCACGTCTGCTCGTTGCGGCGGCTCGTGAAGTCGACGGGTCGGCCCATCGGCCACACGTCGGACACGCCCCAGGAGGAGATCCAGGCGTGCAGGCGGTCCCATCCCGCGCACGGGGTGTCGACCAGGCGTGGGTAGACGCGGCCCTGGTAGCGGCAGTAGGGGAAGAACACGGCCTCAACCTGGATCACCACCCGGCCCGCCCGGTTGGTTCTCGTGCCGCCTGGGCTGTCGACCACCGACTTGGAGCGGGAGTTGGCCGGGTAGAGCTGGGCGATGCGGCCGCTGAACGGGTCCCAGATGATGTGCGGCGCCGCGCTCGCGCCGCCGTTTGTGAAGTACGACACGAGGCTGTCGAAGGTGCACCAGTCCTGTGGGGCGGCGGCGGTGGCGTTGCGGTCCCAGGTGATGTGGGCGATGGCCTTCGGCGGGTACTGCTGGTCGGTCGGGGCGTGGTCGCCGAGGTCGTGTACCTCGGCACCGGGCAGCCACAGGTCGGGCATACGGTCTCCTAGGTGAGGGGGACATCCTGGTCAGTGCAGGCGACGGCGAGCCCGGCGTAGTGGCGGAGGGCGACCTGGTAGCCGGCCGCTGCGAGGGCGGCCGCGACGTCCCGGGGGCCCCGGACGCCGCCGGTGTAGTAGCCGGTGCTGTGCGGCCAGCCGGGGATGTCCTCGGCGCTGGTCAGCGCGTAGACGGTCCACTCGCCGGGGTCGGAGCTGACGCGGGCGACAGCGAGGAGCCATAGCTCTCCGGGGACCTGGGTCTGTCCGGCCTGGGGGGTGGAGAGCTGTCCGGCGCGGCCGGCCAGGTACTCGGCGGAGGCGAGCGGGGCGAGGCGGTCGGCGAGCTGCTGGGGGTTGTCGGCTCGCAGGGTGCTGACGTTGTGCACGGAGGTCTCCTAGTCGACGGCGCGGATGAGCTGGACCTGGGCGTAGACGGAGCCAGCGCCCGAGGTGCGGACGGCCTCGACAGTGATCTGGTACTGGTCGCCGATGGCGACGGTGGGGGGCAGCGCAGCGGTGGTGTCGAGGGCCGCGCCGGCGTTGCCGGTGGCCCACGGGGTGCCGTTGATGGACACGCGGATGGTGCCGGTGGAGCCGCCGCTGGTGGTCGTCGCCACGAGGATCCGCAGGCGGGGTTTCCAGGCGATGTTGTAGCAGCGGGAGATGGTCGTGTAGGTGGTGCCGGCGGTCTGCGGCCAACGGGTGATGTCGGTGTCCGCAGGGGCGAGCAGGGCGTCCGCGGCGGCCGTGTCCGGCGTGTGGGCTCGGATCTGGGCGATGTCGTCGACGACCTCGTGCAGTCTGCGGGCCAGCCACGACAGGTCGCGGGGCAGTTGGTCGAGGCGTACGGTCATGCGTCCTCCAGGAGGATCGGGGCGACGCGGTCGGCAGCGGGGTCGAGCGTCCAGGCGTAGGCGCGGGCGACGACGTCGACCCCGGCCGGGTGGCGGGGCGAGGAGGCGACGGCCAGGCGCACGCTGTCGCCCAGCCCCCAGGCGCTGCCGAGTCGGGGTGAGCGGGAGGCGACGGCGTTGAGGGACCATGCCCGGCTGCCCGTGCCCATGAGGGCGAGCGCCTCGGCGGCGTGGGACTCCAGTTGGTCGGTGGCGGTGATGCCCTGGGCAGGGGTCCACCGGTACTCCCACAGGCCCCAGCCGGCCGCGAGGAGACCGGTGTCGGTGTGGGTGGCGCTGGTGGCGCGCACGCCGTCCGCCCTGTCGCCTCGTGCGGTGACCGACGTGGCGCCGCGGCCACGCTCGTAGCTCTCGGAGAGGGCGTACTCGCTCACGCAGCCGGGGAGTTCGAACACGGCGTCGGGCTGGGGGCTCTGCACGCCGATGGCGGCCTGGATTCGCAGGACCAGCTCGACGCGGGTGTGCGCGGCGTCGGCCCACCGGGGCTCGATCGTCCACTCGGGGCCGCCGCTCAAGCCGCTGATCTCCTGCAGGACGGACAGGATGGTCCGGTCGTCGCCGTCGGCGATGCTGTAGTCGGAGCTGATGCCGGTGGGGGTGGTGGCCATGACGATGGGGGGCCCGGAGGCGAGTGCCGGGGTGGCGACGGCGGCCATGATGGCGGCCTGGTCGGTGGCCGTGGCGCTGTAGGTGCCGGTGTAGCGGCGGTCCAGCCACGCCTCGGGCGTCGCCGCGGACAGCCGTACCTGGGTGCCGGATCCGCCGTCGCGGCCGAGGGTGAGACCGCACCATAGGGGGTCGCCGGTGGCGGTGTCCACGGCGACGACCATGGTCCGGCCCGGGTCGGTCGCGGACTCCCACTCGCGCGGCGCCCCACCCAGGTACAGATCCGCGGTGAGCGCGGTGACCGCGCCGAGGTGCCGTGACAGTGCCTGTGTGGGGTGCAGGGACGGCAGCTCCTCGGCAACGGCGCCGGTGAGCAGGTCACAGGCCAACCACGCGAGTTCGACCGCAGCCATCAGCCGGCTGCCTCGTAGACGATGGTCCAGCGCAGGTTCGACGTGGATCCTGCCGCCACCGGCGCGGAGTTGGACACGTTGCCGTAGGAGGACGAGGACGAGGCCGTCTTCACGGAGAACGTCAACACACTGCTGGCGGAGTTGATCTGGCAGACGCCGACGTAGTCGTTGTCACCCTGGTTGAAGTAGTTCGCGCTACCAACGGTCACTACGCCGTTCGCGGCGGACGGTGTGGGCAGGCTCATCGCCCACACGCCGTTGCCGCCGTTGGTTGTCGATCCGGCGGACATCAGGCCGATCCAGGTGATCTGCCGGCCGACGCGGGTCCATCGGCTGGTCAGCGTTCCGTTGCCCAGAATCGGGTTGATGGTCGATGCGGTCCAGGTAGGGGTGAAGCTCGACCAGTCGCCCTGGCCTGTCCAGGCGGTGCCGGTCCAGTACTCGGGGACGAGGCGGGTGGTGTTGAACCGGGCCTGGCCGACGTAGGAGCCGGCGGAGGCGATGTCCGTGGGGCTGCTGACGGGCAGGATGCCGCCCGGGGCGACGGTGATCTGCCGGACCGCGGTGGACACGGTCGCCGCGCCGGTGCCGCCGGCGCCGGTGGACGGCACGGTGATCGTCGCCAGGGGGATGTAGATCTCGGTGGCGCCGGGGGTCGGCACGACCGGGGTCGCCGAGGCGGTACCAGTGAGCAGGACAGCGTCCGCGCGACGAAGGCCGGAGGAGTCGACCGCGGTGTCCCAGACGCGCAGGTAGACCAGGTCGATCCGACTGAAGGAGGCGTTGGCGGCGGTGAGCGTGCCAGGTGATGTCGCGGCCAGGAAGGCGCGGTAGACGCCCTGCCCGGGCCGGTACAGCGTGGCAACGCCGGTCGAGATGTTGACGGTTGTGCCGGAGAGCGTGACGGTGAGGCCGGGGTCGCCGGGGCGGATGCCCGGGCGGGATCCGAGCGCGGTGCCGTCGGCCATGACCAACGGGCTGTCCATTTTGCGAAGTTCGGTCTCGTCGTAACTGATCGACGGGAGCCAGAGCGGGTCGGTTGGCATGGTGGCTCCTCACAGCCACGCGGCCCGGCAGGTGCCGGTCAGCAGCGCGGACGGGTCGTAGGCGGGGCAGTTCCAGCTGAGCTGCAGGGAGGACTGGGCGGGCACCTCAGGCCACGGGCCGGACAGGTAACGGCGGCGCGACACCTGCCCGTTGAGGACTGCGGCGTGGGCGTCCGCGTCGAGGACGAGGACATCGCCGGCGCCGAGGCTGTCGGTGTAGGTCTGCTGGGTGACGGCGCCGTCGGGGCGGGCCGCGACGATGGTGAATCCGCCCGGGCAGGGTCCTGTGACGGTCAGCACCGGGCGGGTCGCGATCGACCCGGAGTTGGTGAGCGTGATGGTGCCGGACGCCGTTGTCGCGGTGATGGTCAGCGGCAACGTGATCGGCAGTGTGACGCCGCCGGTGACGGACGGCAGCGCGGTCGACTGGGACTGCAGCGTTGTCGAGTACCGGCGTGGATCGGCGGCGGTCAGCAGCATGCTGTACCGCGCAACCCTGTCGGTCTCGTACGCGAAGAGAACCTCGCCGGAGCGCCGAACGGTCGCCTGCTTGGGGGTGCCCTCCGCGACCACCAGCGTGGTGTCCGTGAGCGCGGCCGCCGCGTACAGCTGCTCGGCGGCCGCGTCCAGCGTGGCCAGGTCCGGGGCGGTGATGGTGCCGGCCAGGGTGATGGACCGGGCGCCCAGGTAGGTGGGCCCGGCCCAGGCGCCGTGATCGGCGTCCCGTTCCGTGTACTGCGTGCGGACAGCGGGACCGGACCAGCCGCGTAGGCCGTCCGCAGCGACGGTCCAGGCGACCCCTGCCGCGTCGACCTGGCCCAACTGTAGAGGGCCGAGTCCGACTTGGCGGCCGCCAAGGAGCTGTCCGGGGATGTAGCTGGCCATCGGCCACCCCCTCTCAGGCGATGAAGTCCAGGCGGCGTGTCAGGTCGGCGAGTTGCTCCTCGGACGACTGGCGGGCGCCGTAGAGGTTGACGGTGGTGGTGCGGTGGGCGGCCTGAAGTACGGCGGCTGCCGCACCGGCGACCTGCCGGGCCGGGATGAGCTCGCCGGCCGTCGGGCGCGCTGGAATGAGCTGCTGGCCGAACATGCCGGCGACCTGGCCGAGGATCCGCATGCTGCGGTCGCGTTTGGCCTGCGCGAGCGGGATGTACGCCTCGCCGCCGGTCTCCGGCTCCGCCCACAGCCTCATCGCGCCGGCCGGGGCGATCTGAGCGACATGTCGCTCCGCCCCGTTCGCGAACGCGGTGACGCCGCCGTTCGCGTATCCGGTGATGCCTCCGTCCGCCCAGCCGACGGGGATGTGCCGGTCCGCGTAGTCGGCGTTGTAGCGGACGTTGACGTTGACGGTCCGGTCCTGGATGCCGTTGATGACCTGCTGAATCCGAGCGGATCCGTTCACCGCGTCGGATGAGGGCACGGTGATCTTGACGTCTTTGCCGCCGGGTAGTTGCTCGACGGTGTAGCCGATGGACTGCAGGTCCCGGATGGCGTCCTGACTCGGCGCCCGGACCGTGATGCTCTTGCCAGGCGGGACGTCCTCGACCTTGGCCCTGACCTCCTGCAGGTCCCGGATGGTTTGCAGTGCGCCCGGATCGGTGACCTTGGTCTCCTTCGCTGCGGGCAGCTGGGCGTACGCGGAGGTCAGACTGTCGATCTGCTCCTTGGTGAGGCCGGCCTGCTTCATGACGCCCTTGAGGGCCTCGATGTCCTGGCCTAGCACGATGATGGCCTGCTCGCTCGACCCCGTCTGCTTCATCACCGCCTCGGCGTGGGCCTGGGCGGCGGATGCCGCGTCCAGGAACGCTCCCTTGACCGCGCGCCCCTTCTCCGTGGTGATGTCGAGACTCTTGCCGTTCTCCTTGATCTTGTCCTTGAGGTCGGAGAGCGACGACTGCATGCTGATCGCCGCCTTCGCGGCGGAGATGTTCATGCCGTTGAGGTTGTTCAGCGAGTCGTTGAGTTTCTCGACCTCGGACCGAGTGTCGGATAGGTCCTTGGCGGTTACTTTCGCGGAGTCGCCGAGCTTGCCGGTGCTGTCAGCCGCGCTGCCGGTCGCCTCCGCCTCCCGTTTGGCCGCCTCGACACTCGAGGTGATCTGCGGGCTGAGGCCGTTGAGGGCCTGGTCCACCTTGACGAGGCTTTTCGACCAGTCGTCGTTGCCGCCGCCGGCCTCCGCCGCAGCCTGGGCCTGGGCCTTGGCCTCGTCTCGCATCGGTCCGAGCTGATCACGGACACGCTGGATCGCGGCCGCGTTGCCGAGGATGGCCTCGGTCAGATCCGCAGTGCTGATGCCGAGCGACTGGGACGCCTTGAGGACGCCGTCGGTCTCCAGACGGTGTGCCAACCACGCCTTGACGTTGGCCCCGACCGCGTTGCTGTCCGCCTTGACGGCCTCGGTCAGGGACTCCTGCTCCTGCTTGGCGCCGTGCGAGGCCAGCCCGAACACCGCCAGCGCCGCGGTGGCGACGCCGAGGATGGCACCGAACGGGCCGCCGAGAAACCCGACCGCGCCGGAGGCTGCTGATGCCAGCCTGGGCATCGTCTCCGCGAGTGTGGCGACGGATGCCCGGAATGCGACGATCTTCGGCAGGGCCAACATCAGGCCGCCGACCACGATCGTGAGCGCGCCGCCGATGCCGAGAATCGCGGCGGCGGACGTCTGCAACCACGGAGGCAGATCCGAGTAGGCGTTGACCAGCTTGGTGACCCACTGGACCATGTCACGGAGCACGGCGTTGGCCGCAGTCCCGCCGTTGATCAGAGCGACCTCCAAGGAGCCCTTGAGCTGCTCGACGTCGCCAGCCAGGTTGTCCATCTGGGTCGCGGCCATGCGGGACGCGGCGCCAGAGTCGTTGACGGCGGCCCGGTAGCGGTCGACACCATCAGCGCCCAGCTCATACAGGATCGTCGCCGCCCTGACGGAGTCCGATCCGAAGATCGTCGCCATCGCCGCGTTGCGGGCCTCTGGGGTGAGATTGGAGAACGAGCTCTTGAGGTTCCCGGCGAGCTTGGTCAGGCCGACGAAATTCCCCTGGGCGTCGTATGCGGAGAACCCGAGCTTGTCCATGACGCCGCGCGCCTCATCGGACTGCGGAACCAGCCGTTGGAGCATCACCTTCAGCGAAGTTCCGGCATCACTCCCGATCAAGGCGTGGTCCGCGAAGGCGGACAGCGCGCCCACCGTGTCCTCCAGGCTGAGCCCGGTCTGGTGGGCCAGCAGGCCGCCCATGCGCAGGGACTCGCCGAGCCCGTGGACGTCGGCGGCGGACTTGTTGGCGCCGGCGGCGAGGACATCGGCGATGTGCTCAACGTCCTTGCCCTTGAGGCCGAACGTGTTCATGGCCTGCGCGCTGAGCGTCGCCGCCTCGGCGAGGTCGAGCTGGCCGGCGGCTGCGAGGGACAGGGAGCCGTGCAGGGCGCCGCTGAGGATGTCCGCGACGCTGACGCCGGCGCGGGCGAGTTCGCCTTCGGCGTCGGCGGCCTGGCTGGCGCTGTAGGCGGTGTCGCGGCCGGCCACGATCGCCGCTGTCCGCAGCTGGCCCAGCTGCTCGGTCGACGCGTCGGCGACTGCCGCGACGCCTGACATGCTCTTCTCGAAGTGCGCGGCCGTGAGGCTGGCGGCGGCGAACGCGCCGAGCATCAGCAGTCCGGTGGTGCGGACGGTGCTAAACGCGGTCTCGGCCCGCTCGCCGGCGGTCGCCACGCGGGACAGTGCCCCGGCCTGGGCAGTCGCGGAGGACGTGGTGGACACGGCGAGCGCGCCCTGCTGGGCCATCACCGCCTCGCCTGCGGCCAGGCGCATCGCCAGGGACGACCGGATGCCGGCCGCAGAGGCGGCGGTGGCCTCCGACATGCGCGTCTCAGCCGACACCACCGACGTGGCGGCGCCCTGCGCGGCTGCGGCCATCTCGCCCATAGCGCGCGAGGAGATCGCCGCGGCCGACGCGAACGTGGCGGGGACTTCCTCGGCCGCCACGGCGAGTCGGCCCATGCTCGCAGTAGTCGCGGTGACGGCCTCCTGCGTGGCCCGGCTGGACGCCCGCGCCACAGTGGTAGTGCGCTCGAACGAGGCCTGCTCGGTGGCGGCCGCCCGCTGCACGGCGTTCTGCTGCTCGGCAGCCGAGGCCACCGCGGCCTGGGCGAGCCGCCGGAAGTCCTGCTCCGACTGAACCGTGCTCCGGCGGGCGCCGGCGTTGTCCAGGTTGAGGCGGACGTTGACGACGCGGTCAGCCATGGCGCGTCACCTCCGATGCCGTACGTGGATGTGGGCGCCGCCGAGGTCGCCGCCGTCCTTCTGGAACTGCGTGGAGCGTTGGTGTGCGGTGGTGCAGGCGTGGCAGCGGATGACCTCTGCCGTCCACGCGTTCTCGGCGTCCGCGTCGGTCGATTCGGTGAGTGGCTGGCCGCAGCCCCGGCATGTGTCCTCCTCGACGGTGAGGAGGGCGAGCGCCCACGCCCGGTCGGAGTCCGTCCACAGCGGCTCGCCCGCACCGACCACCCGGCCGAGGAATATTGACCGGGGCACGCCCCAGGCCCGGGCAGCCTCTACTTCTCGCCGGTGCGGGAGGCGGCGGTCGCGGAGGCGAGCAGAGAAAAAGGGATGGCCTGGACCGCCTTCGTATTGAGGTCCCAGACCGTGTTGAGCAGGGCCTCCTGCTGGCCGTGGTTGAGCCGTTTGGCCAGCCGCTGGTACTGGTCGACGGTCATGGCTGGTTCGACCGCGCACGCGGCGACGGCAGCCGGTCCGAAGGTCTTCGGGTCGAAGGCCTGGACGCCGGTGCCCGGGTGGGCGGCGATCAGGTCGGACCAGGCCTCGTCGCCGAGGGCGCGCAGGCGGAACTCGACCGTGTGCTCGGCCATCTCGGCGCGGAGTTCCTCCATGCGGGCGGCAATGTCGACTCGCGGGCCGCCGGCCAGGGACTGGCCGACCAGGGCAGCGGCGTCCGAGAGCTGGCGCTCCAGCGCCTCGTAGTCGCCGAGCAGGTCGCCGGCCAGACACAGCGGCACCCGGGCCTCGCGCAGCGTGGCGCCCGCGATGATGTCCTCGATGTCCTGGGGCATCAGGCGACCGTCGCGTTGGTGGCCGGCTCGGTGGGGACGAACATCGGAACGCTGTACTTCATGACCTCGTTCGGGGCGGTCGCCTTGTTCTGACGCTCACCACAGACGGTCGGGTACACCTCGACCTGCTGGCCGGATGCCCACGCGGTCGTGTAGTCGACGGCGCGGCGCACGACCATGAAGCCCCGCGCGCCCTTGACGAGAGTGCCGTAGGCGAGATCCTCCGGGGCGGTGTTGCCCCGCTTGAGCGTCAGCTCGTTGGTGAACTTGACGCGGCCGGCCTCCTCCGTGTCGAAGGTGGAGGCGAGGGAGCTGGTGTTGACCGGGGCGGTGGCCGGGTCGGTCTTCAGCCCGTCCGGGGTGATGCGAACGGTGATGTCCATGGCGGCAGTGAGTTCTGCCGCAGTCGGGGCGTTGATGTTGGCGATGGACGTAGCCCAGGCCACCCGGACCTTGCCATCACCGATGACGTCAGACATGAGCCCTCCTGGGCATACAGAAGCCCGGCCAAGTGGCGGGGCAGGTTGATGGAGCTGGTCAGATACGGAGCGCGGCAACCGTCACGGTGGCGGTCGCCGAGTAGCCGATGGCAGCGAGGCCGTCGGTGGCGCCGGCGAACAGGTCCGCGGTGAGCGGGCCGATCATGCGCTCGCCGGAGGCGGGGACGGAGACGGTCGGCGAGGTGACGGCCTGGCCGCGCACGCTGCCGGTGGCGGTCAGCGTCACGGTGATGCTGCTGGCGGAGGCGTTCTTCACGTGGATGAACGTGCGCTCGCCACAACTGACCTTGTCGCCGGACGCTCCGGCTGCGGTGTAGGTGGGGGTGAGGCCGACGACGGAGACGACCTGGGGTGTCAGGGTGGCCATGGGCCCTCCTCTAGGCGGGGATGGATCGGAGCCGGTACTGCACTGGCAGGTAGTAGAGGGGCGGGGTGACATCGTCGTCGCGTAGCAGGTGCGGGCCGCCGAGTTCCTCGGGCCTCCAGGTCGCTCGGCCGTCCACGGTGAGCGGGACGGCGAGCGCGGCCCGGGCCCGGTCGGCGGTGCCCAGGGAGCCCTCGGGCGTCGTAGCGACGCAGGTGATCTGCAGCAGCATGTCGAGGGTGGTGCGGTCGTCGGCGATCGACGCCGAGGAGACCTGCCCGGGGCCGGTGTAAACCACGCAGTAGGTCTTGGGTAGCGGCGCTGGCCCGGCGGGGGCGCCGCCCAGGTATACCGCCAGCGAGGCGTTCGCGAGCGCGGCCTGGACAGCGGCGACGTATGGCAGCACGGCGGGCGACGTCACAGCAGGTCCCGCGCGAGCTGCTCGACCGCGGCCAGGAACCGGGGTTCCTCGGCGGCCAGGGCGCGGCCGCCGTCGTTGTGGCCACCCTGCCGGGACGTGCCGAACTCCAGGATGTTGCCGAGCGCGCCCTGGGTGGCTCCCTTGTCCGGCCCGATGACTGCGCCGGCTCCGAGCGGGGTGGTGACGAGGTCGTAGCCGATGCTGGACGGGTAGTGCGGCGCGTACCGGCCGCTGCTGGACCGGGCGTTGGCCGACCAGTCCCGCTTGATGTTGAGTGCGCCGCGACTGACCACTTGCCGAGCCTGCCGCTCCAGCGTGCCGCCGGTGCGGGCGAGTTCAGCGGCGAATGCCTCCAGGCCGCTCACGTCCACGGTCATGAGCGGTCCTCCACTCCGAGGTGCCACGCGGTAGCAGTCGACGACTCTCCGACCGACGTCACCCACAACGTCATGCCAGCCAGCCGTAGGTCCGGTGAGGCATCCACGATCAGCTGGTCGCCGGCCACCACCCGGTCCACCGCCAGCGGCATGGCGGACCACGGCAGCGCGACTTGGTAGCGACGCAGGACTACCTCGCGCTGCCCGGCCTGAACGTCCCGCTCCTGCACGACGTTCGGCTTCACCCTGGCTGGGCCCTGGTAGAGGACCCGGGCGTCCGGCTGGCCGGTGGCGCCGGTCGCCGGGTCATAAACGTCCTTGCCGGGCCGAACGAGGCGGACGGTGTCCAGCATCAGGGCCTCGTGAGCCACCCGGCCAGCGGCCAGCGCCGGACCTGGGTCGATCACGACGTCACCACCGGCGGCATGACGGGCGTGATGCTGAACGCCGAGGTACGGATCGGCCGGAGGGTGTCCAGTTCGTGCTCGGTGATGTACAGCTCCCCGGCCGAGCGAGCGCTGTCGACCGTGTAGGAGTAGTCGTCGATCTGCTCGCTCCGCTTCCCGTCCGGGTTGCGGAGTACCCGCAGCACCATCGCACTGCACACCGCCGTCGACGCGGGGGTGGGCGCGGTGCCGTACTGCGGAAACCGGTCGAGGATGATCGCCGTCGCGTCGTGCAGGAGGGCGGTGGCCTGGCGGGTCTCAGTCGGCGTCAGGTCCCGTCCGAGCCGGTCCGCCAGGTCCGTGAGCGTCGCCAGGTCCGTCACCGGTTACTCCGCCGGGAGCTCGGCTGGGGCGTCCTTGGCCTCGACGACCTCGTACTCCTGAGGCAGTGCGCGCAGGCGCTTGATGGTGGCCTGGTCGGTGGTCTCGCAGACGCCGTCGGCGAACTGGGCCCAGATGCCCTTGTCGTCCTGCAGGATGAGCCCGGGGTGGCGGGCGGTGGTGAATCGCGCCATGGCGGCGGTCTCCTTAGGTGAGATCCTTGATGAGGCCGTGGTAGGTCTCGGCGCCGTACTCCAGGCCGATCTCGCCGTAGAGCTGCCACTTCTCAGAGGCGCCGGTCTTGGCGAGTTGCTCGGCGAACAGCAGGCCCTTGCCGGGGATCTCCAGCCACACGGGGGCGCACACGGACAGGTCGACGATGGCGATTTGGCCGGTTGGCATCCAGCGGTCGAGCATCACGCCGAAGGTGCCGAAGTCGGTGACGAGGGTGTCCACTGCGACGCCGCCGACGTTGCGGGTCATGGTCGGCTGGTTCAGCGAGCCGGTGCCGTACAGGTTCGACAGGGCGACCTTCTGGCCGGGGCCGAGGAGGAACACCGTGCTGTCCTGCGGCATGCGGGCGCCGTTGCCGAACATGGTCTGCAGGGTAGCGTCGACGATGGCCTTGGACAGGGCCCGGCCGGTGCCGCCGTTGGCGTTGACGTTGGTTGCGATGGCGGTCAGCAGGCCGCGGGTCTTGCGGGCCGTCGAGTTGTTGGCCGGCTTCTGGTAGGTACCGGTCAGGAACGACATCTCGACATCGACGGCCATCGACTCCAGCTCGACGCGGATCTGGTGGTCGAGCTCGTCGCCGACCGGGTTGTCGTCCTGGCCGATGTTGATGCCGGAGTACATGCCGGTCGCGGCCTGCCTCGTGTACGAGACCTCGACCGCGGACTGGTGGATCTCCACGACGTTGGAGATGTTGGAGCGCGACCGGGCGACCGCGGTCGGGGCGGCGGCGCCTTCCACCACGGAGTTGTTTGCGGTGGAGGAGCGGCGGTCCTCGGTCTGCCACTCGAACTCAACAGAGCGGGTGCGCTTGCCGCCGGTCAGGCCGCCGATCGCGGACAGGAACGGGGTCTCGGTCGGGGTGACCTTGTACAGCTCACCGTGGTAGTTCGGCAGGTTGTAGGTCGTCCCCTGCCCGGAAACAGCGCCCATGGAGGGCTCCTCTCAGATGGGGCAGGCGACGCCTGCCGGCTACTTGCGGTTGGTCTGGAGTTCCCGCAGCTGGCGGGACTTGAGGGCGATCGATGCCTTGATGTCGCCGCGTGACTCGGCGTCGGCGATCTGCTGGGCCAGCGTGGGCGTGCTGTTCGGCCGGGCGCCCTGTGCCGGGTCTGGTGCCGGGGTGCGCGGTCCGGGCGGCCCAGGAGCAGCCCAGTGCGGTTTGCGGCCGAGCAGGTCGGTCAGGGCCTGCTCGATGGCGGCGGCGTCGATCTGCCCGGCGTCATCGAGGAAGTCACCGCCGAGGGCATCAACAGCGTCCTGGGGGTCGGCGAACCGGCCGGTGGCCATGGCCTCGACTCGGGCGGCCACAGCCAGCCTGGTGGCGGCGCTGGCACGGTCCTCCGAAGCCGCGAGGCGCTCGGCGAGGCGCTCGGCTTCGCTCTTCTGGGCATCCTCCAGCTCGGCGAGGCGTTTTGCCGCGTCGGCGTTGGCCTTGGCCCGGGTCTCGTTCTCGCGGCTGAGCTTCTTCCACTTCTCGGCCTCGGCCTGCCAGTCCTTCGGCTCCGACGTCGGCGCGTCGGGCGCCTGCGGCGGCTCGGTGGCCGGTGGCTCCGGTGCGGGCGTCGGTGTCGGGTCGATGTCGGTCATGGTGGGCTCCCGTTGCGGGTTGGGTGGTCCGGCCCCGTTGCGGGGTCAGATGAGGTAGCCGTAGCGGCGGAGCATGGCGATCAACTCGTCGCGACTGCCCGCGCGCTTGTAGATCTCCTCCGGCAGCAGCCGGTGAGTGGTCAGCCGAAATCCACGGCCGGACGGCGGGATCAGGCCCCGGTCGATCGCCCGCTGGCGCTCAATGCGGAAGAAACGGCCACGCTTGGTCGTCGCGTCGTAGGTCGACCGCAGCCGCTGCCAGTACGCCTCAGCGGTGTACATGCCCCGGCGGGCGTTGACGATCTGACCGATGTCCGCGCCGTCCCGGATCGCCTGGGCGCCAGCCTGTGTGAAGACGCGGTCCTGCTCGGCCCGGGAGAGGCTGCGGAAGTACTCCTTCGGGTCCGAGGCCGCGCGGCCCTTGCTGTAGCGGGTGACTGGCAGGTGGACGCAGTCGCACCGTGGGTGCCGCTGGAACCCGGCGTTGTAGCGGTATCGGATGCCGGCCAGGACCGCGCACCGCGCGCAGGACGGAGGGTTGAGCACCCGCACGTAGCCGCGGGTCGCCCGGTTCCCGGCCAGGCTCACCCCGGCCGCTCCGCGCCCGGCGTCGGGCACCTCGGTGCCGACCTGCCGGACCAGCGTGGCCAGGCCGCCGCGCATTGCCTCAGGCCTGGCCTGGCCAGCTGCAAGACGCCACCGGGTCTCGATCCACGGCTCGTACAGCAGGCTCGACAACGGACGGCCGTCCGCCGCCCGGCCGGCGAACGCCTCGACGGCCAGACGCCCGGCCGGCTCCGTGGCGGCGCCGTCCGCGACGACCACCGCAGTGACGTAACCATCGGCGGGGGCGGCCGCCCGTCGCTGGCCGCCCGCGACCGTCCGCACGAGCAGCGGACCGACCGAGCGCCACGACTCGTCGAGAGCGTCGACGTCGACCGTGCGCCAGATCGCCTGCGCGGTCTCCGCAGCCTGCCGTGTGGTGGCCTGCTGGCGGCGGTAGTAGGCGGCGGCGATCTCCTCGGCGGTCTGCTCAGCCACCGGGCACCGGCTCAGATGCCGGGGGCTGCGGGGGCTTGGGGCCAAGCAAGGCGGCAAGATCGCCCTCCATGGCCCGATCCAGGGCAGAAGCCTGCATCGCCTTCATGCGCTCCTGCTGCACTGCCGTGAAACCCAGCACGTCCCAGGACATCTCGACCGGCAGGATGCCGGCCGCCACCAGCTTCACGGTGGCGTCTGCCTTCTGGGCGAACGTCGGTACCGCCGGGTCTCGCCAGCGGGTCTCCAGCGAGCGAGCCCGCGGATCCCACGCACCGTCGCGGAACCGCAGCACCAGGCGCATGACCTGCTCGTACGAGCCGCCCCATGCACGCTGACGGCGTTCGGCCCTCTTCACCAGCCGGATCTCCGAGGAGCGGATGGCGTCCGCCGACGGTGGGTTGTCGGTCGACAGGCCCATGAAGTGCGGCGGCAGACCGGCCAACGCAGCGACCGTCCGCGCCAGCTGGTTCAGCGTCGAGTGGAAGTTGTCCAGGGCCGCCTCGGGGAACTGGCCGACCTCGACGCCGTCATCGCGCTTGTTCTTGGCCGTCGCCCAGATCCGGCCGGCGAGCTGGGTCCACGCCGACACGGGCTTGCCGTCGGCGTCGACGAAGTCCTCCTGGTCGAAGCCGAGCGCGTACCGGCGCGGCATGGCGTGGTACTCCGCGGCGATCATCATGTCCGTCGCGACCTTGCACGCCGCGTCCGACAGCGGGATCACGTCGGCGAGTTCGGACACGCCGCCCGGGTTGAGCAGGCGCCCGCGGTTGACCAGCGGCACCACCGGCACCACGCCCAGCTCGTGCACGTCCTCGCTCTGCACTGACCAACCGTTCGGCACGGTCTTGGCGTAGTGCACCGTGCGGTCGGGCAGGTAAATCGTCGCCTTCTCGTCCCGGATCGCGCCGGTCACCGGGTCGACCTCGTACCAGCGCTTCATCGCCGCCCGCACCGCGCGGGTGGCCGGCTCGTAGTCAACCTCCACCTGCAGCGGCGACTCCACCGTGATCAACGGCGTCGACGGGTCGCCCGGGTTCGAGCCGACGATCATGAAGCTGCGGCGCATCACCAGGGCGTCGACGTGCGCCTGTTGGCTGCCCTCGTCGAGATTGTTGGCCTGCCAGATCCGCCACAGCTCATCGGCCGTGGCCTCGTCTGCCTCGTCCTCTGCGGCCGTCGAGTCGGGCACCGCGAAGCGGAACCCCTCGACGTCCAGGCGCTCCTCCAGGGAGTCGACGACCAGACGCGGCCAGTTGATCACCACCTGCCGCAGCTGGTCACCGATCTCGGTCACCAGCTGAGGGTGCATGTATGAGAGCGGCTGCAGACCCTCGTAGTAGCGGTCCAGGGCCTGCAGGTCCGGCAGGAGCTGGGTGTGTCGGCGCGTCAGCAGCGTCAGCCAGTCGTCCGGGCTCAGATTCATCAGCGCATCACCACCATCCGGCTCGACTTCTTCGGCTTGTTGAGGCCCGCGGTGATGGCGTCGCGCCTGGCCTCCCAGGACAGGCACCCGGCCATGGCGGCGTCGATCTTGCGTGGCGAGTCGTGGCGGTCCTTCTGGATCGTCCACATCGGCTTGCCGTCGTCGTCACGCACACGGGCGTCCCGCTTCACCGAGTTGGCGATGTGCCGGGCGTACAGCGTGTCACCGTCGTGGGCGAGTGAGCCGTCGGTCTGTGCGGTGCGGAACGCGCGCAAGGCGAAGGCCATCTGGCGGGGGCGGTGTGTCCACCACTCGACGACGATCCGCTCGCCGTACGTCCCGGCCCACGCCGCCACGGTCTCCTCCCAGTACGGCGGGTCCGCGTAGACCCGGACCACGCGCCACTGGTCGAAGGCCGCTTCGAGGGTGGCGTTCACCTCGCTGGCGGGAACTTCCCAATGCTCGGCCTCGTCCGGCCGAACGGGAGACTCCCACGCGCCGAGTACCCACTGGTGCCCGGTCTCCAGGTGCGTGCCGACCAGCGCGGTGGCGTCCCGCCAGCGGGCGCCGTCGAAGCCGACCACGATCAGCTCCTTCTTCGGAACCACGAAGTCGGGGTTCGCCAGTTCCTCCCAGCGTCCGGCGTCGAAGGCCTTCGCCGACGCGGTGCCGGGCTGGTTGAGGAAGTAGCGTCGGGCGTCCGCCGGGTCGGTGTCCGGCTCGCGCATGTCCGCTGCGATGCGCTCCAGGTCCATCCACCCGGCCGCGTCGCCGTAGACGTACTCCAGCGCGGGCAGCAACTGGGCGTCGTCCATGAGGTCTTCGACGTGCGGGGCTTGCCGGTGGTCGAAGAGGAGGCCGCCATCGCGCACCTTGCCGGCCTTGACGGCCTCGTAGTACTGGTGGGTGGCCTCGGCCACCGAGCTCTCGCCGACCGCGTACATCGTCGAGGTCTCCAGCGACCACGGCTCGGCCTGGCGACGCTTCACCAAGTTGCGCCGCACCGTCTTGTGCATCGCCCGGGTCTCCGGCAGCACGTACAGGTGCGTCTCGTCGAAGACCCCGAACGTCTCCTTGCCACCGTCCTTCGACGCCGAGGACGCCGTCGAGGGGACGATCTCGCCGCCGCCCTCGATGAAGATCCGGCTCGACGTCTGGGCGTTGCGGCCCAGGTCGATCCCGGGGAACTCGTCCCCGAAGTGCTCAACCAGGTGCTCCAGCATCGTGGCGACGTTGTCGTAGGTGTTGCCGGCCTGGCCCTCCTCGGTGGCCATGCACCGGATGAACGGGTACGTCTGCACGCGGCCCACCGGATCGCCGTTCGCGTCCCAGCCGTCGAACCGGCACGGGCCGAGCGCCTCGAAGCACACCAACGCACCGGCCAGCTCCGACTTGGCGCGGCCCTTCGGCCGGGACAGGAACGCCCGGTTGACCCTCCGGCGGCCTGTCGCCGGGTCCAGCTCGTACGCCTTGACGATGAACGCGGCCATCTCGTCATCGATGACGAGCGGCTGGCCCTGGACGTCGCCCGGGCCGTGGCAGAGGTAGTGCTCGATCCAGTCGATGGCGTCGAAGCCGAGGGAGACGAACCGAGTCGGGTCAGCTTTCCGCCTGGCCATCAACCACTCGTAGCACTCGGTCCCGTCGGGAGGCCGCAGCACGGCCTGCGGCGGCGCGCTTCCTCACCGGAACTTCCGGCTCGGCCACGCTCCAGCGCAACCGGGCCCGGTCGGCCGCTGTCGCGCCGAGGGCCGCCTCGTTCAGCCGGATCTCCGACAGGAGTTCCTTCTTCGGCTCGGTCCAGTACTGCTCGACCAGCTGGGCCAGCATGTGCAGCCGCTGCCAGTCCGTGGCCAGGAACAGCGCGGCCTGCGGCGAGCTCCGCCACGTCTCGTACCAGGCGAGCGTGCGGCTGTCGTAGTCGTGGCCTCCGGGCAGAACCGGGGTCGGTCCGTCGGGGCCGGCAGCAGGCAGGACCGCTCCGGCGACCGGGTCGGCGTTGCGCCGGCGTCGCTGCGAGGGGTCCTTGGGGGCGGGGCCGACACCGGCCATCGTGATCACCTCTCCGGGTGCCGTTGCGGCACGTCAGCACCGGCCGTTGCGGCCCGCGCGGGGGTCACACTGGGTTACGAAAGTGGGGCTGCGGAACCTTCCAGACCCGTACGCACCGCGAGCTCCCTCCCCCGCGGGTCCCTGGCAGATGGCCAGAGGGGGTCACCCCCCTGGGTCCTGTCACCCTGGGTGACTGACCTGGGGTGGCTGGCAGTTAGCGGTCACTGGGCGTTCCAGCCTCCTGGCTGGTGCCTGGCCGTCTCCCTGCTGTGGCAGCTGTGGCAGAGCCCTCGACCATGCTGCGGGTCGTCTGGGTCGTGGCCGGCGGCGACCAGCTCGCGCCTGCTGAGCGGCCAGTGGTCGGCGTGCTGGCTGGGCTGCTGGTGGCAGAGCACGCAGACCGGGTCGCGGGCCAGGACTCCGGGTCGGAAGCGGCGCTGGTGTCCGGTGCCGTAGCCACGCTGGGTTCGGGTGCCGCGGGCCTGTTCGGCTGCGGCCTGGTGGGTGGGGCAGCGGCCGCCGGTGGTGAGCTCAGGGCAGCCGGCCACGGTGCAGATGGTGAGTGCGCGATGTCTGGCCACCGGTGATCACCTGCCCTACGCTGTGCGGCCTATCGACCAAGGGGTGATGATGGCCGTGGAGTTTCAGAAGCCTGGTGCCGATCGGCCGCCGTGGCACCGGGACTGGCGCTTGGCGGCCGGCGTGGTCGGCGGGGGTGTTCTGCTGATCGCGGCGTGGTCGGCGGCGTTCGGTGGCGGCAGCACGAAGGGTGTCGATCTGTCGCCGGGTGAACGGGCCGTGTCACGGGCGGACGTTGTTCCGTGGCCGTTCTCGGCGGAGTCGGGGATGCTGCGATGCCGGACACGTTCTGGCGTGACGTTCCAGCCCTCCGGCGGGGTGGAGTACGCGCTGAACGGGTCAGCCCAAACGATGGGGTACCCGAAGGTGGACCCGATCTGGAGGTTGGACCCCGGACTTGGGAACGGGCTGAAGGTGGACATCAGCGCGGCAATCACGGCCGGACAGGCGTTGTGCTGAGCTGACTTATCTGGACGTGGGCGGCCTGTGGGCTACGACAGCCAGGGCCCGATGGCTGCGGCCCAGATCTGGGCCATGGTGAGGTAGCCGTCCGAGGTAGCGCCGATACCCACGGCGGTGGCGGTGTTGGGGCTGTACGAGGTGTCGGTCACTGTGGTTTCCTCGCGGGCTATGCGGCTGTGGCGGCCTGCCCGGGACGCCAACCTGCGCGTCGGCCGCCACGTGCGGGCCGGTCTGCGCCGTTCTGCCACGCGTGAAGCTCAGCCTTGGCGACGGTGGGCAAGTAGTAGAGCTGGGGGCCGCCGGGGATGGGCAGAGCCTCGATGAGGCCCTCGAAGGCCCACCGCTTGACGGCCGACTCGCTGACCCCGAAGGCGGCGGCGGTGCCGGCCCGGTCGGCGAGGTCGGCCGGGTTGATGCTGGCGAGCGGCGGGTTCGGGTAGAGGACGGACACGGCACCTCCCCGGGAAGCAAAACGGCCCCGGGTGCGTCAACACCGGGGCCGTGCGGGCCTTTCGGTACCCGCTCCGTCTCGTTGCTCGGATGCACCCTGACGCGGGGAGAGCGGGCGACGGGATCCGGAACTCTATGCCGAAGGCCCCGCAGCGCGTGCTGTCGGGGCCTTCGGGGCGTTTCTGGGCAGGGGCTACCTGCTGCGATCGAGGTTACGACGGGAGGCGATCACTCCGCAAGCGGCATCGCCGGTCAGGCCCCGGGTAGTACCGGGGCGGGCGGTACGGTCAGGCGAGGCTGCGGAGCGCCTGCTGAATGCGGGCTTCGGTGGCCACGGGGTCGGTGCTTTCGGCGAGGAGCCGGTCGACGAGGCGGCCAGCCTGGTCGTGGTCGCGGGCCTGCATGGCGTCGACGATTTGGCGGGTCATCTCGACCTCGAACGCGTTGCTGTCGGTCATGTCGTCCTCAGCTCTCGGGTTGGGGCTGCGGTGCGGGCTGGGGCCAGACGACGCTGTGGCCGCTGCCCCTCTCGACGACGATCGGTTCGGGTTGCTGGTCGGTGCCGTTGGCGTACGCCATGATGGCGGTCTCCTCTGCTCTGTGTTGGGTGGTGGAGGCCCGGGGCGGCCGGCTGTGCTGGCAGGCTGTGACGGCCGCCCCGGGGCGAGGTCAGGTGGTCGGCTGGAGGTCGTACAGCCGGGTGATCTCGCGGCGGGTCGCATGGATCTGGTCGACGAGACGGCGGCGCTCGTCGGCGTCGTAGGCGGCGGCGACGAACGCATGCTGGAGCTCGGTGAGCCGGGCCTCGGCGGCGGCGAGCTGCTGGTCGATGGTCACTACTGGGTCCTCTCTGGGTGGCGCGTTGGAGTCGGGCCCTAGCGAAGGGCGCTGGGGTTGGTGTGCATCGGGTCGTCGGCGCAGTCGGACGCCCAGCACTGGTGGGTCCAGCAGGTAGTGCGGTCGTCGCCGTGCATGCCGGCGTCCTCGGCGGCGTTGTCGCGGGCGAGTGCCTCGACGAGATGCTGATCGGTCATGACGCTTCCTCCCGGTGGACGGTGGATCGTGCGGGGTTGGCGGGGTCGTCCTTGATCCAGAACCCCTCTCGGGCAGCCACTTCCGAGCGTTGTTGCTGTTGTTGTTGCTGGTCAGGGCCAGCAACAACAACCGGAAGGGGCTGGCGGTCGGGGTCGGGGAGCGGGGGTACGTCGCGGAGGTAGATGCCGGTGCTGGGGCCCCGTTCGGGGACGCGGCACGCGGTGGTGGGGATGTCCAGCTCTGCAAGGAGGGCCCGGACGGGGGTGGTGTCGGATCCTTCGCCGGTCCACGCGGAGGCGATCTGGGCGAGGTGGATCCGGTCGTCCTGGCCGGGGGTGGCGCCGGGCATCAGGCGGTGGAGGAGAGCGAGGAACTCGGTGTGCTCGTCGACCTCTTCGGCTTCGCCGGTCGCTTCGGTCGCTTCGGTCGCTTCCGGAACGTCGGTCGGATCGGGCGCCTTAATCTCCACGGGCGCCTTGTTCTCCGCGGGCGGCTTGGGGCCGCCGGCCTTCCACGCCGACATGCACCAGATACCGGTTCCGACAGCGAGGAGGGCGGGTGCCTGGTGGGCGGAATCCAGCAGGTGGACGCCGAACCAGAACGCTCCCCCGCACCGAATCGTGGTGGCGATGGGTCGGCCCTCGGGGACGAGGGCGACTCCGATGCGCTTGGTGACAATGCCGCTGCCCACGGCGATCCGGTCTGCGGCTCGCCGCTGGATGGTAGTCACAGCTGGCCGCCGATGAGCTGCCCAGCCTGGTTGACGAGGGGGATGAGGACGGCGGCGGTGAGGCCGGCGGCTCCGGCGGAAAGGCCGAGGGTGGTGCCGCACCAGATGCCGGCGAACATCTGGCTCTTGACGCGCCTCTCCAGGTGCTTGCGGAGGAAGAAGACGGCGGCGACAAGGAGGAGCGTGACGATGGTGCCGAAGGCAGTCATGGCGGTGGGAGCGGCTCGGTTGACGGCTGCGGCGGCTGCTCCGGTGGTGCCGGAGACGACCTTGTCGCCGACCGAGTTGCTGATTCCGACTACCTTTGCGGCGATCTGCCCGAGGACGCCTCCGGGCATGGAAATGACGAGCATGCCGATGGTGGTGCCGACCAGGAAGCCAAGGTGGTCAAGGATGTTGAACTTGCCGCCGTGCGATCCGCCTTCGACGGTCCCGCTCTTGCCCTTCTTGGCAATGACGGCCCAGGCGGCGGGGGCGAACTGTCGGACGATCAGGAGAAGTCCGACGAAGAGGCCGCCGAGGGTGATGGTGACGTTCACAGGATTCCTCCGGTGAGGAAGGCCAGCGTGGGCCGGGCGGCGGCCAGACTGCAGGCTGGCGCGACGAGGGTGGTAAAGAGGGCGGCGCGGGGGATCCAGATGCCGTGGCTGTGGCCGTTGTCGTCGCGGTAGCGCAGGGTGCGGTCGGCGATGAGGGCGGCGGTGGCGGCGATGGCGGTGGCGCCGAGGGGGCCGGTGCCGTCGCCGGTGTGGGAGATGTCGGTGAGGAGGTTGGCCCAGGCAGGGGCGGCGAGGATGCCGGCGGCGAGGGCGGTTCCGTTGTAGGCGGGCCGCAGCCGGGCGAGTTCGATGTGCATGGTCAGTTCCCCTTTCGGGGGGCGAGGCCGCCGCGGCGGAGCCACGCGGCGGTGTTGGCGTCGGCGCGGCTGGTCGGGGTGGTGTCGGCGGTCTGGCTGCCGGTGAGCTTGGACCAGAGGCCCATGGCTACCTCCAGAGGATGGTGAGTGTGAGGGCGCTGAGGGCGCAGGCGCCGGTGAGGCGCAGGGTGATGCGGGCGGTGTGGTCGACGTACCGGTAGAGACCGGCGTAGGCCAACGTGGCGGGGACCGCCCAGAGCAGAGCGGACACGGGGCATCCCTTCAACCGACGCGCTGGGCCAGCCGGCGCACGGAGTCGGCCTTGACGGTGTCGCCGTGGACGTAGCGGACGAGGGCGAGGAGCGTCTCGTCGTCGGTCACGCCCTTGCGGACAAGGTGGCGGACAGTGTCCGTGATGTTGTCCGTCGCGCGTCGGGCGTCGAGGTCGTGCAGGGTTGCTGACCTGCTGTCCGTCTGTCCGGACACGGTCCGGACAGTGTCCTCATCGGTGTCGATACGGGCGTGGACGAGCTGCTCAACGATCTCGCTGGGCGTCGCGCCGGGCATGGTTGCGATGGCGGCGAGGATGGCACCCCGGACAACCGGGTCGATGTTGTCCGCGCTCTGTCCGCGGGGCTTGTCCGGGTCAGGTCCGTTGTCGTCCGGCTCGTCGACGACGGTGGCGTAGTGGGCGGCGATCTGGGCGCGGTCGCGGGCGAGGCGCCGGTTGATGCCGGCGAGGGCGAGCTGTCCGCCGACCTCATCCATCTCCTGCTCCACCCATGCCTGGGTGAGGGGGTCGAGGCGGCGAGCGTGCCGGGCTAGGACGAGGGTCCACAGTCGCTTGACGCCGATGGAGATGAAGGCGCCGACGATGCCGGCGGCGAGGTGGTGGCCGGTGTAGCCCTCGACGAGGAGCGCGGCAACGGCGATGGTCAGGCAGAGCAGGCCGGCGCTGCGGGCGGCGGCCGCCTTGGCGGGCTCGTAGCGGGCGAGCCATTCGAGGCCGAGGCAGGCAATCCACAGGGTGTCGAAGACAGCGGCGCCGCCGTAGGCGATGGGCGTGGGGGCGGCCTGGGCGAGCAGGGTGCCGATGCTGCTGGTGGACCAGGCGATGCAACCGGCGCCGACTCCGATGGCGGCGGTGGTGATGCCGCCGAGGATGATCTGGTCCCAGTCGCGGGGCGCCGCGGGGGCGGCGTAGTCCTGGGGGACGAGCCGGGTGCGGCCGTTGACGGTGTGCTCGACGTAGCGGGTGGCCTGGGCGAGGCGGGTCATGGTGGTGTGCTCCTGGGAAGCGGGGCGGGGTGGTCACGGGGACGGGTCAGGCGGCGTGCCAGCGGGTGGCCCAGTCGGCGTGGATCGCGTCACGGTGAGCGCGGTCGGCCGCCGGACAGTCCTCCCATTTGCGGCAACGGGGGCAGTCGGCGGGCGGGTGCGCCAGGTCGGCAGCGGCCTGGATGGCCTCGGCGGCGATGCGGGCCTGAGTGCGACGCTGGTAGCGCTGCTCGGTGGTGGGAACGAGGTAGCCGTGGGCGGTGAGGAGCCGGTCCTCGGCGGCGCTGGTAAGCAGCAGGCGGCGGTCCAACTCTGCGGCGCCGTAGTGCTGCCAGGTGGGCAGCCAGGCGGTGGTGTGCTGGATGATGGTGAGGTCGGCGGCTACGTCGGGGTCCTGCTCGTACGGGGCGGTGGGGTCGATGGCGCGGCGGGCGGCCCGTACGTCGGCCGGGTCGAGCGGGGCGAGGGTGAGGAGCGTGCCGGTGACGCTCGTGGCGAGGGCGAGGGCGGGGGTCATGCGGGTGTCCTTCGTGGTGGTCGGGGCGGCGAAGTTGGTCTACGCGGCCTCCGTGAACGAGGCCTGCGAGATCAGGCCGACGGTGGCCTTGTAGGTGCGCAGGCCCTCGATGAGCGCCGGGTCGGTGGGCGAGTAGACGAAGACGTGGATCCACCGGCCGGTCGTGCGGTGGCGAACCCACGCCTTCGGCGCGTCCTGGTTGTCGTGGGCGGCGCGGTAGGCCTTGGCGACGTGCCGGCCGTACCAGGAGGCCTTGCCGTCGGGGAGTTCGATGCCGAGGCGGTCGAGCATGTCGTTGGTGCGGATCAGGGTGCCCGAGCGGACGAGGCTGTTCAGCTGGTGGCCGTCGACGATCGCGTACGCCATTTCGATGGTGATGCGGGCGGCGGTGCGGATCGCGTTGGTGGTGCGGCGGATGAGCTTGCGGGCCTTGGCGGTCATCTCGGTGCTCCCCTTGGGGTGGCGGCTGCTGCCTTCGTCACCCATACTTGCATCATGAAGTTGCAACGTCAAGATGCATCAAAGGGTGGCAGGTGTCGCCCCTATCAGCGACGGAACACGACATGGCATCATCGGGGCATGACCAGCACCGAGAGAGCGCAGCAGGCAGCGCGCGACCAGCTCGCCGAACTCAGTGCTGCCTACACCGAAGCCGAGGCCAAGCTCGATGTCGCCCGCGAAGCACTCAACGCCGGCATCGTCTCCGTCCTCAAGGCCCGCACTCTGGGCCCGTCCGAGGTGACCCGCCTCGTGCCCTACGAACGCCAGCACGTCGGTCGAATCGCGAAGGCCGGCGGCGTTCCACCCCTACGGGAGCGCACTGTTGTCAGCGTCAAGGCACCCGCTCCTGAACCGCCCCAGACCTGACGCATCACCGCGCATCAACGGCCCCGCCCGAGCATCCGGGTGGGGCCGTTGTCGTGCCGCTGACCTGCGGCGCATCAGCCACGCATCAGGAGCGCATCACCGGTTGGCCCGGCGATCGTTGGCAGTCACGCCGCGGCGAGCTCGACCAACGTGCGCTCGGCGCGGTCGGCGTACTCCTGGGTGCTGAGGACGGCCTGGCAGTCGATGGTCGAGCACTCGCGCATGCCGTCGGGGCGGACGGTGACGGTCAGGAGCTGGCAGCGGGGGCAGACCTGCCGTCGGACCGGCGGCGCTATCGGGAGGCCGGTGGCACGGTTGAGGTGGCCGTGGAGTCGGCCGATCTCGTCGGCCATGTCGCGGGCGTAGGGGCGGGCGGCGGCGAAGTCGAGGTGGAGGGCGATCACCTTCACGGCGATGCTGACGGTGCGCTCCCACTCGTGGCCGGCAGGCCTGAGCCAGGCGGTCCAGTCGTTGGCTCGACGACGGTCCTCGAGGACGGTGTGCGCCCAGTCGGCGAGGAGGTCGAGGCCGGGGGTGTCGTCCTGGTCGCCGTACTCATCGTGAACCGTCTCAACGGCGGTCGGGCCGATCAGGGAGAGCGTGCCCGGGTTGCACGGGAGGGGGGCGGTGCGGGTGGCGCCGGAGACGCGGGCCCCACGCCGGCCGGAGCCAGGGGCGAGGGCGAGGTGCGCGAGGGTGATCAGCTCGGGGAGCTGGCCGAGCTGGGTGCGGAGGCGGTCGACGATGGGGGCAGGGAGCATGTCCGGTCTCCTGGTGCGCTGTGCTGGTGGGTGGTTCAGCTGGTGGGCTGGTAGTCGGTGAGGCCACGAATCACGTCGTGGATGTGGCGGGACGGCGGGAGGGACTCCCACTCATCGGGGTCGAGGTCGGCGAGCAGGGCTTCGTCCTCCCGGCCATCCCACTCGTCGTCGGGGCAGGTCACGGCGTCTCGGCAGCAGCCTGCAGGACAGCGAATATCTCCTGGCAGGTGACGCCGTGGTGGGCGGGCCACCGGCAGGTGGGACAGGGCGTCGGGCGGACTGGCGTGGTGGCTGCACCAGTGTCCTCGTTGAGGGCTTGGGTGATCTCCAGCCGCGCGACAGCGGCGGTGTTACAGGCGCGGTTAGAGGCCTCGTGAGCGCGCTCTATGTGCAGGGTGAGGGCTGCGATGCGGGCCTCGGCCTGATCGGCGCGGGCGCGCTCCTGGTTGTAGCCGTTGCCGTACTTGAGCCGTTCCGCGATCAGCGCCTCGATGGCGGGTGCGATGTCCGGCCACGCGTCGCCGTGTCCGCCCCAGGGTTCGAGGAGGTCACGAGCGTGCTCCAGAATTACGGCGCGCTCCTGTGCGCCAGCCTGGGCCCTGTCCCGCTGCTCGGTGAGCTCGGCGACGCGCCGTCGGAGCTCGCCGAGCTCGTCCTCGGCGGCGCGGAGTTGCTGGGCGAGTTGCTGCTGGTAGTGGCTGGTCATGCGGCGCTCCTGACTGGGCCGAGGGCGAGTTGGGCGGTGCGGTATGCGAGGACGACCGCCTGGGGGTTGGTGCGGGCGCGGAGCTTTCGACGGGCGCAGGAGAGGCGGCTGCTGACGGCGTCGTAGCTGATGCTGAGCTCGGCGGCGATTTCGGTGATGGTGTAGCCGTCGGCGAGGAGGGCGAGCGTGTCGATCTCGGCGGGGGTGAGGGGGGCGCCGGCGCGGGCGTAGACGGTCACGGCTGTGGCTCCTCAAGTTGGGCGATGAGCTGGGCGAATTGGTCGTCGACGCGGGCTTGTTCGTCGTCGCCGCGGCGGTTGGTGCTGCTGCTGAGTACGGCGAGGAGGGTGGCTGCGAGGCCGGCGCCGAGGAGGGCGCCGGCCAGGACCAGCCACGGGGACACGGTCACGCGGTGCTGTCCGTGGGCTTGGCGCGAAGGATGGCGGCGAGGTCGGGGATCTCCATCTCCTCGATGCCGACCTCGGTCTCGATGCGTTCCAGGGCGGTCTCGATGACTCCGGTGAGCTGGGTGTGGTCCACGGTGGTCTCCGGTGGTTGGGCCGCCCGCGGGTTGCGGGCGGCGTTGACGGGCGTCAGCGGAGCGCGGGCGGTCACAGCAGGGACAGCTGCATGTCGCTGGCGTTGGCCTGGTTTGCGGACTCGGGGACGGCACCGGTGTGGCAGTCGCACACGCAGCTGGCCCAGTAGCAGGACCGGTCAGCGAGCCACACGGGGACGTTGCCAGCCAACGGCGTGCCGCTGGTTCCGCACAGGTAGGTCTCCGGCTCCGGGTGTGTGGGGATGGGGCCGCGGCAGGCGGTGTGCCGGCCGGTGGCACATTGGCCGGTACGGGTCCACTGGCAGAGACAGCGGGTCCAGTAGTCGGGGGTGTCGACGTGGCAGGCGCGCATTTGGCGGGTCCACGCGTGGTGGCGGATCCAAGTGGCGTCAGTTTCGATCACGGCTACTCGCCGTCGGGGTCGAGGAGCTGGAGGCCGAGGCCGACGCGGTGTTCGTCGCTGAGGATGAGGGCGACGGGCCGGCCGTCGTCGGTGAGGCAGCAGACGATGGTGTCGGCGCCGGGGGTGGTGGGGAGGATGGTGCGGTCCCAGCGGATGGTGATGGGGTTCATGGCGGGTCCTCAGCTGGTCGTGTCGCGGGCGGCGTCGAGGATGTCGGCGGCGGCGTCCAGGCCGTCCGTCTGGTGGGCGGGGACGGTGGCCTGCCGGAGCACCTCGGCGGCCTCGGTGAGCGTGCGGTCGCGGACGGCGGCGAGGTCGGCGCGGAGCCGGTCGATCTCGGGCTGCACCACGGCGAGCACGGCGGCAGCGATGGCGTCGATGTCGCCGTACACGCTGGTGATGACGTCGTGGTGCAGTACGGCGGCCTGGATGGGGTGCTGGTCGTCGCACTCGCGCTCGGTGAGGTCGCAGCCGTCGCAGTCGTAGGCGGCGGTGCGGAGGGAGGCGGCGATGCGGTCGCGGAGGCTGGGCGGCGGGGTGTCGGTCACCGGTCGCCCCCGGTGGGCTGGGTGCACGCCGTGGTGGTGGCGCCGCCGTACACGTAACCGCGGTTGTCGAGGACGGCGTCGCCGCAGCTGGCGCAGGTCCAGCGGCTGACAGCGGTGATGGCGGCGGGCGGGTCCCATTCGAGCTGGTGGGTGTCGATGATGGGGGTGCTGGGCGGGGTCGGCAGGCTGAGCATCTGGTCTCCGTGGTGGGTGTGTGTGGCGGGCGGCCGGTGGGTGCCGGCCGCCCGGGGCGGGTCAGCTGTCCGTGCGGCCGGTCCAGTGGCACCAGTGGCAGCCCTTGCCGGAGCAGTCGGTGCAACGGGCCTCGTCGTCCGCGTCGTCGTCCTCGGGCTCCTCCGCGTAGCACTCCTGGCAGTCGTCGGCCGACTGGGCCTGGTGGTCGGGGCAGATGCGGGCCCAGGTGGCGTACGGGTCGTCCGGGGCGGCCTCTGCGTCCACGTTCTCCCTGGCGGCCTCGTTGGCGACGTCGACTGCGCAGTCGTAGACGTAGAACGCCTCCCCGTTGTCGCCGTCATCGCCAAAGGCGCCCCACTCGGTGCGGCCGTCGGCCTTGGAGCACTCGGCGATGGGGTCGCCGGTGACGTCTTCGCGGGGGGTGTTGCCGTGCTTGCACATCGTGGTCACGAGGTTCTCCAGGGCGGGGCGCTGGCTGTCTTCGGCCTTGGCGAGTTCGGGGTAGGCGCGGCGGATCAGGTCGGCGGCCAAGGTGAGGCGGTCGCGGGTCTCGGTGTCGCCGAACTGGTCGGCCCAGCCGTCGATGTAGTCGGTGCCGCGTCGTTCCATCTCGGTGCGGACGAGGTCGCGGATCTGCTTGGGGGAAAGGCTGTTGGTGATGGACGGGATCCGGTCCATCGGGATGTGGCGCTGGGAGGAGGCGAGGTAGCTGGCCAGGTCGCCGATGGAGACGCGGCGGGTGATGCGCAGGTCGATCCGGTAGACGCCGTCCTCGCTCATGGTGGCGGTGGGCATTTGTTCCTCCAGTTCACGGGTGGCTTGCCACCCATAGATTGACACAAGACTGGACGGGTGGCAAGCCACCTGGGAGGATCGACCCATGGCCAACATGCACAAGCACAAGCAACGCGTCATCCGCGGCATCGACGACGACCTCACCGCCCAGTTCGACGCCGCCGCGAAGGCCGCCGGCAGCGACCGCTCCGCCATCACCCGCCAGCTCTGGGAGTGGTACGCCGGCCGACCTGGCGCCGATCTCCCCGAGCGCCCCGAGGCGCCGCCGCAGCCCTGACCCGTCCCACCCCGTAGCCGCCGGCCGACGCCGCGCGGCGCTTCGTGCTGCCCTGACACGGTGTCGGTTGACTGCTGGTGCATGGCGGGTCCTCCGGTCCGTGCGGGGCTGTGGGGGCGCTGGTGGTCCGGTCCTGGCCGCGCACGGGGCCGTCAGAGCTCGTTGAGGATGATCCGACCGAGCTGGGTGACGAACCGTGCGCGGTCCGGGTCGGGCATGTTGGTGGCGAAAGCGAAGTGGACGCGCACGAACGGGCTGTCGTCGGCATCGAGGGTGAGGGTGCCGTCGTAGGGAGTGAGGCCGGCGTCGGCCATGTCGGCGGCCCAGCCGGTGAGGGCGGGCGTCTGCGGGCCGCTGGGGGCGGGCTGGGCGCGGAGCACGTCGCAGATGGCGCGGGTGACCTTGCCGATGGCGTCGTCGTAGCCGACGGCCTGGTGGTAGTCCTCGGGGTCGAGCTGCTCGTATCGGGCGCGCCGCTGGTCGTCGGTCTCTTCGGGGGCGAGGGCCACGACGGCGTTGATGGCGGCCTGGAGCTGCTTGGCGGTCTCGTTGGCGTAGTCGCGCCCGAACTCGGCGATGTCGAGGAGCTGGTGTGTGGCGCGGGCGCGGCGGCGGGCGGAGTGCCAGGCGGTGAGGTAGCGCTGCATGCGGGCCTCGCGGCGGAGGCTGACGCGTCGGTTGCCTCGGACGGCGCGCGGGGCGGAGCGGACCTCCTCGGCTTCCCATGCGGTGAGGGGGCGGGTTTCGGCGGCGTCGATGAGGGTCTCGACGTTGGCGAGTCGGGCGGGCGCGTCGTCGGCGGCCAGCTCGGCCTCCAGTTCCCGGACCCGGGCGAGCAGAGCGTCGTTCTGTCGGCTCAGACCGTCGATGACGGTGATGGTGTCGGCGTCGCCGCGCTGACCGGCGTGGTTGAGCACGGACTCGGTGGCTCGCCAGTCCAGGCCGTCGGGAGTGGGCGCGTCGGTGGGCTGCCATTCGCCGTCGCGGTACGCCTCGGTGAGGCCGATGGTGCGGCGGTAGCGGATGGTGGTGTTGGCGGCGTCCCGGCCCTGGTGCCAGTTGTCGCGGTGACCTCGGGGCAGTTCGCACCTGAGGAGCAGGAACCAGTGGGTGGACGGGCAGCGGGTCTGGTCGCTGACGGCGGTCTGGGGCTGGGTGCTCATCGGGTGGTCTCCTCAGACGGCGGGCTGGGTGGTGAACTTGGCCTCGGCGTGCGCGGTCAGCGCATCCACGTCGATCCCGATGGCGACCGCGTCGACGTACGCGGCCTCATGCGCGTCGCCCATCTCCAGCTCCTCGCTGATGTCGTCGAGCAACACCGAGAGGTCGGCCGCTGGCATCACGCCGGCGAGCGCCCCGAGAAGGCGGTGCGCCCACCAGGCGTTGACGGCCGCGTCGGCATGGGCGCCGGTGGTGCCGCGCGGGCCGCGGGCGATGCCGACGCTGTGCGCGATGGTCTGACGGAGGAAGATCTCGTGTCGGGCGCGGGTGATGTCGGGGGTGGTCACGGTGGTCTCCTCAGGCGGCGGGGCGGTCGGTGGTCTGGTGGGTGCACTCGCCGAGGACGCAGGCCCGAACGGAGCGCCAGGTATCGGGGCTGACGAGGCGGTAGCGGACGCCGCGGCGGTACTCGCGGTCGCGGTCGCGCCGACTGGCGGTGAAGTGGATGGCGGCATCCTCGGGGGTGGTGGCGCGGGTGCCGTGGATGGATCCGGTGGCACATCCGTTGGCGGTGTAGCGAACCCATCGGCAGGCCGCGAGGGGGTGGTTGGCGCCGTCGAGGGTGACGAACAGCAGCAGGATGTCGGGCATCGTGGTGGCTCCGTTCAGGCAGCTGCGGGGGTGCAGTGGGCGTGGTGGTTCGGCCGGCCGGGGCGGGGGACCATGTGCCGACCGCAGACGGCGCAGGGGATCCAGTTCGGCGGCGTGGGCTTCTCGGCTGATTGATCGTTTTCGGGGCGCTCGCCCGCGCAGACCTGTGGCTGAGGTTGGTGATCAGCCATGTCGTGGTGGTGGAGTGGGTCCCTACCGTAGGTAGGTGTACTGGTAGGGGCCGCTACGGACGCTGTCCGGACAGCGTCCACAGACGCTGTCCGGGGGCGTCCATGGACGCTTTCCGAATCCTCGGATGGCGTCCACGGACGCTGTCCGGAAACCCCGCTGTGGACGCTGTCCGGAAGGCAGTCCACGGACGCTGTCCGGACAGCGTCCACAGACGCTGTCCCAGCTTCAAGGACGGCTTCCATCTCCCGGGCCTTCTTCGCCGCATACGCCCGCTTCTGCCGCGTCTCCGTGAACAGCGGCATGTGCGCGGCCCAGTCCAGGCGTTGGCCGGTCGGCATCAGCAGCCGATACACCTGCGAGGCGTTCGGCCGACGGCGTCGCTCCAGGATTCCCACCGCCACCAGCACCGCCACGGCCCGCGTCACGGCTTCCTTCGTGCAGCCGCACAGCACCGACAGAGTCTCCCGAGACGGCCACGCGTTGTCGCCGTCCGCATCCGCGTAGGTGGCGATCCAGTGCCCGACCTGCGCCACCCGAGCTTGCTCCCGCTCTGCAACGCGCAGGGTCTCGGCGCGGAGCGCGTTGATCCACGCGTTCCGCACGGACTGCGTGCGCTCGGCGGGTCGGTCAGTGGCCACGGGGCGGGCTCCCAGGTTCGGGGTGGTGAGGGTTGGTGGCCTGGGGCGGGGGACGGTGCCGCCCCGCCCCAGGCAGTCAGCGGGTCAGGCCGCGAGTTGTGCGGCCCAGGTGTCGAGCTGCCCGGTTCGTTCGGCAGCTCGGCCGACACAGGCACCGCACCAGGACAGGCCGTCAGGCGGCGCGGACGGCATCGGGTCGATCAGGACGGTCGTGGAGTGGGTGACGTCGTAGCCGCCCGTTCCGCAGTAGGCCTGACGGCCCGGGTACTTGCCGTCCTCGCGCATGATGTGCAGGCGGCGGACCTGCTTGGCGCGGCGGTCGGATCCGGTGTGGTAGCCGCGGTAGAACGCCCTCACGCCGCCACCCCCACCCGGCCGCGCAGTCGGTATACGGTGCGCTCGTTGAGGCCGGTCCGAATCGCAATCTCCCGCGGCCCGAACCCGGACCGGGCCAGGTGCTCGACCGTCCGCCGCTGCTCGTCCTCAAACAGCTCCTCGACGTCGATGCCGCCGTAGCAGGCCTCGGCGATGTCGCGCAGGGTTCGGGTGGCGCTGGTGGGCCGGGTTCGACGGCCGTGCTCGTCCCAGGTCAGGTACCGCAGCACGTCGCACAGTCGGGCGTCCGGGTCGACCAGGCCGGCCAGGACCACGATCAGCGCGTCCCGTTCGGCGTCGTCGAGTTGGACCAGGGCGTGCCGGATCTCGTCCGGACCGCCGTCGCCGTGGACGACGCACGCGAGACCGGCAGCGAGAGGCAGCAGCCGCTGGGCGAGGTCGCCGCGCTCCTCGGGGGTCACGACGCCACCCCCTGCCGGGGGATCAGCGGCCACGAGCCGTCGACGACCGCGGCCGGGTCGCCGTTGCGGCGCTTGTGCGCCTGCCTGGCCTCCGCCCGCTCCACCGCCCAGCCAACCTGCGCCTCGTGAACCTGCGCGAGGGACATCTGTCGCAGCCCCGGGTACTCGCCGACGATCCGGTACGTCACCGCCGCGGCCGCCGCAGCGTCGGCGTCCGCACAGTGCGGGCCAGCGTGCTGCACCTCGTAGTACTCGCACAGGTCGACCAGCCGACGCCGGCCCTCCCGACGCTGGTCAAGTGCCCAGTCGAGCAGCAGCGGATCCAGGACGTGGATCGGCTTCGACCCGGCCCACGTGTCCAGCGGGAAGCTGAAGTGTCGGGCGAGCTCACGGTCGTGCATCGTCAGGTCGTACGGAGCGTTCGCGACCACGATCGGCAGGCCGTCGATGGCGGCCTCGGCCAGCGCGGCGGCGATCATCTCCGCGACCACCCCGACCGGTCGGCCGTAGCGGTGCGCGTGCCGTTCGTGGATCCCGTGAACGGCCGTTGCGTCGGCGGGGATCGGCTGCCGGCCAGCGTCCGCCAGCCACGTCCGTCGCTCCACCGGAACGCCTCGGCTGGTCCACACGACCGCTCCGCTCACGATGCGGTCCGACTCCGGGTCCAGGCCCGTCGTCTCAAAGTCCAGCGCCGCCCACTCGTCCGCCCACCAGCTCACTCGGCACCCCCGGGCTGTGCGACCTGCGGCCACGCGGCCTGCTCGGCGGTCGGTTGCGACGGGGTGGGGATCTCCTCGGCGGTGACGCGCGGCGGCGGGAACTCATCCTCGCGGGTGACCTCTCCCCGGTCGATGGAGTTGTAGATCACCTGGAGCTGCGCGACGTCGTGGTCGGTCCACTTGTCGACGGTCCGGTTGACCTTCTGCTCCAACTGGTCGAGCGTGATGCCGACCGCCTCGTACGCGGCGCGGGCGTCCGCGATGCGTTGGGGCAGCGGCTGGCCACCCCCGCCCTTCAGGGCCTGTGCGCACAGCCCCTTGGCCTCCTCGATGTACCAGGCAGGCAGCACCGCGAAGATCGCCTCACGAACGCGCCGGGCGCCGTTGTTGGCGTTGTTCTCGTAGATGTCCCGCATGTCCGTCAGCGCCCGTGTGCCGTCCTTCGTGTCCCGCTTGTGCGGCACGATGAACGTCGAGGAGGTGCGGGTGTTCGTCTGGACGTCCCACGCCCACGCCTGCATCTCCGACTCGCCAGCCGCGTCGTCCCGGCGAAGCTCGGTCAGGCCGTACTGGATGTTGCCCCAGCAACGGGCCAGTTCGCGGGCCAGGTGGATCGACGGGCCGCTCACCTGGCCGCTGCCCCGGGAGAACCGGAAGCTCGATCGCTGAGCGAGGGTGTAGTTCTGGCAGGACTGGCGCATCTCGGCGACCGCCGTCGCCAGATTCCGCGGGCACTGCTGGGCGACGACGATGGCCGCCTGGACCTCGGCGACCGCGCGGGACTGCTCCACCGCGGTACCCTGCCCGATCCGGGCCGGCGTCGACGGCATGTACTGCTCGATGGGGTTGCTCACTTAGCAGACTCCTGCTTCTCGGCCCAGGCGGGCAGGGAGACGATCTCGACGCGGTCGGAGTAGCCGGGCCACTGCCCGGAGGCGGTGCACGCCTGGTAGATCGAGAGGGCCTCGCGGTTGCGGCGACGGCCGGCGCGGATCGCGACCGGGTCGAGCTGCACGACGCTGATCAGGTACGGGGCGGTCTTCTCCTGGAACACGAAGACCATGACGACGTCCTCGACTCCGCACACCGATCGGATCCCGTCCACGTACCACGGGTCCTGCTGGTAGTAGCCGTAGTCGTAGACCGACCGCTCGATCGACCGCGGGTCAGCGGACACGGTGGTCTTGTAGTCCGGGACGATCAGCCGGCCGCCCGTCGGGTACGGCAGCCAGTCCGGACGGGCCCGCCGCCACACCCCAGTGGCCTGGTCCACCCAGAACAGCGACTGCTCCGGAAGACCCGACCCCGGCGCGAACAGGCGAGACGCCACGGGGTGCTGGCGGATCGCCTCGGCCATCGCCTGCACCTGCTCCCACTCGGCGGGCAGCAGCGGAACCGCGCCGCGGTCGTAGGCCTCATCGCGGGCAGCCTGCGCGGCGGCCGTGCGGTAGTTGCTGGCCTTGATCTCGACCAGCTCCGGACCGGACCCCAGCACCTGCAGATGCGCCGCGGTCCCGAAGTCAAACACCCTCCGCCTCTTCTGGCCATGGGCCCGTTCGTGCTGGAACAGGGCCGGGCAGGACGGGGTGAGCAACCGACGAGCGCCGGTCGAGGAGAGGGAGCCACCCGGAACCGGGTCGGCGTGGTACTGCTCGTTGGTCATCTCGTAGATGCCAGGCCGGTCAACGATCGGCCCGGCGGCCGGGGCGAAGTGCCCCGGCAGCTCGGTGACAGTCATCGGTCGTTCTCCGTGCGGTGGTTCGGGAGGGGGCAGATCAGCCAGCCGCGGCCGTCGGGCCGGACCAGTTCCAGGGCCGGGAACGGCCAGGTGACGCGGCGGACACGCAGGTCGGCGAGGGCGCGGAGGTGGCGGATCACCGGCCGTCCTCCTCGGTGCGGCGGGAGACGTACCGGATCTGCTCCGGCGTCACCTCGTGTGCCGACCCCGACCGCACCCGACGGTTGGCCCGCACATCCGACAGCCAGCCGGCCAGCAGAAGCAGGGCGAGCAGGACCGCGGCCGTGTACCAGAGCTCAGCCATCACGCGGCCCTCCTGTCCTGCTGCTGCGGCAGCACCGGGCCGACCGCCTGCAGCAGCACCTCAGCCATGTGTCGGGCGTCCCGGGCCGCGTACCGCGCATCCGTCCCACCCAGCCGCTCCAGCAGCTGCTCGACCATCGCGTCTCGCTCCGGGCCCGAGGCCTCGGCAATCGTCACCAGCTCGGCGACGACCTCGTCCCCGTCCTCGGCCACCTCGGCCGCGAGACCGCGCACCAACGCCGACACCAGCGGGTGAGCGTCGATCGCGACCCCCAGCGCTGTCGGCCGGACCCACAGCGGGTACGCGCCGTTGATCCGTTCGGCCGGCCGCTGGAGCATCCCGGCGGCGTCGAGCGCGGTGGCGATCTCCTCGGGGGTGCCTGTGGTGTTGGCGATCAGGATGGCCGCGCGGCGCGCGACCGGGTTCGTGACGTCGGCCATCAGGAACCGTCCTTCCGGGAGTTGGTGGCGCGGGCGGCACGACGGGCCTGCATCCGCGCGAGGATCTGGGAGTTCGAGGGCTGCACCCACGGGTGCCAGCCAGCGGCGGAGACCCACCGCCGGGCGTGTTCACGCCACGGGATCCCGCAGTGCGCGCAGCCGTTCGGCTCGACGGTCACCAGATCTCACCCCGCAGCCACCGTCCCCGCAGGCCGGCCACGGCCGCCGCGTACGCGTGGGACACGTCCTCCGGCCAGTTCGACCGGGGCCCATACATCACCTCGAAGTCGCGCTCCAGTTCAGCCGCGTCGCGCATCGGCCGGCGCACCGGCAACTCCGCCATCACGCCGCCGCACCCAGATGCGCGGCCGCGAGCGACCGGAACGACAGGTGCACCGACACGTCCCGCCACACCGTCGACATGTCCTCCGACACCATCGGCACCCCCCGCACGCTGTACTCCAGCGTCAGGACGTAACCAACGCCCAGGGCGTCCCGGTACGCGGCCGACGCGGCACGGGAGTCGTCGACCCACAGGCGGCCGTTCAGCTCACCGTTGGGACGGATCTCCCACATCAGAGCGGGCAGGTGGGGGTTCTCGGAAAGCAGCTGCGCGAGGGCGATCGCGGGGCTCAGCTGCGTGGGGTGCAAGGTAGGCTTCATGTCGGCCTACCTCCTTCCTTCTTGGGTGAGTTGATCGGTGGGTCGGGGCCGTCCCTGGTTGGCGCCAGAGGGGCGGCCCAACCCATGTCTGGGGTCAGGCGGCGGCGCGGCCGAGCGTCGTACTGGAGCGCGACGACTTTCGGACAGATCCGGCGAAGATGGCGCGGAGCCGGACGAGCTGCTCGACGGACGGCGGCCGGTCGGTCTTGCCGTCCTCAATTACGAGCGCGAGCCCGGCCGGCCCGAGGATCCGTTCGCGCTGCTCGCGGGTCATGCGGCGACGCCAACGAGGTCATCGAGCGGAGTGGAGTAGGTCCGGGCCATCAGCGCGGCCGACGTGAGCGTCGGCTGGCGGCGGCCGGCCAGGATGCGCGACACGGCGCTCTGGGTGAGCCCGGTGCGGCGCGCGATGGCGTACCCACTGTTGTCGCCCATGCGGGCGGCGGCCTCCATGAGGCGCTCGGTGTCGAAGCGGTACGTGGTGCTGGACACGTGGTGTCACCTCCCGGTATGTCAGGCGGCGTGCTTGCTTGCTGGCAAGTACGTTACGCCATCTGATGCTTGCTAGCAAGCACGTAAAGGGCCTGGCTTCACGCGGATCACTAATCGAACGTGTGTCTAGCGCTGCAGATCGGTGGCAGGAACCTGACTGAAACGGGCTGACCAGCGAAATTGCCATCTGGCAAGCATGTGCCAGGGTGCTAGCTGGCACGCTAATCTGCGCACCATGGACGCCAACACCCCGCCTCCGCGCCGCCCCGGCGCGCGCACCCTCAGCGATCTGCAACGGTTCGCCGCATACCTCCGGACCGCGGCACTGCGTGCCGGATACGACGTCGTCTCGCCTCGCGGCGGAGGGAAAAGCCGGCTTGCGCATGATTCCGGCATCAGCCTGACCACCATCAGCCGCGTACTGGCCGGCACCCGAGCACTCGACCCCGCCAGCTACGAAGGTCTCGCCCGCGCACTCCGCGTGCCGCTCCGAGAACTGATGGTTGAAGGTGGAATCGTTCCATCCGAATCCCTGCCCGGATGGCCGGATCACGCTGTACGATCACGACCCATCACCCCCGACGAAGCCGCCGACGAACTCGGCATCACCGATCCGGTCGACCGCCAAATGTTCCTCGCCATGGTCGACCGGCTGAGGCGAGACAGGGCAGCAGAGCGCGACGGCAGCAACGGGGGTAAAGCGGCCGAGGCATAGGGGTGTGGTGGACGTGCAGGTCAGTCAGATGGCGGCGTCGGTCGGTGCGGCGACCGGGCTCGTTGCCATGGGGGTGGGCAGCGTGACTGATCAGGCAGGGGAGGCCATATCCGGGTCCGCCCTCCTCCTCGTGTCCGCCATGGTCATCTGCGTTCAGGTCATCCTCCGGGCTCTGCGCGACACCGCCACGGAGCGCGCTGCGCTTGCCGAAGAGCGGGATCTCGCCATCGCCGCTCAGGCCGTCGTTGCGTCTGAGCGCGAGCGTATGCGCGCCGATCTGGCCCGCGGCCGGAAGGCTGCACAGGACATGTTGGACCGTGAGCGTCGAGCCCTTTTCCAGGCCCTGGAAGAGGAGCGTTTCTCGATCCAGAGGCGCGCCATCGCGGTGGCTCTCAAGATGGAGTCGTCCGGCATGCTGGACGAGCCCCCCGTACTGCATGCCGGCACGGTGGTTCGCCTGCCTGTACGTCAGCCGATGGACGACGCGGCACTCGCCGCGTCCGACGACTGACCGGGTCGCCGAGGGCCGAGCGTCATCACGATCCGGCCCTCATACAGTGTGGAGTCGCCTCGGCGTAGGGCCGGGTGCAGCGTGATCGTGGCCACCTCACGCAGCACCGCGCGCCTCTGCTCCAACGTCAACGCGCCCCAGCGAGCCTCGACGTCGTCCCGGCCGAGCAGACTGACAAGCAGCGGCGACGCCGTCGTACACGCCTCGGCAGCAGCTTGGGCATCGGCGAGCCGCGGCAGCAGGCCAGCCTCTACGGCGATCAGGCTCGCGACACTGAGCGCACCGGTCTTCGCCGCGGCGCGCGCCTGGTTCAGCTCGGCCGCCAGCTTCGCCACCAGCGCAACAGCCTCCTCGACCTCGGCGTTGCGGGCAGGGTCTTGGAATGCGGCAGCCGTGTCGGGCCGGCCGAGCCACCGCACCAACCGCTCCTCGACGTACGCCTCCATCACGTCGGCCCCGATGCTGGCGCAAAATTTGGTACGACACCCGTATTTGCGCTTGCTGCGTCGGCCGACGGCCTGCACGGTACCTGTGCAGCCGCTGCAACTAGGGATGCCGCTCAGCTCGTTGACGACCGCCGTCGTCCGTGACCCCTTTCGGGAGCGGTCGTTGAGGATCATCTGCGCCTGCCGCCACGTGAGGTCATCGATCAGTGGGTCCCAGGCGCCCTTACCGATGATCTTGCCCTGAAAGACCCGGTACCCGGCGTAACCAGGGGTCTTGAGCATGGCGACAATTCCGGTGTCTCGCCACTCTCGCCCGGTCGAGGTGAGCAGGCCGTCACGCTGGAGCCCGCGGGCGATGCTGTGAGCAGTGATGCCGCTGACGAACTCCCTGAAGACCCGCTGGACGAGCGGGGCCCAGGTCTCGTCTGGGACTTGATCGATGAGGTCGCCCGTCTCGGGGTCGTAGCGGCGTACGTAGCCGGTGAGGACCCGTCCATGAGGTCGCATGGACTCGGCGTTGAGGCGGACGGTACGGAGGTTGCGCTCGCGAATGACGTCGAGTTCGGACTCAGACTGGACGGCGTCGAGCGCGGTCCTGTTGCGATCTTGGGGCCGGGACATGTCGTAGACGGCGCCGCCGTAGCACCACAGGGTGTGGGTCTCCACGCAGAGGCGGCGGATCATCACGTAGACCTCAAGGTCTCGCTGGAGGCGGCTCGACTCGCAGCTGATGATGACGTCGGCCTCGCCGCCGTGGACGCGCGCGACCATGTCCTCGAAGTTTTCACGAATCCGCTTGGCATACCGGCTGGCCGAGCGGTTGGCGTCTTCGAACTCGCCGGCGTTCTGCCACCCTCTGGCCTCGCACTCGCGCCGGTTCTCGAGCAGCTGGGCCTTGGTGCTCTTACCGCCTCGGCTGTTGCGCGCGTACAGGAACGCCCGTAGCTGGGGGTTGGACTCGTGGCTGGCCTGCATTGCACCAGGTTAGCGCCTTAGCATGCCTTGGCATATGTCTCGGACGAGATCTACTGCCACTCCCAACTCGAAGGCGGCACCACTAAGTTCACCAGCGCGTTGGCCCTGGACGCCTACCAGAAGCACGCCGACCGGATCCACGTCGTCTGGGGCTTCGCCAAGGACTTCGGCCTGTCCGGCTTCCGCACCGGCTTCGTGGTCTCCCGGAACCTCGCCGTGCGCGACACCATGCTCGGCAACAACGACCCGGCCGAGCCGACCCATCCGCTGCCCTGGTTCAGCCCCTTCGACTCGCTGAAGACCTACGTCATGCAGGAGCTGCTGAGCGCCCCCGCCGACGGCCCGTGCAGCGAGCTCTACACCACCTACGCGATGCGGGAGTACCGCACACTGCTCAAGACGAGCTTCGACAAGGTCAAGGCCGCCCTGGACGCCGCGAAGATCGACTATGTGCACCGCCCCGGTGACAACGCCGCCCAGTTCTTCTGGCTCGACCTCACCAAGTACCTCGGCAAGCGTGCCGATCACGCCCACGAGGAGGCGGCCGGACTGCCGCTCGCCGGCCCGGGCGGACTCGACCCGAAGGAGGAGTGGCTGTTCAAGTACCTCATGGCCGAGCCGACCGAGGTCACCCTGCTGCCCGGTGGCGTGATGCACAACCCGGTGCCCGGCTTCTTCCGCCTCTGCTTCACCGCCCGCCAGCCCGAGGACGTCGTCGACGCGGTCAAGCGGGTGGCCACGGCGCTGGCGCGGTTGAAGTAGCCGGACCCGTGGGTGGGGAGGGCCGGTTCGGGTCGGACCGGCCCGGGGTATCGACCTGCTTCGCTACGCTGACCTGTCTGCTTGGCATGCGTACCGTACGGTTTATCGAACAATGTCCGGAGAGAAGGGGAAGAGCGTGAGCGTCTCCGAGGGATCCGTCCGGGGCGTCCTCGCCGCCAACCTCAAGCGCGTCCGGGCCCAGCGCGGGCTGTCGCTCTCCGAACTGTCCCGGCAGGCCGGGGTCGGCAAGGCGACGCTCTCCCAACTGGAGTCCGGCGGCGGCAACCCGACCCTGGAGACGGTCTTCGGACTCTCCCGGATCCTCGGCGTGCCGATCTCCGACCTGGTCGACGGGCGGCCCTCCGGCGAGCTGACCGTGGTCCGCGCCGCCGACGTCGAGTCGTTCAGCGGCGAGGGCGTGGACCTGCGCCCGCTGCGCCGGATCGAGTCCGGCGACTCGGTGTTCGAGGTCTACGACCAGCAGGTGCGCGCCGGCGGCACCCAGGACTCCGGTGGCCACGTCGGCACCGAGCACACCATCGTCCAGGCGGGCCGGCTGGGCGTGCGGGTGAACGGGTACGAGACGGAGCTGGGCCCGGGGGACTACGTCGGCTTCGACGCCTCGCTGCCGCACGCGTACACCGCGCTGGGCGGCGAGCCGGTGCGCTCGGTGCTGCTCCTGCACCAGCGGGCGGAGCAGCGGCTGCACCTCGCGCAGCGGCGGAAGGTGGCCGCGCCGCGGCCCGGCCACTGATGGGTGGGCCGACCGTTCGGTCCACCGAACTCCGGTGGTGGATACGCCCCGGCCCCCACTCCCCTGGGCGGGGGCGGGGGCAGGAGTGGGCTTCGGTGTTCCCGAGGCCCACTCCGCGCCGCCCCAACGCCTCAGGGGTTGTTCAGGGCGTAGGTGCGGAAGGTCGCCAGCAGGGGCAGGACCTCGGTCCGGCTCGGGTCCTCGGTCACGGCGCGCATGGCGTCGATGACCGCGTGGGCGATGGCCTTGGTCACCGCCAGGTCGTCCGGGGCCGCGAGGGCGCCCCAGGTCTTCAGGGCCTGGGTGAGCAGGGCGCTCATCCGGGCGCCGATGTTGGAGCTCACCGCGTCGGAGAGTTCGGCGATCTCCTCGTCGCTCATGCTCGACCGCAGCCCGAAGGCCAGGGCCAGCAGGGTGTCCATCGCGTGCTCGCCGTACGCGGCGACCAGCGCCGGGAGCGAGCGCTCGTCCGCACCGCCCGCGGCGAGGGCGGACAGCGCCTCGTCGTCGTCCTTCCACGCAGCCTCCAGGGTGGCCAGGGCCCGAAGAGACTCGTCTACCGTCATCCCGTCTGTCATGGGAGGAACGGTATTGAGCCCGTACCGCCTCGGCCCACGGTTCGGGCGCCGAGATCACACCTTCGAGCGAAGCCGAGCCTGTTCCGGGCGGTGGGCGTGCGCGAAGTGCTCCGCGTCCCAGGTGCCGCCCAGCTCGGGGGCCAGCGAGGCGAGGGCGAGGGCGGCGAAGTCCGCGGCGGTGCCGGCGCGTTCCGGCAGGGCGCCGAGCAGCGGGGCGCCGGCCGAGCGCGGCAGGTCGGCGAGGTTGCACCGCTCGGCGAGCCCGGGGGCGGTGGGCCAGGAGCCGACGAGCACGCCCGCCAGCGGCAGCCTGCGCGCCGCCAGGGCCTCCGCCGAGAGCGCGACGATGTTCAGCGTGCCCAGCCCGGCCGAGGCGACGAGCAGTACCTCGGCCGGCAGCCCGGTGTCGCGGACGGCCCGGGCCTGGTCGGCCAGGGTGCGGCCCTCGTCGTCGTAGCGGACGAGCAGCCCGCCCGCGCCCTCGACCAGGACCAGGTCGTGCGCGGCGGCGAGTTCGGCGACGGCGGTGGCCACCTCGGCGGGGGAGAGGAACGGCAGTCCGGCCCGCCGGGCGGCGGTGTCGGGCGCCAGCGGCTCCGGGTACCGGACCAGCTCACGCACCGTCAGTTGGCCTGCCAGGCGCGCGACTTCGGCGGCGTCGCCGGGCTCGTCGGGGGCGACGCCGGTCTGGCCGGGCTTGAGCACCGCGACCCGCAGGCCGCCCTGCAGCGCCGCCGAGGCGACGGCCGCCGTGGCGACCGTCTTGCCGACCTCGGTGTTGGTGCCCGTTACGAACAGGATCCGCGCGCTCATGCCGCCACCGCCGCGGCCGTCACGGCGGCGGCGATGCGTGCCACGTCCTCGTCCTCCGTCACATAGGGGGGCATGGTGTAGATCAGGTCCCGGAAGGGGCGCAGCCAGACGCCGGCACGCGCGGCCGCCTCCGTGGCCGCCGGGACGTCCACCGGGTGGTCGAGCTGGACGACGCCGATCGCGCCCCGCACCCGGACGTCCCGGACCCCGGGGACGTCCACGGCGGCCGCGAGCCCGTCGGTCAGCCCCGCCTCGATGCGCTTGACCTCGACCGCCCAGTCCTGCCCGAGCAGCAGGCCCAGCGAGGCGTTGGCGACCGCGCAGGCCAGCGGGTTGCCCATGAAGGTCGGCCCGTGCGCGAGTACCGGCATCTCGCCGCGGCTGATGCCGTCGGCGATCTCGGCGGTGCACAGCGTGGCGGCGAGCGTCAGGTAGCCACCAGTGAGCGCCTTGCCCAGGCACATCACGTCCGGTGAGACGTCCGCGTGGTCGGCGGCGAACAGTGCGCCGCTGCGGCCGAAGCCGGTGGCGATCTCGTCGAAGACGAGCAACACCCCGTACCGGTCGCAGAGTTCGCGCAGCATCCGCAGGTAGGCGGGGGAGTGGAACTGCATACCGCCCGCGCCCTGGACCACCGGTTCGACGATGACGGCGGCCAGTTCGTCCGCGTGCCGGGCCATCAGCTCCTCGAACTCGGCCGCGTACCGGGGGTCGAGCGGGGCGTCGAACCCGGCCGGCGGCTGCGGCGCGAACAGCTGCCCGGGCAGCACCCCGCCCCACAGGTGGTGCATGCCGCCGTCCGGGTCGCAGACGGACATCGGGTGGAAGGTGTCGCCGTGGTAGCCGCCGCGCCAGGTCAGCAGCCGGCGCTTGTGCGGGCGGCCGACGGACTGCCAGTACTGCAGGCACATCTTCATCGCGACCTCGACGGCCACCGAGCCCGAGTCGGCGAGGAAGACGTGCCGCAGCGGCTCGGGCGTGATGTCCACCAGCGTCGCCGCCAGCCGGACGGCGGGCTCGTGGGTGAGCCCGCCGAACATCACGTGGCTCATCTGCCCCAGTTGCTCGCGGACGGCCTCGTCCAGCACCGGGTGCCGGTAGCCGTGGATGGCCGCCCACCAGGACGACATCCCGTCGACGAGTTCGCGCCGCCCGCCCGCGACGGGCTCGGCGAGGCGCAGCCGGACCCCCGAGGCGGACTCGACCACGTACGGGGTGACGGTGCCGGGCATCGGCCCGTACGGGTGCCAGACGTGGGCGCGGTCGAGGGAGAGCAGCGTGTCCGCGGACAGCTGGGGCATGGTGGGTTACTCCAGACGGTGGAACTGTCAGGCGTTGGGCGCGAGTTCGGTGCCGGCGCCGCGGCGGCGGACCTTGACGAGGTCACTGCGCAGCTCGTCGCCCGGGGTCCCGTCGCCCGGGGTCCCGTCGCCGGGCTGACCGGCGTCCGGGTGCTCGGACGCCGGGTGCTCGGCCGCCGCGACCGGGGCCTCGTGCGCCTCGTGCCCGCCGCACGGCCCGCAGCCGCCGCCACTGCCGCAGGCCGAGGCGGCGGTGCCGCAGGAGCCGGCGGCGGCCGCCGCCGCGATGTCCGAGCGGTGGCGGGGCAGGGTGGCCTCGTCGGCGCCCTCGACCTCGAAACCGGCGTCCTTGATCATGTCGAGGTCGGCCTGCCCGGCCTGGCCCTCGCTGGTCAGGTAGTCGCCGAGGAAGATGGAGTTGGCGAGGTGCAGGCCGAGCGGCTGCATCGAGCGCAGGTGCACCTCGCGCCCGCCGGCGATCCGCACCTCGGTGTCCGGGTTGACGAAGCGGACCATCGCCAGGATGCGCAGGCAGCGCTGCGGGGTGAGGTTCCACTCCTTGGCGAGCGGGGTGCCCTCGAACGGGATCAGGAAGTTGACCGGGACGGAGTCCGAGCCGAGCTCGCGCAGCGCGAACACCACGTCGACCAGGTCCTCGTCGCTCTCGCCCATGCCGGCGATCAGGCCGGAGCAGGCGGACAGGCCCGCGCCGTGCGCCTTCTGCACGGTGTCCACCCGGTCCGCGTAGGTGTGGGTGGTGGCGATGTCGCCGTAGGTGTTCTCGGAGGTGTTGAGGTTGTGGTTGTAGGCGTCGGCGCCGGCCGCCTTCAGCCGCTCCGCCTGGTTGCCGGACAGGAGGCCGAGGCAGACGCAGATCTCGACCGCGGGGTCGGCGTCCTTGATGGCGTCGATGGTGTCGGTGACCCGGTCGATGTCACGGTCCGTCGGGCCGCGGCCGCTGGCCACCAGGCAGACCCGCTTGGCGCCGCCGGCCACCCCGGCGCGGGCCGCCTCGGCGGCCTGGTCGGGCTTGAGCCAGGTGTACTTGAGGATCTCGGCCTTGGAGCCCAGCCGCTGCGAACAGTAGGTGCAGTCCTCCGGGCAGAGCCCACTCTTGAGGTTCACCAGGTAGTTGAGCTTGACGCGCCGGCCGAACCACTTCCGGCGCACCTTGCCGGCCGCGGCGACGACGTCGAGCAACTCGTCGTCGGTGGTGGCGAGGACGGCCAGCGCCTCCTCGCGGGTCGGGACGTCGCCGCGCAGGCCCTTGGCGGTGAGGGTATCGAGCAGATCCATGGGGCCGATCCTGCCTGTTGGCGCTCGAATGGCGCCAGAGGAAACCCGCCAGAAGATCCGCGGAAGGATGTGCCACTTGCCACAGTGTCGAAGCTCACGGCATCGGTGCTGGTCACGGGCTTGACGCCGACGCGAACCGGTGGTTACCCGCCAGTAGGCGGAGGTCGCCGGCGGGGGGTGGACGGTCGGTGTCGGTACGCACGTGCGGCGGTGATCGACAACCAGCCCACCCCGTGATCTGGGCCACCCGACGGTTGCTTAGAATCTGCGCCATGACCACGCAGCGGGAGCGCACCCCGACTCCGGGAGAGGGCCAGGACGGCCAGGCAGGGCAGCGGACCGGCGGGGCCGCCGTCGGCACGGGCGCGGAGCTGAGCGGCAGTCGGGGCGGTGGCCGGGGCAGGCGCCTGACGGCCCGCCGGGTGGTGGGCTGGTTCGTCGTGGTGGGTGTGATGACCGCCGGCGGATGGATCATCACCCGCCCGATGCCCGGCGACTACATACCCGGCCTCGGCCCGTCCACCAAGGATGCGCCCAGGACGCCCCCGGTGGTCGGCACCCCGCCGCCGCACACCGACTCCGAGGGCCTCAATGCCGACAGCCTCTTCCCCACCCAGCGGCCGGTCGAGGCCGCCGGGTACAAGGCCCGGCGTGGCGCCATCCGGCAGGGCGAGAACTGCGCCGAGGTCCTGCAGGACCGCACCCAGGAGCTGTTCCGGGACAGCGGCTGCCATGCCTACCTGATCGTCAGCTTCTCCGGCGTCGACCGCCCGGTGCTCAGCAGCGTCACCCTGCTGCGCTTCGCCGACCAGGCCTCTGCTGCCAAGGCCGCCGACGCCCTGCGGGCCAAGCCCGGTGCCGTCGCCTTCATCCTCGCCGACGCCTCCACCGCGCCCGCGCCGTCCGCCTCCGTCTCCGCCAAGCCGGCCAGTGAGCCGCGGGTCGAGGCGGTCGGGCACTACGTGACCGTCACCAGCTCGCGGACCGACGCCCACCCCGGCCCCGCCGCCACCCCGGGCGCCACCACCACCGTTCCGGCGCCCACCGCCTCCGGGGCCGGCGGGGAGCCGAACCTCGACGACGCCACCCGCGCCCTCTCCTACGTGGCCGGTCAGCCCTTTGTATGGATGTGACAAACGATCAGGGGGCGCAACCGGCGGTTTGACGGCTGCGCGGAAACGACCAGGGGCCCGGCAAGTTCCGGGCCCCTCCGCATGTCTGACGGAGGGTCAGCCGCCGAGCCGGTCCACCGCCGTCACCCGCACCACCGCCCGGCCCTCCTCGTCCGATCCGTACAGGTCGACCTCGGCGCTGATGCCCCAGTCGTGGTCACCCTCCGGGTCGTCGAAGATCTGCCGGACCCGCCAGGCGGAGTCCTCCTCCTCGATGATCAGCATCTTCGGGCCGCGCGCGTTCGGGCCGGTGCCGAGGTCGTCGTACTCCTCCCAGTACCCGTCCATGGCGTCCGCCCAGCGGTCCGCGTCCCAGCCGTACCCGCCGTCCAGCTCGGCGAGTTCCTCGTAGTGCTCCAGCGCGCACAGCTCGACCCGGCGGAACATCTCGTTGCGCACCAGCACCCGGAACGCCCGCGCGTTCGCGGTGACCGGCGCCGGCTTGTCGTCCAGCGTCACCTCGGGGGCCTGCGGGTCGGTCGGGTTGGCCAGCTGCTCCCACTCGTCCAGCAGGCTGGAGTCGACCTGGCGGACCAGCTCGCCCAGCCAGGCGATGACGTCCTTCAGATCGTCGGTCTTCACGTCCTCGGGGACGGTCTGCTCCAGCGCCTTGTACGCGCTCGCCAGGTAGCGCAGCACGATGCCCTCGGTGCGCGCCAGCTCGTAGAAGCCGACGTAGTCCGAGAAGGTCATCGCCCGCTCGTACAGGTCGCGGACCACCGACTTCGGCCTCAGCTCGTGGTCGCCGATCCACGGGTGCGCCCGGCGGTACACCTCGTACGCGTGGGTGAGCAGCTCCTCCAGCGGCTTCGGGTAGGTGATCTCCTGGAGCCGCTCCATCCGCTCCTCGTACTCGATCCCGTCGCGCTTCATCTCGCCGACGGCCTCGCCGCGCGCCTTGTTCTGCTGCGCGGCGAGGATCTGGCGCGGGTCGTCGAGGGTCGCCTCGACCACCGAGATCACGTCCATCGCGTACGAGGGCGAGGTCGGGTCGAGCAGCTCGAAGGAGGCCAGGGCGAAGGTGGAGAGCGGCTGGTTGAGCGCGAAGTTCTCCTGGAGGTCGAGCGTCAGGCGCACGATCCGGCCCTCGGCGTCCGGCTCCGGCAGGCGCTCGACCACGCCGCCCTGCAGCAGGGAGCGGTAGATCGCGATCGCGGTGCGGATGTGCCGGCGCTGCGCCGCGCGGTCCTCGTGGTTGTCGGTGAGGAGCTTGCGCATCGCCTCGAAGGCGTTGCCGGGGCGGCCGATCACCGACAGCAGCATCGCGTGGCTCACCTTGAACCGCGAGACCAGCGGCTCCGGGTCGGCGCCGATCAGCTTGTCGAAGGTCTCCTCGGTCCAGCCGACGAAGCCCTCCGGCGCCTTCTTGCGCACCACCTTGCGCTTCTTCTTCGGGTCGTCCCCGGCCTTGGCGATCGCCTTGTCGTTCTCGATCACGTGCTCGGGCGCCTGCGCCACTACCTGTCCGACGGTGTCGAACCCGGCCCGGCCGGCCCGCCCGGCGATCTGGTGGAACTCGCGGGCGCGCAGGATCCGCACCCGGTTGCCGTCGTACTTGGACAGCGCCGTGAACAGCACCGTACGGATCGGCACGTTCACCCCGACGCCCAGCGTGTCCGTCCCGCAGATCACCTTCAACAGGCCGGCCTGAGCCAGGCGTTCGACCAGCCGGCGGTACTTCGGCAGCATGCCCGCGTGGTGCACGCCGATGCCGTGGCGCACGAAACGGGACAGGTTGCGGCCGAACTTGGTGGTGAAGCGGAAGCCGCCGATCAGGTCGGCGATGGCGTCCTTCTCCGCCTTCGAGCACATGTTGATGCTCATCAGCGACTGCGCCCGGTCCACCGCCTCCTTCTGCGTGAAGTGCACCACGTAGACCGGCGCCTGGCCGGTCTGCAGCAGCTCCTCCAGGGTGTCGTGCATGGTGGTGCGGCGGTACTCGTAGAACAGCGGCACCGGGCGGGTCGTGTTGCGCACCACCGTCGTCGGGCGGCCCGTCCGGCGGGTCAGGTCCTCCTCGAAGCGGCGCACGTCGCCGAGCGTCGCCGACATCAGCAGGAACTGCGCCTGCGGCAGCTCCAGCAGCGGGATCTGCCAGGCCCAGCCGCGGTCCGGCTCCGCGTAGAAGTGGAACTCGTCCATGACCACCTGGCCGACGTCCGCCCGGAGCCCGTCGCGCAGCGCGATCTGCGCCAGCACCTCGGCCGTGCAGCAGATGATCGGCGCGGTCGGGTTCACGCTCGCGTCGCCGGTCATCATGCCGACCTGCTCGGTGCCGAACATCTTGACCAGGTCGAAGAACTTCTCCGACACCAGCGCCTTGATCGGCGCCGTGTAGAACGTCCGCTTCCCCTCCGCCAGCGCCGCGAAGTGCGCCCCCGCCGCCACCAGGCTCTTGCCCGAGCCGGTCGGCGTCGCCAGGATCACGTTGTTCCCCGACACCAGCTCGATCAGCGCCTCCTCCTGCGCCGGGTACAGCGTGATCCCCCGCTCCTCCGCCCAGGCTGCGAACGTCTCGTACAGCGCATCGGGGGTGGCGGGCTTCGGCATCAGATCAAGGAGGGTCACCCGGCTATCTTGCCTGCTCGCCGCCACCCCGGGCAAAGGCGGCCTAGGAAGGAACGCCGGGGACGGCGGCGGGCAGCTGCACGCGGTTGCCGCACTCGTACGCGGTCGCGGCGGCCCTGGCCACCTTGAGCGCGATGTCCGCGTACGCCTGACGCACCTTGCCGGGCGAGGTGCCGTCGATGACGTCGCCGGTGACGCGGACTCCGAAGTACGGAGGCGGGGTCTGACCGGTGTCGGACCGGATCTCGAAGTCGCACCGCACGTAGAGCCGAGCCGTCGGCCCAAAGTGCTCTTCGGGGGGACCGATCCACCCCACGGCGCCTGGCCCGAGGTCGAGCGGAGTGACCTTCCCGGCCTCGGCGTCGGCCGCGCGATCGGCGTCGACGCCCTTCCAGGCCGGCAGGATGTTCACGTCCAGGAGGTACCCGCTGCTCCACCACACGACGCAGTCGTTGCGCGTGGCGGCGTTCGCCGACTTCATGGGGGTCTCGATGTGCTCGCTCGGGACGGGTTCACGCGCCGTCCCGTCCGGGCCTGCGAGCGGCTTCAGGTCGTCCTTGCCGAGGAGTGACCAGCACGCGTGCTCCGGCAGCTCCACCGACTGCCACGGCTTCCACGCCCACAGCCCGCCGCCTACCGCCGCCGCGACCATGAGGGAGACGGCGGCGTGCCAGGGGCGGACCCGGGACGGCCGCCGGGGCGGGTCGTCGGGGGACGGCGGGATGATGTGGGCGACGTCAACCATGTCTCAACGCTCTCGGTCGTGGCTCGGTGTGCGCCTTCTGCGGCGCTAGCTCTACTTGCGGAATGCGGTGTCGTAGGAGTGCGCGCCGCTGCCGTAGCCGTTGTTCTCCTCGCCGGCGGCCCGGCGGGCCACGTCGCTGATGTAGTTCGGATCGACACCCGCGGTGCGGCCGGCGTCGCGGACCGCGTTGATGATCGCCTGCTGGGCGTTGGCCTCGGCGCTCTCCCTGGCCGAGCCGGCCTCGTCGCTCGCGGCGTTGTGGGTGTCCACCTTGTAGCCGGCGGCGACGTTGTCCATGATCTGGTTGACCACGTTGTCGACGCCCTCGCCGATCAGAGGGGCCCGCTCCTTCAGCGCGTCGCCGGCGAACGACCAGAGCTGGCCGGCGAGTTCCCGCTTGGTGGCGATGGACTCGTTGAACGCGGCATCGCTGAGGGTGTGCTTGTTGTACACCTCGTCGATCCTGACACTGGTGATCAGTCCGTTGACCTGCCCGGTCGGCCTGGTGATGTTCTCGATCGCCACGGACAGGTCCTTGTGCAGCTCGGGATGGGCGAACACGTCCTGGATCCGGGCCGTAGTGTATGCCTGCTGCCCGGCGGCGATCGCCGCGTAGGCGTCCGGGTTCCGGCCGAGCGTGCCGACCAGGCGCGTGACCTCGCCCTGCTTGAGGAGGTGCGAGTCGGCGCCCGGACCCTCCAGCGCACCTCGGATGTCGCCGATGTAGTTGGCGGTCATGTTGCCGAGGCTGCCGTTGAGGTTCGCGAACCGTCCGCCGTTGAGCAGGTCCGGACCGTCGCCGCTGCCGAACTTGTGCACCACCTGCTGCATGACGTCGTTCATCTCCGCGGTGTGCTGAGGGAACTTCCCATGGACGTCGTCGTACGCCCGCCCGGTGGTGGCCGCCTCCAGAGCGTGGCCGAGGGCGGTGACCTCGAACGGGTCGGCGGTGCCGGGGTTGGGCCGGGGCGGGTACTGCTGGTCGAGCAGGAGGGAGCGGGAGCCGTTGTCGGTGAGCGTGGTGAGGTACGTGTTCTCGCCCCCCTTGCTCTTGACCGTGCCGTCCGGGTTGTAGGTGGTCGGCGCGTCGTGGAAGAACCTGGTGGCCGCCTCCGGGCTGTGGCCGAGGGCCTCCAGGACGGCGGACATCGGGTTGACGCCCCGCAGGTTGCCGTCCTTGTCGGGCACACCGATGAACTTGAGCTCGGTGAACGGGTAGGCGGCCTTGCCGGCCGCGTCCCAGCGCATCGGGTTCTCCTGGGTGAGCTGGGTGACGTGCTCGGCGATCGGGTTGAGGAAGTGCGGGTCGTACGTCCCGTTCCGCAGGACGTTGGCGAGGATCTGGTAGCCGTACGGGCTGTGGGTGGGATCGGCGCCCGCCGGGACGGGGATCTGCTTGGCGCCGGCGGCGCGCAGCCTGGTCTCCCAGTCGTCGGAGACGTGCGGTTGCTGCTTGCTGTCGGTCGCGGTGGCCAGGGTGAGACCCAGGCCCTGCTGGATGCCCTTGATCGCGGCGGAGCGGGCCGTGCTGTTGGCGAAGTCGGCGCTCTGCGCCATCGCGCCGTACTTCGCCAGGAACGTCTGCGGGTCCTGGTTGCCGTAGAAGGACGCGGCGAAGCGCGGGTCGCTGCTGTGGTGGTCCAGCAGGGTCCGGAGGCGGGCGAGCTGGGCGTCGGTGGCCTTGTCGCCGAGGCCGAGGATGAAGGTGGCCTCCTTGGCCTCCTCCTCCGGGAGGCCACCGACCGGGGCGGCGTTGAACACGGTGCCGTCGCTGCCGGTGTCGTTGCCCAGGGCGTTGGCGGCGGCGAGGTCCGCCTCGGTGGCCCGGTCGAGGGCGGCACCGATGGCCTTGGCGGCGGCGTCGGCTTTGGCCTGCCAGCTCCTGGCGTATTCGGGATCGCGTTTGTCGGCGTCGGTCGTGGGCGGCGGCCAGTGCACCGCGCCCTCGCCGTCGACCGTGAGGCCGTCGGTGGTGGCGTGCTGGACGGCCGTGTCCAGGTCCTTCTTCGCGGCCGTGAGCTCGGTGTGGGCGTCGCGGAGGGTCTTGGCGATGGCCGACGCCTCCTCGAAGGCGGCGTGGATCTGGTCGCGGGCCCAGGTGAGCTTGGCGGTGGCGAGGCCGGCCGCGTCGCCGTGCCAGCCGGACCGCTGGACGGTGCCGATGACCTCGTTCTGCATGCGCCGGGTGAGGTCCCAGGTGCGGACCAGGTTCTCGAAGTCGCCGGCGGCCGAGTTGAGGCCGCCGAGGTCGACCTGCCGGAGTTGGCCGAACGTCACCATGATCTCTGTTGCTTCCCCACTCGTGCCGCGGTCAGCCCTGCGCGCCCTGCGTGCCCTGTTGCGTGAAGCCGGCGTGGATGTCGGCCTCGGTCTTCGTGTAGCCCTGGGCGGTGGCCTGGAGGTTGGTGCCGATGTCGCCGACGGTGCTCTGCAGGCCGTCGGCCTGGTTGGTCCACGTGCCCCAGAAGGCCGTGAGGGCCCCGCCGACGGCCCAGCCCTTGAGTGCGCCCGCCGCCGCGTTGACGTGCTCGCCGGGCTTGCCGCACTCGGTCTTGACGGCGTCGCGGAGGGCGAAGGCGTGCTGTGTGGCCTGCTGGATCACCCCCGGGTTCGCCTTGACGGTCTGGCCGCCTCCGGTGGCACCGAGCGAGACCGGGGCGGCGTTGGCGCCGGCCAGGTCGGGGAACTGCTTCTTCGCCTCTTCGGTCAGATTCCCGTTGCCGTCGAAGAGCCACGGATTCATCCGGCGCTCGAATTCGAGGTCCGTCATGGTCACTACCCCCCCAGGTAAAGATCGTTCGGAAGCCTATCGGGATCGGGCGTTCCGGCCGAGTCCTGTTTGCGGAAATGTTACGGCCGGTGGGAATGCGAGGAGTTCGGGCATATTTCAAATGGAATTCAGATGAAATGCAAGTGAACTCGAACAAGGATCGGCCGTCGAAGTTGTGCCGAGGGGCACATTGATCGGGGCTGCGGGGCGTGCCAGAGTGCCGGGCATGGTCCAACCGCTTGCGTCCGGAACGCACACCACCGATCTCGCCCCGGCGGCCGTCTTCGACTGGCTCGACGAGGCCGCCGCGCTGCGGGCCGACGCGGGCCTGACGCGGAGGTTGCGCAGTCGGCAGGCGGGGGATCCGGTGCTCGACCTGGCCGGGAACGACTATCTGGGGCTGACCAGGCATCCGGTGGTGACCGGTGCGGCGGCGGAGGCGGCGGTGCGGTGGGGCGGGGGTTCGACCGGGTCGCGGCTGGTGACCGGGACGACCGCGCTGCACACCGAGCTGGAGGAGGAGCTCGCCGCGTTCTGCGGGGTGGAGGCGGCGCTGGTGTTCTCCTCCGGGTACACCGCCAACCTGGCCGCGCTGACCGCGCTCACCGATCCGGACACGCTGATCGTGTCGGACGCCTACAACCACGCCTCGCTGATCGACGGCTGCCGGCTCGCCCGCGCGGACGTCCACCGGGCCCCGCACAGCGACCCGCAGGCCGTCCGGGAGGTGTTGGGGCGGCGGGAGCAGCCGCGGGCGCTGGTGGTCACCGACTCGGTGTTCTCGGTGGACGGCGACGCCGCCCCGCTGCCCGCCCTCTCCGCCGCCGCCCGGGCGCACGGCGCCGCGCTGCTGGTCGACGACGCGCACGGGCTGGGCGTCCTCGGGCCCGGCGGCGCCGGGGCCCTCGCGGCGGCCGGGCTCGCCGGGCAGCCGGACACCGTCGCCACCGTCACGCTCTCCAAGTCGCTCGGCTCGCAGGGCGGCGCCGTACTCGGGCCGCGCCGGGTGATCCGCCACCTCACCGAGACCGCCCGCACCTTCATCTTCGACACCGGCCTCGCCCCGGCCGCCGTCGGCGCGGCCCTCGCCGCGCTGCGCCTGCTGCGCGCCGAGCCGCACCGCGCCGACCGCGCCCGCGAGGTGGCCCGCAGCCTCGCGGCCCGGCTCACCGCCGCCGGGCTGCAGGCCTGCGAGCCGGACGCGGCCGTGGTGTCCGTGCGCGCCCCCGGCCCGGAGGCCGCCGTCGGCTGGGCCGCCGACTGCCTCCGGGCCGGGCTCGCCGTCGGGTGCTTCCGCCCGCCCTCCGTCCCGGACGGGGTGTCCCGGCTGCGGCTGACCGCTCGCGGGGACCTGACGGATGATCAGATCGCGGAGGCGGTCCGGATCATCGCCGAACTGGCCCCGGCGGGTGCCCGGGCCCGCTGAAGCCGCTGATCGGCCTCCGGTCCGCCGCGGCCGCCCGTGCAACCACCCGGCCGCCGAGGGCGTCACACCAGCGGGGGTGGGTCGATGGAGGTGGCGGTGCGGCGGTGGGGACCGGTCGTGGCCGGGGTGCTGCCGGTGTGGCTGGCCGGGTGGCTGGCGGGCGGGCCGGTACGGCAGTTCGGGCAGGCGGCGGGGCTGGTGGGGGTGCCCGGGACGTTCCGGGCGGAGCGGTGTCTGATCTCCCAGTACGAGGACGGCCCGCCCCCCTCGGACTGCCGGGGCGTGTTCCACCCGGACACCGGCGGCCCGGCGGACGAGCACGCCCGGATCTGGGCGGGCGCGCCGGTGGGGGAGGACGTCCGGGCGGCGTGCGAGGGGGACGAGTGCCACCTGGTGTCGGACGCCGAGGTGGCCCGGACGCTGACGCTGCTGGCGCTGACCCTGGTGCCGGGCGTGGTGGGGGTGCTGCTGATCGGCGCCGGCCTGAGAGAGTGGCGGGCCGGTCAGGCGCTGATGATGTCCGCCGTGATCGGGGGCGTCCTGCTGGTCACCCTGGTGGCGCTCGGCGGCGTCGTCTGGTTCGTGTTGGCCATGACGGGCCTGTGAGCCCGGCCGGTTCGCAGGGCAACCCCGTCCCGCGTCGCGCCGCCGGGCGAGTGGGTCATGGGCGGCCGAGGACGAGCAGCGTCTCCGCGCCGACCGGCTTGTAGCCGGCGGCCTGGAAGGCGCGGACGCTGGTGGCGTTGCCGGGCGCCTGCTGGGCCCAGATCGCCTCGCCCTCGGGCAGCAGGTGCCGGGCGGCGGTGGCCAGGGCCCGGCCGAGGCCGCGCCCGCGGGCCTGCGGGTCGACCTCGATCGCGCACTCCCGGCGGCCGGCCACGCCCCGGCCGAGCACCAGGACGCCGCCGTCGGCGGTGAACACCCGGACGTCCTCGCGGTAGCGCAGCGCCCGGACGACCCGGGGGTGCTCCCGGTCGTCGACCCGGGTCAGCGGCAGCGGCGGCTCGCCGGGCAGCCGGTGGGCGACGGTCAGCAGGTCGATGTTGTTGACGACGCGCCCGGTGCGCTCGGCGAAGGCGGTGAGGAAGGGCGGGCACAGCGGCGCGGCGAGCGGGTCGCTGGGGACGGCGGCGAGCGTCCGGTGCACCCAGTCCGGGTCCTCGTCGGTGAAGACGACCGCGTGGGCGGAGAAGGACAGCACCCCGGCCTCGCGCGGCGACGGCTGCGGTACGACCGTCACCGAGCCGTCCGAGGGCGGGAACACCCCGCCCGCCGCATCCGCCAGGATCTCCGCCAGCCCCCGCACGCCCATCCGCACCCCTCCGTCGTCGGTCCTCGGTCGAAGGGTGCCAGCTTAGAGGCCGCGCAGACAGGCACGACGGTGGTACTCGATCCGGGCACCTGCACCTACTACGCCAGGCTCGTGAAGCCGGCCGCTCCGGCCGCCTGCGTCATGTGGGGCGGTGCCTACCGGGGCACGTCCTGGACCAGCGGGTGGAGCCACTGCGGGCTGACGGCCTCGGGAGCGCCCGGTTCCGCGCCCTCGCGCTGCCGCCCACTCGGCGGGTGTCCAGCGCTCTGTCGGTGCCACGTGCGATTCTCACCGCACGTGACCAGCATTCAAGGAACGGAACCGACCTGATGTCCCGTGCCCTCGTGGAGGAATCTTGGAAGCGCATCGAGTCCTGGCTCGCCGAACACGCGGCCCAGACCCTGGCCTCACTGCTTCCGCGGGCCGAGCTGACGGTCATCAAGGCCGCCGAGCGGACCCTGGGCCTGAGGTTCCCTCCGGACCTGGTCGCCCTCCTCCTGCGGTACCACGACGGTGCGGCCGAAGGCCCGGCCGTCTTCCGCCTGGGCGGCCGCTACGAGTTCCACTCGGTCAAGCAGATGACCGAGGATCTGCTGAGGATGAACCAGGCTCTCGCCGAGGTCAACGAACAGCTCGACGACGACATCGATCTCTTGGAAGGCTCGTACTGGCACCGTCAGTTCCTGCCCATCGGGAACTGGACCGGCACCTACCTGCTGGTCCTCGACTGCCGGCCCGGCCCGGACTTCGGCCGGGTGGGCCAGCTCTCCCACGGCGAGGGCACGTCCTTCGGCACCTGGGAGTCACTCGGGCAGCTGCTCGCCGAGCAGGCCGAGGCGCTGGAGACCGGCCGCCCGCTGGACGGCTGGACACCTGTCGCGTTCGGCGGCCGGCTCTCCTGGGATCTCGTCCAGGCCCGGCTTCCCGAGCCGCGCTCCCTGCTGGCCCTGGCGGCCGCCGCTGAGCAGCCCGCGAGCCCCGCACCGAGCTGTCACCGCCACTCACCGGTACCCGCGGCGGGCTGGGTCGGGGACCACGCGCGCTTCTGCCTCACGTTCGTCCGGGAGGTCGACCGCACCGACCTGCTGCGTCGCTACGGCGCCCAGGACGACACCGAGGCCCCGCGCACCCAGCAGGAGGCTGACGACACGTCACGGGCCTGGACCTGCGGTTACCTACCTGTGGTGCGCACCGGCCTGGCGGGAGGATGGGCCTTCGGCTTCGAGTCCGGCAGCAGCGAGGGCGAGCGGGCCGAGGTGTTGCGCCGTCTGTCGGCGGGCACCCGCGCGGTGAGCGTCACGTACAACACCTCGGTGCGCCTGGCCGTCTACGACGACGGCGAATTAACGACCTCGTACGACACGCTGGACCCCGAGCAGCAAGGCGGCAGCCAACCGGACCTGCTGCGCCCCGCGCTACGAGACGCGGGCCTGGTGCCGCTGAACACCGCCCGGTACCCGGACGAGGACGTCCGAGCCGTCCTGGACGTGCTCTCCTCGGAGCTGGGCATCGCGATGGACCACTCGCTGCTCGACGGGCCACTGCCCAGCGCCCGCGTCCTTCCGGTGCCCGACGACCTCGTCCCCACCGGCCGCCACCTGGTCCACAGCCCGTTCGACAGCCGCGACAACCCCGTCATCGCGTGCGCGCTCGCCTTCACCCCGCAACGTCGGCTGCGCGCCGCCGTGGTGGAGCAGGCCCGCCTGCTGGCGGCCGAGACCGGCCTCGACGGCTACCCGGAGATCATCCGGGCGCTGGACGGCGCGGCGGCCGGTGAAGTCCTGGAGGTGACCGACGAGAACGAGCTGGGCATGGTCCTGCGCACTCTCGCAGCCGAGGCCCGCGCGGGGAACGAATCGCAGTCCGACGACACCGCCCGCGACCTGCTCAGCTACGACGACCGGCGGGCCTGGCACGTCCGGAGCGCGGCCGCACGCGCGATCGCCCTGGCCGTCAGCGCTCCCGCGCGCACGGCCGCTCCCGCCGTGCTGAGCAAGCGCCTCGACCCGCACTGGCGCACCGGCTTCATGGCCCAGCTGGGCGACGCGCCGATCCCGGCGGACGCCCTGGAGCGCCTCGCCGAGCGGGAGGCCGTCGAGTGGTCCGAGCGGAGAGCCGCCCTGGCGGCGCTGAGCCGACCGTATCCGCCGGTGGCCCGTCCGACCCGCCACGCGAAGCGGAGCCCCTCCGCACTGTCCCCGCGTCGCGGACTCGGACGCGGTCTCGGCCGCCTGATCCCCCCGCCCGGCGCGTCGGTGGCCGTCGCAGTCGGCACGCCCGGCGGGGTCGTCGGCGGGCCCGTCGGGCTTCACGCCGGCGAGGACACGGAGACGGGCGATGGTCCGGCATCGTCGTCCTAGCCAGAGGTAAGCGCGTGCTCATGGGCGGCGGGTCGGGCGTTCGTCCCAGCGGTGGGTCGTCCACGCGCGACGGATCAGGCTGCGCAAGGTGATGACGGTGTCGGCGAGGTCGAGGAAGGCGTGGATGACAGTGGCTCGGCGTTCGTAGCAGCGGGAGAGATGGTGGAAGGCGTTCTGCCAGGCGTGGGTCCGTTCGACGTGCCACCTTCGGCCTGCCTGGACTGGCGCCTTCTCGCCCTGGTGCGCGACGCGGCCGTGCAGGCCGCGTTCGTCGAGCAGGGCGCGGGTCCTGTCCGAGTCGTAGCCGGCGTCCAGATGCACGGTGATGTCGTCGGGCGGCGGTCCCAGATCGTCCAGGCGGTCCAAGGTCGGGGCGAGCAGCGGGGAGTCGTGACGGTTGCGGATCGTGGTGGCCGAGCACGTCGTGTCGGCGATCGCCTGGTAGGAGCAGCCGAACCGCAAAAGCTGAAGCATCTTGTCGAAGACGACCCGGTCGCTGATGCGCGGGCGGTGGCAGCCCGGCGAATGGCTCGGCGCGTAGCGATCGCTCGGGCAGCAGAAAGGCGAACTGGCTCCAGAGCGGTTCGGTCAGCCATGACGGCAGTACAGGCACAGATCCCCCCGGTGATCACAGAGCGTCGTAACTCCGTGATCGCCAAGACCTGTGCCTGTACTGCTGCCGGGTACCGCCACCCCGCCTATGTGCGCGAGCTCTTGGTTGATCACTTCTTCCGGGCCCGGCTCGGCTGCACCCTGGTCGGCTCGCCGGCCGCCTTGGGGTGGTCGGGCGGGTACGGGAGTTCGCCGAGGCCCTCGTCGTGCAACTGCTTGTCGTACAGCTCCAGCAGGGCGTCGAGCCGGAACGCCTGCCCGTCCATCTCGGCGTTCAGGTCGCCGAGTTCGGAGAATCGGGCGGGGACGGTGCGCAGGTCGAAGTCCTCCGGGGAGGCGTCGTCGAGCTCCTCCCAGCGCAGCGGCGTGGAGGCGGTGGCGCGCGGGCGGGCACGCAGCGAGTAGGCGGAGGCGATGGTGCGGTCGCGCGCCATCTGGTTGTAGTCGACGAAGATCCGCTCGCCGCGCTCCTCCTTCCACCAGGCGGTGGTGACCTGCCCGGGCATCCGCTGCTCCAGCACCCGGCCGAGGGCGATCACCGCGTGCCGGCCGTCGGTGAAGGTCCACTCGGGCACCAGTGGGACGTACACGTGCAGGCCGCGCCCGCCGGAGGACTTGGGCCAGCCGCGCAGCCCGTACTCGGCCAGCAGGGCGCGCAGTTCGTGGGCGGCGCGGACGGCGTCGTGGAAGTCGGTGCCGGGCTGCGGGTCGAGGTCGATGCGCAGCTCGTCGACGTGCTCGGTGTCGGCGCGGCGGACCGGCCAGGGGTGGAAGGTGAGGCAACCGAGGTTGGCGGCCCACAGCACGGCGGCCGGCTCGGTGGGACAGATCTCGTCGGCGGAGCGGCCGCTGGGGAAGCTGATCCGGGCGGTGGGCAGCCAGTCCGGCAGGCCCTTGGGGGCGCGCTTCTGGTAGAAGAACTCGCCGTCCACGCCGTCCGGGAAGCGCTGCAGCGTGGTCGGCCGGTCGCGCAGTCCGCGCAGCACGCCGTCGGCGACGGCCAGGTAGTACTGCGCGACGTCCAGCTTGGTGAAGCCGCGCTCGGGGTAGTACACCTTGTCCGGGTTCGACAGCCGGACGCTGCGCCCGGCGACATCCAGTTCCACGGCTGAGCCCATGGCTCTCACGCTAAGGGCGCCACGCCCGGCGCGCGCCCCGAGGAGCTTGGCGCGAGGATCGGAGCCATGGACCTGCCCGTGATGCCGCCGGTGGCCCCGATGCTCGCCAAGTCGGTGGCCAAGATCCCGCCGGGGATGCAGTACGAGGCCAAGTGGGACGGCTTCCGCACGATCGTGTTCCGTGACGGCGACGAGGTGGAACTCGGCAGCCGCACCGGCAAGCCGCTGACCAGGTACTTCCCCGAACTGGTCGCGGCGCTGAGACGGGAGCTGCCGCCGCGCTGCGTGCTGGACGGCGAGGTGGTGATCGCCCGGGACGGCCGGCTGCGGTTCGAGGAGCTGCTGGAGCGGATCCACCCGGCGGCGAGCCGGGTGCGGCTGCTGGCGGAGCGGACGCCCGCCTCGTTCATCGCCTTCGACCTGCTCGCCCTCGGTGACGTCGCGCTGCTGGACGAGCCGTTGTCGATTCGCCGCCCCGCCCTGGAGGCGGCGCTGGCAGGGGCCCGCGACCCGGTGTTCACCGCCCCCGCCTCCACCGACCGCGACCTGGCGCGGACCTGGTTCGCCGAGTACGAGGGCGCCGGGCTGGACGGGGTGGTGGCCAAGCCGCTGGAGCAGCCGTACCGGCCGGGGGAGCGGACCATGTTCAAGATCAAGCACGAGCGCACCGCCGACTGCGTGGTGGCCGGCTACCGCGAGCACAAGAGCGGCCCGGTGGTCGGCTCGCTGCTGCTCGGCATCAACGACACCGAGGGCCGGCTCCAGCACGTCGGCGTGTGCGCCGCGTTCTCGATGGCCCGCCGCCGCGAACTGGCCGAGGAGCTGGCCCCGTTGCGGCTGACCGACCTCTCCCGCCACCCCTGGGGCGGCTGGGCGGACGAGGCCGCGCACGCCGCGGGGCGGCTGCCGGGCGCGGTCAGCCGGTGGACCGGCGGCAAGGACCTCTCCTGGGTCGCGCTGCGGCCCGAGCGGGTGGTCGAGGTCGCCTACGACCACATGGAGGGCACCCGCTTCCGGCACACCGCGCAGTTCCGCCGCTGGCGGCCGGACCGTACGCCGGAGAGCTGTACCTACGCGCAGCTTGAGGAGCCGGTCTCCTACGATCTGGCGCGCGTGCTGGGCGGGGGCGGTTGACGGAACCGCGCGTGACGGAACCGCGCATGAGCCGCGCGTGACGAAACGCCTGGAGCCCGGCCCGGCGCACCGGGTCGGGCTCCAGACGGTCAAGCGGGCACGGAGGCGGGCGAGTTGGACGCGGTGCCGGAGACGGTCGGCGAGGTGGTCGGGGCGGCGGACTGCGAGGCCGACGGCGACGACGGCGAGACCGATGCCGAGGGCGATGTCGAAGCCGACGGCGAACCGGTGGCCATCGGCGGGATCGAGTAGACGTTGTTCGGCGAGACGATCTGCGTGATCGCCTGCGCGAAGAGCGAGGAGGGCTCCGAACCCTGGTACGACACATCGGTGTTGAGCAGCACGACCAGCGTCGCCTGCGACTGCGGCAGGTGCACCGTCACGGTCTCGTACCCGGGCAGCGAGCCGTTGTGCCCGATCCAGCCGTTGTTGTCGAACAGCCCGAAGCCGTACCCGGCGCCGGATTCGCCGGTCGGCAGGGTCTTCAGCCGCTCGGCCTGGGTGGCCGGGTTCAGCAGCGTGCCGGTGGCCAGGGACTTCGCCCAACGCTGCAGGTCGGCGAGGTTGGAGATGGCTGCCCCGGCCGTCCAGGCCCAGGACGGGTTCCAGTCGGTGGCGTCCGTGGTCGCGCCGGTGGGCGTCTGGTCGGTGTAGCCGCGGGCGTGCGGGTCGGGGAAGGTCGCGTCGACCGGGAAGACGGTCCCGGTCAGGGTGGCGGGGGTGAACACCTGCTGCTTGAGGAACTGGTCCGCGGGCTGCCCGCCGACCTTCTCGATGAGCTTGCCGAGCAGGATGTAGTTGCTGTTGCTGTACTCGAACTTGCTGCCCGGCGGGAAGCTCGCCGGGTGCTTGTACCCGTAGGCGAGCAGCTGGTCCGGCGTGAACACCTGGTTCGGGTCGGTGATCAGCGCGTTCACGAAGTCCGGGTCGGAGCTGTACGGGAACAGGCCGCTGCGCATCTCGCCGAGCTGGCGGACGGTGATGCCGTCGCCGCCGGGCACGCCGCCCACGTACTTGGATATCGGGTCGTCCAGGCCCACCTTGCCCTGGTCGACCAGCCGCAGCACGGCGGTCGCCGTGAAGGTCTTGGTCTCGCTGCCGATCCGCATGTTCATGTCGGCGGACATCGGGGTGCCGGCGACCTTGTCGGCCTGGCCGAAGGCCCGCTGGTAGCTGCCGTCGGGGGTGGTGAGCCCGACGATCACGCCGGGCACGGAGGCCTCGCTCATCACCTGCTTGATCGCGGCGTCCAGCCGGTCGGTGACGTCGGAGGTCAGCGGCAGCACCACGCCGGACGAACCGCTCGCGGAGCCGCTTGCCGAACCGCTCGCCGAACCGCTCGCGGAGCCGGAGTTGGAACCGGAGGCGGACGCCGAGGCGGACGCGGAGCCCGCGCCGAAACCCGGCGCGGACGGGCTGATCGCGACCGGTTCGGCGGTGACCGCCGGGTCGCCGACCTGCCGGGCCGACTGCGGATCGCCGGAGCAGGCCGCCGCCGCGAGCAGGCCGGTCAGGGCCAGGGCGGCGGCGGTCGCCCGCCGGGCGGAGCGGGGCAGAACGGCGGAGCGGGAAGCGGCGGAGCGGGACGCGGCCGGACGTGGCCGTCGGGTCTTGGTCATAGGTCGAGGCGCCTCTCTGGGGCGGGCGGACCCGGAGCGGCGCTCCACGGGGCCGCGGGGGAGCGCCGCCACCGTAAGCACCGCCGGTGCGCGCCCGCGCGCCGGTCACCACGGGGCTGACCCGAACGGACCCACCGGTCAGCCGAGTGCCGCAACCCGGCTGGCGCCCGCCGCCTCCCGCGCGGGTCGAGGAACGCCCCCGCGGAGTCGAGGAACGCCTCCCGCGGGGTCGAGCGAGCCTCCCGCGCTGTCAAGGACCGCCGCTCGTCCGGAGGTTGGTGTCGCCGAAGGCGTCCCGCGCTCGGCCGAACGGGTGAGCACCGGCACGCCGCACCCGCCCTCGGCTCCGGCTCGGGCACGATCGTTTAGCCCAGCTGTGGCCGCCCTTAAGAATTCCTCGATGGACCGCACCCGCCCCCACCAGGCAGATTTCTGCGTGCCCGGAACGCGTCCGCCAGGAAACGGCCACACCGGGGCCACTCGGCCTGCCCACCCCCGAAGGCCGCCCCACTCGCACGTCAGGAGCCGACGCCGTGAAGGCACTCGTCAAGCAGAAGGCCGAGCCCGGGCTCTGGCTGGTGGACGTCCCGAAGCCCGAGATCGGCCCCGGCGAGGTGCTGATCAAGGTGCTGCGCACCGGCATCTGCGGCACCGACCTGCACATCCGCAACTGGGACGGCTGGGCCCAGCAGACCATCACCACCCCGCTGGTGCTCGGCCACGAGTTCGTCGGCGAGGTCGCCGAGACCGGTGCCGGCGTCGTGGACATCGCGGTCGGCGACCTGGTCAGCGGCGAGGGCCACCTGGTCTGCGGCAAGTGCCGCAACTGTCAGGCCGGCCGCCGCCACCTGTGCCGCAACACGGTCGGCCTCGGCGTCGGCCGGAACGGCGCCTTCGCCGAGTACGTGGCCCTGCCCGCGTCCAACGTCTGGGTGCACCGGGTGCCGGTCGACCTGGACGTGGCCGCGATCTTCGACCCGTTCGGCAACGCCGTGCACACCGCGCTGTCCTTCCCGCTGGTCGGCGAGGACGTGCTGATCACCGGCGCCGGCCCGATCGGCATCATGGCCGCCGCCGTCGCCAAGCACGCCGGCGCCCGCAGCGTGATGATCACCGACGTCTCCCCGTACCGCCTCGACCTGGCCCGTGAGGTCGGTGTCACGCTGGCGCTGAACGTCTCCGAGCACACCATCGCGGAGGGTCAGCGCAAGCTCGGCCTGCGCGAGGGTTTCGACGTCGGTCTGGAGATGTCCGGCCGCCCCGAGGCGCTGCAGTCGATGATCGCCAACATGACCCACGGCGGGAAGATCGCGATGCTCGGCCTGCCCGCCGAGCAGTTCCCGGTCGACTGGGCCTCGATCGTCACCTCGATGATCACCATCAAGGGCATCTACGGCCGCGAGATGTTCGAGACCTGGTACGCGATGTCCGTGCTGCTGGAGGGCGGCCTGGACCTCAGCCCGGTGATCACCGGCCGGTACGCCGCCACCGACTTCGAGGCCGCCTTCGAAGACGCCGCCAGCGGCCGCTGCGGCAAGATCATCCTCGACTGGTCCGCCTAGGGCCAAGCCCTGAGCCCCTCGCCGATCGAAGACGATCCGACCAGACGATCCGATTAGGAGTCCGCAGTGTTCGACAACGTGCGCGCCGACATCGCCACCACCCTCGACGAGATCCGCGAGGCAGGCCTCTTCAAGCCCGAGCGGATCATCGGCAGCCCGCAGAGCGCCGAGGTCACCGTCACCGGCGGCGGCCGCCCCGGCGAGGTGCTGAACTTCTGCGCCAACAACTACCTCGGCCTGGCCGACCACCCCGAGGTGCTCGCCGCAGCCAAGGACGCGCTGGACCGCTGGGGCTACGGCATGGCCTCGGTGCGCTTCATCTGCGGCACCCAGGACGTCCACAAGGAGCTGGAGGACCGCCTCTCGGCCTTCCTGGGGCAGGAGGACACCATCCTGTACTCCTCCTGCTTCGACGCCAACGGCGGCGTCTTCGAGACCCTGCTCGACGACCGCGACGCCGTCATCTCCGACGCGCTCAACCACGCGAGCATCATCGACGGCATCCGGCTCAGCAAGGCCCGCCGCCACCGCTACGCCAACCGCGACCTGGCCGACCTGGAGCAGCAGCTCAAGGAGACCCAGGACGCCCGCCGCCGCCTGATCGTCACCGACGGCGTGTTCTCGATGGACGGCTACGTCGCCCCGCTGCGCGAGATCTGCGACCTGGCCGACCGCTACGACGCCATGGTCATGGTCGACGACTCGCACGCCGTCGGCTTCGTCGGTGCCGGCGGCCGCGGCACCCCCGAACTGCACGGCGTGATGGACCGCGTGGACATCATCACCGGCACCCTCGGCAAGGCGCTCGGCGGCGCCTCCGGCGGCTACGTCGCCGCCCGCCGGGAGATCGTCGCCCTGCTGCGCCAGCGCTCCCGCCCGTACCTGTTCTCCAACTCGCTCGCCCCGGTGATCGCGGCGGCCTCGCTGAAGGTGCTCGACCTGGTCGAGAGCTCCAACGAGCTGCGCGAGCGGCTGGCGGCCAACACGGCGCTGTTCCGCACCAAGATGACCGAGGCCGGCTTCGAGATCCTGCCGGGCGACCACCCGATCGCCCCGGTGATGATCGGCGACGCGGCCAAGGCCGGGCGGCTCGCCGAACTGCTGCTGGAGCGCGGCGTGTATGTGATCGGGTTCTCCTACCCGGTGGTCCCGCACGGCCAGGCCCGGATCCGGGTGCAGCTGTCGGCCGCGCACTCCACCGAGGACGTCGAGCGCGCCGTGGCGGCCTTCATCGACGCGCGCGCCGAGCTGGGGGAGTAGCCCGGCGCTCCCACGAGCCGCCCGCGGGCCGGTCCGCTCGGAACCGGACCGGCCCGCGGGCTCACCACCGTCGTGCGGTGGGGGCGAATCGATTCGCCCCCACCGCACGACGGTGGT
>NZ_JARXYZ010000032.1 GCF_029894125.1 Kitasatospora sp. MAA19
CGCCGGACGCCCCGTCACCTTCGTCGTCCACCCCACAGGCCGCCCCACCCGACACCTCCACGATCGAGGTGTTGCGACGACCGGTTGAATCCACCCAATACACATCTATCAAGCTCACAACCCGCCTGCTCAAGGCCGGAATTGAGGCAAGCATGGGCACCGTCGGCGACTCGTTCGACAACGCCCTGGCGGAGAACTTCTGGAGCGTGCTGAAGACCGAGTGCGTGCGCCGCACGACCTTCGCGACCCGCATGGACGCAGACCTGGCGCTGTTCGCCTACATCGACGGACCCTGTTGCCCAATTGGGTGAACCCTTCGCGATTTCGCACCTGGATGTGTCCTGGACGGAAAGATCGCTCTTCAGCGGTCTGATCCAGGGTGCGTCGTTCGGCCGCGGAACGGGGTGGAGTGGTGTCGATGGGGTCGAGATCAGGGGCAGAGGTCCCGCAGGTGACACGGCAGGTGGCCCTCGCTGCCTTCCCCAAAGGCTGTCTGGCGATGAGGGTCCGGGACGAGCTCGGCCCGCTGTTCGAAGACGAGGTGTTCAGGTCCGCCTTCGGTGTCCGAGGCCGTCCTGGTGTCTCGCCGGGACAGTTGGCGTTGGTCTGCGTCCTGCAGTTCGCTGAGGACCTGACCGACCGCCAGGCTGCTCACGCCACACGCGCAAGGATCGACTGGAAGTATCTCCTCGGCGTCGAGCTGTCGGACCCCGGATTCGACTTCACCGTGCTGACCGGGTTCCGCGACCGGATCCTGGCGCACGGGCTGGAGGAGAAGGTCCTGGACCTGCTACTGCAGCGACTGATGGAGCTGGGACTGGTCGCCCCAGGTGGTCGACAGCGCACCGACTCCACGCATGTCCTGGCCGCAGTACGGGACTTGAACCGTCTGGAGTTCGTCGGAGAGACACTGCGGGCGGCTTTGGAAGCAATCGCGGTCGCCGCGCCGGCGTGGTTGAGGACGTGGATGGACCCGTCCTGGCAGCAACGCTATCGGGCGCGGGTGGACGCCTACCGATTGCCCAGCGCCCAGGACGAGCGGGACGAGTTGGCGCGACAGATCGCCACCGACGGATACCGGCTGCTCGAAGCGGTATTCACACCCACGGCGCCGCGCTGGCTGCGGGACGTCCCCGTCGTCGCCGTCCTGCGGACGGTGTGGATGCAGCAGTTCAGCCGCACGGTGACCGACGGAGTCCAGGAGGTGGCCTGGCGGGGGAAAGGCGATTGCCCGCCCAGCAGTGCCAGGATCACCTCCCCCTACGACGTCGACTCCCGCTATGCCATGAAACGCGGGTCCGGCTGGGACGGCTACAAGGTCCACCTCAGCGAGACCTGTGACGACCCCGGTGAGGTCGGGCGCCCGCACATGATCACCCACGTCCACACCACCGATGCCACGGTCCACGACGCGGCGGTCGTCGAGCGGATCCACGATCGCCTCGACGACAAAGGCCTGCTGCCGTCCGAGCATCTCCTGGACTCCGGCTACGTCTCCGCCGAACTGCTGCTGACCTCGCCGGTTGAACGCGGTGTCGAAGTCATTGGTCCGGTGAGGCCGAACAGCACACGCCAGGCCGTCCAGGCCGCCGGCTACGGCAAAACGTCCTTCAGTATCGACTGGGGCGCGCGGCAGGCGACCTGCCCGAGCGGCGCCAACAGCAGGTACTGGAACGAGGGTTACGACAACAACGGCCGTCTGGCGGTCCGGATCCGCTTCCCCACCCAGACGTGCGCGCCGTGTCCGGTCCGCGACCAGTGCACCCGCTCGACCCAGTACGGCCGGCAGCTCACCGTCCGCCCCCAGGACCAAGACATCCTCCTCGAACGCGTCCGGGCCGAGCAGGCCACCGAGGACTGGAAGGGCCGCTACGCGGCCCGCGCAGGAGTGGAAGGCACCATTCACCAGGCCGTCGCTACCACCGGAGCCCGCCGCACCCGCTACACCAGCCTGGCGAAGACGCACCTGGCCCACATCTTCATGGCCACCGCCATCAACCTGATCCGACTCGATGCCTGGTGGAACGGAAGTCCACTCGCACCGACGCGCACTTCCCATCTCGCAGCCCTCGACCTCGCCGCGTGAGATCAATTGGGCAACAGGGTCATCGACGGCTTCTACAACACCCGCCGCATCCAAAAGCGCCTCGGCTGGCTCAGCCCCGACGAGTACGAGGCGAAGCACTACGCCGACCAGGCGACGACCGAACCAGTGGCCGTCGAACCACCCACACCCGCCCTGACCAGCTAATCAGCACCTCCCGCACACCGGGGGAAGCTCAAGGCTGGGACCCGCCCGGTTCGTGCGTGCGCCGCTTTCTGTCATCCGGCCGCCGCTCAGCTCGAACTCCAGCGCCGCTGGTACACAGCCGAGGCCGACTGGGACGCCGACCCGACCGAGGAGAAGCGGGCCGCATTCGCCACGGTCGGCGCCGAGCTGCACGCACGGACGAAGGCGCGGACGACTTCCAGCTGCGGGCGGCGTTTGCCGGATGCTGCCCGGGACAGCGTCGCTACGGAGACGCTCGGAGACGTCTCGGCGGCCATCTGGGCGTAGGTCTTCCCGCTGCGCGCGCACAAAGCGTTCAGGTACTCGGCAAGATGCCCGGCGACCGCGCCAGCAGCAACTGCCCTCTTGGGCCTTCCCACGACGGAACCTTCCGAAGGTGTCCCCGAACCCCCAATTCCTGCTCTCAGCTGGGCGGGCGTTCTAAGGCGACCAGCCCGACCACCTGCTCCTCGACGACCTGGCGTCGGCGACCCGTCCCGGCGCTGCCGCCGCGGGTCGCCGACGAAGACGACTGCCTGCTCGTACCGCTGGCCGAACCGAGCTCCAGGTCCCCGACGTGCCCGGGGGCCGGCGGCCAGTGGGCGGCGGCGTCGGGGCCGACGATCGTGGGCCAGTGGTCGGCAGCCGAGACGAGTGGGCTGGGCGGGGAGGCTTCGGTTCGTGCGGGCGGCGCGCAGGGCGGTGAGGGCCAGGTCCACGCACTCCCGGATCACGGTGCGGATGGAGCGCACGGCAGCGTCTGGCGGACCGCCTCCGCGGCCTCGGCCCGCGCCAGCTGAACAAGCCCGGCGGGCGTCGGCCTCGACCCGCTGCTGCGCAACCCGCTGACGGTCCGCCGTCTGCTGCTCGGCGTGCAGCATCGCGTGCCGGCGCAGGTACTCTCGGCAACGAGGCCTTCTCCTGCGCGAACAGCGTGCGCGCCCGGCTCTCGATGGACCGCAGCGACGGGTTGCCCCGGTCGGCCCGCAGACGCGAAGGCGATCGCGCGCCCGCTGCAGGAGGGCCGCCGAAGCCCCTGCCCTCACCCCGCCATCCAACGGTCAACCCGATCCCGAGTCCCCAGGTGACTCTCCGGCAGCCAACCGGACTGATCCCGGTGCCCACCTTCGGGCGGCCCTCGCCCGGCAGGCCTCGCAGGCGTGGAAGCCGGCGTCGCCGTAGCGGCGGATGGGCGAGCCGCAGCCGGCACACGGTCCGATCTGCCAGGGCTCGCAGCCGTGGGCGAGGGCGGCTTCGCGGCGCTGGCTCTCGGTGGCGTCGAGTCGGTGGTCCTGCCGGGGCACCGTGAACAGCCGCTTGGGGACCTCGTCGAAGGTGTGAAGGCCGGTGCCGGCGGAGTTGCCGCGCCGGGGCCGGGGGTCGTTGAAGGTGAAGGTCTCCTCGCCGTAGCGGCAGGCCGCGTCGAGTTCCTGACAGGTGTAGGTGATTTCGGCGTCCCCGGTCGGGGGTTCGGCCGGGGAGTCCTCGTCGGGGCCGAACATGTCGTGCCAGCGGTCCCGGTCGGCGGCGGGTACCCACATTCGGGAGATGGAGCGCGGGTCACGCTGGCTGGGGATGCGCATCGGCACGAACTCGCCGTCCGCGCTGGCGACGACGAGTTGGTCGACCTCGGTGGCTGGCTTCGCGGGCAGGCACAGCGCGGGCAGGAACCACTCGGCGTGGAAGCGACCGCAGGAGCTGCCGTTGACCGGGCAAGGCCGCACACTGCTCGGCAGGCACTTCCATTGCTGCAGGTGCCGGACCCCGGCGCGGACCACCATGGCGAGCGGGGAGGCGATCTCCTTCCAGCTGAAGTCGTCGACGCGGGCCCACGGTGCCCGCTCGACCACGGCGGAGCGGTCGGTGTCGGTCACCCACAACGGGACGATCCCGTGCTCGGCGGCGGCTCGGGAGCGGCGGCGGACGGTGTCGGCGGTGATCGGCGAGTACTGGGCCTCCCAGCCGATCCGGCGGCCGTCATCGCCGGTGACGAGGACGTCGGTGCGGATCCGCCCGTCGGTTGCGCGGGCCTCGACCTCGGCGTGGAGGCCGTGGCGTTCGGCGGCCCGGGCGATCCGCTCCTTCATCGCCTGGTGCTTCGCGCTCTCCTCGGCGGTGGGGGTGTGACGCACCGGCAGGTGGGCGGCCACCCAGAAAGTGGAACCGCCGACCGTCCGGCGGCGGATCGTCATCCACGGGGACCGGCCCTCCTCCTCGGCCTGACAGGCGCCGTCGCGGTGGTGCTCCAGGCACTCCAGGAGCTCGCGCCGGTCGATCGGGGTGGTGATCTCCTCCAGCAGGCCGGGCCGGTCCGGATGGTTGAGGTCGGGCAGGGTCAGGTTGATCTCGATGCCGTACCCGGTGTGGAAAACGCCGTTAGCCATATCCGGAGAATAGAAACAGGAACTGACAATTTAAACACCGCTGTGAATGTTTAGGATCGGCAGATAAAGCTCTCAAATAACACTGGCCTCACGATTGACAGAATTCGACATTCTGTTTGAATTCCCACCCGCGCATACCTGCCCGCCGGCGGCCCATACAAGGGTCCGGCCACAGCACGGATGTGACCCGCGGGACACATCCCGGCGCGCACGGGCTGGACGGTTCGTTCTACGCCGGGAAGCTATCGATGAACGCGCCCCGGCCTCCGGCGAGATCGAGTGGCTGAAGGTCGGCGTCGTAGTCGATCCACCACACGACCGGAGTCTGGGGCGCCAGCTCGCGCAGGACCGTGTAGATGACGGTCAGCGGTGCGGAGTGCGGTTCCCGGTCCTCGAACGAGAACGCTCCGTGCCGCAGGTTGAACGACAGCTCAGCCCGCTGGCCGGGTTCGACCTCGGCGTCGATCTCCAGGAAGTTCTCGAAAGCGCTGCTCACCGTGGAGGCTGGCCAGTGCCGGCGGACGCAGTCCTTCACCTGCTCGCCGGTGAAGGTCCACGGTCCGGCGTGCTCGCGGTCGGCGCTGACGTAGAAGGTGGATCCCACGGTCGTTCTCGTTTCTCTTGGCGGTGCGGGCCCGGGTGGCGGGTCAGGGTTCGATGCGGACGCGTCCGGTGACGCCCTGGGCGGTCATGAGGGCCTGGAAGTAGGAGCTCGCCTTCGCGTCGTTGGTGATCAGCTCGAGGTGGTTGACCTTGTTACGGGGGTCCTTCAGCGCGGACGCGTACTTCTCCAGTTTCTTCGCCTCGCCGTCCATGGTGTTCTCGTAGACGAAGTCGAACACGCCGTCGGCGTTGTCCAGCCGGAACGGTGACTTGCAGCTCTTCTGCTGGCCGATGTACTTGGCGTCGATCGCAGCCCCGTCCTCGGGCCGGACTCCGTCGGCGTCCATCCCCAGCTCGCGGCCGGTCTCCGGGTCAGTCACGTTGGTGTACAGCCGGTACTCGGTCGACCCGGCCACCCTGACCTGGTACCCGCGGCGTGCGTCGATCTTCGGATCGCCCTTGACCGACGGCCCCAGCGCCTGGAAGGTACGGCCGTCCTGCTCCATCTGCGTCATCCACGCCCGAACGGCGGCCTGGTCCTGCGCCGAGAGGGCCGGGAACGGGCTGGCAGGGTCACGGGGAAGAGGCGGCATCCCGGCGGTGACCGTGAACGGTGGGGGCTTGGGGCCGGGAACGGCCGCGGCGTCGGTCGCCCCGGCCAGCACAACGGCGGTCGCGGTAGCGGTCACCGCCGCGCCCACGGGGATGAGGCTCGCCGCCGCGCTGTCGACCACGGCCGCCGCCTCGGCGAGCACCGCGAGTTCCGCGCTCCCCTCCACCGCCGCGGTCATGGCGACCGCTGCGGTACCGGCCTCGGCGGCGATCGCGGCCTCACCCCCGGCAGCCGCCAGATCGGACCCGCCGAGGGTGACCACGGTCAGGAGGATGCCCGCCCCCGCGACGAGCCCGGCGGCGACGGCGAGATCCTCCAGCTTGTCCCGCAGGCCCTCGACCTCCTTCGCATACGCCTCGCACGCCTGCCCCAGCTTGAACGCCGCATTCGTCAGGCTGTTCAGCAGCGGACCCTCGGTGGCGCAGCCGTCGTGCATCTTCGCCCAGTTCTGCGCGAAGGAGGTGACGGCGCTGGAGGTGCTGGAGGCGGTGACCCGCTGCACCCGCTTGTCGCCTTCGGTCCCGAGCCGGCTGATCAGCGCCGCGAAGTGCTTCCAGTCGGCCGCGGCCTTGCGGAGCCTGTCCACGTCACCCTGTGGCCAGAATTTCCGGAGGATCTCGTGGACCGCACCGGTGTCGTTGTGCCCGGCGGCCGAGCGGAGCTTGGCCTTCGCGGCCTGCTCGTCGCACTGCGGGTCGGCTGTCTCGGGCAGCTTCTGCGGAGCCATCATCGCGGCCGCGACATCGGCGTCGGCCTGAAGGTAGCTGATCGCCATCGTGTACAGGCCGTTGGCGGTCCCGCCGAGCTGACCGATGACCTGGGACATCGCGTCGGCGACCTTCTGCGCCGCGGAGTCGTACTTGGCGGCGAACTTCGTGCCAGCATCGTCATCACCGGCCATGCCGGCGGCGTCGTCCATGGTGAACACCAGGCTCCGGTAGAGCTGGGCAGCCGCGCTGTGCAGGTCGCTGAAGCCGGCGGAGGACACGATCATGTCCGCCGGTTTGACGTGGAAACTCGTCATCAGGCCCCCCAGTTTTCTGTGCTGTTCACGGTAGCAAGCACGTCTGGCGCGCAGGGAGGCATCCGCCGTGGGACCGGATCCAGGCGAACGTGTCGGCGGCCACGGTCCGGAGAACAGCACAAACCGGCCGCCGTGGACGGCTCGCCCGGATTCAGTGCCTGTGTCTGAACCTGGACCGTCGCAAAATGTGTGAGACGGGGTGTGCAGAGCGGGGCGGGCGGCCATGCTGGGTACGGCGATGACCGGTCGAGGGGTTGCATGATGGTGATATGGCAGGCATGCCTTTGGGGTCTGCTTGGAGCCGGATTGATCGAGATCCGTGGCTTATGGTCGGCGTTCCAGCCGTCCCGTGCCCCGAAGTGGCCGTGGAAGGGCGGTAGGGGCCGGCCTCAGGTGTGGGGCTACGTCATTGCCGTGGCTTGCCGGTTCTCGATGGCTGTTGGCCTGGATGCCGTCTACGCCGCGGCGCATCAGATTGCGGGACCGCTGGGAGCAGTGACGATGGGTATCGCGGCGCCGTTGGTGATCCAGCAGATGGCCGTGCGTGCGGAGGCCGCGCCTGTGCCTGCGGCGGACACCATCGCACAGACAGGGATTGGGCAGATCTCAGAGGGCGGGCTCGGTGCCCGTGGACAGGCGGCTGAACTCCGGGACGAGACTCAGGGGGGCGCGAGTGTCCGCTGACTCCCGTGTGCTGAGTACGGTCCGGCATCACCTCCGGGGTACGCCGCCGACGGTCCTTTCGCCGCAGAAGACCCTGTGGGGATGGATTCGGGCAGCGCTTGCGTTCCAGCCCGCCCACCCTGCAGCCGTTCCCTCCCTCGCCGAACCCACCGAGCCACCGACCGTCATCACTGGTCCGCCGGCGGACCATTCGCCGGGGATAGAGACCGCTGGCCATGACGCCTCCGGTGACATCCCCACCCAGCCTGTCCGGTTCAGAGTGGCGGATCTTGGCGCGGCAGAACGCCTAGCTTTGCGCACTCGGCCCGGTTTTCAGGCCGCACTCATCAGCGGCATCTTGGCGAGAACACTCACTCTTACCTTCGACCTCAGGCTCACCCTCGAGCTCGTGCACGCCCACTCACACCTACACCCTTTGCACCGTCGACCGCTTCTCCTCGACCCCATCCTCGACCGCGCGCTCGCTCTCGACCGCGCCTTCGACCTCTACCTCACCCTCGACCCCGTCCTCTACCTCGATCGCGAGCGCGAGCGCGCCATCGCCCGTGACCTCAATTTCGCCATCGCCCGTGATCTCGACCGCGACCGTAGCCCCGACCGCACCCTCGAACACGCCATCGCCCGCGCCCTCGCCCGTGACCTTGACCGCACCCGTGGCCTCACCCGTGACCTCGACCGCGCCATCGCCCGCGCCATCGCCCGCGACAAGTACGACCCCGACCTCGATCTCGCCCTCGCCCTCACCGGCGACCTCGCTCGCGCCCTCCACAAGGCCGTCCGCCTTGCCCTCGCCTTCACCCGTGGCCTCGCCCGCGACCTCAACCACACGCTCGCCCTAGCTGGCGACCGAGACCGCGCCCGTGACCTCGTCCTCGCCCTCGCCCTCGCCCGCGACACCCTCGACCGGGACCTCGTCCGGGACCTCGCCATCGGCCTCGTCGAAGATATCGACGACCCGGACCTCATCCGGTACCTCGTCCTCGCCCTCGCCCGCGACACCCTCGACCCCGGCCGCTTCGTCCAGGACCTCGTCCTCCCCCGCGTCCGCGACCTGAGCGAAGGCCTCAGCACTGTTGTTGGTGTGGATGCAGAGGACCTGCTCAACGCCGTGCAAGCGGGCCTGCTGGACGACTTCACACAGGCCGACCTCCGCCACGCCGACCTCACCCATATCGTCCTGACCGGCATACGGTGGTCCCTTGGCGGCACCCAGTGGCCACCAGTCGTGAACCGAGAAGAACTCCTGGCCAGATCCACAGAAACCAGCCCTGGCTCCGGCATCTACGTGGTCACCCGGGGTGAAATGCCACGTATTTTCCCAGCCAAAATGCTGCCACCCATTCCCCGTGGGGATCCCGACGCTGCTTCTTGATCTCCATGAGGACGCCGCTCTTTCCCGGGCCGCCCGACAGCCAGCCTGATCTTGAGGGCGCGGAGGGGATGAGCGTAGCTCACCGCGCTCGCGGCGCCGAAGGCGTCCTTGACCTGGACACGTCCTGTGGCTGGGACCCGCCAGAAGAGGCCTGACCGGTGCGCTCGCGGGTCGGAAGCGGTGTGAGCCTGGGGAGAGCGGGGAGGTGATCGCCGATGGCAGCGAGGTCTACTTCCTGGTGCGCGACTCCTCGGTGGTGCACCGCACCGACCCGAAGCACGACGGCCAGCGGCTGCTGGTGGCGTGTGGCCGTGAGCACGGGCGGCAGCTGGTCGAGCAGTATCGCAGCCGGCCGTTCGTGGATCCCGAGCAGTGGGCGGCCAAGATCATGCGGGCGCTCGACCAACCAGTTGAAAGCCCGAAATTCGAGGACACGGTTCTGCTCAACCGCATGCAGATCACGCAATTGGAGGCTCGAACAGCACCAACGCGCACTCAGCGACCCCTCGTCCTCCATGCAGAAGGTGGAGTGCCCAGCCTGCGGCGTCACCTGGACGAGCGGCAACGACCGACGTCAAGACGCTCGCTACTGTTCACCGCGATGCCGACAAGCCGCTTACCGCCAACGCATGATGGCCGAAGCTGACTGACCGACAACAGCAGGCAGGCACTACTGTCCTCAGCTATGACAGAGCCGACCTACCTGCACACCACTCGGGTGGCCTACGACACCGTTGCCGTCGACTACGCCAAACTTGTGCCACCTGCGTTCGAGGGCGACCTATACGGCCGCGCGATGATAAGCACGTTCGCTGAACTCACGCGGGCCGTCGACGCCGGGCCCGTCGCTGATCTCGGCTGCGGGCCCGGCCACGTGACGGCACACCTGCACTCGCTCGGGGTGACCGCGTTCGGCATCGATCTGTCGCCGGAGACGGTTGCGGTTGCCCGCCGCACGCACCCGGACCTGCAATTCGACGAAGGGTCGATGACCGACCTGGACCTGGCGGACGGAGCTCTCGGTGGCATCATCGCCTGGTACTCAACCGTCCACACCCCTCCGGAGCTGTTGCCGGTGGTGTTCGCAGAGTTCCACCGTGTGTTGGCCCCAGGCGGCCATCTGCTGATCGCCTTCAAGGCAGGCGACAAGCACCGGCACCTGGAGAACGCATACGGGCACGAGCTCTCCCTCGACGTCTACTGGGTGTCTCCCGACCGAATCTCCGAGCTCCTGAGCCAGATCGGGCTGGTGGTGGATGCCCGACTGATCCGCGAGCCCAACGAGAGCGAGAAGCCCCGGCAGGGCCAGCAGGCATACCTCCTCGCCCGAAAGCCAGGGCAGCCGGCCGGAGACCTGGAAACGCGGGCAGCCGACAACGCCACGTGAGACGAACCCGCCGATCTACTTCCCGGCGACAACATCAAGTGAGACCGGCCGCCAAGCCGGTCTCACCGCTGATTACACCTGCCCAGGTCACGGGACTGCTTACCGGCAATGATCAATTGAGACGGGACAAGTAGACGGCGTTCGAACGCCGATCCACCCCGGCCACCCACCAGACGCCGCACTCCGGGCACTCAACCCGGCCGGTGCCGCTGATCTCGGCTGCCACCCGCTTCCGCAGCCGGCGTTCCACCCGCCACTGCCTGGCACGACAGGCCGTCGAGCAGAACGCGGCATCGGGCCGCGATGCTGGCCTCAGCCGACCACCACAGCCCCTGCACTTCCGCTCTCCGGCCCGCCCGGCGCCCTCGGACACCCAGTCAGGTTAGGGCTCCAGGCTACCCAAAGTAGGGGTTCAGACACAGGCACTCAGCGGGCCGGCGCGGCGGAGACGGCGGCGCGAGACCGTACGACGGTGGTCTCCGGGCGGTACACCGGATCGGGCCTCAGGGCGTCTGCCAGAGGCGACGAACGCAGGACGTGGTGGTAGCCGGCAGCACCGCCACCACGCAGGGATTCCAGGTAGAACACCCGCAGGATCACCGCGAGCTCGGCCTCGGTGACGTCCACGCTGTGCCGGCTGGAGCCCTCGACCGGCCGCGCCCTGGCGATTGCCGCGCCCAGCAGGCCGGCGTCTACCCCGGGGAGGAGGCTGGCCTCCGCGTCCTTGCGGACGGCGCGGAGGAGAGGCAGGTCGACGGCGCGCACGCTGATCGTGGAGTCCGGCACGCAGTCAGCCACCGGTGTGACGGGCTGCTCGGCGGGGCGGTCCCGCAGGACCCGGTAGCGCAGCAGGTCCTGCCCCAGCCCGGTGGCTCGCACCGCCCACGCTGGACGGGTCCCGGCGGCGGCGAGACCGTCGAGCTGTTCGGGGCCGGCGAACTCGCACACCTTCGCTCCGACGAGCCGGCGCACGGTCCCGTGTTCCGCGATCCGGCGTTCCAGGGGCAGGTCCCCGGTCAGCCAGCCGGAGCCCTCGGCAGCGGCGGCCTCCAGCATCACCCACTCATCGTGACTCAAAGCCACAGAATCCTCCCTCAACGTGACCGCGTCGATCCTGCCACGTCGGCCCGCCACGGCACTCGGGTTTCGCACTTCCCCGCCAGGCCCGGACCGGTGGGCGGCGACCGTGGGCCCGTTGCTGCCGGTACCCGGCCGTCCGGCATTGCGGGTGGCAGGCGAGGGTTGGCGGAGCTGCCCATAGGTCCCGTGCGCGGCTTTCGGGCAGGGGTGTGCCGCGCCGTACAGCGCCGGCTGGCCACGGGCCGAGCCCACACCGGCGCTTGGGAAGGCGCACTCCTTGTGGTGAGGTATCCCCGCAATCCCCGCACTGCCCGCCGGTGAGCCGTAGATTCACTGCGACGACCGGTGACCGATGAGGCATGGGAGTGGTTGTGGGAAGCGGAAACACCTTCGGTACGGACAGCGGTGTGGCATCGACGATCGCCCTGCTGGAGGTACGACAGCCCGCCGTGCAGGACCGAATCCGTCGAGCGGAGGCGGAACTGGCGGCCGCGACGGCGGAACAGGAGGCCATCGCCAAGGCACTCGAAGGGCTACGGCTCCTCTCGTTCGGCACGCCCCTGGACAGCGCTGGTGAGCTGCACGCTGACGACCTGTCTCCGGCACCGTCTGCTGGGGCTGTGCGGGAAGCCGCTGCGGCGGCCGAGCCGGCCGACCGGCGGGTGGCGTCCTCACCCAGCGGGCCTGCCGCCGCGGTGGTCCGCACCGGGAAGAGAACGGCCGCGAAGAAGAAGGCCGCCGCCACGAGGACGCGCGCGGCGGCGAAGACGGCCACCCCCGCGCCCGAACGGAAGGAACGGGCCTCGGCACCCGGCGCGAGGAAGACCGCCCGGAAGACGGCGGCGAAGGACACCGGGCCCAAGGGCGCGGCGCAGCGGACGGCCACGGCCAAGGAGGCGGCCCGGGGGAAAGCGGCGTCCGCCGGTGGCAAGCACCCCGTTGAGGCGACCGTGCCGGCGGCGAGCCGCCGACGGCAGGTGACGGACGCGGACAGCGTCCTGGAGGTCCTGTCGAAGGCGGGAAAGCCGCTGCGCGCCCGCGAGGTACTCGACCTGCTGGAATTGGATGCCCTCGAGGGGAACATCAACGCGCTCCGCACCAGGCTGGAACGCCTCGCCAGGGACGGCCGCGCGCAGCGGCCCGGGCGCGGCCTCTACACGGTGACGGCCGGCCGGCCCGAGACCGGGAAGTGACCACGCCGACAGGGCGACCGGCTTCTCAGCCGGTCTGCGGGCCCGGGGGCGATATGCCTGCAGCGTCATCCGACCAACCTGACGCACCACAAGGCGGCCATCAGGAACGAGTCTGGCGAGGGCCTTCTTCAGGGCTCTGGAAGAGGAGCCGGGGCGAGCCTCCGTCTGAACCGCCCGTACGCTGATGGCCGGACCGGCCTGGCCTCCACGGACAGGTCGGTCTGGGAAGCGACCTGGCAACGTGGCTACTACAAGTGCGGGCCGATCAGCAGCACAGTGACCACCGGGTCTTCCTGGCCCTTGCGCTCCTGGCGGCCGCCGTCGGTCGGGCCCCAGATCCAGTAGATCCGCCAGGCGTCGGCGCCGGTTTCAACGTAGGAGTCCCAGACCCGTTGGCCGGAGTGTCCGGGGAGGGCGTGGTGGCGGTGGGTGCGCAGGCCGGGGTGGCGTGGGTCGAGGGCGCGGCGGACCCAGCCCAGCTTTGCCGAACCGGCCCGTCGACGTTCCAGGCAGCGCGGGGTGCGGGCGGCGGCGGTGGCGGTGGAGTGCAGTGTCGGCATTGCGTTCTCCTTAGTCCGGGCATGCGGAAGGGCCCGCCCCCGTGGGGAGGCGGGCCCTGAGTGAGGCGGGCGGGTGGACGGGCTGTTCGTCGGGCCGGGTGGCGGCCGGGTGCGGGCGTGGATTCAGGAAGAAGCCCCGGCTGCCTATGGGCGGCCGAGGCCGGTGTTTTTGGTGTCACGGGGATCGTGGGCCGCGGCTCGAACAGCCGTAGCCCTCCCGGTCGATGTGACGATGTGATTCCGGACAGTGATGGTCGTGATCGGGTCGGCCGTGGGCGATCACCGCCCTGCTCCCGCACTGCGCCGCCATCCTTGTCCCGGCACGGCCACGTGCCGCACCCACAGGGGAGGGCAGTTGATGGGCACCGCCCGCCAAGTCGATCTTCTACGGACCGAAGTCGGCAGCGGCTTCACTGAGCTGCGTACCACCGGCGAGACTCTGCGCACCGAACTGCTGACGGCTGTCACCGACGGCCTGCGCGACCACCGCGACGCGCTCATCAACGAGCTCACCAGGGAGCGGCAGGAGACGGAGCTGGCGCACCGGGACAACCGGAAGCTGCAGCGCCAGCTCACCGAGACGCGCGACGAGCTGCACCGCCTCCAGCTCCAGGCGGTGGAAGCCAGCACCAGCACCGCCCAGACCGGTACCGAGGCGGTGACGGATCCCGTCAGGCCGGCGGCGGATGCCGACCCGCCTGCCGAAGTCCTGCCGACCGTCCCCCAGGTCGGCACGCCGGAACCCACCGGCGCTGAGACCCCGGAGCCGGAGCCCACCCACCTCTTCGTGAAGGAGACCGTCGTGCCCGAGACCGCCCCTGCCGAGGAGAGCAGCAGCCCGGAGGCCGGCATCACCGCCGAACAGGCCCACCAGCTCATCGAGTTGCTCGGCCGCCTCGCCCCCGCCCCGGTGACCGTGACGGTCCCGGAGCAGCAGGCCGTCGAACAGGCCGTCCCGGTCGCGTCCGTCGACGCTGGGGGCGTCGCCGATCTGATCCCCGCTGTTCTGGCGTGGCCCGCCCACGTGGCCACGCTCCTCAAGGCCGCGGCCGTCAACACCGTCGCTGTCTCCTGTAACCCCCACACCTGGGAGTTCCTCCAGCAGCGGGTCGAGGGTGCTGAGCACTTCGACCAGCAGAAGACCGTCCCTCAGCCTCGCGGTGCCGGTCAGGACGACCAGGGCGACAACATCCTGTCCGGGCGTAGCGTGATCGCGCTGCTCAATGCCCTGCGCGGCACCGTGTACGCGGGTACCGGGCAGGAGGTGGAGAGCTGGGCGCTGGCGGTCACCTGCTACGAGCGGATCGCCGAGGTGGTCAACGCCACGCGGCCTGCCGGTGACGACCAGCAGTTCGTCCAGCCCCGCATCGTGCTGGACGACCTCAGTGTGAAGACGGTGGGTGGCGAGCACCGCTGATCCGGGCTGGGTTGGGGACGAAGGCGCTCTCGGGTTCGCGGTGGTCGAGGAGATGCTGGGTCTGGCGGGTGATGGCGGCCTCGACACCCGGGTGGTGCGGCCAGCCCGCGTACTCAGCGCGGTAGCCACCCGATGCGTCGTCCCCGGGGCGAAGCGGTCGGAGCTACGTCCCGCGCTGTCGCCGAATCGACCGTGGTCCTCCCCGCGGCAGAGCAGCGTGCGGGCCTGGTCGTAGGGGCGGCAGGCCAGCTCCGCTGTTCACTGCCGCGGGCCCGGGAACGCCCCTTCCGGGTGACCGTTGGGTATTGGGTTGACGAGATCGTTCGTGCTCGGGACTATGTGTCGCCGCGCGAGTGCGCGGGTGCGCACAGACCGGGGTGTGGGGTTATGAAGTCCGTGGTGTCCGGGCGGTTCGTGGGGAAGGCCGGTCTGGCCGTCGGCGTAGCGATCGTGTTGGCAGCCTGTACAGCAGGTGGGGGCGGCGGTACGACGTCCGGTAAGCCGCCGCACCGCCCGGCCCTCACCGACGCGGTCGACTCCGTCAACGCGGCGCTCGGCAAGGCTTCCGAGGCCAAGAACCTCACCGAGTTCGACACCGCGCTCGTCCTGCTCGGCAGCGCTGCGGGCCTGGGCGGTCAGAAGCTGGGCTGGGCTGACGATCCGGCCGACGCGGGGGCGGCGACGGCGAAGAACCAGATGGTTTTCGCCCTCACCTCACTGGCCGATGACGTCGCGACGCTCCGCAGCCACATGGAGCGGCACAGAGTCTGCGCGCTGAGCTCCGCCAAGGCCGAACTCGGCGCCTCCGGCGGTCTGGCGGACGCGTCGAAGGCCCTTACCAAACTGGCGGCGGCCGGCTACTCGGCGAGCCTCTCCGTTCCGCAGCTGCCCAAGCAACAGATCCGCTCGCTGCAGAACGGCACCATGGTCCGCGGTGGGAAAACGCACGGGCAGGGCGCGTTCGAGGTCGACAACAGCGGCACAACAGACGCGGTGGTCTCGCTCGCACTGAACGGCAAGGCCGTGCACTCGGTGTTCGTCGCCAAGGGGCAGAAGGCCGGCATCGAGAGTGTGGAGGACGGGACGTACGAGGTGTACGTCGCCTACGGCTCCGATTGGGACACCGAGGCCAAGGGCTTCACCCTGGACTGCGAGTACAGCAAGTTCGAGGACACTTTCGCGTTCGAGACCGGCCGGACCACGACCTCCTGGACGATCACTCTCCAGCAGACGACCGACGGCAACGCCAAGACCAACGACGTCGACCCGAACGCCTTCCCACAGCCCTAGCTGTTCTGTCCCGCGAGCGCGCGCCCGACACAGTCGGCCGAGCACGGCGGCCCGCCGTGGCAGAGGCCCGCCAGATGACGGAGCGGGTGACAGGCCGCAAGCGGGCACGAGCTGGTCAGGCGGTGGTGAGAGCGGAGTGGTGGGCGTCTCAACCCTGATGAGCGCCTCCTACGCTGCCCTGTCGATTCAACGCATTCTTCTTACGCTCCGCTTCTTCCACCTTCCACCTTATCGTCGTGGCAACATCATGCCGCACGAACTCTGCTAGATCTTGGGATCCGTCAGCAGATCTCTCTTTCCATCCTATTCCCAATGCCACATGGACGATCATGCTGCACGTCGCTTCCTGATCAAGGAATCCATCGGCAACAAGCTCTCCCATTTCTCGGCAAAATCGAAGAAGGGAATCGAAGTCCGACGCTCCGGCCCTTCGGAATTGGCGCAGTGAGATTGCGGCGGACCCAAGAAGTCCATCTCGGGAGTGATGGTTCCGCTTGTGACCGAAGGCGTCTCGTTGCCTCTGTTCCATCTCGAGTGTCACGAATTCTCCCGATATCAGCCTGTCGGCAAAGCCGTCGACGGCCAGGACACCTCGTCCGGCCAGTCTGACCACCTTGGTGCCTGGAGGAGCGAATCGCGCGAGGTCGCGCTCCTCCGTGCGGGAGGTGGCGAAGAGCACCATGCTCTTGTCTGCGGGCAGGTCGCCCAGGAGGCTGATGGCGGGCATGAGGGTTCCGTAGGGGCGTCCGTCAAGGAGGACGGCGCTTCCGCCGGCCCAGTACAGGGCGCCGCCGCCTGCCCCGAAGACCAGTTGCAGGGCTGGTATGCCCTCGGTCGCCGCCCACAGGTCGAGCGCTTGCCGAAGTGCTTCTTTCCGCGTCTCAGCGATCTCGGAGTGCGAGTTTCCGTACGCCTTCCGGGTTTCTCGCCTTGCTGCTTCGGCGGCTTCGGCTTTCTCCCTTTCGAGAGCCTCGTTCACGCTCGCCGTCATCTGCTCATGAAGCAGGCGGTTTCGTCTCGCCTCTTGCTCGGCGTATTCCCTGTCGGCCTCCTCTAGCTCATTTCCCCGGGCCATGTTCTGCTGCGTTGTCCAGAACGCACGCCAGTGCCCGCCCGTCGCGTGAGGAAGGTTGAAGACACCCTCGACCAATCGGTGTTCGACTACGCGCTCGCCGAGGACCCAAGCCACGAAGTCACGCAGGGAGACACCACTGACGGGTGCCCACCACCGGACCGGCGGTCCCTCCCGGCCTTCCGGTTGCGGCCTGGTGTCCAACCGGGCAATCCCCGAGGTGACATCCCACTGGTCCGACTCCCACGACGGTGTGGCCACGTGGATGGAGGGCACCCACCCGAGCCACGGCCGGACGGTGGGGGCGACCCAGCAGACGCGGACGCCGTCGCGGTGAAGATTATCCGTTCGCTCACGGACCAGCTCGATGGTGATCGGGGAGAGCTGTGCTTCCCAGGCGAAGCGCTTCGAGCCGTCGGGGGAGATAGCCATCACGTCTGCCCGCCAGGAGCCGTCGTCAGCCCGTACCTCGAGTTCGCCGTACCAGCCGGCTTCTCGGACCAGTGTGACGAGCTGGAGCTTCAGCAGGTGGTGTTCGAGCGACTCACCGGCCAGGACGCATTCTGGCGCCTGGGGGTCGTGGGCGAAGAAGCGCAGGCCTCTCGGTGAGACCTTCGCATGCAGGCCGTGCCCGCACTCCAGGCAGACCAACGGCGTTCGTGGCCTGGTCCGGTGGACCAGGCTCCAGGCGCGCCCACAGCCCAGGTCCGCCATGGTCGCGTCGAGCCGGCCCCACTGCGAGTGCCGTGCCGTGAAAGCCATCCGCCCCCCAAGTCTGTACGCGTTCACCGCCCCGCAGTTCACCAGAACAGACTGACGACACAAGCCGTCCCCGGGTAGTCCGCGGCCAGGTATAAATCACGCTGATGCGGTCGCCGGTGTCGGCGGCCGGGTCGGTACGGGCGGTCGGGTTGGTCGGTCACCGGTCCCCGCCGACGGCCAGTTCGAGTGGCACGCCGGGAAGCTCTGTCACAGACCGTGGCGCCACAGCCAGGGCTCTGCTGCGTGGCTCGGGGTGATTGCTCGTTTGTGCTTCTTCCTGCTTGGCCTGCTCCTGAAGCAGACGACGAGGACCGGGGTGGACGAACTGGCGGGCAAGCAGGTGTGCGCGTTGCCGGGCCGCTGAGGGGACGCAGGGCGGCTGACTGCGCCTCCTGTCGGTACGAGCCTCCCGTGCCCACGAGCCCGGCAGGTCCCGGAGGCGGAGGCCGGAGTGGCCTCGGACTGGGTTGCGGCCGGGGGCGCAGGTCGGGTCGACGAGGTCACGAACTCTCAGAACCCTCCGTGAACGCGGTGGCGTGGTCGGTGGCCCACTGGCGAAACGTTCGCGGCGCCGTCCCGAGGATGTCGGCCACCGCGGTGGTGATGTACGCGGGCTGTCCGACCGCCGCGCTCCACGCGGCGAGCAGCATGTCGACGACAGAGCTGGGCGCCGTACCCTCCGACAGGCTCCGGAACTCGTCCGGCGTCATCTCCTCGAATGCGATCTGTCGCCCCAGGGCGTCACCGATGACGCCCACCTGCGCGGCGTGGGTCAGCGATTCGGGGCCCGTGAGGACGTAATCACCTCCGATGTATTCGTTCTGGTAGAGGGTCCGTGCCGCGACGGCTGCGACGTCGCGGTCGTCGACCGGTGCCGTCTCGGCAGCGCCGTAGGGCCACCGGACGAGCTCGCCCTCCCGGATCGCGGGCGCCCACCAGGCCAGCGAGTTCGACGCGAGCATTCCCGGCCGGATGATCGTCGACTCGAGTCCGGTGGCCGCGATGAGCCGCTCGATGTCGGCGTGCAGCACCGCCATGGGGTTTGGCTGCTGGAAGAAGGGGTGCGGCGTCTGGTGCGGGGAGGAGAGGAAGACGACCCGCCGCACGTGGGCTGCCAGCCGCTCCACGACTGCCGCGGCGGTCTGAGGCGGTGCGGTCCAGACGAGGAAGACCGCACCGGCGCCGTTCAACGCCGGGTCGAGCGACTCGGGCACGGTGAGGTCGCCGGTGAAGACCTCGACCTTCGCCGGCAGCATCGCCGCTGCCTCGGGGCGATGGGTGAGGGCGCGGACCGGCACGCCCGCGTCGAGGAGTTGGTCGAGGACGACGCGGCCGACCCGGCCCGTCGCCCCGGTCACGAGGACGGGAGGAATGTCTGTCTGACTCATGCCGCCCATGGAAACGTTACTCGGTTAAAAAAGCAACTTGGTCATGTGAATGTTACGGTGGCCAAATGAGCGAGCCGACGGGACTGCGAGCCCGCAAGAAGGAGCGGACGCGCGACGCCATCGCCGACGCGGCCGTATCACTGTTCCTGGAGCACGGCTTCGACCGCGTCTCGGTCAACGACATCGCCGTGGCCGCCGAAATCTCCAAGCCGACCCTCTTCCGGTACTTCCCCACCAAGGAAGACCTGGTACTGCACCGGTTCGCGGACCACCAGGGCGAGGCGGCACGCGTCGTACGTGACCGCGGGTCCGGCATCAAGCCGCTGACGGCGCTGCACTGGCACTTCCGGGCCGCCCTCGACCGCTACGACCCCGTCACCGGCCTCAACGACCATCCCGAGGTGGTGGCGTTCCATCGGCTGGTGTTCACCACACCGAGCCTGGCGGGACGGCTCACGCGCTACCAGCTCGAGGACGAAGAGGCACTGGCGGACGCCCTCGGCGAAGGCATCCAGGCACGCCTGCGAGCCGCCCAGGTACTTGCGGTCCAACGGGTGCTCGCCCGAACCAACTGGCAGAAGATCGCCGACGGTCGAACCGCCAGCGACGTCCACCCCGAGGCCGTAGCCGACGCCGACCAGGCATTCAACCAACTGCGGTGACAGGCGACGCGCCCGATGGAAAGACGCCCTGCGGCCCTCGGTGCGCGCGTTTGCCGCGGGCCCGGCCAGGCCGCTTCCGTCCGATGATGGCCCCGATCAAGTGGGCACGGAAGGTGACGGAGGCGCGGCCAGATAGCTCCCCGTCAGGTGGCCGCCGGTGGGGAATCTGAAGGCTCTGGCGCGAGTTCCGTGAACGCTGCCCGTGGCTGTCTTCCGGAAGCCGATCTTGAGCGGCTGCCAGCAGGTCCGGGCTATCGTTGCCGTCTTGCTCCCGGTGGGCGAGTGCTTGCTGCACGTGGGTGTCCGCTAGCCTCCCGACCATGGAGTTTGCTGCTGGAGCGCCCCTCACCTAGCACGTGACGTTGCAGAGCGGTGCACTGATCGAGCTGTGGGCCGATGCGTACACCACGGACGAAGGCGCTTACGTCTTCTCAGTCCTGGTTCGTGCGACAGAAGCGGAGCAGGCAGAACTTGATGTCACCGCGAGAACCCCCGCGGATCCCAGCCGTGTCGCCATTGCGGTAGCCCGCGTCCCCCTCACGGAGGTGAAGAACCTCCACACAGCCGCCCTACGCGCCGTGAGCGGGCTCTGCGCTTGCCCCGCTGCTCTGGTGTAGCTCCAGGACAAGGTGATCTTCAGGCCGCAAGGAGTACGCGTTTGCGCAGGAGGTCCAGCTTGGCGCGTCCGAACATCTGCCTCTTGAGCATCTTGATCCGGTTGACGTGACCCTCGACCGGGCCGGAGTTCCAGCGGAGCGTGAGGCCGGCCACGACGGCGTCCCAGTCCTTGCGCAAGCCGGTGGCGAAGCCTCGCAGCTCGGGCAGGGCGCTCGCCTCGGCGTCTGCGGTCCACTGTTCGAGTTCCTCCTGGCCGCGCCGGTTCACGAGGATCGACGCGAACCGGGCGACGAGGTCGCACGCGTCGTCCAACTCGCCACAACGGATGCGTAGTTCCTTCAGGAGGACTTGCTGGGCCTCGGATCGGTGATCGGGGTTGGTGAGGATCAGTCCGGTCACCTCGCGGACTTTCGGGACCGGCGGGCGGGCGGTCGGCTTGGCGTTCTCGCGCAGCCGGTGCACGAAGCGTCGTATCGTGCGCTCGCTGACGGACAGGCCGCGTTCGGCGAGTTCGCGGTGGAGCCGTAGTGCGCTGTGGCAGCCCTCGTTGAACCGGGCGATCAGGTAGGCGGCGTGGCCTTCCAGGCTGGTCTGCCGGCCGCCCGAGGGTCCCGCGCCAATCAGCTCGTCCGCGGTGGCGGCGCGCATGAACTTCCGCACCGTCTTGGGGTCCAGCTGCAGCTCGGCGACGATCTGGCTGTGCCCCATGCCCCTGTCCACCAGCGCGTGGACGGCGGCGTGGCGCTCGCGGGTGCGTAGGGCCCGCGGTCCTTCCGGCAGTTCCACCTTCTTCTTGTCCGGCGCGGGCGGGACCCACCGCGAGCGCAGACGGGCGACCAGCCGCTCGGTGGCAACGCCGAGGTTCGCCCAGAGGTGGTACCTGTCCGCGACCTGCGTCGCCGTGCCGGCGCCGCGGCTCGCACCCTCGGCATAGTAGGCGGCACGGTCACGGCAGATCACCTCGACACCGGGGTGTTCGGCGAGCCAGTGGGCCAGGGCGTCGGCGGACCGCTCAGGCAGGACATCGACGGGACGGCGGCCCTCGATGTCGATCAGGACGGTGCCGTAGCGATGGCCCTTACACAGGGAGAAGTCGTCGACACCGAGCACCCGGACCCGCCCGATGGCCGGGTCCGGCAGCGCGCGGATCAGGCGTATCAGGGCGTCCCGGCCGATCCCTGCTGACAGGTGCTCGGCCAGGCGGGCCCCGGCCCGGCCACCGAGGGCAAGGGCGACGGCCTCGCGAACTTTCCGCAGCGGCACTGTGCGCCGCCCATAACGGAACGTCAGGCCGGGGATCTGCTCGGCGAAGGTCCGCTTCCCGCAGTCGGCGGTGTCGCAGAAGAACCGGCGGACCCGCAGGTGCAGCACGAGCTCCTGGCCGGAGACCGCTGTGTCGCTGACCTGCCGCTCGTACCCGCTGTGGACACGTCCTGACCAGCTACCGCAGCTCGGACACTCTGCCTCCGGTGCCCGACCCCGGGCGTGCACCCGTACCGACCGGCCAACCGGCCTGATCAAGTCCACGCTCAGCAGCGCGAACTGGGGGAACAAGGCGGCCAGAAGATCAGCGACAGACACCCATCATGATCGACAACTTTCAAGATCCACGGGCGGCTTTCACGGAACTCGCGCCAGAGCCAATCTGAACTGGCCACTGACAGTCGACCTGCCCGACTTCGAGCAGGCCGCCCTGTGCTGAGTCACCGGTTCCCCCGCCACCCCTGGCCCTGCGGCGAGGCGGGTCCTGTCGGCCGGATTCGACCGACAGTGCGTCAGATCGCCGCTACCTTCTGCAACATGAGTGAAATTCGACCGGTCGACGACCGTTCCGCGCTGCGGGCCCGCCGTGCAGAGCCACTATCGGGCGCGCTGCCCTGCGGCAAGGAGGTGTGGTACGCGGCGTACGGGTCGAACATGCACGCCGACCGGCTCGCCTACTACATCGCCGGCGGCCGCCCGCCCGGCGGCGCCCGCACCTACCCGGGCTGCCGCGACCGCCGGCTGCCCGAGCGGACTCTGCCGGTGCTGCTGCCCGGCGCGCTGTACTTCGCCCTGGAATCCGCGGTGTGGACCGGCGGCATGGGCTTCTACGACCCGGCCGCCGACGGCGAGATGCCCGCCCGCGCCTACCTCGTCACCACCGAGCAGTTCGCCGACATCGCCGCCCAGGAGATGCACCGGCACCCCGGCACCGACCTCGACCTCACCCGCGCCCTGGCCGCCGGCAGCGACCACCTCGGCCCAGGACGCTACGAGACCCTGGTGTGCCCGGGCACGATCGAGGGCGTCCCGGTGTTCACCTTCACCGCCCCCTGGGCGCTCGCCGACGCCGAACTCAACGTGCCCTGCGCCGCCTACCTCGCCAACTTCGCCACCGGCCTGGCCGAGGCCCATGGCTGGAGTCTGGAGCAGGCCGCGGCCTATCTTGCTGATCGGCCCGGCGCCGCCGGCCACTGGAGCGCCGACGCGGTGCTGGACGCCCTGCGCCCCGCATCGGCCCTGCCGTGAGCGCCCAGGCCGGGCCGGACGGACTGCTGTGGAGCGCCCGCGGTGCCGGGCGCGGCCCGGGGTGATGTACGGCGGCCGCGACCAGGTCCACCCCATCCGGGCCGCTTTGTCGGCGCGGGCGCGGCGTTCGGCGATGGCCTGGCTGCTGGCGGCGGTCTCGTCCTGGTGGGCCTGGGCGGCGACGCTTCGGTGAAGGCGGTTTCGCTTGGCAACACGGACGTACCGGTGTTGCCGAGCGAGACCTTCATGGCCGCTCTTGACGTCGCTACCGCCCAGCCTGTGAACGGAAGAGCTCCTCGAACGCCGCAGCTGCCTCAGCAAGCTCCTGAGGATCCACATCCGCTGGATCGAGCTCCAGCTCGCTGCGGCAGTCGTGACAGAGGCCGTCGGTGGGCGCAGTGCCGTAGGAGTTGTAGCCGCACCCGTCCGTCGTGCACCACCACTTCCCCATCGGCTGGTTCTCGGAGGCCTGTGGCGGAATCGGCTTCTTCCCGAAGCGGCGGTCCACCCTCCGCTCCGTACACGCCTTGCAGGGCAGACTTGAACCGATGACCAGTCCGTCCTCGCATGACAGGTCTGGGCAGTCCGGCGACGGTTTGATCAACTCCACTGCCAGCCCGACGCCCGTCTTCGCCGTCTCGATCGGGTCCAGGCCGCACAGCTTCGCTAGGTACCCCCGGCTGACCCACCGTCGCTCGATTCGTGCCACCAGCTGCTCAACCGTGCGGTGCTTGAGCTGATCACGGATCAGGTCGCCCATCGGGTTCGCGGGAACACGGCTCGGCAACGGCTTGGCCGGCAGGGTGGTCAGCTCAGCCGGAAGGGCGGCCACCACAGTGCGCACCTTCGCGGCCTGCTCCCGGGTCATGCGGACGCCGCCGCTTCGTGACTTCGCCGAGCTGCTGGTCTTGTCGGACGCGGCGCAGCCGCTTCGCATCGCGCGCGCAGTACTACCTGTAGATGCCCTACGGGCGTCACCACCGGCTCGCGCCGGAGGCGCATCAGTTTCGTCTTTTTCTACTTCGTCTTGTTCCACCCCCCGGCGCGGGGGTACGACGCCCCCCGGCGCGGGGGTACGTACCCCCGCGCCGGGGGGTACCGGAATTGCTGGGTTCTCTCGCGTTTCTGCAGGTGAGCCCGTACCCCCCGGCGCAGGGGTACGGAAGTCGGCCAGCTCGGGCATACGGAAGTTGTCCACAGGCGGTACCGGAAGCTTCGCCTTCTTCGCCGCAGCGCGCTGATCAGCGACTTTGTCGCAGTGCACCTTGAGAGCGGTCCGGACCGCGGCAAGCCATGCGTCGAACTCGGCCTCGCGCTGCTTCTTCTGTTCCTGCGTCTCGCCCTTCGGCGCGCGGTTCATCCCGTACCAGGCGGCCATCGACTGTGGGCCGCGGTACCCGCGGGGCGGTGTCTGGTGGACGATGTACCGGTTGCGGCTGACCAGACCGGACGTGGAACGGATGACCTCGACAGCGCCGAGCACCTCCAGCTGCAGCATGTACTTGCTGACGCTGTCCGGCTTCTTCAGCTGGAGGATGCGGGCGAGGGATACCAGGCCCGGCCAGACCTCGTTGTCGTCCCTGCTGACGTTGACGTGCGCGACCATCCCCCAGTAGAGCGTGCGAGCGTCGTTGTCGGCGCCGGACAGGAGCACCCAGTCGCCGACCTGGCTGAATGGGGCACGCCGGCCGAGGGCGACCTCGAGATCCTCGTCGAGCTCAGACGGATCCGCGATGAAGCTGGAACTCATCGCGTCACCGCCGGGGCAGCATGGGTCGGCAGGAGCAGCCCGGGCGGTGAGCCGGAGTGACACAGCTGCCGCGCTGCGTGATGTAGCTGGGCAAGGGGAGGCGCTACCTCTCGGTGGAGCGCCGTCACGTGGCGGTTAGCAGGGTTCGGCCAACCAAGGCGAGTGACGGGTGTCTCTCGCCGGTGGGCGGGTATGGCTGGTACCGTCGTGACGACGCAGTTCTGAATGCGATAGCGGCCCAGTTTCTTGGCGGATACCGGGGCCGCTTTCGCGTTTCTGGACTTGTAGATGCCCGAGACGGGCACCAGGCGAGCCTAGCTCTGTAGGGAGCTGGCACGAACGGTTTCAGAGCGTGTCTACGCCTCACTGATCGTCAGGTAGGCAGCTTCATCGAGCCCCCCTCCTTCGCAGACAACCGATGCCCGAAGCAGCCCCAGGGCGTCCCCAACGAGGGTCGATGCCGTCCTCGCGACGAATCATGGGAGCATCTGAATCAGAGCGTGCGTACCAGACGTCTGCCATTCAGCTCCGGACTGCTCCAGCTCATCCAGACGCTCGACGCTCAGCCCCACGACGACATCGGACTTGAGCGTGCGCAGCGCCGCGACGCGGCCGGGGAAGTAGCGCGTTACCTCGGTGAAGGGGAGCGTCGGGTCCCACCAGCGGTCGCCGACGAGCCTGCGGTAGTTCAGGTCGCCCTTGAAGACCGTGATGGTGGCCGATCCGAGTTCCTCCTTCAGAGTCTGCGGCATGGCCGTGAAGTCGAAGGGCTCACACCAGAACTCGTTGGTGTGCACGCGGAGCTGGCCGGCCGCCGCGGCTTCGCGCAGCCGCTCACCGACGGCCCGGGCCTCGCCCTTACTGCGCAGCAGCGCGCGCAGGCAGTCCGCGACGTCGGCGAGGGTGGCGTCGGAGACGTAGTACGGCGTCGGCTTCACGTGCAGCACCACCTCGCCGGCGAGTCCGCCCGCCAGGAGATGGTCGACGAGGGCCAGGTCTGCGATCGTCTCGCTGCCTGCGTTGTCCGCGACCAGGGCCACGGTGCCGCCGGGCTGGGACCGGAGAAGCTCCCACAGGACCCCGCTGTCGTCGGCCACCAGGCCGGAGGCCTCGATGCCACGGCCCGTCGTGATCTGGAGCGCCAGATCGGCGCGGTTGCCCCACAAGCTCGCCCGCAGAAGCGCCTGGCCTCGCTCGTCGTCGGCCAGGCCGACGACATCGTCGAGCGCGGCGATCTCGGCCGACACCGCCTCGCCCGCAAGCTCGGCCCGCTTGAACGGCGCGAAGAGATCGACACCCCGCCACGGCCCGGTCCCGAAGAAGCCGACGGCCTCGAGCAGACGCCGGTAGAAATACGACTCCGCCCACAGGAACGGCACCTCCGCCCACGGACGGCCGTAGAAACCGCTCCCCCACTCACGCCAACGCTCAGCGTCGACGGCGCTCTCAGGCAAAGGCAGGATCACACCGCTGACGTTCTCCTCCGCGAGCTCGGACAGCGCTTGGCGCTGCTCCGGGCCGAAGGGCCAGGCCCCGACGAGCCGCTCGATTAGCGCGGGATGCCGCTTGGCGAACACGTCGCCGGCGAACGGCGACTCACTCGAAATGATCACCGGGGCCTGGGGGGTCATGAGCTGTTATCCCTCTCGGAGCGGGTTCAGACTGAGGTCCAGGGCGACCACCCCGGCGGCACTGCCGACGAGGATGCGACCGTGGACAGGGTCGTAGGCGGCGCAGTTGAGGCTGCCGTCGACGCGGACCTCGGCGAGCTGCCGCTGCTCGGCGAGCGACCAGAGTCGGATGGTGCCGTCGGCGGCAGCGGAGACGAGCTGGTCCGGTTTGGCGGTGAATGCGATCACCAGGATGCGGCCGGAATGCCCGCTGAGCTGAGCGGTGAACCGGTCACCGGTCAGGTCTCGGACAGCGATGTCGCCCGTGCCCGCTCCGACGGCGGCTCGGGCGCCTTGGTCGTCGAGTGCGACGGCGCGGGCCCAGCCGGTCGGGCAGGTGAACCTGGAGACGAACTCGCCGTCGGCGGCCCTCCACACGCGAACGGATCCATCGCCACCGCAGGCTGCGAGAACCTGGCCGTCGCCGCTGAACGCGATTGAGCGCAGCCGGCCGGCGTGGACATCCTGTGACCACAGGAGGTTGCCGTCCGGCAGGTCCCAGCAGCGGATGTGTCCGTCACCAGTGCTCGCCGCCAGCCTGGGCACGGTGCGCGCCATGGCCACCGCCCAGGTGCGGTGGGTGTCCTGGTTGAGGGTCAGCTCCCATGCCTCGTCCGTCAGAGACCAGGCGCGCACCGCGCCGTCGCCGCACGCGGCCGCCACCAGGTCTGCGCCTGACGCGAGGGACCAGACCCGGCCGTGTCCGGCCGGGAGCCTGCGCAGCGGGGTTGAGTCGGTGGCGTCGACCAGGTCGACCTGCCCCGCTCCGTCACCGATCAGCCCGACCGCGCCGGTACTCGAGAACGTAGTCGACCAGGTCGTGTTCGATCCGGCAGCCAGCGTCTGAAGCTCGCCACCATTGGCCAGCCATAGCCGCACCGAGCCGTCCTCACAGCCGGCAACGACCGTGCCGTCGCTGCCGCGGGCGAGCGATCGGACCCAGTCGACACCGGGCGGCAACGCGGTCTTCCCAGCCTCGCCGTCCACGGTCAACGCGTGGATCGTCGGCTTTTCGGTCGCGGTGAGCACGAGACCGCCGTCCGGGGCAGCGACGACGGAACGCACCCGATCGGGCAGGTTCGTGCGTCGGACCGCGGTGAGAGTACCGGCCTTCGTCGTCCACACCACGACTGAGCGGTCACCGGAGCCTGAAGCCAGCAAACCCGAATCCGCCGCGAAAGCCACCGACCGCACCCAGTCCCGATGCTGCGCCTTCTCATCCAGCAGCCGCCCAGTGACCAGGTCGAAGAGCCGGACGAACTCGTCCTCACCGGCAACCGCGACTACCGGCTCGCTCCCGCTGCTCACCGCGACCGACCAGACCGGAGTGCCGGTGGTCTGCATTCGGCGGACCAGCAGCAGCCGTTCGGCGTCCCACACGCACACGGCACCGTCCTCGGCCCCCGAGACCAGCAGCTGCCGGTCGGCCGTGAACGCGAGGGATCGGATCCGCCGGGAGTGCCCAGCCAGCACGCCCACCGGCGCCCCGGAGTCGGTGCGCCACAGGCGGATCAGACCGTCGTCCCCGGCCGAGGCGACGATGGCCCCGTCCGGAGACAACGCGGTGGCGAACACCCAGCCGGTGTGCGCGTGGAACGTACGCAGCAGCCGACGGCTGCCGAGGTCCCACAGCCGAACCGCGCCGTCTTCTCCACCCGAGGCAACGATCCTCGCCTCCGTGGAGACACTGACGACCGCGCCCACGTGGCCGGAATCCTTCGACTGGACCGCCGCACCACGGCGCAGCCACCCGGCGGTGAACGTCGCGCCAAGCGATGCGGCCTCAGCGAGCGCCTCCGGCGCCACCGGAGAGGGCGAGCGGTGCAGCGCGACCGACAAGGTCGCAGCCACGTCGGCTGGCTCCACCAGTCCAGTCAGCAGATACCCGGAGCCCGCCATCACCCGCGCCGCCGTCCACGCGGCCGAGCGCCGCCCCGCCGGCAGAACGTCGAGGATCGCTGTGTCAGCAACCAGCGCCTGCTCCCCCACCAGCGCGACCTTCCGCACCATGTACGAGGGCGACGACAGCAGCGCGACGAGCTGGTCCTCCAGCCCGGCCTCACGCAGGTGGTAGGGCAGATGACGCCACAGGTAGCCCTGCTCCGTCCCCAACTCCTCCCACCGGCCTCCGGTCGACTCGCGGAACGTGTCCAGCAGGGAGGCGTGTAGTTGCTCCCATTCGTCCGCGACCAGGTGCCGCAGGTACGACCGGAACACGTCGTGGAGCGTGATGGTCTCCGTGTCCGCCCGGTAGCTGCTCACCAGCGACCGGTCTGCGAGGACACGGCAGAACTGCCTGGTGGCGTGCGGCGACCAGGAGAATGCTGTCTTCCACCAATGCGTCAGCACGCGGACAGGGACCGCCGTCGCCGGCGGGAACACCGCCAGCGACAGATACCGCGCCCGCAAGTCCGACGCGCCGTTGAGGATGACGCTCTCCTCCAAGCCGTCGAGACTGGACGCGATCGCCTGGCCGATCGCGCTGCGTCGCTGGTCGGCGTCGAGGACATCGAACGCCTGCGGTCCGTAGTCGCGGATCGTCTCCGATGCCTCGGCAATGACGTGACCCGACGACGCGCCGGACGCCACATCCTGGCCGACGGTCGAACCGACGATCTGTGCCAGCAGCGGCCAGCCGCCGAGCAGCCCGGCCAGTTGTTCGGCATCCGAGCGCTCCAACGAGGCGACGTTGCGGGTCAGTATCTCGCTGATCTCGGCCGCCGTCATCGGCCCGAGCCGTACGACCTGTGCGGTCGACGGACACACCCGCACGTTCCGCGTCGTGACTAGCCGCACGCACTCCTCGCCGCCCAGGAGAAATGGGGAGAGGTCTGCGGCGGACCACACGTTGTCGATGACCAGCAGTGCACGCCGGTCCTGCAACAGTCGCGCGAGATGGAAGCCGGCCTGCTCCGGATCCGTCAGGGCAGGTCGGGAGCCGCTGAGGTGGACGCAGACGTCGGAGACGAGCTCCACGACTCGGGCCGGGGTGCAGTCCTCACCGGTCTCCACCCACAGGATCTCCGGATAGAGCTCCTGGATCCGCTCATTGTTAACCAGCTGCGTCGCGATGGTCGTCTTGCCGAATCCTCCGGGACCTACGACGGCGACCGTCGCGATTCCCTCGGCGTTGCGTGCCTCCTCCAGAACGGAGATGAGGCCATCAAAGTCAGTGTTCCTGCGCACCAGACTGGGCTCCACGTTCGGAATAGGGAGGAAGCTGCCCAGTAGCGCCACGGGAGCTCCCGGCTTCTCGCCGATCGCTTCCCAGAACCGCGCCTGCTCTGCCGGGCTGCATCGCTCCAAGGATGAGTCCAGCGCCTCCTGGAGGACCTTGCTGATCGCCTTCGGGTTGGAAGGCGACTCCCAGTCAGACACTGTTCGGCTTCCGACTCCCAGGTAGGCCGCGAACCCCCGCACCGATAGGCGCTTGGATTCCCGCAATGCGCGCGATTCCCTTCCAGTCCAGCGCTGCACTGTGCCCACCGAGACCCCCTCGACCGACTCTCTGACGCTAACAACGGGTTGTGCCCAAATCGCGGTCGCGGGCCTACCCCGCAGCAGACCCGCAGCGCCACCGCCACGCCTGGCCGGCAGGGCGGTGTGGATCACGAATTAGATCTTCACTGGCGCTCACCCAGTCCGCAGCGCCGCCGCAGCACCGCACCAGCCACAGCACCGGGAAGTCCAGGCACGCTTCTGGATATCGGAGCTGGACCTCCCCACTCCGCTCTCGCAACGGCCAGCTGGAGGTGAGTAGATGACTCTTACGAACCTGGGGAAGTTCGAAGCCCGGCCCGCTGAGCATGTTCCAGCTCCTCGACGCGCTCGCGAAGCGCGGCAAGCTCGCGCGCCAGATCCTCCACCGTCGGAACAGTCGATGCCCTGGCCTCCGGGGAGCTCACGAAACTGCCGCGCCCTGCCTGGGAGTAAACGGCGCCGCGGGAGCGCAGCTCGGCCAGGGCTCGCTGCACTGTCCCGGTTGCCAGGCCGTGCTCGGCGGCCAGCTGGCTGGTGCTGGGGAGCTTGTCGCCAGGGCGGAGTTCTCCGCGGCGGATCTGCGCAAGGACGGCCTGCACCAGCTGTTGATACGGCACCTGCTGCCGGCTCGGGTCGCTACTCATGGGTGCATCGTACATCCGGCGGCCCGCCATAGATAGCCATGCCATGTATGTTGACATGGTTGCCAATGGTGGCTACCTTGATTGAGCAAGGCCGGCGCTGACAACGCCGGAGCAAACCAGCGGTTGTCACCCGCCTTCGGGCGGTGGCGAAAAGTCACCTCGGTGACAGGGGTCGAGCCCGTAGCTCCCCCACGTCGGACGCCTACATAGCAATACCGAAAGACCTGAGCAGCTTGCTGCGCTGCCTGTCCGCCAGGACTCCGACCGATCGGGTCGGGCCTGGCGGGCAGAGAGAGCAGCACCTCCGCTCCGCCCGGACTCCCCCTTCTCCCGCCAGGAGGCCCCGATGCCCGCTCGCACCCGCACCAAGCGCCGCAGCTTCCTCCCCCCGCTGCAGCTCTCGACCCTGCTTCCCAGCCACTACAACTTGCGCCCGGACGAGGTGAACACCGTGGTCTGCCCCGACTGCCAGACCTGGCAGCGGATCATGGGCGACAAGACGCTCACTATCCGCGACCACTACTCCACCGACCTGTCCGGCGCCGAGCTGGAAGCCGGCCAGCGGGACACCCGCTGCCCCTCCGCCCGCCGGATCGTCGAGATCGACGTCCTGGTGGCGCGCTGGGCGCGGGACATCGAGGAGGGCAGCACCGAGACTGCGGCCCGCCGGCCCACCAAGGTCCTGCGCAAGGTCAAGGCCCCGGCGCCCCGGGCGGTGCTCCACATCGCGCAGGGCCGTCCGGCCGAGCCCACCGAGTCCGCCAGGCCGGCCGCGAGGAAGCGCGCCAAGGGCTGGGAGGCCGTCCGCGTCGGCGTGCTCGTCACGGACGCCCTGCGGGTGCAGCCGCTGTACGGCGCGCGGGGCCCCCTCTTCTCACTGCCCCTGCCCGATGGCGTGGCCACCGAGCCGCCCCGGAAGCACCGGAAGCGGAAGGGTCGCCTCGCCGCCTGACCAGTCGCCAGCTGCACGAACCATCACGGCCGCCGCCGACCCCCGACCTGCGGGGTGGGCGGCGGCCGTCGCCTTGCCTCCGTACAGCAGCCCGCTCGACGAGACCACCCTCGAGGAGACCGATGTCCGACACCCCGACCACGCCGCTCGCCGAGGCCTTCACCCGGTACTCGACCGGCATGCGCGACCTCGTGCAGGAGCTGTTGCACGGTGCCGGCCCGGACACCGCGAGCGATCTCGCGGATGACCTGTGCGGTGAGCTGTGGCTGCACGCCGCCGAGGCCGCGGCCTCCGACGGCCTCTCCTTCACCGGGCTCCTCGACGCCCTGGACGCCCACGCCACCATCCTGGTGGCCGGCCTCCGGGACCAGCCGCCGGTGACCGCTGCGGGCCGGCTCGACATGGCCGCCGACCCGGTCGACATCGCCGAGCTCGCAGTTGCCGCGGCGGACGGGTGTCGGCCACCGGCCGCTTCCCCGCCTGCGCCGCCACACCGCCGAGCGCTGCTGCCCGCAGCGTGCAGCGGCCTGATGCGTATCCACCTGGTCGCCTACCTGGCCCGTACCGGCGACGGCGCGGAGCAGGGCGTGGCCCGCGTCCCGTCGGGGCGGGGCCGGCCGTCGTGGCACGAGTGCGCGGCCGTCGTCCTGGGGTTCCTCATCGGGCAGTACCTCGGCGCCGCTCCCGAGCCGGAGGAAACCCGGCCCGGGCGTCGCCCCGCCTGACCACCAACACCCGCACGAACCGCCACGGCCGCCGCCGACCCGGACCTTCGGGTGGGCGGCGGCCGTGGCTGCTCGTACGCAGCACATGAGCAGCAGGACGGCCCCGGGGATTGCGCCCCCGGGGCCGTAGTCGGTCGCACCACCATCTTCCGGAAGGAACCACGACCGTGACCCCCATCATCTCCCACGAGGACACCCTCCTCGACCTCTACACCCGCTACTCCTGCAGGCTCCTCGCCGCCGCGACCGAGTGCCTCGCCGAGATCGGCCCGGACGCCACCAGCCTGGACGAGGACATCACCCAGGACGTGTGGGAGGCCGTCGCCGCCGGCCACTACCCCGACGGCCGCCGCGGCCTCGACGGCCTCCTCGACCTGCTCGACAGCGCCGTCCGCCGCGTCCGCGCCGCCCGAGTCAGGCAGTGGCCGACGGGACTCCCCCGCGCCCGCCGCCGCGTCGACTCCACCGACCTGGAGACCTACGCCGACCAGGTCGACACCGTCCCCGCCCGGCCCCGGCCCCTTCGCCCCGTAGTCACGAGCGTCGCGGTCGCCGGGCTCGCCGCCTGACCAGCGTGCCACTTCTGCGACGCTGCCCGTCGCCTCCGCCCCCGAGCTGGTGCGGAGACGGCGGGGGGACGGCAGGAGCCGCCCTTGAAATGCCGAAGGCCCCGGGATTGCCCTCCCGGAGCCTTCGAGTCCGTCGCCTAGTTGGAGGCAACGACCTTGCTGAACACCATGATGGCACGCCTGATGCTGACCGCCGCCGCGGGGGACAGCGACCCGGACATGGACGAGGCGCTGCGCCGGGTCCGCCAGGGCGGAGGCCGGCGATGAGCTTCGCTGGCGGAACGCCCGTACCCCCGCAGCCCACCACCCGGCCGAAGGGCGGCAAGCGATGACCACCACCTTCGGCACCGGCACCGCGCCCGGCCTGACCACGCAGGAACCGATTCTCCCCGCGCCGCGCCCCGGCTTCTACCTGGCGCCCCGGCTCGGCGGGATCACCGCCCACCTGACGGCCGACCAGGACACCGTGCAGACCGTGCGCGCGCTGGCCCTCACCGTCCTGGTCGCCCACGGCGTCGACCTGGAGACCGCCGAGGCCGCACAGCTGGTCCTGTCCGAGCTGCTCGGCAACGCGATCCGGGCCTGCGGCCCCCACGTCCCGCTGGTCGTGGAGGTCCACCGCTCCCGGGGGACCGACGCGGTCGTCACCGTCCACGACCCGCTCGCCGACATCGCCCCGCGCCGCACCAACCTCGCCCCGGACGACGACGAGGCGGAGTCCGGCCGCGGCCTGCTCCTCCTCGACATCCTCGCCCCCGGCTGGACCGTCAAGCCCTCACCGATCGGCAAGGCGATCCGCTGCCGCATCCTCGCAGTCGGCTGACCCGACCCTCTCCCCCGCGCCCGCTGCGCCCTGGACCTCGGCCCGGGGCGCAGCGGGCGCCCGCGCATCCCGGCTTGGAGGCCGTCATGAAGCACCGCGCCCGCACCTCGTCCCCCGCCCGCCGCGCGTACTACGAGGCGGACAGCACCCGCCGCTGGATCGCCCGCGTGATCGGCCCGCGCCGCGTCGGCGGCATCTACCGCTCCGCCTACTCCACCGACACCCCCTACGAGGTCCTGGCGATCGACCCGGGCCCGCGCGAGGGCTGGCCGACCTGGCAGATCACCGTGCGCACCGTCGGCGAGGACCGGATCCGCCGGCACTGCACTGCCTGGGACCACGAGCGTGACCAGGTCATTGCGCAGCCCGAGGACGAGAGCTTCGCCCGGGCCTGGGCGGCCTGGCAGCTGACCCACGACCCGGACCCGTGGGCGCGGCGCGAGGCCGCCAGCCCGGCCTGGCAGCACGTCCTGGACGAGATCGCCCACCCGGTGAGCACCGCCGCGTTCCAGCAGCTCGCCCACACCGCCTGACCCCCGCAGCGGTTGCTGTCGTTCGCCCCCGCCCCAGACCGCTGGCTGCGGGGGTGTTCGACGGTGCCCGACGCACCGCCCGCCGGCACCGGCAAGGACCCGAGAGGAGAAGCCCCGATGTTCGAGCGCCTGCACACCGCGATCACCGACACCGTCACCGAGTTCCAAAGCCACCGCGAGCTCACCCGCGCCATCAAGGCCCGGATCGCCAGCGGCGACCAGGAGGCCGTCGAAGCCTTCCGCACCGGCACCCTCGCCGCCGCCCTCACCTGGCGCGGCTGCTGCGCCCGTGGCGAGGAGGTCGCCCGCTACGTCCGGCTGGTCCTGGACGCCGACGGCACCGCCGACCGCCTCGCCTGGCTGCGCCGCCCCTGATCCGACCGCGTTCCCCGCGCACCCCTATATAGAGGAGGAGCCCGCTGTGGCTGCCCGCACCCGCACTCCCGCCCGCCGCCCGGCGCCGACCAAGCCCACCACTACCAAGCCGACCTCGACGGACACCGTCCCGGTCCCCCGCGAGCCGGTCGTCGACCAGGCCGCCGCCGACGCCCTGCTGGAGAGCGCCCGAACCGAGGCCGACCAGTTGCGCACCACCGCGCAGGACGACGCGGACCAGCTGCTCGCCGACGCCCGCCGGAAGCTGGCCGACGCCGAGGAGCACGCCGAGCAGGTCCGCACCGAGGCCGGCACCGTGCTGTCCCAGGCCGAGCAGCAGGCGAAGGCGACGGCCGCCGACCTCGACGGCCGGCTGACGGCCGCCCGCGAGGAGCTGGCCGAGGCGATCGGGCAGCGCACCGCGGCCGAGCAGCACGTCGCCCGGCTCCGGTCGCTGACCGAGCAGCAGATCGCGGCCGCCGAGGACACGGTCGCCCGGGCCCGCGCCATCGCCGACGGCGACCTTGCCGCGGCCGAGCAGACGGTGGCCCGCCGCCGCCAGGCCGCCGAGAAGCTCCAGGCGGAGGCGGAGGTCGAGGGCACGCGGATCGTCGACGCGGCCCGCGAGCGGGCGCGGCAGATCATCGCCGACGCCGAGCGGGTCACGGCGCAGGCGCGGGCGGAGGCCGAGCAGGTCGCCGAGCACGCCGAGCACCTGGTCGCCGAGGCCAAGCAGCGCGCGGCCGACCTGGTCGAGGCCGCCGAGCAGGACGCCGAGGCCCGTCGGGAGTCGGCGGCGAAGGCGCGCACCGAGGCGGAGACGGACGCGCAGCGGCTGCGCGGGCAGGCCCGGGCAGCGGTCGACGCGGCGGAGGAGGAGGCGGCGCAGATGTTGGACCGCGCGCGGGAGGAGGCGGGCGAGCTGCTGGCCGGGGCCGAGGCGCAGGCCGAGGAGCGGGAGAAGGAGGCCGCCGAGGTGCTGGCCGCCGCGCAGGGCCAGGCCGAGGAGGCGGTCGCCGAGGTGAAGGCGCGGGCCGAGGCGACGGCGTCCGGGGTGATCCGCAAGGCCGAGACCGACGCGGACGAGCACCTGGCCGGCGCCGAGGAGAAGGCCCGGAGGCTGGTCGGCGACGCGGAGGACCGGGTGCGCGAGGTGCTCGGCGCCGGGGCCCGCCAGCAGGCCGACGCGCAGGCCCGGCTGGAGGCGATCCGTCAGGAGGCCGAGCAGGCCGAGGCGTTGGTCGCCAAGACCCGGGTCCGCAAGAAGTTCGTCGACACCTGGGGACCGCGCGTCGCGCTGGCCGCGACGATCGTCCTCACCGCGTCCGGTGAGTTCGCGCTCGCCCGTATGTCAGGCTGGCCCTGGCAGGTCGCCTGGGCGCTGCCGCTGTCGATCGACGTGTACGTCGTGCAGGCCTTCCGCCGGCACAAGGACGTGCCCGGCGCGATCCTCCTGATGGTCGCCGCGAACGCCGTCTACCACCTGGCGGCCGCCGGCCTGGTCGGAGTGCACACCGACGGGCCGCACAAGGGCCAGCCGCTGTGGTGGCTGATTGTGACGGTGGCGGCCATCGCGCCGTGGGTGATGTGGCGCCTGCACCACATCACCGCCGAGGGTGAGAGCGACCACGCCCCGGTCGAGCCCGGCCCCGATGAGAGTGAGACCGCCGAGGACGACGGTGAGACCGGCGACGGCGTGTACGCCGATCTCAGCGACGACCTTGCCGCACTCTCACCCGAGGCGGGCACCGACCCGGACGGTCCGCGAGACCACCGTGAGATCGAGGCCGGGCCCGGTGAGACCGGCCCGCGTGAGACCGCCCGGCCGATGCGACTGGTTGAGACCGGCAGCGGCGAGCGTGAGACCGGCAGGTCAGAGCGTGAGACCGACGGTGAGACCAAGCCCGGCGCGGCGCTCGCCAAGCGCGGCGGTGAGACCAAGCGCCGCTCCTCCTCCCAGGACGCCGAGATCGAGGGCGAGATCACCGCACTGCTCAGTCTCATGCACCGCCGGGGCGGCGCGGGCCTGGTCTCACTGGACGACGCCGAGGAGGTCACCGGCAAGAGCCGGGCGACGGCCGCCCGTCGCCTTGAGACCGCGCGGGGCCGCTACCGCAAGACCGGCTGAGACCGGCCCGCCCGCCGACGCCCCGACAGGTCGCACGGTGGCGGCTCGTCCCGTCGATCCGTCACAGAGAGCAAGCAACCACAGTCGGTCTCTCCGGTGGCCACCAGGGCGAGGAAAGCGCCCTGGTGACCGCCGAAGGTGCCGATGGCACCGAGCGCCACGATACGACCCGTGCATCCGGCCGGAGCCCGGGTCGACCAACCTTCCCCTGGAGGAGCCGCATGTCCCAGAACACCAAGATCCCGTGGACGTCGGAGCACCTGCTCAAGCCGCAGGGCACCAACCTGTACGCCGCCCAGCAGCGTGAGCGGCTGCGGCAGATGGCCAACGAGGTCCAGGCGCTGCTGCACGAGTACCGCGCGGCCCTGGAGAACATCCGAATCGACGGCGACAAGCCGCTGGAGCCGAAGGTCCGCGCATTCCGTGCGACCCGGCCGATGGCCGCCCTCGAAAAGCACCTGCGCGACGCGGTGAACGCGGCCGGAAAGATCGACGCCTCCTACAACCGCTTCTACGTGGAACTCCCGCAGAAGCGCGAGGCCCGCGCGAACGCCAAGGCGCTCCAGAAGGCCAACAAGGCCGGAATCAAGAACGGCCAGGGAATGCAGGCGGTGAACACGGCGGCGAGCCTGCACGGAATCGCCGCAGGATTCACCGAGGGTCAGGACGGAAACGGCGACGGAAACGCCCAGGAAAAGCCCGCCCCGACGTTCCTTGATTTCCTGAAGGAGGCGTGAATCCGTGCCGCTCACACCGGGACAGGCTGCCCACTGGAATCAGCGCATCGCAGCGACCGCGACGAATTCCGACCGCGCGCAGGCGCTGTGGGACCTGGCCCGCACGCTCGCCGGCAAGGACGAGACCGCGTGGGCGGACCTGGTGCGGATGCTCACGAAGTGGACGCAGGCCCACGCCGGCTCCTGACGGGCCGGACGGCGGGGTGACTCTTCGCGCTCACCGAATCCACCGCGATGCCGCGATCCGGGGTCCTCACGTGCGCGCACTGTGCGCGCACGCGAGGGACCCCGGATCGGTGACGGACAGTGACGAACGATTGGAGACGGCCGGATGGCCGACGACACCACGGGGACCGTGCTCGGCTTCCCCGGCCTGACCCTGCCGGGGGTGGTGGGCGAGGACGGCCTCGGCGACGGGCTGCCGACCCTGGCCCCGCTGACCACCGAATTCGCCCCGCCCGCGTCCCTGTCCGTTCCCGAGGGGCCCGCGCTCGGCGGTAATGCGGAAACCGCCGCTCACGGAATGGAGGCCGCCCCGGCCGCCGGGTCCGGCTCCTTGGCTGGGGTCGCCTCGATGTCCACCGTGATGATGGCGGGAATCACGGTCGCCGCCCTGCGCGGCGCCTATCACGCGGTCGGCTATCTGAAGGCCCGAGCGGAGCACTTCAAGGCCGTCCGGGACCAGCAGAGCGCGGCCACAGGAAAGGCCAATACCGAACTGGAAAGGGCCCGCGCGGCCGCCCTGGCGGCGCAGCAGCGGGGCCGCATGCAGTCCGGTCCGGAATTCGGCCGGAACTCCCGGAATTCAGGTCCGAATTACTCCCAGAATTCGGGTCGACCGAATAGCCAGGTGCCCTCGACGTTCCGCTCCACCGGGCATACGGGGCCTGGCGGCCCGCAGCCGAAGAAGCCCGACACGGGCCGTGGAGGTAGGCAGGACGGACGTACTGGCCCGGCGGGCAGCACCGGGCCCGGGCGGGTCCAGGAGGCCCGCAGGAAGGCCCTGGAGGACTCCGGCCGCAAGGGCCGCCAAGAAGGGAATTCCGGAACCCAAAACGGCTCCCGGAACGGTCCCCTGAACGGCGGTCAGCAACGCCCGGGGCGGCAGCCGGCCGGGCCGGACACGATCCGCGGAGCGGCCCGCCAGCGGGCCGCCGACCGGGTCCTGAACGGCCCGAAGGACAAGCAGCCGGGCCCCGACCGAAAGGGGCCGGGCGACCGGCCGGGCAAGCCCGAGCGGCAGCCGGCCGGGCCGGACACCGTGCGCGGTGCGGCACGGCGCCGGGCCGCCGACCGGATCACCACCGGCACCTGGAAGCCGACCGGCGCCCACGGCGGAGGCGGGGCCACCCCGACCACCATCCGCGGCGCGGTCCGCAAGCGCGCGGTGGACCGGATCCTGAACGGCAAGAAGCCCAAGGACACGGCGAAGGACGGCACGACGGACCTGTCGAAGCCGACGACGCCGAGCACCGAACTCGCCGTGCGGCCCGGGACGACGGGCGCCGGGAGCGGGACGGGCACGGCGGACACCGCCTCGGCGGCGGCCAGGACCCGGTCCGGTCGCCGGTTCCGGCGGGTGTTCACCCCGGGCGGGGAGAGCGGCTCGCGGCCCTGGCGGCTGCGCAGGCCCGGCACCACCGCGCCCGGCAGCCCGGACGACCTCCGGGCACGAAAGCGCCGGGAGCAGCAGGAGCGCAAGGCCCGAAAGCGCTGGGAGCAGCAGGAACGGAAGGCGCGACAGGCCCGTGAGCGGGCGGAACGCGCGAACGCCCGCCGCTCGCAGCGGGCCGACCGCACCGGCGGCCGCGGCACCGGGCCCACGGGCCAGGCCGCCGGGGCGGGCACGGACGGCTTCGGCCCGCCGCCCGGCTGGGTCCACAGCCCGGACATCAAGGTGCGCCGCTACGACCGGCCCGACCCCGACGTGGCCGCCCCGGCCATCGGCCGGGGCCAGGCCGCGCTTCCGCGCGCCCCGTACAGCGGCCCGCACACGCGGCCCGGAACCACCCGCCCGATCCCGATGCCTCCGGCATCACCCGCTGGAGGACGACCCGTGACCATCCCCGTGCCCAGAGCGGCACACGGAACCCAGTACGCCGACGCGGACCTGACGATCTACGACGTCATCGACGCCGACGCCGACATGGCCGAGGAGATCCTGGCCGGCGCCGACGAGGCCCGGCTGGCGGCCGAGGGCTGCGAGCGGCTCCTCGGGCGCCTGGAGGCCCTGCACACCAAGGTCATCGACCTCAAGGTCCCCGGCGTCCTGGAGGGCATGGTCGCCTCCCTGATCGAGAAGACCGAGCACGTCAAGGCGAAGGCGGACGCCGTCGCCGAGACCATCCCGGCCGCCTCCGAGGCCATCGCCCAGGCCGGCCAGAACGCGGCCCGCCGCGACCAGCCGTTCGCCGACACCGTGCGCGACATGGGCCACACCGCCCCCGCCGAGCGCGAGTACCACGGAAAGTAGGAAGGAGACCGATGTCCGACACCGACCTCGCGCCGGTCACCAGCAGCACGCCGGCCACCGTCCACGACGCCCCCGCCGACCGGCCCGGCGGCTCCCAGACCCCGGCCCGCGGCAGCGGCCTGGCGGCCTCCACCGGCCGGGCCCTGGCCGCCGCCGGCGAGATGATCCACGACGCCGTCCAGTACACCGTGGTCGTCGGCCAGCTCGCCATCGCGGCGGTGCGCCTGGCCCGCCTGTCCGACCAGGTCACCGGCACCTACAAGTACGTCGAGGGCTGCGCCAAGTCGGTGCAGCGCCTGGCCGACCAGGCCGCAGGGATGGACGTCGACCGCGACACCATCGCCGAGCACCGCGACGCCGCCATGGTCATGCTCTCCGTCCTCGCCGAGGCCGAGGCCATGGCCGCCGCCACCGCCGACCTGTCCACCGCGTTCCAGGCCACCGCCGACGCGCACGAGGCTGACTACGGCCCGGTCGACGAGGCGGCCGCCAACAAGGAGGGCCAGATGGCCGTCCGCGAGTTCTACAGCAACCGCTGACCCCGCGTCGGGGCGGCCGGTGCCGCCCCGACGCGGTACCGGCCGCCCCTTCGCAACCCCTTGAACCCCCGCCGCTTCCCCGGCGGCACCCGCGAAGGAGCACCTCCTCCGATGATGTCCCTCGGCCCGCTGCGCGGGCGCATCGCCGTCGCCCGCGGCTACGTCGGCCGCACCGCAACCCTCGCCGGCACGGCGGGACTGACGGCCGGCGCGCTCACCGCCGACACCTTCCCCTTCGTCGTCACGATCACCGGCGCGGGCACCGCCACCGTGTGGGGCCTGATCTGGTCGGCCACCCTGCCCAAGGGCCGCATCCGCGACGCCGCCACCGCCCTCTACCTCGTGGCCCCCGTGAGCGCGGCCGCACTGCTCGTCACCGAGCGCCTGGTCCACGGACTGCACTGGTGGGAACTCGCGCTGGACGCCGCGTGGGCGGTGGCCGTCTGGAAGGTCCGCCCGGCCCGCATGGCCCGCGTCCTGGCCGGCCGCGAGCGCTCCCTCACCCCCGAGGCCGTCCAGCAGGTCCAGGAGCAGCAGGCCGCCGCCCTCGTCCCGGCCGGCTCGACCCACCCGATGTCGATCTGGTGGGCGCAGCGGGTCGCCGTCGAGGGCGGTGTCGCCCCCGGCACCGTGCTGACCGACGTCGAGCGCACCGGCGAGAAGGGGATGTCCGGGCTGATCCGCGCCGCCGTCCCGGGCGCGCCGGTGCCCACGATCTCCATCACCGCCCTCTCGGCGCTCCGGGACTGGGACGAGGAGGAAATCCGCGTCGAGAAGGTGGCCGGTCGCGGCGCCGGGGTGCGGCGCCTGACGGTGGGCACCGCCGACCAGGCCGTGGACCCCTACACGCACTGGATCAAGAACATCGCCCCGAAGGGCATGCCCGGCACGGTCATCACCGGCGTTCGCATCATCGACACCGACACGAAGGAACTGCACTGACGTGGGGCTCATCTACGAGCTGACCGTGGCGGCCCCGCCCGGCGACGTCATCGGCTACGACATGGCCCGCCTCGCCGACGCCATGGACATCAAGGACCCCGCCCGCCTCGCCGTCGAGACCCACGGCAGCCAGGGCCTGGTCACCATCTACCCCGAAGACCCACTCGCCGACGTCCTCCTGCCCGACCCCGAGTACCTGGTCATGGACTCCACCGGCCGGATCTGGGTCGGCCTGCACCACAACGGACGCCGCACCCGGCTGCGCCTGTACGACCCGAAGTCCGGCAGCGCGCAGCGGATGCTGCTGTTTGGGACCACCGGCGCCGGGAAGTCCACCGGCGGTCAGATCATCCTCGCCGGGATGAAGCGCAGCGGGGTCGGCGTGTTCTACGCCGACCTCAAGGGTGGCCAGTCCGCCCCCGAGGCCCGTGGCAACTGCGACTGGTGCGTCTACACGCAGGAGGGCGCCATCGCCCAGCTGCGGACCTTCTGGAACGTCATGAAGGCCCGCGAGATCAGGTACGCGGCCGCGGGCCGGTCGAAGTTCTTGATGGACCGCCCGGACCCGCTGATGTACATGGTCGTGGACGAGGCGAACCGGCTGCTGGAGAAGGGCGCCCCTTACCGCGACGAGGCGACGTTCTACATCAAGGACATCGGCCGCACCGGCCGCTCGCTCGGGATGGGCATCGCGCTGTTCGCCCAGGCCGGCCACCTCGAGGAGCTCGGCGGCTCCGACACCCTGCGCTCCATGCTCAAGGAGGGCGAGGTGATCCTGCTGCGCTGGACGTCGAACCTGATGCGCCAGCTCGTCAGCGACGGCCTGCTGCCCGCCGGGCAGAAGCTCGCCGCGATCCCCAAGTACGCCGGCGCCGTCGAGCTGGTCTCCCAGTTCGACGACACCGAGGCGGACGAGGACCGGCCCGGCACCCAGGGCAGCGGCTACCACCTCTCCGGCCTGCACCCCACCGCGAGGACGAGGTTCTTCAAGGTCGGCTCCGAGATGCCGACCGACGGCCTGGACCCCGAGATGCTCGCCCTGTACGGCGACGGCCCGCACTCCGTCCTGGAGAAGGAGTCCTGGCAGGACGCGGGCGAGGCCTACGTCGGGAAGCTGGACGGGATGGAGGCCTACCAGGCCGCGTGCCCGGAGAAGTTCGAGGAACCCGAGGACGGCGGTGGCGGCCGCGGCCGCGGCGGGAACCGGGGCGGCGGCGGACGGGGTGCGCGCAGCGCGCCGGTCCCCGTCATCCCCGCCCCCGAGCCGCGGACCGCCGGCCGCCTCAACCTCACCGACCGCGTCCTGGCCGTCCTGGAGAACAACGACGGCGAGGAACTGGACGCCCAGGAGATCCTCGCCGCCGTCAACGCCGACGGCGGCCGCAAAGTCAGCCTCGGCGGCGTCCGCAACGCTCTCACGGGCCTGCACGGCTGACCACGAGGACCGGCGGTGGTCAGTCCTCGCAGAAGTTCTCCGCGTCGCAGTCCCAGCAGAACCAGGACTCGGGAACCTCCACGACGTCGCAGCAGTCACAGCCCTCGCCATACACACGGTTGTCCGCACCGCAGTTCCAACAGGCGTAGTGCACGTGCGCCATCGCGCCCCCTCGTCTCCAAGCCCCGCACCAGGCAGTGCGGGGCGCAGTCCGAACCTGACGTACCACCAGGCCTGGCCAGCAAACACCCGATCCGGCCCGCCTGTCCGCCCAACCCACCAACGACCCGCCAGGAGCAGCCGTGGCCGTCACCGTCTCCCTCGCCGTCCTCTTCGGCGTCATCACCGTCGTCCTCTACCGGGGCCGCGCCGTCGGCTTCTGGCCCGCCCTGGCCCTCGTGCTGTTCGGCTTCACCCTCTCCTCCACCGGCGCCGGCCCCGTCATCAATCAGCTGCTCACCAACCTGGTCACCGCGCTCAGCAACACCGCTTCCTGACCCACCGCCACCCCGACCAGCCCACCGCGCCCCGGAAGGACACCCGCCCGTGAACACCCACCGCTCCACCGCCACCCCGCTCGGATCCCACCAGGTCGGCCCGGTCGACCAGGTCCTCGCCGAGGCGTCCCGCGACCCGCGCGTACGGCTCCGCCCGCCCACCACCGTCGAGGAGGCGCTCACCGCCCTGCGGGCCGCGATGGAACTGCGCCAGCGCAGGGCGCTGCCCGCCGCGCCCCGGCGCCCCGAGCTGCCGCCCGGCCCGCCCCGCCAGGTCGTCTTCGTCCTCGACGAGGCCGCGATCCTGATCGGCCAGCCGCGCAGCGGCAAGCAGTCCCCGGAAGCGGCCCACCTGATCCGCGAGATCCTCGCCGCCGACCGCACCAGCCGCATCAACGACGGCCGGCACCGCCTCCCCGAGCAGTAACCGCTCCCGGCCTCTCCCAGGGCCGCCGGACCCGCCCGCCACCCGGCGCGGGCGAATCCGGCAGCCCGAGAAGGCGCCGCGGCGCCCCGCCCACCCGCTTCCCCGAAGGAGACCCCCGTGCCCGGCACCGACAACACCCCGAACAACGACTCGCAGGTCATCCTCCTGGAGCGCGGCTACGCGCCGACGACCATGGACGGGCAGCTCGTCGCCGTGCCGCTGAGCCCGGACTGCGGGGACGCCACGTGCGTGCCCGCGCTCGTCGACGGCCAGGCCGTCGCCGTGCCCGTCTTCGACGTGAGCGCCCACCTGAACACCATGGCCGCCCGCCTGGCCGACCACCGCCGCGCCGTCGATGCCCTCGACCCGGTCCCCGCGGCCGCACCCGCCGTCGACCCGGGCCTGTCGCTCGCGGTGCGCCAGTACGTCCTGTACGGCTCCATCGCCGCCCTCGCGGCCGGCGGCGCGGTGTGGATGCTGGGCGCGGCCGTCGCCGAGGTCGCCCCACACGCCAGCCAGCTCGGCGACCTCCTCAAGTGGGCCGCCATCTTCGTCGCCGCCGTGGTGCTCGGCGTGGCCGGCCTGCTCGGCAAGCTCCGCTCCGTCGCGGCCGGCACCGGCACCGGCACCGGGGCGAGCGCGAACGCCACCGGCGAGGGCGCCAGCGCGACCGGCACGGTGCTGGCCCTGGTTCACCGCACCCACACCACGACCATCGGCAAGCAGTCCGCCGGCTGGCGCGGCGTCGTCAACAACCACAACGGCTGACCAGCCGGTCCACCGGTCTCGCCCCCGGCCCGCCTCCGCCCGCCCCGCCGCCACTGGCCGGGTGGGCGGCTGCGCGTCCGGGGACGGGGCCGGCCGACCGGCCGACACCGAGATCCGCCTGGAGGACCAGACCATGACCGAGCCGTTCCGCATCGACCTGACCAACCCCGCCCCCACCGGCCTGGGGCCGGCGCTGCCCATCGGCACCTACGTGCTGTACCGCGACGTCGACCGCTACCTCGCCGGGCACAGCGACCACACCCGGGCCTGCCGCGTCATCGACCACCCCGCCGACCACCTCACCGCGGGCTGCTCGTCCCTGCTGGACCTGCGCACCCAGGAGACCATCCCCGGTGTCCCGGTCACCTATCTGCGGGTCCTGGCCCCGGCCGAGATCATGCACGACATCGACACCGCCCCGCTCACCACCCTCGACGACGGACGGACGATGACCGCCGCCGGCGCCTGGCTCGCCGCCAACCACCCCAACCACGCGGCCTGACGCCCGGTCGACCAATCCGGCCCCGGCCCGCACACCGCCCACCCCGCCGATCTCCGGCTGGGGTGGGCGGGTCTGTGTCCGGGGGCGGGGCCGGCCGACCGGCCGACACCGAGATCCGCCTGGAGGACGTCGTGAGCATCACCGTCACCGTCACCGCCGACCCGGCCAGCCCCGAGGAGATGGGCGCCGCCGCGGTCACCGCCATCACCGAGACCATCCGCGCCGCTGGCCGCCAGCCGCAGGTCGACCGCAGTGCGGGCTGGCGAATCGCCGGCACCCCCTACAGCGCCGCCCGCCTTACCGTCGGCGACCTCGCCGCCCGCCTCACCGAGGTGCCCGGACAGCTGCCGGTCGTCTTCGGCGTCCCGGACTTCGACTGCCGCGACATCGAGCCGGTGCGCTCCACCGTCTGGGACGGCGCGCTCGTTCTCAGCAGCGCCCCGGTCGAGCCCGACCCGCACGCCCTGGCCCTCGACCTCCACCTGCCCGCACCCGCTTCCGACGAAGCGCCGACCGCACAGCCCGCCGCCTCCCGCCGTACGGCCCTGACCGGCGTGCTGACGGTTGGAGACCTCACCGCGGTGCTGGCCGGCCTGCCCGACCACGCGCCGGTCATGGCCGTCGTCCACGGCTGGGCCGGCACCGCCGAGCTCGTTCTGGACAGCGCCGACGACTACGGCGAGTGCCTGCTGCTGGACACCGACTACCCCACCTTCGGACCCGACTACGTCGAGGACGCCGAGGCCTGACGGCCCGCCGCTCCACGGCCCGATCCGACATCAGCCCGGCCCCTCATCCTGAAAGGCATCACCGTGAAGCTGCGCGCCTACGCCGGAGTGCTCGCCGACGCCGTCGCCCACGTCGCCCGCGCCCTGCCCACCCGGGCCCCGGTGCCGGTCCTGGCCGGCATCCTGCTCACCACCGGCCCCGACGGGCTGAGCCTGGCCGCCTACGACTACGAGTCCGTCGCCACCTGCCGCCTGACCGCGGAGATCGCCGACGACGGCACCGTGCTGGTCCCCGGCCGCCTCCTCACCGAGATCGCCAAGGCCCTGCCCAAGGGCGCCGAGGTGGACATCGAGCTGTCCGGCACCCGGCTGCTCGTCACCTCCGGCAGCGCCCGGTTCACGCTGCCGACCCTGCCGGTCGAGGAGTACCCGGCGCTTCCCCCGGTGCCGGACACCGTGCTGACCATCACCGCGGACGCCTTCGCCGACGCCGTCGGGCAGTGCGCGCCCGCCGCCGGCACCGACGACTCCCTGCCGGTGCTCACCGGCGTCCTGCTGACCCTGGAGGGCGAGAAGCTCACCCTGGCCGGCACCGACCGCTACCGCTTCGCCATGCGCGAGATCGCCGTCCAGCCCACCGGCACCGTGCCCGCCGAGCCCAAGCGCAGCGGCAAGAAGAAGGAGAAGAAGGACCAGGCCGACGACGCGGTGCTGTGCACCGCGCTGGTCCCCGCCAAGTGGCTCACCGACGCCTCGAAGGCCCTCGCGGGCGAGCACCAGCTGTCCATCGGCTGGCACGACGGCCAGCTGACCTTCACCGTCCCCGGCAGCCGCACGATCGGCACCCGCCTGCTGGAGGGCGACTTCCCGCGCTTCCGCGGCCTCATGCCCGACCCCGCCGACGCCGCGATGACCCTCACCATCCCCGTCGACGAGGCACTGGCCGCCATCAAGCGCGTCGCCCTGGTCGTCGACGACAAGCGCCCGATCCGCCTCACCCACGAAGACGACCAGCTGCTCCTGGACGCCGGCGACGGCGACGACGCCCACGCCGCCGACCGCATCCCCTGCAACGCCACCGGCGCCCTCACCGAGGGCCGGGAGGGCTGCGACATCGCGTTCAAGCCCGCCTACCTGGTCACCGCCCTCCAGGCGCTCACCGCGCCCGAGGCCCGCCTGCACCTGACCCACCCGCACAAGCCCGCCCTGATCACCGGCTACTCCGGCGGCCCCACCGAGGACGGCTACGAGCACCTGCTGATGCCGATCCGCCTCAACGCCTCCTGACCAACCGCCGCCCCGGCCGGTCCGCCCCGCGCCCCGTACCGGGCCCGGGGCGGACCGGCCGCCCGCTGCCACCCGCACCGCCTGCCTGCCGAGGAGCCCGCACCATGTACCAGCAGCCCACCCCCGACCAGCCCGAGCAGGACGAGCGGCCGGACATGATCTGGCACCGCCCCCAGCCACACCGCCGGCCGCGCCAGGTCCTGCCCGGCCGCTACGCCGACCTCACCGACGCCCAGGCGCTCCTCGCCGCTCTCGGCGCCCTGGCCGTCCTCGTCATCCTCGCCCTCGCCGTCGGCCCCTACGTCCTCGCCGCAGGACGCTGGCTGCTCGACCCGGCCAACGTTGCCCACCCGGCCGCCGAGGTCTGGCACACCGTCAACGACCCGATCCGCCGCAGCCTCACCGAACGCGGCGCCGGCCTTCCCGCCGGGCCCGCCACCCTCTACGGCGCCTGGTCCGTGGTCGGCCTGCTCATCCTGTGGCGGGCACTGCGCCGCGGGGCGATCGTCGGCGTGCAGCTCGGCGCGCTCGTGTTCGGCGCGCTGACCGCCGCCCTGGTCTGGGACGGCACCCCGGGCACCGGACGCCCGGTCGCCGCCGGCCTGGCCGTGCTGCTCTGGTCCGGCCTGGCGGCGCTCGCCCTCACCGGGTCCTGGATCACCACCCACACCACCGTCATCAACGAGGTCAAGCCGCCCACCCCGGCGGCGCCGGTGGTCATCCCCGCCCCCGAGCCCACCCCCGTCACGGTCGAGGTGACCGTGCCCGAGCCGCGCATCGAGGGCGTCGTGGTCGACGTCCAGCGCCTGGTCGTCGACCGCGACGGCCACCGCATCAACCCCACCGACGAGTCCGGGCGCTGACGCTGCCCGCCGGTCCGCACCGGGCCCCGGCCACCCAGGCCGGGCGCACCCCGGCGAAGCGGCCCGGCGAGCGGCGCGGCCACCCGGCCGAATCCCGCCACCACCCCGCACCGGAGGAACCCGTGACCGGCCAGCTGCTCCGCCTCCTGCCCGCCCGCCTGCTGCGCGCCCTGGGCTACCACGACGCCCATCTCGACCCGGCCGAGCTCGACAGCACGCTCGAGGCCGCCCACACCGAGGCCTGGGCGGTCCAGCCCGCCGACCTCCGCAAGGCCCTCCCGAACCTGATCCAGCCCATCCACTTCCAGCCCGGCCTGGTCGACCTGTACCGCGACCAGGCGCACACCACCGCCTACCTCAACACCCTCGCCGCCGCCGCCGAGACCAACCTCGACCTCACCGCCCCCGACCAGCGGGCCCTGTACGCGGGCCTGCTGGCCGCGGCCCGCGCGGCGGAGGACTTCGAGCGCCAGGTCGCCGCCGTCGCCGCCCGCTCCCTGCCCGCCAGCCCGGCCCCCGCCGAGCTCCAGCACAGCTGACCCACCCGGGCACTGCCGCTGCTCACCGGTCCGCACACCGCCTCCCGGCACCCAGCCGGGCGGCGAGGCGCGGCCCGGTGGGCGGCGCGGCCACCCGGCCCGCATCGCCCACCGACGGGACCAAGGAGTCCAACCGTGCAGTCCTGCGTCTTCTGCGCCATCGCCGCCGGCCAGGCCGCGGCCGACATCGTCCGGCGGTGGCCGGACGCGGTCGCGATCCGGCCCCGAAGCGGCGGCGTCCACCCCGGCCACCTGCTCGTGATCCCGCGTCAGCACGTGGCCGACGCCGGGACCGACCCGGACGTCACCGCCGCCGTGATGCACCGGGCCGCCGAGCTGATGGCCGAGCACCCGGCCGCGAACCTCATCACCAGCAAGGGCAGCGCGGCCACCCAGACCGTCTCCCACCTGCACGTCCACGTGGTGCCCAGGGAGGCCGGCGACGACCTGCCGCTGCCCTGGACCCCCCAGCACGCCGCCCGCGCCGCCGCGCAGAACGGAGCCAGCAAGTGACCAGCATCAACGTCGTCATGGCCCGCGAGCCGATCCCCGCCGGACCCTCGGTGTTCCTGGCCGGCCCAACCCCGGACAAGGCCGCCCCCGTGCCGTCCTGGCGCCCGGCCGCCGTCGCCGCCCTGGCCGAGCAGTGGACCGGCGAGCAGCCGCTCACTGTGCTGAGCCCCGAATCCCGCAACGGCACCCGGGCCGACCGCTACAAGGACCAGGTCGACTGGGAGACCGCCGCCCGCGCGGCGGCCGACGCGATCCTGTTCTGGATCCCCCGCGACATGATCACGTTGCCCGGCATGACGACGAACGTCGAGTTCGGCCTGGACGTCACCAGCGGCCGCGCGGTGCTCGGCGCACCCCCGGACTGCCCCAACCCCGAGCGCAACCGCTACCTGATCTACATCGCCCGCCGCCACGGCACCCCGGTCCGCGACACCCTCCCCGAGGCCGCGGCCGCCGCCCTCGCCCTGGTCCACGCAGGGCTCCAGAGCAGGACCCTGTCCCCGCAGGAGCAGCTGGCGCTGGCCGTGGAGTTCCGCGTGCCGATCCCCCAGGGCCCGGTCGGCGGGTACGGCGAGGTCGTCGTGCGCCGCGACGAGACCGGCGACGGCTGGGCGGTGACAGACGGCGCCCTGGTCGGCCTGGCGGCCTGGACCGAGACCGACGGCTGGCAACCCGTCAGGGACATCGGCCGCGCCGCCGCCTACCGGCACACCCGGGAGGAGGCCTTGGACCTGGCCCACCGGGTCGCCGAGATCGAGGCCGCCAACCATCAGACGCTGCTCGACGTGATCGCCGACCCGCTCGGCCACGCCATCCGCACCCGGCAGAACGAGTCCGGACGCTGCTGACGCCCACCATCACGCCCCACCTGCTGAGCCCGTCCCCGGGACGGCGGGCGGGGCGCCATCTGCCTGCCCACGAAGAGAGGGAACCCGTGCTCGCCACGTTCGCAGCCGTCTTCATCACCCTTTACGCCGGCCACCAGGTCGGCGACCACTGGGTTAACGCGGCACCCGCCGTGTCCAGCCACTCCCGCGTCCCGGTGGAGGTGGCCCGATGAAGCACCTCAACATCGAGCGCCTCGCGCTGCTGGGCGCGCTGATCGGCCTCTTCGGCGAGCTGCACCCTGCGCTCGATCAGTGGGCCCAGAACTCGAATGACGCCTCCTGTAAGGGCCTGTACGGGGACCACCTGGTCTACCGCGACGGCACGCCCGTCGGGCAGGAGACCGAGGACCGCACCGGCGAGCCAACCATGACCGCCACCGAACTCGGCCGCCTCAGCGTCGCCCGGCACGTCGCTTCTCTGGGGGCGGCGCGGGTTGAGCGGCCGGGCAAGCTGATGACCGCCCAGCTCAGCGACGTGCCGCACTGGGTAGTGAGTGCGCGACAGGTGTCGCGCACCGTTCCCGCCATCGCCTGTGTCGCGCAGATGGGGGCGGCTCGATGATGAGCATCGACCAGGCCGCGACCCTCGCGACGTTCGGTGCGGTCTGGGGGGTGCTCGCTGTCGGTCACAACCTCGCGGACCACGTCTTCGGCCAGAGCGACCACCAGGCCGCGAACAAAGGAGCCCCGAGCGCGGAGGACGTGGCTGCCGGGGCGAGCCCGCGGCGGGGCTGGGCCGCCTGCCTGGCCCACGTCGGCCAGTACCACCTGGTCATGGCCGCGCTCCTCGCGCTGGTGTGGCTGTTCATCCCGCTGCCACTGACTGTGACCGGGCTGGCCGCTGGGTTCGTGTGGTCGGCGGCCACCCACGCCGTGCTGGACCGGCGATGGCCGGTGCGCTGGCTGCTTCAGCGCACCGGCTCGCCGGCGTTCGCCGATCTCCGGTCAGCCGGGCTCAATGGGCTGTATTTGGCTGATCAGGCTCTTCATGCCGGGGCATTGCTGATCTCCGCGCTCCTGATCACCCGGCTGTGAGGTCCCCGGGCGAATCCGCTGAGGTGTCAGCCCTCCGCGCTCTCTGGCGTGAACGCGTAGGTGCGGACCGGGTCGAGGTGCAGTTCGTAGGGCCCGAAGCAGTCCGCGGCAAGTGTGGCGACCCGGGCTCCGCAGGGACAGGCCCGGTTGGGACCCTCGGTTCCGTTCGGCCCACAGCATCCGGTGCTGTTCTCCCAGTCCGGGAGGGGCTGCAACGCCGGCGCGTCATCGGGGTGGATCACGATCGTGTTGCGGACCCCGGCCGACGCAACGAAGCCCTCCTCGGTGGCCATGAGAGTCCCGCGAGGCTGCGACGGCACGGGGTTCTCCTGGTCCTCCTGCACGACGAAGGGGGCTCCCCAGGGCTCTGTTTCCACCGCGTAGCAGCCCTGCGGAACGGTCGGCGGGGCCTGCCGTGCTCCCTTTGGCCGCGCGTCTTCGAGCCCCGGAACGGCGGGAACGGCGGGCAAGGCCGTCAGATCCGGGGTGAGCGTCGTGCCGCACTTGGAGCAGTAGAAGACCGTCATGGGTCCGTTGTAGCCGCAGGCCCTCTCGTTCTGCACCTCACTTATGTCCAGCTCTCACCGGCATGGGGCGAGGCGGCGACGACTCGGTCAGCGGTTCAACTGAGCCATCAACTCCCGGTTCGCGGCGCGCGCGGCGGCGAGGTCCTCGTCGCGTTCGGCGACTTCGAACCGGAGGTCGAGGATCTGCTGCTCCAGCTCGCCGATCCGGCGGGTGAGCGTTTCGACGTCGGCGGGGGCACCCAGGCCGGACGCTTCCCACAGAGCTGCCAACCGCCAGCTGATCAGTCGGCTCAACACGAGCCACTGACCTCGGATGCGGGGGCGGTGGGACAGTGCTCACTTCCCACCGCCCCCGCAGCGACGAGTTGGAACGCCTGCACGCCATCCATGGGGGTGCCATCGAGGTGCAGCCCGAATGCCGCCGCGAGAACGGTGGGGAGATCTGCCTCGGGGACAGCGACGCGCAGCTCCGCGAGGACGTTGGGAAAATCGGCGTCGTCGATGGAGCCCAGATACTCCCGACGCAAGCCGTGGATGACCTCCACCAGCTCGGGCCTCAGCCGCATCCAGGCGCGGGACGTCCGGATCTCATCCGCGACCTGGTCCATGAACCAGCGCATGACCTCGTACGGGATGTCCATGTGCCGTCCCTGGGGATCGAAGCACACCGTCGGCTCGCGCGCCGGGTCTTCGTCGGGGATGACTGCGGTCACCACGGCCCGTTGCTCCCGGACGAGGTCCAGTTCCAGGTACCAGGCGTCGTCGGGTACGGAGTACATCGCGGTGATCGCGTAGTCACGACTGGGATGGGTGACCATCGTCCTCAGACCTTCGGGTCGATCGGTGGTGCGGTGTGGACCTCGGCTTCCGGGGCCAGCCGCAGGCCTGCCATGGCGAGGAACGCGGCGAGTTCGATCCAGCCGCCGTTGGTTCCGTCGTCCCAGTTGGTCCAGAGGCGCGACTCCTCGCCGTCCCAGGTGTCGACGTCCTCGTGCAGGTGGGCCTCGACAGTTCCCAGATGCTGGTCGTGGGCGATGAGGAGGTCGTCCACGAGGCCGAGCAGGCGGATGCTTCCGCTGGGGAACTGGAGCGTGAGGCCGGCCGCGAAGTCGACACGGCCGTCGTTGTAGTCGATCTGCCGAACCGATCGGATCGTCTGTCCGACGAACCGGGTCACCGGAACATCCGGCGAATCGTCGATCACGGAGACGCTGCCGTACTCCTCCATCGAGTACGGTCCGTGCGGCTGGTCGGCTCGCAGAGACACGCCTGTTGAAGGCGTGTGGAACAGGACCGGGCCCAGCCCCTCCAGGTGAAGCCACAGGTGCAGCAGCGACGGATCGTCGTCCGCGTAGTGATGCCAAGCCGTGGTCACCTTCAGCAGTCGCCTCCCGATCAGGTCGGCGGCAATCAGCTCCTCATCGTTGATCACCCGCCGATGCTCGCACGGCCCCACCGCCAGGACACCCGAATTTCAGACGGGCCACCCTCGCCTGGTTCGGCCCCCAGACACGGCCAACGATCACGGACGAGTGAAGCCAGCCGGTATCCCTTGCGCCACACCTGCTGCACTGCCTACCTTGCTTGGTCATAGCCACTGAGCTGCGAGGACCCAACTAGGGGTCCGCCTCAGGATCGGCGACCACCCGAGAACTGCCCGAATGCCTCGCCCGGAATGCGACGCGCCCGGCGCAGCAGCGGGTGCCGGAGGACACGGTCCGCTGGCAGCACCGCATGGCCCGCTCCGCCCGCGAGCTGCTCCCCCGCGAAGGCTGGGACGAGATCCGCCACCTGCGCACGGCCTGACCGGACCACCACGCTGCCCACCACCACGCCCCGCCCACCGGCCAGCCAGGCCCGGGCGGCGGGGCGCCGTGGTGAGCGGCGCGGCCGCCCGGCCGACCCCTACTCCACCGGAGAGCCCGTTGCCGTACGTACCCGACATCCCGGACGTGTTCCCGCCGACCGTCACGATCTGCGGAAGCACCCGCTTCTGGGAGGCCATGGCCGAAGCCGCGTTCCACGAGACTGCCGCCGGCCGGATGGTCCTCGCCCCGGCCGTCAACATGCGCGACCACCACCCGCTCTGGGCCGACCCGGCGGCCGCCGCCACCCTCAAGGCCGGACTCGACGCCCTGCACCTGGCGAAGATCAACTGTGCCGACGAGGTCCTGGTCGTCACCGACTCGAACCTTTACCTCGGCGAGTCCACCCGACGCGAGGTGCTGTTCGCCGAGGCCCTCGAGGTGCCCGTCCGGTATTGGATCGCAGGCCTCGGCCGGGCCGGGACCACCACGCTCGGCGCCACCGCCGCCCGCGAGCGAGCCGACCGGGGGTGGAAGGCCGCCTTCGACCAGTTGACCGCCGCCAGTCCGGCCGGGCCCGACCGCGACGACCTCATCGCCCTGGCCGCCGTCGATCTCGCCGTCGCCGAACACGGCTTCCATGCCACCGCCGACGACGCCATGACTGCGGCCCGCACCCACCTCGGCACCAACCTGCAGCCGAGTGACCGGCTCGCGGCCGCGCTGGCCACCCGCACCTCCGGAACCTCCACCACCGACTTCCTCACCACCGCACGCCGCCCCACGCCCTGACCGCCCGCCGCCAACCGAGGAGGAAACCCCGATGACCGAAACCCTGCGCACCCGTGCGATCCGCGCCGCCCTCGACACCGCCGACAACATCGCCATCGCCGCCGCCGCGGCCGGCGCCGGCCTCACCACCTACCGCACCCTCACCGGCCGCCCGGCCGAGGTCCGGTTCACCCTCGCCGCGGCCGGCGCCGGCCTCGCCGCCTGCCTCGCCGACCAGGCCACCACCCAGTTCCGCCGCCCGCTGCGCAACCGCCTCGGCGTCCCCGCCTACGGCTACACCCCCGCCGCCGCTGCGCCCGTCCCGGCGCCGTCGAGGGAGCAGCTCGCCGAGGAGGTCGCCGCCGACGCCGCACACCGCGCGGCCACCAGTGCCCACAGTCTCGACCGCAGCGGCGGCAGCCTGACCGAGGCCGCCAACTGGGTCGGGTCGGCCGACGGCACCGCGACGTGCGAGCTGCCCGGCGGCGCGCACCTGCTGTGCGTCCCCTCCCCCGCCGACCAGTACGGCCACAACACCCGCACCTACCTGCTCGTGCGCGACGGCGAGCAGCAGATCCGGGTGAGCAGCATCAGCGAGCTGGTCGCGCTCCTGGACGGCCCCGCCACCGACGCGGCGCAGCCCGCCGACGACGAGGACCAGGCCGACGACCCGTGGGCCGCCCTCGGCGAGGAACTCGCCATCGCCGAGCTCTGCCCCGCCGAACCGCGCGACGGCGAGGACCAGGCCGACGAGGACGACGAGGACGACGACCGCGACCAGGAGGCCGAGGCCCACGCGGCCGGCCTCCTGTAGCTCGACAGCACCTCGGCAGCGGGCCGGCCTTCACTGAGGACCGGCCCGCTGCCCCCTCCCCTACACCGCAGCTCAGATCAGGGAGACCACAGCCATGTCCCGCACCGCCACCTGCCGCCCCACCCCGGCCGCCAACCACAAGCCGATCCTGATCGCCCTCCCGATCGTCTCCTCGGACCCGTACGCCGGGCCCGCCGGCCGCCGCCACTACACCTGCACGCCCTGCGAGACCTCCTGGGCCGGTGGAGAACAGGACTGCTTCAACTGCGGAAGGCCGGCCACCGGCGAGCACCCCAACATCACCGCTGCCCTCCAGCTCCTCCTGCACCGCCCCGCCGCTCGCTGACCTGACGGAGGACCACGTGCGCCGCGTCATCGCCCCCAGCCCCGACAGCCCGAGCAGCCAAGCCGTCGGCGTGGACTTCGACGAGACCCTCATGCTGGTCGACCGGGGATGGATGGACGGCCAGGTGTACGGCGAGCCGATCCCCGGCGCCATCGAAGCGCTGCGCCTGCTCGCCCAGCACCGCGCCGTCTTCGTCTACACATATGCGGTCTCGGACATGTCCGCGCTACGTTCCAGCGGTGCGATCCAGATCAAGAGATCCGGGCGTGCTGGGCTGGCGGGTGTTCTTCACCCGGCGTGAGCTCGGCCTGCCTCAGTCGAGTACGGACGTGATGGTCGACGTCGGCGCCTTGGACGACTGGTTGGACGCGTACCGGATCGAGGACGGCTCGCCGTACCTGATCGACCCGCTCGGCCGGTACGACGTCGACCTGAACGACTACTTCGTCAGGGTGCTGGCCACCGAGCCGACCACGACCCAGGCGGCGGTCGCCTACGACCTGAAGCGGTTCCTGAAGTTCCTGTGGGACAACCGGGGCCGGCGGAGCTGGAAGGCCGCGACCGCGGACGACCGGGCGGCCTTCAAGCACTGGCGGCTGCACGATGCCGCCGGTCCGCGGGTGGAGATGACGACCTGGGACCGCGAGGTCGCCACGGTCCACCAGTTCTACCTGTGGGCTGTCGCGGCGGGCCATGCGGCCCGGAACCCGTTCCGCCAGCGGGCCTCCCGCAGCCGCGATCCGCGGCGGGCACCGGGCGGGCCGACGCCGGCGGAGGCATCGCACGAGGGCCGGCCGAACGACGTCGAGTGGCTGCCGCCCGCGACCTACCGGCTCTGGCGGGACACGGGGGTGCGCGGCTTCACCGTGCGGGGCCTGGCGGACCGGTCGTTCCGCGGCCGGTTCGCCTCGCGGAACGCCGCCTACACCGATGCGATGATCCGCACCGGCCTGCGGCTCTCGGAGCAGACCAGCCTGAGCCTGTTCGAGCTGCCCGAGCCGGTGCCGGGGGTGCTCAACGCCCGCACGTGGTTGCCGGAGGCGATCGCCAAGGGCGGCTCGGCCCGCAGGGTCTACTTCCCGGCGTCGGCGTTGAAGGACGTCTGGGACTACGTGGAGACGGATCGGGCGGAGGCCGTTGAGGAGGCCCACAAGAAGGGCCTCTACGAGCGGATCCGTAGGCCGCTGATCGTCCCGGACGCGCGCAGGCCGGTGGTGGTGGTCGACGGCGAGCGCGTGGCGATCGGGAAGCTGGACGAGCGGGAGCGGCGCCGGGTCCTGATCGACACCGCGCGGGGCCTGGAGCCGGCGGCGCTGTGGCTGAACCGCTACGGCCTGCCGAGCCGGCCCTCGGGCTGGCAGGAGGTGTTCAAGACTGCCAACGCGCGCTGTGCGCGGCTGGGGCTGCGGGTGTCGTGCCACGCCCACGTCCTGCGGCACAGCTTCGCGGTGATCACCCTCGAACAGCTGTGGCGCGGGCACATTCAGGAGCTGTCGGCGATGACGCCGAGGCAGCGCGAGACCTACCAGATGATCTTCGGTGATCCGCTGAACTGGGTGCGGATGCGCCTGGGGCACCGGTCGATCGAGACGACGCAGATCTACTTGCACACCTTGCAGGAGCTGGAGATGGAGACCCGGATGGCGCTGGTCCCCGACGGCTGGGAGCCGACCGGTGTCCACCCCGAGGACCTGGCGGTGGCCGATGCCGCCTGAAACGGACACGGACACGGGGACGGGCACGGCCGCAGGGCGCCGGGCCGGGCGGGGGCGCATCTCACCGCAGCCGGACGGCTTCTACGCGCCGCCAGCGGCGGCGGACGCGGGCGGGCTGGTGGTGGAGTTCTTCGGCGAGGACGGGCGGCGGGCGGTGTACTCGTTCGAGCACCTGCCGTGTCCGGGCCTGCACGCGGCTCTGGCGGCGGCGTGGGCCCGGCGGGTCGGCACAGCGGGGGGCTTGCGGACCCGCGGGGCCGCCGACGGGTCCTGGTCGGGCGTCGTGCGGCTGGTGAGGTGGCTGGGGGAGCTGAGCCGCCCGCCGCGGACCCTGGGTGCGCTGACGCTTGCCCACCTGCGCCGCTACGACCAGCACCGGCGGATGACGACCCAGGGGCCGGCGGTCGTGCAGGAGATGCACCAGGTGCGGGCGCTGCTGAAGGAGGTCGAGCCGCAGGAGGTGCTGCGGCCGCAGGTGCGCGAGTACCTGGAACAGCCCGCACGGCTCTACGACCGCTGGCACGTGGAGCAGGAGCGTGCGCAGGTCCCGGGCTACTCGGACCGCGAGTTCGCCGCAATCATGGCGGCCGCGCGCGGCGACGTGGTGGCCATCCGCCGTCGGCACCGGGCCGCACGCGACCTCGTCGAGCGTTTCCGCGCGGCACCCCAGGACCTGGACGAGCCGACCCGCTCCCGGGCCGCCGCCCTCGCACGGACGCTGGAGACCGGTGAGGTCCCCCTCGTGCACACCACGCTGGCCGGCGGCGGCCAGGTCGCGGACATGGCCGCCTGGCGCGAGGCGGCCGGCGAGCTGTTCCTGACCACACAGGACATCGTTCCCCTGCTGGTCCTCGGCGTCGGCCTGTCGGGCCGCAACACGGAGACACTCAAGGAGCTGTCCTGCGAGCACCGGCTCCTGGAGGACCGGGCGGTGGCGGTGAACCTCCTCAAGCGCCGGCGGGGAAAGAGCCGCTCGCGGGAGACGATCCACTGGGAGACCGGCACCGACAGCTCCCGCCTGCGTACCCCGGGAGGCTGGTTCCTGCTGCTGCACGAGCTGACCGCCGCCGGACGGGTCTTCAGCGGCTCGCGGAGGGTGTGGTCGATCTGGGCCGCCCACCACCCCGCCGGTCCCAGCGAGGCACTGGCCGCCCGCCGTGCGGCCCACGGCCACATCGACCCGTTCGAGAACCGCCTGGGCCGGCAGCTGGACCTGTTCAGGTGGGCCGCCCGGCACGGGCTGACCGCGGACGAACCCGACGACGCCGACGACGCGCGCGGGGTGCGGCCGCTGAAGCTGACCCTGGGCCGGCTGAAGAAGACGGTCGAGGTCCGCACCGCCCGGACGGTGGGCGGACACCTGCCGTCGGCATCACGCACCAACACCCCCAACGTCTCGTTCCTGCACTACCTGCGCAGCGATCCACGGATCCGGGACTGGGCGGAGCAGGTCCTCACCGAGGCGCTGGAGGACGCCGAGGGCTCGGCCCGCGCGTTCCGCGGCCGGATCCTGAACGGGCCCGCCGCCGAGGAGGCCGCCCGCGACCCGCAGGCCGCGGCCGCAGCCCTGGGCACCACGGCCGGCACGCTCGCCGCCGCGCGGGCCGGCGACCTGGACACCCTGGTGGCCGCCTGCCTGGACTTCGAGCACAGCCCCTACAGCGGCAACGGCCTGTGCGACGTGTCGTTCCTGACCTGTCTGCGCTGCCCGAACGCGCTGGTCGCCGAGCACCACCTGCCCGCGCTGTTCGCGTTGCTCCACCAGTTGCAGGCCGACCTGGACACGCGCGACGTCGACGACTGGATCGGGCGCCACGGCGCCACCTGGCTGATCGTCACCCGCCTGATCCTGCCGAAGTTCACAGCGGCCCAGCGCGAGCAGGCCCGCGCGCTCGCGCCGAAGTCCCTGCCGACCGACCTTCTCGACGGATTCAAGGAGCCCTCGTGACCGACCTGGAGGCCCCCGCTACGGCCCTGACCCGCGAACGCTTCCCCGCGCACGCGCCGGTCCTGGCCGGACATCCGCTGGTACCGGGTGTCCGTCTGGCCGACACCTCCCGGTTCGGCGACGACACCTGGCAGCTCAAACACGCCCAGACGCAGCGGCACCAGAACGCGATCGTCATTAACTTCGCACTGGTCCCGGAGCCGTTCCGCCCAACGGCCAAGGAACTCGCCTTCCTGCTGCTGCGCGGAGACCTGCCGCCGGGCCTCAAGCCGGTCCGGAGCATCGCCTCGGTCCGCAAGTACCTGACCGGGCTGAACGCCGTCTTCACCTGGCTCCAGGGCCGCGGGGTCACCACGGCGGCGGCGGTGACCCCCGGCGACATCGAGGCGTTCACCGCTCACGTCGCCGGCCTGCGGGTCGCCCACGACACCAGGGAAGCCCGCCACCGCGCGCTGCGGCTGCTGTGGCTGTTCCGCTCCACGATCGGCGACCCGCTGACGTTCGACCCTGCCTCCGTGGGCCGGGTGCCGGGCGCCCCGTCACGCACGGGTGGGCGCGGCGGGCGGGAGAACGCCACCAGCCGCATCCCCGAGCAGGTCCACGCGCCGATGCTGGTGTGGGCACTGCGCTGGGTCGACGACTTCTCCGAGGACGTCCTCGCGGCCTACGAGGAGTGGCAGCAGCTGGACCGGTGGACAAAGAAGAGCCGCAAGCGGCGCGGGCAGGAGCCACTCGCGCGGGCCCAGGTGATCCCGTCAGTCATCGGCGTCCTGGACCGCTACCGCGCCGAGGGCCGGCCGCTGCCCGGGTGGAAGGGCGGCGCCAACCTCAGCCACCTCGCACGCGAGGCCAGGGTCCAGCGCGGAACCCTGGGCGCAGGGCGCCCCTCGGGGAAGCTGATCCGCCAGGCCGCCGCCGAACTCGGCGTCGCGGACGACACCTACCTGCGGACCCCGATGGCCGGCCTCCTGGAGGGGGTGCCCTGGCGGGGCCCGGTCCCCTACGAGGGCATCGGCGTGCTGACCCGGCTGCTGCAGACCGCCTGCTACATCACCATCTCGTTCCTGTCCGGCCTGCGCGACAGCGAGGTCAAGCACCTGAAGCGCGGCTGCGTTCAGGTTTGGCGTGACGAGACCGGGCGGATCGTGCGCCGCAGGCTGCACGGCCGGGCCTTCAAAGGCGAGGCCGACCACAACGGCGCCGAGGCCACCTGGGTGATCAGCGCGCCCGCCCATCGGGCCGTCGACGTCCTGGAGCGCCTCCAGCCCGCGCGGCAGAAGTACCTGTTCGCGCTGCTGCCGTCCTCGCCCGGTTACGTGCTGCAGCGTGGCCGCAACGAGGCCCGCACGACGAGCACGACCAACCACGACCTGTCCGAATTCCGCGACTGGATCAACACCTACTGCCGAGGCACCGGCCGCGACGACGGGATCCCGCCGGTCAACGGCCGGGAGTGGCGGGTCACCACCAGCCAGTTCCGCCGCACCCTGGCCTGGTTCATCGCCCGCCGCCCCGGCGGCGTCATCGCCGGCGCCCTGCAGTACCGGCACCTGCGTGTGCAGATGTTCGAGGGCTACGCCGGTACCTCCGACTCCGGGTTCCGCGACGAGGTCGAGTCCGAGGAGGCGATCGCCCGCGGCGAGAAACTCGGCGACCTGATCACCAGCGACGAGTTCCACCGCCTCACCGGACCAGCCGCGGCCGAGGCGGAAAGCCGTCTCGCCGAGTTCGAGCGGCATGTCCAGTTCCAGGGCAAGGTCATCAACGACGCCAAGCGGCTCCAACGCCACATGACCCGCCACGACCCCCACATCTACCCGGGCCGGTACGTCACCTGCGTCCACAATCCCGACCGGGCCCTGTGCCGCCGGGACGACGGCCAGGCCGGCCCATCACTGCCGGACTGCCAGCCCCTACGGTGTCGCAACGTCGCCCTGTCCGCCGAGAACACCGCCCACCTGCGAGCGGCCCTGGAAGCCCACGACCGGGAACTCGCCCGCGCGGACCAACTGGCGCCATTCGTCCGGCACCGCCTCCAGACCCGCCGACAGGAGCTCGCCGACTTCCTCACCGAAACCGCCGTCACCGGCCCGGACACCAAGACGGAGACACCGTGAGCCACCACCCGCCCACCGACGAGCAGGTCCGCACTGCGATGGAATCCGAACTCGCCGAGAGCGAGGCAGCCGGCCGGCGCGCCACCGTCACCAACGCCGAGAAGCGCCTCGGCGTCACCCACGCGACCTTCTACCGCAACTACCCGGAACTGATCACCTGGTTCAAGTCCCAGCTTGCCGACCGGCACCGCTCGGCCACGACCCCGAAGAACAGCGTCCGGGCCGACGACGAGACCACCCGCCTTCGGCGGGAGAACACCGACCTGCGCAAGCTGGTTCGCATCTATGCCGAGGCGATCCGCCAGCTGACCGGAGACAAGGCTGCCCTGGAGGACGAGCTGCAAGCGCTGGGCGGGGTGACCAACCTCGCCGACCGCCGCCGCCACCAAGTGGACAACGGACACAACTGAGAGATCTGCATAGGTTCACCGCCCAGGGGCGGCGGGACGGCGATCACTTCCCACCGCCCCCGCGGCGACGAGCTCGAATGCCTGCATGCCACCCATCGGGGTCCCATCGGGATGCAGTCCGAATGCGGCCGCAAGGACGGCGGGGAGATCGGCGTCGGGGACAGCGACGCGCAGCTCCGCGAGGACGCCGGGAAAGTCGGCGTCGTCGATGGCGCCCAGGTACTCCTGGCGCAAGCGGTGGATGACCTCCACCAGCTCGGGCCTCAGCTGCATCCATGCGCGGGAAGTCCGGATCTCATCCGCGACCTGGTCCATGAACCAGCGCATGACCTCGTACGGGATGTCCAGATGTCGCCCTTGGGGATCGAAGCACACCGTCGGCTCGCGGGCTGGGTCCTCGTCGGGGATGACCGCGGTCACCACGGCCCGTTGCTCCCGGACGAGGTTCAGTTCCAGGTACCAGGCGTCGTCAGCCACGGAGTACATCGCGGTGATTACGTAGTCGCGGCTGGGGTGCGTGACCATCGTCCTCAGGCCTTCGGGTCGATCGGCGGTGCGGTGTGGACCTCGGCTTCCGGGGCCAGCCTCAGGCCGGCCGTGGCGAGGAAGTCTGTGAGTCCGATCCGGCCGCCGTTGGTTCCGTCGTCCCAGCTGGTCCAGAGCCTCGACTCCTCGCCCTCCCAGGTGTCGACGTCCTCGCTCGGATGCTGCTCGACAGTCCCTTCGCCGTGCCGGTACCGCAGGTACAGGTACTGACCCCTGGTCGTCCAGGCGTCCCACTGCGACGGGCAACCCCCGGAGGTCTGCACCACCCGCGCGAGGGTCACATCCTCGTGAAGGTGGGCCTCGACGGCGCCCAGATGCTGGTCGTGGGCGATGAGGAGATCGTCCACGAGACCGATCAGGCGGACGCTGCCGCTGGGGAACTGGAGCGTGAGGCCAGCCGTGAAGCCGACATGGCCGTCGTTGTAGTCGATCTGCCGAACCGATCGGATCGTCTGTCCGACGAACTGGGTCACCGGAACATCCGGCGAATCGTCGATCACGGAGACGTTTCCGTGCTCCTCCATCGAGTACGGTCCGTGTGGCTGGTCGGCTTGCGGAGACACGCCTGTTGAAGGCGTGTGGAACAGGACCGGGCCCAGTCCCTCCAGGTGAAGCCACAGGTGCAGCAGCGACGGATCGTCGTCAGCGTAGTGATGCCAAGCCGTGGTCACCTTCAGCAGTCGCCTCCCGATCAGGTCGGCGGCAAACAGCTCCTCGTCGTCGATCACCCGCCGATGCTCGCACGGCCTCACCAACAAGACACCCGAATTCTCGGGCCACAGACCAGGGCTACTGCAGGCTCCGAGGAGTAGGTGGACGAGTGGACAACGGACAGATTTGAAAGACCCCCATAACTACACCGCCCGCCACCGTCGATTCCACGACGCCGTCGCCGGGTGGGTCACCTTTCTCTGGGGTTGATGACGCGTGGCGGGTAGAGCAGTGCAGGTCAGCAGCGGTGAAGGTGACCCTAGCGAATGCAACAGCTGTGGTGCCATCGCCTGGGAGGGTGAGCGTTGGCCGCGTTGCGCACGAGTCGCCCCGGGCTGATTCCCCGCCAGGTGGTGTCTGTGGCCCGCGCTACCGTGCGGCGATGAGCGAGTCGTGCGGCCGATGGCTGCCAGTCGAGGAGTGGACGAGTCCCGGCTCAGGCTGGGAGGTGTCCGACGCCCGGCACAACAACAGCCACGGGATGGTCATGGCGAGGCCGATGGTATCTACGTCTTCGTCTACCGTGCCTGCCCCAACTGGCCCACGATCCCCGTTATGACTGATCGTCACGCTCGACCCGTCCGTTGGCCAGCGACCTGACCAGTTCCTCCTCCGGAAGGTCCAGTTCGGCACGCCGAGCGGCGATCCGTTCCAGCATCACCGAATCCGTCATGGATCCAGAGCGTAGGAACCCCACCGCGCTCTGCGACGCCGAAACCGGGAAACGTCAAACGGTCGAGACCGCAGACAGCCGCCCACGACCAGCACGAGCACGAGGACCTACCATCCCAGCCGTGCCGTCACCCTGACCAGCAGCTTCACGATGGTAGATCCTCAGTGCTACGAGCGACCGGTTCTACTCGGTCCGCAGCGCGGTGGCGGTCCGGGAGCGCGCCGCCCAGCCGGCCGGCAGCAGTGCCCCGAGGAGGGCGATCGCGATGCCGCCGGCCAGCAGCGGGAGCAGTATCCCGGGGGTGTAGACGTGGGTCACGCTCGGCGGCATGTTCCTGCCGAGCGCGCTCCCCATCTGACTCAGCGTCGCCTTCTCCACCGCCATCCCGATCGGGACCCCGATCAGCCCGGCGATCAGGCCGGTGAGGCTCACCGAGGTCAGCACCATCGCGATGGTCTGCTTGGGCGTCATCCCGAGGGCCTTGAAGATCCCCAGGTCGTGGATCCGTTCCCGGGTGTCCTGCACCACGGTGTTCAGCACGCCGAGCGCGGCGACCGCGATCATCATCAGGGTGAGGGTGGCCACCAGGGCGGCCATGGTGAGCACCGTGGGGTTCGGGTACGTGATGTTCGGGGCGGTTTCGGCGTGCAGCGGGGCCAACGCGGGGGCGGCCGAGGCGGACCAGTCCGAGCCGCTGGTGTTGTCGGCCAGCTTGACGTTGAACTGGGTGATGTACGGTGTCAGACCGCCGGCGGTGAACGTGGCGTTGTCGGTCATCACGAACCCGTCGCTGCCTCCGTCGAAGTCGATGCCGACGATCCGCAGCGGCAGTCGCTTGTCGTCCTGCGTCACGGTGACGGTGTCGCCGAGGTGCATCCCGAGCGCCGAGGACAGGTGGTCGTTGATCACGGCTTCGCCGGGGCTCTGGTACCAGCGTCCTTCGAGCAGTTCCAGGTTGGTCCAGGACAGGTCGCCGGTGGTGGTGTCCACGATCGTGTGGTCGCCCGTCGGCGCGCCGATCACGGTCGCGCCGCTGTTGCCCCAGCCGAACGCGGCCTTCGTGCCCGGGATCGAGGCGAGCGCGGCGGCCACCTCGGTGGAGTCCAGGTGGGGGCTGCCAGGGCCGCCGCCGGGGGCGTGGAAGCCGCTGGGCGTGCCGGCGGGCACCACGAGCATCGACGCGGCGTGGAAGCCGGTGGTATCCGTGTCCTGGTACTTGGTGAACGCGGTCTCCAGCCCGATGGCGAAGGTGACGCTGACCGCGCCGAACAGCACCGCGGCGCCGACCAGCGCGGCCCGGGCCGGTTTGGCGAACGGTTGGGCCAGTCCGAACGACATCGGTCGGGGCAGCGGCAGCCTGCTTGCCAGGCGCTGCGCGGCTCGGCCGCGCTGGGCCTTCGGGGCGCGGCCGACGACCAGGGTCTGCACCGCCGGCATTCGGCCGGCCCGGAGCGCCGGGATGAGCGCGGTGACACCGACGATGACCAAGGTGCCGATCGGCACGACGAGGCTGACCCACACCGGCAGGCCGGTGTCTGCGGCACCGAGTTCCTTGCTGGCCTTGCCCAGGACCGGAACAGCCAGCACGTTGCCGGCCAGCGTGCCGCCCACCACGCCGATCGTCGCCGGGATCAGGGCTTGTGCGGCGTAGGCGCGGGCCACCTGCCAGGGGGTGAAGCCGAGCGACTTCAGGATCCCGATGCGCCGGATTCCCGAGACCACCGCGCCGCTGACCACGATCGCGATGATCAGCACCGACAGGAACAGGCCGAGGATGCCGAAGACGACCAGGAACGGCACGTAGGACTTCGTGGCGCCGACGATCTGCTTCTCTACGGCCAGGTAGGACTGTCCGCTCTCGACCGAGCCGGCCGGCGCGGCGGCGGCGATCGCCTGCTTGTCCGTGGTGAGGTCGGCGTCGGTCCCGGACTTGGCGAACCGGTAGAGCATCTGCTGGTCGGTCTTGGCGCCGGCGGCGGTCAGCCGCGCGAAGCCGTCGGTGGTGAGGAAGCCGGTCGCGGTGTTGGTCAGCGAGTTCGCCTGGCCGACGACCTTGAACGAGGGCTTGCCCGGCAGCGAGTCGAACATCACGGAACCGCCTGCGCAGAGACGGTCCCACGTGGACAGGACGATCTCGTTCGCGGTGGTCGGCCACCTGCCCTGGACCAGGGCCAGATGGTCCAGACCGGAGGTGTCGGCCAGGTCGGGTCGGGTGGCGACGACGACCGGCGAGCTGGCGCGACCGGCCACTGGCATGCCCGCAACGATGTTCCCGGTGCAGTCCGCGCCGTAAGCCGTGTTCAGGGCGGCGGTGACCGGGTACGGCCCGGACGCCTCGGTGACGCCGGCGGCGTGCGCGGTGGCGGCGGCCTGCGCGGCGGTGGCCTTCGAGCTGTCGAACTGGACCGACAGGTGGGCGCCGTTGCGGGCCTTGAAGGCGTGGTCGAACGGGGCCTGCACGATAGCCAGCAGACCGAGCGAGAGCACCGAGGAGGTGACGGCCGCGAACGTCGTCAGCGCCATAACGAGGGACTGCACGCGACGCCGGCCGACGCCGGAGCGCACGACCTTGCCCAGGGCGCTCACCGGCTCGCTCCCGCCGAGCTGTTGGAGGTGGCGCCGCTGACCGTGTTGACCACGTCCCGGGCCACGGCACCGTCCACCAGCTCGATCGTGCGTCGCGCGGTGTTTGCGGCCAGCTGGATGTCGTGGGTCACCAGCAGGATGGTCTGACCCTCGTCGTTCAGATCCAGCAGCAGCCGGCGCACGTCCTCAGCCGAGCGCGAGTCCAGCGCGCCGGTCGGCTCGTCGGCCAGCAGCAACGCCGGCCGGTTCATCAGGGCCCTGGCCACCGCCACCCGCTGCCGCTGACCGCCGGACAGCCTCTGCGGGTAGGCCTTGGCGTGCCGGTCGATACCCAGCGAGGTGAGCAACTCGATCGCCCGCCGCTTCACCTCGAGCCTGCCCATCCCGGCCAACTGCGCCGGAACCATCACGTTGTCCAGCACCGTCAGGTCGTCCAGCAGGTTGAAGAACTGGAAGATCATGCCGATGGAAGCCCGCCGGTACTTCGCCGAACCGGCCTCGCCGAGTTGATCGACCCGAGTTCCGTTGACGGTCACGGTGCCGCTGGAGGGCTTGTCCAGCCCCGCGACCAGGTTCAGCAGCGTCGACTTGCCACTGCCGGAATGGCCGAGGATCGCCACACACTCACCAGCCGCCACGGACAGGCTCACCCCGGCCAGCGCGGGCGGGCCGTCATCGTATTTCTTCGTCGCGTCCTGGAGATCGATCATCGGTTCGTTCGTCATGGCCATCAACCTAGGAACGGACCGTGGTCCATCGCGTCGGCCGGCGGATGTCACCTCTCTCCCAGGCCGTCGGCCCGGGGGCGTACCCGCGTACATCCCCGCGTACATCCCCGGGGCGACGCGCAGAGCCGACACCGGTCCATACGATCTCCGCATGGAAGAGCTGCTCCAGCGTTTCTCGACATCGAAACCCGTCGCCTGGCTGACGTCGCGGGCCGTGCTGCTGGCCGCCGCCTGCTTCTACGCGCTGATGCTCTTCTGGACGATGCCGGTCGGTCGGGTCCGGAGCGCCGGCGGCACGTTCCGGTTCCCCGCCCTCGGGCCCGACCAGATGATCGGTCTCTGCGTCGTGCTCGCCCTTCCGATCCTGCTGGTGCGCCGGCTGCCCGCGGCGGTCTTCGCGGCGGTCCTGGGCGAAGCAGCCCTCGGCGACCTCTTCGGCGCGAACCCCTGGATCGTGGTCCTCCTGCTCCCGGTCCTGGCCGGACACCTCGCCGCCCGGCGGCCGACGGCTGCCGCCGTCGCCTCCGTCGCGGCCGTCGCGACCGATTTCGCCGAGCGCACCCTCGGCTACCACCGGGAATCCGTCGGCTTCGCGGCCCCGCGGGCCGGGCAGCTCGCGTTCGTCTTCGCGGTCGCGTGGGTCTTCGGCGGGGTGTACCGCAAACGCGGTGAATACCTCGGAGCCCTGCACGAGCAGACCGCGGCTCGCGCCGTCATGGCCGAGCGGCTGCGGATCGCCCGCGAACTGCACGACAGCGTCGCGCACAGCATCGGGATCATCACGGTGCTGTCGGGAGCGGCGGCGCGGGTCGTGGAGACCAAGCCCGAGCAGACGCGGCAGGCGCTGACCGGCATCGAGACCACCAGCCGGGAGACGCTGCTCGGGCTGCAGCGCATGCTCGGAGCACTCCGCCGCGCCGAGCCCGACGACGCCATGCCGGGGGCCGCTCCGCTGGCGCCGGCCGGCAGCCTGGCCGATATCCCGCGGCTCGCCGAACGCACGGCCGACGCCGGGGTGCGGGTCCACGTGACCTGGCAGGGCGAGCAGCGTCCGCTGCCGCCGGAGATCGAGCTGTCGGCGTTCCGGATCGTCCAGGAGTCGGTGACGAACGTGGTGCGGCATTCCGGTGCGCGGACGTGCCGGGTCGCGGTCGGTTACGAGCCGACAGGAGTGACGATCGAGGTGGTGGACGACGGTCCCGGCGGGCCCGGCCGGCCGAGGCCCCCGGCGGCGGCCGGCGGGAGCGGCTTCGGCCTGCTCGGCATGCGCGAGCGGGTGTCGCTGCTGTCCGGCCAGTTCAGCGCGGGCCGGCGTCCCGAGGGCGGATTCCGGGTGACGGCGAGGCTCCCGGCATGAGCGTGCGGGTACTGCTGGTCGACGACCAGCCACTGATGCTGGTCGGGCTCACGATCCTGATCGGCGACACCGACGACCTGGAGGTGGTCGGCGAGGCCGGCGACGGCCGCGAGGCGGTGCGCCTGGTGCGTGAGCTGCGGCCGGACGTCGTGGTGATGGACATCCGGATGCCGGGCATGGACGGGATCGAGGCGACCCGGCAGGCGACCGCCGAGCCGGACCCGCCCAAGGTGCTGGTGCTGACCACCTTCGACGACGACGAGTACGTCTACGGCGCACTGCGCGCCGGGGCCAGCGGATTCCTGCTCAAGAGCATGGCCCTGGACGCGATCCTGGACGCGATCCGCGTGGTGGCGGCCGGCGACGCGTTGATCGCGCCGAGCGTGACCCGACGGCTGATCGCGGACTTCGCCGGAACGTCCGGCCCCGCGGCCCCCGAACCGGACGCCGAGCCCGCCGCGGACTCAAGTCTCATCGCGGGGATCACCGACCGGGAGCGCGAGGTGCTGGCACTGGTCGGACAGGGACTGTCGAACGGCGAGATAGCCGAGCGGCTGGGGATCAGCGCGGCGACCGCGAAGACGCATGTCGCACGTCTGTTCGCCAAGCTCGAAGCCCGGGACCGCGTCCACCTGGCGATCATCGCCTTCGAAACCGGACTCGTGCCACGTAGACGGTAGGGCAGGACGAGAAGAACAATCGAGACCACGAGTTCGCCGCGTTCCAGATGCGCCAGCACACCCACCTGGCCGCAGCGGGATTCGACTTCCAGGAGTTTGCCGCGAGCGCACGCGCCGACTCTGAAGGCATCCTCCGCCCCGTGAAATGAAGCCGCTGGCCTGCTTCAACAGGCCAGCGGGTCGACTGGCTCCGTTCAGTTGCGCTGGTTGAGGGCCCGAGTCAGGTCCCGGTTGGCCGACCGTGCGGCGTCCAGGTCGGCGCGCGCCTCCTCCAGCTGTCCTGCCAGTTCCACAGTCCGCTGTTCCAGCCGGGTGATGGTGCGTTGGAGTTCGTCGACGTTGGCGGGTGCGCCGAGGCCGGACTCCCGCCACGCCTGTTCCCCCAGGGCTTGGGAGAGCCGCCTCTCCAGTTGCTGGACGCGGGCTGTCAGTCGAGTGTTGCGGGCCTGGGCGTTGGCCAGGTCCGCCTGGAGCGAGGCCCGGCTGACCGGAGAGCTGCCGGCCGGGTCATGGCCGGCGGATTCGAGTTCGGCGGTGTGGATGAGGGCGAGCAGGTCACGGTGCCGGTAGAGGAACGTACGGTCCACTCGGGCCAGGCGGGCGATGCCGGAGACGCTGATCGGGGTGCCGTTCTTCGCGGCGTTCTTGATCGCGTCGGCGACGCGCTGGCGCCTGCGGTCGGTGCCGGCCTGGCGCCCGTCGTGCATGGCGGGGATCATCCGGCGCTCCACGGGCGGATGTCGGGCAGGGGTTGGCGGACCTTCGGCAGGCCGAGCATGACCGTGCGCCCGCGGCGGACCACAGTGACCGCGTCCTCGATCTGCGCGCGGTCCTCGGGGGTGAGGTCGTCCAGGTCGGCTTTGACCCGGGTGATCAGGCGTCGGACCCTGCGGATCTCCTCTTCGGATGGCATGGCTTCCGAGCGGGCCCAGTCGTCGGCCTCGAAGGCGGACATCAGCCGCTCGCGGCTGCGGAGCAGGTCGGCGAGGTAGCGTTCCAGGTCGGGCAGGTAGGAGACGTCGGTGCGGAAGTGGTTGCAGCCGATGCAGCGGAACCGCAGCGGGCAGGCGTGGCCGCCGGCCGCCACGTTGGAGGGTTCCAGGCAGACGCCGTAGGCGGTGGCGACCTCGCCGATCGCCCGGCGTACGTGCTCCGAGTCCAGCAGTCCCTGAACCTTGCGCCAGACACGGTTGCCGTGCCGGTCGAACTGCAGGGCGGTGACGCGGTCGACCGCCTCGCGTTTGCGTTCCTGGCCGACCCGGTAGTAGCCCTCGGTTGTCGACATCTGCCGGTGGTCCATCAAGGCCTGGAGGACGTCCGGGGCGACGCCGGCGTCGGCGTGCCGCTGGGCGTAGGTGTGCCGGTAGGCGTAGGGGAAGACTCTGGCCTTGTCGAACGGCAGCTTGACCGTCATCGGCCGCCCATCGGTCTCCACGACGACTGGCACGAGGAACTCAGGCAGGGCGTTGACCCAGGCGCGGTGCGGCTCGGACAGGTCGGCGATCGGCTTGCGCCCGTCGGGGTTGGCGGCTCGGCGCGGAAGGAGCCTCAGCTCGGACACCGGGCGGTTCGGGTACCGCTGACGCACCCGCTCCTGCTGGGCGGTGATGACCGCAGCCGTCGCCTTGCCGATCGGCAGCCGCCTCCCCGGGCGGTGGCCCTTGAAGTTGTCGTAGACCAGGATCAGAGAGCCGTCAGGGTCACGGGCGAGGCAGTCCCAGCCGAGTTCGCAGATCTCCTCCGGGCGGCGGCCGGTGTCGATCACCAGCTCCGTGGCGACCCTCACCTCGCGGTTGCTGCTCTCCTCCAGGAGGTCCAGGTTCGCGCACAGCTGGCGCATCACCTCGTCGGGCAGGTCACGGCCGGCTTCACCGTCTTCGGGCTCGTCCGGCACATCCTCCTGGTCGAGCATGAAGTCCGCGGGCAGGCCCTCCAGGACTTCTCCGGCGCGGGTCAGGCCGAGGGTGCGGAACCGGGCCAGCACCTGGCGGACGTCGCGGATGATGTGGACGCGCCGGTAGGCGCTGAAGGAGCCGCTCTCCGCGAGGAACGCCGTGCGGTTGCAGAAGTCGACGATGTCCGGCCGCCCCAGGAGGGCCGGAGTGTGCCCGCCGTCCTCGCGCTGCAGGCGCAGGCTCTCGGACAGCACCCCGACGGCGTTCACAACCACCTGGACTGAGTTGCGGACCTGCTTGCCGCGGCGCTTGGGCAGAACGTCGGTGGCCCACATCTTCATCGCCTCGCGCAGAGGTCGCTGGTGGATCCTGGTGAAGAAGAGCTGGCCCCGGTGCCCGAACGCCGTCAGGTCCCAGATGTCCTTGTGCCGTTCGGTCTCGGGTGTCAGCCCCAGCCGGCGAACCGCGGTGCGGGCCCCGCCGAGGAGGGCGGGCCCGTACCCGCCCAGACCGACGAGCTGCTCGGCCAGCTCGGCGTCGGACAGTGTCTCCAGGCAGGGCGTCCCCGCCGCGCGGAGGCGGTCGCAGACCCGGCGCAGCTGGTGGGCCACGGTCTTCGAGCCACCTGCGGTGCGGACCTGGAAGAAGTAGAGCAGCTCGGCGACGAGCCGGTCCGGCAGGCCGCGCATGCTCGCCTCGCGGTTCACCGCCACCGCCGCGGTGGTCCGGCGCCAGGTTGCCTCGTCCTGGTCGAGGGTGCCGTCCAGCCGGGCGTTGCGCAGACGGGTGTAGTGGGCCTGGCAGTAGGGGTTCACGGGCCCCCGGCGCTGGAGGTAGCAGGCGGCAGCCTGGCAGGTTCCGAAGCTCGGCAAGGGCAGCGCCTGGGGAAGCAGCAGGTACTCCTCCACCGGGATCCCGAGTCCATCGCGCTGACCGTGGTGGGCGACGCAGAGGCCGGCGCGGACGGTCTTGCGGGGACGCTCGCACCCAGGGACCCGGCACGGGACATGGCCGACAGAGCGGAAGTGCTCGGTGCGCGGCAAGACCACGAAGTCGTCGATCAGCAGACCGGAGTCCTTCCAGCGCCGGTGGCAGCCCAGGCACAGGGGCTGGTCGACCGTTGTGCCCTTCTGGCAGCCCTCGATGCGGCAGTCCGGCATGCCCAGCACGGGGTGGCTCTTCGGGAAGAAGACCACCCGCAGGTCCCAGTCCCAGCTCAACAGAGCCAGAAAGTGCGGATCCAGAGCGTCGGTGATCTCCCGCGTCCGCGCCTCCGGCTGGCCAGGAGACGAGACAGGCAGGGGCGAGGTCATCAGCACTCTCCCCGCGGGTTCAGGCGCGGGGTGGGAACGCGTTCGACTGCCTCGCGCAGGCGGGACCGGTCGGGGATCAGGTAGGGCTGGGAGGACAGCGGGCTCTTGTGTCCCAGGAGGGCCTGCACTTCGTCCAGCGAGCCGCCCGCGTCGACGACGTTGCTGCCGAACGCCCGCCGGGCCATATGCGGGCCCACGGTGCGGGCCAGCCCCGCACGGTGCGACAGCCGCTCCATCAGCTCGCCGATCGCATCCGGCGGCATCGAAGCACCCAAGGGAGCTCGGAACAGGTTGACCAGCAGGAAGTCGCTGCCACCCGCGCCGAGGGCCTCATGGCGCTCCACGCTGTACTGGTCGAAGGCCTCGACCACCAGAAAGTCCACCGGCATGACCCACGCCGCCTTCGACTTCGACCAGGCGCCGTTCCCGTTCTCCCGGCGCCGCACATGCAGGTGCGCACCGGGGTGCTCGCAGCCCAGCACGCGGGAGTCGGCCAGCAGATGGCAGTCCGCGCGGCGCAGGCCCGCGACCTGGCCACGGCGCAGCCCCACCCGGCCCAGCAGCAGCACGATGAGCCGGTCCCGGGCGTTGCGGCAGGCCAGGAACATCGCCACGAGCTCCTCGTCCGAGGCACGGTCGACATCCGCCTCCGGCTCCTGCAACCGGTGGCGGACCCGCAGACGGTAGAACAGCCCGCCGTCCTCGCCCTGCGCCTCCAGCGGCAGATCCCGACTGTCACCCAGCTCGTAGATCTGCGACAGCGCCGACCGAGGTGCCTCCCCGAGCGACACCGCATGCGCGAGCAGCCCCCGCACCGCAGCTAGGACGGCGTTGACCCGGCGCTCACGCCGCGCTGGCTCTGCACCAGGTCCGAGCAGCAGCACCCCCTCCCCGGCCGGCGGGCGCGACGGCGTGTACTTCAGCCAGACCATGAACAGGCCGAGGTCACGGGCGGCGTCCGGCCAGTGCCGACCGGTCCCGCAGCACCAGCGCAGATAGAGCGCGGCACCACCAGCATGGGCCTTGGTGGTCAGCTCGGCCCGGCTCCTGCCGAACCGCAGGTACCGCAGCCAGTGGTCAGCAACCGGGACAACGTTCAGGTCATCGTCGATGACCGTCCAGTACCGACTGCCCGACGGCAAGACGACAGGAAAGGCCCGCATGTGAAACTCCAGGGTCCGACGGATACGTGCAACAACCCGCCACAGAGCCACACCCCCCGAGAACGAGTCTCAGAGCACCAACGACAACCCTCCGCACCACGTCACACCACGTAGGTGAGACCCCCAGAGAATCACCCGACACAGCGGCCTGGTGACTCGAGTCAACGACGACCCCGACCGTGCCTACTGGACCGAGCGCGGCACCGTCCTGGTGACCAACCTCAAACTCGGTGCAGCCGCGTACGTGTGCGACAAGGCCGTCTACTTCAACGGCGACTGGACCACCACCCTCGCCACCGTCACCCGCGCGATCGGCCTGACTCAGGTCGCCGTCTGACAGCAGTACCCGAAGGGGCCCGTTCCTGGCGTGAGTAGCCAGGAACGGGCCCCTTCTGCGTTTCCGGGTGGACTAGCGCCCGTTACTGTCCGAGGGTCAGTCGACGATCTCCGCGTCCACTGGAGCTGCCGCCACTGCTGCCGCGGCCGTCTTTTTGGCGGTCGCCAAGCGCTTGCCTAGACGTTGCAGCTCGATGTCGAGGTCCTCGAGGTGCTGATGGGCTGCGGCCGGGTCGGCCTCCACTGCAGACTTCAACGCGCGGGGGGCAAGGAGTGAGGTCACCCGCTCTCGCAGTACGGCTGCAGAGCGGCTCAGGTCGCGCAGCTGGGCCACACCTGGCTGCTCCTCGTTCCCGAGGTCAGAAATTTCTGACCCCTGATCGCAGGGGGTGAGGTCAGAAATTTCTGACCCCGCCTTCTGCCCGGGAATGGATGGCGTCGTCAGCTCGGCGGCGAGCTCGACCAACCTGGATGCGGTAGGGCGCTTCTTGCCATGCTCGGCCGCTTCGGCGACGCCGAACTCGACGACCGTGCGGGCCGTCTTCAGGTCATGCGAGGCGATGACCGCAGCCACCGCCTTGCGGGCCGAGGCGCGGCTCAGGTACTGGGTGAGTTCGGGCCCCAGCTCAGCGACCGCCCGCGCCCGAACCGCGTCCTGCATGAGCTCGAAGACGTACTTCTCGTCCACGTCCAGGACCCCGGACGCCCATACAGCGAAGTTCGAGTGGCCAGCGACCACGTGGAGTTCCCGCTCCTGCGCGGTCTCCAGCAGGACGCCCTTGTTGAGTACGACGAAGTCCTCGGCCCGCCGCCCGAGGCCATCGATCTCGATCAGCCGCTCGGTGACATATTCGAGCTGCTCCTTGGGAGTGCCCGTGATGTCCTCGGCGGTGAGCACCCGGCCGCCCGCGAAGACGCTCGGCGTGCCCTGGGCGTCCACAATCGCCGGCAGCGCAGAGGAGGCAGCCTGCTGCTGCAGCTCAGCCGGCACCGCCGGGTCGACTGCGGAGTCTGGGGCCTTCTTCAGTCGGCTAGTGCCAGCCTGGATCAGCTTGTTGGCCATTACAGGGATACTCCCGCTGCCGTGAGGATTCGGTCATAGGCACCTGTAAGCGCCTGAGCTTCCTTGCCGGAGGCCGCAGTGATCGGTACGCAGGCAAAACGCGTCTGCTGGCGCACCGAATGCCGGGGAATCGCGAGATCGTCGCGGTACAGATCCCCGTACGTCTCCGCCAGATAAGCCCCTATGGCGTCCTTCAGGGTGCTGCGCCCGCCGGGAACGATGGAGGGGACGATGCCCACTACCCTCAGGTCCGGGTTCATGCCGAGGTCCCTGACCAGCTTGATGGTCGCGAGGGCCTCCTTGGCGCCGATACGCCCGTCCTCGTCGAGGGTCGCCGGGATGATCACGTCGGTCGCTGCGACGAGGGCCGAGGTCACGAGCTTGCCGCCAGCGCGCGGCGGCAAGTCGAGGACGCCGACCGAGCCAGGCTTTATGGCACCTTTCAGAGCAAGCCGCAGGCGGAACTCCAGTCCGACAGCGACGTTGTCAGTCTCCCGGTTAGCCAGGGCGCGCTCCGCTGCGATCACCTGGACTCCCGGCCACGCGTCGGACGCCGGGGCGAAGGCTTCGGCGGCCAGTCCGGTCTCGCCCTGAGGGTCGAGGGCGAGCAGGTCGTTCATGCTGAAGGCCGGGGCCTCGTCTTCGGAGATGCCAAGCTCAGCGGTGAAGGTGCCGCGGGGGTCGAGGTCTCCGGCGACGACGTCCAGGCCTCGATTGCGGGCAGCGGCTGCCAGGCCGGCTGCCAAGGCGCTCTTGCCGACGCCGCCCTTCTCGCTGTAGACCGCGATCACTCTGCTCATGCCCGGCCCTTCTGACCGTCGAATGCCCAATACACGGAAGGAAGGCTATCTGGGGCCGAGTGCTGCAAAAAACACCACGGGCATGTCACCACGTTGGCGCTCACCGCCAGAGCGTCCACGCATGACCTGATCCTGCGGCTGGATCGGCAGGGCAGTGACTGGACCGACGCGGCACGGATCGGGAGGACGGCCTGCGCCAGCTGGAGGATGCCCCCGTGTCGGCGCTCTACCTGACGCTCACCAGTACCATCACGCGATTCTGGGCGGCGCCAGCCGCCCTGATGCACCCGCACGCCCTTGACGTGCCGTCACCTGTGGGTGGAGCGTCATGCAAAACTGCGCAACCGACTTGGTACGGGAGGGCATCATGACGCTACGGTTCGCCGGGGTGGACCCCAACACCGGCAAGGACGAGAGCCCGATGGTGTGGGTCGACGACGACCAGAAGGAGTTGGTCGTCCAGGGCCTCAAGCCCGGCGCCGAGCTTCTGACGGAGATCGGCACCACCGAGTGGGTACCCGGCCACTCCGTCGGCACCCCCGACCACGAGAACGTGACCCGCATCCCGCTGCGCATGGCGGCGATCATCAGGAAGGCGCTCGACGATGCAGAACGTGACGGCCTTCTCTGAGCTGCTGGCCGGCGCCCGGCACTCCGCGGTGCACCTGGAGATGCGCGACTCCTACGGGATCGCCGGCGAGGCCGCCGAGTTCGAGCAGTTCCAGCGGACCGGTGTGCACCCAGACCTCGATCCCGATGGCGAGGGCTGGTCCGGCTGGGTGTCGATGGTGCGGGCCGCAGTTGCCCGTGGTGTCGTGGTGCGCCGCGCCCGGATCGTCTCCGAGCCGGTCACCGAGTACATCCGCTACGAGCACGCCGGGACCGTGGTCAGCCTCGCGGCCGGCGAGCAGGTCCGCTGGCTCCCGCGCCGCCAGGCCTCCGACCTCGCCCTGCCCGGCAACGACTTCTGGCTGTTCGACGCGACGACCGTCCGCTTCAACCACTTCACCGGCGACGGAGCCTCCGCCGGGCCGGAGATGTGCGAGGACCCCGCCGTCGCCAAGCTCTGCGCCGACGCGTTCGAGGCCGTCTGGGAGCGCGCCATCCCGCACGAGCAGTACACCGTCTGACACCCCGGCCGGACGACCAGCTCCATGCCCCCCTCCCCGTCCTCCAGCGCCCAGGAAGCCCGCCTGACCCTGGCCGCGCGCCTTCGCGAGATCATGCTGGACGCCGGCCTCCAAGGGCAGGAGCTGGCAGCCCTGTGCGGCTGGAACGGCGCCAAGACCTCCCGCATCATCAACGCCAAGACCGCGCCCTCGGACGCCGACATCCGCACCTGGTGCCGCGCCTGCGGCGCCGACGACCAGGCCGCGGACCTGATCGCCGCCAACCGCGCCGTGGACTCCATGTACGTCGAGTGGCGCCGCCTCACCCGCACCGGCCTGCGCCGCCTCCAGGAATCCGCGGCGCCCCTCTACGAGCGCACCCGGCACTTCCGCTCCTACTCCTCCCGCGTCGTACCGGGAGTCCTCCAGACCGAGGCGTACGCCACCGCCCTGCTCGCCACGGTCGCCGACTTCCGCCGAACACCCAACGACGTCGCCGACGCCGTCAAGGCACGCCTGGCCCGCTCCCGCGTCATCCGCACCGGCAACCACCGCTTCGCGATCCTGGTGGAGGAGTCCGTCCTCTACTACCGCCTCGGCACCGTCGAGACGATGGCCGAGCAGCTGGAGCACCTGCGGGCCGCCATGGCGCTGCCGGCCGTCTCGCTCGGCGTCATCCCGTTCACCGCGCAGCGCACCATGTGGCCGGCGGAGACGTTCAACATCTTCGACGACGCCGAGGCCGGCGTGGAACTGCTGTCCGCCCAGGTGACCGTCACCACGCCCAGCGAGCTCACGCTCTACGCCCAGGCGTTCGACCGGCTCAAGACCTTCGCGGTCCACGGCGCGCAGGCACGGGCCCTGATCTCCCGGGCCGCTGACTCCCTGGGGTGAAATCCTGCAAACGCGTGCAAACACGTTGAGTGCCCGGCCGGCCACTCCCTACCGTCGACCCGTCGCCCGCCGTGACGGACCGGACACCCGATCCCCGGCGGGCGAGCTGGGGCCGCTGCGCCCGCCTGTCCCCCCGTCGGGTGGGCGCAGCTGCCACCGCCGACGAGAGAGCGGAGAACCGCCGTGGCCGCGCACCGCATACCCCGCCCACCGGCCACGGCCGCGCCCGGGCAGCGCCGGCGGGTGCGAGGCACCCGGTGACCACGACCGTCGAGACCCCGGCACGGCCCCCGGTCGCCGACTCCGTAAAGGTGCTGCTGCCGTATGAGCCGCGGTCCGCTTCGGCGGCCCGCCGCCTGGTGCGCACCGCGCTGCGCGGGTGGGAGCTGGAGGACCTGGTCGAGGCCGGCGAACTCATCGTCAGCGAGCTGGCCGGCAACGCCGCGAAGACCGGCTGTCGGCGGAAGATGACCGTCACTGTCGAGCGCATCACCGGCCGGTGCGTGCGGATCAGCGTCCGCGACGGCTCCCGCGTCCTGCCCTGTCTGATCGACGCAGGCCCCGCAGTCGAGTCCGGCCGCGGCATGGCCCTGGTCCACCACCTCACCGGCGGGCACTGGGGCGCCACCCCGGAGTCGTACGGCAAGACCGTTCACGCGGACTTGCGCACCCGCGCTCCCGCCCCGGCATAGCCCCAGTGCGCCGGGGCGTCCCTCTACTCCTCCCAGGCTGCGGGAGGGCACCATCACAGCGACGACAAGGAGCTCGGTATGGACATTGACGGTGGCCACGGTGGCGGAGGCTCGGGCGGCGACGGAGGCGGGGGTGACGGGCACCCGGGGACTCCGTGGACGCCTCCGTCCGACCCGCCGTCCCCTGACGGCAGCACCCCGCCCGGGGACGGGGGACACCGCAAGTGACGCTCGCACCTGAGCAGGAGGGCCGCCCCGCGCCGGGGCGGTCCTTCCCCGTCGCCGACGCGTGGGCGCCGGCCTTCGACGCGGTTCCGCGCGCGCTGTTCCTGCCGGACCTGGTGTGGGCGCACGACATGGCCACCGGGAAGAGCCGTCCCGTCGACCGCACCGCCGACGAATCCGGCTGGCTGGCGGCGGCCGCCGCGGACATCCCGATCGTCACCCAGTGGGACGACGGCGAGCACCAGGGCGCCGAGCCCGGCACCGTGCCGACCAGCTCGGCCTCGATGCCGTCGCTGGTCGCCTCGATGCTGGACGACCTGAAGGCCGAGCCGGGCATGCGGGTGCTGGAGCAGGGAACCGGAACCGGCTGGAACGCCGCCCTGCTGGCCCACCGGCTCGGCGACGCGAACGTGACCACGATCGAGGTCGACGCCGCCGTGTCCGCCCAGGCCCGCGCCGCACTCGAGCGCGCCGGCTACCGCCCGCAGGTCGTTTGCGGGGACGGCGCGCCCGGCCACCCACTCGGCGCCCCGTACGACCGGATCACCGCGACGTACGGGCTGCGGGAGATTCCGCGTGCGTGGATCGAGCAGACCCGCCCCGGCGGGCTGATCCTGGCGCCGTTCGGCACCCACTACTCCAACGCCGACGCCCTGGTCCGCCTCACCGTCCAGGCCGATGGCACCGCGTCCGGCCCCTTCCTCCAGCCGGTCGAGTTCATGAAGATGCGCTCCCAGCGCCTGCGGTGGCCCGAGAACCCCGCTGACGGCGGCACCGTCGCCGAGCACACCACCACCGCCGTCCTGCCGCCGCATGGCAAGTTCGACCCGTTCCCGATCGCCACCGGGCTGCGCCTGCGTGACGTCGTCCACGCCATCCAGCCACACCAGGACGGCGCCCGCACTTTGTGGCTCTACTCCCTCACCGTTCCGGCCTGGGCCGCCGCGACCTTCCGCGATGGCGACGCCGTGCACCTGGTACGCCAGTACGGCGGGCGTCGCCTCTGGGACGACTTCGAGCGGACCCTTACCTGGTGGCACGACACGGGTGAGCCCGAAGTCGAGCGTCTCGGACTCACCGTCACCCCGCACGGCTGGCACGCCTGGCTGGACGACCCCGCCCAGGCGATCTGACCGGCCGGCCCGGTCCGGAGCCGCGAGTTCACCTCGCGGCGTCGGACCGGTGTCGAACACCGCCTGCCGCGACTCGTCGGGCGTAGCAGGTGCGGGCGCGCTTTCTGCTGTCACGGCGCTGCGCGGCGGGGCCAGGGGTGTTCGACGTCAGCGGACGTGGTTGATGAAGATCTGCGATCCGTCGTGGAAGTCGATCGTGGCGCCGCGGCCGACTGCCGGAGCGGTGGGCAGGCCGGAGTAGACCTCGACCGCGGCGATCTCGCCCGGGTCGGCGGCGAGGAGCGCGGCGACGAGTGCCCGCTCGACCGAGGCCAGGTGGTTGCCGGGGGCTGGCGCGTCCATCGGGGCGGGCTTGGTGCCGAGGACCGGGGCGGGTTCGGCGTCGTACCACTTTTCGCCGGGGGCGCCGACTCCGATCACCTGCCACAGGGAGGTCCGTCCGCCGGCCTCGACGGCGACGCCGAACGGGTGCCGGGTGTGGCCGGCGTCAGCGAACGTCTTCGCCGACACTCCAGGCAGTCCGGCTGCGGCATCGAGGAGCAGCTGCTGGAATCGGGCAGGGCGCACGGGTGTCCTTCGCCGGGGGAGAGGAGTGATTCACCGTATCCGGGTATGCCCCGGCGGTGACGCCCGCGACTCGGGCCGTTGGGCTGATCCCGGAAGGATCGGCCCGTTCGGCGGCGGAGCAGCTGACGTTTGATCACTCGAACAAATGGTCGAATACTGAGTCTATGACCTCCGCCGTGCCGTTCTCCCGCCCCGTGCGCCCCGAAGGACTGCCTGGAGATGCCGAGTGGGCGCCCCGGGAGCTGATGACGCTGCCCGGCCGCTCGCGGGATGTCCGCAGGTGGCGGCTGGTGGAGATCCGCCTGGGCGGCCGGTGGCGCCCGGCGCTGCTCACGGTGTGGCGCAGGCCTCCCGGGTCGACGGGCTGGGTCGTCCACGTGCGGTGGGACGACGACGCGGCCGAGGCCGGCCCCGGCACGGCCTGGGGCTGGTTCCTCTATTCCGGAGAGACGGTGCGTCCGCTGCCCGAGCCCGGCGGTCCGGCGCCCGCCCGGGCGCCGTTCCACGGAGTGTGGCGGGACGCCATCACGGTGCCCGGCGAGCTCGCGGGCGCGCCCGACCCGGACGGCGCGGACCGGTGCTGGCGACTGGCGTGGGTGCGGGCCGGGGGCGGGTGGCGCTCGGGCGTGGTCACCGCCCGCCGCCGCCCGGGGCCGGACGTGCCGTGGATCGTGCACGCGCGCTGGGGTGAGGACAAGCAGGCCGCCTGGGCGCTCTACGACCCGGCCGCGGTCCGGGTCCTGCCCCGGTCCGACGCCCCCGTCGAAGGGCCCGCAGGGGCTGCGGAGTTCCTCGACGGGACCCCGGTCCGCGACCGTGGACACACGGCCCCGGAGACGGCCGGATGAGGCTCACCGCCGCCCCGGATCCCGACGTGTCCGGACCCTCGCTGCCCGAGCCGGACACAGACGAGCGGCGCCGACTGAAGCTGGCCGGCCTGATGGAAGAGACCGCCCCGGCAGCCCGCGCCCGCGAGGCCCGGGCGGCCGTCCTGCCGGTGCTGGAGCCGCTGCGCCCGCTGCTGCCGCACGGCGGCCTCGCAAAGGGCACCGTCACCGAGGCCCCCGACATGAGCCTGCTGCTGGCCCTCGCCGCAGGTCCCGCGACCGCCGACCCGCACGCCTGGACCGCGGTGGTGGGCCTGCCCGACCTCGGCCTGGCCGCGGCCGCCGGCTACGGCCTCGACCTGCGCCGCCTCGTCGTCGCCGACCACCCCGGTGACGACCACTACGCCGAGGTCCTGACCACGCTCGCCGCAGCCTGCCCCGTGATCCTCGCCGCCGCCCCACCCCGCCGCCTGCCGCCCCGCACCGCGGACCGGCTCGCCGCCCACCTGCGCCGCGCCGGCACTGTTCTGCTCACCCCCGGCCCCTGGCCCGGCGCCCAGCTGCGCCTGGAGGTGACCGCGAAGGAGTGGATCGGTCTGGGGGACGGGTACGGCCAGCTCACCGCCCGGCGTGCCGAGGTACAGGCGGTCGGGCGCGGGCCGTCGGCCCGGCCGCGGCGCGCACAACTGTGGCTGCCGGACGAGGGCGGCGGTGTCCGCCAGGTTTCCACGGCAGCCGCCACCGAGGCCACGCCGCTGCTGCCGACCGCGGCAGCGCTGGCCTAGCCGAAGCGGTGGGACGAGCCTCGGCTGGGTGGTGGCTTACGCCGGTTCTCGAGCCTGCCTGGCTTAGCACGGGGTTGCCCGGGTCTCTGCTGCCGGATGCGCTTGGCCGACTGAGGCCGGCCGAGATGGGCGGTGTGTGGGCGGGCTGTTGCCTTGAAGCCCGCTGGTGGGGTTGGCAACAGCGCGCGTTGCGCGGTGCCTGGGAGTGGCGGCCGCTGATTGCGGCTGTGCGAAGGCGCTTCGGGGCCGACAGTCGCACCCTCAGTACCGAAGATTGCGTTTCGTTGACCTTGGCGGGTGCAAGGAGTCAGGCGTACCGGAACATTCAGGCTGGAATTCGGAACTACCCAAGCTGCTACCTGATCGAATGCTTTCGCTTCTGATCGAGTCGTTCGAATTCTTTCCGATCGATGGCAGCTAAGCGGATCAGCCGTTAACGCGTTGGGGTGATCGCGTTGTAATGTCGCGAATACGGAGAGCCCCGGCAGGCCTGAGAAACCGATAGCGCCGGGGCTCTACGCAACAACATCACTCGATCAAGGAGCTCTCGTGAGTCCTGACCGGATCCGGTACCTGGCCGCCTTGCGACAGTTTGGCCGTGGCACCGAAACTAACATGCCTCTGCAGTTGGGCGGGGAAACGTCCGAGGCCATTGCCATGTGGGTACATCTGAAAGGCGGGCTCCTCGTAGCGGTCCCGGGCGCGCTCTTCGCCCTCGCTGCGGGGGCCGCTCCCGGGCTCGGGCTGTCGGCCCTGCTGTGCGCCGCTGGGACTGTCGCTAACGCCTCCCACGTCAGCTACCTGCGCCGTCGCACCTGAGAATCCGACGCGGCCCGCCCGCTTCGTGGCCTCGCCGCAGCGGGCGGGCGAGCGTACTGCCATTGCGCTGGTGAAATGCAATCCGTACGCGCAATTCTGGATCATCGGGCATCCGCGAACGAAATCCCTCGCAGGGCTCACCCGTTTGCGTTACCCCGAACTGTTTCGAGGAACGGAAAATGACCCAGCCGACAGGGCCGAGCCAGGCCTGTGACCACTGTGGCACCATGTTCACGCTCAGCTCCCGCGGGCGCCGACGCCGCTTCTGTACCGACAAGTGCCGTTCCGCCGCGCACCGCAAGACGAAGGCCCCGCCGAAGGCACCGTCGCCGACCGTGGACCCGATGGTCATTCACATCGCCGAGGGCCTGATGGCAACCGCGCGGCGTCTGCAGAACGTCGCGAAGTCCGCCGATCCCGCGCTCGGAGACTTCGCCGAACTCACGATCGTCGCCGAGATCGGCAAGGAGTACCACGAACTGCTCAATGCCGTCGTCCTCCAGGCACGCCTGCGCAAGGTCCGATGGCCGGCCATCGCCAAGATCCTCGGCGTCAGTACCGAGACCGCACGCACCCGCTGGGAGGAGGCGAAGGTCACCCGCCTGCTGGCACGCCGTAGCGAACGAGGACGGCGGACCGCACGCCCGAGGGGTTCCGGTTCCTGGCAGCGTGGTTCCCGCAACCGGCGTTCGGCAGCCACCACTCTCGATGCCCAGGCCCGGCTCGCCAGTGCCCTGTCCCACCTGCAGCGCTCCTCCGGTAACTCCATGCGCAAAATCGCCGAGGTGGCCGGGGTCTCTACCTCCTACATCTCCCGCGCGGTCAGCGGCGAGCGCATGCCCCGCTGGGACGTGGTGCACTCGTTCGCCCGGTCCTGCGGTGCGCACCCCGAGCAGTTGCGCGTGCTGTGGGAGGAGGCCAACGGCAAACCCACGGCCCGGCCGTTCTTCGCAGGCAGGCCGAAGGCATACGACCACGCCCTGTTCCAGCTCACATCCGCGCTCCAGGGCCTTCACCTCGGCGCCGGCCGCCCCACCCCACAGTTCATCGCCGAGCGGTCCTCGCGCCCCCTGACCGCCGCTCAGGCCACCGCCGTCCTGTCCGGCCTCAAGCTGTCGTCGTGGCCGGACATCGCAGCGGTGATCACTGTCCTCCAAGGCCCGCCCGAGGTCATCAGACCCTTGTGGGAATGCCTCCAGCTGGCGGAAAACCCGGAGTGGACACCCGAGAACCCGCTCCCTCCGTCAACGGTATCTGACACGGAGCTCAGCACCCTGCCCGCAGAGTCCTTCTGACCACCCGGCCGCGGCACGGGACCGCATGCCGCAGCCCGCAAACCGCCCCGTCCATCCCCACACCTTTAGGAGGCAGCATGCCGCCGACTCGGCAGGGGGGCCGACCGCGCCAGCCGACACGGCCCGCCCGGGTCGGACCGTGGGCGCTCCGCGACCTCCACTACGACCGGTACCTCCAGTACGCCACCCTCCTCCTGCCTGCCGCCGACGCCTGCAACGCCATCAGAGAGGCCTTCGACGAACTTGCCGACAGCTGGCCCCGCGTCCTGGCCGCCCCCAGCCCGGCCGCCTGCGCCTGGCAAACCGTCCGCCATCGTGTCCGAACGTTGGCCGGACCTCTGAAACCCGTAGCCCACCTGAGCGATCCTCAGCAGGACGTCCTCGTCCTGCACCTCGTCCTCGACCTGCCCGAGACCGAGGTCGCCGAACTCACCGGAACCGACCCGGCAGCTGTACACATGCACCTGTGCTCTGTTCGCGCGGCCCACCGCCACCAGCTGTGACCCGCTGCTGACGGGGGAGGGGATCCCCAACGTTCCCGCTCGCCACCTGCAACCCTGGGCTTGTGCCAATGACGGCTGAGATCCTGACCAGGACGGACGAGATCGGGCTGCGTCGCACAACCGCATGTTGGAGACGGCCGGCCTGCCGTCCGACCCAGGCCAGCTGTCGTAAGCGCCTGTCGTGGGTTCATCCGTTCCGCCTCAGGCGCTGCGTTCCAGGGACCGCCACCGATGTCGCGCCCGGCGGCAACGGCGGCAACGGCGGCGTCCAGGCCACCATCGGCACCCTGTACGAAATCGAACAGCGCACCGTCCGAATCCCCGCAGGCGTGGCCGACTGGATCGCCGAGCTGTTGCGTGAGGAGGCCCAGGTGCTGGAGGAGGTCGGCCACCGGGCTGCCGACCGCGACCAGGACGACGACCAGGGCGTCGCCGTCGAGCCGGCATGGTGGTGACCCCGGTCCTCCTGTTCGCGTCCTGCGTGTCGGTGCCGGCTGGAATGCTGGCCGGCATGGACGACGAGACGCTGATGCGAGGCCGGGTGTACGGGGCCGACCACGACGACCCGAACCCCGGCCCTCGCCTGGGGCACGAGTACCGCGAGCTCGTCGGCGGCCCGCTGGACGGCCTCCTCCTGGACGTCACCGGCTGGGACGCCGGACAGCTCGCCGACGGCGCCGCGCTCTCCACGGAGATCGGTTCCTACGGTGCCGGCGGCCGTGCCCACTACGAACCCCGCCGTGCGGACCCGTCCCGCTGGGACTGGGCCGGCGACACTCCCTGACCGAGCACCGCGGTGTCCGCCCACGCACACTGGAAGGACCGGTCCGCGCCCGAACCCCCGAGCGGGCAGCGGACCGGTCCCCAGGTGTCAGTGCCAGGTCACCTCGACATGCTGTGCCAGGAACAGCAGCGTGGCGACGAACACCCCGGAGCCGGCATTCGCCAGCACCGCGCCGAGCATCCGACCCGGATCACGCCAGGCCGGCCGCTCCTGCCCCGCCGCCTGGGGCCTGCCGTTCGTGCCGCCGGTGCGCGGCGCCGTGTTCCGGCGCCGAGAAGAGCGATTGGTCATGATGGTTCCCCTCCGAGTCGTGGGTGGCTGACACAGACTCAGCGGCGTACGCGACGTTCCGGTGTACGCGGCGCCCCGGGTAGGGCCGGGCGGGTCCGTGACACCGGACCGTAGGCGGCTGAGGGCGCTGGTCAAGGGGCGCCGGAAAAGGATTTTCGGCTGGGGCGGCAGGTGCGTCTGGGCGGCGAAAGCGGCGGGGACTACACGACCCTGTCGGCCGGTCAACCCCCGCTGACCTGTGGGGCTGGCCGGGAACACGATGGTGGCCTCCACCTCCTGAGCAGGGTGTGGAGGCCACGGGTTCGTGGTGTGACGGTCAGGGCGACGGCGGGCCGGGGCGCTACTGCGTGCGGCCGCGAGCACGCGCGGGCGGGCGTCGCCGTCCCGGGTGACCGGACCCCCGGGACGGTGCCATGGCCTACTGCCCGGTGCCGGCCGCGGGCGGCGCGACCGCTTCGCCGCCGGCGCGGACGGCGTCTAGGACACGCTGGTGATACTGGGCCAGGGATTCGCCGGCGGTCAGGGGAGCGGGTGTGCCGGTGAGTGTGTACCACTCGTCGGCGCCGCGGTACTGGACCGCGACCCACGCTTGCCCTTTCGGGAATGCGGTGGTGACGACGGTGAGCTCGCCGGTGATGCAGCCGACCTCCTCGGTCATCACCCCGCCGGGCCCGGCGGTCACGTGCGCCTGGTGGCGCTCGGCGTCCGGCGGGACGCTCACTGGCCGCAGGTGTCGAGCATGTCGGACAGGGCCCGCTTCTCGGGCCCGGTGATGTTCAGCTGGTAGTGGCTCTTCACCTCGACCCAGGCCCGCGAGTAGGTGCACCAGTACGACCGCAGCGGCGGCCGCCAGGCCTCCGGCCCCTTGTCGCCCTTCGACCTGTTGCTGACCGCGGACACCGCGACCAGCTGAGGCTCCACCAGGTCATTCGCAAACTTCTTCCTCGTACTGGTGTCCCAGAGATCGGCACCGACTGGCGGGGAGCGTCATTCGGAACGCGCGATATTCCCTGAGAGGCCAGAGCTGGGGTACTCCAGTATCTCGAGCCAAGCGGCCACCTCCAGGGACTGCTGTAGAGCGGCTTCGAAGAGGTCGGGGTTGGCCTCGGTCAGGGTGCGGTAGTGGTCGGTGGCTTCCTGAGCGACGGCCAGCCCCTTCTTGTGCTGGCCGAGTTCACCGAGGATCCCGGCAAGGTTGTTGAGGGCCATGGCGAGGTCGGGCAGGTAGGCGTCCGGGTTGGTGGCTGTGAGGGCGCGGTAGTGGTCGGTGGCTTCCTGAGCGACGGCCAGCCCCTTCTTGTGCTGGCCGAGTTCACCGAGGTTCACGGAAAGGTTGTTGAGGGCGCCGGCGAGGTCGGGCAGGTAGGCGTCCGGGTTGGTGGCTGTGAGGGCGCGGTAGTGGTCGGTGGCTTCCTGAGCGACGGCCAGCCCCTCCTCCTGCTGGCCGAGTTCACCGAGCCGGTTGGAGAGGTTGTTGAGGGCCATTGCGAGGTCGGGCAGGTAGGCGTCCGGGTTGGTGGCTGTGAGGGCGCGGTAGTGGTCGGTGGCTTCCTGGGCGGCGGCCAGCCCCTCCTCCTGCTGGCCGAGTTCACCGAGCCGGTTGGAGAGGTTGTTGAGGGCCATTGCGAGGTCGGGCAGGTAGGCGTCCGGGTTG
>NZ_JARXYZ010000033.1 GCF_029894125.1 Kitasatospora sp. MAA19
GGAGTTTCATTCATCGGATTTCGCTTTCCGCTTGTCCCCGCTCTCTCGCGGCGACTCCGGAACTGTACGGGGACGGACCCGCCACATGCAAATCGCCCCTGCCCGGTGTCCCGGGCAGGGGCGATCAGTACGGCACGCACCAGGTCAGCGGACCTCGGTGATCTCCGGACCACGGGCGAACGGGTCGAGGGCCGCACCGCCGAAACGGCTCTCTCCCTCGCCGGCCGACGCAGCCGCACCGCCACCGTCGGCGACCATCTGCGCGTCCTCGGGCAGCTTCAGCACGATCGGGTCGCGGGGCGCCATCGGGGTCTCGCCGCGGACGACGACCGTCTGCTGGAAGACCTGCTCCAGGATCCCGGCCATCTCCGGCTGCACGGCGGCCTGGCCCGAGATCACGCCACGCAGGAACCAACGCGGGCCGTCGCAGCCCACGAAGCGCACCAGCTGCACGCCCTGGGTGCCGTCCGGCAGCTGCACCGGGACCTGGGCACGGAGGTGCCAGCCGAGCGGGCCTTCCTCCTCCTCGATGAGGCCGCCCTGCGAGGTGATGCCGTTGGCGATCTCCTCCCGGACCTCCCCCCAGATGCCCTCCGACTTCGGAGCGGCGAAGGCCTGCAGCTGGATGGCGCTGTTACCGAGGACGAGGGTCGCGGCGACGATCGCGTCACCGGCCACCTCCACGCGCAGCTCCATGCCCTCGACACCGGGGACCAGCAGACCCCCGAGGTCGACCCGCCCCTCCTCGGGGTTCTCCAGCTCGGAGTGGTCCCACGGGCCGTCCGGCCGCGGAGCCGGCGGCAGGCCGACCTTGTCGGCCGGGTCCAGCTCGGTCACGTTCTCGCTCTCGGCGGAACCTTCGACGTCATCGGCCGTCTCGTCGGCGCTGATGGCGTCGTCGGCGAGCTGCTCGACAGCGTCCTCGCTCTTCTGGCGACGACGGAACACGGTCACTGTCCTTCCCGGTCCAAGACCGATGCGAATACCTGCTCGGCTTCCTGCGAGGCCGCGGGAATGCTAGACCGCGGCGTGGCCACCGGTCGACCCGAACCCGCCCTCGGCGCGTGCCGACCCAGGTAGCTCGGCCACCTCGTGGAAGCGGGCCTTCTCGACCTGCTGGACCACCAGCTGGGCGATCCGGTCCCCTCGGCGGAAGCTGACCCCCTCGCGCGGGTCCAGATTGACGACGATCACCTTGATCTCTCCACGGTACCCGGCATCGACCGTCCCTGGGGCGTTCACGAGAGCAACTCCGCAACGAGCTGCCAGCCCGGACCGGGGGTGGACGAAGGCCGCGTAGCCGTCCGGGAGGGCGATGGCCACGCCGGTGGGCAGGACGACCCGCTCACCTGGGGCCAGCTCGGCGTCGACGGTGGTGCGCAGATCGGCTCCCGCGTCGCCGGGCTGCGCGTAGGCGGGCAGCGGCAGCTCGGGGTCGATGCGCCTGATCAGGACGTCCAGCGGCGGGCGGGGGGCGTTGCTCAAGGGTTCACCTCAAAGGCTCGTGCGCGCTTCATCAGATCCGGGTCGTCGAGGACCTTCTCGATGTCCTCGGGACGACCGTGCGAGGTGAAGTGTTCCAGCTTCACCTGGATGAAGAGCGCCTGAGCGCGCACCGCGACCGGTCCGTCGGGGCCGCCGATCCGCGCCTCGGCGGCACTGTAGATCTTGCGGCCCTGGACTCCGGTGATCCACGCCCGCAGGTGCAGCACCGAGTCGACCGGGACGGGGCAGAGGAAGTCGGTCTCCAACCGACCGGTGACGGCGGGGGCGTGCAGCAGCCAGTTCAGCGTGCCGAGCGTCTCGTCCATGGCGGTGGTCAGCACTCCGCCGTGGGCCAGGCCCGGACCGCCCTGGTGGACGTCGCGGACGGCGAACTCGGCGGTGACGTCGAGTCCCTCGCCGGCGACCGCGTCGATCCGCAGCCCGCCGGGGTGCTGCGGGCCGCAGCCGAAGCAGTGCTCGTAGTGGGAGCCGAGCCGGGTGCCGGGGGCGGGCGCCTCGGGGGCACGCGGCGGCAGCACGGCGTCCGGCGGCGGGGTGGTCGGGGTCGGCGGCATCGCGGGCGCCGGCCGGTCGGTGGGGGCGGTGGGGGTGGTCGAACCGGTCACGGGGCCCCACCCTACCCAGCGGTAGGGGCACGCCCGATGGGGGTGGCGTCCCGGCCCCGGCGTCAGGGCGCCCACAATGGGGGCATGTACGACGAACGCCTCACGGTGCCGCGCTCCTGGTGGCTGCTCCCGGTCGCGACCGGGCTCACGCTCGCGCTGATCCTGCTGCGGGTCAGCGGTCTGGCCGCACTGGTCGGGCTGGTGGTCGGCATCGCCGCCGGCGCGGTCGCGATCAGCAGTTACGGCTCGGCCCGGATCCGCGTGGTGCAGGGCTCGCTGGTCGCCGGACCGGCCCGGATCCCGGTGGACGCCCTGGGCACCGCGCACCCGCTGAGCCCCGCCGAGGCGGTGGCCTGGCGCGGGCCGAAGGCCAACCCGCGCGCCTTCATGCTGCTGCGCAGCTACGTCCCGACGGCGCTGCGGATCGAGGTGACCGACCCGACCGACCCGACGCCGTATCTCTATCTGTCGACCCGCTCGCCGATGAAGCTGGCGGAGGCGCTGGAGGAGGCCCGCCGCGGCGCCCGCACGTAGGGCCGGGGGCCGCGCACGGGCCGGGGAGGCCGGGAGCGCGCACCGGGCCGGAAGGACCCGGGTCGGAAGGACCGAGTCGGAAAGACCTGGTCGGAAAAACGGAGAGGGACGGTTCCGCTGATGCGGGACCGTCCCTACGACTTTGTGTCGGCCGACGTGCTCATGGCCGACCCCGTCCTCCCGGTGCCGTCCGTCAGGACGGTCACCGGACCTGCCGTCCGGCCCCGCTGCCCGGGGCCGGAAGGGGCGCTGTGCCGGACCCGCGGAAGCCGCGGGTGCCGGGCCCTGTCCGCCGCGGTGCTCAGGCGCCGCAGTCCCGGCAGATCGGGTTGCCGTTCTTCTCGCTGTACAGCTGACTGCGGTGGTGCACCAGGAAGCAGCTCATGCAGGTGAACTCGTCGGCCTGCTTCGGCAGCACCCGGACCGCGAGCTCCTCGTTCGAGAGGTCGGCGCCCGGGAGCTCCATGCCCTCGGCCGCGTCGAACTCGTCGACGTCGACAGAGCCGCCGCCCTTGTCGTTCCGCCGAGCCTTGAGTTCCTCGATGCTGTCTTCGTTGAGCTCGTCGTCGGTCTTGCGTGGGGTGTCGTAGTCCGTTGCCATTGTTCGCTCTCCCCCTCCGGGTTTGTGCGGTGTGTGCGGTATCTCCAGCGCACGTAACGCATGGGGGGTCGGTCTTGTGCCCGACCCGAGGCGGAGATTTTGCCTTACTTCAAGCCCTGTTACTCAATCGACACTCAGCCAGGGGTCCGTTGGGGTGATCCACCGGGGTGTGGGAGGCCTCACGCTGGGCCATCGTCGACCTCCTTCAGCCCCGGCGCGGCAGACACTCACAGTGACCGCCAGCCGTTCGAAAGCCCGCTGAATCCCTTGCCCACCTGGGGTGCCGACCAATCCTACGGACCGGCCTAGGTTCGAAATCCGATCACGGACGGCGATCGGCACCCCTGAGCAGGTGATCACTCTCCGAGGTCGGCCGACGTCATGGAGCGACACGGTGTGAGCTTGGTCACGTTCAGAATCATCCGGGGCAAACCACGGAAAATCCACCCACTTCGACTGCCCCGCCGCGCGCCCTACTCGGCGCTTCGGCGCGCGGCCCTCCGGGCCAGGATCGCGGCCTGGCGCTCCTCGAACTTGCGCGCCTGGCCGTCCAGCCCGTCCAGGAAGACGCCGAGCTCGTTCTGCGCCAGCAGGCCCTCCGGGCCGAGGCCGCCGAGCTCCATCACGCGCAGGTGGCGCAGCACCGGCTGCAGCACGTCGTCGTGGTGGATGCGCAGGTTGTAGACCCCGCCGAGGGCGATCTGCGCGGCGGCCCGCTCGAAGCCGGGGATGCCGTGGCCGGGCATCCGGAAGTTGGTGACCACGTCCGCGACGGCTCGCATGGCCTGGTCGGGGGCGATCTCCAGGGCGGCCTTCAGCAGGTTCCGGTAGAAGACCATGTGGAGGTTCTCGTCGTTGGCGATCTTCGCCAGCAGCTGGTCGCAGAGCGCGTCGCCGGCGTACTTGCCGGTGTTGCGGTGCGAGATCCGGGTGGCCAGCTCCTGGAACGCCACGTACGCGACCGAGTGCAGCATGCTGTGCGCGTTGTCGGACTCGAAACCCTCGGACATGTGGCTCATCCGGGCCCGCTCCAGCTCCACCGGGTCGACGGCCCGGGTGGCGAGCAGGAAGTCGCGAATGGCTATCCCGTGCCGGCCCTCCTCGGCGGTCCAGCGGTGCACCCAGGTGCCCCAGGCGCCCTCGCGGCCGAACATGCTGGCGATCTCGTGGTGGTAGCTGGGGAGGTTGTCCTCGGTGAGGAGGTTCACCACCAGCGACACCCGGCCGAGCGGCGTCACCTGGGACTGCTCGACGGCCCAGGCCTCGCCGCCCAGCACGCCGTCGAAGTCACGGCCCTGGCTCCACGGCACGAACTCGTGCGGCATCCACTCCCTGGCCACGCCCAGGTGGCGGTTGAGCTCCTGCTCCACGACCTCCTCGAGGGCCAGGATCAGCCGCGCGTCGGTCCAGCCGCTCGATCCGAGCGAGGTGCTGCTCTGCACAGGGGCGATGGTCACGGTCTTGCTCCCGGGGGACGGCACGCGCAGGACGGGCGCGTTGGGCGGGCACATCGGAGACACACTTACGGTTCCGTAGGTTACGACACCGTAAGTTGCTCGGGCAGCAAATGACAAGCCGCCCCCGCCAGGCCTTATGTCGTCTTGACGGGCCTGACGGGGGCGGCAGTGAACGGTCGCTTACGGAGCGCGGCGGCGGGGACGGCGCGGAGGGCCCGGGAGGGGCCCCGCGGGGCGGGTCAGGGGTTGGGGATCCGGACCCGCATGGTGAGGCCGCCACCGGCGCGCGGAGTGGCCTCGATGGCGCCACCGTGGGCGCGCACCACCGAGCGGACGATGGACAGGCCGAGCCCGACCCCCTTGTCGCTGCGGGTGCGCTCGGCGCCCTTGACCCGGCGGAACGGCTCGAAGATGTGCTCCAGCTCGTAGCCGGGCACCACCGGGCCGGTGTTCGAGACCACCAGCTCGCCACCACCGGGCACCTCGGCGGTGGCCAGCTCGACCCAGCCGCCCGGGGTGTTGTAGCGGACGGCGTTCTGCAGCAGGTTGAGCGCGAGCCGCTCCAGCAGAACGCCGTTGCCCGCGACCACGGCCGGGGAGAGCTTGGAACGCAGCTCGACGTCGCGCTGGCAGGCCTCGGCGCGGGTCTGCTCCAGCGCCCGGGTGGCCACCTCGGAGAGTTCCACCGGGCGGCGGTCGGTCAGCTCGTTCTCGCTGCGGGCGAGCAGCAGCAGGCCCTCCACCAGCTGCTCGCTGCGCTCGTTGGTGGCCAGCAGGGTCTTGCCGAGCTGCTGGAGGTCGGGTGAGGCGGCCGGATCGGAGAGCTGGACCTCCAGCAGGGTGCGGTTGATCGCCAGCGGGGTGCGCAGCTCGTGCGAGGCGTTGGCGACGAAGCGGCGCTGGGAGTCGAAGGAGCGGTCCAGCCGGTCCAGCATGTCGTCGAAGGTGTCGGCGAGCTCCTTGAGCTCGTCGTCCGGCCCGTCCAGCTCGATCCGCCGGTGCAGGTCGGAGGAGGCGACGTCGCGCGCGGTGCGGGTGATCTCGCCGAGCGGGCGCAGCACCCGGCCGGCCAGCGCGTAGCCGACCGCGAAGGCGATCACGGCGAGGCAGACCAGCATCGTCAGCGACTTGCGCAGCAGGGTGGTCCGCGCGGAATCGGAGCGCGCCAGGTACTCGCTTGCCAGCGCCTGGTTGAACTGCGCGCCGTCCATCGAGGTGCCGCCGACCAGGATCCGGTTGCCCCCGAGGTCGAACTTGTGCGGCACGAAGCCCTGCACGGCGTCCTGGAAGAACACGTACATCAGCAGCAGCAGGACCACGCCGGCCATCAGGAACATGCCGCCGTAGAGCAGGGTGAGCCGCATCCGGATGGTGGGCCGGAAGGGCAGCCAGGCGAGCATGCCGTCGCCGGGGACGTGGCGTCCGGGGTGGTGCGGCCGGGTCGCGTGCGGGGGGTTCGGGGGCTTGGGCGGCACGGCGCGCGGGCCGCCGGCGGGCGCGCCGGAGGGCCCGCCGGCCGGGGGCGGGGTGGTCATGATGGTCCTCTCGGAGCGTCCGCCGGGGCGGGCGCGGGATGGGTGGAGTCCTGCCCGGTCCGACGGCCGGTTCCGGCCGGTTCCGGTCTGGTCCGGTCGGATCCGGCCAGGTGGTCCGGTGGGTCCGGTCAGATCCGGTAGCCGGAGCCCGGGACGGTGATGATCACCGGCGGGTCGCCGAGCTTGCGGCGCAGCGTCATCACGGTGACGCGCACGACGTTGGTGAACGGGTCGGTGTGCTCGTCCCAGGCCTTCTCCAGCAGCTGCTCGGCGGAGACGACGGCACCGCCGGCCCGCATCAGCACCTCCAGGACGGCGAACTCCTTGGGGGCGAGCTGGACGGTGCGTCCGTCGCGGATCACCTCGCGGCGGCCGGGGTCGACCGAGATGCCGGCGCGTTCCAGCACCGGGGGCAGCGGGACGGTCGCGCGGCGGCCCAGCGCCCTTACCCGGGCGACGAGTTCACTGAAGGCGAACGGCTTCGGAAGGTAGTCGTCCGCGCCGATCTCCAGGCCCTCGACCCGGTCGCTGATGTCGCCGGAGGCGGTCAGCATGATCACCCGGGTGGCCAGGCCCTGCTCGACCACCTTGCGGCAGACGTCGTCGCCGTGGACCAGCGGGAGGTCGCGGTCCAGGACCACCACGTCGTAGTCGTTGACCGCGATGCGCTGGAGCGCGGCCTCCCCGTCGTACACCACGTCGACGGCCATCGCCTCGCGGCGCAGGCCGGTGGCGACAGCCTCGGCGAGCAGCTGCTCGTCCTCGACGACGAGAACCCGCACGGTCGTTGTCCCTTCTCCAGGCCGGCCCCGGAAGCGGACGCACGGCTCCGACGGTGTCTCCATCCTGCCTGGTCCGCCGGTAAAGCAGCGATAAGCTGCCGCTCAGGCACGGTGCGGGGAGGGCGGACGGTCACGGTTCGCATCCGGACCAGTCCGGTTGGACTGTGACGCAGGCAACTTTCTCGCGCCGGAAGGTTTCCCTGTGTCCCCGGCGGGGAGGACAGCTGCACACCCGCGATCTGGCTGTTGGCCGATCGCACCCACCCGCCGTGCGTTCATCCGCGCCGGCCCTGGGGCTGGGACGTCACCGGGAGCGGCCGAAGGCCGTCTCCGCGCCCGACCGGAGATTCAAGACCTACCGGACCGGACGCTGCCGCTGGCCACACCTCCTCGGGGCGGAGAACGTACGACCGTGCACGTCCGACACAGTAAGGGGGCCCGTATGGACGCCTTCAAGGCCGGAATCCTGCAGCGCATAGCCAACGCCGAACAGGACCTGCACCGCGCGATCGAGGCCGGGGACGAGTTCCTCGCCGAGGTGGAGCAGTCCGAGCTGGACGACCTCCGCCGACTCGCCGCCGAGCACGGTGTGGACACCGTGCTGGAGCGCCACCGCACCGCCGCCTGATCGATCCGACCTTCGACCTGACGCCGGACCTCCGGCACCAGCGGCCCTGCGGGGGTCGTGCGAAACCCCAAGCCCTGGCATCCCCTGTATGCCAGGGCTCTTCGCATGTTCCGGCGCCCGCGCCCAGGGCCGGACTCGCCCTGGGGCTAGTCGGCCCAGGCCCGCAGCGCGGCCAGGCGCTCCTGCAGCGGCTCGTACACGCCGGGGGCGGCGGCCACGGTCAGCTCGCCGTCCGGGCCGTGCCCGGGGCGGCCGCCGACCAGGGCGCCGGCCTCGGTGGCGATCAGGCAGCCGGCCGCGCGGTCCCAGGGGGCGAGCCCGCGCTCGTAATAGCCGTCCAGCCGCCCGGCGGCGACGTCGCACAGGTCCACCGCGGCGGCCCCGCCCCGGCGGATGTCCCGCACCTCGGGCATCAGGGCCAGCAGCACCTCGGCCTGGCGCACCCGCACCGGCTGGACGTAGTTGAAGCCGGTGCCGATCAGCGCCTGGCCCCACGGCGGGGCCGGGCGGACCGAGACCGGTCGGCCGTCGAGGCGCGCGCCGCGGCCGAGGACGGCGTGGAACAGCTCGCCGCGGGCCGGGGCGTACACCACTCCGACGACCGCCCGGCCGTCCACCTCGGCGGCCACGCTGACCGCCCAGGAGGGCAGCCCGTACAGATAGTTGACCGTGCCGTCGAGCGGATCGACGACCCAGCGCACCCCGCTGGTGCCGTGCCGCTCGGCGCCCTCCTCGCCGAGGTAGCCGTCCTGGGGGCGGCGGTCGGTGATCAGCTCCAGGACCAGCTTCTCGGAGGCGAGGTCCATCTCGGTGACCACGTCGACCGGGCTGCTCTTGGTGCCGGCCACACCGAGATCGGCGGGCCGGCCGTCGCGCAGCAGGGCGCCGGCCTGCCGGGCCGCGTCCAGAGCGACCTCCAGCAGGTCGTCGAGGAGCCCGTCGACGGGCAGGGCGGGGGTGGGCATGGGTCTCCTCGGGGTCAGCGCTCGGCGGCGGCCGGGCGGGGAGCGCGCGGGTTGGGGCAGCAGGCCACCGCGCACACGTCGTGGCTGGGGCCGAGCGCGCCCAGGGCGCAGCGGGTCACCGGCTCGCCGCGCTCGGTGGCGGCCCGCTCCAGCACCAGCTGGCGCACGGCGGCGGTGAAGCGCGGGTCGGCGCCGACGGTGGCGGCGCGGGCCACCGGCAGGCCGAGTTCGGCGGCCTTGGCGACGGCCTCGGTGTCGAGGTCGTACTTGACCTCCATGTGGTCGGAGACGAAGCCGATCGGGACCATCACCACGGCGGGCGCGCCGTCGGCGTGCTGGGCCTCCAGGTGGTCGCAGATGTCCGGTTCCAGCCACGGCGTGTGCGGGGCGCCGCTGCGGCTCTGGAACACCAGCTCCCAGGGCCGGTCCGCGACGCCGGTGCGCTCGGCGACGGCCGCCGCGATCAGCCGGGCGACGTCCAAGTGCTGGGCGACGTAGGCACCGCCGGGGCGGCCGCGGGCCGGGTCGTCCGGGGCGCCGGAGGTCTCGGCCATCGTGTCCGGGATGGAGTGGGTGGTGAAGGCGAAACGGGCGCCGGCCCGGGCGTCCTCGGGCAGCTGCGCCAGGGCGGCCAGGGTGGCGTCGATCATCGGCTCGACGAAGCCGGGGTGGTTGTAGAAGTGCCGCAGCTTGTCGACCCGCAGCTCGGGCAGTCCCTCGGCGGCGAGGGCGGCCAGCGCGTCGGCGAGGTTCTCCCGGTACTGGCGGCAGCCCGAGTAGCCGGCGTAGGCGCTGGTGGCGAGGACGGCGATCCGGCGGTGGCCGTCGGCGGCCAGTTCGCGCAGCGTGTCCACCAGGTAGGGGGCCCAGTTCCGGTTGCCCCAGTAGACCGGCAGGTCCAGCCCGTGCTCGGCGAAGTCCTTGCGCAGCGCGGCGAGCAGCTCGCGGTTCTGCTCGTTGATCGGGCTGACCCCGCCGAACAGGAAGTAGTGCTTGCCGACCTCCTTCAGCCGCTCCTTGGGGATCCCGCGGCCACGGGTCACGTTCTCCAGGAAGGGGACGACGTCCTCGGGGGCCTCCGGCCCACCGAAGGAGAGCAGCAGCAGGGCGTCGTACGGGGCGGCGCCGGACGGTGAGGGTTTGCGCGCGTCGGACATGGCACCGATCCTGCCATTGAGGGACCGGGGACCTCCGGCGGGGCCGCGCGGGTGTCCGGAAATTACCGTTTGCCAAGGTACGTAAGCTGTGTTCACCGGCCTCGTTCCTTACCCCCGCGGAGCTCCCGTGCTGTCCAGCTACCGCCAGATATTCGCCTCCCCCGGCAGTCTGGCCTTCTCCTCCACCGGCTTCGTCTCCCGGCTGCCGATCTCGATGACCGGCATCGGCATCGTGACCATGCTCTCCCAGCTGAGAGGCTCCTACGGGCTGGGGGGCCTGGTGTCGGCGACACTGGCGGTCTCCGCCGCGCTGCTCGGCCCGCAGGTCTCACGGCTGGTGGACCGGCACGGGCAGCGCCGGATCATCGTGCCGGCGATGGCGATCACCGTGGTCGCCGTCGTGGGGCTACTGCTCTGCGCGCGGTCGCACGCGCCGGACTGGACGCTGTTCGTCTTCGCCGCCGGCCTGGGCGTCATGCCGAGCACCGGGGCGATGGTCCGCGCCCGCTGGGCCCACCTCTACCGCGACGACGCCGGCAAGCTGCACACCGCGTACTCCTTCGAGGCCGTCGTCGACGAACTCTGCTTCATCGTCGGCCCGATCCTCTCCATCACCCTGGCCACCTCCGTCTTCCCCGAGGCCGGCGTCCTGCTCGCCGGGGTCTTCCTCGCCGTCGGCGTCCTGCTGTTCGCCGGGCAGCGCTCCACCGAGCCGCCGGTCCACCCGGCCGCCCGGCACGTCGGCGGCTCGGTGATCCTCAACCGCGGCCTGCAGGTGCTGATCCTCACCTTCGTCGCCACCGGTGCGATCTTCGGCTCGGTGGAGGTCGTCACCGTCGCCTACGCCGAGGCCCAGGGGCACAAGTCCGTCTCCAGCGTGATCCTGGCGCTGTGGGCGCTCGGCTCCTGCCTGGCCGGCGTGGTGTTCGGCACCCTCAAGCTCACCGGCTCGATGGCCGGCCGCTTCTTCGGCGGCGTCCTGTTCATGGCGCTCAGCATGGTGCCGCTGGTGCTGGTCGCCGGGTCGGTGCGCGGCGTCGGCGGGCTGGTCGTGGTCGGCGGCGCGCTCCTGGTCGCGGGCATCGCCATCTCCCCCACCCTGATCACCGCGATGGCCCTGGTCGAGCGGCTCGTCCCGGCCGCCCAGCTGACCGAGGGCATGACCTGGACGACCACCGGGCTCGCCCTCGGCGTCGCGGTCGGCTCCTCCACCGGCGGCTGGGTGGTCGACGCCGCCGGATCCGCCGCGGGCTACTGGGTGCCGCTGACCGCCGGGGTGTTCGGCGTGGTCGTCGCGCTGGCCGGCCTGGGCCGACTGCGTGCCGGACTCACCGTCGAACAGACCGCCGGAGGAGCCGCCGAAGCGGTCGAAGAGACCGTAGACCTCGAACGGTGAACTGACTAATCTCTCCCTACCCGTGGGCCTACCCGCGGGTAGGGCGGCCCCCACCGCCCCGGACCGCGCCGACCCCGGTCGGCCACGGAGCAGGAGGCGGCGCCATGCCCCAGGCCAGTACCGCGACCCCCACCCGGTGGACCAACTGGGCCGGGAACCAGAGTGCCCGGCCCGCCCGGGCCGCCACCCCCGGCACCGCGGAGGAGCTGGCCAAGGAGATCCTGCGCGCCGCCGAACAGGGCCGCACCGTCAAGGCCGTCGGCTCCGGCCACTCCTTCACCTCGATCGCCTCCGCCGGCGACGGCGTCCTGCTCCGCCCGTACGCGCTCACCGCCGTCCGCGAGATCGACCGCGAGGCCGGCACCATCACCGTCGAGTCCGGCCTCCCGCTCGCCCGGCTCAACCGGATCCTCGCCGCCGAGGGCCTCTCGCTCACCAACATGGGCGACATCGAGGTCCAGACCGTGGCCGGCGCCACCAGCACCGGCACCCACGGCACCGGCCGCGACTCCGGCTCGCTCGCCGCCCAGATCCGCGCCCTGGAGATCGTCCTCGCCGACGGCAGCGTCCGGCGCTGCTCCCCCACCGAGAACCCGCGGCTGTTCCAGGGCGCCCGGCTCGGCCTCGGCGCCCTCGGCGTGATCACCGCGCTCACCTTCGCCGTCGAACCGGCCTTCCTGCTCACCGCGCACGAGCAGCCGATGTCCTTCGACGAGGTGCTGGCGCGGCTGGACGACCTCACCGCCGTGAACGAGCACTTCGAGTTCTACTGGTTCCCGCACACCGACCGCTGCTCGACCAAGCGCAACAACCGCAGCCAGGGTCCGGCCGCCCCGCTGCCCCGGTTCAAGGAGTGGCTGGAGGACGACTTCCTCTCCAACACCGTCTGGGAGGGCGCCTGCCGGGTCGGCCGGCGCTTCCCCGCCAGCATCCCCGCCATCGCCTCGCTGGCCAGCCGCGCCTGGTCCGACCGCAGCTACACCGACACCGCGCACCGGGTGTTCACCAGCCCCCGCAAGGTCCGCTTCGTGGAGATGGAGTACGCGGTGCCGCGCGCGGCCGTCGCCGAGGTGCTGCGCGAACTGAAGGCCCTGGTCGAGCGCTCCGACTGGAAGGTCAGCTTCCCCGTGGAGGTGCGGTTCGCCCCAGCCGACGACCTCTGGCTCTCCACCGCCTCCGGGCGGGACAGCGCCTACATCGCCGTCCACCTCTACCGGGGCACCGCCGACCAGGGCTACTTCACCGCCGTCGAGCAGCTGATGGCCGCGCACCAGGGCCGCCCGCACTGGGGCAAGCTGCACACCCGGGACGCCGAGTACCTGGCCGGCGTCTACCCGCACTTCGGCGACTTCACCGCCCTGCGCGACGAGGTCGACCCGCAGCGCCTCTTCGGCAACGACTACCTGCGCCGGGTCCTCGGAGCGTAGGAGCCTCGGAGCGTAGAAGTCACGGAGCGCAGGAGTCCCGAGGCCTGCCTAGGGGGTCGCGGCCCCGGTCGGCGCGGCGGGCGGCGGGGCCACGGACGTGGGGGCGTCGCTCGGCTCCGACGGCTTCGGGCTCGCCCCGCCGGACGGCTTCCCGCCGTCCGCGCTCGGGGACGAACCGGCCGACGGCGTCGCGCTCGGGGACGCCGAGGGCGAGGCCGTACCGTCGCCGCGCTCACCGGACCCGCCGCTCGGGCTCGCGCTCGGCTCCCGGCTCGGCCTCGTCGTCACCGGGGCCGAGGCCCCGCCGGACGGCGTCGGGTCCGACCCGTGCCCGCCGCCGGTGGACGGCCGCTCCGCCGGCGGCGCCTCCCGCGGCGAGGAGGGCTTCGGGCCCACCACGCCGCCGAAGGAGGTGCCGTTGCCCGACTCGCCCTTCACCGTCGCCGACACCGGCTGCCCGGTGGCCAGTTCGAACGCCACGATCGGCGTCATCGCCAGCAGGAACACCAGCCCGGACACCGCCGCGTAGGTCTTCCAGGTCCAGCGCCGACGCGCCCGCACCACCTGCGGCTCGTTCCACTCCGAGGAGATCACCGTCGGCGCCGGCTCCACCGGGCGCTCCGGCACCTGGCGCAGCCCGTTCACGGTCTGGCCCGGCCCCCGATCCACCACCGCCTCGCGCAGCTGCTCGCCGGTGCGCCGGAAGATGTGCTGGAACACCGCACCGCCGGTGGTGGCCCCGATACTGACCACCGCCGCGCCCAGGATCGTTCCGTACACCCCGAGTTCGGAGGCGAGCAGCGCCCCGGCCACGGTGGCCAGCGCACTCGCCGCGACCTGAGCCACGCTCAGATCGATCCGCTTGCGCTGCTTCTCGCCGCCCTCCTCGGCGGGGCTCCGCTCCGACATCGACATCCCTCGGTCCGTACGACTCTTCCTCGAACAAGTCACTCCATCTTGCCCAAAGAAGGACACAAGGGGCGAAAATGCGGTTCTTCGTCCCCGATATATGTGAAGATGATCACCGTTCACCCGGCAGTGATCCGCCATTGGGGGCACGCTCTCTTGAGATTCCCGTGAATCGCGGGAGACTTGAGCGGCGAGCCGCCCCTCCGGATGCCACGAATGGAGTACTGTTCGTAAAGCCTGAGCCTTGGGTCGACTTGTCGACTGCGCCCACACCGGCAGCTTGACGAAGAGCCACGGAACAGGCACGCACGGCGACGCCGGTCCCGGATCGTCGCGAACACTCCGCGTGCGAGAACGGCCGGGACACCCAGGCGCGACGTCGACGGATGACGTGGCAAAAAGGCAACCGTGCCACAGCGGCGCAACCGGGCGGATGCCCGACACGCCGGGGAACTCAGCAAGGTTGTGGCCAGTCGCGAGTGGGCAGGCCACACTCAGTACGGGAGCAGCGACGCAGGTGACGTCGGCAGGCACCACCCGGGAGGTAACCGTGCCCGAACTGCGGGTTGTGGCCGTCAGCAACGACGGCACACGGCTGGTGCTCAAGGCTGCCGACAGCACGGAGTACACCCTTCCCATCGACGAGCGGCTGCGCGCCGCCATCCGCGGCGACCGGCCGCGCCTCGGCCAGATCGAGATCGAGGTCGAGAGCCACCTCCGCCCCCGGGACATCCAGGCCCGGATACGAGCCGGTGCCTCCGCCGAGGAGGTCGCCCAGGCCGCCGGCATCTCCGTCGACCGGGTCCGTCGCTTCGAGGGGCCGGTGCTCGCCGAGCGCGCCTTCATGGCCGAGCGCGCCCGCAAGACCGCCATCCGCCGCAACGGCGAATCCACCGGGCCGCAGCTCGGCGAGGCCGTCTCCGAGCGGCTCGCGCTGCGCGGCGCCGAGAAGGACACCGAGCGCTGGGACTCCTGGCGGCGCGACGACGGCACCTGGGAGGTCATCCTCTCCTACCGGGCCGACGGCGAGGGCCGCAGCGCCTCCTGGACGTACGACCCGCCCCGGCGCCTGGTCCAGCCCAACGACGACGAGGCCCGCGCGCTGATCGGCGAGAACGTCGAGCGCGAGGAGGAGTCGGTCTTCCCGTTCATCCCGCGGATCGCCCGGCTCCCCCAGGACCGGCCGCCCCGCCCGATGATCGACCGGCCGTCCGCCGACCGCATCATGTCCGCGCGCGAGGTCCGCGAGTCCCGCGAGGCCACCGCCGAGGCCAGGGACTCCCTGACCAGCCTGCTCGACGTGGTCCCCGCCTTCCGCGGCGACCTCGCCGTCGGCCCCGCCCCGATCGAGCCGGTGCCCGCCGAGGTCGCCGAGGAGAGCGAGGAGCCGGCCGCGGCCGCCCCGGCGGTCGGCGCGGGCTCGGCCTACGCCGACATCCTGATGCCGCGGGCCGTCGCCCCGCACCGCGAACGCCTGGTCGGCACCACCGACCGTCAGGCCGAGGCGGACGGCGTCCGGCCCGGCCGCCGGGCGACCGTGCCCAGCTGGGACGAGATCGTCTTCGGCAGCCGGCGCAAGAAGCAGGAGTAGCACAGCGTGCGGAAGGGGCGGGAGGCCTAGCCTCCCGCCCCTTCCGCACGCCCCGGCTCAGCCCGGCTGGTCGGTCACCGCCACCGGACGAGTCCCGTCGCTCGACCACTCGCTCCACGACCCCGGGTACAACGTCGCCGGCAGGCCGGCCACCTCCAAGGCCAGGATCTGGTGCGCCGCCGTCACCCCCGAGCCGCAGTACACCGCCGTCTCCCGCTCACCCGCGCCCAGCGCGCGGAACCGCGCCGCCAGCTCCGCGGCCGGCCTGAACCGCCCGTCGGCGGTCACGTTCTCGGCCGTCGGCGCCGACACGGCGCCCGGGATGTGACCGGCCCGCGGGTCCACCGGCTCGCTCTCGCCCCGGTAGCGCTCCCCCGCCCGGGCGTCCAGCAGCAGAGCGCCGCGCGCCCAGGACGCCGCGCCGTCCGCGTCCACCACCGGCAGCCGCCCCGGAGCCGGCTTGAAGTCGCCCTCCGCCGGCGCCGGAACCTCCGTCGCCACCGGCAGTCCGGCCGCCAGCCAGGCCGCGTACCCGCCGTCCAGCACCCGGACGTCCCGGTGCCCGGCCCAGCGCAGCAGCCACCAGGCGCGGGCCGCCGCCAGCGAGGCCGCACCGTCGTACACCACCACCGGGCGGTCGGCGCCCACCCCGAGGCGGCGCATCGCCGCGCCGAACTCCTCCGGGTCCGGCAGCGGGTGTCGGCCGCCCCGGCCGGGGGCTCCGGGCGGGGCCGCGAGGTCCCGGTCCAGGTCGACGAAGTGGGCGCCGGGCAGGTGCCCGGCCCGGTACTCCTCGACCGCGGTCGGGCCGGACTGCGCGGCACCGACCAGCCGGTAGCGCACGTCCAGCAGCACCGGCGGGCGCGCGGCGGCGAGCGCCTGCGCCAACCCGGCCGCGGAGATCAGCGGGGAACCGTCGTTGAAGGTGGTCATGGCGGCCATTGTCGCGCAGCGCCGCCGCCCCACCGCTCTTTGTGCGCTCTTTGCCGGAATTTCCGCGCGGCCCGAGGGTTCGACACGCGCCAGGGTGGAAGCATCACCCTCGCGCGCGAGGATTTCCGTGCGCCAACCACCCACGAGGAGGCCCGCATTGCCCGCGGTGGAACTCCGACTGGCCCAGGGCACCCCCTGCTGGGTCAGCCTGCTGACCGACGACCTGGCCGGCGCCCGCGCCTTCTACGCCGACCTGCTCGGCTGGACCTACACCCAGGGCCCCGGCCAGCTCGGCGCCTACGTCCGCGCCGAACTCGACGGGGCACCGGTCGCCGGCCTCGGCGTCTCCACCGCCACCGGCTTCCCGGTGCAGTGGACCACCTACTTCGCCGTGGACGATGCCGACCGCACCACCCAACTGGTGCGCGCATGCGGCGGAACCGTCGCCGTCGGGCCGCTCCAGGCCGAACGCGCCGGGCGGATGGCCATCGCCGCCGACGTCTCCGGCGCCGTCTTCGGCCTCTGGCAGGGCGAGGAGCACACCGGCCGGGAAGCCGGCCCCGAACCCGGCGGACCGGCCTGGACCGAACTGCTCACCCCCGACACCGACGGCGCCGCCGCCTTCTACGCCGCCGTGCTCGACCGCCCCGTCCGGCCCACCGGCGGCGAGTCCGCGCTGCTCGTGCAGGGGCGACCGGTCGCCGGCATCCGGCACGACGCCGACCTGCGCGGCCACCCGCCCCGCTGGCGGGTCCACTTCGCCGTCCAGGACGCCGCGACGACCGCCCGGCACGCCGTCGAACTCGGCGGCCGCGTCCTGGTCGAACCGCACGACACCGCCCGCGGCCGCGCCGCCCGGCTGGCCGACCCGCAGGGTGGGCACTTCTCGGTGCTGGAGCTCCGGTAGGGCTCGCGCTAGGCCTGCTGCTCCTCGAAGGGCAGCACGTCCGGGGAGAGCACCGAGGCCCGCGCCGTCGCGGCGGTCTGCCGGCGGCGGTGGTGGCGACGGCAGAGCACCTCGTACCCGATCTCGTCCTCGTTCACCGAGATGTCGCCGACCACCACCTGGGCGCCCTCGACCACCATCACCCCGCCCACCGTCCGGGCGTTGTGCGTCGCCCGCGCGCCGCACCAGCACAGCGCCTCGACCTGGAGCACCTCGACCCGGTCGGCCAGCTCGATCAGCCGCTGCGAGCCCGGGAACAGCCGGGTCCGGAAGTCCGTGGTGATCCCGAACGTGTAGACGTCGATGTCCAGTTCGTCCACCACCCGGGCCAGTTGGTCGACCTGCTCGGCGTCGAAGAACTGCGCCTCGTCGCAGATCAGGTAGTCCACCCGGCCGCCCGCGGAGAGCCGGTGCACCACGTACGCGTGGAAGTCGAAGTCGTCCGTCACCTCGACCGCGTCCGCCCGCAGGCCCAGCCGGCTGGAGATGGTCGCCGCACCGGCCCGGTCGTTGCGGGTCAGGATGAGCCCCTGCCGACCGCGTGCGGTGTGGTTGTGGTCCATCTGCAGCGCCAGCGTCGACTTGCCGCAGTCCATCGTGCCCGAGAAGAACACCAGTTCAGCCATGGGTGGAGCAAGGGCCTTTCACATCAGGGGAGTTCGGGCGCAGAAGAGTCAGGGTCCGGGCTCAGCCGCGGACTTCGAGCAGCGGCACGAACTGCTCGACCGGGGTCATCGAGCCGTGCAGACCGATCATCGCGGACTCGCCGGGCTCGTTGCGGGAGGCGGTGATCGCGATGTCGTCGCGCGCCGCGGCGACCACGTCGCCGATCCGCCCGTACACCCGCTCGTCCACGGCCGGGCCGAACCAGCCCGCCGCGATCGCCTGGTCCCGGGTGGCCACCCACATCCGGTCGCCCAGCACCTCGCTCCAGACCGTGTGCACGTCGGCCGCCGCACCGGGCACCGCGTACACGTGCCGGGCCCGGCCCTCGCCGCCCAGCAGGGCCACGCCGGCGCCCAGCTCCCAGTCCTCGTCGAAGTCGATCCGGTCCTCCGGCGCGATGTCGATCATGCCGTGGTCGGCGGTCACGTACATCGCCGAGCGCGGCGGCAGCTGCTCGGCCAGCCGGCGGGCCAGCCGGTCCACCGCGTCCAGCGTCATCCGCCACTCGTCCGAGTCGACCCCGAAGCGGTGGCCCGCGCCGTCCAGCTCGCTGACGTAGGTGTACACCAGCGCCCGGTCGTGCTCGGCCAGCCAGGAGGCGGCCAGGTCCATCCGCTCCTCGCCCGTGGTCCGGCCCAGGAAGGTGCCGCCGGACAGCGCGACCCTGGTCAGCGGGGTCTGCGCGAACAGCGGGGATGACACCTGAGCGGTCGCCACCCCGGCCTCGTGCGTGCGCTCGAACACCGTCGGGTACGGCTGCCACGCCCGCGGGTCGGTGTGCGGCTGCCAGCGCAGCTGGTTCATCAGGTAACCGGCGCCCGGCACCGCGACCGTGTATCCGGCCAGACCGTGCAGCCCCGGCGGGGTGCCGGTACCGACCGAGGCCAGCGAGGTCGCCGTGGTCGACGGGAAGCCCGCGGTCAGCGGGCGGCCCGTGCCGCCCAGCGAACTCCCCACCAGCGAGGACAGGAACGGCGCGTACTCCGGGTGCCGCAGCAGCAGCTCCCAGCCCAGGCCGTCCACCAGGAACACCACCACCCGGTCCGCCGGGGCGATCGGCAGGGTCGCGGTGAACCCCGCGACGCCGAGCCCCGCCGCCACCGAGGGCAGCAGATCGCAGAGCGAGCCGCTGCCGTACGGGGGCGCGGGAGCCGTGGTCGGGTCAAGGATCTCGAAGGCGTCGAAGCCGTCGGCAGGTGCAAAGGACATGAAACCGGATTCGTAGCAGTCGGAGACGGCGGCGCTCAGACCCGCGGGCCGTTGCTGATCGTCGCGTCGGACAGCGCGCGGGCGAACACCAGCGCCTGGGCAACCGTCTCCGGGCCGTCACCGGCCTCGCTCACCCGCAGTGAAAGATCGTCAGCCGTCGCCGAACCGGTGTAGCCGTGGTCCGCCTCGCAGTTCGGGTCCGAGCAGCCCGCCGGCTCCAGGTCCAGCCGCTGCACCGCCCCCCAGCCGATCGTCAGCACCACCTCGCGCGGCAGCGTCCCCGGCGTGTACGTCTCCGGGTTCGCGACCATCCGGCTCAGCACGACCGAACCGATCCGGTCCAGCCGGACGCTCTCCGTCGACGTCGTCGCGAACGGCACCGCCGGGCTGCCGGTGTCCCCCGACTGCTCGTCCGTGTGGCTCACCACGAACCGGGTCGGGGTCAGCACCAGCACGGTCACGTGCCGGCGCACCTCGTTGGCGTCGAAGGTCGTCTCCTGGTGCACCAGGTACGAGCTGATCGGCTCCGGGCCCACCGCGGCCTCGACCGCCTCGGACACCAGGGCCGGGTAGTAGCCACTGCGCTCGATCGCCGAGCGCAGGTCCTGAGTGCTGGTGGTACCGGTCTTCGCCATAACTCCATCCTGGCATGGTCCGCCGACGAAGCGGGCGGCACGGCGCCGAGCTTCGGACAACAGCGCCCACGGGGGCAGGCGCAACCAAGGAAGGTTACAGGGTGCTCATGGCGCGCGGGCCCAGATCGCTACGGACGGGCAGCGGCGCGATCCGCACCCGCGCCCCCAGGATCGCCAGCCCGTACGGGGCCACGACCACCGGTTCGAGATCCACCGAGGCGATCTCCGGCACATCGTCCACCAACTGCGACACCCGCAGCAGCAACTCCTCCAGCGCGCCGGTGTCCACCGCCTCCGCGCCCCGCCAGCCGAACAGCAGGGGCGCCGCCCGCACCTCCCGGACCAGCCCGGCCACATCCTGGTCGGTGGCCGGGACCAGCCGGTGCGCGACGTCGCCCAGCAGCTCGGCCGGCGCACCGGCCAAACCGAACGACAGGATCGCGCCGACCGCCGGGTCCACCGTGGCACCGATCACGGTGTCCACCCCGCGCGGCGCCAGCCGCTGCAGCACCAGCGCCGCCTGCGCCGCGCCGCCCAGCAGCGCGTCCAGCTCGCGGTGCGCCCGGCGCAGCCCCGGCTCGTCGGTCAGGTCCAGCCGCACGCTGCCCAGGTCCGGGCGGTGGCGCAGGTGCGGAGCGGTCGCCTTCAGCGCCACCGGGTAGCCGAGCGTGGCCGCGGCCCGGACGGCCGTCTCCTCGTCCGGGGCCGGCAGCGCCGGGAAGACGTCGATGCCGTAGCGGGCCAGCAGCTCGCGGGCCTCGGCGTCCGGCAGAGTGATCCGGGCGCCGCCCGGCTGGGTCCGCGCGGCGGTCGCGGTCCGGGTGCTCAACGCCGCCTCGACCAGCGTGCGGGCGCCCGGCTCGTCGATCCGGTCCAGCTCGGGCACCCGGGCGGTCTCCTCCGCCACCGCCGTCCGGCGCCGCCACTGCGCGTAGTGCACCGCGTGCGCCAGCGCTCGCACCGCCCGTTCCGGCGCCGCGAACGCCGGGACGCCGCCCGGGCGCAGCCGGGCCGGCAGGTCGGTCAGGGCCAGGTGGGCGAGCACCAGCGGCTTGCCCAACTCCTGTGCGCGCCGACCGGCTTCGAGCAGCGCGGCGGCGATCTCCGGATCGTCCGAACCCATCTCGGGATCGTCCGGGCCGGTCAACCGGCCGCCCATGAACGCGTGCGCGGAGGTGCCGATCGGCGGGATCGCCACCGCGATCACCGCGTCCACCGCCGGGTCGGCCAGCGCCACGTCCAGTGCGATCCGGAAGTTCTCGCCGGTCGCGGCGGTGGTCAGGTCGACCGGCGTGCGCGGCCGCAGGCCCACGCTCAGGCAGGCGTCGTAGGTCAGCAGGCCCAGCGAGTCCGAGTTGCCGACCACGGCGACCCGGTCCCCCGGCGGCAGCGGCTGCAGGGCCAGCAGCTCGCCCGTGTCGTACAGCTCGGTGATCGTCTCCACCCTGATCACGCCCGCCTGCTCGAACAGCGCGCCCACCGTCGCGTCGCGCAGCCCCGTCGCGGTCGCCGGCACGGCGTGGCCCGGCGGCAGGCTGCCGGTGTGCCGGGCGCCCTTCACCACCACGATCGGCTTCACCGCGGCCAGCCGCCGCGCGATCCGGGTGAACTTGCGCGGGTTGCCGAAGGACTCCAGGTACAGCAGCACCACCTCGGTGGCCTCGTCCTCCGCCCAGTACTGCAGGAAGTCGTTGCCGGAGACGTCCGAGCGGTTGCCCACCGAGGCGAAGGAGGACACCCCGAGACCGCGCCGGTGGGCGGCCTCCAGCAGGGCCACGCCGATCGCACCGGACTGGCAGAAGATCCCGAAGCCCCCGCGGTCGGGCAGGTGGGGGGCCAGCGAGGCGTTCAGCGGGCGGTCCGGGTCGGTGTTGATCAGGCCGAAGGCGTTCGGGCCGATCACCCGCATCCCCGCCGCCCGCGCCTGGCGCACCAGCGCGCGCTGGCGGTCCCGCCCCTCCGGGCCGGTCTCCGCGTACCCGGCGGTCACCACCACCAGGCCCTGCACCCCGTGCGCGCCGCACTCGGCGACGGCCGTCGGGACGGCGCCCTCGGGGACGGCGATCACCGCGAGGTCCACCGGCCCGGGAATGTCCAGAATCGAACGGTGCACCGGGACGCCGTCCAGCACGGTCCCCGGCGGGGCGTTGCGGTTCACCGCGTAGACGGGGCGCGTGCCGTCGGGGCCGTCGGCCGGACGGCTGCCGGGGCCGCTGTCGGGGCCGCCCAGGAGATCCCGCAGGATCGCCCGGCCCACCGTCTGCGGATTGCGCGACACCCCGATCACCGCCACCGAGCGCGGGGTCAGCAGCCGCTGCACCGAGCGCGCCTCCGCCCGGTGCTCACGCGCCCGCATCACCGCCAGCGAGCGGTCCGTCTGTTCGAGATCGAACTCCAGGTGCACCACACCGTCGGTGAAACTCCGGTGCTGCGTGTACCCGGCATCGGTGAAGACCTTCACCATCTTCCGGTTCTCCGGCAGCACTTCCGCCTGGAACCGGCGGATCCCGCGCTCCTGCGCCACCGCCGCGATGTGCTCCAGCAGCGCCGAAGCCACGCCGCGGCCCTGGTGGGCGTCCTGCACCAGGAAGGCCACCTCGGCGTCCGTCCCGGCATCGGACGGGCGGCCCTCCGCGTCGATCCGGTCGTAACGGACGGTGGCGATGAAGCGGTCCCGGACCACCACCGCCAGCGCCACCCGGTCCACGAAGTCGTGGTGGGTGAAGCGGCGGACGTCCCGCTCCGACAACCGGGGATACGGAGCGAAGAAACGGAAGTACTTGGACTGGTCCGACACCTGTTCGTAGAACTCCACCAGGCGCCCCGCGTCATCCGGCGTGATCGGCCGGATTCGAGCCGTGCCGCCGTCCCGCAGCAGGATGTCGGCCTCCCAGTGCTGCGGGTAGTCCGCACCGGATTCACCGGATACCGGCTGGTCACTGGGATCCTGCTCGGGCTGCGCCACCGCGGAGTCGTCCACGTTCGTCAGGTTATCCGGCGGCGGGCCGAATGGCGCCGGGTGCGTACTCACGACAGGGTTGACAGGGTCACCGGCCAGGCCTTATGCCCCGAAAAGAAACAATCACAAGTCCTGAACGCGGCGGCTCGAAGCGGGTGCCTGCGTGCAACACTGGTCTAGACAACATGGCCGCTTCCCCGAGCACGGCCGTGACCAGCTTCACCGGAAAGGCACGTCTCATGGCTGAGCGCCGCGTCACCATCGGTTGGGCCGAGGGCCTGCACGCCCGTCCCGCCTCCATCTTCGTCCGGGCCGTCACGGCCACCGGCGTGCCGATCACCATCGCCAAGCCCGGCGGCAACCCCGTCAACGCCGCCTCCATGCTCGGCCTGCTCGGCCTCGGCGCCCAGGGCGGCGAAGAGGTCATCCTCGCCTCCGACGCCGCCAACGCCGACGACGCCCTCGACCGCCTCGCCAAGCTCGTCCAGGAAGGCCTCGACGAGCTCCCGGCCGCGGCCTGAGCCACCTCGACCGACGCAAGCGCCCGGCAGCCGTAACACTGCCGGGCGCTTTCGCATCCGGAATCGGCGAGGCCCCCGGTCATCCCGGCGGCCGCAGCACGGTCAGCCCTTGACGCAGACGACCTGCTTCAGGTGGGCGACGATCTCGACGAGGTCCTTCTGCTGCTCGATGACCTTCTCGATGGACTTGTAGGCGCCCGGGATCTCGTCCACGACGCCGCTGTCCTTGCGGCACTCCACGCCCTTGGTCTGCTCGACCAGGTCCTGCGTGGTGAACCGCTTCTTCGCGGCGTTCCGGCTCATCTTGCGGCCGGCGCCGTGCGAGGCGGAGTTGAACGCCTCCTCGTTGCCGAGACCGCGGACGATGTACGAGCCGGTGCCCATCGAACCCGGGATGATCCCGTAGTCGCCGGTGCCCGCCCGGATCGCGCCCTTGCGGGTCACGAGCAGGTCGACGCCGTCGTAGGTCTCCTCCGCCACGTAGTTGTGGTGGCAGCTGATGACCTCGTCGAAGGTGACCTTCGCCTTGGCGAACTCACGGCGGACGACGTCCTGGAAGAGCGACATCATCATCGCGCGGTTGTTCTTGGCGTACTCCTGCGCCCAGAACAGGTCCTGGCGGTAGGCGGCCATCTGCGGGGTCTCCGCGATGAAGACCGCGAGGTCCTGGTCGATCAGGCCCTGGTTGTGCGGCAGCGCGCGGGCGACGCCCATGTGGTGCTCGGCCAGCTCCTTGCCGATGTTGCGCGATCCGGAGTGCAGCATCAGCCAGACCACGCCAGTGCTGTCGACGCACAGTTCTATGAAGTGATTTCCTCCGCCGAGCGTGGCCATCTGCTGCATGGCCCGCTCGCGGCGCCACTTGACCTCCTGCGCCACCCCGTCGAAGCGGTGCCAGAAGTCGTCCCAGCCGGCGGCCCGGAAGCCGTGCAGCTTGGTCGGGTCGACCGGGTCGGTGTGGAGACCACGGCCGACCGGGATGGCCTGCTCGATCTTGGAGCGCAGGCGGGAGAGGTCCTCGGGGAGGTCCTCGGCGGTGAGCGAGGTCTTCACCGCGCTCATTCCGCAGCCGATGTCGACACCGACCGCCGCCGGGCAGACGGCGCCCTTCATCGCGATGACGGAGCCGACGGTCGCGCCCTTGCCCAGGTGGACGTCGGGCATCACGGCGAGGCCGTGCAGCCACGGCAGGGAGCTGATGTTGCGCAGCTGCTGCATGGCCTGGCCCTCGACGGTGGCCGGGTCGGTCCACATCCGGATCGGGACCCGGATTCCGGGTACCTCGGTGTACGTCATGGTGAACGACCTCCAGGGGTCGGGTAGTTCGGGGAAGGGCGTGCCGCGCGACGAAGTCCCGGCGTGGCTCGGGGAAGTCCGGGGGTGGGGCTCAGGCGCCCGGGGCACGGAGGGAACACGGCCTTGGGGAGCGTCGTCGTATGGTTCGCTCGACCCGCATGGTGACCGCCTCCCGTCCTGCGTCAGAGTTCGTACGTGTGTGCCGGGGAATATCTATCCACGGTACGCCGGTCGCCCGCAACGGATTTAGAAACGCCGCGGGCCCGGCGGAGCGGGTGCTCCACCGGGCCGCGCGGGGCTGCGTGGGTCAGCTGACGACGGTGACCTCGCCGATGCCGAGGGTCCGCACGTCGTCGGCGATGACGGCGGCGTCGCCGACCAGCACGGTGACCAGGCGGTCCGGCGGGAAGGCGGCGACGACGGCCTCGGTGGCGGCGGCCGTGGGCAGTTCGGCGAGCTGCCGGTAGACCTCGGCCTGGTAGTCGTCCGCGAGGTCCTGCTCGACCTGGTCGGCCAGGGTGCCGGCGACCGAGCCCGCGGTCTCGTACTTCAGCGGGGCGACGCCGACCAGGAACTGCACGGCCTCGTCGCGCTCGGCGTCGGTGAGGCCCTCGGCGGCGAGGGTGCGCAGGATGGTCCAGGTGTCGGCGAGCGCGGGGGCGGTGGAGGCGGTGTCCACCGAGCCGCTGACGGCGAGCAGCGCGCGGCCGCTGCCGTCGGCGGCGGAGCGCAGCGGCTGGGCGAAGGCGCGGACGCCGTAGGTGTAGCCCTTCTCCTCGCGCAGGACGCGGTCGAGGCGGGAGGTGAGGGTGCCGCCGAGGCAGTAGGTGCCGAGGATCTGGGCGGCCCAGACGGGGTCGTGGCGGTCGGGGCCGATGCGGCCGATGAGGAGCTGGGTCTGGACGGAGCCGGGGCGGTCCACGATGAGGACGCGGCCGTGGTCGTCGGCGGTCACGGGGGCGTGCGTGGCGGGCTCGGCCGCGCTGCCGGTCCAGGTGCCGAGGGTGCTCTCCAGGAGGGCGGGCAGGTCGGTGCCGGTGAGGTCGCCGACCACGACGACGGTGGCGGTGGCGGGGCGCACGTGGGCGTCGTAGAAGGCCTTGACGGCGGCGCGGTCGATGGACTTGACCGTGTCGGCGGTGCCGCTGCGGGGCCGGGAGAGGCGGTCGGCGGCGTCGAAGAGTTCGGCGTAGAGGGCCTTGGCGGCGCGCCGGGCGGGGTTGGCCTGCTCGTGGACGATCTCGTCGAGCCGGTTGGCGACGAGGCGCTCGATCTCGTCCTCGGGGAGGGCCGGGGCGCGCAGGGCGTCGGCGAGCAGCGAGAGGCCGCGCTGCAGGCGGGAGGCGGGGACCTCCAGGGAGACGCGGATGCAGGGGTGGTCGGCGTGGGCGTCGAGGGTGGCGCCGGCGCGTTCGAGTTCGGCGGCGAACTCCTCGGCGGTGAGGGTGTCGGTGCCTTCGCTGAGGGCCCGGGCGAGGATGGCGGCGACGCCGTCGAGGCCGTCGGGCTCAGCGGCGAGCGGGGCGTCGAGGAGGACCTCGACGGCGACGAGCTGCTGGCCGGGCCGGTGGCAGTGCAGGACGGTGACGCCGTTGCCGAGGGCGGCGCGCTCGGGGGCGGGGAAGGCCCAGGGGCCGGGGGTGCCGGGCTCGGGCTGGGGGTGGAACGTCATGGTGGGGACGTAGTCGGTGCTCATGCGGCGGCACCCTCCTCATCGGTGGCAGCGGTGGCGTCGGCGTCGTCGGCCGCGGTGGGCTCGTAGACGAGGACGGCCCGGTTGTCGGGGTGGAGCCGGGCCTTCGCGACGGCCTGGACCTCCTCGGCGGTGATGTCGAGGACCTTGGGGAGGGCGTCGTTGAGCAGCTTGGGGTCGCCGAACAGGACGGCGAAGCGGCAGAGTTCGTCGGCGCGGCCGGCGACGGTGGTGAGCCGGTCGAGCCATTCGCGCTCGATCTGGGCCTGGGCCCGTTCGAGTTCCTCGGGGGTGGGGCCTTCGGCGGCGAAGCGGGCGAGTTCCTCGTCGACGGCGGCGTCGATCTGCTCGATGGTGGCGTCGCCGGAGGTCTTGACGTCGAGCCAGCCGAGGCTGGGGGCGCCGGCGAGGCGCAGCAGGCCGAAGCCGGCGGCGACGGCGGTGCGGTCGCGGCGGACGAGCCGGTTGTAGAGGCGGCTGGACTCGCCGCTGCCGAGGATGGTGAGGGCGAGGTCGGCGGCGTCGGCGTCGCGGGTGCCGTCGTGCGGGAGGCGGTAGGCGGCCATCAGCGCGCGGGAGGGGACGTCCTCGTGGACGTGCTCGCGCAGTTCGCGGCCGATGGTGTCGGGGAGTTCGCCGGAGCGCGGGGGCTGCTTGCCGTCGTGGGCGGGGATGCTGCCGAAGTACTTCTCGACCCAGGCGATGGTCTGCTCGGGGTCGATGTCGCCGACGACGGACAGGACGGCGTTGTTGGGCGCGTAGTAGGTGCGGAAGAACGCGCGGGCGTCGTCGAGGGTGGCGGCGTCCAGGTCGGCCATGGAGCCGATCGGGGTGTGGTGGTACGGGTGGCCGTCGGGGAACGAGAGCGCGGTGAGCTTCTCGAAGGCGGTGCCGTAGGGGACGTTGTCGTAGCGCTGGCGGCGCTCGTTCTTGACGACGTCGCGCTGGTTCTCCATGGACGTCTCGTCGAGGGCGGCGAGCAGCGAGCCCATGCGGTCGGCCTCCAGCCAGAGCGCGAGCTCCAACTGGTGGGCGGGCATGGTCTCGAAGTAGTTGGTGCGCTCGAAGCTGGTGGTGCCGTTGAGCGATCCGCCGGCGCCCTGGACGAGTTCGAAGTGCCCGTTGTTGGAGACGCTGGCGGAGCCCTGGAACATGAGGTGCTCGAAGAGGTGGGCGAGGCCGGTGCGGCCCTTGACCTCGTGGCGCGAGCCCACGTCGTACCAGAGGCAGACCGCGGCGACCGGGGTGAGGTGGTCCTCGGAGAGGACGACGCGCAGGCCGTTGGCCAGGCGGTGCTCGGTGATGGCGATGGCAGCGCCATTTCCTCCGGTGGAGGCGGATGCGGGGGCCGGGTTGGCCATGCGCTCGGGTCCTTCCCGTCGTCGATGTCGGGGTTCGTGTGGCGTCCCCCATTGTGGTGCAACGCGTGGGGGGCGTGTTCGTGCTCCGCGCGGACGGGGCGTTCGCCAGGGGCGGAAGAGGGGCGCTGGCCGGGAGTGTCGGCGCGAGGGTCCACAATGGGGGCGCCGCGCCCTGTTGACGGGGGCCGGCGGATGGACGTCAGAGACTGACCGAGACACAGCAAGCGAGACGTAAGGGAGCCCCGCCGCGATGGCCCGCCGCAGTTCGCAGACCCCGCCGCCCGGAGACTTCGAGGAGCGGATCCTCGATGTCGACGTCGTGGACGAGATGCAGGGCTCCTTCCTGGAGTACGCCTACTCGGTGATCTACTCGCGTGCGCTTCCCGACGCGCGGGACGGTCTGAAGCCGGTGCACCGCCGGATCCTGTACCAGGCCAACGAGATGGGCCTGCGGCCGGATCGCGCGCACGTGAAGTGCGCCCGTGTGGTGGGCGAGGTGATGGGCCGGCTGCACCCGCACGGCGACGCGTCGATCTACGACTCGGTCGTCCGGATGGCGCAGCCGTTCTCGATGCGGCTGCCGCTGATCGACGGGCACGGGAACTTCGGTTCGCTGGGCAACGACGACCCGCCGGCCGCGATGCGCTACACGGAGTCGCGGCTGACGGCGGCGTCGATGGCGATGGTGGAGTCGATCCACGAGGACACCGTCGACTTCGGCCCGAACTACGACGGCAGCGAGCAGGAGCCGTTGGCGCTGCCGGCGGCGTTCCCGAACCTGCTGGTGAACGGCGCGACGGGCATCGCGGTCGGCATGGCGACGAACATGCCGCCGCACAACCTGTCCGAGGTGGTGGCGGCGGCCCGGCACCTGATCAAGCACCCGAACGCGGACCTGGACACGCTGATGCGGTTCGTGCCCGGTCCGGACCTGCCGACGGGCGGGCGGATCGTGGGCATGTCGGGGATCCGGGACGCGTACGAGTCGGGCCGCGGCACGTTCAAGATCCGGGCGACCACGACGGTGGAGGCGGTGACGGCGCGCCGCAAGGGCATCGTGGTGACCGAGCTGCCGTACAACGTCGGCCCCGAGAAGGTCATCTCGAAGATCAAGGACCTGGTCAACGCGAAGAAGCTGCAGGGCATCGCGGACGTCAAGGACCTGACCGACCGCGAGCACGGGCTGCGGCTGGTGATCGAGGTGAAGAACGGCTTCGTGCCGGAGGCGCTGCTGGAGCAGCTCTACAAGCTGACGCCGATGGAGGAGACCTTCGGCATCAACAACGTGGCGCTGGTGGACGGCCAGCCGCTGACGCTGGGGCTGAAGGAGCTGCTGGAGGTCTACGTCGACCACCGGTTCACCGTGGTGCGGCGGCGCAGCGACTTCCGCCGGCGCAAGCGGGAGGAGCGGCTGCACCTGGTCGAGGGCCTGCTGGTGGCGCTGCTCGACATCGACGAGGTCATCGCGATCATCCGGTCGAGTGACAACGCGGGGCAGGCGAAGGAACGCCTGATGGAGCACTTCTCGCTGTCGGAGACGCAGACCGCGTACATCCTGGACACGCCGCTGCGGCGGCTGACCCGGTTCGACCGGGTGGAGCTGGAGCAGGAGAAGGCGAAGCTGAGCGCGGAGATCGCGGAGCTGACCGAGATCCTGGAGTCGGACGTCCGGCTGCGCAGCGTGGTGTCGTCCGAACTCGGCGCGGTGTCGAAGCAGTTCGGGACGGAGCGGCGGACGGTGCTGCTGGAGGCGGGGGCGGCCCCGTCGGCGGCGCTGTCGGTGCCGCTGGAGGTGGCGGACGACCCGTGCCGGGTGCTGCTGTCGTCGACGGGCCTGCTGGCGCGGACGGCGGACGGGGAGCCGTTCGAGCTGTCGGAGAAGCGGTCGAAGCACGATGTGATCGTGTCGGCGGTGCCGGCGACGGCGCGGGCGGACGTGGGTGTGGTGACGTCGGCGGGCCGGGTGCTGCGGCTGCCGGTGATCGACCTGCCGGCGCTGCCTCCGACGCCGTCGCCGACGCTGGCCGGCGGTGCGGCGGTGGGCGAGTTCCTGCGGTTGGAGGACGGGGAGCGGGCGCTGGCGCTGACCACGCTGGACGAGTCCTCGCCGGGGCTGGCGCTGGGCACGGTGCAGGGTGTGGTGAAGCGGGTGGTGCCGGAGTGGCCGGCGAACAAGGACGAGTTCGAGGTGATCGCCCTCAAGGAGGGTGACGAGCTGGTGGGCGCGGTCGAACTGCGCACCGGCGAGGAGGACTTGGTCTTCATCGCCTCGGACGCGCAGCTGCTGCGCTACCCGGCGGGGCAGGTGCGTCCGCAGGGCCGTCCGGCGGGCGGCATGGCGGGGATCAAGCTCTCCGACGGGGCGCGGGTGCTGTCGTTCACGGCGGTGGATCCGGCGGCGGACGCGGTGGTGGTCTCGGTGGCGGGCGCGTCGGGGACGCTGTCCGGCGAGGAGCAGACGTCGTGGAAGGTGACGCCGTTCGAGCAGTACCCGCGCAAGGGCCGGGCCACGGGCGGCGTGCGCTGCCAGCGCTTCCTGCGCGGCGAGGACGGCCTGACCTTCGCCTGGGCGGGCGCGGCCCCGGCCCGGGCGGCGACCGGCAAGGGCGCGCCGGTGGAGCTGCCGGAGCGCGACCCGCGCCGTGACGGTTCGGGCACGCCGGTGACGACGCCGATCGCGGTGGTCGCCGGCCCGGCGTAGCCGACGGCCGACCGGAGGAGGGGTGCCGTCCGGTACCCCTCCTCCGTCGTTCCGGGGGACGGCGGGTGGTGAGGGTAGCCTTGCCCGGGTGAGCACCTGTGCGACGGCGTCGCGTGAACTGTCGGAGCCGCTGGCCGCCACCGCGGCGGTGGCGACCACCTGGTTGCTGGTGGAGCAGAACGGGCCGTGGGGCGCGAAGGCGCTCGGGGAGAGCCATCTGGATCCGGCGACGGGACGGGCGCTGGAGGCGGCCGCGGCGGGCACGGGGGTGCGGGTGGCGCTGATCCGGCGGCCGGGCCGGCATGCGGACTGCCTGCCGACGGCGGGGCACGAGGTGCTGGTGGCGCACACGGTGCCGGGTCGCGGCTGGGTACGCCGGGCGGAGGTGGCCGATCCGGCGGAGCTGCTGGCGCTGGACTTCGCGGCGCTGGGCGGTGGCGACCACGGCGGTTTCGGGGTGGAGCACGTCGGCGGCCCGCTGGCGCTGGTGTGCACGAACGGGCGGCGGGACCGCTGCTGCGCGCTGCTGGGCCGTCCGTTGGCGGCGGAGCTGGCGGCGGCCGGGCACAGCGAGGTGTGGGAGGTGACGCACCTGGGCGGGCACCGTTTCTCCCCCACGATGCTGGTGCTGCCGTACGGCTACGCGTACGGGCGACTGACGGCGGAGACGGCCAAGGAGGTGCTGGCGGCGACGGCGGCCGGGCACGTGGTGCCGCAGTGGTCGCGGGGCTGTTCGGGCTGGGACCGTCCGGGCCAGGCGGCCGAGCACGCGGTGCGGTTGGCGACCGGGGAGACCGGGGTGGACGCGCTGACGCTGGCCCAGCGGCCGGACGGCGAGGGCCGCTGGCTGGTCTCGGTGCTGCACGCGGACGGCCGGGCCTGGGAGGTGGACGTGATCGAGACGGTGAGCGAGCCGCCGCGTCCGGAGAGCTGCGGCAAGGCGGCGGGGACGCCGTCGCGGATGGACGTGCTCTCCGTCCGGGGGATCTGACGAGACTGGGGGGCACGACGAGCGGCCGGCCCCGCGCCCGTGGGGGTGAGCGCGGGACCGTCGCATCGGGGGAGGCCGGTCAGCCGGTGACGGCCTTGCCGACGAACTCGGTGGTGTAGGTGCGGGCGAGGTCGATGGTGCCCTCCTTGCCCTTGACGTCCGGGTGGAAGGCGGCGAGCACGGCGAGGACGGTCTTCGGGCCGTCGGCGGGCATCACGCCGTCGGTGGTGAACATCGGCAGGGTCGCCTTGATCGCGGCCGCGTACTGCTCGGCGCCGCCCTGCGCGTAGTCGGCGGGCATCTTCGCGGCGATCTCCTCGGGGCTGTGCGTGGACATCCACGTGAGGGTCTTGACGAAGGCGTTGGTGAGCTTCTGGGTGGTGTCCTTGTTCTTCTCCACCCAGTCGGTGTTCATGTAGAGCGAGGACGACGGGTAGAGGCCGCCGAGGGCGTCGCGGGAGCCCTCGGGGGTGCGCATGTCGTAGAGGATCTTGCCGAGGCCCTTGTCGAGGATGGTGGCGACGGTCGGGTCGGTGGTCATCCCGGCGTCGATGCTGCCCTGCTGGAGCGCGGCGATGAAGGTCTGGCCGGCGCCGACCGCGATCGGGCTGAACTCGCTGACGGCGGCGCCGTTCTTGACGGCGAGGTACTTGGTGAGGAAGTCGGTGGAGGAGCCGATGCTGGTGACGCCGAGCTTCTTGCCCTTGAAGTCGGCGCCGGACTTGATGGCGTCGGCCTGTTTGGTGGAGACGATCTCGACCTCGCCGGGGGCCTGGGCGAACTGCACCACGGACTCGACGATCTTGCCCTTGGCCTGCAGGTCGATGGTGTGGTCGTAGAAGCCGACGGCGCCCTGGACGTCGCCGGCGAGCAGGGCGGTGGTGGCGTTGACGCCGGCCGGCTCGGTCATCAGCTCGACGTTGACGCCGGCCTCGGCGAAGAAGCCGAGCCGCTGGGTGAGCATCGCGGGCAGGTAGATGACCTTGTCCAGGCCGCCGACCATGATCTTGACCTTGGGCCCGTCGACCTGCTGCCCGGCCGGGGCGGCGGCGCCGTGGGCGGTCGTGGCGGCGTCGTTGGCGCAGGCGGCGAGCGGGAGGAGCAGGACGGCGGCGAGGGCGGCTGCGGCAACTCTGCCGGTCGAGTTCGGGCGCATGGGTGGGGGTGCCTCTCTCTACAGGGGGGATTCAGCGGCCGTCGCCCGCGTCGGCGGGCTTCCAGCGGAACAGCTTCTTCTCGGCGAAGGTCAGCAGTCCCTCGGTGAGCAGCGCGACGACGGCGAGGATGGTCATGGCGGCGTACACGCCGGCCGCGTTGAAGGTGCCCTGGGCCGCGGCGACGAGCAGGCCGAGGCCCTTGGTGGCGCCGATGTACTCGCCGACGATGGCGCCGATCAGGGCGAAGCCGAAGCTGACGTGCAGGCTGGTGAAGATCCAGGTGGTGGCGGCGGGGATGACCACCTGGAGGGTGACCTTGCGGTTGTCGGCGCCGAGGATGCGGGCGTTGGCGACGAGGTTGCGGTCCACCTCGCGGGCGCCCTGGAAGGCGTTGAAGAAGACCGGGAAGAACACCAGGACCACGGCGGAGGCGACCTTGGAGGCCGGACCGAGGCCGAACCAGATCAGGAAGATCGGGGCGAGCACGATCCGCGGGATGGCGTTGAGCACCTTGATGTAGGGCCCGAACACGTCGGCCAGGAAGCGGATCCGGCCGAGCGCGATGCCGAGCAGCACACCGCCGATGACACCGATCACCCAGCCGGTGAGGGCCTCGTAGAGGGTGTAGCCGATCTGTTCGCCGAGCGAGCCCTGCGCGGTGCCGTGGGTGACCCACTGCCAGATCTGGTCCCAGATCCTCGACGGCTGCGAGAAGTTGAACGGGTCGATGACCTCGGTGCGGGCGCAGACCTCCCAGAGCCCGAGGAAGGCGAGCAGGACCGCGACCCGGGCCCCGTAGACGGTCAACTTCCGGTTGCGGGCGGCCCGTTCGCGGGCCTCGGTACGGCTGACGGGGGCGGCCGCCGGGGGCTTGCCGGCGACGGCCGATGCGGTCTCAAGCGGCACGACCCGCTCCTCTCTCGCGGGTGATGCGCACCTCTTCGCCGAGCGAGGCCCAGATCTCGCGGTACAGCTCGACGAACCTCGGTTCCAGCCGGACGGCCTCCACGGTGCGCGGTCGTGGCAGGTCGACGGTGAAGATCTCCTTGACGGTGGCCGGTCCGGCCGTCATGACGACGACCCGGTCGGCGAGCGCGATGGCCTCGTCCAGGTCGTGGGTGACGAAGACGACGGAAGAGCCCGTGCCGGCCCACAGCTCCAGCAGCTGGTCGGACATCAGGGCACGGGTCTGCACGTCCAGCGCCGAGAACGGCTCGTCCATCAGCAGGATGGCCGGGTCGTTGACGAAGGTCTGGGCGAGCGCGACGCGCTTGCGCATGCCGCCGGACAGCTGGTGCGGGTAGCGGTCCTCGAAGGCGGCGAGGCCGACCCGGCCCAGCCAGTCCCGGGCCCGCTCCCTGGCCTCGGCGGCGGGCACGCCGCGGAAGCGCGGCCCGGCCATGACGTTGGACAGGACGGTGCGCCAGGGGAAGACGGCGTCCTGCTGGAAGACGAACCCGACCTTGGGGTCGATCCCGCGGACCGGCTCGCCGTACACCAGGACCTCGCCCTCGGTGGGCTCCTCCAGGCCGCTGACCAGGGTCAGCGTGGTGGACTTGCCGCAGCCGGTGGGTCCGACGACGGCGACGAACTCGCCCTGGGCGACGGTCAGATCGAGATCGCGGACGGCGGTGTGCAGGGCCCCGGACGGGGTGCGGAACCGTTTGGTCGCGCCGGTCAGCTCGATCGCCGGGGTTGTGTTCATGGTGACCTCCCGGGTCTGTGCTTGCCCCTGGAAGGTAGGAGCGGGCCGGGCCACGGCGGGAGCCTTCTCGGCGTACTGCGGTTTCTCCGCATTGAGGGGTGTTCTGCTCGTTTTGCTTCCGCTACAACTGCGGGGACGCGGCTGACAGAAACACCCGGGAAACATAGGGTGTCCCAACCCCACCCCGGCCCGACCCCCGAACCCGCCGACCGCCCCCGCCTGAGCCACCCCCACCCGCACGGCCCATCACCCGCACGGCCCGTCACCCGCGCCGCCCCCACCTGCACGGACCCGCAGCCCCCGAGAGGAGGCCCGGATGAAGCTTCCCCACTGGCCCCGCCGGGTCTTCGCGCAACTGCTGCTGAGCCAGACCGTCGTCACCGTCGGTGTCACCGCCGTGACCGCCGGGCTGTTCCTGGCCCCGGTCAGCAGCGAACTGGACCACGACGCGATGCAGCGGGCGCTGTCGATCGCCCAGGCCACCGCCACCGACGAGGCGATCGCCCGGGCCGCCGACGCCCGCGACTCGGCGACCGCCCAGCGCAACGCCGAGCAGATCCGGCTGGCCACCGGCGCCAGCTTCGTGGTGGTCACCGACCTGGACGGGATCCGGCTCTCGCACACCGACCCGGAGCGGATCGGCCACCGGGTCAGCACCGACCCGGAGCCGGCGCTCAGCGGCCTCAGCGTCACCGCGATCCAGCAGGGCACGCTGGGCCGCACCGCGCGCGGCAAGGTGCCGCTGCGGGTCGCGGACGGCCGGATCGTCGGCGAGGTGTCGGTGGGCATCAGCGACGACTCGATCCGCCGCCGGCTGCTGAAGATGCTCACCGGGATCCTGCTGTGCGCGGGGGCCGGCCTGGCCGCCGGGACGGTCGCCACGCTGGCGCTGGCCCGGCGGCTGAAGCGCCGCACCCACAACATCGCGCTGGCCGACATCTCGGCGCTGCTGGTGGAGCGGGAGGCGATGCTGCACGGCATCCGCGAGGGCATGGTGGCGCTGGACGAGCGCGGCCGGATCCGGCTGGCGAACGACGAGGCGGTCCGGCTGCTCGGCCTGCCGGAGGACTGCACCGGCCTGCCGATCGACGCGGTGCTGCCGCCGGGCCGGCTGGCCGACGTGCTGACCGGGCGGATCACCGGCGCCGACCTGCCGGCCGTCCGGGACGACCGGGTGCTGGTGGTGAACCGGATGAGCACGGCCCCCGGCCTGACCTCGGGCTCCCGTCGTCCGCCCGGCCGGCGGGAGCCCGGGGACGGGCCCGTGGGCGGCGCCGTCGTGACGCTGCGCGACCGGACCGAGCTGGAGTCGCTGGTCCGCGAGCTGGACACCACCCGTAGCCTGACCGAGGCGCTGCGGGCGCAGGACCACGAGCACGCCAACCGGATGCACACCCTGCTGGGCCTGCTGGAGCTGGGCCGCCACGAGCAGGCGGTGGCCTTCATCTCGGAGCAGTCCGGTTCGCACGCGGTGGTCGCGGCGCGGATCGCCGAGCAGGTGCAGGATCCGCACGTCGCGGCGCTGCTGGCGGGCAAGACGGCGGTGGCGGGCGAGCGCGGGGTGCGGCTGGTGCTGGCCCGGGCGGCACACCTGCCGGACGCGGTGGTGGACGCGCGGGCGCTGGTGACGGTGCTCGGCAACCTGATCGACAACGCGGTGGACGCGCTCGCGGCGGGCGGCGGCGGCCGGGTGGAGGTGACCCTGGCGGCGGCCGGATCCACGCTGCTGCTGCAGGTCGCGGACAGCGGCCCGGGCGTGCCGGAGGAGCTGCGCGAGCAGGTCTTCGAGGAGGGGTGGACCAGCAAGGACGCACCCGCGCACCGTCCGCGCGGGCTGGGGCTGGCGATGGTGCGGCGGCTGGTCGAACGGACCGGCGGCCGGATCGTGCTCGACGCGGGGCCGCTCGGCGGCGCCCGGTTCACGGTCGAGCTGCCCGAGGCCCTGCTCACCACTCAGCTCGTGGAGGCCTGATGATCGACGTACTCGTGGTGGACGACGACTTCCGGGTCGCGGACGTGCACGCCGCGTACGTGGCCAAGGTGCCGGGCTTCCGGGTGACCGGCACCGCGCACTCGGCCGGGGAGGCGCTGGCCGCGCTGGAGCGCCGCCCGGTGGACCTGCTGCTGCTCGACCACCACCTGCCGGACGAGACCGGCCTGGCGCTGGTGCGCCGGCTGCGGGAGCGGCAGGTGGCCTGCGACGTGATGATGGTGACGGCCGCCCGGGACGTGTCGACGGTGCACGCCGCGATGCAGCACGGCGCGCTGCAGTACCTGGTCAAGCCGTTCACCTTCGGCGGCCTGCGGGACAAGCTGGTCGCATACGCGCAGCTGCGGCACGCGCTGGCCGGCCCGGCGGCCCGGGAGGCCGGCCAGGACGAGGTGGACCGGCTGTTCGCCACCCTGCGCAGCGCCGCCGCCCCGGCCGGCCCGCTGCCGAAGGGCCACTCGGCGCCCACCACCGACCTGGTGCTGGGGGTGCTGCGGCAGGCGGGCCGGCCGCTGTCCGCCCAGGAGGTCGCGGACGCCACCGGACTGAGCCGCTCGACGGCGCAGCGCTACCTCAAGCAGCTGGAGCGGGACAGTCGACTGCGGCTGACCCTGCGCTACGGCGACACCGGCCGCCCCGAGCACCGCTACGGGCTGGCGGCCCGGGCCTAGGGCCTGCCCGGCCCTAGACATGCGGGAACCCCGGCAGGCCCGCGCCCGCCGGGGTCCCCTCGCGCGCTGTGCTCAGGCCGCGCCCGCGCCGGTGAGGGCGCGCACCTCCAGCTCGGCGAAGCGGTCCGTGTCGGCGGGCTCGGGCGAGGTGATCGTCCCGATCCAGCCTGCCAGGAAGCCGAGCGGGATGGAGACGAGGCCGGGGTTCTCCAGCGGGAACCAGTGGAAGTCGACGCCGGGGAAGAGCGCCGCCTTGGTGCCGGAGACCACCGGCGAGAAGACGACCAGCACGATCGCCGGGACCAGCCCGCCGTACACCGACCAGACCGCGCCGCGGGCGGTGAACCGCGACCAGAACAGGCTGTACAGCAGGACGGGCAGGTTGCTGGAGGCCGCCACCGCGAAGGCCAGGCCGACCAGGAAGGCGACGTTCAGCTGCTGGGCGTACAGGCTGATCGCGATCGCGGCCGCGCCGATCCCGACCGCCGCGAACCGCGCCACCCAGACCTCCTGGCGCTCGCTGGCCTCGGCCGACTGCTCCGAGCCCGTCGAGTCCACGCCCCCCGACGCCGGGGCGGCCGACCGGGAGGCCGGGACGGCGCCGCGCCGCAGGAAGGGGCGCCGGCGGCGCGTCCGGCCGCGCCAGGCGCCGGCCCAGATGTCGTGGGCGAACGCCGCCGAGGAGGCCAGGGTGAGCCCGGCGACCACGGCGAGGATGGTGGCGAAGGCGATCGCCGAGATCAGCGCGAACAGCACCACCCCGCCGGTGCTGCCGTTGCCGCCGCCGAGGACCAGGGCGAGCAGCGGAACGGCGGTGTTCCCGGCCGAGTTGGCGTGCCGGACCTCCGACGAGCCGACCAGCGCGGTCGCGCCCAGGCCGAGCGCGATGGCCATCAGGTAGAAGCCGCCGACCAGGCCGATCGCCCACATCGTGGAGCGGCGGGCGGCCCGCGCGGTGGGCACCGTGTAGAAGCGGGACAGGATGTGCGGCAGCCCGGCGGTGCCGAGCACCAGGGCGAGGCCCAGGCTGAAGAAGTCGAGCCGGCTGGTGAAGGTGGCGCCGTACTTGAGGCCGGGTTCGAGGTAGCGCGGACCGGCGCCGCTGTGCTGGGCGGCCTGACGCATCAGCTCGCCGACGTCACCGTGGAAGCGGACCAGCAGCAGCACGGTGAGCAGCACCGAACCGGCGATCAGCAGGAAGGCCTTGACGATCTGGATCCAGGTGGTGGCCCGCATCCCGCCGATCGTGACGTAGACGATCATCAGGCCGCCGACGGCGATGATGGTCCAGGTCCGGGCGGTGGCGCTGTTGGTGCCGAGCAGCAGGGCGACCAGCGAGCCCGCGCCGACCATCTGGGCGACCAGGTAGAGCAGGGTGACGACGACGCTGGCGCCGCCGGCCGCGGCCCGTACCTTGCGGCGGCGCAGCCGCAGCGCGAGCACGTCGGCGAGGGTGTACCTGCCGGCGTTGCGGACCAGTTCGGCGACCAGCATCAGCACCACCAGCCAGGCGACCAGGAAGCCGATGCTGTACAGCACGCCGTCGTAGCCGTACAGCGCGATCAGCCCGGCGACGCCGAGGAAGGAGGCGGCGGAGAGGTAGTCGCCGGAGAGGGCGAAGCCGTTCTGCAGCGGGGTGAAGTCGCGGCCGCCGGCGTAGAAGTCCTCGGTGGCGCTGCCCTGGCGGCCGACCCAGAGGGTGATCGTCAGGGTGACCAGGACGATGACGGCGAAGAGCACGATCGCGAGGTCGTGGTGGTCGCCGGTGGGGGCGACGGGGGGCGGGGTGGCGGTCGTCATCGCGGTCGTCATCGCAGCTGGTCCTGGGTGTCCCAGCGCAGGCCCAGGGCGGCGCGGTCGCGCTTGGTCCGGGCGTTGCGGGCGTAGAGCCAGGTGAGCAGGAAGGTGGTGGCGAACTGCAGCAGGCCGAGCAGCCAGGCCACGTTGAGCGGGCCGGCCACCTGGCTGCGCATCAGGCCGGGGGCGGCGGCCTGGGCGGCGACGTACAGCAGGTACCAGCCGAGGAAGGCGCCGCTGGTCGGGAAGACGAACGCCCGGTAGCTGCGGCGGATGTCCTGGAAGGCCTCGCTGCGCTGGACGGCCCGGTACACCTCGGTGCTGTCGGTGGCGGGCACCAGGGCGCGGGCGGCCGCCGGTTCGACAGCGGGTTCGGCGAGCGGGGCGGCGGCAGCCCGGACGGGCGGGCGCTCGACTGCTACCGGCTGGGCCGCCTGGACGGGGGCCTGCTGGACCGTACGGGTGGGCACCGGCTGGGCCGGTACCGCCGATCGGCCGGGTGCGGTCGACCGGTCGGCGTCGGTGGCGGCGGCCGGAGCGGCCCACCAGTCGAATCGCTGTCCCTGCCCGGGACTGCTCGTCTGCTGCTGTGGCACTGCTGCTCCTGCGACCGGTCGGGCACTCTGACCTCAACCATGATGGCGGCCCCCGGACAGCGCCTCTGACCATCGCAGATACGTTCACTCGATGAGGTGATCGATCATCCGACAGACGCTCATCCGACTACTGCTGCATACCGGTGATCCCGTGTCGAAAGGCGTACGCGACCGCCTGCGCCCGGTCCCGTACGGCGGTCTTGGCGAACAGGTTGTTGATGTGCGTCTTCACCGTGGCCGGGCTGACGAACAGCCGCTGGGCGATCTCGGTGTTGGAGAGCCCCTCGGCGATCAGCGCCAGCACCTCCGCCTCCCGGGCGGTCAGCCCGTCCGGCAGCTCCCCCGGTCGGCCGACCGGCTTCCCGGCCGCCCCGGCGGATCCGCCGGACGCCCCCGACAGCCGCTCCAGCAGCCGGAGTTGGACCTGCGGCGAGAGCCCGGCCGCCCCCGCACGGACGTCCGCGATCGCCCGGGCGATCTCCTCGCCCCCGGCGTCCTTGGTGAGGTAGCCGCGTGCCCCGGCCTGCAGGGCGGGGAACAACGAGTCGTCGTCGGCGTAGGTGGTGAGCACCACGACCTCGGTCCGCGGGTGCGCGGCCCGGATCCGCCGGGTCGCCTCGACGCCGTCGCAGCGCGGCATCCGCAGGTCCATCAGCACCACGTCCGGGTGGTACCGCTCCACCATGGCGACGGCCTCCTCCCCGTCCGCCGCCGCGCCGACCACCTCGATGCCGGGCAGCAGCCCCAGCAGCATCACGATGCCCTCGCGCACCACCGTCTGGTCGTCCGCCACCAGCACCCTGGTGAGCCCCGCCCCGCTCATGCCGGCACCCGCAGCAGCACGCGCCACCCTCCGTCCTCCGGGCCCGCCAGCAGGGTGCCGCCGAGCAGTTCCGCGCGTTCGCGCATCCCCAGCAGACCGTACCCGCTGCCGCTGGCCGCCAGCTCCCCGGACGGTTCGCCGCGCTGGGGCCGGGAGTTGCGCACCTCCAGCTCCACCGCCTCCGCCAGGTAGCGCAGTTCGACGGAGCACCGGGCGCCGGGCGCGTGCTTGCGGACGTTGGTCACCGCCTCCTGCGCGGTGCGCCGCACGGCGAGGGCGGCCTCCGCGGCGAGCGGCCGGGGCGTACCGGTGACGGTCAGCGCGGCCCGCTCCCGCCCGGCCAGTTCCACCAGGAACTCCCCGACCGGGGTGAGTTCGCCGCGCAGCGCGGACAGCGCCTGCCGGGTCTCGACCAGCCCGTCCTGTGCCATCCGCCGGGCGGCGACGACCCGTTCGCGGATCTGCTCGCGGTCGGTCCCGGCGTCCAGCATCAGCCGGGCCGCCTCCAGGTGGACGAGCTGCGCGGAGAGGCTGTGGGCGAGCACGTCGTGGATCTCCCGGGCGATCCGGGCACGTTCGGCGAGCGCCGCGCTCTCCGCCTCGGCGGCCCGCGCGGCCCGTTCCTGCACGAGCAGCCGCCGGGCGGTGCCGCGCGCCTCGATGTCTAGCCGCAGCAGGTAGCCGAGCAGGCCGAGCCCGCCGATGGTGGTGACGATGCTCAGCCAACTCGCCCAGCTGGCCGCGGTGTACGAGCCCAGTGCGGCCGCCGCGGTGAGCACGCCGGGCGCGGGCGGCAGCCGGACCAGGGCGACCACGGCCAGCCCGCACCAGAGGAAGTCGGCCAGCAGGTAGGCCCGCCCCCCGTTGGCCAGCCAGGCGGCACCGATCATGGCGGCGGCCAGGCCGAGTGAGGGTGCCAGGCGCTGCTCCCGGGTGAAGTACAGGTAGCCGGCGCTCAGCCCGGCGGCCACGAGCAGCCCGCCCGCCGCGGCCGCCTCCGCCCAGCCGGAGTACTTGCCGCCGCCGAGCGTCGCCCAGCAGACGACGACCAGCAGGACGGTCCGGCCGAACATGGCGAGGACCCACCGCGGCCGGCTCTCCGCCTCGCGCTCCAGCCCCTCGCGGGACGGCCAGCGGGTCCAGTACCACCCGGCCACGGGTGCCTCCTCGCAGATCTCGGACAGCCGGTCCCGGCAGCTCCCGGGCCGGGCGTTCAGTTCAGTACGGCGGCCTGCTTCGGCAGGTCCAGGGCCCGCGCCCGCCAGTTCACCACGAGCGCGCGGACCAGCAGCATGACCGCCAGGCCCAGCATCAGCACGCTGCCCGCCTGGTGGACGTGCAGGGCCGCGCCGATCCCGTACAGGCCGAGCCGGATGGCGATCATCCCGACCCAGGCGGCCACCGTGGCCTTGGTGCCCTTGGCCCAGACCGCGCCGTCCTCGGCCCGCCACAGCCGCACGGTCCAGCCCCAGACGGAGCCCATCGCGAGCACCGCCACCAGCCCGGTGGCCAGCAGGGCGGCGGACACCGCGGTGTGCTGGTGGTCGACGAGCTGCGGATCGCGCAGCGCGATCGCGCCGAGGATCAGGGGCAGCAACCAGAAACGGCGCTCGGTGTCCAGGCGCTGGGCGCGCATCTGGCGCTGGACGACCAGGACCATCACTGCGGCGATCACCACGACGTTGACGAGGGCGCTCATCGGACTTCTCCGTCCCGAGGGGAGGCTTGTGCTGACCTCTCCGACGCTACGGATCCGGCGCCCCCGGCTGATCGGCGCCGGGGTGGACGGGCAGGTGGAACCCGCAGCACAAGGGCCCTCCACCCACGGGTGGAGGGCCCCGGTCACACGGTCAGGCGTCGATGCGGGAGCGGTCCAGGGTGGCCGCCGAGTCCACGATGAACTCCTTGCGCGGAGCGACGTCGTTGCCCATCAGCAGGTCGAAGATCTTCTCGGCCTGCTCCAGGTCGCCCAGGTTGATCCGGCGCAGCGTGCGGTGGCGCGGGTCCATGGTGGTCTCGGCCAGCTGGTCGGCGTCCATCTCGCCCAGGCCCTTGTACCGCTGCACCGGCTCCTTCCAGCGCATCCCCTTGCGCTGGAACTCCAGCAGGGTGGAGCGCAGTTCGGCGTCGGAGTAGGTGTAGTGGTACTTCTCCTGGCCGCGCTTGGGGCTGGTGAGCTCGATCCGGTGCAGCGGCGGCACGGCGGCGAAGACCCGGCCCTGCTCGACCATCGGCCGCATGTAGCGGTGGAACAGGGTCAGCAGCAGGGTGCGGATGTGCGAACCGTCGACGTCGGCGTCGGCCATGAAGATGACCCGGCCGTAGCGGGCCTGGTCGATGTCGAAGGTACGGCCCGAACCGGCCCCTATCACCTGGATGATCGCGGCGCACTCGGTGTTCTTGAGCATGTCGCTCACCGAGGCCTTCTGCACGTTGAGGATCTTGCCGCGGATCGGCAGCAGCGCCTGGAACTCGGAGTTCCGGGCGAGCTTCGCGGTGCCGAGCGCGGAGTCGCCCTCGACGATGAAGAGCTCGCTGCGCTCGACGTCGTCGCTGCGGCAGTCGGCCAGCTTGGCCGGCAGCGAGCTGGTCTCCAGCGCGGTCTTGCGACGCTGGGCCTCCTTGTGCTGGCGGGCGGCGACCCGGGTGCGGGCGGCCGCGACGACCTTGTCCAGCACGGCCCGGGCCTGGAGCTTCTGGTCCTTCTTGGCCGAGGTCAGGAAGGCCTTGAGCTCCTTGGCGACGACGGCGGCGACGATCCGGTTGGCCGCCGAGGTGCCGAGCACCTCCTTGGTCTGGCCCTCGAACTGCGGCTCGGCGAGCCGGACGGTGACCACCGCGGTGAGGCCCTCGGTGGCGTCGTCCTTGGTGATGTCGTCCTCGGCGACGCGCAGCAGCTTGGCGGCGCGCAGCGCCTCGTTGACGGTCTTGGCCAGCGAGCGCTCGAAGCCGGTGACGTGGGTGCCGCCCTTGGGGGTGGCGATGATGTTGACGAAGGAGCGCAGGGTGGTGTCGTAGCCGGCGCCCCAGCGCAGCGCGATGTCCACCCCGAGCTGGCGGGTGACCTCGGTGGGGGTCATGTGGCCGAGCTCGTCCAGGACGGGCACGGTCTCCTTGAAGGTGCCCTCGCCGTGCAGCCGCAGCACGTCGCAGACCGGCTTGTCGGGGGCCAGGAACTCGCAGAACTCGGCGATGCCGCCGTCGAAGCGGAAGACCGACTCCTCGACCTGCTCGCTCTCGGTGAGCCGCTCGTCCCGCACCACGATGGTCAGACCGGGGACGAGGAAGGCGGTCTGCCGGGCGCGGCTGTACAGGTGCTCCAGCGAGAGCCGGGCGTCCTTGAGGAAGATCTGCCGGTCCGCCCAGTAGCGGATCCGGGTGCCGGTGCGGGTCTTCGGCACCTTGCGCGTCCTGGTCAGGCCGTTGGCGGGCTCGAAGGGCGCGTCCGGGCTGGTCTCGGTGAAGATGCCGGGGGTGCCGCGGCGGAAGCTGACCGCGTGGGTGTGGCCGCCGCGGTCGACCTCGACGTCCAGCCGGGCGGAGAGGGCGTTGACGACGGAGGCGCCGACGCCGTGCAGGCCGCCGGAGGCCGCGTAGGAGCCGCCGCCGAACTTTCCGCCGGCGTGCAGCTTGGTCATCACGACCTCGACGCCGGACAGCCCGGTCTTGGGCTCGACGTCGACCGGGATGCCGCGCCCGTTGTCGCGGACCTCGACCGAGGAGTCCGGGTGCAGCAGGACCTCGATGCGGTCGCAGTGGCCGCCCAGCGCCTCGTCGACGGAGTTGTCGATGATCTCCCAGAGGCAGTGCATCAGGCCGCGACTGTCGGTCGAGCCGATGTACATGCCGGGGCGCTTGCGGACCGCCTCCAGGCCCTCCAGGACGAGCAGGTGCCGAGCGGTGTAGTTGGAACCGTCGTCGCCGGCCAGCAGTGCGGACGGCACGGTCGTTTCGGCACTCACGCGGCACTCTCCTCGGTGAAGTTCTGTCTCATCGGTCACATCAGGACGCATCCGGACCATCCGCCAGTGCAGCACGCCGCACCGACAGCCGTCGCCCAGTGTGCGCGCACCGCCCCGCTGGGTGCGCAGCACGGCGGGCCGCTCCCGCGCAGCTTGTACGCGCTGCGCGAACAAGGACCGCACCGGCCTCCGGGGCCCCGGGGCGCCATCTCCTCCCGGTACCACCGGTCCTGGCGGATCGTGGGGCCTGGCGCAGGCTCCGGAACTGCCGCTATGCAGGCTACCGGGGCCCGGGACGGGGCTTATGCTCCAACCCGGCAGAGGATTATGCTACGCGGACCTCGCACCCGGTCCCGATCGGGCGTTCGAGCGACGGGCGGATCCTGGGATTCGGTACGCATGAACCACCGGCCCCCGGGGCACGTCCTCATCAACACAGCAGAATCCTCAGAGAAGAAAAGCCACGAGCGGGAACGTTTTCGGCCTGGTTGGATGTTGACCCTGGTACGACAGCTCGTCGAGCTAGAGAAGAGGCGACGTGACTACTGTTCTGACCCCTGCGAGCCCGCTCACAGCGGCTGACCGCTGCGACCGCTGCGGCGCCCAGGCCTACCTGCGCGTCGTACTCGCCAGCGGCGGAGAGCTGCTCTTCTGCGCCCACCACGGCCGGAAGTTCGAGCCCGAGCTCAAGAAGATCGCCGTGGAGATACAGGACGAGAGCGGCCGTCTCACCACCCCCAACGCCACGGCGGCCGAAGAAGAGCGCTGATCCCGAGCGCCGCACCAGCAGCCGACGTCGAGCTGTGTCCGGCCGCGCACCGCGCGCGACCGGTGGCCGGGCGACGGGTCCCCTTCGGGGGCCGGTCGCCCGGCTCTGTCGTTCCCCTGGCCGAACACGGTCCGCACCGACGTGACGTCAGAACGTGACCGGCCGGTCACCGGCGGCGGCCCGGTCGGGCCTCACAGCACCGAGCGCACCGCGTTCGCGACCGAGGCCACCCTGGTGTAGACGCCCGGGTGGGCCGCGTCGGCGCAGCCCGTCCCCCAGGACACCAGGCCCACCAGTCGGCCGCCGACGACCAGCGGGCCGCCGCTGTCGCCCTGGCAGGCGTCCTTGCCGCCCTTCTCCTCGCCCGCGCAGACCATGCCCCGGGCGTCGAACTTCCCGTCCGGCCCGCCCGGATAGGCCTGCGCACAGGTCTGGTCCGCGACGATCGGCACCTCCACCCCGCGCAGCGTGGGCGAGTAGTCGCCCCGCCCGGTGCTGTCCCCCCAGCCGAAGACCTGCGCGGTGGTCCGGGGCGCGTACGGGCCGGTCTCGCCCTGGCCGATCAGGCCGATCACCGGCCGGGAGCCCTGCGAGTCGGCGAGGGTGAGCACCGCGACGTCGTTCACGTTGGCGGCGAAGGCGTAGTCGGGGTGGATCCAGACCGACCGGACGGACACCTCGCGGCCGACCGAGCCCCGCAGGTCGTCCCGACCGACGACGACCTTGAGGCCCGGCCGGTCCACCTTGGCGCCCTTGGTCTCGTCGTAGAAGCAGTGCGCGGCCGTCACCACCTTGGTCGGCGTGACCAGTGCGCCCCCGCAGAACTGGCCGGAGCGGCCGCTGCCGAACTGCTGGCGGCTGGACAGCGCCACCACCCACGGGTGGTCGGCGGTGCTCACGGCGGTGCCGCCCACCACCCGGCGCTGCGCCTCGGCCGGCCCGGCCGTACCGAGCGCGGCCAGCGGAACGGGGACGGCGGCCAGCAGCGCCAGCACGGCGGCCCGTCGGCGGCGCGCCGCGCGGGCGACCGACGGGCTCGCCGGCGGCGGGGCGGGGGTCGGCAGGGCAGCGCGGTCCGGGTTGGGCAACACCGGTGACTCCAGTCGGCTCGGCAGCAGGCAACCGGCACAGCGTAGGTGATCAACTACACTGCGCGACCGCTTCCCGTCGCACCGCCACCCGGACGAGGGACAACGGCCACCCGGACGCTGACCCGCCCGGACCCGGACAGCCGCGAAGGCCCGGAGCCGTACGACTCCGGGCCTTCGTCACGCGCTTGCGAACGGGGTGCAGATCAGTCCAGGTAGTCGCGCAGCACCTGGGAGCGCGACGGGTGGCGCAGCTTCGACATGGTCTTCGACTCGATCTGGCGGATGCGCTCACGGGTGACCCCGTACACCTTGCCGATCTCGTCGAGCGTCTTCGGCTGACCGTCCGTCAGGCCGAAGCGCATCGAGACCACGCCGGCCTCGCGCTCGGAGAGGGTGTCCAGCACCGAGTGCAGCTGCTCCTGGAGCAGGGTGAAGGAGACCGCGTCGGCCGGGACGACCGCCTCGGAGTCCTCGATCAGGTCACCGAACTCGCTGTCGCCGTCCTCACCGAGCGGGGTGTGCAGCGAGATCGGCTCACGGCCGTACTTCTGGACCTCGATGACCTTCTCGGGGGTCATGTCGAGTTCCTTGGCCAGCTCCTCCGGGGTGGGCTCGCGACCCAGGTCCTGGAGCATCTGGCGCTGGACGCGGGCCAGCTTGTTGATGACCTCGACCATGTGCACCGGGATGCGGATGGTGCGGGCCTGGTCGGCCATGGCGCGGGTGATCGCCTGGCGGATCCACCAGGTGGCGTAGGTGGAGAACTTGTAGCCCTTGGTGTAGTCGAACTTCTCGACCGCACGGATCAGACCGAGGTTGCCCTCCTGGATCAGGTCCAGGAAGAGCATGCCGCGACCGGTGTAGCGCTTGGCCAGCGAGACCACCAGGCGGAGGTTGGCCTCCAGCAGGTGGTTCTTGGCGCGGCGGCCGTCCTCGGCGATGATCTCCAGCTCGCGCTTGAGCTTGGGGGCGAGCTTGTCGGCGGCCGAGAGCTTGTCCTCGGCGAACAGGCCGGCCTCGATGCGCTTGGCGAGCTCGACCTCCTGCTCGGCGTTGAGCAGCGGGACCTTGCCGATCTGCTTCAGGTAGTCCTTGACCGGGTCGGCGGTGGCGCCGGCGACGGCGACCTGCTGGGCCGGCGCGTCGTCCTCGTCGTCGTCGGAGAGGACGAAGCCCTCCGACTCCTCCTCGGGGCCGGCCTCGGCCTCGGTGCCGGCCTTGTCGCCGGGCAGGGCCGCGTCTTCGAGCAGCTCCTCCTCGCCGAGCAGCTCCTCCTCGCCCTTGGCACCCTTGGCGGTCGCGGTCTTCTTGGCGGCGGCCTTCTTGGCCGGCGCGGCGGTCTTCTTGGCGGCGGCCCTCTTGGCCGGGGCGGCCTTCTTCGCCGCGATCGCCTTCGCCTCGCCGACGACCATGGCCGTCTCCTCGGCGGTGATCTCGGCGGACACCGTGGGAGCCGGCGCGGCGGCGGCCGCGACGGCCGGGGCCGCCACGGGCGCACCGGGCGCGATCCGCACGGGCGGCTTGGTCGGGGCCGCGGGGGCGGCCGGGTTCCGGGTGGTGACAGCCTTGGTGGCGGTGCGCTTGGTGGGGCTCTTGGCAGCAACGCTCTTGCGCTTGGCGCCGGCCGGCTCGGCCGCGCTGACCATGAGATCCACCCCCTCCTCAATCAGCACCTGGTTGAGGCTGCGCATGACGTTCTTCCACTTGGTGACCGGGATCTGGTCCGCCTCGAACGCCTGGCGCACGTCGTCACCGGCGATCTGCCCCTGGGCCTTGCCCCGCTCGATGAGCGCCAGCAGAGCTGCGGACTCGGCGATCTCGGGGGGAAGTGAACGGGATGTGCTGGCCGACACGAACAACCTCTCGGACGATGAGTGGACTCGAACCCGTACCGGCCGCCCGAGCGGGCGGGGAAGGAAATCGCGCGTCGGACGCGCGGTGTCGATTCCGACCGACTCGGGCTTGAGGACTGGGCTTGCAGGACGGCAGCAGCGCCGCGGACCAACACAGCATTGTGACATGTTGGAGTATTCCGGAGCTGCTCCCGCTCAGGAGACATCGCTGCTACTCGTCAAGTGTTACGCATGGCCTTCGTGTCGCGGGTCACACCACTCGGCACCCACAGCCACGGGGCCGCAATCCATCATCGCTCACCCGCGCCGAAACCTGTTGTCATGGACGGGGCATCACGCTTTCCGGGCGGGACCGCCGACGCGCAGAAGCCCTCCGGCTGCGCCGCGCGGGTGCGGCCGGAGGGCCCTGGAGGAGCGGAGGACGCCCGGGGCGCCCGCTCACCGGAACAGCCCGCTCAGTGCTCCCGGGGGGCGGGGACGGACGGCTCGATCTCGGGGTGGACGGTGAGCAGCGCGCGCATCGCGACCTCGCCCGCGGTGCCGTCACCGGTGCCCAGCGCGTCCACCAGCCGGGCGTGCAGACTGACCGAGGACTCGGAGGGCCGCTCGCAGGAGGTGGCCGGGCCACCCGACACCTGCAGCGCGCCGGCCACGATCCCGGACAGGTGCTCCAGCATCCGGTTGCCGGCCATTTGCAGTACCAGTCCGTGCAGCTCGGCGTCGGCCCGGCTGTAGGTGGCGAGGTCGGCCTGGGCGGCGGCGTGGCCCATGATCTCGACCAGCTCGACCAGCCGCTGCTGGACGTCCTCCCGGCCGTGGCCGGCGGCGAGCCGGGCGGCCAGCGGCTCGATCGCCCAGCGGAGCTCGAACAGCTCCCGGCGCTGCTCGTCCCGCTGCGGACCGAAGGCGCGCCACTCGATGATGTCCGGGTCCAGCAGGTTCCAGTCGGCGACCGGGCGGACCCGGGTGCCGACGTTCGGCCGGGCGCTGACCAGGCCCTTGGCCTCCAGCACGCGCAGCGACTCGCGGACGACGGTCCGGGACACCTCGAACCGCTGACCGATCTCCTCGGGCACGAGCGGCCGGTCGGCACCGAGGTCGCCGGAGACGATCATCTGGCCGAGCTGCTGGACCAACTGGCCGTGCAGACCGCGACCGCGGCTGCTGGTTGTCTTGCGGCCGACCCTGGCGAGATCAGACTCGGCGCCCTCCCAGCGGGGCGCCGGCGGGGTCTGCCGGTCGTACGAGAAGCGGTCCAGATCGCCTGGGCCGTGGATGGGCCCTTCGGCGGAACGGGCGGGGGTCATGGTGGGGTGCGCAAGGGTACTCACAGCTCCTTTGTCGGCGATCGGCAGGCGCAGCTTGAGAATTCTCGTGAAAAGCACACGAAAGGGTGATCGACCGCGACTGGATAATTGACTTCTTATCAGGAAGAACCGCGCATTGCGGTCACTGCTGGTCGATCTTGATGGTTCGGTGCGGTCGTGCGCGCCGGGTGAGGGTGCACGCCGTGCGGGAGTGCGCGCCGGGTCGAAGCGCACCGGGTCAGAGCGCGCGCCGCCGGGCCTGCACCAGGAGCGCCGTGAGCAGCAGGACGACCGCGGGCGCCGCCACCGCCGCGAGCAGGACCGGGTCCGTCAGCGCCGTACTCCCGGCCACCGCCTCGTGCTCCCCGCCGTAAACCCAGCCGTAGGCCCACTCGATGCCGGATTGGAAGGGCAGCAGTTCGGCCGCCCGGGTCGGCCACGGCGTGCCGGTCCGCCGCAGCAGCAGCGCCACCCCGGACTCCAGCAGTGCCGGCAGCGCGCACAGCAGCAGCACTCCGGCCGCTGCGCTGCGGGTCAGCGACGCCGTCAGCACCCCGGTCCAGCCCGCCACGACGGTCAGCAGGACGAACGTCAGCAAGGCCGCCGGCACGCCGTGGCCGGCCACCAGTGCCACCGGGGCGAACACGCCCGGCAGGTCGGCCAGACCGGACAGCCCGGCGGCGGCCAGCGCCTCCGACACCCGGTCCGACAACGCCGTGGGCTCCGCCCAGGCGGCCACCGTCACCCCGCCCGGCAGCGCGAGATGCACCGCCAGCGCGTCCAGCAACAGGGTCGCCAGCGCCAGCAGCGCCGCGACGGGGCCGATCACCAGCAGCTTCGCCAGCAGCAGCCGCACCCGTCGCAGGTACGACACCTGGGAGGCCGACAGCCCCGGGTGGCACACCTCGTGCCCGTAGGAGAGCGCGCCCAGCACGCCGGCGCCGAACGCGGCGAACGGCAACGGGATCAGCGGTACGGCGGCGGTCAGCAGCCGTACCCCGGCCGGGGCGGCCAACGGTCCGTCCGGGGCCTGGCTCGCCAGGACGGCGGCCGCGGTGGCGTTGCAGAGCAGCACGGCGGCGAGCAGCAGCCAGGTGGAACGCAGGCCGCGCAGTCGGCGCAGCTCGTAGGCCAGGACACGCACGGTTCACTCGCTCCGGTGGTCGTCGGGGGTGGCGGGGGCCGGGCTCGCCGCCGTGGCCTGGGCCAGGCGGCCGAGCCGAACGGTGTCGTCGGTCGACAGGTCGGCGGCGGCGCTCCCGCGGCGGCCGGCGACCAGGGCGGGCGCGGGCTCTCCGGCACTGGCGGCGGGGGCGAGGGCGGCGGGGCCGGCGACCAATGCGGATCGGGCTGGAACGCCGGGGCCGTCGCGGAACAGCCGCTCCACCGCGACGGTCGGGCCGGAATCGGCGGGGTCGGCCCGGTGGGGGGCGGGGCCGAGGGCGGCCAGGGCGGTCGTGACCGAGGTGACGGGCAGGGCGCGGGTGGGCAGCGCCAGCTCGTCCCGGTGCCGGCTGTCCTGGTGCTGGCCGTCCCGGTGCCGGCCGTCCCGGTGCTGGCCGTCCCGGTGGTGCGGGACGGTGACGGCCGGGGCGTCAGGAGTCGACTCGAGGGCGGGCTCGGCGGCGGGCTCCGGGGCGGGCTCGGAGGCGGCGAGGGCCGGCTGGACGCGGAGGTGGCCGGAGCGGCCGGAGGCGACCGGCAGGGCGGCCCGGGGCGCCGACTGCTCGACCACCCGGTCGGCCAGCTCGTGCAGCAGGATGCCGTGGCGGTAGGCGAGTTCGCCGATCTCGGTGCGGTCGATGCCCGCCACCGCGAGGCCCGCGCCGCCGTCGCGGCGCACCTCGGCGCCCTGGCTGACCAGCAGGTCGGCCAGCCGCGACATCTGCGGCCCGCGGACGGCCACTTCGGGGCTGAGTCTGGCCCGGCAGAAGTCCGCCACCGGCTGGTCGGCCACCAGTCGGCCGCGATCCAGCGTGATGACCCGGTCGGCGAGCTGCGCGGCCTCCTGTGGGGTGCGGGTGGTCACCAGGACCGTCCCGCCGGCGACGCCGAACGAGCGCAGGAAGGAGTGGAACCACTCGACGTTGCGCGGCGACAGGCCATCGGTCGGCGCGTCCAGCAGCAGTGTGCCGGGGTCGCCGAGCAGGGCGGCGGCCAGGGCCAGCCGACGGTGCATGCCGGGCGAGAAGGAGCGCAGCCGCTGTCCGGCGACGGCGGCCAGCCGGGTCTGTTCCAGGAGTTCGTCGGCCCGCCGCGCGGGGACGCCGACCGCTGCGGCCAGCATCCGCAGGTGGCAGTGCGCCTTGCGGCCCGGGTGGCCGGCCATGGCGGCCGCGCCCGGCCCGGGGCCGGGCAACAGCACGCCGACCTCGCGTTCGGGGCGGCGCAGCTGGCGGTAGGTGCGGCCGTCGAAGAGCGTGACGCCCTGGCCGCGTTCGAGTTCGAGCATCAGCCGCAGCGCGGTGGACTTGCCCGCGTCCTCGGCGCCGAGCAGCGCGGTCACCATGCCGGGCCGGGTGTCGAAGGTCAGATCGAGGACCGCGGGTGGGACGCCCTTGCGGTAGACCTTGGTCAGTCCGGTGATCTGGATCATCGCTGCCTGCTCCCATGCCTCGGCCGGCCTGCTCGACGCGGAGCGCCCCCTGACGTGTCGGCGTGTGCCCGCACGGCTCCGCGCCAGCACATTAGGGGTCGGCGGCGGCGATTCCGGGCATTACGGGAGCGGCGCGGGCCCGTCGGCCGCCCACCTCACCCGATCAGGGGACAATCCGATCCTGCGATTCCCGGTCGGGGGCGGGGTGGGCCAGGGTGGGACGGCCGTGGCGGTGGGCGGCGGTGGGCGGGGTGGGCCGGGTGGGCCGGGGTCGTCAGGACTCCGGGCGCAGCATGGGCGGGTTGAGGGCGCTCGCGCCGCCCGCGGTGAACAGCTGGGCCGGACGGCCGCCCTGACGGGTCGTCGTGCCGCCGGAGGGCAGCAGGAAGCCCGGGGTCCCGGTGACCTTGCGGTGGAAGTTCCGCGGGTCCAGGACCACGCCCCAGACCGCTTCGTAGACCCGGCGCAGCTCGCCGACGGTGAACTCGGTCGGGCAGAAGGCGGTGGCGAGGGAGGAGTACTCGATCTTGGAGCGGGCGCGTTCCACGCCGTCGGCGAGGATCAGCCCGTGGTCGAAGGCGAGCGGGACGCCGTCGACCGGGCTCTGGCCGAGCAGTTCGCCGACCGGGGCCCAGCGGGCGCTGCTGGCGTCGCCGCCGGCCCGGGGGGTCGGCAGGTCGGGCGCGAGGACCAGGTAGGCGACGCTGACCACCCGCATCCGGGGGTCGCGCTGCGGGTGGCCGTAGGTGGCGAGCTGCTCCAGGTGGGCGCCGGCCGCGCCGGGGCCGACCGCCTCGTGGCCCGGGGCGGAGTGAGCGCGCAGGCCGGTCTCCTCGGCCAGCTCCCGGGAGGCGGCCTCGGCCAGGCCCTCGTCCGGGCGGACGAAGCCGCCGGGCAGTGCCCAGTACCCCTGGAAGGGCGGCTCGCCGCGTCTGACCAGCAGGGCGCAGAGCGCGTGGTCGCGCACCGTCAGCACCACCAGGTCAACCGTGACAGCGAACGGGGGGAAGGCCGACGGATCGTAGCGCGACATGGCGACGATCATAGTCGTCTCTCTGACGATAAGCACAGGCCACGGACAGGCTTCGCCCGGGCCGCCCGGCCGTCGCCGGAGGCGGACGGGCCGGGCGGGAGCGTCAGCGGGCGACCAGTTGCAGCGCCGCGGAGGCCTCCTCGACCATCGCCACTCCGATCCGGCTCACCCGGACCGAGAAGGGCTCTCCGGCCACCCGCAGGCCGGTCAGCTCCAGCTCGCCGAGCGGGGCGGTGCTGGCCGGGCGGACCAGGACCCGGCCGCCCGGGACGTCGGGGCGAACCCCGGCGAGTGCGAACACCGCGTGCGCGGCGCCGGCCGCCGAAACGGCCGCCGGGCGGCAGGCGGCCGGGTGCGGCACCGGCGGGCAGCCGGGGGTGCGCTGCTCCCCCGCGTACATCTCGGGCAGCCGCCCCTCGTAGTGGGCGGCCGCTGCGAGCAGACCCTCCAACAGGGTGCCGGCCTCGTTCTCGTGGCCGGTCTCGGCCAGTCCGGCGATCGCCAGCGCGGTCTCGTGGACCCGCACCGCCCCGCCCCGGTGGCCCAGCGGGTTGAAGCGGGGGGACTTGGCGCTGAGCGTGCGCAGGCCCCAGCCGCTGTCCAGATCCGGCGCGACCAGGCGCTGGGCGAGTAGCCGGGTCTGTTCCCGGTCCAGCAGGCTCTCGTGCCGGCCGCCGTCGGCGGCGAGCCCGGTGTCGAGCAGGTGCACCAGGGAGGAGGCGACGGCCGGCAGCGGCTGACCGCCCGGGGCCAGCCCGGCGGCGGGGCGGCCGCCGGAGAGGTCGTCGATCCAGAACCGCTCGCGGAAGCGCCCGCGCAGGTCGGCGGCCCAGCCGCGCCACTGCTCGGCGCCGGGGCGGCCGAAGGCCTCCAGCAGTTCGGCGCCGTGCAGGGCGGCGCGGTGGGCCTGCGCCTGGACCTCGGCGCGGGCGGCCACCGGGTGGGCGGCTCGGTCCTCCGCCGGACGGCTGAGGTCGGTCACGAAGCCGTCGACCAGGCCCTCGCGGAGGGCGGCCAGGGCCCGCTCGGCAGCCGGGAGCAGGTCGGCGGTCTCCGCCCGGGGCAGGCCCCAGCGCCAGGCCTCGGCCAGCACCGTGACGAAGAGCAGGGTGGCCTCGGTGGCGGTGCAGGTGGGCGGCAGCTCGGGGCCACCGTGCCGCAGGGCCCCGGGCAGCAGGCCCTCGGTGCGCCCCGGGACGGGGGTGAGCTGCTGACGGCGGGCCAGCGCCCGGAGGGTGCCGGCGGCGAGCCGGGTGCCGAGCGGCAGGGTCAGCCGGGCGGCCCAGAGCGCGTCGGCCGGGGCCAGGCCGAAGCGCCAGGGCGCGCCGGAGGCCGGGTAGAGGTCGGTCGGGCGGTCCGGGTCGGCGAACAGGAGCGTGCCGAGGGCGTCCAGGGAACGGGTGACCAGCAGGGCGGCCCGGGCGTCGTCGCTGCGGACCTCCGGTTCGGCCCAGGGCAGCGGTACGCCGGTGCCGCGCCCGCCGGGTGGGCGCGGGCCGGAGGCGGTGCTCTCCAGTTCGGCGCGCAGTTCGACCGACCAGCGGGCGCCGGGTTGGACCTCCAGGTCCCAGCGGAGCACCCCGGCGCCGGCCAGCACGGCGTGCGGGGAGGGCTTGGCGCTGACCACGGCGCTGTGCGCCGGGCCGGCCCAGCGCAGCCCGGCGGACTGCACCTGGCCGGGCAGGTCGGGCGGGCGGTGCCCGGCAGCGATCTCGGCGACCGGGCCGAGATCGGTGCCAAGGGCGATCTCCATCGGGAGGCGGGCGGGCCGGCTGCCGGTGTTGCGCACGGTGACGGTCTCCATGCCGTCCGCGTGCCGCAGCCGCTCGACGGTGAGCGCCGGGTCCGGATCGAGGTCGCCGGGGAGCCGGACGGCGCCGAGGAACCGGGCCTGGGCGGTGCTGGTCAGGGTGCCCTGGAGCGGCAGCGGCTCCATGCCGCCCAGGCGCAGCTCCATCCGGGCGAGCACCCGGACGCCGTTGCGGTAGAAGCCGTGCAGGCCGTGGCCGCGCAGCTGTCCGTCCGGTCCGGAGGCGGCCATCGCGGGGGCGTTGACGCAGAGCACCGCGTGGTGGACGGCGGGGGGCTGCGGCCGTGGCGGGGCCGCGAGCCGGCTCGGGCCGGCGGGTGCCCCCGCCGGTCCGCCCGCCTGGACCTGGTCGGGACGGCCGACCGGTCTCGGCGCGCCGACCACGCTCTCGGCCGGCATGGCCTGTGGTGGCCTCGTGGCGGTCACCGGACTCTCCTCCCCTCGGCGGTCCGGTGGCCGGTCAGGCCGGTGGGCCGCGAGCACGCTCGATCGCGTGCTGATGGTGCCGGGCCGGCGGGGTGTCCCGTCGGCGGGTGTGCCGTGTCTGGCCGTACCCGGTGCCGGGCCGTGCCATGCGGTGCGCGGTACCGGGCCGGTACCGGCGCGCCGCGCGCCTTCGCGTCGGGCCTGCCGCGGTGCCCGGTACATCGCCAGGTCCGGTGCGCCGGCCTGCCGGTGACGCCCGGCCCGTGGCCCGCGCCCGCCGGACCGTCCGAGCCCGTGGTGGCGGCCGGCCCGGTGGTGCGGGCGACGGCCGCCCGCTCCGGCACCGTGACGCCGTGGCCGCCCCGCTCGGCGGGCGGCCGACCGGAACCGGGCTGCCGGACGGCCGTCGGCCGGGTGCAGGGCCCCCGGGGTGAACGCCGCGCACCACCTCCAGGTCACGCCCGACGCCGGGTACGGTCCGTCGCACCCGGCGGGCCGGGCGGTCGTGCCGCAGCCCTCGGGCCGTCACAGTCGGGCCGTCACCAGGGCGGCGTCGCAGGCTCGCCGCCGGGCGGCGGCCGCTGCGCCCCAGGTCCGGGGCCTGCCGCGAGGACCACCCCGACCCGCCCCCGCATGCCTGATCGAGTGGACGGTGGCCGTCGAACCGGCGCCCGACCGCGGCCAGGATACGGTGCGGGGGTCGCGGCGCCCGCACCCGGTGACCCCGTGAGCCGCGACGTGACCGCTGTGACCAGCAGAGACCGAGGAGTTGCATGTCCACCGTCAGCCGGCTGCCCGGGATTGTCACGACCGACCACGTCTTCCGACTCCCCCTCGACCACGCCACCCCGCAGGGCGAGCGGATCGAGGTGTACGCCCGGGAGGTGGTGGCCGCCGGCCGCGAGCAGGCCGACCTGCCGTGGCTGCTCTTCCTCCAGGGCGGGCCCGGCGGCAAGGCCGCCCGCCCGCTCGGCCGGGACGCCTGGCTGGAACGCGCCCTCGACGACTACCGGGTGCTCCTGCTCGACCAGCGCGGCACCGGCCGGTCCACGCCCGCGACCCGGCAGACTCTCGCCCGGCGCGGCGGCGCCCAGGAACAGGCCGACTACCTGGCGCACTTCCGCGCGGACTCGATCGTGCGGGACGCCGAGCTGATCCGCCACCAGCTGCTCGGCGCGGACCGGCGCTGGAGCGTGCTCGGCCAGAGCTTCGGCGGCTTCTGCATCCTCACCTACCTCTCCATCGCTCCCGAGGGCCTGACCGAGGCCTTCGTCACCGGCGGCCTGGCCGGCCTCGGCAGTTCGGCGGACGACGTCTACCGCGCCGCCTACCCGCGGGTCGCCCGCAAGAACGAGGACCACTACGCCAGGTTCCCGCAGGACGTCGAGGCGGTACGACGGATCGCCGCGCACCTCGCCGCCACCCCCGCCACCCTGCCCGACGGCGGGCTGCTGACCGTCGAGGCGTTCCAGGCCCTCGGGCTGATGCTCGGCGGCGGCAGCGGCTCCGGCACCCTGCACTACCTGCTGGAGGAGGCCTGGGTGGACGGCGCGGCCGGCCCCGAGCTGTCCGACACCTTCCTGGCCGGTGTCCAGGCCAGGCTCTCCTTCGCGGAGGGCCCGCTGTACGCCGTGCTGCACGAGTCGATCTACGGCCAGCGCTCGGTGGACCAGGGCGGCACCGCCTGGTCGGCCGAGCGGGTCCGCAAGGAGTTCCCGCAGTTCGACGCCCGGGCCGCGCTGGACTCCGACTCGCCGGTGCTGTTCACCGGGGAGATGATCTACCCCTGGATGTTCGACACCGACCCGGCGCTGCGCCCGCTGAAGGAGACCGCGGACCTGCTGGCCGCCCGCACCGACTGGCCGGACCTGTACGACCCGGCGCGGCTGGCGGCCAACACGGTGCCCGTCGTGGCGGCGGTCTACCACGACGACATGTACGTGGAGACCGCCGATTCGCTGGAGACCGCCCGCGCGGTGCGCGGCGTGCGGACCTGGATCACCAACGAGTGGGAGCACGACGGCCTGCGGGCGAGCGGCGGCACGGTGCTCGACCGCCTGATCAAGATGGCGCACGGCGAGGCGTAGCGGAGCCCGGCCGGGCACGGCGGCGAGGCTCCGGACCGCCCTCGACGGGCGCCCCGCGAGGTCAGCGCGCATGGCGGGCTCCCCTCGCCGCCCGACGGACGCCCCGGCAGCGGTGCCGCCCGGCGGCCGACGGTGCGGCGGCCGACCGGCACGCCGCCGCCCGACCGAGCCGCAGTCCGCGGGCCGACCGCTCCCGGGACGCCGGAACCCACCCGGGCGCCGGCAGCAAGGCTACCGGCCCCGGATCGCCCGGCCCCGGCGCCGCTTCGGCGGGGCCGACAGGACCGACGGGGCCGCGCTCGGCCGCTGCGGCCTGTGCGGCCTTCGAGGCCTTCGAGGCCTTCCGGCGGCGCCGCGCGGCCCCCGCCGGGCCGGGCCGCCCACCGTGGCCGCCCGGGCCGCCGCCCGGGCCCGCGGCGGGCGCCGGCCCCGGTGCGTCGGTCCGCGCCGGTACGGGCCCGTCCTCCTCGCGCCTCCGCCGCTGCGCCTCGACCGCCGCGAGCAGCGCGTCGGGCGCCATGCCGTCGTTCAACGACTCGTACAGCAGCTCGGCCAGCAGATAGGACGGGTCGAGCCGGAGGACGTGGCCGAGCACGACGCGGGCCGTCGCCGTGTCCCCCGCCACCCAGGAGGCCCAGGCCAGCAGGGTGAGCGGGGCCACCGCGCAGCCCTCGTAGGGCGGCACGGCGCGCCGGGCGAGGAAGCGCCAGAGCCGTTCGGCGGGCGCGAGCTCGGCGGGCCGGGTGTACTCGACACCGCGATCCCGGGTGTGGCGGTCCCGCAGGGCGACCAGCACCCGGGCCGCCCGATCGTCGTCCAGCTCCCGGGCTCCGGCCGCGAACTCGGCGAAGGCCTGGTCGAGCAGTTCGGCGCCCCGCTCCCGGGCGACGGCGGCGGACCCGGCGCGCTCAGCGGCCTCGGCCGCCTCGGCCCGGGCGAGCGCCGCACGCTGGGCGTCCGCCCCCGGCGGGCCGATCGGGGCCAGCCCGCCGATGATCGCCTTCCGGCTGCCGCGCGGCGCGAGGCCCGCGAAGGCCGCGGCGGCCGCCGCCGGGCCCGGGCCGGGGGCCCGGCGGATCGGGTTGCCCGCCGGATCGCAGCACCCGGCACGGCGGCAGAGGAAGGACCACCAGCGGCCGTCCGAGACGCAGAGCGACTCCTTGACGGCCACCCCCCTGCGCCCGAAGGCCGCCCGGAGGTCGTCCGCGAGCGGCCGCAGGCCGTCCACCACCGGAGGGGCGTGCGCCGTGGTCGGATCCTGGCAGAGGTAGAGGAGCACCTGGACCGGCCGCTCGCCGTGCCGCTCGGAGAGGGCGACCAGCAGGGCGGCCGTCTCGTCCGCCGCGGCCGGCCACTGCGCGGGCGACTCCGGGACGTCCGCCCGGATCACTCCGCCCTGGTGCAGGTCGGGCCCCTGGAGGCCGACCGCGACGATGCTGTCGTCGGGGTAGAACCCCAGGAGGTAGGGCAGCAGCTCGGCCATGTCGGCCGGACCGCGCATGGTGACCGGCCGGTGACCGGAGGCCGGGCCGAGGGACAGGATGACGTGTTCGTTGTTCATGGCGTTCATGACCGGAAGCGTGGCTCAATCCGAAAGCCGTGCCAGATTTTTCTCTTTTCCTGTGGATAACCCCGGCCTCGTTTTCCGCCTCACTCATTCGGAGCACGCCGCGCCCACTCCTCCGAGTGAAAGTTGACGGCCGTTCAGCGGAAGAACGGATGAAATACATCCGGTCTCTACCTCTCCCGCAGCCCCGGCATTCGCCCCTTGTCGGCGGCTCGGGGTTACATGGACGCCATGCAGCAGCCCGAGAACCACACCACCGCCACCGCCGACCGCGCCGAGGTCCGGGCGCGGGCCGAGGCCGTCCTGCGCGAGCTCGCCGGGCCCGGCGCCGCCCTGCGCGAGGACCAGTGGACGGCCATCGAGGCCCTGGTGGTCGACCACCGCCGCGCCCTGGTCGTGCAGCGCACCGGCTGGGGGAAGTCCGCGGTCTACTTCATCGCCACCGCCCTGCTCCGGGCCCGGGGCGCCGGGCCGACGGTGATCGTCTCCCCGCTGCTCGCCCTGATGCGCAACCAGGTCGAGTCGGCCGCCCGGGCCGGCATCCACGCCCGGACGATCAACTCGGCCAACACCGACGAGTGGGACGAGGTCCAGGCCGAGGTCTCCGCCGGGAAGGTCGACGTCCTGCTGGTCAGCCCCGAGCGGCTGAACAACCCCGACTTCCGCGACCAGGTGCTGCCCAAGCTCGCCGCCTCCACCGGCCTGCTGGTGGTCGACGAGGCCCACTGCATCTCGGACTGGGGCCACGACTTCCGCCCCGACTACCGCCGGCTGCGCACGATGCTCGCCGAGCTGCCGCCCGGCGTTCCGGTGCTGGCCACCACCGCCACCGCCAACGCCCGGGTCACCGCGGACGTCGCCGAGCAGCTCGGCACCGGCAGCACCGACGAGCGCGCCCTGGTGCTGCGCGGGCCGCTCGACCGGGAAAGTCTCACCCTGGGCGTGCTGGCCCTGCCCGACCCGGCGCACCGGCTGGCCTGGCTGGCCGACCACCTCGACCGGCTCCCGGGCTCCGGCATCGTCTACACCCTGACGGTGGCCGCCGCCGAGGAGGTGACGGCCTTCCTGCGCGAGCGGGGCTTCCCGGTGGCCTCCTACTCCGGCCGGACGGAGGACGCCGAGCGCCGCACCGCCGAGGCCGACCTGCTGGCCAACCGGGTCAAGGCGCTGGTCGCCACCTCCGCGCTGGGCATGGGCTTCGACAAGCCCGACCTCGGCTTCGTCGTGCACCTCGGCTCGCCCAGCTCGCCGATCGCCTACTACCAGCAGGTCGGCCGGGCCGGGCGCGGCGTCGACCGGGCCGAGGTGCTGCTGCTGCCCGGGCGCGAGGACGAGGCGATCTGGCGCTACTTCGCCTCGCTGGCCTTCCCGCCGGAGGAGCAGGTGCGCCGCACCATCGACGCGCTGGCCGAGGCCGGCCGCCCGTTGTCCACCGCCGCGCTGGAACCCCGGGTGGACCTGCGCCGCACCCGGCTGGAGACCATGCTCAAGGTGCTCGACGTGGACGGCGCCGTCCGCCGGGTCAAGGGCGGCTGGACGGCCACCGGGCAGAGCTGGGCGTACGACACCGCCCGGTACGCCAAGGTCGCGGCCTCCCGCGAGGCCGAGCAGCGGGCGATGCGCGAGTACGCTGCGGCCACCGGCTGCCGGATGGAGTTCCTGCGCCGCCAGCTGGACGACGACCAGGCCCGGCCGTGCGGCCGGTGCGACAACTGCGCGGGGCCGCTGCACACCCCCGAGGTCTCCGCCGAGGTGCTGGACGCGGCCCGGGCCGCCCTCGGACGCCCGGGCGTCAGTTTCGAGCCGCGCCGGCTCTGGCCCACCGGGATGGACGCCCTCGGCGTGCCGCTCAAGGGGCGGATCCCGGCGGGCGAGCAGGCCGAGAACGGGCGGGCACTCGGCCGGCTGTCCGACATCGGCTGGGGCAACCGGCTGCGCGCCCTGCTCGCCGACCAGGCCCCGGACGTGCCGGTGCCCGGGGAGGCGGTGGACGCCCTGGTCGCGGTGCTCGCCGACTGGGCGCGCGGCCCGGGCGGGTGGGCCGGGCCCGAGACGGCGGACGGCACCCGGCTGGACCGGCCGGTCGGCGTGGTGACCATGACCTCCTCGACCCGCCCCCAGCTGGTCGGCAGCCTCGGTGCGCGGATCGCCGAGATCGGGCGGCTGCCGCTGCTCGGCCGGATCGAGTACGCCGGCGGTCGGCCGCCGCACGGCGCGCGCAGCAACAGCGCCCAGCGACTGCACTCGCTGGCCGGGGCGCTGACGCTGCCGCCGGAGGTGGCGCAGACGGTGGCCGGAGCCGGCGGGCCGGTGCTGCTGGTGGACGACCTCGTCGATTCGGGCTGGACGGTCACCGTGGCCGCCAGGTTGCTGCGCCGCGCCGGAGCGAGCGCGGTGTTGCCCTTGGTGCTGGCTGTGCAGGGGTGAGCGGGCGGCCGTCGACCGCCGCCCCGACACTCACTCGAATGGCCTAACGAAGGGAGAAGACGGCCCCACCGCGAACTCGCGGGACACCCGACCGGGGAAAGGAGTGGTCACCGTGCCGATGACGGTTCACCAAAGCCTGCACGCGGCCTGGATCAAGGTCCGAGGCCGCCCGAGCGCCGCTCGGAGAGCGGTGGAACATATCCGTCGAAACATGGGCCCTCGGGTGGCGTTCATCATTTCATCGTTGCCGCTCCACCCCCTATGCCACGAGAATTGGCGCGTACCCGAAACCCTGTCCGCTGGACCCGGCCTTCGGCGTACCCGCGTACCCGCGTGCCCGTGGGTCAGGAAGGAGGATCGTGATCAACGGTATCGGCCGAGGTCAGCATCCCCTCGCCCGGAGTTCGGCGCCCAGACGGCTGCTGGACCTGGAGACCTGGACCGCCTCGGGGATCCCGTTGCTGCGCGACCCGCGCGAGTTCGTCCTGGAACTGCACCAGCGCCACCTGCCCCAGCCGGGCACGGTCGTGGTCGCCGTCCTCGACGCGCTGCACCACCTGGCCGCCTCGGCCTCGTTCACGCCCTGGCCACACGACACCGACGGCTGGCACCACCGCAACGCCCTGCTCACGCACCTGCGCCAGATCACCCCGCACGACCTGCGGCTGGCCCGACCGACCCGAACGGCCGTGCTGCTGCGCTGCCGCGAGGGCGCACCCGGCTGGACGGAACAGGACGGCGCCTGGATGTGGGCGCTGCGGGACGCGGCCGGCCTGCACGGGCTGCGCTGCGGCTCCTACATCGGACTCACCCCGGCGGGCTGGCAGCTCCTCGGGGACGGCCGGAGCGGACGCAACCCGCACGCGGGGTCGTGGGCGGACGGGCCGGTGCACACCGTGACGGAACTGCCGCCGCGCTCGGCGCTGGACGCCTCGCGCGGCCAGCGTGCCCGGCACCAGGCAGCCGAGCGGGCCCAGCACTCCCGCCCGCCCGAACACCCGTGCCCCCCGACGCGGGTCGCTGCTGTCCAGCCGGCCCGGCGCACCGGCACCCGCTGACCCCGACGACACCGGGCACACGGCACAGGCACAGACACAGGCACAGGCCCCAGGCACCCGCGTACGAGCCGACGCCACGACCGAAGCCGGGGTCACGGCCCGACCGACCCCGCGCACCGCTGCCCCCACGACCCGCGTCCCGGGAGCCGAAAGCCCTCGCCGTCACCGGGGTACGACCGACCCCGGGCCCGGCGCCGTACGGCGCCGGGCCCGGGGTGGCTCAGCCGTGGTCAGGCGCCGGCCGGCCGCCCGGCCGGGCGCGGTTACGCCCGACCGGGTGTGAGCCGGGCCGGCGGCAGCTGGGCCGGGTCGCCGCAGACCACGAGCAGCGCGGTCGCGTGGCCGAGCGCCTTGGTGTGGGCCTCGGCGGCCCGGGCGGCCGGCCCGCCGTTGAGCACCAGGACGACCACCTCTCGGTGCACCGGCCGGGTCAGCGCGACGTCCGCGTAGAACACGTCCCCGCCCTCGGCGAGTTGCGCCCAGTAGCGCTCCTCGCCGAAGGAGAGCTCGTGCTGCTGCCAGGGGTGGGCCTCACCGACCGTCAGCACCAGGATGTCGCCCGGGTTGCGGCCGGCGTCGAGCAGCCGGTCGACCAGGTCGTCGGCGCGCTCCAGCGCCTGCGCAGCGGGGACGGCGACGCGCTGGGTCTCGACCTGCGATGCGGCGGCGGCCGGACGGCGCGGCGCCGGTCCGGGCCTGGGGATCTGCCGCGGCGGACCGGGACGGTCGGCGCGCGGGGGTGCCGGACGCGGAGGTGCCGGGCGGGGGCCGGGCACCGGAGCGGCGGCGACGGTGGTGGGTACGGTGGAAGTCGCGCCGCTGCTGGCAGGCGCGCGGAGGGCTTGTGCGTCCGACTCGCGGGGGAAGGGAACGCCGGGGCCCGGGAGGCTCTCGTGAATCTCCGACTCCTCGGGGAAGACAGGCATACCCGGATATCTATCAAATGCCGGTCGAACGCGCACGGGCGCCCCACCCCTTGGGCACCGGACACCCACCTCCCCCACCCAGGCAATTCCAGACGGACCGTCAGAAACCGAGCGTCAACTGTTCGTCGGCGGAGTCTTCGGCCGCACCCGCGACGTCCCGGACGCGCTTCAGGTGCCGCCACTTCGGCAGCCCGTCCAGGTACGCCCAGGAGAGCCGGTGGTGCTCGGTCGGGCCGAACTCCTCCAGCGCGGCGCGGTGCACCGGGGACGGGTAGCCGGCGTTGTCCGCGAAGCCGTACTCCGGCCGCTCCTCGCCGAGTTCGGCCATCAGCCCGTCACGGTGGACCTTGGCGAGCACGGAGGCGGCGGAGACGCAGATGCAGGACTGGTCACCCTTGATCACCGTGCGCACCCGCCAGGGGCCGCCCAGGTAGTCGTGCTTGCCGTCCAGGATCACCGCGTCGGGCTCGACCGGCAGCGCCTCCAGGGCCCGGACGGCGGCCAGTCGCAGCGCCGCCGTCATGCCGAGCTCGTCGCACTCCTGCGGCGAGGCGTGGCCGAGCGCGTACGCGGTGACCCAGTCGGCGAGGAGCGGGGCGAGCGCGCGGCGGCGCAGCTCGGTGAGCAGCTTGGAGTCGGTCAGCCCCTCCGGGGCCTTGCGCAGGCCGGTGACGGCCGCGCCCACGGTGACCGGGCCGGCCCAGGCACCGCGCCCGACCTCGTCCAGGCCGACGACGATCCTGGCGCCGGCCCGGCGGAGCGAGCGCTCGACGGAGTGCGTCGGCGGGACGATGGGCATCGCGGTTTCCGTTCAGCTGGGCAGCCTCCAGCCTAATCCCCGCCGTCCGACCACCGGGCACCTCCCCGCAGCCGCCCGAACCCACCCGCACCCACCCAGAACCCGCCCGCACCGCGCTCAGAACCCGCCCGCACCGCGCTCAGGCGCGGATCAGCGGGTGCAGCACCTCGTCCACCAGCCGGGCCCCGAAGTCCGGCCCCATGTTCTGCCGGCCGCAGATCTTCACCTGGTAGAGCAGCATCGCCGGGACGACATCCGCGACCAGCGCGGTGGCCGCGCCGGGCCGGACGTCGCCGCGTTCGGCGCCACGGCGCAGGATCGCCAGGATGGTCTCCTTGGTCGGCTCGATCACCCGCTGGACGATGAAGTCCTTGAAGACCTCGGCCCGTTCATGGTCGATCTCGCCCATCAGCGCCTGGATGGCGGCGCCCGTCGGGGAGTTCATCGCGCCCGTGAACACCTCGATGAGCTGGCGCAATTCGAGCTGGGCGGACCCCAGGTCGGAGGTGTCGTAGGGGCGTGGGAGAGTGGAGTCCAGGGCGTCGATGACCAGTTCGTCCTTGGACGCCCAGCGCCGGTAGAGCGCGGCCTTCCCGGTCCGTGCCGCGCCGGCGACACCTTCCATCGTCAGCCGCGCGTATCCGCCGGAGGTGAGCTGGTCGAGCGTGGCCTCGAAGATCGCGTTCTCCAGCTCCTTCCCCCGCCGCCGCACCGGCCGCGCGAGGGCCTCCCTGGCGACCCGCATCGGGCAGTGAGCCGCCGGATCCGGCGCCGCTCCCGAGGGCGCCCTGGGCGACGGGGGCGCGTCCGCCGCCTCTGGCGGGCGGGCGCCCGCCCGCCCGGCCGCCCGGTCCGCCGTCAGGCGCCGCACCAACCGATCCATCGCCACCATCCTTAGGGAACGCTTGCGTTCACAATTTGGTCCAGGATATCGTCCACATTAGTGAACGATCCCGTTCCTTCCTAGGCCCGCGCCAGCCTGCGGGCCCACGCCGGACCAGTCGGTCCGCAGCGTACGAAGCACACGGCACACAGCCAGGCACATAGCCAGCAGGGGGCACAATCGTGGCTATCTCCGACACGCTCAGCAAGAACTCACCACCGCAAGGCAGCCAAGGCCGGGGCAAGGGCATCACCCTGACCGTCATCGCGGCCACGCAGCTGATGGTGGTGCTCGACGCCACCATCGTGAACATCGCGTTGCCGCAGATCAGGGACGCGCTGAACTTCTCGACCACCAACCTGTCGTGGGTCATCAACGCCTACACGCTGACCTTCGGCGGGCTGCTGCTGCTCGGCGGGCGCGCGGGCGACATCCTCGGCCGCCGCCGGGTGTTCATCTTCGGCACCCTGCTGTTCGGCTTCGCCTCCCTGCTGGGCGGCTTCGCCCAGGACGGCGGCATGCTGCTGGCCGCCCGCGCGCTCCAGGGCATCGGCGGCGCGATCTGTTCACCGACGGCGTTCGCCCTGATCGCCACCAACTTCGAGGAAGGGCCGGAACGCAACAGGGCGTTCGGCGTGTTCTCGGCGGTGGCCGGGTCCGGTGCCGCGATCGGTCTGCTGGCCGGCGGTCTGCTCACCGAATACCTCGACTGGCGCTGGGTCTTCTTCGTCAACGTGCCGATCGCGGCGCTGATCGCGCTCGCCGCGCCGCGCTACATCGCCGAGTCCGAGCGCCACGCGGGCCGCTTCGACCTGCCGGGCGCATTCACCTCGACACTGGGCCTGGTCGGCCTGGTCTACGGGTTCATCCGGGCCGCCTCCGACGGCTGGTCGGACAGCATCACGCTCGGCTCCTTCGCGGCCGGCGTGCTGCTGCTCGCCGCGTTCGTCGTGATCGAGAACCGCACCGACCAGCCGATCACCCCGCTGCACCTGCTCGCCAACCGCAACCGCACCGGCGGCCTGGTGATGATGCTCTGCCTGGCCGCCGCCATGTTCGGCATCTTCTTCTACATCACCCTCTTCGTGCAGGGCCCGCTGGGCTACAGCCCGCTGAAGGCCGGCGTGTCCTTCCTCCCGATCAGCGTGTCGATCATCATCGCCGCGCAAATCGCCTCCACCCTCCAGGCCAAGTACGGCCCGAAGCCGTTCATGGCGGGCGGCGCGCTGCTCGTCACCGTCGGCCTCACCTGGCTGACCCAGATGAGCAAGGACAGCGGCTACCTGGACGGGGTGCTCGGCCCCACGGTCATCTTCGGCTTCGGCATGGGCCTGATCTTCGTCCCGGTGATGCTGCTCGCGGTCGCGGGCGTCCCCGGCCAGGAGACCGGCGCCGCGTCCGGCCTGCTCAACTCGATGCAGCAGATCGGTGGTTCGCTCGGCCTGTCGATCCTGACCACGGTCTTCGCCCACTACGCCACCGCCGAGGGCAAGATCCAGCAGCCGAAGTTCCTGCAGTCGGCCACTCCGGACCAGCTGGCCTACCTCCAGCAGCACCACGAGTTCCCGAAGGGCACCGACGCCGCCAACTCGGTCCTCACCCAGGGCATCTCGCACGGCTTCATCGTGGGCGCCGTGCTCGCCGGGGTGGCGCTGGTGGTCGCGGTCTTCGTGGTCAAGGCCAAGGCCAGCGACCTGCCGAGCGGCGCCTCCGGCGTCGCGATGCACTGAGCCCCCCACCGAGACGCACCGCACCACACCGCACAGCACCGCACCACACAGCACCACACCGGGCCGGCCGGGAGCAGCACGCTCCCGGCCGGCCCGGCCGTTTCCCGACCCGTGTCAGGACCGGTCTCCGTCAGACCGGCCGCCGTCACGACCGACCCGCCGTCACGGCCAGAGGTTCTCGTACGTCAGGCCGGCCTGCTCGCAGGAGGTGCGCCCGTTCGCCCAGTGGTCCGCCGGCGGCCGCTGCGCCAGGATCTCCCGGGCCCGGGCGGCGGAGGCGCTGGTGGCGTACCAGGGCCTCGGGTGGTGCTCCAGCCCGTCGTGGATCAGCTGCAGCGCGCAGGTCCGCTCGACGCCGGGGAGCCGGTCCAGCGCGGGGACGGCGTCCGGCGAGAGGCCGCGGACGTTGCGCAGGTCGATCTGGGCGGTCCGCTCGAAGCGGGCGACGTTCTGCTCGGCGATGATCGCGTCCGGGCCCATCAGCCCGTACACCGCGACCGTGAGCATGCCGCTGAGGACGACGACGCGCGGCAGCCAGCCGGCCGAGCGGGTCAGCCCGGCGGTGATCAGCAACAGGAGGACCACGCCGAGCCAGCCCTCGACCACCAGCACCCAGAGCCGCAGCCGGGTCAGCCCGGAGGCGTCGACGTAGAACCACATCCGGCCGAGTGCCGAGGCGACCACGACCAGGGCGAGCAGGCAGAGCGCGCCGAGCAGGATCCGAGCCACCCGGCGGTCGGCCGGCGTGCTGCGCGGGGCCCAGCGCTTGGCGACCGCCACCACGACCAGGGTGAGCGCGGTGATCACGCTCAGCTGCCAGAAGCCCTGCCGGGCGTACTCGGAGCGGCTCATCCCGGTGGTGCGCAGGACGGCGTCGGCGCCGCCGAGCACCACCAGGCCCTGGATCACCGCGAAGGTGCCGAACATCAGGTTGAGCGCGACCAGCGGCAGCGCCCACTCCAGCCGGCGGCGGGCCCGGCCCGGCCGGACGACCGTACGGTCCCAGCGGCGCGGCCCGGCCGCGATGTGGGCGAAGCCCACGGCAGTGAGCACCCCGAGGGCGAACAGCACCGAGCGCAGCGGGAGCTCGTCGAGGTCGAGGCTGGGGCTGAGGCCGCTCAGCAGGTCGGCCATGGCGGCGTCCGCACCGGCGAACAGCAGGCCGAAGACGGTCAGCAGGACGGCGGCGACCGCGAGCGCCTTGAGCACCGGGACGATCCGGCCCCGGCCGGGCAGGCTCCGGCTGCGCAGCCCGTCCACCGCCCAGAGCACGCCGGGCGGCAGCTGCCAGACGATGGCGGGCAGGGCGAGCAGGACGCCCGCCCAGCGGCTGCCGCCGTGCAGCGCGAGCGAGGCCAGGCCCAGGGCGCACACGACGGACAGCGTCACCGGCCAGCCCGCCTCCCAGAGCGCCGGGACGGCGAGCAGGGCGACGGCCAGCAGGCTCCACACCGCCGTCCAGGGCCGGATCCGGCGGCCCGCCGACCGGGCAGCGAGGCCGGCCGCGACGGCGGTGACCCCGGCGCAGACCAGCAGGTTGACGCCCAGGCCGTCGAACAGCAGCCAGGCCGTCAGCAGGCCGGTGAACAGGGCCAGGAGGAGGGTCCGGGGCGTGGCGGGCGCCTTGCGCTCGGGGTCGCTGGGGCGCAGCCACGAGGTGGACGTCGGCGCGGGCATGCCGGCGCCCCAGGACGGACCGGGCGCGGGCACCGGCCCTGGCGCAGGCCCGGGTCCGGGTGGCAGGTCGGCCGGGGCGGGCGTGGACGGACCGGACATGGGTCCCCCTCAGTGGTCGGTGGGCATGCGGAAGCCGCCCTCGGGGCGGTCCGCCGGCGGGCGCGCTCGGCGCCGCGGCTGCAGCCGACTGTAGACCATTCTGAACAAGTTCAAAAATAAGTTCTGAACAGGTTCAGAAACCCCTGGCCGGCCACGGTGCCCCAACCGCCGGCCCTTCGCCCTCGCCCGCGCCCCTCTCCCGCGCCCCTCGCTACCCCTTCACCGACCCGGCCAGCAGCCCCCGGACGAAGTACCGCTGCAGGCTGAAGAAGACGATCAGCGGGACGATGATCGACAGGAACGCCCCGGCCGTCAGCAGCTCCCACCGCCCGCCGAAGGATCCGGACAGCTGCGCCAGCCGGACCGTCATCGGCGCCACCTCCGGCGTGCCGCCCGCGAAGGTCAGCGCGACCAGCAGGTCGTTCCAGACCCACAGGAACTGGAAGATCGCGAACGAGGCCAGCGCCGGGGTGCACAGCGGCAGCACGATCGAGCGGAAGATCTTGAAGTGCGAGGCGCCGTCCACCACCGCCGCCTCCATCAGGTCGCGCGGCAACTGGGCGATGAAGTTGTGCAGCAGGAACACCGCCAGCGGCAGCGCGAACATCGTGTGCGCCAGCCAGACCGGCGCGTAGCTGCCCTTCAGGTCCACCGCCGGGATCAGCGTCAGCGAGCCCAGGTGCGCGCCGCCGGAGAACAGCCGCAGCAGCGGGATCAGCGCCATCTGGATCGGCACCACCTGGAGCGCGAACACCGCGAAGAACACCGTGTCGCTGCCCCGGAACCGCACCCAGGCCAGCCCGTACGCCGCCATCGCCGCCAGCACCAGCGGGAACAGGGTGGCCGGGACGCTGATCGCCAGCGAATTCACCAGGAACGGCATCAGCCCGGTGGAGACGCCCGAGCCGCCCTCGAACAGCACCGTGTGGTAGTTGCCCAGGCCGAGGTCCGGGTGGAGAAGCGCGTTCCACCAGCCGTTCGAGGTCACGTCCTGTTTGGGGCGCAGCGAGGTCACCAGCAGACCCAGCGTCGGGATCGTCCACAGGACGGTCACCGCGATGACGAAGACCGAGGCCAGCGGGCGGCTGAAGGCCTTCCGGACCGGATTGGCGTGCGGCGCGCTCATCGCGCGGGTCGGCTTGCCGTGTCGAGCGCTCATCGGACCCTCCGCTCCTTCCGCAGCTGAACGATGTTGTAGGCCACCAGCGGCAGCACCGCGAGGAAGAGGATCACCGCGAGGGCGCTGCCCCGCCCGGTGTTGAACTGCACGAAGGACTGCGAGTACATCTCGTTGGCCAGCACCTGGGTGCCGAAGTTGCCGCCGGTCATGGTGCGGACGATGTCGAAGGCCTTCAGGGTGATGATCATGATGGTGGTCAGCACCACCACCACCGTGGTGCGGATCATCGGCACCGTGACGTACCAGAACAGCCGCACCCCCTGCGCCCCGTCCAGCCGGGCCGCCTCGGTGACCTCGTCCGGGATCGCCTTGATCGCCGCCGACAGCACCACCATCGCGAAGCCCGTCTGCACCCACACCATCACCGCCATCAGCAGGAAGGTGTTCAGCGGCTGCGAGAGCATCCAGTTCGGGGGGTCGTCCCAGCCCACCGCGATGGCTAGTTGGCTGAGCAGGCCGATCTGCTGCTGCCCCGGCCCGCGCGACTCGTAGACGAACTTGAAGATGATCGAGGCACCGACCAGCGAGATCGCCATCGGCATGAAGATCAGCGACTTGTACACCGCCTGGCCGCGCATCCGGTCCACCAGCAGCGCCAGCAGCAGGCCCAGGCCGGTCGCCACCAGCGGCGCGACCACCAGCCAGAGCAGCGTGTTGACCAGCACCTTCTGCACGGAGTCGGTGGTGAACGCCCAGCCGAAGTTCTCGCCGCCGACGAACCGGCTGCCGTCGTCGTTCTGCAGGCTCAGGTAGACCGTCCGGATCAGCGGCACGACCAGGCCCACCAGCAGCAGCACCGCGGCCGGGCCGAGGAACACCGCCACCGCCAGCGGGCGGGAGAGCCGGCCCCTGGCCCGGCCTGCGGCGAAGAAGACCAGCAGGAGGATGCCGAGGAAGCCCGCGACGGCGCCGAGGCTGTTGCCGAACTTGACCGCCGCATCGCCCCACGCGCCGGTGGCGAGCGCGGTGGCCGGGGACGGGGTTCCGGGTACGGACATGGCTGTGCGTCCCTCCTGCTCTCGTGGGAAGGGGGCGGGCGGTGCGGGTGGGTGGCCCCGCACCGCCCTCGACAGGTGGTCCTGGAGGCGCCGGGTGGCGCGTGCGCGGGCCCGGCGCGTGCCCGGGCCTGATGCCGGCTCGGGCCTGATGCCGGCCCGGGCCCGGCGCCGACCCGGGCCCGGCGGCTACTGCGGCCAGGCGGCGTCGATGTCGGCGGCGGTCTTCTGGATCGACTGCCCTTCGGCGAACCAGGCGGTCAGCGACTTCCACTCCTGCCCGGCGCCGACGGCCGCCGGCATCAGGTCGGAGCCGTCGAAGCGGAAGGTCGCCGTCGGGTCGGTCAGCGCGTCCGCCGACAGCCGGTCGATCGGGTCGGTGTACAGGCTCTTGTCCACGCCCTGGTTGGCCGAGACCCAGCCGGTCGCGGTCCGCACCCGGCTGCTCGCCCAGTCCGCGCTGGACAGGTAGTTCTGCACCGCCTGCACCTCGGGCCGGCCGGAGAAGGCGGCCAGGAACTCGCCGCCGCCCTCGACCGGGTTGGGGATCGCCGGATTCACCGCGGGCAGGTGGAAGGCGAACACGTCGCCGTCCGGGCCGACCTTGGTGCCCTTGGGCCACTGCGCCTCGTAGAAGGACGCCTGCTGGAGCATGGCGCACTTGCCGGTGAGGACCGGCGCGCCCGCGTCCTGGAAGGTGGTGGTGGCGATCGACTTGACGTCGCCGTAACCGCCGTTGACCCAGGCCGGGTTCTGCATCCAGCCGGCCACGGTCTTCATCGCCGTGGTGATCTTCTCGTCCGAGAACTTCACCTGGTGGCCGACCCACTGGTCGTACACGTCACCGCCGTACGTGCCCAGCACCACCTCCTCCAGCCAGTCGGTGGCCGGCCAGCCGGTGGCCGTGCCCGAGGCGATGCCGCCGCACCAGGGCTTGGCGCCGCCGGCCTTGGCGATCCGATCGCTGAGAGCCGTCAGATCCGCCCAGGTCTTCGGGACCTCGTAGCCGGCCGTCTTGAAGGCCTTCGGCGAGTACCAGACCAGCGACTTCATGTTGGCGCTCATCGGCGCCGCGTAGAAGGTGCCGTTGACGGAGCCGTAGGTCTTCCAGATCGGGCTCCACTTCTCCTGGTTGGCGACCGTCTGGGCGGGCGGCTTCACCACCTTGCCGCTCTTCACCATCTGGGCCAGCAGCCCGGGCTGCGGGATGATCGCGAAGTCCGGGGCGTTGCCGCCGGCCACCCGGACCGGCAGCTGGGACTCGAAGTCGTTCGACCCCTCGTAACTGATCTTGATGCCGGTGCACTTGGCGAACTCGGCCCAGGACTTCTCCAGGTTGTCCGACTCCGGGCTGAGGATCGAGGCGAACACCGTCACCGTGGTGCCCGAATGCCCGGCGTACGGCTGGTACTTGGCGCAGTCACCGGACAGCGACGGGGCCGCTGCGCCACCACCGCCCCCCGATCCGCCGGAGCTGTTGGAACAGGCCGCGGTCAGGGCCAGCGCCGCCAGCAGGGCCGGTACGGCGACCAGGCGGCGGCCGGAACTCCTGGACGGCACGGTCGGGTTGAGGGTCAATGCGGTCCTCCTGGCCAGGGCGTGCTGCCGGCTGTGGGCTGAACGACATTGCGCTGTACCGGAGATGGGCGTGCAGAGATCACGGGTGGGCGACGGACGAACCGATCCGACGACGTTAACGCAGCCGCCAGCCGCCGCCAAGGTCCACGTCGACCTTCGTCCGCCGGTGTCCCGACTGTGACCCCGGAACCCCCCGCGGCAACCCGACGGCCCCGCCCGGAAACCCGGACGGGTCCGTACCGCGGCGATCCGTCAGTACAGCCGGACCGGCAGCTCCAGCAGGCTGTTCACCACCAGCGACGGGCTCGGCCGCAGGTCCTCGTCCGGCACCGCCGGCGACAGCCCCGGGAACCGCGCGAACAGCGCCGGCAGCGCGACCCCCGCCTCCAACCGCGCCAGCGGCGAGCCCGGGCAGACGTGCGGGCCGTGACCGAAGGACAGGTGGCGGGTCGGGTCCCGGGTGACGTCGAACAGCTCCGCCGTCAGCCCGTGCTGCGCCGGGTCCCGGCCGATCGCGTTGTACGAGATCAGCACCGGCTCGCCCGCCGGGATCACCGCGTCGCCGACCGCGATGTCCGCCGCCGCGAAGCGGAACAGGAAGTTGCTGGTCGGCGGCGTCCAGCGGAGCGACTCCTCGACCACCGCGTCCCAGGACACCTGCCCCGAGCGCACCAGCACCAACTGGTCCGGGTGCGCCAGCAGCGCCCGTACGGCGTTGCCGATCAGGTTCACCGTGGTCTCGTGGCCGGCCGCGATGATCACCCGCAGGGTGGCCGCCGCCTCCGCGTCGGTCAGCGCCCCGCCCTCGGTGTCCGCCGCCAGCAGCGCGCTCGCCAGGTCGTCGCCCGGCGCCGAACGGCGCTGCGCCACCAGGTCGTTGACGAAGGCGTTCAGCCCGGCGACGGTCGCCTGGATGCCCGCCGGGTCGGGCTTGATGCCGAAGAACCGCTCGTACAGGTCCCGCAGCACGCCGTGGTCGGACTCCGGCACGCCCAGCAGCGAGCAGATCACCGTCATCGGCAGCGGGAAGGCGAAGGCCGACTTCAGGTCCACCACCGGCTCCCCCGCCGCCAGGGCGTCCAGCAGCGCGTGGGTGATCTGCTCGACCCGGGGGCGCATCAGCTCCACCCGGCGCGGGGTGAAGGCCTGCGCCACCAGCGCCCGCAGCCGCCGGTGCTCGGCGCCGTCCGTGGTCACCATGCTCGGGCCGGGCACCGCCAGACCGATCAGCGGCCAGGTCTTCGGGACCTCGCCGCGCTGGTAGGCCGCCCAGTGCGCGGCGTCCTTCACCAGCCGGACGTCGGTCAGCAGGTCGCGGGCCTCGGCGTGCCGGGTCACCGCCCAGGCGGCGACACCGCCGGGCAGTTCGACCGGCACCACCGGGCCGGCGGCCCGCAGCAGGGCGCCCTCGGCGGCACTGTCGCGGGCCAGCGGATCGAGGGCGATCGGGGCCGGGGCAGCGGTCATCGGCGGCGGTTCTCCTTGAACTCGATCTTTGAACTCGATCTTTGGACTCGGCCCTTGAACTCGGTCCTTGACCTCGGACCTTGAACTCGGTCCTTCGCTCGGGCAGGACGCTCGGGCAGGACAGGGGTGTCGATCAGGCCGGGTGGCCCGGAGTGAACGAGACGGGCAGCGCCACCAGCCCGCGCACCCAGGCCGACGGCCGCCACACCAGCGCGTGCTCGGCCACCGCCAGCCGCAGGTCCGGCAGCCGGTCCAGCAGCACCTCGATCGCCGTGGTGGCGATCACCTCGGCGGCCTCCTGGGCCGGGAACGGGCAGCCGTGCTCGCCGTAGGAGTAGCTCATGTGCGCCCGGTTGCCCTCGGCCGGGCGGCCGTCCGGCCGGCGCACCGACGGGTCCGCGTTCGCCCCGGCGATCCCCAGCAGGACGAGGTCGCCCGCCGCGATCCGCTGACCGCCGAGCCGGGTGTCCCTGGTCGCCCAGCGACCGGCGAAGATCTGCGTCGGGGTGTCCTCCCAGAGCACCTCGTTGAGCGCCTGGCTGATGCTGCGGCGGCCGCCCGCCAGCGAGGCGGCGAAGCGCTCGTCGGTGAGCATCAGCCGCAGCGCGTTGGAGATCCAGTAGGAGGACGGCTGGTGACCGGCGATCAGCAGCACCCGCAGGTCGCGCATCACCTCGTCCTGTGTCAGCCCGGCCGGGTGCGCCAGCATCCGCGAGGCGACGTCGCCACCCGGGTGCTCGGACTTCTCCCGCACCAACGCGAGCATCAGCTCCAGCAATCGCTCGGCGCCGGCCGGCGCGTCCGGGCCGCCGTCGAGCATGGTGAGCAGCGCCGCGATCAGCTCCGGCGCCTGCTCCTCGTCCAGGCCGAACACCCGGCACAGCACCAGGAGCGGCATCCGGTGCGCGTACTCGGCGACCAGGTCGGCCTCGCCGCGGCCGGCGAACTCGTCGATCAGCAGGTCGGCGATCTCCTCCGCGTGCTTGCGCAGCTCGTACGGGTCGACGTCGGCCAGCGCGTCGGTGACCGCACGGGAGCGGCGGACGTGCTCCTCGCCCTCGGCGTACAGGATGGACGGCGCTGGCGCCATCATCGGCTTGAGCGGCCAGTCGGCGGGCAGCGTCGCCCAGGCGTGCCAGCGGCTGGAGTCGCGGCCGAACAGCTGCGGCTGGCCGGTCACCACCTGGAGCTCGCGGTAGCCGATGACCAGCCAGGCGGGGACGCCGCCGGCCAGTTCGACCGGGGCGACCGGGCCGTGCGCGGCGCGCAGCTCGCGGTAGAGCTGGGCCGGGTCGGTCTGGAAGCGCGGCCCGTACAGCGGGGTGGCCCCGGCGTGCGCCGGGCAGCCCGGGGGCGGGGTGGCGGCGGGCTCGGTCACGGGGTGCTCTCCTCGTACTCCGGGGTGACGGGGGCTTCGGCCTCGGCGGTGACGGCGACTCCGGCCAGCGGGGCGGCGGCTCCGGCCAACGGGGCGGCGGCCAACGGGGCGGCGGCCTCGGCCAGGGCGGTCAGGTGGCGGACCAGCTCGATCAGCACCCGCTTGCCGGACTCCCGGTCCCGGGCGTCGCAGTCCACCAGCGGCACCTCGGCGGCCAGGTCCAGGGCCTCGCGGATCTGATCCAGCGTGTGGGTCGGCTCGCCGAAGTTGTTGCGGGCCACGATGAACGGGGTGCCGTGGTGCTCCAGCCGGTCGATCGCGTACCAGGAGTCCTCCAACCGACGGGTGTCCACCAGGACGACCGCGCCGAGCGCACCGCTGAACAGGCGGTCCCAGAGGAACCAGAACCGTTCCTGCCCGGGCGCACCGAACAGGTACAGCACCTGGCTCGCCGACAGGGTGATCCGGCCGAAGTCGAAGGCCACCGTGGTGGAGCGTTTGCCCCAGGCCCCGGCCGGGTCGACGCCCTCCCCCGCCTTGGTCATGACCTCCTCGGTGTTCAGCGGACGGATCTCGCTGACCGAGCCGACCAGCGTCGTCTTGCCCACCCCGAAGCCGCCGACCACGACGATCTTCAGCGCGTTGTCGGCCGTCGCCCGCAGCGGGGTGCGCCCGGTGGCGGGCCCGGCGCCGGGACCGGAGGTAGGGCCTCCGGAGGCCGGGTCAGAGCTGTTGAAGGCCATGCAGCACCTGCTTCAGCGTGTCGAGATCGGGCAGCCGGGCCTTCGTCGGCGCGAACCGGGGGTGGCGGGCGGTGACCGCCCCGGACTCCAGCAGGTCGCCGAGCAGGATCTTCACCACCGAGATCGGCAGCGCCAGCTCCGCGGCCAGCTCCACGACGGCGGTCGGGGCCTCGCACATCCGCAGGATCCGTGCGTGCTCCGACTGCATCCCCGGCACCGGTCGCCGCTCGGCGACGATCAGGGTGACCAGGTCGAAGGCGTTCTCCGGGGAACGGCTGCGGCCCCGGGTGATGGTGTAGAGGCGGTCCGGGTCGTCGTCGCGGCCCGGCAGCACCGGCCGGCCGCTCATGCGCCCGCCCCGACTATCCGTTCGCTCATGCCAGGGTGCTCCCTTGCGGTGTGGTCGACTCCGCCTCCTGCGGCGCGGCGTCGCCGCGGGCCGGCGCGCTGAGGTGGACGCCGATCTGCTCGATCAGGCCGTGCATGTTGTGGCCGACCACGCCGACGTCCGCCTCCTCGTCCGTGACCACCGCCAGGTGCGCGCCCTCGCCGGCCGCCACGATGCACAGGATGCCGCCGTGGAACTCGGTCATCGACTGCCGGACGCCGCCGCTGCCGTCGCCGAACTCGATCGAGGCGCCGTGCGCCAGGCTCTGCAGACCGGAGGCGATCGCGGCCAGCTGGTCGGCCTGGTCGGCACTCAGCCCAGCGGTGTGGCAGAGCTTGAGGCCGTCGGCGGAGAGAACCAGGGCGTGCCGGGTGCCGGGGGTTGCGGCCAGCAGGTTTTCCAACAGCCAGTCGAGGTCGCGGTCGGTGGCGCTGCTCATCGGGAGTCCTTCTCGGTGACGGGGGAAGCGTCGGGCGTGGGGTCGGTGTCGGTGTCCGTGGTCGTCGGCGCCACCGCGGCGGGCCGGTCGCCCGGTGCCGACAGGGCCGCCTTGCGGAAGGCGCCGAACCGGGCGGCGGCGCTCGCCGCATCGGCGCGTACGGGCTTCGCGGGTGCTGCCGTCGGTGTGGTGGCGGCCAGCGTCTGGCCGCGGCGGCGCTGTGGCAGCCCGCTCTCGGTGATCCGGGCGGGCCCGGCGGCAGCGGGTACCGGGGTGGCCTGGGCGGGGACTGTGGGCGCCGGAACGGCGGGCCCGGCGACGGCGGGCGGGCGAACGCCCGCAGCGGTCGGTGCCGGCGGCAGGGGTGCGGGGGCCGGGCGCGCGGGGATGAGCGCCGGGCGCGCCGACTCCGCGACGGGCGCCTGAGCCAGGACGGGCGCCGGCTCGGACGCCGGAGCGGGATGCGTGACCAGCTGCTGCGGGATCAGCATCACCACCCCCGTACCGCCGCGCGCCGACGGCCGGAAGGAAATCTGCAGCCCGTGCTTGCGCGCCAGCACGCCGACCACCGCAAGCCCGAGCCGGGTGCCGGCGGACAGCGTGGTGAGGTCCAACGGCTCGGCGGAGACGGCCCGTTCGGCCCGGCGCAGCCAACTGTCGCCCAGCCCCAGCCCGCTGTCCTCGACGGTGATCACCAGCCCGGCCGACACCTCCTCGACGTAGACGTGCACCTCGGCCGGCGGGGCGGAGAAGTTGGTGGCGTTGTCCAGCAGTTCGGCCAGCGCGTGCATCACGCCCTCGGCGGCGAACCCGGCGACGGCGGCCGTGCTGGCGTTGTGCAGCCGCACCCGCTGGTAGGCACCGATCCGGCCGAGCGCACCGCGCAGCACCGACTCCACCGCGATCGGCTTGGCCCAGCGCCGGCCCGAGCGGGCCCCGGTGAGCACCGCGATGCCGTCGGCCATCCGGCCCGCCTGGGCGGTCGAGTGGTCCAGCCGCAGCAGGTCACCGAGGACCTCCTCGTCGTGCCGGTGCTGCATCTCGCGCAGCTCGGCGTGCATGCTCGTGGCCAGTGCCTGTACCCGCCCGGCGGCGGTGGCGCAGACCGCGAGCGCGGCGGCGCGCAGCCGTTCGCCCCGGCCGACCTCCTCGGCCACGGCGCGCAGCAGCGCCCGCTGGGGGTGCGTACGGTGGGCGGCCAGCGCGCTGTCCACGGCCGCGCCGCCACGCAGTTTCCTCACCACCTCGGGCAGCACGCCCTCGGTGAGCCGGTCCAGTTCGGCGCGTTCGGCCTCGGCCCGGGCCCGCTCGGCCTCGAACCCGGCGCGCTCGGTCTCGATCTCGGCCCGCAGCCGGGCCAGTTCGGCGTGCGCGGCCGTGATGTCCGCCTCGGCCCTGGCCTGCTCCGCCCGGGCGGCGTCCCGCTCGGCGTACACGGCGCCGGCGCGGTCCCCGGCGGCCGTCTCGGCCTGCCGGGCGGCGCCGGCGACGACCAGCGCGGCCCTCGTCTCCTCGTGCTGCGCGTCCAGGTCCTCGGCCAGTCGGCGGGAGCGCTCGGCGCCGGCCGCCGCGAGGCCGACCGCGATGAGCCAGAGCACCGCGACCGCGCCCACCGCGAGGGCGGTGAGCGGCTGGTGCGCACCCAGCGCCCGGGCGATCCCCACCGGGGCGGCGACCGCCGCCAGCAGGACGGCCACCGCGGTCAGGGCGGCGGTGCGCGGCGCGGGCCGCCGGCGCGGCCGGCCGTCGGGGCTGGTGGCTTCTCTCATCGGTGCGATCCTCGGCAACGTCGGCGGGCGGCGGCCGGCGGCCGGCGGCGGGAAGACGCCGACAGCTGGTCGGGCGCATACGAGACCGCCCGGCAACGTTGCGTAACGTCTCCGGGCGGCCGATCGGTTCACGCTTTCGACCGATCATATCGATTCAGACATTGGCCTCAAGTGGCGAGTTGACGGTCAGTCTCCTTCATTCACCTCACGCACACCGATTGGCGACACGGCCGACGCACCGTCGAGACCGACGGTTCACGCCGTTGGTGTCTCCCCTGGTTGACATCAGGGGCTGCCGAACCGCTTCGCCAACGCCTCCTCGAAGGTCCCCCGGCCCACCGCCCGCTCCGGCGTGAGGTTCCCGCCGGCCCGCAGCGCCCGCCCCACGGCCCCCGGCACCCGCACCGGCAGCAGCACCCGCCGCCGGCCCGCCGCCCGCAGGTACGCCTCGGCCAGCTCCCGGTACGACCACACCCGAGGCCCGCCGACCTCGGGCGCGTACCCGGCCGGCCCCTCCCCCGCCAGCTCCGCCACCCGCGCGGCCACCTCCCGCACGTCCACCGGCTGAATGCGCGCCCCGCCCAGCACCGGGAACACCGGCAGCCGCGCCGACGCGTCGAAGATCCTCAGCAGCAGGTCGTGGAACTGCGTCGCCCGCAGCACCGTCCACCCCAGCCCCGACTCCCGCACCACCCGCTCACAGGCGAGCTTCGCCCGGTAGTACGGGATCGGCACCCGGTCGACCCCGACGATCGACACGTACAGCTGGTGCCGCACCCCCGCCTTACCCGCCTCCGCCACCAGCGTCCGGACCGCGGCCACGTCCTTGCGCCCCACCGTGGTCGCACAGTCCACCACCACCTCGACCCCCGCCACCGCCCCGGCGATCCCCGCCCCGGTCACCAGGTCCCCGACCACCCACTCGACCCCGTCACCCCCGCTCCGCGCCCGCCGGCTCAACGCCCGCACCGCCACCCCCCGCGCGACCAGCAGCCGCACCACCTCCCGCCCCAAGGTCCCCGTCGCCCCGGTCACCAGCACCGTCCCTGCCACCACACCACTCCTCTCACCGAACCCCGTCACCCCCTACCGACCGCCCACCGCCCCCATCCGTGACATCGGCGTCCGCGCAGGAGCCCCGGGCAACGAGAAGAGGCGGGGCGAGGACCTGAAGTCCTCGCCCCGCCTCAGCGGTGGCTCACCCTCGCGGGGTCAGTACCAGCGGTCAGCTGCAGCCGCTGGTGGAGCCGCAGCCCTCGCAGAGGTAGCAGCTGCCGGCGCGGCGCATCTTGGTGCCGCAGGAGAAGCAGAGCGGGGCGTCGGCGTTGAGGCCGAGCTGGATCTCGATCAGCTCCGTGGAGTTGTGCGCCTGCGCCGGGCTCGCCTTGGGAGCGGCCTTGGGCGCTGCAGCGGCGGGGGCCGGCGCGGCGACCACCGGGGCGGACTGGGCGAGCGACTCGGTGTCGAGCTCCTCGGCCTCCAGCGGCTCGTAGGAGCCCGTCTCCAGGTGACGCTGGCGCTCCTCGACGGAGTGGATGCCGAGCGCCGAGCGAGTCTCGAACGGCAGGAAGTCCAGCGCCAGGCGGCGGAAGATGTAGTCGACGATCGACTGCGCCATCCGCACGTCCGGGTCGTCGGTCAGACCGGCCGGCTCGAAGCGCATGTTGGTGAACTTCGAGACGTAGGTCTCCAGCGGCACGCCGTACTGCAGGCCGACCGAGACGGCGATGGAGAAGGCGTCCATCATGCCCGCGAGGGTCGAGCCCTGCTTGGACATCTTGAGGAAGACCTCGCCGAGGCCGTCGTCCGGGTAGGAGTTGGCGGTCATGTAGCCCTCGGCGCCACCGACCGTGAAGGAGGTGGTGATGCCCGGGCGGCCCTTGGGCAGGCGCTTGCGGACCGGGCGGTACTCGACGACCTTCTCGACCGCGGCGGCCGGGGCCTCCTCGGCCTTGGTCTCGGAGTCCTTCTTCTTCGCCGAGAGCGGCTGGCCGACCTTCGAGTTTTCGCGGTAGATGGCGAGCGCCTTGACGCCCATCTTCCACGCCTCGAAGTAGATCTCCTCGACATCCTCGACGGTCGCGGAGGCCGGCATGTTGACGGTCTTGGAGATGGCGCCGGAGATCCACGGCTGGATCGCGGACATCATCCGCACGTGGCCCATCGGCGAGATGGAGCGCTCGCCCATCGCGCAGTCGAACACCTCGTAGTGCTCGGCCTTGAGGCCCGGGGCGTCGACGACGTTGCCGTGCTCGGCGATGTGGGCGACGATCGCCTCGATCTGCTCGTCCTGGTAGCCGAGGCGCTTGAGGGCGCGCGGGACGGTGCCGTTGACGATCTGCATCGAGCCGCCACCGACGAGCTTCTTGAACTTGACCAGGGCGAGGTCGGGCTCGACGCCGGTGGTGTCGCAGTCCATCATCAGGCCGATGGTGCCGGTGGGGGCGAGCACCGAGGCCTGGGCGTTGCGGAAACCGTTCTGCGCGCCGATGCGCAGGACGTCCTGCCAGGTGTCGTTGGCCGCGGCCCAGACCGGGGCGTCCAGCTCGTCGAGCGAGACGGCGGCGACCGAGGCGTCCGCGTGCTGCTTCATGACCCGCTGGTGCGGGGCGGCGTTGCGGGCGTAGCCGTCGTACGGGCCGACGACGCCGGCGAGTTCGGCGCCGCGGCGGTAGGCGGTGCCGGTCATCAGCGAGGTGATGGCGCCGGCCAGGGCGCGGCCGCCCTCGCTGTCGTAGGCGTGGCCGGTGGCCATCAGCAGGGCGCCGAGGTTGGCGTAGCCGATGCCGAGCTGGCGGAACGCGCGGGTGGTCTCGCCGATCTTCTCGGTGGGGAAGTCCGCGAAGCAGATGGAGATGTCCATCGCGGTGATGACCAGCTCGACGACCTTGGCGAAGGTCCCGGCGTCGAACGAGTCGTCGTCACGCAGGAACTTCATCAGGTTCAGCGAGGCGAGGTTGCAGCTGGAGTTGTCCAGGTGCATGTACTCGGAGCAGGGGTTGGACGCGTTGATGCGGCCGGACTCCGGGCAGGTGTGCCAGTGGTTGATGGTGGAGTCGTACTGGATCCCGGGGTCGGCGCAGGCCCAGGCGGCCTCGGCCATCTTGCGGAACAGCTTCTTGGCGTCGACGGTCTCGATGACCTCGCCGGTCATCCGGGCGCGCAGGCCGAATTCGGTGCCGTTCTCGACGGCGGTCATGAATTCGTCGGAGACGCGGACGGAGTTGTTGGCGTTCTGGTACTGGACGGAGGTGATGTCGTCGCCGCCGAGGTCCATGTCGAAGCCGGCGTCGCGCAGGGCGCGGATCTTCTCCTCCTCCTTCACCTTGGTCTCGATGAAGGCCTCGACGTCCGGGTGGTCGACGTCGAGCACGACCATCTTCGCCGCGCGGCGGGTGGCGCCGCCGGACTTGATGGTGCCGGCGGAGGCGTCGGCGCCGCGCATGAAGGAGACCGGGCCGGAGGCGTTGCCGCCGGAGGACAGCAGCTCCTTCGAGGAACGGATCCGGGAGAGGTTGAGGCCGGCGCCGGAGCCGCCCTTGAAGATCATGCCCTCTTCCTTGTACCAGTCGAGGATCGACTCCATGGAGTCGTCGACGGCCAGGATGAAGCAGGCGCTGACCTGCTGGGGCTGCTTGGTGCCGACGTTGAACCAGACCGGCGAGTTGAAGCTGAACACCTGGTGGAGGAGGGCGTGGGTCAGCTCGTGCTCGAAGACCTCGGCGTCGTCCTTGGTGGCGAAGTAGCCGTGCTTCTCCCCGGCGGCGCGGTAGGTGAGCACCACGCGGTCGATGATCTGCTTGAGGCTCCACTCGCGCTGCGGGGTGCCGACGGCGCCGCGGAAGTACTTGGACGTGACGATGTTGACGGCGTTGACCGACCAGAAGTCGGGGAACTCGACGCCGCGCTGCTCGAAGTTGATCGACCCGTCACGCCAGTTGGTCATGACGACATCGCGCCGCTCCCAGCGGACCTCGTCGTACGGGTGCACGCCAGGAGTGGTGTAGATGCGCCCGATCCGCAGACCACCCTTGGGTGCCTTGCCGGCGCCCTTGGCAGCGGCCTTGTCGGACTTCGACCCTCGTGCGGAACCGCTCGTGGTGTCTGTCACTTCTCCTCCTCCTGGGCAAACGCCCGAAGTGCCCTGAAAAGTCCGGGCACCGCTGGTTCGTTCTTCCGGTGTGCGGGCAAGCGGAGACATCGCCTGCTTACGCACGGTTTGTAGTGTTCTGCGCCCCGTTTCCGGGCACGCGGGGGCCCCACGGGGCCGATGCGGTGCAGCAGGCCCCTTCGGAACGGGGCCGGGTTGCCGACGCCTCCTAGGGCGCGGCGGCGGCGACGGGCACGCAGGTGCCGTCCGCCTCGGGGTCGGGCCGCTGGGCGCGGAGTTCCGCGATGGCGGCCTCGAAGTCCTCCAGTCCGTCGTACGCCTGGTACACGCTGGCGAAGCGCAGGTAGGCGACCACGTCGAGTTCCTTGAGCGGGCCGAGTATGGCCAGCCCGACGTCGTGGGTGGTCAGCTCGGCGTTGCCGGTGGCGCGCACGCACTCCTCGACCCGCTGGCCGAGCTGGGCGAGGGCGTCCTCGGTGACCGGGCGGCCCTGGCAGGCCTTCCGGACGCCGGAGATGACCTTCTGCCGGGAGAACGGTTCGGTGACCCCGCTGCGCTTGACGACCATCAGCGCGGCCGTCTCCACGGTGGTGAAGCGGCGGCCGCAGTCCGGGCACTGCCGGCGGCGGCGGATCGAACTGCCGTCCTCGTTGGTCCGGCTGTCGACAACGCGGCTGTCGGAGTGCCGGCAGAAGGGGCAGTGCACCTGGGGATCCCTCCCTGGCAGGACGTGCGGACCGGTTGAGTCTATGCGATGCGACCCCGGCCTCGGCAAGCTGATCATGCGCCGTAACCACTAGTACTGGGCACGGAGAGGACTGTAGCCACTAGATGTAGGTCTCCGGGGGAAGCGACACCCCTGGCGTGTCGACGCCGATTAGACTGCCGAAGTCGACATCCGGTCGAACATTTACTCGATGTACAACAAAGCCTTGATCGAGTCAGCCAACTCCCGAATAATTCACTCGAACGTGTGTTTGGCGCAACCTTTCGATAGGAGGGGCGTTGGGCTGGAAAAGGGGAGAGGACAGCCGTCGAGAGGGGCCGCCGTGAACACCATCGAAAGCAACACCATCCCGGTGCAGGAACACTCCCAGTTCAAGGTGGGGCAGCGCACCACGAATCAGCAGAGCGTGGACATCAGCATGGACCGTAGCGAAGACCACCGACTCTCCGGCCAGGCCCTTTCCAGCACGAGCCGCGTTCCGGACCAGCCGATCGAACACTCCCCCGCGCTCGACGACGCCCACCCGGCGCCCGCCCGCGCGATGCCCGGCCGCCCCCCCGGAATCCGCACCGACGAGGCCGGGCTCACCGAGCGCCAGCGCCGGGTGATCGAGGTCATCCGGGACTCCGTCCAGCGCCGGGGCTACCCGCCGTCCATGCGCGAGATCGGCCAGGCCGTCGGCCTGTCCAGCACCTCCTCGGTCGCCCACCAGCTGATGGCCCTGGAGCGCAAGGGCTTCCTGCGCCGCGACCCGCACCGCCCGCGCGCCTACGAGGTCCGCGGCGTCGAGGTGGCCCGTCCGAACACCGCCGAGACGGCCGGCCGGCCGTCCACCTCGTACGTGCCGCTGGTCGGCCGGATCGCGGCCGGCGGGCCGATCCTCGCCGAGCAGACGGTCGAGGACGTCTTCCCGCTGCCCCGCCAGCTGGTCGGCGAGGGCGAGCTGTTCGCGCTCACCGTGCGCGGCGACTCGATGATCGAGGCGGCCATCTGCGACGGCGACTGGGTCACCGTGCGCCGCCAGCCGGTCGCCGAGAACGGCGACATCGTGGCCGCGATGATCGACGGCGAGGCGACGGTCAAGCGGCTCAAGCGCGAGGACGGCCGGATCTGGCTGATGCCGCACAACCCCGCGTACGAGCCGATCAACGGCGACAACGCGACCATCCTGGGCAAGGTCGTCGCGGTCCTGCGCCGCCTCTGACGCCTCCGCGCGCACGAATCGGGAGAAGGGGCTCCACCGCACTGCTTGGGTTCTAGGAGTCGTTGCAACACCCCAGTTCAGGGGATGCATTGGACTTCGAGATCCGTAAGGACAGGACGCCTCAGGGCCCGCGGAAGCT
>NZ_JARXYZ010000034.1 GCF_029894125.1 Kitasatospora sp. MAA19
CAGCCGGACGGGCGTAGACCATCCGGCCTACGCCCACCAGGAAGATCAACAGCTAGGCCAACCGGGTGCCGTACACCTAGATCGTGATAGTCCCGTCCCGTGAGCTCGCTGAAGGCGGCGGTGCCCGAGCAGCCGACGAGGAAGCCCGCCCGGGACCGGGGCTCGGTCGGGATCCCCGTCAGAATTCGACCGCGTCGAACACGAACTCCTCGACCTCGGCGAGGAGTTGGGCCCTGCGCTCGTCGTCGATGAAGGAGGCTCGGAAGGAGTTGGCGGCGAGGCGGCGGAGGGCCTCCTGGTCGAGGGCGAGGGCCTGCCGGACGGCCCGGAAGTTGTCGTCGACGTAGCCGCCGAAGTAGGCCGGGTCGTCGGAGTTGACGGTGACCAGCAGGCCGGCCTCCAGCATCTCGCGCAGCGGGTGGTCGACGAGGGTGTCGATGCAGCGCAGGCGGACGTTGGAGAGCGGGCAGAGGGTGAGCGGGATCTGCTCGCGGACCAGGCGGGCGACCAGGTCGCCGTCCTCCAGGCAGCGCAGGCCGTGGTCGATGCGCTCGACGCCGAGGACGTCCAGCGCCTCGGTGATGTAGGAGGCCGGGCCCTCCTCGCCCGCGTGGGCGACGCGGTGCAGCCCGGCCTCGGCGGCCCGCCGGTAGACCTCGCGGAACTTGGCCGGCGGGTGGCCGACCTCGGCGGAATCCAGGCCGATGCCCGCGATCCGGTCGAAGTAGGGGCGGGCGGCCTCGAAGGTCTCCAGCGCGGACTCGGCGGACTCGTCCCGCAGGAAGCACATGATCAGCCGGGTGCTGATCCCGTACCGCTCCTCGCTGCGCGCCAGCGCCCGGGTGAGCCCGTCGACCACCACGCCGAGCGGCACGCCGCGCGCGGTGTGCGCCTGCGGGTCGAAGAAGATCTCCGCGTGCCGGACGCCCTGCCCGGCCGCGCGGGCGAGGTAGGCGTCGGCGAGGTCGGCGAAGTCCTCCTCGGTGCGCAGCACGGCCATCAGCGCGTAGTACAGGTCCAGGAAGGACTGCAGGTCGCTGAAGGAGTAGGCCGCACGCAGCTCCTCGGTGCCGGCGTAGGGCAGCGCGACGGCGTTGCGGGCGGCGAGGGCGAAGGCGAGTTCGGGCTCCAGGGTGCCTTCGATGTGCAGGTGGAGTTCGGCCTTGGGGAGCGGCATGGGGGATCTGTCCGAGCTGTAGGGGGTGGGGGCGAAGCGTCCAGAGATTCATCCTACGAGCTGTTCGATCACGACCGGCCCGGATGGGCGGGTCGCGGCGGCCGGGCACGTCGCTCGCGGAGGCCGGGCACGTCGTGAAGGGTGCACGGCTGGGGTGTACCGGCCGGGGGCAGCGGGCAACCGGTAGGAGGGGGCTTCCGTCGAGGAGGTACCGAGATGCGGTACATCGACCCGCACGTCCGGCCCGAGGGCGTCTCCCCGCACGCCCTGGGCAACGACACGCTGCTGCACGAGCTGGAGCAACTCCACCGCACCCGCCACGAGACGTTCCTGTACGGCTCGGACGAGGCGCTGAAGCGGCACACCCTGCGCACGGGGCAGCTGGAGGCCGAGTATCTGCACCGCTTCCCCGACCGCCTGGTGACGGCCGGGCGGACCAGGGCCGGTGCCCGGGCCCGGGAGGCGGCGGCCCGGGTGGAGTCGCTGCCCGAGTAGCTGCCCGGGTCGTCGCCCGGGTGGAACCGGCTCCCGGCGGGACACGCCGGGCGGTGGTGGCGTGCCCGCGGGCGGGGTGTCGGAGAGGGTGAGAGGCGCAGACGCACCGGACCCCGACCCCCTGGGAGCCCCGCATGCCCATCGCCAGTGTCAACCCCGCGACCGGCGAGATCCTGGAGACCTTCGAACCCCTCGACGCGGCCGGCGTCGAACGGCGGCTGGCCCGCGCCGCGGCCGCGTTCCACGGCTACCGCACCACCCCCTTCGCCGCCCGCGCCGACCTGCTGCGCCGGGCCGCCGACCTCCTCGACCAGGACCTGGAGGCGATCGCCCGCACGATGACCGAGGAGATGGGCAAGCCGATCGCCGCCTCCCGGGCCGAGGCCGCCAAGTGCGCGAAGGCGATGCGCTGGTACGCCGACCACGCCGAGGCGCTGCTCGCCGACGAGCACCCGGCTCCCGCCGACGTCGCCGACTCCGGTGCCGCCCGCGCCTACGTCCGCTACCGCCCGCTCGGGGCGGTACTGGCCGTGATGCCGTGGAACTTCCCGTTCTGGCAGGTGATCCGGTTCGCCGCGCCGGCCCTGATGGCGGGCAACGTCGGCCTGCTCAAGCACGCCTCCAACGTGCCCCGGACGGCGCTGGCGCTGGAGGAGCTGTTCCGGCGGGCCGGCTTCCCGGAGGGCTGCTTCCAGACCCTGCTGATCGGCTCGGGCGCGGTCGAGGGCGTGATCCGGGATCGCCGGGTGGCCGCGGTGACGCTCACCGGCAGCGAGCCGGCCGGGCGGGCGGTCGCCGCCACCGCCGCCGACGAGGTGAAGAAGGCCGTCCTGGAGCTGGGCGGCAGCGACCCGTTCGTGGTGCTGCCCAGCGCCGACCTGGACGCGGCGGTGCGCACCGCCGTCCGGGCCCGGGCGCAGAACAACGGCCAGTCCTGCATCGCCGCCAAGCGCTTCATCGTGCACACCGACGTCTACGAGCGCTTCACCGCCGCGTTCACCGAGGCGATGCGGGAGCTGCGCGTCGGCGACCCGATGGACGAGGCGACCGACGTCGGCCCGCTGGCCAGCCGCCAGGGCCGGGACGACCTGGAGGAACTGGTCGAGGACGCCCGCACGCACGGCGCCCGGGTCGAGTGCGGCGGCGGGCGCCCGGAGGGCTGGGACACCGGGTACTTCTACGAGCCGACGGTGCTGACCGGCATCACCCCGGCCATGCGGATCCACCAGGAGGAGACCTTCGGCCCGGTCGCCACCGTCTACCGGGTCGCCGACCTGGACGAGGCGGTGGCGCTCGCCAACGACACGCCGTTCGGGCTCAGTTCCAACGTCTGGACCCGGGACGAGGGCGAGCAGGAGCGCTTCGTACGCGACATCCAGGCCGGCGGGGTGTTCTTCAACGGGATGACCGCCTCCCACCCGGCGCTGCCGTTCGGCGGCGTCAAGCGCTCCGGGTTCGGCCGGGAGCTGTCCGGGCACGGGATCCGGGAGTTCTGCAACGTCACCACGGTGTGGATCGGCTGAGCGCCCCCGGATCCGCCGGACGCGAGCGGCGCGACCGGTGCGGTCGGCGCGGCCGGGTCAGGACGCCATCCGGTGCCTGCCCCGGCCGGGCGTCATCCAGCGGGCGACCACGCCGACCAGGGCGAGGAGGGTCGCGCCCCAGACGATGGCCATCAGCACCAGCATCGGCAGCCAGCTCACCTGGGCGCCGACCATGGCCAGGCCGAGCGAGAGCGCGACCATGAACACCACGGCGGTCGGATTGAGGCTGAGCAGCCAGTGCCAGGCCCGCTGGGCCGGCCCGAGGTGCTGCGGGGTGTCGGGGTCGGTGTCGAGTTCCTTGTAGGTCAGCAGGTCCATCGGGATCGCCTCCGGGTTCTCGGGGTGCTGCCGGATCCGCGGGGCTCAGGAGGCCTTGCGCGGAGCCGTGGACTTTCCGGTCGTGGCCTTTCCGGTCGTGGCCTTTCCGGTCGTGGTCCGCTTCGCCCCGGTGGCCTTCTTGGCGGCGGGGGCGGCGGCTTCGGGGGCAGGCTCGGAGGCGGCCCCCGCCGACGCGGCGCGCTTCGTCGCCGGGGCGCGCCCGCGGGGCGCGGGCCCGTCCTCCTCCGGTCCGGATCCGGCGGCGGTGGCCCGCCCGCCCTTGGCCTGCTTGAGGCTGCTGCGCAGTGCCTCCATCAGGTCGATCACGTTGTCCGGCGCCTCGCCCGCCTCCTCCTCGTGCGGGAGCTCGACGCCCTCCAGCCGGGCCGTGATCACCTGCTGCAGGGCCTGCTGGTAGTCGTCGTGCAGTTGGGCGAGGTCGAAGTCCTCGGAGAGGGTGTCCATCAGCGACCGCGCCATCTTGAGCTCCTGCGGCCGTACGGTGACGTCCTCCTCGGGCGCGATGCCGGCCGCCGGGCGGACCTCGTCGGGCCAGATGCAGGTCTGCAGCACCAGCGTGCCGTCGTGCACCCGCAGCACCGCGGGCGATTCGCGGGTGCGCAGCGCGATCTTGGTGACGGCGATCTGCCCGGACTCGGTGAGCGCGTCGCGCAGCAGGGCGTACGGCTTGGCGGCGGCCTTGTCGGCGACGCCCACGTAGTAGGCCTTGGAGAACATCAGCGGGTCGATCTCGCCGGCGTCCACGAAGGCCAGCACGTCGATGATCTTCTTGCTGGGCAGCGGCAGGTCGGCGAGGTCCTCGTCGGTGAGCGTGACCGTCCGGCCGTCGGGCGACTCGTAGCCCCTGGCGATCTCCGCGTACGGGACCTCCTTCTCCTCCCGCTCGCAGTACCGCTTCATCCGCACCCGTCCGCCGTCCTTGGCGTGCACCTGGTGCAGCGGGACGTCGTGTTCCTGGGTGGCCGAGTAGAGGTGGACGGGGATGCTGACCAGCCCGAAGCTGATCGTCCCCTTCCAGGTGGTCTGCATGGGATCGCTCCTTCCCGGAGGTTCCCGCCCGACGGGGCGTCCCCGTACCGGGGACGTGCCGAGAATCCCACTGTGCCCGGGTTTGCCCCGATCGGCCACACCGGGCCGACAATGAGCCGAGGAGGTCGATGCGGATGACCGTCCGAAGCCGTGGGCAGGACGCGCCACCACCCCCGGAGCGGACCGTGTACCGGGTGGTCTACGCGGTACGGGGCGAGGCCGGCGTGCGGCGGGCGGAGGTCGCGGTGCTGCCCGGGTACTCGCAGGAGGGCGACCTCCCCCGGATCCTGGCGGCGCGCCTCACTGGCCGGCCGACGGACGCGGCGCGGATCACCGTGCTGGAGCTGCGCGGGCCGTGAGGCCCGGCAGGGCCCGGAACGCCGCCAAACCACTGGCAATGCGTCAGATTTGAGCTTTTCGCACTGCTTGTCCACCCCCCTGACCTGGCCTTTCGTGTCCGGTGAGCGAACAGTTACCGAAGTGCTGTTCCGATAAGCGGCCGAAGAAGTTAGGTTGCACCGCAATGCGCGGGTCCGTCCCCCACCCTTCGGCGCAACGAGCCGAGGGTCGCGCCGCGCGGGAAAGGCACAGGACTCACCTGATGAGTGCGGACACCACCAAGCCTGCGGCAGCCGCCCAGGCCCCCCACCAGCCCGGGCCGCCCGGGCACGGCGGCGATGGCCACCTGAAGGCCGGGCTCAAGAACCGCCACCTGTCGATGATCGCCATCGGCGGGGTGATCGGCGCCGGGCTGTTCGTCGGCTCCGGCGCGGGCATCGCCTCCACCGGGCCGGGCATCCTGCTCTCCTACACGCTGGCCGGGGTGCTGGTCGTGCTGGTGATGCGGATGCTCGGCGAGATGGCGGCGGCCGACCCGCAGAGCGGCTCGTTCTCGGCCTACGCGGACCGCGCGCTCGGCCGCTGGGCCGGGTTCACCATCGGCTGGCTGTACTGGTTCTTCTGGGTCGTGGTGCTCGCGGTGGAGGCCACCGCCGGTGCGAAGATCCTGAACACCTGGATGCCCGGCGTGCCGCAGTGGGCGTTCGCGCTGATCGTGATGGCGGTGCTGACCGCCACCAACCTGTTCTCGGTGGCCTCCTACGGCGAGTTCGAGTTCTGGTTCGCCGGGATCAAGGTGGTGGCGATCGCCGCGTTCCTGGTGATCGCCACGCTCGCCGTCTTCGGCCTGCTGCCCGGCACCCACGCGGTCGGCACCAGCAATCTGACCGGCCACGGCGGCTTCCTGCCGCACGGCGTGGGCGCGGTGTTCACCGGCATGCTCACGGTGGTCTTCGCCTTCATGGGCAGCGAGATCGTCACCCTCGCCGCGGGCGAGTCGGAGGACCCGGAGCGCGCGGTCAGCAAGGCCACCAACAGCGTGATCTGGCGCATCGGCATCTTCTACCTGGGCTCGATCCTGCTCGTGGTCACCCTGCTGCCGTGGGACTCGGCCGCCGTCAAGGGCAGCCCGTACGTGGCGGTGCTGGAGCATGTGGGCATTCCGGGCGCCGGCCAGGTGATGAACGTGATCGTGCTGACGGCCGTGCTGTCCTGCCTCAACTCCGGGATGTACACGGCCTCCCGGATGGCCTTCTCGCTCGGCCGGCGCGGGGACGCGCCCAAGGCCTTCGCGACCGTGACCGACCGGGGCGTGCCGCGGGTGGCCATCCTCTCCTCGGTGGTCTTCGGCTTCGTCGCCGTGTTCTTCAACTACACCTCGCCGGACACGGTGTTCGCGTTCCTGCTCAACTCCTCCGGCGCGATTGCGCTCTTCGTCTGGCTGGTGATCTGCTTCTCCCAGCTGCGGATGCGCCGGATCATCGAGCGGGAGACTCCCGAGCGACTGACCGTCCGCATGTGGCTGTACCCCTACCTGACCTGGACGGCCATCGGCATGATCGGGTTCGTGGTGGCGTACATGTTCACCGACGCCGACGGGCGCAAGCAGATGTACCTGTCGCTGGTCGCCGCGGCGATCGTGCTCGCGGCCTCGGCCGTGGTGGGCCGCCGGCGGCGGGCCGCGGTGGCGGCGGAGTCCTGACCCGTCCGCGCCGCGGCGGTGCCGGGCCCGGGAGCCGTTGCGGAGGCTCCCGGGCCCGGTGCCGTTCCCGGGCCCGGCACCGGGCCCGGACCTCGATCCACAACGTGACGACGACGGGAACAACAGTTTGACGATGGCACGTCAAGGGGGATACCTGGGCATGGCGCTCCCCCACGAGCGCTCCCCCACCCTTCCCGGGAGACCTCTTGCCGCTCCTCCCCGCCCCTGCGTCCGCGCGCTTGCGCTTCGGCCACCGGCTGCGCCACTGGCGCGAGGCCCGCGGGCTCAGCCAGACCGAACTCGGCCGCCTGCTCGGCTACCACAACTCACTGATCAGCCGAGTGGAGAACGCGCGCCGCTGGCCGCCCCCGGGGCTGCCCGCCCGGGCCGACGAACTCCTGCTCACCGGAGGTGAGTTGGCCGCCCTCTGGCAGCCCGTCCGACGGGAGCGCGAACGCCTCGGCGAGCTCGCCGCCCCCGCCCGGCCGCCCTTCGGCGGGGCCGGACCAGGGCCCTCGGCGGACCGGCCGGACGCCGTCACCTTCGAGGTACTCGGCCACCTGCTCGACGTCTACCGCGCGGCCGCCACCCACATCGGCGGCGAGCAGCTGACCGCCGTCCTCGAACACCACACCCGCACGCTGGCCGGCTGGCAGCACACCACCCCGCGCGGGACCGCCCCCGCCGTCCGCTCGCTCGCCGCCCGCTATGCCGAACTCGCCGGCTGGGCCCACTTCGAGGGCGACCGCCGCACCCGCGCGCTCGGCTGGTACGCGGCCGGGCTGGAATGGGCCCGCGCGGCCGACGACCAGCCGACCACGGCCGCCCTGCTGGCCCGGCAGAGCACCCTGCACTGGTGGAGCGGCGACCCGGCCGCCGCACTCGCCCTGGCCGAGGCCGCCCACGCCGTCGCCCGCTCACTGCCCGGCCTGCGGGCCTGGGCCGCCCTCGCCCAGGCGCACGCCCACGCCCTGGCCGGCGCGGCGCCCGAGGCGTGGCGGGCGCTGGCCGAAGCCGAGCGGCTGACCGAGGCCGCCCGGCGGGCCGGCGAACCGACGCCCGGGCCGGCCCGGGCCGATCTGGTGCTGGGCGTCGCACACGGCACCTGCCACCGGGACCTCGCCGTCCGCACCGGCCGCTCCGACCACGCCCACGCGGCGGTGGCCCACCTGGGCGCCGCCCTGGGGCGCCTGGACCCGGCCGTCCACCCGCACGACCACGCGCTGGTCGCCGGCCGCCTCGCCGGGGCGTACGCCCGGGCCGGGCGGCGCGAGGCCGCGGCCGCCGTGCTCTCCCGGCTGCCGCCGGACGCCACCGGCCGGATCGCCTACGAGCGGCGCCGGGCCCGGGCCTGGCTGGGCGGTTCAGCGGCGGACCGGACTGCGGCGGACGGACCCTCGGCAGCCAGGCCCTCGGCGGACGGGCCTGCGACAGCCGGGCCCTCGGCGGCTGGGCCCTCGACGGACCGGCTCCGGCCGGACCGGCCTTCGGCGAACTGCTGAGCGCCCGGGGGTGGTCGACCTCCCCCGGGCGCTCCTCCGAACGCTCCCACGGACGCTCCGCGGGCGCGCCTCCGGGCGCCCGCTCAGGCCCGCACCGGCGTCAGAGCCCGGCCGCCGCCGAGGCGATGTCGGCCGCGTAGGTGCTCACCTTGGTGTAGACGCCCGGGTAGCCCGGCCGGGCGCAGCCGTTGCCCCAGCTGACGATGCCGACCTGGACCCAGCGGCCGGCCGCGTCCCGGCGCACCATCGGCCCGCCGGAGTCGCCCTGGCAGGTGTCGACGCCGCCCTGGTCGACGTAGCCCGCGCAGAGCGAGGCCGCGGTGTTCAGGCCCGGGTAGGCGTTGGCGCAGGTCGAGTCGTCGACGAAGGGCACGGTGGCCTTGAGCAGGTAGCGCTGCTGGGCGCCGCCCTCGGTCGCGGCGCCCCAGCCCATGATGGTGAAGGTGCCGCTGTCGTTGGCGGTGGAGTCGGCGGTCGGCAGCGTGGTCACCAGGCTGCTGCCGACCGGCGAGGACAGCTTGATCAGCGCCCAGTCGTCGCCGTTCTCCGCCCCGGTGAAGCCGGGCGCCTGGTAGACGTACGACGAGCGGGCCTTGACCGCGCTGCCGCTGCGCAGGTCGACCACGCCGAGGGTGACCGTGATGCTCGTGTCGGCGCCGGTGCCGTTGACGCAGTGGGCGGCGGTGAGCACGATCTGCGGGGTGTAGAGCGCGCCGCCGCAGCCCATCGAGAGCCGCACCACGAACGGGAACTCGCCCTGCGCCGCCCGCGTGCCGCCGACCACGGTCGGCGAGGGCGCGGGCGAGGCGGCGGCGGGCAGCACCAGCGCGCCGGCGCCGAGCACCAGGGACGCCAACAGGACGATCAATCTGCTGAATTGACGCTTCATCAGGCTCCTCCATGACAGGTCGGGGAGCACCGAGGGTGGCCCGACGGGAGGCGCGACGGGAGGAGTCGGGCCTTGCCGGTCGAAACTGGCAGGAACACGGCAATGCGGGGTTCCGGGCGGGGAAGCCCTTAGACCGACCGGCACATGGTGGGCGTCGCGACGCCGCTCACCATGTGCCGGTCGGTCTAAGGTGATCGCCATGCGAGATCTTGCGGCGGGGATGAAGTACCTGGTCGAGGGCCAGAAGTGGGTGGCCCGGCACGGCCGCTGGTGGGGCTTCGGCATGCTGCCCGCACTGCTCACCCTGGTCGGGTACGCCGTCGCGCTCGTCTTCCTCGGCGGCTGGTCGAAGGACCTCGCCGGCTGGGCCACCCCGTTCGCCGACCACTGGGGCTCGCCCTGGCAGAGCCTGCTGCGCGACGCGCTCGCGGCGATCGTCTTCGGCGGCGGACTGCTGCTCTCGCTGCTCACCTTCACCGCCGTCACACTGCTGGTCGGGCAGCCCTTCTACGAGGCGCTCTGCGCCAAGGTCGACGAGACCGAGGGCGGCGCACCCACGCCACCGGAGTCGCCGCTCTGGCGCGAGCTGGTGATCGCGGTGCGGGACAGCGTGTACGTGCTGGTGCGGGTGGCCGCGTTCGGCGTGCTGCTGTTCGCCTGTGGGTTCATCCCGGTGATCGGGCAGACGGTGGTGCCGGTGCTCGGCTTCCTGGTGTCCGGCTTCTTCCTGACCGTCGAACTGGCGGCCGTCGCCCTCCAGCGGCGCGGGGTGCCGCAGCCCGAACGGATCCGGCTGCTGCGCGCCCGGCTCGGACTGGCACTGGGCTTCGGCACACCGCTGATCCTGGCGTTCCTGATCCCGCTGGTGACGGTCCTCGCCATGCCGGGGGCCGTCGCGGGCGCCACCCTGCTGGCGCGCGACCTGGTTCCGGCGGAGGAGGAGCCGTCCCCCAGCTCCGACACCGCCGCTGCCGACACCGACATCACCCCCGTCGGCGCGCAGCCCGTCCCCGGGAGCCCGCACACGGCCTCCTGAGGCGGTGACCGGCCGGTCACCCTGCGCCGAAGTCGGCCCGCCGAACATGTGAGGCCGCCCACACGGGGTTCACCGTCTACGGCCCCCGATAGTGGATGGCCCCGCTCGGGGCGCCGCCCGACCACTCGACCCCGGGCCGCCGCCGCACCCCCGAGGCCGGACCCACCCCGAACAACGCAGGCCACCACCCCTCCCGCCCTCGCGCTCCGTCCGCGCCACCGGCTTCCGACCCCTAAACGCACAAGTCGGACAAATTACCCCGAAACCACCGACGCGCCCCGCCGCGACCGCCCCGCGGCTACTACCCGCCGTAGTGGCGGACGCCTTTGCGGCCCGTCCCCGGCCCTGCCAAGAATGGCCCGTCGCCAGGCAGCGCGGCCGACCCCGACGCCGCGCAGCCCGCCCGCCCCGCCAGTTCCGCCGGGGCGCCACGGCCGTCCCGGACGGCCGCGCGGGCCCCCGCTCACCCGGGAGCCCGTGCGATGCCCCGCACCCAGTGCCACCGGCACGGCCCCCGACGGAAAAGGATCGTCCGCTTCATGCAGCTCAGCCATGCCCGCCGCAACTCCCTGATCACCGGCATCACCACCCTCGTCGTCGCGAGCGCCGCCACCGCCGCCCTCGCCATCCCGCAGGCCGGGAACACCGCCGAGGCCGCCGCTCCCGCGGCCGCCGTCACGGTGGACGGCAAGCCGGTCAACGACCAGGCCCAGGCTGACACCGCTGCCGCTGCCGGCCAGGCCGCCCAGGCCGAGGCGGAGGCCGCCGCCCAGGCGAAGGCCCAGGCCGACGCGCAGGCCCAGGCCGAGGCCGAGGCGAAGGCCCAGGCGGACGCCAAGGCCCAGGCCGACGCCCAGGCCGCCGCCTCCCGCTCCCAGCAGCGCCAGAACCTCACCAGCGCCCCGGCCCCGTCCGGCAGCCCGCAGCAGATCGCCGCCCAGCTCGTCCCGGCCGGCCAGCTCCAGTGCTTCAGCAACATCGTGTCCCGCGAGAGCAGCTGGAACCCGCTCGCCGTCAACGCCTCCTCCGGCGCCTACGGCCTGGTCCAGGCGCTGCCCGGCACCAAGATGGCCTCGGCCGGCTCCGACTGGCGCACCAACCCGGCCACCCAGATCAAGTGGGGCCTGGACTACATGAACTCCCGTTACGGCAGCCCCTGCGCCGCCTGGTCGTTCTGGCAGAACCACCACTGGTACTGAGCCGACCCTTCGGCACGTTCCGGGCCCGCGACGCGCAACGCGTCGCGGGCCTCGCGCCGTCCGGCCGACTGTCGTGGACGCGTCCGGCAGGCGGCGTGAAGATATGGCGCACGGTCGTACGATTTGCCGCAGATTGCTCGGAATTACGCACCGTCAGGGCTTTGCCACGGTCAGCGCGCCCTCTTACGCTCCGGCGTCATGCCCTCACCCCTCATCAGCGTCGTGCTCCCCGCCTACGACCAGCAGAAACAGCTCGCGGACTGCCTGGACTCCCTGCTCGCCCAGTCCTTCCGCGACGTCGAGGTGATCCTGGTCGCCGACCGCTCCCCCGACACCGCGGGCGGGCTCGCCGACGCGTACGCGGCCCGGCACCCGCGGCTGTCGGTCCTGCACCTCAACGCGGCGGTCGGAGTCGGGGTGAGCCGGAACGCGGGGGCGGCGCGGGCGACCGGCGAGTACCTGCTGTTCCTCGACGCCGACCACCTGCTGCCCCGGGACGCGCTGCAGACCCTCGCCGACCGGCTGCAGCAGACCGGCCCGGTGGACCTGCTGCTGTTCGGCCACTCCCGCCGGCACAACGACCGGGACTGGCCGGGCGGGGCGGAGGCGCTGCTGGCCGAGGCCGGCCCCGAGGTGTTCGAGCCCTTCGACCGCCCCGCGCTGTTCGGCGCGCCGCCGCTGATCTGGGACCGCCTGATCCGCCGCGGCCACTGGGAGGAGCAACGGCTGGCCTTCCCCGACGGCCGGTACGAGGAGATCCCGGTGGTGCACGCGGCGCTGCTCGCCGCGCGGCGGATCGCCGTGCTGCCGCGCGAGTGCGTGCAGCTGCGCCGCCGCGAGACCGTCCACCCGACCGGATCGCCGGGCAGCAGCGTGTTCGACCTCTTCGACCAGTACGAGCGCAGCTTCGCGCTGCTGGAGGACCAGCCGCACCTGTACGCGGTGCGGGACGCGCTGTTCGTCCGGATGATCCGGCACTACCTGTTCGTCTTCGACCTCGCCGGGTGCGTCACCCGCGCCGAGCGACCGCCGTTCTTCCACCGGGCCGCCGAACACCACCGGCGCTTCCAGCCCCCCGGCCACCGCCGACCGGCCGGGCGCGAGGGGATCAAGTTCTCGCTGCTGGCCGGCGGCGCCTACCCGGCGTTCGAGATGGCCAAGCTCTCCCACATCGCCCGCGGCACGCTCACCGGCCGCAAGTGACCGGGCGTCGGGCGTGCGCGGCGCCGCCGTCCGCCGGCCACCGGCCGGGGCGGCACTCCGGGGGCCGGTGATCACGCGCCCCCGGAGTGCCGCAGGACACCCCGTCGGCGGTACCCCCGTCGCGCCCGGTACCCCTGCGGGCCCGCGGCTGCCATGATCGGCCGAAGCCGTCGCCGTCGCCGCCCGGAGGTCCCTGGTGAGCCGTCCGTCCGCCGTCCCCGGGGCCGAGCTGGCCCGCGAGCTGGCCGCCGTCCTGTGTGGGGAGGTCCGTTTCGGCACCGCCGAGCGGACCGTCTACAGCCACGACGCGTCCAACTACCGCCAGCTGCCGCTCGGCGTGGTCAAACCCGCCGACCTGGACGACGTCCGCACCGCGCTCGCGCTCTGCCGCCAGTACGGCGTGCCGGTGGTGCCGCGCGGGGCGGGCACCAGCATCGGCGGGCAGGCGATCGGCCCGGGCGCGGTGGTGCTCGACTTCCGCCGCCACCTCGGCGCGGTCCTGGACGTCGACCCGCAGGCCCGCACCGCCCGGGTCCAGCCGGGCACCGTCCTGGACGACCTCCAGCGCGCCGCCCGGCCGTACGGGCTGCGCTTCGGCCCCGACCCGTCCACCCACAGCCGCTGCACCCTCGGCGGCATGATCGGCAACAACTCCTGCGGCTCGCACTCGCTCGCCTGGGGGCGCACCGCGGACAACGTCGAGCAGTTGGAGCTGCTGCTGGCGGACGGCACCGAACTGACCGTGGGCGGGCGACTCACCCCCGAGGAACGCGCCGCGCTCCGCACCCTGCCCGGGCGGGCCGGCGAACTCCACCGCGGTCTCCAGGAGTTCACCGACCGCAACCTCGCCACCATCCGCCAGGGCCTGCCCGAACTGCCGCGCCGCACCTCCGGCTACCCGCTGGACGCCCTGCTCCCCGAGCGCGGCCACGACCTGGCCCGCGCACTCACCGGCACCGAGGGCACCTGCGCGCTCCTGCTCGGCGCCACCGTCCGGCTGGTCGAGGAACCGCCCGCGCGCGCCCTGGTGGTGGCCGGCTACCCCGACGAGGGCGCCGCCGCCGACGCGATCCCCGCGCTGCTGCCGCTGCGGCCGCTCACCGCCGAGGGCATGGCCGCCGACCTGATCGCCGCGCTGCTCGCCGCCGGCCCCCGCCCGCCCGCGCTGGACCGGCTGCCCGCGGGCGAGTGCTGGCTCTTCCTGGAGACCGGCGGCGCCACCCCCGTCGAGGCCTACCAGGCCGCCCGCCGGCTCGCCGACGAGGTGCGCCGCGAGCGTTCCGCCGCCGTCGCCCTCGTCACCGACCCCACCGAGCAGCGCCAGCTCTGGGCCGTCCGGGAGGCGGGCGCCGGGATCGTCACCCGGCTGCCCGGAGGCGGCGAGGCCTGGCCCGGCTGGGAGGACTCCGCCGTCCCGCCCGAGCGCCTCGGCGACTACCTGCGGGACCTGCGCGGCCTGCTGCGCCGGCACAGCCTGCGCGGCGTCCCGTACGGGCACTTCGGCGACGGCTGCGTGCACCTGCGGATCGACTTCCCGCTGGACGAGCCCCAAGGGGTGCTGGTCTTCCGGGAGTTCCTGGAGCAGGCGGCCGACCTGGTGGTCTCGTACGGCGGTTCGCTCTCCGGCGAGCACGGCGACGGGCAGGCCCGGGCCGAACTGCTGCCCCGCATGTACTCTCCCGAAGTCATCGCCCTGTTCGGCGAGTTCAAGCGGATCTGGGATCCGGAGAACCTGCTCAACCCGGGCGCCCTGGTGAACCCGCGCCCGCTCGACGCCGACCTGCGCTTCGTCACCGCGCCGCGCCGCCCGCTGCCGCTCGCCCTCCCGTACGAGCAGGACGGCGGCAGCCTGGCCAAGGCGGTGCACCGCTGCGTCGGCGTCGCCAAGTGCGTGGACCCGAGCACCGGGGTGATGTGCCCCAGCTACATGGCCACCGGCGAGGAGCGGCACTCCACCCGGGGCCGGGCCCGGCTGCTCGCCGAGATGCTGCGCGGCGCGGGGGAGCCCTCCGGCCACCGGACGGAGGGGGCGATCCCCGACGGCTGGCGCTCGGCCGAGGTCCGGGAGGCGCTGGACCTCTGCCTGAGCTGCAAGGGCTGCGCGAGCGACTGCCCGGTCCACGTCGACATGGCGACCTACAAGACCGAGTTCCTGTACCAGCACTACCGGCACCGGCCCCGCCCACTCGCCCACTACTCGATGGGCTGGCTGCCGCTGTGGCTGCGGGCCGCCGCCCTCGCCCCCGGCGCCGCCAACACCATCGCCCGCTCCCCGGCCGCCGGGCTGCTCAAGCGGCTCGGCGGGATCGACCGGCGGCGCGTCCTGCCGATCCTCCCGCCGGAGACCTTCACCCGCTGGTACCGGCGCCACCGCGCCACGCACCCGGCCCCCGCGGGCGCACGGCCGGTGCTGCTGTGGCCGGACACCTTCTCCGACCACCTCCAGCCGAACGTCCTGCGCTCGGCCGTCGAGGTGTTGGAGCACCTGGGCTTCGACGTCCGACTGCCCGCCGGCCCGGTCTGCTGCGGCCTGACCTGGTACTCCACCGGCCAACTCGGCACCGCCCGCCGGGTGTTGCGCCGCAGCCTGCGGGTGCTGGCCGACGACGCACTGCCCGCCGACACCCCGGTGGTCGGGATGGACCCGAGCTGCACCGCCACCCTGCGCGAGGACCTGCCCCGGCTGCTCGGCCCGGACGGCCGCCCGCTCGCCGAACGCACCCGCACCTTCGCCGAGTTCCTCGACGAGTACGCACCGCACGCCCCGCTCCCCCGGATCCCGCTGGACGCCGTCACCCAGACCCACTGCCACCAGCACGCCGTCCTCGGCAGCGCCGCCGACCGCCGGGTCGAGCAACGGCTGGGCCTGCGCAACCGGGTGCTGGACTCCGGCTGCTGCGGCCTGGCCGGCAACTTCGGCTTCGAGCAGGGCCACTTCGAGATCTCCGAGGCGATCGCGGAGCGCGTCCTGCTCCCCGAGGTCCGGGCCGCCGCCCCCGACACGGTGGTACTGGCCGACGGCTTCAGCTGCCGCACCCAGATCGCCCAACTCGCCGAGGGGAGGCAGGCCCTGCACCTGTCGGAGCTGATCGCCCGGGCGCTGCGCTAGGGTCCTCCTCAGTCCGCCGCGTGCTCCTTGAGGAAGGCGCCGGCGTGGGCCGCGGCCTCCTCCTTCGCCGGGTGGCCGCGGTCGGCCGCGCCGAGCGCCCCGTCGGCGCCGACGCCCGTCCAGCGCCAGCCGCCGGACTCCGCGTCCCGAACCAACTCCGCGGTGCCGCCGAACAGTTCGAGCCTGCCGGGCTGCGCCGCCGGGCGGGCGTCGGGCCACTTCTTCCGGGCACCCTGGCGGGTGATGCCCCAGGCCGCGCCCAGTTGCTCGTAGCTCGCGCCGTAGGAGCCGGCGGTCCCGGCCGCGATCGCGGTCAGCCGCTTGACCTCCGTGTCCACCACCTTCCAGGCGGCGAGGACGGAGAGGGCGACCTCGGCCGGGTCCCCGTGCCACATCCGGTCCTCGGGCAGCCCGGTCTCGCGGGAGCGCACGGCGGTGGCGAGGGGGTTCAGGGCGTCGGTGAGGGCCTTGACCAGCGCGGACTGTTCCTCGGGGGTGATCTCGATCGACGTCATGCGACAACTATAGTTAACAAGTGCGGGTTTCGGTAACAAAAGTTACCACCCGAGCCGGATTCTCGGCGTGAGACCTCCGCTGTCAGACCTCCGCCTCGGGCGCCTTCGCCGTCAGGGCCTCCACCTTGGGCGGCTCCTCCGCGCAGACCGCCGCCACGAACTCCGCGACCCGGGCCTGCGGCATCCCGCGCGCGATGTCCGCCTCGCTGATCATCCCGACCAGCTTGTGCTCCGGGTGGTTGATCACCGGCAGCCGACGCACCCGGTGCTGCTCCATCACCCGCAGCACCTGCTCGGTGTCGTCGTCCGCCTCCACCGTCATCGGCCGGCCCATCGCCAGTTCGCCCGCCGTCACCCGGGCCGGATCCCGGCCCTCCGCGACGCAGCGCAGCACGATGTCACGGTCGGTCACGATGCCCAGTAGCTTGTCGTCCTCCCCGCAGATGGGCAGCGCGCCGACGTGCCGTTCCCGCATGATCCGGGCGGCGGCCGCGAGCGTCTCGTGCTCGCGAATGCACTCCGCGCCCGGGTGCATGATGTCGCTGGCTCTGGTCATGATCCGCCTCCTGACCTGGCTTCCGCCCCCTTGTCCATCGTGGTCCGGGCCCGCGGCGGACGCCACCGGGCACCGGTCAGGCCGCCGAGTCCGACTCCGCACGCCCGTCCGCCGCGTCCGTCCGCGACAGCGGCGACTGATCCAACAATTCCTCCAACGGAGGCGGTCCGGGCTTCGACTCCTGCTCGACCTCCGCCTTCGCGGCCTCCTCCCGATCCACGGCGGCCCGTTCGGCGGCCTTCGCCGCGGCAGCCGCAGCCGCCACCGCGGCCCGCTGCTGGTTCTCCGTCGCGCTGTCCAGGAACCGCAGCAGCTCCACCGGGAAGGGCAGCACCAGCGTCGAGTTCTTCTCCGCCGCGACCTCCACCACCGTCTGCAGCAACCGCAGTTGGAGCGCCGCCGGGGTCGCGCTCATCACCGCTGCCGCCTCCGACAACCGGGCCGAGGCCTGGTACTCGCCGTCCGCCGTGATGATCCGTGCCCGTCGCTCCCGCTCGGCCTCCGCCTGCCGGGCGATCGAGCGCTTCATCGACTCCGGCAGCGCGACGTCCTTGATCTCCACCCGGTCGATCTCGACGCCCCAGCCCAGCGCCGGGCTGTCGATCATCAACTCCAGCCCCTGGTTGATCGGTTCGCGGTTGGCCAGCAGGTCGTCCAGCTCGCTCTTGCCGATGATCGAGCGCAGCGAGGTCTGCGCCACCTGGGAGATCGCGAAGTTGTAGTCCTGCACGTTGACGGTGGCCTTCACCGGGTCCTCGACGCGGAAGTACACCACCGCGTCCACCCGGACGGTCACGTTGTCCCGGGTGATGCCCTCCTGCGCCGGGATCGGCATCGTCACGATCTGCACGTTCACCTTGCGCAGCTTGTCCGCGATCGGCAGCAGCGCCACCAGCCCGGGCTGGCGCACCTCCTCGCGCACCCGGCCGAAGCGGAACACCACCCCCTTCTGGAACTGCTGGACGACCCGGACACTCAGGCCCACCCAGATCGCCCCCAATCCGGCCAGCCCCCCGATGGCACCCAGCACGACATCAACGATCATCGCGGCCTCCTTGCGGCCTGCTCGCGCACCAGCGAGTCCCGGCCGTCGCCGACCCGGCCCAGCCGGGGGCCGCCGGAGCAGCTGATTCCACGCTACGCCTGCCCGGGCACAGCCGGAACGAAGCCCGGAACGAAGCCCGGAACAACGCCGGCGAGCCCTAGGATCTGGCCATGCCGCAGTCCCCCGCCGACGACCCCGGCGACCCCCGCCACCCCGCCGAGGCCGCCGCCCGCGCCGACTCGCTGACCGTGCTGGACCGCGTCGTCACCGACTGCCGGGCCTGTCCGCGCCTGGTCGAGTGGCGCGAGGAGACCGCCCGCACCAAGCGCCGCGCCTACCAGGACTGGGACTACTGGGCCCGCCCGATCCCCGGCTTCGGACCGCCCGACGCCCCGCTCGTCCTGGTCGGCCTCGCCCCCGCCGCCCACGGCGCCAACCGCACCGGCCGGATCTTCACCGGCGACCCCTCCGGCGACCTGCTCTACGCGGCACTCCACGACCTCGGGCTCGCCAACCGCCCGGAGTCCGTCCGCTACGGCGACGGCCTGCGACTGTACGGTGTGCGCATCACCGACCCGGTCCGCTGCGCCCCGCCCGACAACAAACCCAGCACCGCCGAACGCGACACCTGCCGCCCCTGGATCACCCGCGAACTCCAGCTGCTGCGCCCCACCGTACGGACGGTCGTCGCCCTCGGCGGTTTCGCCTGGCAGGCCCTCCTGCCGGCCCTCGCGGACGCCGGCTGGCAGGTCCCCCGGCCCCGCCCCGCCTTCGGCCACGGCGCCCAGGTCACCCTCCCCGCCGTCGACGGCGGCCCCGCCCTCCAGCTGTTCGGCTGCTACCACGTGAGCCCGCGCAACACCAACACCGGCCGCCTCACCACCCCCATGCTCCGCGCCCTGCTGCGCACCGCCGCACGGTCGGCGGGGCTCAGCCCCGCGCCGGAGTAGCCGCAGACGGTGTGCGGCCCTGCGGCGGACCCGGCGTCGCGGGCCCGGCAGGATCCGCCGGACAGGCCCTACCCGAACCGGAGCAACTTGTGCCCCGCCGCCCGGGCCCACACCTGCGGCAGGCGGGCTCGGGCCGCCTCGGCGGCGGCGAGCTGGCGCGCGTACAGCGCCCCGAGGCCGAAGGGCTCGCCGCTGCCGGCGGCCTGCCCGGCGAGCGTGTCGGCGGCGACCACGGCGTCCTGGTGCTCGCCCAGGAGCTCCTGGACGGCCTTCATCCGCTCCGCGTACCGCTCGGCGGCCGCGCCGACCGCCGGGGCGGCGGTCTCGCCGGCGTAGCGGGCGCGCTTGGCGGCCTTGCGGGCGTCGTGCAGGGCGCGGTCGCGCTGCTCGGCGGGCGCGGTCCCGGCGGCGAGGGCCGCCCGGACACGCTCGCCGGTGCGGCGTTGCTCGCGTTCGGCGATCCGGGCCAGTTCGGGGGTGGCGGCGCGGTCGGCCCGGCGGCGCAGTGGGGGGTCGGCGAGGAGGGCGGCGAGGCCGTCGGCGAGGGCGCGGCGGCGCGGGCTGTCGAGCGCGGCGACCACCTCGGGCCAGATCTGCCGGTACTCGGCCCGCCCCCACCGCTCCAGCTCCGCCGCGACCTGCTCCGGGCGACAGCCGGCGGGCAGTTCGCGGGCCTGGGCGGCCAGTCGCTCGGCGAGCACCTCGCGGTCCCGCGCGCCGCCGAGGGCGGCGGCGAGCCAGCGCAGTTCGGTGACCAGGTGGTCGGTGGCCCCGGGCGTGAACAGCCGCCGGAAGGTCCGCAGGGCGCTGCGCAGCCGCCGGCAGGCGACCCGCATCCGGTGCACCGCGTCCGGTTCGTCCGCCCGGACGGCGTCGTCGAGGCTGGCCAGCACTGCCACCTGGCCCTCGATGCGGGCCAGCAGCACCTGCCCCACCGTGGCCTCGGGACGCGCCATGAGCACTCACCCCCTCGTCGGGGTCGCCGGGAACGCCATCCAGGTTACTGAACCCGGCCGCGCGATGCCCGGACCGCCGGCTCCCGGCCACCGGCTCCGGAGTATCACGACGACCGCGACGACAACCGCCATGAGCAGGCCCGCGACGACTCCGGCCACGGTGGGGCGAAAGCCCCTCGAAGGGCCAACACGACGCCCAGTGGCGCAAGCTGCGACCAGGACGGACGATACCGGCCCTTCCCCCGGAAGCTCAGTTCGTCCACGGCACGCACACTGCGCCCCGGCCGATCGAACGGAGAAGCGACGTCGGCCGTCGCCGTTGACAGGGCGTCAGGCAGATGAACGACCGCCCTCCGGCAGGACGCCGCTCCCCCTCACCGGGTACGCACCCTCGTGCCGGGTGTAAGCGTCGTGGCATACTCCGGGGCGTGACGACCTCCACCCATGCGACCAGGGCCCTGCGGGCCGCGGTGTTCACCGCGCTCGCCGTGCCGCTGTCCGCGCTGGGCCAGGTGGTCATCACGGGTCGCCCGCTGCCGCTCTCCCTGGTGGCCGCCGCGACCGCCGTCGTCTTCCTGGTCGCGGCCGCACTGGCCGGCGGGGAGCGGCGGATGCTGCACATCTCCGGCGTGCTGGTGCCGGTCGAGCTGATGCTCAACACCACGTTCAACCTGGGGCAGACCGGCTGTGGGCCGATCCTGTCCGAGCACGTGCCCGCGCGCGGCGTGAACCTGCTGGTGTGTGGCGGCGGTTCGGTGGACGGATCGCTGCTGTCCGGCCCGCTGGGCCACGCGGGGTCGCTGGCCCCGGCGGCGACCCAGCTGCTGCTCCTGCTGGTGCATCTGGTGATCGCGCTGGCGGCCGCGGCCTGGCTGCGGCTGGGCGATGCGGCCCTGTCGGGCCTGTCCCGGGCCCTGCGCGCGCTGCGCCAGTCGCTGGCCCGCCCGCTGCGCGCCCTGGTCCTGCTGCTGCTCCCGGCTCCGGTGCGCCCGGTGCTGCGGGTGCCGCTGCCGGTGTCGGACCACCCGCGGCCGCGCCGCGAGGACGTGGTGCTGAGCCCGGCTCCCCGGCGTGGCCCGCCGGTCTTCGCGCCTGCCTGCTGATCCCGGTCCCGCCCGTTCGTCTTCGTCGACCGACGGCCGACGGCCGACGGCCGACGGCCGACGACGTCCGCAGGCAGCGCGCACAACTCCCGCGTTCACCATCCCGCCGCACCCGGTGCGGCTCCCCGCGCGCATCCGCGCGCCGCGTACAGGAGTTGACTTCCCATGGCTCAGACCTCCGGCAACCAGCAGTCCAAGCGCATCAGCGCCCGTGAGCGGATCCAGGAGGCGCAGCGCCTCGAACAGCTGGCGGCCAAGCGTCGTCAGCGGATCGTCGTGGCGGTGTCCGCCGTCGTGGTGCTCGCCCTCGCGGGCGGCACCGCCCTCGCGATCAACTCGGCGTCGGGCAAGGACGAGACGCCGGCCGCAGCCGGCGCGCCCGCACCCGCGCCGACCGAGCTGGTCGTGCCGGCGAACGCCTCCGGTCCGGACGGCACGGTGGTCACCTACGGCAAGGCCGACGCCCCGCACACCATGGCGGTGTACGAGGACTTCCGCTGCCCGATCTGCAAGCACTTCGAGGCGGCGAACGGCGAGACGGTCAAGAAGCTGACCGAGGACGGTTCGATCAAGGTCGAGTTCCACCTCGCGGCGTTCCTGGACAGCAGCCTCGGCGGCAAGGGCTCGCACACCGCGCTGGCCGCCGCGGGCGCCGCGCTGAACGAGGGCGTGGACAAGTTCAAGCAGTTCCACGACGTGCTGTACGCCAACCAGCCCGACGAGCGGGAGGACGGCTTCGGCAACGTCAACCGCATCCTCGACCTGGCCGGTCAGGTGCCCGGCCTGAAGACGGACGCCTTCGTGAAGGCCGTCACGGACCGGACGTACGCGCCGTGGGCGGCGAAGGTCGCGGACGCGTTCAACGGCAGCGGGGTGACGGGCACCCCGACGGTCACGGTGGACGGCAAGCCGATCACCCTGTTCAGCGGAAAGGCCACGGTGATGCCCGAGCAGTTCACCGCCCAGGTCAAGCAGGCCGCCGGCCTGCAGTAAGCACGGCACCACCGGCCCGGCCGAACCCCGGCCGGGCTGGCCCCTCCCAGCCACCGGAGTGTGCTGCCATGACCGCCGCGACCCCTGTGCACCTCTCCCGCCCCGTCCCCGGCGCCGCCGGCCGTGCGCCGGTCGGCGCGGGCCGGGTGTTCTCCCTGCTGCTGTTCCTCGGCGGGCTGGTCGGGCTGGCCGCCTCGGCCGTCCTGACCGTCGACAAGCTCCGCCTCCTGGAGAACCCCTCCTACATCCCCAGTTGCAACCTCAATCCGGTGATCAGCTGCGGTTCGGTGATGCGCACCGAGCAGGCGGAGGTCTTCGGCTTCCCGAACCCGCTGCTGGGGCTGGCCGCCTTCGGTGCGCTGGCGGCGATCGGGGCGGGGCTGCTGGCCGGCGCCGCGTACCGGCGCTGGTTCTGGCTGGGACTGCACGCGGGCACCCTGCTGGGGGTGGTGTTCGTGCACTGGCTGATCGACCAGGCGCTGTACGACATCGGCGCGCTGTGCCCGTACTGCATGGTGGTGTGGGCGACGGTGGTGGTGCTGTTCTGGTACACCACGCTGCACAACCTGCGCACCGGGGTGATCCCGGTGGGCCCGCGGCTGCGGACGGTCGTGCGGGAAGCGGCGCGCTACCACTGGGCGGTGCCGGTGCTGTGGGCGGCGGTGATCGCGCTGCTGATCCTCAACCGGTTCTGGTACTACTGGAGCACCCTGGTCTGACGACGCGTCACCCGACGTAGCCCGCGGAGTGCAGCAGCGCGGTGGCGCCGGTGCGCCGGGCCTCCAGGGCCCGGGTGAGCCGGCGCGCCGCACAGGGGTGCAGCAGCGCGGACGCCTGCGCGGGGGTGAAGTACCCGTAGTCGGCGATCTCCTCGACCTGCACCCGGACGGCGGCGCCGGCCCCGACCGTGCCGCCGTCGAACATGAACTGCACGGCGGGGTAGGCGTGTTCACCCTGCCCGGGGATCGGGTCGCGCCACTCGACGACGAGCAGCCGCAGCCCCTCGGCCACCAGCCCGGTCTCCTCGCACAGTTCGCGGGCCGCACAGTCGGCGGGGCCCTCGCCCGGGTCCATCGCCCCGCCGGGGAACTGCCACTGGGCGCGGTAACTGGCCTTCAGCAGCAGGACGTTGCCCACCCGGTCGGTGAGCAGCACGCTGCAGCCGACGTAGGCGCGCAGCAGCCCGGCCAGCCAGTCCTGCTCCGAGAGCCAGGTGTCCGTCATCGCGCCTCCTCCGCCGGTGCCCTGTCGCGGTGGCCACTCTGCCGCAACCCCGGTGCCCGATGCGGTGGTTCGTACCCTAGTCCACCCGATCGGGTACCGGACAGGCCCTAGCCGAACACGGCCCGCCGGTAGGCGTTGCGCAGGTCGGTGAGCGGCTGGACGGCGCGGTCGTAGTGGACCTTGTTGGTGAGCAGGAGCGCCCACCGGCCGAGACGGCGGGAAATCCAGATGCCGGTGCCGGTGAAGCCGTAGTGGACGAAGGCGCCCTCGGCGGGGTCGGTGCCGGGGGCGTGCTGCCAGGACAGGCCGCGGGCGGGGGTGAGGCCGCCGGTCTGTTCGCGCAGTGACTCGGCGATCCAGTCCTCGCCCCAGGGCAGTCGGGGCGGCGGCGCGAGCAGCGCGGTGAGGAAGCGGGCGAGGTCGCGGGCGGTGGAGAAGGCCCCGGCGTTGCCGGAGACGCCGCCGAGCAGCCGGGCCGAGGGGTCGTGGACGACGCCGCGCAGGTGGCCGCCGGCCTGCTGGTCGTACTCGGTGGGTGCGGTGCGGGCGGTGTCGGCGGGGCCGAGCGGTCCGTACCGGGTGTCGGTCATGGCGAGCGGCCGCCACGCCCAGCGGGCGGCGAGTTCGTCCAGCGGCGCGCCGCCGAGGTCCTCGACGAGGCAGCCGAGCAGGACGGCGGCGCGGTCGGTGTACTCGACGGCCGTCCCGGGGGTGCGGTGCAGCGGGGCGGCGATCACCCCGGCCCGGATCGCGCCGAGGTCGCGTCCGTAGAGCTTCTCGAAGCCGGTGTGCGGGAGCATTCCGGCGGTGTGAGTGAGGAGTTGACGGACTGTCACCATAGCGGCGGGATGCCCGGCGGCGGGCGGCCACCAGCGACCGAGCGGTTCGTCGAGCGGCAGCCGCCCGGCCTGCCGGAGCACCCCCGCGCAGGGCCAGAGCGCGACGATCTTGGTGAGGCTGGCGAGGTCGTACCGGGTGTCCGGCCCGGGGGCGAGCCGCGCGTACGGGCCCTGCCCGAGCGCGCCGTGGCAGCCTTCGCCGAGCGTCCCCCGGGCGTCGCCGACGGCCCAGACGGCGCCCGCCCCGACCGTGCGTACACCGCCCAGGACCAGCCGGTCCAGCTCCCCGCCGGGCGCGGCCAGGGCGGGGAGCCGATCGGCTCCTGGCGGTTGGTGGCTCATCCGTCCCCCTCCGAGGCGTCGGTGAGCCTACCCGGCGGGCGGTCGGATCAGGCCGACGCGGGCAGGTCCTTGCCGAGGCAGATGCTCTGCGGGTGATCGCGGTAGATGCCGAACTTCTGAATCGCGCCGTACCCCTCGGACCCGTACAGCGCCACGGCCTCGGGCTGCTCGGTGCCGGTCTCGAGTATCACCCGGGTGCGCCCGGACTCGGCCGCGGTCTGCTCCAGGCGGCGCAGCACCGCCCGGGCCAGACCGCGGCCGCGGGCGGCGGGGACCACGAACATCCGCTTCAGCTCGGCGTCACCGTCGCGCACCCCGTCGAACCCGGCCCGCTTGGCCCGCCAGCCCCCGCAGGCGACCGGCCGGTCGTCGAGGTAGGCGATCAGGAACAGGCCGCCCGGCGACTCGAAGTCGTCGGCGTGCAGCACGGTGTCGTCGGGGTCGCCGTAGCGGCGGACGTACTCCTGCTGCACTTCCGCCGACAGGGCCTGGGCATCGGGGTGGGCGTAGCCGGTGACGCGGAACTCGACGGTTCCGGCCACCGCGGTGGTGCTCTCCATGGTTGAAGAGCCTACGACCTGGATTCAGCGGGCCTCGAACCGGGCGACCAGGTCGTCCTTGCCGAACATCCGGGCGGTGTCGACGGCGTTCGGGGTGCCGGCGGTGGGGTCGGCGCCGCCGGCCAGCAGGACGGCGAGCACGTCTTCGGCGCCCTTGAAGACGGCGCCGGCGAGCGGGGTCTGGCCACGGTCGTTGGCCCGGTTCGGGTCGGCGCCGCGCGCCAGCAGGGCCTCGACGGTCGCGGTGTGGCCGTGGTAGGCGGCGAGCATGAGCAGGGTGTCGCCGCGGTCGTTGGTGAGGTCGGCGGGCGCGCCCGCGTCCAGGTAGGCGGCCAGCGTGTCTGCCTCGCCGGCCCGGGCGGCGTCGAAGAGCTTTCCGGCCAGGGCGATCACCTCCGCGTCGGGGGCGTCGGCGGGCTGCTGGTGGGCGGCGTCGGTCATGGCGGGCGGCCTTTCCGGTCTGCGGGTGGCGGGAGCTGCGCGTACCGCACCGTAGCGGCCGGGCGCCGGACCGGGCCAGCGCGCGTCCGGATGGCGGAAGGCGTCATTCGAGCGACCCGGCACCGGAGTGACGGGTGCGCCGACGGACGACACACGGGTGCGCGGGCTCCGCGGCCATTCGAGCGAACTTTCCCGGCCCCCCGGAAACCTCCCGCCCGTCCGACGGGAATGCCTCGCCACGCTGGAACTACGCGCCCCACGGCCCCACCCCTGCCGGTTCGCATACCTCCGTCCCAACTCCAGGGCGGTATTGAACGGGAAAACCACCCATTTGCACCGTTCCATCATCTATTACTTTTTGTCACGATTAGTGCACTTTCCGTAACACTGTCCCGTCCCCCTCCCCGAGGAGCAGAACGTGATCCTCTCGATTTCCGGCATCGTCCTGTTCGGCACCATCGCCTTTCTGTTCTTCCGCAGGGACGGGCTAAAGATCTCCCACGCCGTCGTCTGCGCCCTCCTCGGCTTCTACGTCGCCGGCTCCTCGATCGCGCCGAGCATCACCGCCGGCGGTGCCAGCCTGGCGAGCCTGCTCGGCGGCCTCAAGTTCTAGGCGCCGCCACTCCCCCGCACGGGCCCGGGCGCGGATCCCACCGCCCCGGGCCCCGTCGTACCACGAGCCCCGTCCCCTTCACCCCACCCGTCCCACTCGCCCGGGGAGTCAAGGCATGCCGCTCAACCGCCATCTCAGCAAGGGCCGCGAGATCGCCCGAACCGCCGGGGACCACGCCTCCGACATGGTCGCCCCGCTCTCCGTGATCGGCCGTGGACTGCGCCACCACGCCGGCTGGGCCAAGGAACGCTGGAACGCCACCCCGAAGGACCGCCGCGGCCCGACCCTGTTCCTGACCGCCTCGATGCTGGTCGGCGTCTACCTGCTGCCACACGGCCTGCTGTTCGCCCTGATCGCGCTGATGGCCAGTGCCGCCTGGGCCGGCCGGACCCCCAAGGCACCGCCCGCACCGCCCGCACCGGACGTCGCCGACGTCAAGCTCGGCGCGCTCTACGCGGCGCTCACCCCGTACCTGTGCGGCCCCGAGGAAGCCAACCCGCTGTACCACTACGAGGGCAGCTACAAGAGCGCCTTCAGCTCCTGGGAGTTCGACGACGAGGGCCGGCTCTCCCGGCTGGAACTCGGCTACCCGCCGTACTTCACCGACACCGAGCCGGCCGCCCGGGCCCGGATCGAGCAGGTCGTCCAGGGCAAGGCCGGGCGGGCCCGGGAGTACCGCTTCGACTGGGACGAGGAGTCCAACCGGCTGCGGATCACCGCGCTCGCCCCGCTGCCCACCGACATCGTCGCCCAGCGCTTCGTGGCCGCCCCCGGCGAGATCGTGCTCGGCTTCACCGACGAGGACGGCACCGCCCGGACCATCCCGGTCACCCAGGGCGGAGCGGTCACCCAGCAGCCGCCGGTGGTCTGGCGCACCGGCCCGCGCTCGGCCGAGCCGCACCTGCTGGCGTTCGGCGCCACCGGCTACGGCACCTCCAGCCTGATCCGCTCGATCGCGCTCCAGGCACTCCCGTACGGCGACCTGGTGGTGATCGACGGCGCGGGCACCGGGGAGCACGCCTGCCTGGTCAACCGGCCCGGCGTGCACACCGTGGAGACCAGCCTGCGCGGCGCGCTGGCCGCGCTGGAGTGGGCCGCCCAGGAGACCGACCGCCGGCTCGCCGCGCTGAACGCCGCCCGGCACGCCGGCACCGCCCCGCCCGAGGACGCCACCCGGCCGCTGTGGCTGCTGCTGGACCACCCGACCGAGCTGAGCGAGCTCGCCCACGCCGAGGGCCGCCCGGACCCGCAGGACCTGCTGGAGCTGCCCCTGCGGCACGGCCGCGCCGCCCGGGTCACCGTGGTGATCGCCGACGCCGTCGAGGCCGGGGATCGGATCACCCCGACCGTGCGGGCCACCACCCGGGCCCGGGTCGTGCTCGGCCCCACCGGCCCCGAGGAGAGCCGCGCCGCGCTCGGCGCGCCGCTGGACATCGCGCCCGCCGCGCACGCCCCCGTCGGCCGCGGCTACGCCCGAATCGGCAACGGCACACCCGTCCGGCTGCAGGTGCCCGCCACCGTCGACCCGCTGGACGACGAGGCCCCGGCCCCGCTGCGGGACGCGGTGATCGCCCTGCTGCCGCACCGCGACACCCGCACCGAGGCCGCGGCCGACCTGCCGCTCCGGCCGGAGCACCCGCCGGTCGCCCCACCGGCCGAATCGGCCCCGCAGGCCCACCTGGTCGACCTCGCCAAGGGCGAGCCGATGATCCGTTCCCGTCCGATCTCCTGACGGCAGCGGACGGGGCGCCGACGGGTTGCGAATCCCGTCCCGGTACGCTCGTCCCGGAAAGGCCGACCGATCACCAGATGTGAAATAGGTGACACCTGGGGTGATATCCGCGGCCAGATGTGACAAATCGGGCGCCGGTGGGTACAAACAGGGGCGGCACGACAGACGACGCATGTCCCGGGACGGGAATCTTCGTCGGAAGCCGAGCGTTGACCGAACGACGAAGAACAGCGACCACTAGTCCTGTGGGCCATAAGCCCGGGAGGCACGATTCATGAGCGAGCGAGCTCTCCGCGGCACGCGACTCGGGGCCACTAGCTACGAGACCGACCGCGGTATCGATCTGGCTCCCCGCCAGACCGTCGAGTATGCATGTCAGAACGGACACCGATTCGAGGTTCCTTTCTCGGTCGAGGCGGAGATCCCCGCGACCTGGGAATGCCGCTTCTGCGGCCAGGAGGCGGCACTCCTCGACGGTGACGAGCCGGAAGAGAAGAAGACCAAGCCCACGCGCACCCATTGGGACATGCTGATGGAGCGCCGGACCCGCGAGGAGCTGGAGGAGGTACTGGCCGAGCGACTGGCCGTGCTCCGCTCGGGCGGAATGAACCTCGCGGTGCACCCGCGGGACACCCGCAAGAGCGCCTGACCTCGCTCCCGCTTCGGCGGGAGGACGCGAAAAGGGACCCTGGCCACCAGGGTCCCTTTCGCGTTCCCGCCGCCGGTCGGTTCCCGCCCGAAGACGGGAACCGACCGGGTGGGGGTCAGCCCGCGATCGGCGGGCGGTAGCCGGTGTCCGGGCCCTGCGGACCGCGCGGGCCTGCGCCCGGCTCCACCACCTCGCCCTGGATCACCTTGCCGTCCGGGCGGTGGATGCGCAGGTGCTCCTGCAGCCGCATCGCGTCCGCGAACGGATCGGTGCCGGCGGCGACGGTGCTGCGCAGCGCCTTGTCGGCCACCCGGCGCCCGACCGCCCGCCAGAGCGCCCGGGTGGGCGGCAGCAGCAGGGTGAGCGCCACCACGTCCGACAGGAAGCCCGGGACGATCAACAGCAGGCCGGCCAGCACCGTCAGGCTGGTGCCGGTCTGGGGCTGCTCGGACTTCGGGTCCTTGCTCTGCTCGATCGCCGCGGACAGCGCCTTCAGTCCGGCCCGTTTGATCAGCGAACCGCCGATCAGCGCGCCCGCGATGAGCAGCATCACGACGACGAATCCGCCCAACCACGAGCCCACGTGGACCAGCAGCCAGATCTCCAGCACCAGCCAGGCGGTGATCAGCAGCGGCAGCACCCGGCGGAGCTTGCCGCGCGGTGCCGGACGGGTGGGGGTAGCTTGCTGGGTCACGGTACGAATCCACTCCAAGCGGTGCTCTGCGCGCCGCACGGGAGGTCCGGGCCGGCTACGGCACCACCTGGTCCAACGATCCCTCGGCGGCCGGTGTTCCGGCGGCCTTCTTGGGGCGGCGGCCGACCAACAGGCCCGCGGCGCAGGCCAGCAGGCCCGCGAGGGCCAGCGTCCACTCCGGGACGGCGCCGACCCGGTCGGCGAGCGTGGTGCCGTCGCGCAGCGGGACGACCGCCGACAGCTCGGCCGCGGTCATCTCCCCGGTGCGCTGCACCACCGTGCCGTCCGGGGCGATCACCGCGCTGATGCCGCTGGTCGCGGCGATCAGCACGGCCCGGCCGTGCTCGACCGCGCGCAGCCGGCTCATCGCGAGCTGCTGCTCGGGCTGCCCGGTCTTGGCGTAGGTCGCGTTGTTGGTCTGGACCACCAGGACGCGGGCGCCGCTGTCCACGGTGTCGCGGACGATCTCGTCGTAGGCGACCTCGAAGCAGATCACGTCGCCGATCCGGGCCGGACCGAGCTGCATGACGCCGTTGTGGTCGCCGGGGTAGAAGTCCCGGGCGACCCGCTGGAGGCGGGTGATCACCTTCATCAGCTGGGCGCGGAACGGCACGTACTCGCCGAAGGGGACGGGGTGCTGCTTGGTGTAGGAGGCGCCGGGGCCGGTCTTCGGATCCCAGACGATGCCCTCGTTCTGGACGTGCTGCGCGTCCGGGCCGTCCACCAGGGTGCCGACCAGGGTGGGCACGCCGATCGTCCTCACGGCCTGGTCGATGCGCTGGTAGGCGAGCGGGTCGCTGAACGGGTCCAGGTCGGAGGAGTTCTCCGGCCAGATCACGATGTCGGGGCGCTCGACCTTGCCGGCCGCGATGTCGGCGGCGAGGCGCTCGGTCGCCGCCGCGTGGTTGTTGAGGACCATCATCGGGCGGCCCAGGAAGTCCATGCCCGGGTTGGGCACGTTGCCCTGGACGATGGCGACCTTCACGGTGTCGGCCGGCGCCGTCGGCACCGGGACGAGGTAGCCGGCCAGCAGCGCGGCCACCGCGCCCAGCGCCGCCAGCGCGGCGGCCTTCGGGGCCTTGAGCGGCCCGCGCAGGCGCAGCGCGGCCCAGGCCAGCAGCGCGCCCGAGAGGGCGACCGCGAAGGTCACCAGCGGTGCGCCGCCGAGCGCTGCCAGCGGGGTGAAGGGGGTCGCGGTGTTGGCGAAGGCGAGGCGGCCCCACGGGAAGCCGCCCAGCGGCAGCCGGTCGCGCGTCCACTCCTGGGTGATCCACAGACAGGCGGCCCAGAGCGGCCAGGCCGGCAGCCGGGAGGTGAGGGCCAGGCCGCTGCCGAGCACGGCGAGGAACAGCGCCTCGACGACCGACAGGCCGACCGTCGCGTCCCAGCCGACCACCCGCAGCCAGCTGAGCAGCATCAGGAAGAACGGCAGGCCGAAGGCGAAGCCCGTCCAGGCCGCCTGGCGGACGGTGCGGCCCCGGGTGAGCAGCGAGAGCGCGGCGACACCGAGCAGCGACAGCGGCCACAGGTCGAAGGGCGGGAAGGCGAGGGCGAGCAGCAGGCCTGCCAGGGTCGCGAGGCCGGTCCGGGGAAGACCTGCCCGGACCTTGGCCACGGCACGGGCGGCCCGGCCGGGCCTGGGCGCCGACTCCGCCGGCTCGGGGGCGGCCCCGGACCGCTCCTGGGTGACGGGCATGGCCACCGGCGCACCATCTTCCTGGGTCTTGCTGTTCGGACGCTGTCCGAAGAAGGTACCCCGGAACGTCGGTGAAGCGTGAGGTCAGGGTGGTAGCGACGGCAGGCCCGTGGCGGGGTCGGCCCGGTGGCGGGGTCAGCGGCTCGCGTACCGGACCTCGTCCAGCGGCCACCGCTCGGCGAGCCAGGCGCGGACGGCCCGGTACAGCGGGGCGTCGAGTCCGGCGCGGTCGGCGCGGACCCAGGAGCTGACGACCGCCACGGACGGGTCCTCGCGGTCGGGGTAGAGGTAGACGCAACCGATCACCTCGCCCCCGGCGGGGTCCAGGACGGTGTAGGTGAAGCCGGTGCGGTTCGCGAAGTCGGCGGCGTGCCCGCGCAGGTCGGCCAGGTTCTGCTCCGCCGTCATCCCGGCGACGGGCGGCCAGTTGCGGCCGACGAAGCCGGGGGTGGCGCGGATGTGCTCGATGCTGCTGGTCCAGGCGGCGAGGTCCGAGTCGTTGTGCTGCTCGCCCAGGGGCTCCAGGCGGAACTCCGGGGCGAGCAGCTCGCGGGGGACGGTGAAGTCCGCGGGCACCAGTGGGTGGGTCGTCATGGCGATCAACCTAGGGCCCTTCTCCGCACTCCCGCCTGGGTTTATTCGGCGACCCGGTGCACGGTGCGGCCGCGGACGACGGTGCGCAGGCAGGCCGGCAGGGGGCGGCCGGGGGTGAGGTCGGGCAGGCCGGGGGTGCCGGAGCGCGGGTCGGTGGACCAGCCCGCCACCCGGGAGTCGGGGGCCTGGACGACCAGTTCGTCCGCGGCCCAGATCGCGTAGCTGGCGACCGCACCGGGCACGAGCACGCCGTCTTGGTCGCGGCCGATCGCACGCCAGCCGCCGCGGGTGTGTGCGGTGAAGGCGGCGCGTACGGAGATCCGGTGCTCCGGGGTCCGGTGGAAGGCGGCCGCGCGGACGGTGCCCCAGGGGGCGAGCGGGGTGACCGGGGCGTCCGAGCCGAAGGCCAGCGGGACGCCGGCGCGCAGCAGGGCGGCGAAGGGGTTGAGCGCCGCGGCCCGCTCGGCACCGAGCCGCTGGACGTACATGCCCTCCGGGCCGCCCCAGGCGGCGTCGAAGGCGGGCTGGACGGAGGCGGTGAGGCCGAGTTCGGCGAAGGCGGCGATGGCCTTGTCGTCCAGCGCCTCGGCGTGCTCGACGCGGTGGCGCAGGGCCTTGACCCGCCCGGCGCCGACCCGCTCCCCGGCGGCCCGGACGCCGTCGAGGACGGCGGTCACGGCCGCGTCGCCGATGGCGTGGAAGCCGGCCTGGAGCCCGGCCTCGGTGCAGGCGGCGACGTGGTCGGCGACCTGCTCGGCGGTCAGGTAGGCGGTGCCGGTGTGGGCGGCGTCGGCGTACGGGGTGTACAGGCAGGCGGTGTGCGAGCCCAGCGCGCCGTCCACGAAGAGGTCGCCGCCGGCGCCCACCGCGCCGAGCCGGCGGGCCGTCTCGACGCCGCCCAACTCGCCCCAGTAGCCGAAGACTTCGGGCCCCTCCTGGTCGGCCGCGAGGGCCAGCAGGGCGGCCAGGTCGGCTTCGGAGGAGATCTCCGGGCCGGCGCACTCGTGCAGCGCGCCGATGCCGAGCTCGGCGGCCCGGGTGAGGGTCGCGCGCTGGGCGCGGTGGCGCTGCACGGGGGTGAGGTGGGCCAGCGCGGTCTGCCGGACGGCGTGGTGGGCGTCCTTGGTGAGCGGGCCCTCGGCGGAGTGGCCGGGCCGCTCGGCCAGGCCGCCGGCCAGGGTGCGCAGCGCGGTGGTGGCGAGGGCGGAGTGCACGTCGGTGCGGGAGAGGTAGAGCGCGGCGCCGCGGGCGGCGGCGTCGAGTTCGGCGAGCGTGGGCGGGCGGCCCTCGGGCCAGCCGGTCTCGTCCCAGCCGTGGCCGATGAGCACCCCGCCGGGCTCGGGGCGGGCGTCGACGAAGTCCGTGACGGCGGCGAGGGCAGCGGTCAGCGAGGGGCTGCCGGTGAGGTCGAGGCCGGTGAGCGCCAGGCCGGTGGCGGTGGCGTGCACGTGGGCGTCGACGAAGGCGGGGGTGACCAGGGCGCCGTCCAGCTCGACGATCTCGTCGGCGGTGGCGGCGTACGCCTCGGCGGCGCCGTCGCTGCCGACCCAGGCGATGTGCTCGCCCTCGACGAGCATCGCGGTGGCGAAGGGGTCGGCGGGGCTGTAGACGGCGCCGCCGCGCAGCAGGACGGTCCGGGGGGTGCGTTCGGTCATGCCGCTAAGTCTGCACCTGCGGGGTTCGCGCTCAGAGCTTCGGGGGTCGGGCCTCGTACGGGGTGGAGAGGACGACGGTGGTGCGGGTGGAGACGCCGGCGGCGCTGCGGATGCGGGCGAGCAGGTCCTCCAGGTCGCCGGGGGCGCCGACGCGCACCTTGAGGATGTAGTTCTCGTCGCCGGCGACGCTGTGGCAGGCCTCGATCTCGGGCAGGCCGGCCAGCCGTTCGGGGGTGTCGTCCGGGGCGCTGGGGTCGAAGGGTTTGACCGAGATGAACGCGGTCAGCGCCAGATCGACGGCGTCGGGGTCGATGATCACGGTGTAGCCGCGGATCACCCCGCGCTGTTCGAGGCGGCGCACCCGCTGGTGCACCGCCGAGGTGGACAGGCCGGTGGCCTTGCCCAGGTCCGTGTAGCTCATCCGGCCGTCCTCTAGGAGCAGCTGGACGATGCGTTGGTCGAGATCCTCCACAGTGCGCAAACCTACCCGGTCGGGGGCACGGGGGCGCACGCGGTGTCACAACGGGCGGCCACAGGTGTCAGCCGGGCAAATGCCGGGCGAATGTGGCGGTGGATGTGGCCAAGGACACACCCGGTGCATCACGGTGCACCGGACCGCAGGGTTATGAGCCCGAATCGCAGGGAAGTGCTGGTCTTGGCCCCGGGCGACCACGCCGGGCCCGATCCGAGGGGGATCCTCATGCCGACTGACCAGCGTTCCCTGGGCGCCGACGAGACCGACGATACGACCGGCCGCGACGACCTCGCGGTCGATCACGGCCACGGCCCGGGCATCGATCCGGGCGAGGCCGAGACCTGGGACATCTTCCGGGTCCACTGCCCCGAGTGCCGCCGCCCGATCGCCCTGGTGGCCGACGAGGAGCGGCTGCCGCAGCACGCGCTGCTGCCGACCGCCTGGAACCCCTTCGCCCCCGCGCTCTGCCCGGGCTCGGGCACGCCGACCGACGACCTCGACGAGGTCGAGAGCCCCGCGGACGCCCGACCCGCCGGGCTCGACGCGCTGTTCCGGCTCCCCACCGAACTCGACTGGCGCACCCAGCCGTTCTCGCACGCGGTGGCGCACCCGCCGGTGCGCACCGCCGCCGTCACCCCGGCCATCCCGGAGCAGCGCCGCCACCTCGTCCGGCGCTGATCCGGCCGCCCGCACGGGCGGGTCGACGCAGCGCCGAAGACGCCTCCGGCCGTCACTCCGCACCCTGGAGTGACGGCCGGAGGCCGTTCGTGGCGGGCCTCGGCCCGCGGTTCGGTTCCTGCTTCGGCCCGTGGTTCGACCCTTGGTTCAGTCCTCGGTGCGGCCCTCGGTTCAGTCCTTGGTGCGGCCCTCGGCTCAGCCCTTGGTGAGGTGGCGGCCGATCACCAGGCGCTGGATCTGGTTGGTGCCCTCGACGATCTGCAGCACCTTCGCCTCGCGCATGTAGCGCTCGGCCGGGAAGTCCTGGGTGTAGCCGTAGCCGCCGAGCACCTGGACGGCGTCGGTGGTCACGCGCATCACGGCGTCGGTGCAGAACAGCTTGGCCATCGCCGCCTCCTTGGAGAACGGCCGGCCCGCGTCCCGCAGCCGGGCGGCGGACAGGTAGAGCGCCCGTCCGGCCTCGATCTGGGTGGCCATGTCGGCCAGCATGAAGGACAGCCCCTGGAAGTCGGCGATCGGGCGGCCGAACTGGCGGCGGGTGCGCGCGTAGTCGACCGCGAGGTCGAGCGCGGCCTGCGCGACGCCGACCGCGCAGGCGGCGATGCCGAGCCGGCCGGAGTCCAGGGCGGCGAGCGCGATCTGGAAACCCTGGCCCTCCTCCCCGATCAGCCGGCTGCGGGGGATCCGGGCGCCGTCGAAGTGCAGCTGCGCGGTCGGCGAGGAGCGCATGCCCATCTTGTGCTCCGGCGGGGCGGCCGACAGGCCCTGGGCGTCGCCCGGGACGAGCAGGCAGCTGATGCCCTTGGCGCCCTCGCCGCCGGTGCGCACCAGGGCGCTGTAGAAGTCCGCCCGGCCGCCGTGGGTGATCCACGCCTTGGTGCCGTTCACCACGTACGCGTCGCCGTCGAGGTCGGCACGGGTGCGCAGCGCGGCCGCGTCCGAGCCGGACTGCGGCTCGGAGAGGCAGTAGGCGCCGAGCTGCTCGCCGGAGAGCATCCCGGGCAGCCACCGGGCCCGCTGCTCCTCGGTGCCGAAGGTGGCCAGCGCGTGGCAGGAGAGGGTGTGCACGCTGACGCCGAGGCCGATGGCCAGCCAGCCGGCCGCCAGCTCCTCCAGCACCTGGAGGTACACCTCGTAGGGCTGCTCGCCGCCACCGTACTGCTCGTCGTAGGGCAGGGAGAGCAGGCCGGCCTCGCCGAGGGTGCGGAAGACCTCCCGCGGGAAGCGGCCGGCGGCCTCGTCCTCGGCCGCGCGGGGCTGCAGCTCGCGCTGGACCAGATCCCGGGTGAGGCTCAGCAGCTCGTGGGCCTCCTCGCTGGGCAGCTGGCGCTCCACGGCTTTCACAGGGGACGGGGTCATGGCGGCGGTCGCCTCCTCGTTCGGGCGCCGAACCGTGGTGTGGCTGGTCCGGCGCGGGTGTGGCAGGTCGGCCCGACCGGCACCGGATCACGGTGAACGGCCGTTCACAGGCATGGCGATGCGAGTATGCCGGAAACCCGCGTCGCCGTCACGATCACCCTGGAGGAACTGGCCGGAGTGGTGGGCTACGGCACCGTAGGGTTGACGTTGTGGCTGCATCCGGAACCCTCTCCCCCACCCTTCCGCCCGCTACCGGCGACGCGCTGGCCTCGCTCGCGGCGGAACTGTGCGCGCTGCCGCCGTCCTGCGGACCGGTGCGGCTGGTCGCGGTGGACGGGCACGCGGGCTCGGGCAAGACGACCTTCGCCGGGCGGCTGGCGGCGGCGCTCGGCGGGGCGCCGGTGGTCCACCTCGACGATCTGGCCACCCACACCGAGCCCTTCGCCTGGGCCGGGCGGCTGCGTGCGCAGGTGCTGGAGCCGCTGGCGGCCGGCCGGGACGGCGCGCACGGGGTGTACGACTGGACGCTGCGCCGCTTCGCGGGCACGGCCGCGGTGCCGGCCGCCCCGGTGGTGCTGGTGGAGGGTGTCGGCGCCGGGCGACGGGCGGTGCGGCCGTGGCTGGCCCGGGTGATCTGGATGGAGTTGGACGCCGCCTCGGCCCGGCGGCGCGGCGAGGAGCGCGACGGGCCGGAACTGGCCGAGTTCTGGGCCGGCTGGGCCCGGGCCGAATCGGCGCATTTCGCCGCCGATCCGAGCCGCCCGTTCGCCGGGACGAGGGTCGACGGGGTGACCGGGCGAATCACGCCGGGCACCGTGGGTGAACCTTCAACAAGCCCTTGACCTGCGGCATCACCAGGTTCTAGGTTCTCATCAGCTGCCGGAACGGGATGTTCCGGCCGCCTCGGACCCGGCGTCCCCGACTTGTTCCCCCGTGAGCCGGGGGCGCCGTCCGGTCCCTTTCCGAATCACGCTCCCCCACCGCCGATCCGGGCCGTCACCCGCTCAACGACCGCTCGCACGATCGCATTTGACTCCGTGCGGCACCCTTCCGGATCAGCGCCACGCCGGTACGATTCCTCGCAGGCGCATATGCGCCCGGGGGCTTCCGACCACCGGCCCGGCTGCACGCAGGCAACCCGCCACCGAGCCCCGGGCCAAGCCGCGGGGGGCGTGAGTGACGACGGTGGACAGTTCCGACAGCAACGCGGGCGGCCCGGACCGGCTCGCCGACCGCGCGTGGCAACGTGCCATGGACGCCTACACGGCGGGCGCGTACGCCCGTGCCGAGGAGGAGTTCCGCGCGGCCGTCCGCCTGGACCCGGGCATGGCCGACGCCTGGCTCGGCCTGCACGCGCTGCGCAGCGACACCTCGGCGGCGCTGCTGGCCATGTACCGCAACCAGAAACGGTTCGGTGAGCAACGGCACCGGCACCGACGGCCGCTCAGCTCCTGGTACTGGCTGGGCTGGTGGGTGCAGCCCGTCCTGGAGGACGCCCGCGACCTCGCGTTGGCGCACGCCTCGCACTGGTTGGACGGCCGCCACCTGGCCGAGTTGGACCGGGCGCTGGAACAGTGCCCGGCGCCCAGCGAGGACCCGTCCGCCCAGTTCCTGTACGCCTGCCGGTCCTATCTGCTCAAGGACTGGGAGCAGTTGATCCGGGACACCGACCGGTTACTGGACGACCCGCTGCTGGGCATCGAGGCCGGGCTGTTCGCCGGCATGGCACGCGTCCGGCTGGACATGTGCGCCCAGGCGCAGGCGCCGCTGGCCGCCTCGCTGGCCCGCTGCCGCTCCGAGCAGCCGCAGCGCAAGGAACTGCGGTACTGGCTGGCCCGGGCGTACGAGGGGGCCGGGCGCAGTGCGGCCGCGCTGCCGCTCTACCGGGCGGTGCACCGGGCCGATCCGGTGTTCATGGACACCGCGGCGCGGCTGGCCGCGATCACGGCGGAGGACGCCCTGGCGGACGACCTGCCCGACGGCCTGTCGGACGGCTTGTCGGGCGGCCTGTCGAGCGGTCTGTCGAGCGGCGGTTCGCCGGCGGGCGGTCGGTCGGCCGGGATCGAGGACGTCGAGCCGGACGAGGCCGACCTCCAGGACGAGGCCGGGTACCCCGCGACGGGCGGGTTCGGCGACGGGGCGTCCGGGTTCACCGGCGGGCCCGGGTACGCCGAGGAGGCCGGGTTCACCGAGGGACCGGGATTCGCGGACGCGCCCGGGTACGCGGACGGGCCCGGGTTCGCCGCGGGGCCGGGCCAGGGCGTCCCCCCGGCTCCGGACCCCGCACCGCAGGCGGCCGGCGAGCGATCGGGTGCACCGGGCGGCTCCGCCGCACCGGCGCCGCTGCCCGTCCGCGCCGAGGCCCAGCCCCGTACCGTCCCCGGGCCGGCCGCCCAACCGGTCGACGACGAGCGCGAGTTGGACGCCGCGCTGGCGGAGCTCTCACTGATGGTGGGCCTGGAGCCGGTCAAGCGCCAGGTGCGGGCGCTGTCGGCACAGCTGCGGATGTCCAGGCTTCGGGCCGCGCAGGGCCTGCCCGTCCAGCCCCCCAAACGCCACTTCGTCTTCTCCGGCCCCTCCGGCACCGGGAAGACCACCGTGGCACGGATCCTCGGACGCGTCTTCCACGCCCTCGGGCTACTCTCCGGAGACCACCTGGTCGAGGCCCAACGAGCCGACCTGGTTGGCGAGTTCCTCGGCCAGACCGCGGTCAAGGCGAACGAGTTGATCGACTCCGCGCTGGACGGCGTGCTGTTCATCGACGAGGCGTACAGCCTCTCCAACTCCGGCTACACCAAGGGCGACGCCTACGGCGACGAGGCGCTCCAGGTGCTGCTGAAGCGCGCCGAGGACAACCGCGACCGCCTGGTGGTGATCCTGGCCGGCTACCCCGAGGGCATGAACCGGCTGCTCGCCACCAACCCCGGCCTCAACTCCCGCTTCACCACCCGGGTCGACTTCCCCAGCTACCGCCCGAACGAGCTGACCGCGATCGGCGCCGCGCTGGCCGGCCGGGACGGCGACGGCTGGGACGAGGACGCGGCCGAGGAGCTGGCCAGCATCTGCACCCACGTGGTCCGCGAGGGCTGGATCGACGAGCTGGGGAACGGCCGGTTCATCCGCACCCTGTACGAGAAGTCCTGCGCCTACCGGGACCTGCGGCTCTCCCTGCTGCGCGAGCCGCCGGGCCGGGAGGACCTGGCGACCCTGCGCCTGCCCGACCTCGTCCAGGCCTACGGGGAGCTGATCGACGGCCGCGGCTGAGACCGGCTCCCCTGGGCGGGTCCGGCCACTTCCGCCGGGCGCGCGAGGCCGGAGCACGCTGATCCACCGCGAATCGTCGGACACGCCCTCGCACGCTCACCCTCGGAGCAGCTTCGCCTCGCGCTCGGGGTCGAGCCCGACGTTCGGTCGGTCGGCGCGCTGCGGGGCGCCGCCGCCGATCGACTGCAGCCAGGCCCAGGTGTCCTCGACCGTCTCGGCCACCGGCCGGCAGCGCAGCCCGGCGCCGACCGCCCGGGCCACGGACGCGCCGTGCAGGAAGTCGTACAGCTCGCCGGGCGCCAGCCAGATCGGCAGCTCCGTCCACGGCTCGACGCCGGCCGCCAGGATGCGCTCGGGGTCGGTCCAGCGCAGGTCGGCGTCCGAGCCGGTGCCCCGCACACAGGCCTCCAGCAGTTCGCCCATCGTGGTGTGGCCCGCCGGGCTGACCACGTTGTACGGGCCGCCGAGCCGAGCCGCCACCGCGTCCAGGGTCCAGATCGCCAGGTCGCGGGCGTCGATGTACTGCAGCGGCAGGTCACGCGGGCCGGGGGCGAGCACCGGGCCGCCGCGGGCGATCCGGTTCAGCCACCAGGGCAGCCGGCCGATGTTCTCGTACGGGCCGAGGATCAGCCCGGCCCGGACGAGCAGGGCGCGCCCGCCGAACTCCGCCTCCAGCGCCAGCTCGGCACCGCGCTTGGCCTCCGCGTAGGGCACCTCGCCCTCGGCGTCCGGGGACGACGCGACCACCGGCGCCGACTCGTCCGCCCCGCCGACCAGCGGGTAGTCGTACACCGACCGGCTGGAGACGTACGCGTAGTGGCCGACCCGGCCGTTGAGCAGCCGGGCGCTGTCGCGCACCGCCGCCGGGGCCCAGGACCAGGTGTCCACCACCGCGTCCCACTCCCCCGTCGCCAGCGCCGCGAGCCCGCCCTCGGCGGTGCGGTCGCCCGACAGCACGGTCACGCCCTCGGGCGCGGGCTGCGTGCCGCGGTTGAGGGCCGTCACCTCCCATCCCCTGGCCAGCGCCTCCTCGGCGACGGCCCGTCCGACGAAATTCGTTCCACCCAGCAGGAGAAGCCTCATGCCGACCACCCTGCGCCCAGGGTGGCCGGCATGGGAAGAGCTGAACGCTCAGGGCGGAATCGCCCGCAGCGGACACGCCGTCAGCGGAACGGGGAACCTCAGCCGGCGGACCGGTGGTCGGGGTCGTGCATCTCGCCGACCAGCTCCTCCAGCACGTCCTCCAGCATGACCACGCCGAGCGTGCGCCCGTCCTGGTCCAGCACGGCGGCCAGGTGGCAGGTCGCGCGACGCATCGCGCCGAGCGCGTCGTCCAGCGGGAGGCTGCCGCGCAGCACCGTGATCGGGCGCCACAGCCGGGCCGGGACGGGCGCGGACGGGTCCTCCACGTCGAGGACGTCCTTGAGGTGCAGGTACCCCAGGTAGCCGTGGCCGGCCGGGTCGCCGTCGGTGACCGGGAAGCGCGAGAAGCCGGTGCGCAGGGCGAGCTCCTCGACCTCTGCGGCGGTCACCTTGGTGTCCACGGTGACCAGTTGCTCGGGCTTGAGCAGCACCTCGGTGACCGGTCGGTGGCCCAGCTCCAGGGCGTCCTCCAGGCGCTCCTGGCGGCCCTCGTCGAGCAGGCCGGCGTCCCGGGAGTCGACCAGCAGGTACATCAGCTGCTCGGTGGTGAACACCGACTCGACCTCGTCCTTGGGCTCGACCCGGAAGAGCTTCAGCACACCGTTGGCGAACGCGTTCAGCACCCGGATCACCGGGGCCAGCCAGCGGGCCAGCCGGTCCAGCGGCGGGCCGAGCCAGAGCGCGGCCTTCTCCGGGCCGGCCATGGCCATGTTCTTCGGCACCATCTCGCCGATCACCATGTGCAGGAAGACCACGACGGCCAGCGAGATCCCGTACGAGAGCGGGTGCATCAGACCGGACGGGATGCCGATCGCGTGGAACGGGCCCTCCAGCAGGCTCGCGATGGTCGGCTCGGCGAGGGCGCCGAGGCCCAGCGAGCAGACGGTGATGCCGAGCTGGGCGGCGGCCAGCATCGCGGAGACGTTGGACAGCGCGTGCAGCACGGTGCGGGCGCGCTTGTGGCCGGCCTCGGCGAGCGGTTCGACCTGGCTGCGGCGCACCGAGACGACGGCGAACTCGGCGCCGACGAAGAAGGCGTTCCCGAGCAGCAGCAGGACGGCGACGGCCAGTTGGAGCGCGGTCATCGGGCGTCCTCCTGGCTCTCACCGAAGGAGGCCGGTGCGCTGGTGCGCTCGACCCGGACCTGGCTGGTGCGGTGCCGGTCGACACCCGTGACGGTGAGGCGCCAACCGGGCAGCTCGGCCTGTTCGCCGACCTCGGGCAGCTTGCCGAGCAGGTCGGAGACCAGGCCGGCCAGCGTCTCGTACGGGCCGTCCGGGGCGTTCAGGCCGATGGCCTCCAGCTGGTCGATCCGGGCGCGGCCGTCGGCCTCCCAGGCCGGCAGGCCGTTCAGCGGGGGCAGCGACAGCAGCTCGGGGCGGTCGGCGGGGTCGTGCTCGTCCTGCACCTCGCCGACGATCTCCTCGACGATGTCCTCGACCGTGACGACGCCGGCGGTGCCGCCGTACTCGTCGACCACGATGGCCATCGGCTGGAGGCGGCGCAGCTGGTCGAGCAGCCGCTCGGCGGGCAGGGTCTCGGGCACCAGCAGCGGCGGCGACGAGAGCCCGCCCACCCGGACCAGGCCGCGGCGGGCGGCCGGGACGGCGAGGGCGTCCTTGAGGGTCACGATGCCGGTGACCTCGTCCAGGCTGTCGGTGTAGACCGGGAAGCGGGACAGGCCGGTGGCCCGGGTCAGGTTGACCACGTCGGAGGCGGTGGCGTCGATCTGGAGGGCGGCCACGTCGATCCGCGGGGTCATCACGGACTCGGCGGTCAGCTCGCTCAGGCCCAGGGTGCGGACGAACAGGGTCGCCGACTCCTCGTCTATCGCGCCGGCCTTGGCCGAGTGGCGGGCCAGCGCGACCAGCTCGGCCGGGGTGCGGGCGTGTCCCAGCTCCTCCTGCGGCTCGACGCCGAAGGCGCGGACCGTCCGGTCGGCAGCCCCGTTCAGGAAGCTGATCAGCGGGCGGCAGACGAAGGAGAAGGCCATGTGCGGGGCGGCGACCGCGCGGGCCACCTGGAGCGGACGGGAGATCGCCCAGTTCTTCGGGACCAGCTCGCCGATCACCATCTGCACCACGGTGGCGAGCACCATGCCGACCACCACGGCGACGCCGCGGGCGGCCGAGGCGGGCACGCCGATACCGGTCATGACGGGGCTGAGCAGGGTGGACAGGGCCGGCTGGGCGAGCATGCCGACCACTAGCGAGGTGACGGTGATGCCGAGCTGGGCGCCGGACAGTTCGAACGAGAGGTGCCGCAGGGCGCGGGCGACGCGGCCGGACTTGGCGTCGCCGGTCGCGGCGGAACGTTCCACCGCCCCGCGTTCCACGGTCACGAAGGCGAACTCGGCGGCCACGAACAGGCCGTTGGCGAGGATCAGCAGGAGGGCTGCGAGCAACAGCAGCCAGGCGGTGATCACAGTGCCGCCTGCCTTCCGCTGACAGGAAGGTGGGCGGCGCAGGTACTACCGGACGGATCGTCCATCGAGGGGGAGTGTCACTCCTCAGGTCGCTTTCGGGCAGGGCGGAAGCTTTGCCCTGCTTTTACCAGCGTAGACCATACCGGGACGATGGTAGGAGGAGTGTTCGGACCCGCCCGACCGAGGATTCCCAGGTCGGAGCGGGTCCGGGCGGACCTGGCTGGGCTCGGGCGGGCCTGGGTGGGCCTGGATGGGGTGGTGGCCGCCCGGGGTTCAGGCCTGGGCGTGGTGCTCGACCAGATCACGCAGGGCACGGGCGTCCGCGATCGCCTGGGCCTTGCCGACGCCGGACTGGATGCCGACCGCGGCGAGCGAGGTGCCGTCGGCCAGGTCGAGGGTGGCCCACGGGTCGCCCTGGCGGAAGTTGACCCGGACGATCTCGGCCCAGGAGAGCCGGCGGCTGCGGACGAAGTTGACCACCGTCACGCCCTGCGCGTCGGCGCTCACCCGGGGACGGGCCAGCATCAGGCCCACGCACGCGAACAGCACACCGCTGGCCGCCATCATGATCCGGTCGTTGAGCTGCCAGTTCTCCGGGAGCAGCACGGCCATCACGGCGAACAGCACCACCAGCAGCACGCAGACCGGCAGCAGCACGGCGCGGGTGCGGCGCGGCGCCCAGGTGACGGGGAACTCGACGGGCGGCGTGGACACGTGGGATCTCCGGTGGGGTGGTTCAGGGGAACGGTCGCTCCCGGGAAGGCTCGTTCCGGGAACGGCGGTCGTCGCGGACGGCGGTTCGGGGCGGGGCGCGGATCCGAGCGGGCGGATCCAGCAAAGGGCGGGGACGCCGACCGGCGTCCCCGCCCCATTCAACCGTTCCTTACCCGCATCGCGGCGGGCGCGGTCGCCGCCGCGCCGCTCAGAGGCGGCAGGCGTGGATGTTGGTGACCAGGATGGCCCGGGCGCCGATGCTCCACAGGTCGTCCATGATCTGCTGGGCCTCCTTGCGGAGCACCATCGAACGCACCGCCACCCAGCCCTCGGTGTGCAGCGGGGAGACGGTCGGCGACTCCAGGCCGGGGGTGAGCGCCACGGCGGCGCCGACCTTCTCGGCCCGGATGTCGTAGTCCATCAGCACGTAGCGGCGGGCCACCAGCACGCCCTGGAGGCGGCGCAGGAACTGCTCCACGCGGGCGTCCTCGCCCGCGCCCTTGGGGCGGATCACCACGGCGTCCGAGATCAGGATCGGCTCGCCGAACACCTCCAGGCCGGCGTTGCGCAGGCTGGTGCCGGTCTCCACCACGTCGGCGATCACGTCGGCGACGCCCAGCTGCACCGCGGTCTCCACCGCGCCGTCCAGCTTGGTGACGGTCGCCTTCACGCCGTGGTCGGCGAGGTGCTGCTCGACCAGCCCGGTGTAGGAGGTGGCGATCCGCAGGCCCTCCAGGCCCTTGACGTCCTCGACGGCCACGCCTTCGGGGCGGGCGAAGCGGAAGGTCGACCCGGCGAAGCCGAGGGCGAGCACCTCCTCGGCGTTGGAGTGCGAGTCCAGCAGCAGGTCGCGACCGGTGATGCCGACGTCCAGGCGGCCGGAACCGACGTAGACGGCGATGTCGCGCGGGCGCAGGAAGAAGAACTCGACCTCGTTGTTCGGGTCGACGAGAACGAGCTCCTTGGGGTCCTTCCGTTGGCGGTAGCCGGCCTCATGGAGCATCTCCGCCGCGGGACCCGAGAGCGAACCCTTGTTGGGGACGGCGATGCGCAGCATGGGAGGTTGGTTCCTTACCTGTTGGGAGGGGTGTGCAGTTCGAACCGGGTGTCGGAGGTGCTTTGTCGGACCGGGTCTCTTCGGACCGGGTCTAGAGGTACTTGTAGACGTCGTCGAGCGTCAGCCCACGGGCGATCATCATCACCTGAACGTGGTACAGGAGCTGCGAGACCTCCTCGGCCGTCTGCTCGTCCGACTGGAACTCGGCGGCCATCCAGACCTCGGCGGCCTCCTCGACGACCTTCTTGCCGATCGCATGGACGCCCTGCTGGACGAGCTGCGCGGTACGGGAGGACGAGGGGTCGCCGGTGGCGGCCTTCTGCTGGAGCTCGGCGAAGAGCTCCTCGAATGTCTTCGAAGCCATGATGGACTCACCTTACGGCGTGCTGGGTCACGGGCGGTAAACGGTCCCGGACCGTGGACGGTCCGATGGACGTCCACGGTCCGGGTCCGGACGGTCCGCTCAGAGCGCGGCGCGCAGCACCGCGGCGGTCGCGACGGCGGCGGTGACGGCCTCGTGGCCCTTGTCCTCGGCGGAGCCGGGCAGGCCGGCCCGGTCGATCGCCTGCTCCTCGTTGTCGCAGGTCAGCACACCGAAGCCGACCGGGACGCCGGTGTCGACGGTGACCTGGGTGAGGCCGGCGGTGGCCGCCTGGCAGACGTAGTCGAAGTGCGGGGTGCCGCCGCGGATCACCACGCCGAGGGCGACCACCGCGTCGTAGCCGTGGTCGGCGAGTCGCTTGGCGGCGACCGGCAGTTCGAAGGTGCCGGGGACGCGCAGCACGGTCGGCTCCGCGACGCCCAGTTCCTTGAGCGCGCGGTGGGCGCCGTCCAGCAGGCCGTTCATCACCTTGTCGTGCCACTGGGCGGCGACGACGGCGACCTTGAGGTCGGCGGCGCCGTCGATGGTCAGCTCAGGGGCTCCGTGGCCGCTCATGTTCGTACTTCCTGTCCGTCGTGATGGGGGCGGGCGTGTTCAGGGGCCCGTGGAGGAGGGCGGTGTGGTCAGGAGCCGAGGCCGGGCAGGTCGTGGCCCATCCGGTCGCGCTTGGTGCGCAGGTAGCGCAGGTTGTGCTCACCGGGCGCGATCTCGACCGCTTCGCGCCCCTTGACCTTGAGGCCGTGCTCGGTGAGCGCGGAGACCTTCTCCGGGTTGTTGGTGAGCAGGGTGAGCGAGCGGACGCCGAGGTCCACCAGCATCTGCGCCGCGATGCTGTAGTCCCGGGCGTCGGCCGGCAGGCCGAGGTCGAGGTTGGCGTCGACGGTGTCGCGCCCCTGCTCCTGGAGTTCGTAGGCGCGCAGCTTGTGCGCCAGGCCGATCCCCCGGCCCTCGTGGCCGCGCAGGTAGAGCACCACGCCGCGGCCGGACTCGGCGACCCGGTGCAGCGAAGCCTCCAACTGCGGGCCGCAGTCGCAGCGCAGCGAGCCGAAGACGTCGCCGGTCAGGCACTCGGAGTGGACCCGGACCAGGACGTCCTCGCCCTCGGGCAGCCGGCCGTCGGCGCCGAGACCGCCGGCCACCAGCGCGATGTGCTCGACACCGTCGATGGTGCCCTTGTAGCCGACGGCGGTGAACTCGCCGTGGACGGTGGGCAGGGCGGTGACGGCGGCCCGGTCGACGTGCAGCTCGGTGCGGCGACGGTAGGCGATCAGGTCCTCGATGGAGATGATCGCGAGGCCGTGTTCGCGGGCGAAGGCGACCAGTTCGGGCAGCCGGGCCATGGTGCCGTCGTCGTTGACCACCTCGGCGATCGCGCCGGCCGGCGGCAGTCCGGCGAGCCGGGCCAGGTCGACGGCCGCCTCGGTGTGGCCGGGGCGGACCAGCACCCCGCCCTCGACCGCGCGCAGCGGGAAGACGTGCCCGGGGCGGGTGAGGTCGCCGGGCTCGGTGCCGGGCGAGGACAGCAGCCGGACGGTGCGGGCGCGGTCGGCGGCGGAGATGCCGGTGTCGACCCCCTCGCGGGCGTCCACCGAGACGGTGTACGCGGTGCCCTTGCGGTCCTCGTTGACCTGGGTCATCGGCGGGAGCTTGAGGCGGTCCAGCTCCTCGCCGGTCATCGGGGCGCAGATCACGCCGGAGCTGTAGCGGATGGTGAAGGCCATCAGCTCGGCGGTGGCGGCGGAGGCCGCGAAGACGATGTCGCCCTCGTTCTCCCGGTCCTCGTCGTCGACCACGACCACGGCACGGCCGAGGGCGATGTCCGCGATCGCCCGCTCGACCGGGTCGAGGACGAGTTCGAGGTCGAGGGTGTGGTTCTCGGTCATACCGTGGCTCCCTGCGGGACGGTGGCGGAGTTGACGCGCGGCTCACGGGTGCTCAGCCACCACGAGCGCAGGCCGAGCAGCACCAGGACGAAGTAGAGCGAGTAGGTGAGGCCGGAGAAGGAGTAGCCGCTGTTGAAGGCGAACGGGACGCCCACCACGTCGACGGCGATCCAGGCGAACCAGAACTCCACCCAGCCGCGGGCCTGGGCGACCATCGCGGCCAGCGTGCCGACGAAGATGTAGGCGTCCGACCAGGGGCTCCAGGACAGGCTGGGGTAGGACGTGAACAGCCAGGCCAGCGCGACGGTGCCGGCCGCGGTGCCCGCAGCCAGCGCGGCCCGCTCGGGCCAGGTGGCGAACCGGACGGCGATCGTGCCGCTGTCCCGGCGGCCCCGCCGCCACTGGCTCCAGCCCCAGGCGGCGGTGACGATCACGATCAGCTGCTTGCCGATCAGACCGGGGACGTGGCCCCCGAGGTAGGCGGCGATCAGCACGACGCCCGACAGGAGTTGGACCGGCCAGCTCCAGACCGAGCGGCGCCAGCCGAGCGCGAGGGCGGACATGCCGAGCAGGTTGCCGAACATGTCGGCCCACTTCACGTGTTCACCGAGGACGGTGAACGCTTCTCCGCTGAGCCAGCTCACTTGGACTCTCCGGCGATCGTCGGGGGGAGGGCGCGGGAGTCGAGCAGCCGCTCGACGTACTTGGCGAGCACGTCCACCTCGAGGTTGACGCTCTCTCCGACGGCCTTGGCGCCGAGCGTGGTCAGCGCGAGGGTGGCGGGGATGAGGCTGACGGTGAAGCTGTCGCGCGCGGCCTCCACCACGGTGAGGCTGACGCCGTCGACCGTGATCGAGCCCTTCTCCACCAGGTAGCGGGAGATGGTGTCGGGCAGCGAGAAGCGCAGCACCTCCCAGCGCAGGGCGCCTGCCGCGTCGCGCTCGCCGGGCTCGCGGCTCAGCAACGTGCCGGTGGCGTCGACGTGGCCCTGGACGAGGTGTCCGCCGAGCCGGGCGCCGAGCGCCATGGCACGCTCCAGGTTGACCCGGGAGCCGGGCTTCAACTCGCCCAGACTGGAACGGCGCAGCGTCTCGGCCATCACGTCAGCGCTGAACTCGCTGGTGCCGGAAGCCAGTTGGTCGGGGGTGTCGACGACGGTCAGGCAGACGCCGTTGACCGCGATGGAGTCGCCGTGCCGCGCATCCGTACAGACCACCGGGCCGCGCAGGCGGATTCGCGAGGAGTCGCCGATCTCCTCGATCGACACGACCTCGCCGAGCTCTTCGATGATGCCGGTGAACACCCGGGTTCTCCTCGCGCTTGGGGCGCGGACTCCGGGGCGGCATAGGGAGATGACACGGACGGGCAACGGTGCGCAGGCCGACGGCACGACCCGTCGCCGGGATGCCGAGGCCGCCGGGAGATCGCTCGCCCGGCCCGGGAGACACTGCTCCCGCCGTTCACCTGGCCGTGGCCCACCGGGGGGCCACGGATATCGCTGTTCGTCCGCCCGCGCACGCCTCCCATCCGGACTTTAACCGTCGGTCCAGGAATTTCACCTGGTCAACCGGCCGCTGGCTGCGGACGGGTCGCGGACTGTAACCGCCGGTTCGGATTTTCACCGACCCCGGAGTGCGCTGAACGTCACTGCTGTCGTGGTCATTCTGCCACGGCCCGCGCAAGTCCAGGGAGAGCCTTCCGCTGTGGGCTGTTTCACGCGGTTGCGGGGAATGCGCGGCGGGGTGACTCGGAGCCGCGGGCAGGGCTACGGCGGGGCCGCGGTGACTCAGAGCGTGGCCGGCGCGGCGATCGGCATGAAGTGGGTGACCACGGGCGGGTGTGCGAGGTAGCACAGTTCGCCCTCCGAGCAGACCGGTCGGATCCGCCACATCGGACCCGCGTACCCGCGCAGGGCCTCCTCGTCGCGCCAGCGGGTCAGCACGATCACCCGGTGCCCGTCCTCGGTCACCGAGCGCAACAGCTCGCCGCCCAGACAACCGTCGGTCTGCCCGAGCTGCGGGATCACCTGTGTGGTCAGCAGCACGCAGAACTCCTCGATGCGACCGGCCAAGACCTGTCCGGCCCAGATCCTCACGATCACGACCACCACCTCCGAGGGGGAGCCCTTGGCCCCATTATCAGGGTAAAACCGCTGGTGGGGAGGGGTAGGACGAAGCTTTACCGACGGCTTGGGCCGCCCTGCGGCCCGGGATCCGGAAAGGGGCTCGGTTAGATTTCCGGTATGACCACCACACCGGAATCTGTCAGCCCGTCAACCATCGCTCCGGATGCGCCGGGCAGCCTGTTCGCCGCCCTCCGCGCGGGGGCGCTGACCGACCCGGACCAGCTGCGCGAGATCTACGAGCAGCCCGGCGACCACGCGCGCCGCAAGCAGGTCGACCACCTGCACGAGGTCGCGCGACGGCTGATCGCCTGTTCCTCGCTGGTGTTCGTGGCCAGCTCCGATGCCGCCGGACGCTGCGACGTCTCCCCGCGCGGCGGGCCGGCCGGGCTGGTCTCCGTCCTCGACGAGTACACCCTCGCCATCCCGGACGCCACCGGCAACAAGCGGTTGGACACCCTGCACAACGTCCTGGAGAACGGTCGGATCGGGCTGATCTTCGTCGTCCCGGGCCGGGACACCACGCTGCGGGTCAACGGGCGGGCCTGCGTCTCCACCGACCCGGAGCTGCTGCGGCAGCTGACCGCCGTCGGCAAGCCCCCGCGCAGCGCGATCGTGGTGGCCGTCGAGGAGGTGTACGCGCACTGCCCCAAGGCCTTCCTGCGCGGTTCGGCCTGGAAGCCGGAGAACTGGCTGGCCAAGGACGCCCAGCCGACCTCCGCGGAGATCACCCTCTCGCACCTGCGGGACGACGCGCTGACCATCGAGATGATCGAGCAGAACGAGCGGGAGGCGCTGCTCTACCGCTACGAGTGACGCGGTGGTCCCGTGATGCGGTGCCCCCGTTGTCGCTGCACTCCCCGCCCGGCGACGCGACGCTCCCGCCTCATGCTGTGCTCCCGCGTCGTGCGACGCGATGCCGCGCGGCGGCCGGCCCGGGTGGACCGGCCGCCGCGCGTCCGGCGCGCACCCGGCGCGCATCCGGCGCGCTCAGGCGGCCTTGGGCAGGTCCACCACCGGTGCGCCGTCGGCCGCGCGCTGGACGGCCTCGACGCCCTTGTGGGCGGCCTCCTTGCTGGAGTACCCCTGGCCGGTGGCGACGATCTCGCCGTTGCCCGCCTTGAGCCGGAACCGGTACTTGCCGCCGGCGTCCTCGTAGATCTCGAACTTGCCCACCATCCGGGCCACCTCCTCATGGGACGCGCGGGGCGCCCCTGTGGTCAGCCCCCCTCCAGCACGGTGCGCCCGCCGACCGAGCGGCCGCACCCGATCGGGGGCCGGACGGGTGATGCCGGTCCGCCACGGGTTTTCGGGGTGCCGGGGCGGGTGCCGGTGGCTTGAATGGACGGATGGACTGCGTCTTCTGCGCGGTGGTGGCCGGGGCGGAGCCCGCGCACCGGGTGCTGGACGACGAGGCGGCGGTGGCGTTCCTGGACCGGCGGCCGCTGTTCCCCGGCCACGTGCTGGTCGTACCCCGCGCCCACCACCGCACGCTGGCGGACCTGCCGGCCGCCGAGGTGGGGCCGTTCTTCCTCCGGGTGCAGCGGGTGGCGGCCGCGGTGGAGCGCGGGATGGGCGCGGCGGGGAGCTTCGTGGCGGCGAACAACCGGATCAGCCAGTCGGTGCCGCATCTGCACGTCCACGTGGTGCCGCGCAATCCGAAGGACGGGCTGCGCGGGTTCTTCTGGCCGCGGGGGAGGTACCCGGACGAGGCGGGGGCCGCGGAGGTCGCGGCGCGGCTGCGGGCGGCGCTCGGGGACTGACGGACTGGCGGGGTGGTGGGGTCGCCGGGGGTTCGGGGGCGCCCAGGGGAATCGGGGGCCGAGGGGGACGAGGGGGCTGAGGGAGTCGGGGGCGTTTCGTGTGCGGCCCGCCGTCGGCCACTTCCCCGCGTTTGTAAGCCAGTTTCACCAACCCTCTTGACAGGTATAGACCACTCCGCTTGAGTCGGTGTCGGCCCCGCACCGGCCCGCACCCCGGTCGGCCGTCCCCCCGCGACGCGCCCCCGCGCGGGCCCGGTTCCCCGGCCCCGCTCAGGTCCCTGTCTCGACGACGTGCGGCCCCCACCGCACAAGGGGTGATGACGTGTCATTGAAACGCCTGCTCGCGCTGCTCTCCGCCCTGATCACGGCGTTGGCGGTCGCGGTGTTCCTCCCCGCCTCCGCCAGTGCCGCCGCCTGCGGCACGCCGTGGAGCGCGGCGACCGCCTACACCGGCGGCGCGGCCGTCTCGTACAACGGGCACAACTGGACCGCCAAGTGGTGGACCCAGAACGAGGCCCCGAGCACCGGCGGCACCGGTGTCTGGGCCGACCAGGGCTCCTGCGACGGGTCCACCGGCTCCACGCCCGGCACCTGCGACTACCCCGCCTGGGTCGCCGGCCGCACCTACGCCACGGGCGACATCGTCCGGTACACCAACGGCGGCTACTACCGCGCCACCCACGACAACCCGGGCTACGACCCGGTCATCAGCACCTGGTACTGGGAGCCGTACAGCTGCGGCTCGACGCCCACGCAGCCGCCCGGCACGGGCGGATTCCCGGTCAGCCAGGCCCAGTTCGACCAGATGTTCCCGGGCCGGAACTCCTTCTACACCTACCAGGGCCTGATCGACGCGCTCAGCGCCTACCCGGGCTTCGCGACCACCGGCAGCGACACCGTCCGCAGCCAGGAGGCGGCCGCGTTCCTCGCCAACGTCAGCCACGAGACCGGCGGACTGGTGTACGTGGTCGAGCAGAACACCGCCAACTACCCGCACTACTGCGACACCTCGCAGCCGTACGGGTGCCCGGCCGGGCAGGCCGCGTACTACGGGCGCGGGCCGATCCAGCTGAGCTGGAACTTCAACTACAAGGCCGCCGGCGACGCGCTCGGCATCGACCTGCTGAACAACCCGAACCTGGTGCAGACCGACCCGGCGGTGGCCTGGAAGACCGGCCTCTGGTATTGGAACACCCAGAACGGGCCCGGCACCATGACCGCGCACAACGCCATGGTCAACGGGTACGGCTTCGGTGAGACGATCCGCAGCATCAACGGCTCGCTGGAGTGCAACGGCAACAACACCGCGCAGATGCAGCACCGGATCAGCCTGTACCAGAGCTTCGTCCAGATCCTCGGCACCGTCCCCGGGGGCAACCTGAGCTGCTGACGGCTCTTCGCGCGATGACGCCCCTCCGGGTCTGACCCCCGGACCGTCAGACGCCCCGCTCCGCTCGGCCGGTCGACACACGTCGGTGTCGGTACGTTGCCGAGCGTAGCGGGGCGTACTCCTGTGGGAGCAGCGGGGAGCGGGCGAAATCGTCGTTCCGGCGGACGATTTCGCAGGTCACGACGACCTAGGCTCACAGCCATGAACGAACTCGCCCGCCTTGTGCAACAGACCGCCGACCGGCTCGCCGGCCAACACGTCGGCGCGGTGGTCGCCGGGCTGGCCGGCGGCGACGTGGAGATCCGCGGCGCCGGGCGAGCCGGCCCGGGCGGCGCCGTGCCCGGGCCGCACACCCTGTTCGAAATCGGTTCCGTCACCAAGGTGTTCACCTCGCTCGTCCTCGCACGGCTGGTGCTCGCCGGCTCCGCCGGATCCACCGCCGGATCATCTGTCGGATCAGCCACCGGGTTCGACGCCGGGTTCGACGCCGGACCGGGCGTCGGACTCGACCAACCGCTCGCCGACGTGCTCGCGGGCATCCGGCCCGGCGGTGTCACCGTCCCGGACAGGGGCGGGCGGCCGATCACCCTGCGGCACCTCGCCACCCACACCTCGGGGCTCCCCCGCCTGCCCCGGGGGCTGCTGGCGACGGCGCTGCTCAAGCCCAACAAGCCCGATCCGTACGCCCATTGCGACACCGCGTACGTACTCGCCGGGCTCGCCCGGACGAGGCTGCGGGCCGCACCCGGGCGCAGCTTCCGCTACTCCAACCTCGGCGCCGGGCTGCTCGGCCTGGCTCTCGCCCACCGGGCCGGAACCGGCTACGAGGAGTTGGTGGCGCGTGAGGTCTGCCAACCGTTGGGGCTGGTGGACACCTGTGTGCGCGAGGGCCGGGAGCAGGCCGATCGGCTGGCGCAGGGGCACACCGCCGGCGGGCGGCCGGTCCCGCACTGGGAGCTCGCGGACATCCCCGGCATGGGCGGGCTCCGGTCGACCGCCGCCGACCTGGCGATATTCCTGCGGGCCCAGCTGGCCGCCGACCGCGAGCCGGACGCGCCGCTGGCGCCCGCGATCACGCTCACCCGGGAGACCCGGCACCGGGTCAACCCGTTCGCCTGGATGCACCTGGGGTGGCTCGCCCACCGCCTGCACACCCAGCAGGGCGGTCACCTACAGATCTGGCACAACGGCGGCACGGGCGGGTTCCGCTCCTTCGTGGCCTTCGATCCGGAGAAGCAGGTGGGGGTGGTGGTCCTGGTCAACACCCGCCGTTCCGCCGATCCGGCCGGCACGACCCTGCTGCGCACGCTGCAGAACGAGTTCGCGACGGCGAGGTGACGAGGTGCGGTGGAGGATCTTCCGACGGGGAGGGTGGACTGACGAGGAGCACACGAGGTCGGGCAGAGGGCGGGGTGAGGCCGTGGGCAGGGTGAGGTGGAGGATGGGGTAAGGCCATTTCGGGGCCAAGAGGTACCAATTGGCCCTGTTCGGGGGTCCGGCGGTCGGTCGATGCTCAGGGTCCGACAGCTGCGGTTCCGGTTGTGGTGTTCGCTCAGCGGGAGGTGACCGAGGTGGCGGTGGTGTGGCCCTTGGCCCGGGCGCGGTCGATCGCGGGTGGCGGCGGGCGGCTCGGCCGGGCGGTGCGGGTGCACCGTCGGTTCCGGCCGATGTCGTGGCGCGCCCGGGCGTGGGTGGACGCCGCCGCGGCCGCCGTCGCCGCAGCGGCCTGGCCGGCGACCGGGGAGTGGTGGCCCGCGCCCGTGGTGGCGGCCGTCGCGCTCACGGCCACGAGCGGCTACGGGTGGCTGCGGCCGACGCCGGGCCTGCGGTCCGTCCACGTGCACGAGGGCGGGCTGGTGCTGGTCGGGGCGGACGGCAGCGAGCGGCCGCTGCCGTGGGAGGCGGTGGAGGCCACCGAGTACTCCCCCGGCGGGCGGCGCGGGGTGGGCGAGGGCCGGATATGGCTGGTCGGCGTGGACGAGCCGCTGGCGGTGGCGCATCTACGGCGGCTGGACGGGCTCTTCCGGGAGCTCGACGAGCGGCTCTCCCCCGGGCTCCGGGGTGCACTGCACGAGGCACTGCGCACGGAGGGGGCCGTCCGGTTCGCCCGGGGGCGACTGTCCGTGACGGCCGGCGGGCTGGTGCACCGGCCGCCGCACCCGCTCGCCGCGACGGAGGCGTTCCGGTGGGCGGAGGTGCGGTCCGCGCAGGCCTCCGACCTCGGGGAACTGGAGATCCGCACGTACTCGGCCGGCCTGCCGCTCACCTTCCCGGTCCCGAACGCCGGCGCGGCGGCGGCGTTCATCGAGGAGGTCCGGGACCGGAGCCTCTGACCGGCCGGCGACCAGAGGGTTGGATTACCGAACTCACCGCTCTACAGTGGGTTCGGTTCTCCAACTGATCCCGCACGCCCTCACAGGAAAGGCGACCGCCATGCGCGACGCCGTGATCGTCGAAGCAGTCCGTACCCCCGTCGGGAAGGGCAAGCCGGGAGGGGCGCTCTCGGGTGTCCACCCGGTGGAGTTGCTCGCCCACACCCTTCAGGCGCTCATCGGGCGCAGCGGCGTCGACCCGGCCCTGGTGGACGATGTCATCGGCGGCTGTGTCGACCAGGTCTCCGAGCAGGCCATGAACACCACCCGCTACGCCTGGCTCGCCGCCGGGTTCCCGGAGTCCGTCCCGGCGACCACCGTCGACCGGCAGTGCGGCTCCTCCCAGCAGGCCGTCCACTTCGCCGCGCAGGGCGTCATCGCGGGGGCCTACGACCTGGCGGTGGCCTGCGGGATCGAGTCGATGAGCCGGGTGCCGATGTGGTCCAACGTGCCGCCGGGAGCGGACCCGTTCGGCGCCGCGGTCGCCGCCCGCTACCCGGGCGGGCTGATCCCGCAGGGCGTCAGCGCCGAGCTGATCGCCGCCAAGTGGTCGATCTCGCGCGAGGCGATGGACGAGTTCGCCACCGCCTCGCACACCAAGGCGGCGCGGGCCCACGCGGACGGCCGGTTCGAGGCCGAGCTGGCCCCGGTGCCGACGGGTGACGGCCGGCTGGTGGCGGCGGACGAGTCGGTGCGCCCGAGCACCACACCCGAGGTGCTGGCCGGCCTGCGGCCGTCCTTCGCCGATCCGGCCTTCGCCGAGCGCTTCCCGCAGATCACCTGGTCGGTGACGGCGGGCAACAGCAGTCCGATCAACGACGGCGCCTCCGCCGTGCTGATCACCAGCAGTGAGACCGCCGCCCGGCTCGGCCTGCGCCCGCTCGCGCGCTTGCACTCCTTCGCGGTCACCGGCTCCGATCCGCTGCTGATGCTCACCGGCGTGCTGCCCGCCACCGAGCAGGTCCTGCGGCGCTCCGGGCTCTCGCTCGCCGACATCGACCTGTTCGAGGTGAACGAGGCCTTCGCCAGCGTCGTCCTGGCCTGGCTCCAGGAGACCGGCGCCGATCCGGCGAAGGTCAACGTCAACGGCGGCGCGATCGCCCTCGGCCACCCGCTCGGCGCCAGCGGCACCCGGCTGATGACCACCCTGGTGCACGAGATGCGCCGACGCGGCGCCCGGTACGGGCTGCAGACCATGTGCGAGGCGGGTGGTCTGGCCAACGCGACGATCCTGGAGGCGCTCGATTAGGGCGTGTCCCACCGGGCGGGCCCCACCGGGCGTGTCCGACCGTTCCCGTCGGGCGTGCGACGCGGATCGGGTCGGAGGCTCCCTGATCCCGGCCGCCCCCTAAGGGTCCGCACCCGCACGCCCCGGAAGGGATCTCTCCATCGCTGAGGGGACGTCAACTTGCCTGCCCCCGACCTACCGTCGCTCACATGAGTCGACTTCGCACCACCGCAGCCGCGGCGGCCCTGCTGCTCGCCCTGCCCCTCTCCCTCGCCGCCGCGGTGCCGGCCCTGGCCGCGCCCGCCGCTCCGGCCGGTGCCTCCGCCACCCCGACCGCCCCGAACACCGTCCACGTCGATCTCCCGCGTCCGACCGGCCCGTACGCGGTCGGGCAGGAGGTCCTGCACCTGGTGGACCAGAACCGCCCGGACCCGTGGGTCCCCTCGGCCGGTCCACGCCAGCTGATGGTGTCGATGTACTACCCGGCGAAGGCCGGGACGGGCAGCGCGGCACCGTACATGACCTCGGCGGCAGCCCGGATGCTGCTGGACGGGAAGATCGAGGGCAACACCATCCCGACCGAGGCGGTGACCGGCACCCGGACCTGGGCGAAGTCCGACGCGCGCCCGCAGGGCGGCCACTTCCCGATGGTGGTGCTGTCACCCGGCTTCACCATGCCGCGGGCCTCGCTGACCAGCCTCGCCGAGGACCTGACCAGCCACGGGTACGTCGTCGCGCTGGTCGACCACACCTACGAGAACACCGGGACGACCTTTCCCGACGGGCAGACGCTCCCGTGCGTCATGTGCAACAAGCTGACGACCCCGGAGTCCTGGGCGGGTCTGGACGAGAGCCGGGCGAAGGACGTCTCCTTCGTCATCGACCAGTTGACCGCCCGCCCCCACCCGGCCTGGCGCTACGCCCGCATGATCGACCGCGACCGGATCGGCATGGCCGGGCACTCGGCCGGCGGCGCCTCGGCCGTCCCGGCCCTGCTCACCGACGACCGGATCCGGGCCGGGGCGGACCTGGACGGCAGTATGGACGTCCTGGTCCCCGCCGCCGGCATCGGTGGCAAGCCCTTCCTGATGATCGGCCACCCGCTGCCCGGCGGCGACGAGGACATCAGTTGGTCGAAGAGCTGGCCCAACCTCGACGGCTGGAAGCGCTGGCTGACCGTCGCGGGCTCCAACCACGGCACGTTCACCGACTTCCCGCTGTTCTTCGAGAAGCTCGGCCTGCCCCAGCCTCCCGGCACCACGATGTCCGGCCAGCGGGGCATCGAGCTCACCCGCGCGTACGTGGCGGCCTTCTTCGACCTGCAGCTGAAGGGTGTGCCGCAGCCGCTCCTCGACGGGCCGACCACCGCCAACCCGGAGGTGCTCTTCCACCCCTGAGCGCCACCCCTGAGCGCCACGCCTGGGCGCCCCCTGAGAGCCCCTGGGCTCCCTTCCCCGAAGACCGCCCGCTCTCTGAACGCGGCCGCCGGCAGCCCGCCGGCGGCCGCGTCGGCGTGCGCCGCCCGTCGCTACGCGGGCACCGCCGCCGAGGCGATCGGTTCGAGCAGCCGGTGCGGGCGGACCAGGGCCCGGGAGACCGGATCGTCCCAGCGGCCGCCGGTGCGGGCGGGGTTGGGGCGCATCACGACCTCGGCCGGCGGCACGGGCCCGCCGCCGCAGCGCGGACAGGAGCCGACGACGTCCAGGTCGGCGCCGCAGACGGCGTGCGCGAACAGGTGGTGCGCGCCGCCCGCAGTCGCGTGCCGACCACCCCAGCGGCTCAACTGGTAGAGCGGCCCCCACAGTTCGAGGCCGGCCCCGGTGAGCAGGTAGCCGTGGCGCAGCGGTGCCTGCCGGTACGGCTCCTTGCGCAGCACACCGGCCGCGACCAGGGCGTTGAGGCGGGCGGTGAGGACGGCGCGGGGGATGCCGAGATGGGCGAGGAAGTCGTTGAAGCGCTGCACACCGTAGAAGGCGTCGCGGACGATCAGCAGGCTCCAGCGTTCGCCGACCACCTCCAGGGCGCGGGCCAGTGCGCAGTCCTGCTGTTCGTAGTCGGTTCCCAGCGCCATGCGGGCCAGCCTAGTCCACTCGCCCAATAGGTTCAATGAACAGACCAATGATGGTAGCGTACCGATCGAGACAAAGGTTCATTCACCAGACCTATAGGTCCGCGCCCCGGAGGGGACACCCATGCCTCCCGCACCGCCCGGCTCCTCCCCCGCCACCGCCGCCGCGCCCGCCCGGCCCGGTGCCACCCTGGCCGCCACCGCGACCGCGACCGCGCTGGTCACCATCGCCTACACCGCCCCCACCGCCTCGCTCGCCGCCACCGCCCAGGCCGCCCATTTGGGAACCGCCGGGCGGACCTGGATCCTCACCGGCACCCTGATCGGCATCTCCGCGCTGCTGCTCACCGCAGGGAGCGCCGCCGACGACCACGGCCGCAAACGGGTCTTCACCTTCGGCGTGCTGCTGTTCGCCGCCGCCGAGGCGCTGGCCGCGCTGGCCCCCGGCGGCGCCGTCTACCTGGCCGCCCGGGTGCTCCTCGGCGTCGCCTCGGCCGCCGTCCTGGCGCCCGCGCTCGGCCTGATCAGCCACGCCCACCCGCCCGGGCCGGGCCGGATCCGGGCGCTCGGGGTCTGGGGCGCCGCCGTCGGCCTCGGCATCGCGGTCGGCCCGGTGTACGGCGCGCTGGTCGAGCAGCACGCCGGTTGGCGCGCGGTCAGCGGCGGGATCGCGGTCGTCTCGGCGGCCGTGGCGGCCTACTCGGCCGCCGTCCTCACCGAGTCGCGGGCCGAGCGACCGCGCGCCCTCGACCCGTACGGGGTGCTGACGCTGGCCGCCGGGACGTCCTGCCTGATCGCCGGGCTGGCCGAGGGCCGTGGCGGCTGGGGGCGGCCGGTGGTCGTCGCCCTGCTGGTGTTCGGGGTGCTGCTGCTGGCGCTGTTCGGACTGGTCGAGGCGAAGGTCCGGGAGCCGATGCTGGACCTCGCGCTGTTCCGCAGCCCCGGCTTCGTCGCCGCCACCGGCGGGGCTCTGTTCACCGGGCTCTCGCTGGTCGGCTTCATGAGCTACCTGCCGACCCTCCTCCAGGGCGTGCTGGGCCTGTCCGGCCTGGCGGCGGGCGGGGTGCTGGCGCTCTGGTCGGGACTGTCGGTGCTGTCCGCGCTGCAGGCCCGGCGACTGGCGGCGCACCTGTCGGCCACCGCACAGGTCGCCGTCGGGCTCGCGGTCTGCGGCCTGGGCCAGGCGGGCCTGTACGGGCTGACGCCGGGCTCCACCTGGCTGCGGCTCGCACCGGGGCTCGCGGTGGCGGGTATCGGCAGTGGGGTGCTCAACGCGGCGCTCGCCCGGCTGGCGGTCGGCAGCGTCCCGGCGCACCGGGCAGCCATGGGATCGGGTGCCAACAACACCTCCCGGTACATGGGTTCGGCGCTCGGCGTGGCGGTGACGGTGGCCGTCGTCGGCTCGGCCCCGCCTGGAGGCCCCGGCCGCGAGGCCGCGGCGCGCGCCCTGGCGGCGGGCGCGGACCGGGCCGTACTGGTCGCCGCCAGCCTCTGCCTGGTCGGCGCACTGCTCGCCCTGGCCGCCCGCGCCGCCGAGGCCCGGGAACGGGTCGCGGCACCGTGAGACGCCGCATCCGCGGGACATCGGACCGGCCGACCTCCTGTGCGCGCGGGCCCGTTGCCGGCTGTCCGCACGCCCACGTCCCTGCACGAGGGTGAGCGGATCGTCACGAGCGGCGAGTACCTCACCGTCGACGTCCCGCCCGGCCGCTACCGCGTGCGGTCCTTGCCCTGCGAGCCCGACCAGTCGGCGGACTACTACCTGAAGACCTGCTGCCGCTACGGTGAGCGGTCCGCCGGGGCCGCGTGCGAAGATGGCAGGGCTGGTTGAAACGATCTCCGGACGGTTCTCTGGCCATGGTGAACGACAACGAGCAGCACCGGGGCGAGCCGCAGCAGGACGCCCTGCTGATGATGCCGATCGCGACGGCGCTGGTCGAGGCCGACGGGCGGATCCTGCACTGGAGCAGCGACGCGGAGGCGCTGCTCGGCTACTCCCCGGAACAGGCCGTCGGCGCCAAGGCCGCCAAGCTGGTGGTCGCCGACGAGCACCGGCCCGCGGTGCTGGAGCTGTTCCAGCAGATCCTGAGCGGCCGGGCCTGGTCCGGTGTGTTTCCGGTCCGGCACCGGGACGGACACCTGGTGAACCTGGAGTTCCGTACCTACCCGATCACCGGGCCCGACGGCCGCCTGCTGGTGCTGGCCGTCGCCTCCGAGGTGACCACGCTGCGGCGGATCCAGGCGGATCTGGCCGTGCTCGACGGCTTCTTCAACCAGTCCCCGGTCGGCATGGGCGTGTTCGACACCCAGCTGCGCTTCGTCCGGCTGAACGAGGCGCTGGCCCGGGCAAACGGCCTGCCCGCCGGGGAGCACCTGGGCCACCGGCTCACCGAGGTGCTCCCCGGAATCAACGGCGCCGAGGCCGAGGCGGTGATGCGGCGGGTGCTGGAGAACGGCAGGCCGGTCGTGGACACCCGCTCGCACGGCCGTACCCCGGGTGACCTGCGGCACGACCACGCGTGGTCCGCCTCGTACTTCCGGCTGGAGGAGCCCGGTGGGCGGGTGCTCGGCGTCAGTACCACCGTCATCGACATCACCGAGCGGTTCCGCGCCGACGCCCGGGCGGCGCGGGCCCAGGAGCGGCTGGCCCTGCTGGTCGACGCGACCGCCTCCATCGGCACCACGCTCGACCTGCGGCAGACCGCCCGGGAGCTGGCCGAGGCGATGGTGCCCAGGGTGGCCGACATCAGCGGGGTGTTCGCCCTGGAGGCGCTGGTCGCCGGGCGGCACGTCGACCCGCCCGACCCTGCCACGCCGCAGCTGGTCCGCCGACTGGCCCTGTCCAGCACCGACCCGCTGTACCCGGCCGAGATGCTGCCCGTGGACTCGCTGTACGAGCTGCCGCCGGACTCCCCGTACACCCGGGCGCTGGCCACCGGGCGGACGGTGGTGGTGCCGTCCTGGGAGCTTCCGCTACTCAGCGACAGCATCACCGAGCGCCGCCTCCAGGCCTACCGCGGCGAACGGCCGCGCTCGGTGCGGATCACCCCGCTGCGGGCGCGCGGCACCACGCTCGGCATGGTGGTGTACTCGCGGCGCGGCGATCGGGAGTCCTTCGCGGAGGCCGACATCACCCTCGGCGACGAGCTGGCCTCGCGGGCCGCCGTCGCGATCGACAACGCCCGGCTGTACCTGCGCCAGCACCAGACCGTGCTGGCCCGGCAGCAGGCGCTGCGCGAGGCGAAGGCCGCCCAGGAGCGGCTGGCGCTGGTCAACGCGGCGTCCGCCCGGATCGGCACCACTCTCGATCTCGCCCAGACCGCAAAGGAGTTGGCCGAGGTGGCGACACCCCGGTTGGCCGACGCCGTGGTGGTGGAGGTGCTGGAGGACCTCGTCCGCGGCGAGCGCGAGGCCCGCGCCCCGGAGGACGGCTCGGCGCTGCTGCGACGGATGGCCTTCCACGCGGCGCCGGGCTCCACCCTGCGGCCGATCGCCCGCACCGGCGGGGTGCACCGCTTCCTGACCGGCTCGCCGTACGCGTGGTGCCTGGCGCACCGCAAGCCGGTGCTGGTGCCGCGGATGGACGCAGAGGGGATGGCCTGGTTCGCCAACGACCCGATGCGCGCCGCGGCGATACGGGATCAGAACGTGCGCTCCATCCTGGTCGTGCCGCTGATCGCGCGCGGTTCCGCGGTCGGCGTCGCCGGCTTCTACCGCACCGTGATGGACCGCCCCTACGAGGACGACGACGTGGCGCTGGCCGGGGAGTTGGCGGTGCGAGCCGCCGTGTCGATCGACAACGCGCTGCTGTTCACCCGCGAGCGCGACGCGGCCGCCGCCCGGAAGCAGGCGCTGGACGAGGCCAGGGCCGCGCAGCAGCGGCTGTCGCTGCTCAACGAGGCCAGCACCCGGATCGGCACCACCCTCGATCTGCACCGCACCGCCCGGGAGTTGGTGGAGATGGTGATCCCGCGCTTCGCCGACTTCGTCACCGTCGACCTGCGCGACGCGGTGCTCGGCGGCGAGGAGCCCGACGCCGTCCCGGAGAACGGTCCGGTGCTGATGCGGGCGGTGGCCGTCGGCGGGTACGCCCCGGACGGCACCATGACCGAGGCCTCCGACCAGATCGGCGAGACCTCGCAGTCCGCCCAGCTGTACGCGCAGAGCCTGCGCAGCCGGCGCTCGATCCTGGTCTCCGAGGTGACCGAGGAGGAGCTGCGCCGGATCGTCGCCTCGCCCGACCGGGTCGAACCGGGGCTGGCCGCCGGCCTCCACTCGTACCTGATGGTACCGCTGGTGGCACGCGGACTCGTGCTCGGCGGCGCCGAGTTCGTCCGCACCCACAACCCCGAGCCGTTCGACCAGGCGGACCGTTCGCTGGCCGAGGAGCTCGCCGCGCGCACCGCCCTCGCGATCGACAACGGCCGGCTCTACCGACGCGAGCGGGACACCGCGCTCACCCTCCAACGCAGCCTGCTGCCACAGGAGATCCACCGCACCCTCGGCCTGGAGATCGCCTACCGCTACCTGCCCAGCAGCGTGGTCAGCGAGGTCGGCGGCGACTGGTTCGACGTCGTCCCGCTGTCCTCCGGCCGGGTCGCCCTGATCGTCGGCGACGTGATGGGCCACGGCATCCGGGCCGCCGCCACCATGGGGCAACTCCGCACCGTCGCCCGCACGTTGATCACCCTCGACCTGGACCCGAACCGCGTCCTGCACCGGCTGGACGAGGCCACCGCCGCACTCGGCGAGGGCCAGTTCGCCACCTGCGTCTGCGTGGTGTACGACCCGGTGGACCGCCACTGCATCGCCGCCTGCGCAGGCCACCTGCCACCCGTCGTCGCCGACCAGCAGGGGCGGGCGCACCTGGTCGAACTCCCGCCCGGCGTGCCGCTCGGAGTCGGCGGAGTCCCGTTCGAGAACGTGGAGTTCACCCTCCCCGAGGAGGCCATCCTGGCCCTTTACACCGACGGACTGGTCGAGCGCCGGGGCCGCGACATCGACGCGGGCCTGGAGCTGCTCTGCCGGACGATCGCCGACCGCCGCCGCTCACTGGAGCAGACCTGCGACGCCGTACTGACCGAACTCACCGGACGCACCAGCGAGGACGACATCGCCATCATCATGGCGCAGGTCCGGCCGGCCGACGCGGACCGGATCGCCAGCCTGCCGCTCACCGGCGACCACTCGATGGTCGCCCACTCGCGCCGCTTCACCCGCGAGACGCTGTCCGCCTGGGGCCTCGAACCGCTCATCGACTGGGCCGAGCTGCTCACCAGCGAGCTGATCACCAACGCCCTGGTGCACGCCGGATCCCCCACCCAGCTGCGGCTGTTCTGCAACCGGACGCTCACCGTCGAGGTCGCCGACCAGGAGAGCGAGGCGCCCCGGATCCGCCGCGCCCGCGCCGACGACGAGGGCGGGCGCGGCATCCACCTCGTCAACGAGCTCGCACACCGCTGGGGCAGCCGCCGCACCAAGGACGGCAAGGTGGTCTGGTTCGAGCTGGAACTGCCCCCGGGCAGCTCGGCCGATTAGCGCGGCCTGCGACCTGCTACCTGCTACCTGCTACCAAGCATCCCGACCTGCGATCACAACGGCTGGTTGTCGCTCGCGCGGTGCGGTTGTTGGCCGGTCCGGGCACCGAACGGATTTCCTGGTGCCACGGCGGGACAGTCCCGACCGGTCGCACCGGAGGAGTCATCATGCAGCAGAGCGACGCCCGCACCGTCGTCACCGACTACGTCACCTTCCTCGCCGCGGGCGAGCGCGAGGCCGCCATCGCGCTGTTCGCCGAGGACGCCACCTGGGCCTACCCGGGAGACCTGGCGCTGTCCCGCACCTGGCGGGGCAAGCAGGAGATCTTCGGCGACTTCCTCGGCCGGGTCGGCACCCTCTTCGCCCCCGACGGTCTGCCCGAGATCACCCTCACCCAGGTGCTCGCCGACGGCCCGCAGGCCGTCGCCGAGTGGACCACCAAGGGCACCGCCGCCAACGGCGCCGCGTACGAGAACCACTGCCTGGGCGTCTTCACCGTGGAGGACGGCCGGATCACCGCCGTCCGCGAGTACCTGGACACCGACCACGTCGCGCGGACCCTGCTGGCCTGAACGATGCCTGCGCGGTCAGTCCGGCAGCAGCAGGTTCACGTCGCCGAACTCGTGCCAGAGGTAGCGGTGTCGGACGGCCGCCCGGTAGCAGGCGGTCAGCAGTGGGCGCCCGGCCACGGCGGCCAGCATCAGCAGGTGCGAGGCCCGGGGCTCGTGCCAGCCGGTGAGCAGACCGTCGACCGCGCGCACCCCGCGCGCCGGCGTGATCACCAACTCCGTCCAGCCGTCGGCCTCCTGGACGGTGCCGTCCGGCGCGGCGGCCGACTCCAGGGCGCGCACCACCGTGGTGCCGACGGCGATCACCCGACCGCCGCCCGCCCGGACGTGCCCGACCAGCCGGGCGGTGGCCGCCGGGACCTGGAACCACTCGGCGTACGGCGCCTCGTGCGCCTCCGGCGAGGCCACCCCGGTGTGCAGGGTGACCGGCGCGACCAGCACCCCGTGGCCCGCCAGCCGGGCCACCACCTCGGCGCTGAACGGCCGCCCCGCACTGGGCATTTCACTGCTTCCGGGGGCGGTCGCGAAGACCGTCTGGTAGGCCGCGATCGGCCAGTCCCGGTCCACGTAGCCGTACCTGATCGCCTTGCCGTGCAGCTCCAGATAGGGCAACAGCGGCGCGGGTAGGGCGAGTTGGGCGTACCAGAGACGGGCAGTGAACGGCGCCACCAGCTCGGCCGCACCGCCGGCGGGCAGCGCGACCCGCAGGCCCGGGCCGGCCGGCGACTCGGCCGGCGGGTAGTACGCGGCCGCCTGCCCCGGCACCACCCGCCGCACCTCGACCAGATGGGCGTCGCGCCGGTCGGGCTGCGCGGACGACAGGTGCAGCGCGACCGGCGTGCCGTCGGGCAACCGGCCGGACAGCGCGGCCGGGAGGGTGGCCGAGTTGTTGACCACGAGCAGGTCGCCCGCGCGCAGCACCTCGGGCAGGTCGGTGAAGCGGTGGTGCTCCGCGCTCCCCCGATCGCGCCGGCCGACCATCATCCGGACGCCGTCCCGCGCCCCGCCGAGCGCCTCCGCCGGTGCCCGGGCGGAGAGTTCGGGCGGGACGGTGACGTCGAGACCGAGCTCCGTGAGCGTGGTCACCGCCCACCCCGGACCACGGCCGCCAGCTCCTCCGCGCGGTAGCGACCGGAGGGGGCGCGGTCGTGGAGCAGGCCGAGCAGCACCGGCACCACCTCCTCGGGCAGCGGCTCGCCGGAGATGTCCTCGCCGGGGCCGGCCTCCTGCAGCATCCGGGTGCGCATGCTGCCCGGATCCACCGCCCACACCCGCAACTCCGGCTCCTCGCCGGCGAGTACGGCGGTGGCGAGGTCCAGCGCCGCCTTGCTGGCGCCGTACCCGCCCCAGCCGAGGTAGGGCACCACGGCGGCGTCCGAACTGATGTTGAGCACGGCGCCGACGCGGGCGCGCAGCTGCGGCAGGACGAGCTGGGTGAGCGCGATCGGCGCCAGCGCGTTGACCTCGAAGGTCTCCAGCAGGTCCGGCAGCGGGAAGTCCGCCAGCCGGGGCAGCGGTTCGGCCCCGGGGGTGGCGGCGCCGTTGAGCGTACCGGCGTTGTTCACCAGCAGGCTCGCGCCGCCGAGCCCGTCGGCGGCCTCGGCCAGATGAGCGCGGTGGTCGTCGTCGACGATCGACCCGGACAGGGCGACGACCTCGGTCACGGCGGCCAGATCCGCCTCGGCGGCCGCGAGTTCGGCCGCGCCACGAGCGGTGATCACCAACTGCCAGCCGTCGGCGGCGAGAGCCCGGGCAAGCGCCAGGCCGAGCCCCCGAGAGGCACCGGTGACCACGGCGACGGGGGCGGGGGCGGTGTGCTGTGCTGCGTTCATGACCCCACCATCCCCCCGCCGGAGACGGCGACGGATCGGCCGCCGGAACCGGGACCCGCTCGTCCCTTGGGCCTAGACCGCCGGGAGGAACTGATACGCGCCGGCCCGGGGAGGGGCGTGGTGTCGCCCCGCCCCGGGCCGGGGGCCACGCCCGCAGGGGCGCAGGTGGTGCGGTCCGTCAGGGCGTGCGTTCGGGGTACAGGGTCCACTGCTGGTTGGCCTGGAGCCCCGGGCAGCTGTAGATGCCGAGGCGGGTTCCTTGGGCGGTGGCCCAGCCGGGGAGTTCGAGGCACTTGCCGGCGGGGCTGGTGGCGGCGTCGACGGTGGCGGGGAGGTAGATGCGGCCGTCGGGGCGGACGTTCCACTTCTGGCCGGTCTTGTCGTCGCAGTCGGAGAGGATCACGCGAGTGCCGTCGGCGAGGGCGTTGTCCTTGGTGGACAGGCAGTAGCCACCGGCCCGGACGGTGCCGTCGGAGACGAAGTTGAAGCGCTGGTTGGCGGTCGGCCAGCAGCCGTAGACGGCCACGTCCGCCCCGTTGCGGGGGCCGTTCTCGGCGTCGGCGCAGAGCCCGGTGCTGTTCGAGCGGATGGAGACGCCGGCGTCGGCGTAGCCGAGGAGTTGCATCGGGTCGAAGCCGTCGACCTTGTTGGCGGTGCCCGTCTTGCTCTTGCCGGGGTAGACGGTGATGGCGTTGTTGTTGTCGATGGCCCAGACGTCGGGGAGGCCGTCGTTGTTGAGGTCCGCGGCGCCGACCCGGGGCTGGGCCGCAGTGGTCCAGTCGGCTCCGGAGAGGATCAGGAATCCGGTGTCGGGGTGGGTGAGGGTGGAGTAGTCGACGGTCCCGTCGGCGTTCCATCCGAGGGCGTAGGCGTAGATGTTGCCGTTGGTGCGGTGCCGGGCCCAGATGGTGGTCTGGTTGACGGGCGAGGATCCGGCCTTGGGGCTGGTGGTCGTGCCGTTGGCGGCTCCGGGGTTGAGGATCTCGTAGTCGGCCCAGCTGCCGGACAAGGTGGGGATGAGCGTTGCCGTGTCCTTGAGGTTGTTGCTGGGTGCGTTGGGCTGGAAGAGGTAGAGGCTGGGCCCCTTTGTGGCGTCGTCCTTCTCCAGGGTGAGGATTGAGGTCTGGGACATCATGATCTTGTGGTTCGGGTCTGGGGACCCCCCGCCGATGGCCTCGCCTTCCGGGCTGCCGATGGCCACGACCTGGGCGATGTTGCTCCATCCGGCGCTGGTGTAATTGGGGCACCCGGTCGCGGTGGCATAGGTCGAGCAGGTTGTCGGGCGGTTCAACTTGGTGACCGCGTCCTGGTCGAAGTGGCCTGTGCCGTCGTTGTGGACGAGGTAAAGGACGTCCTTGAGCTGGGTCGTTGTGTCCTTGGCGTAGTGGGCGATGATCTGGTCGACGGCCTGCTCGGTCGTCAGGGCGCCGTGGTGGCTGAGCTGGAAGTCCGACCAGGTGGTGTTGAAGTCCCTGCGGCCTGGTGCTGATGCCGCAGGAGCGGCAAGCGAGCCCGCGGGATCGACGGTGCCCCCGATGATCCGCAGATCGCCGTTCTTGTCGACGGTGAGGATGTCGGGCTTCTGGTCGTTGTCGATGTCGCCGAACAGCGGCTGGGTGCCGGGCTTCCAGGGGACGTAGAAGTTGTAGACGGCGGGCTGGCTGTAGTTGCCGGCGATGTCCATGGCCTGGGCGTACAGCGTGTTGGTGCCCCACTGTCGAGGCTGGTACTTGTAGGGCCCGTCTCCAGGCGACCAGGTCTCACCGTTCTTGCACTGCCAGCCGACGACCGGGGTGGGGTCGGTGCTCAGGCGCACACAGGCGATGCCGGAGGCCTGAAGGCCCGGACCGGGGGCCGGGTCTTCCGCGTTGATCGTGAAGTCCCCCCGGTCGTTCATGTACTTGGCTGGGGTGGGGTTGGGCGTTCCGGAGGGCGGGAAGTCGGTGGAACTGATGCTGACGCGCGGGTTGGTCCGGTCGACGCGGAAGTAGCACCACGCGCTGTTGGGCGAGGTCAGGTAGGTGTCGGTGGCTCGGGCGAGCCAGCCGTACTGGTGGCCGTCGGACAGCGACCCGACCGGGACGGACCCTGCCGGATCATTGTAGGAGCCTCCCCAACTACCTTGCTCAAGATGGAAGTTCGGGTCGTTGTCGTCCCACATGATGTAGCCCGTGTAGAGGGACTGCCCAGCCGGCGAGTAGCTGTTGGCGGTGAGGTAGACGTTCAGGTTGTTGCCGACCCAGCCGGGGTTGTCCCACGGGTGGGCGCCGCCACTGTTGCACTCGGCCGTGGTCCCGGTGTTCGCGAAGCCGGGGCCGGGGCTGGTACGCGGGTGCCAGACGGTGGGGGTGATGTCGTAACTGGTGACGACACTCGGGTTGCTGGCGATGGCGTGACGGTAGAGCTTCTCCCACTCGGTGGCGCGAGGTGCGATCGCAATGGTCCACGTGGGCCAGGTCTCGGACGCCGCCTGCTTCATGATGTCGGTGACGTTGATCGCCAGCTGCCCGATGCCCTTGATGCTCTGGCTGCCGACGAATGAGCAGCCTTCCATGACGACGTTGCCGTTCGTACCGCACGGTTGCTTATCCCAGGTCGTATCGTCTCCGACGCCGCGCGGGGCCCAGTAGACGCCCAGCTCGGTCTCGGTGCTGGGGCTGGAGGCACCGGTGACATCGCCGTAGAGCGTGGAGGTGAACACGGTGGGCGGGTACTCGGCGCCGGGAACCTTCGTCGAGATCGCCGGGTTGATCTTGAACTGGAAGTAGGCGCGCTGACGACCCAGGGGGTTGCAGTCCAGACTCGGATCACTGCTTCGGTAGCCGCAGTAGCCGGTGGAGAGGTTGGTCTTCTTGTTGTGGTTCGGCGCGCCCGGGTGGTTCTCCTGGACCTCGACCGATCCCTCGGTGGCGCTGGTGACCGAGGTGAGCGTCGGGTCGAGGTACCAGGGCCCGGTGCCGGATCCGAGGGCGTTCTGATCAGGGGTCAGCTCAATGGCCCCGCCGGAGACCTTGCTGCCGATCAGTGCCACGTTCGCACCGTCGCCGGGCGCCTCCGCTGTTGACGGTGCGCCAGTAGTCGGCTGCGGGTCGGCGGCCGGGGCTGCGGCGGGGGCGGCGAGCTTGGCGCCCTTGGGTGCGGCTGGCACGGAACCGGACGTCGATCGGGAGGAGTCCCACTGCAGCGGCGCGGGCGAGCGGAAGCGGACGGCGCCGCTGTCGTCCTTGACATCGATGCGGCCGTGCTCATCGGAGGCGACCGTCAGCCCCTGGGCTGTGATCGGGAAGCGCAGGTTCTTGAGCGCCGGGCTGGCGGCGGCCTGCGGGGTGTGGACGACGATCACGTCGCGCCAGCCGCCGACCGGCAGCGCGGTCAACTGGAGGTCGACCTCGGGCAGGACGTTCGGGTAGGTCGCCGTCGCACCGTTCAGCGTCGGCTTGGGCAGGGCGAACGGGGCGCCGACGGAGAGCGTCTTACCGTCCGTGGTGGAGATGGTGGCCATCGGTCCGCCACCGCCGCCGGAGAACGCCACCGGAATGCTCGCGACGGCCGGACCGATGCTGCCGTCCGGATTCGACCTCAGCGTGGCGTCGAGGTCGGTCCACCCCTTGTCGCGCTTGGTGCGGACCGGCTGGGCGTTGTCGGTGGTGGTCAGCGTCCCATTGGGGTTGGCGACGGTCTTCGAGGCCTCGTCGGTCATCGCGTCGACGACGACGGGCTGGCCGGCCGACTTGGCCTTGGCGATCGCGTCGATCATCGCCTGCTGGACCGGGGTGCGCGGCGGCGCGGGGGACGTCGGTACCAGCGGCGGCACTCCGCCGACCGGCCCATGGGTGGTGGACGGGGCGGTGTCGGCCGCAGCCGTGGTCGGCATGGCCAGTAGCCCGAGGCTCAGGACGCAGCTTGCTCCGAGCGCGGTCAGCCGGGTGGTGCGGCGGCGTATGGACGGTGCCGGTGATGTGTGCACGGCGGGACGTGAAATGAGAGACATGTCGATTCTGTGATCCTTCCGCATTGAGGGCCTGTCACCGGGGTGACGTTCGGGTCGGAACGATGGGCCCTGACGTGCGGGAAGGTCAAACGAGTTGACGGCTTGTGCGGACATGTCCGAAAAGCGCCGGATCGGTAGATCAAGAGTTCATAAACATCTCATGCATGGTGGTCGAACAACCTGGCTACGCGGTCGGGCCGTCACCTATCGTCACCTCGATCATCGGACAAGTCTGTCCATATGACGTCGTGTCGACATTGATTGAGGTGCTGTTCCCAGTGGGGTTTTGGCCTGCCCGCAAACGGGCTGGAAGACGAGCAGGAGGCCGCTGGCGATCGCCCGCGGTGGCGACCATGGTCGCCTTGGCAATGGCGGGAGTCTCCGTGCCGCCGGCGGCGGCGTGGACGTTCCCCGAGCCGGAAGGGAAAGTCTGGACTCCGCCGAACGGTCCGTCGGGCGACGGTACCGTCCCGGTCACGGGCCACGACCTCAAGGTGCCCCCGGCCCAGCCGGCGGCCCAGCCGGTCACCCGGTCTTCGAAGGCAGCGGCACCGGTGGTCACGGGCACCGAGACGGTCGTGATCGGCGCCGACAGCGCCGAGGCCAAGGCGGCACGCTCCGCAAGCGGCGGTGCCTCGCCAGCCTCGGGCGGGGCGACCGGTGCCAAGGCCGGCGCCCTGGCGGTGCGGGTCGCCCCCGGGACCGGCACCGGCGAGAGCGCCCACAAGGTCACCGTTCAGGTGGCGGACCAGGGCAAGTCCAAGGCGGCCGGCGTCACCACACCGGTCGTCGCCCTGACCGACGCCGAGGCGCCCGCCGCCACAGGCGGCCGCACGGCCACGGTGACGCTGGACCTCAACGCCCTTCAGGCGTCGGGCTGGTCGGAGCGCGCCGGGCTCGTCGCACTGCCGGCCTGTGCGCTGACGACCCCGGAGCGGCCCGAGTGCCGCACCCAGACACCGGTCCCCTCCAGGCTCGACGGCGACGGCCAGATCACGGCCGACGTCACCCTGCCCTCCACGGCCGCCCCGGCGAGTGCGGGTCAGAACGGCACGGTGAAGGCCTCCTTCACCGCTGACGGCGTCCAGGCGGCGCCCGCCGGCACCAGCCCGAGCCAGGCGCTCCTGCTCGCCTCGGCGCCCGCGCCCAACGGCCCCCTGGGCAACTACGCCGCGACCCCGCTCGCGCCCTCCGCGGCGTGGAGCTCGGGGACGAACACGGGGAACTTCACCTACAACTACCCCATCCAGGTCCCGCCGACCCTGGGCGGTGCCGCTCCGACCGTGGGCCTGAACTACAACTCGGCCGCGGTCGACGGCAAGACCTCCGCGACGAACGCCCAGCCGTCGTGGATCGGCGACGGCTGGGACTACGACCCCGGGTACGTCGAACGCTCCTACCGCGGCTGCGACAAGGCGGGCATCCCCGGCTCCGTCGACCAGTGCTGGGGCGGCCAGAACGCCACCCTGTCGCTCGGCGGCCACTCCGGCACCATCGTGTGGGATGACGAAGGCAAGAACTGGCACCTGCAGAGCGACGACGGCTCCAAGGTCGAACAGCTCACCGGGGCCCCGAAGGCCGCCGGCGACACCGACTACCGGGACATGGAGTACTGGCGGATCACCACGCCGGACGGCACCCAGTACTACTTCGGGCGCAACCACCTTCCCGACGGCGACGGCACCGACCCGGCCGCCAACTCCGTCCTCACCACACCGGTGTACTCGCCGAACAGCGGCGACCCCTGCTACAACCAGACCACCGGAACCGGTTCGTGGTGCCAGATGGCCTGGCGCTGGCAGCTCGACTACGTGGTCGACTCCCACGGCAACCTGACCACCTACAAGTACGCCACCGAGACCAACAAGTACAGCCGCGGCCGCGCGCAGAACGGCGGCAACGGCACCGTCACGGACTACCAGCGGGCCGGCTACGTCAAGGAGATCGGCTACGGCCAGCGCCTGGACGAGCAGCGGGCTGCCAAGGGAGGCGCCAACCCGGCGGCAAAGGTCGTCTTCTCCGTCACGGAACGCTGCATGCCCGACTCTACGATCGATTGCTCCGAGGGCAAGCGCGCGGGCAACGCCGACGCATGGCCCGATACGCCAGTCGACCAGATCTGCACCGACAACTCCTGCACGGCCGCGGCGCCCACGTTCTTCACCACCAAGCGCCTGACCACGATCAGTACCCAGATCCTGGCCAGTGACGCCTACCGCACCGTCGACACCTGGAACCTCAACCAGGAACTCGCCAACCCAGGGGACGACACCAAGCGTCTTCTGCAGCTCGACGCGATCCAACGCGTCCCGAGCAACGGACAAACGGAGCTCAAAGACCTCCCGGCGGTTCGGTTCTCATACGACATGAGAGCCAACCGCATCGACGGCCTCGTCCCGGCGCAGAAGATGTTCAAACGCCCGCGCATCAAGGCCATCAAGACCGAGACCGACGGTCAGATCAATGTGATCTACAACACGAACCCCGAGTGTTCGCGCGACCAGAACCGCATGCCGTCCGTGGAAGATCGCAACGCGATGGCCTGTATGCCGGTCAAGTGGTACCAGCCTGTTCTGCCCGGCCAGCCTCAACCCGACCCGGTCAACGACTGGTTCGACAAGCCTCGCGTCGAGGTAGTGACCGAGCAGGACCTCTCCGGCGCGTCTCCCCTCGTCAAGACCACCGAGTACTCCTACGCCGGCGGTGCGGCCTGGCACCGCAACGACGCCGAGTTCGTCGACCCCAAGACCCGCACCTGGGACCAGTTCCGCGGCTACCAGTCGGTGACCATCACCACCGGCAGCGCCTTCACGGGCGAGGCGCCGAAGACCCAGCAGAAGGTCACCTACCTGCGCGGCATGGACGGCGACTACCTGGCCGACAACAAGCAGCGCAGTGTGCAGGTGGCGAACCCCCTCGGCGGAAGCGTCCCCGACGACAACTGGCGGAGCGGCCAGGTCCTCGCCACCGAGGTGTTCGACCAGGCGGGCGGCGCCGTCCAGAGCGTGTCCGGCAGCATCGCCAGCCCCGCCCCCGGCGAGGTCAGTGCCAAGCACGCCCAGAGCGCCGGCGCCCCGATGATCTACGCCCGTTACGCGGACTCCCAGAGCATCGCCGTCACCAAGGCCACCCTGGCCGACGGCAGCCCGCGGACCACCACCGTCGTCACCACCACCGAGCCCAAGTTCGGCAACCGCGTCATCAAGGTCGACGACAAGGGCGACGGCACCGCCGCCACGCCCGAGACCTGTATGACCACCAGGTACGCCGATCAGGGAGCCACCCAGCTGCTCGGCCTCGCCATCGAGCAGATCACCATCCAGGGACCCTGCGGACCCGCGCCCACGGCCGCGAACACGATCTCCGGCAGCCGGACCCTCTACGACGGCAAGGCCTTCGGCTCGGCCGGAACGGTCGGCGATCCGACCAGCAGCCAGGTCCTCGACCACTTCGACCAGAGCGGCAACCCCGTCTACGTCCACAGCACCAGTGCGACGTTCGACGCCTACGGACGGGGCCTGACGAGCGCGACCACGGACGGATCGACCTACAACCGCGACGGCGCCCAGCTGACCGGCCCCTCGGTCACCCCCGCCGTCACGACGGTCGCCCGCACCCCCGCCTCCGGCGCCCTGCCCACCGAGCTCCGGACGACCGGTCCGATGGGGGCCGGCTGGACCACCACCGTCACACAGGACCCGGCCCGCGGTTCACCGCTGACCAGCACGGACATCAACGGCCTCGTCACCACGGCACAGTACGACGCCCTGGGCCGCATCACCGCGGTGTGGGCGCCGGACCGGCCAACAGGTAAACAGCCAAGCAAGAAGTTCAGCTACTTCATGACCGGCGACAAGCCCACCGCCGTCACGACCGAATCGCTCAACAACGACGCCGTCACCTACTCCGCCACCATCGAGATCTTCGACGGCCTGGGCCGGCCCCGTCAGACGCAGAGCACCAGTGCCGCCCGACCGGTCGGGCGCCTGATCACCGACACCGTCTACGACTCGCACGGCTGGGTCATCAGGACCAACGCCCCGTACTACGAGGCGAGTTCCTTCCCGAGCCAGTCGGTGTTCGTGGCGGCGCCCAACGGTGATGTGCAGGACGGCCAGATCCCCAGCCAGACGGCGACCTCCTACGACGGGATGGGACGCGTCGTCGGCTCGGACTTCCGGTCGTACGGCAAGGGCCAATGGTCCACCTCGACGGCGTACGCGGGTGCGGACCGCACCGACGTCACGCCGCCCTCCGGTGCGACGCCGACCTCGACCGTGACCGACGCCCGGGGCCGCACCTCCGCCGCCTGGCAGTACCGGACCGCGACCGCGACCGGGAACCCCGCAGACGCGGACATCACCACTTACGGCTACACACCGGGCGGCCGCGCCTCCCGGCGGACCGACAGCAGCGGCAACAATTGGACCTACGAGTACGACCTGCGCGGACGGCAGGTCACCGCGTCCGACCCGGACACGGGCGTGACCCGGACGTTCTACGACGTCAACTCGCGCATCGACCACACCACCGACGCCAACGGCAACACCCTCGCCTACTCCTACGACCTGCTCGGCCGTAAGACGGGTCTGTACAACGGGAGCGTCGCCCCCGCGAACCAGTTGGCGTCCTGGAAGTACGACATCCTGGGCAACGACAAGTTCGTCAACGGCCAGCTGATCTCCTCCACCCGCTACGTCGGTGGAGCCGGTGGCGCGGCCTACACGAAGGCCGTAACCGGCTACGACGCCGCCTACCGCCCCCTCGGTACGTCCGTCACCATTCCCAAGAGCGACCCGAAATGGGCCGGAATGGTTCCGGACACCGAGAACCCGCTGGGCAACACCTACACCACCACGAACCACTACGATCCGATCCTCGGGGCCTTGGAGCAGGTCGACATCCCTGCTGCAGGAGGACTGCCGGCCGAGTCCATCGGCTACCAGTACACGATCACCGGCGTGCTCAAGTTCTCCGGCAGCAGCCTTGGCACACCGATCGCCACCCAGGTGACCTACGACGCGCTCGCCAGGCCCGTCAGCACCACGATGGGCAAGTACGGCAATCAGGTGGTCTCCCGGCAGCAGTACGACTGGGCGACCGGGCGGGTCATCAATTCCTTTATCGACCGCCAGACCGGCACCGTCTCCCTCGACCAGACGAGCTACACCTACACCCCGTCCGGCCGGATCACCTCCGTCACCAACCTGCAGAACGCCGCCGCCCGCGACACCCAGTGCTTCACGTACGACTATCTCGGGCGACTCAACCGGGCCTGGACCGACCTGGGAGGCACCCACACCACCGCCGACTGGACCGACAACAACGGCGTCGGGCAGCGAACCGGGAGCTCCGACAAGGTGCCCGGCGTCGGCGGCTGCGACAACGCCACCGGCCCGGCCCCGACCGGATCGGGCACCGACACCGTCGGTGGCCCGTCGCCGTACTGGCAGGACTACACCTACGACGCCACCGGCAACCGCACCAGCCTCACCCAGCACGGCTCGACGTCCTCGGCTCCGCTCGACACCAACCAGATCACCCAGGTCGCGAACGCCTCGGACGCCGCCCGGACGTGGTCCGTCGCCCTCGCGAACGGCTCGCTCTGGCTCGGCTCCCAGGGCAAGGACGGCACGTCCTCGCAGTACACCGACCTGATGGCACAGGCCGGCACCCTGCCGACCGTCACCGCCGTCTCGGCCGCGGTGAGCAACGGCCAACTCCAGGTCATGGCCGTCGCCGACGGCAAGATCTGGCACACCGTTCGGCAGGACGACGGGCGCTGGCAGAAGTGGGGCGACGTCTCCACCGTCGTCGGCTCCCTCAACCAGCCGAGCCAACTCGCCCTGACCGCCACCGCCTCCGGCCTCGAGGTCCTCACCTTCTCGGGCGGGAAGCTCTGGCACACCGTCCGCAAGCCCGACGGCAACTGGCAGACACAGGGCTGGGGCGACGTCTACAGCGTCGTCGGCCCCCTGTCCTCCGCCGGACAGATCGCCGCCTCCGCCACCGCCTCCGGCCTGGAGATCATGGTCGGCGCCGGCGGGAAGCTCTGGCACACCGTCCGCACGCCCGACGGCAACTGGCAGACACAGGGCTGGGGCGACGTCTACAGCGTCACCGGCGCCCTGACCGGCGCCCAGACCGGCCAGGGCCAACTCGCCCTCGCCACCACCAACGACGGACTCCAGGTCGTCGCGCTCGCCCAGGGCAAGCCCTGGCACGTCGTACGTGACAGCGCGGGCTCCTGGTCCAAGTGGGGCGACGTCGCCGGTCAGGCCGGCCAGACAGCCCCGCTTAGCGCCATCGGCGCGGCCGGCTCCGGCACCGACCTCAAGGTCCTCGTCGCGGGCGCCGGAAAGCTCAACCAGACCACCCGCGACGGCACCACCAAGTGGTGGTCGGCCTGGTCCACGATCGCGACCGGCAACGGCGCAAGCAGCAGCACCACGCAGACCTTCCGTCCCATGGGGAGCACCAACACCCCCACGACCGCACCCAACACCGGCGGCGGGACCGGCGGGCCGCACGCCCTGCTCACCTCCACCACCACGACCCCTGGCGGCCCCAAGACCGTCGGCTACCAGTACGACGCCGCGGGCAACACCACCGCCGTCACCGACACCGGCGGCACCGCCACCCTGGCCTGGAACGGCGAGGGCAAGCTCGCCTCCTACAGCAAGACCGGCCAGGCCGGCGCCACCACCTACCTCTACGACGCCGACGGCAACCCGCTGCTGCGCCGGAGCCCCGGCAAGACCACCCTGTTCCTGCCCACCGACGAACTCACCCTCGACACCGCCACCGGCACCATGAGCAACGTGCGCTCCATCGGCGCACCCGGCGGCCTCACCTACACCCGCGTCACCGCCCCCATCGGCGGCGGCACCGTCCTCATCCAGGCCGCGGACCCCCACGGCACCGACAGCGTCCAGATCAACACCGACGCCGCCCAAACGGTCACCCGACGGGACACCGACCCCTTCGGCAACCCCCGCGGCAACCAGCCCACCGCCTCGGCCTGGGCCGGCACCAAGGGCTTCGTCGGCGGCACCAAGGACGAAACCACCGGCCTCACCAACCTCGGCGCCCGCCAATACGACCCCACCACCGGCCGCTTCATCAGCCCCGACCCCATCCTCGACCCTGCCGCCCCCCAGCAGTGGAACGGCTACGCCTACAGCAACAACGACCCCGTCAACCTCTCCGACCCCAGCGGGCTTCGCCCCGACGGTCAGTACGGCGGCACCAGTAGCCTCTTGCCCGACGGCACGACCGAGACGTGGACGCCAGACAACCATGGCGGATGGGACTGGGGCCGCACCGTCTACTACGGCGCCCCAGGCATGGGCGGAGCCCTTGTCGTCCAGCAGAAGATCAACTTCAACGCCAAGAAGCCTCAACCCTCAGGCAGCACCTCACGCTGGAAACCGTTCGTCCCCAACGCCACCTGGAACGCGATCGTCCACACCGCGGCCGACATCACCGGCGTCACGGACGCGAAAGACTGCATCGCGGGCAGCGGAAAGTCCCAAGCCATGGGATGCCTCAACACCGCGGCGAACCTCGTCGGATGGAACAAGGCCAAAGCCTTGGAGCGCGGGCTCGAAAAGGGCTTGGAGTCCGCGTTCGGCTGCAAAAATAGTTTCCCGGCAGGAACACTGATCCTTCTGGCCGACGGCGCCACCAAGCCGATCGAGAACATCACCACCGGCGACACAGCCACCGCCACCGACCCGCAGACCGGAACCACCAAGCCAGAGCCCGTCACCGCAACCATCACCGGCTCCGACGACCAGGAATTCACCGACCTCACCCTGACCACAGCACAACAGCCCGGAACCCCTTCCGAACCAACCGACTCACAGACCAAGAGCCTTCACCTCACCTCAACCCAGCACCACCCTTACTGGAATGCCACCACCCAACGGTGGACAGACGCCGCCGACCTCCACATCGGCGACCAGCTCCTGACCTCCACCACCGACACACTCGCCACCGTCCAGGCTGTCCGGAACTACCGCACTCCCTCTCAAACTGCCTACAACCTGACCATCAACCAGCTCCACACGTACTATGTACTCGCTGGCAACACGCCGATCTTGGTCCACAATTCCGGAATTTGCGGGAAGACAGCCCTTGAGAACGGAGATTGGCAGCACATTCTGGACCGCCACAGGCCTGGTGGAGCGTTGGTTGACGACGAGGCGGGGATCTTCACGGGGAAGGAAAAGGCGGTGCGTAAGAACATCGCCGACACCATCAATCGAGGAACCCCTAAGCCGAATACGCCGGACCCTGTCACTGGCGCGCCCCGGCCTGGTCAGATTTACGAATGGGACTTCGGCACCACCGTCGGCAAGGCAGGCCCGGCGAATGGAGGCGGAGACCTGACCAGCATTCGCGTGATTGTGAATGACGGGAAAGTCGTGACTGCCTTCCCGTACTAGGCGAGTGAAGTTCCTGTGAGGAGAAAAATGATTCACCTTTCCTTCTCCCTTCCGGAGTCTGCCTCGCCCTGGCGTAGGACCTGGGATGGGGCCAAGCAGGGCGATCCTGCGGGCATTGCGGAGATTGACCTTCGCTACAAGTACTTCGGGGTCAACGTCGAGATGGTCGTGGACGACGTGGAGATCATCTCGAAGAAGCGATTCGTGACGCTCGTGGATCTGGCACTGTCTCTCCGTGCAGTGGTCGAGCGGATCTCCCACGGGGAGGATGCGGCATTCGGCTTCACGGAGAGCGAGGAGGTCATTAGCCTTCGCCAGACTGGCGGCAGTATCTCGGTGAGCTCATCAAAAAAGCCGGGGCAAGCGTTGGTGGCTACTGGAGAGCTACTGGAGAAGATCTCGGAGTTTCTTCAATCGGCGCACTCGCGGCTGGTTGAAGAGATCCCAGAATTGGATGAGAATCCGATTGTCCGGAGAATCACCTCAGGCTCCGAGCTGTAATTTCGGCCCGTAGTAGAAGGCCAACGCCAGAAGCCCCGCTGAAGATCATCAGCGGGGCTTCTGGGTGTCCTGACGGTAACGGTTGACGGCAACGTCAACGGACGGGTGCTGCACGAAGCGGCGGATCGCCACTGTTGTCAGGTTCGGCGGTGCCGTCGTCTCCAGGGGCTCGGAGGACGTTGCTGAGCGTGTCGATGGCTTGGCGCTGGAGGCGGAGTCGGACGTGGGCGTACACCGTGGCGGTTACGCCGATGTGGGCGTGGCCGAGGAGCTCCTTGATGACGACGAGTTCGACGCCCTGCTCCAAGAGCAGGGTCGCTGCCGAGTGCCGAAGATCATGGGTGCGCCGTGAGGCGCTGTGGTTCGAGTGGAGGTGAGAGACCTTCGCCACTGACCCTGTCGCAGCAGGGCGGTGGAGCTGGGGGCAGCCTGATCCGGGTGACGCCGGGGAGGGTGGGAGCAGCCCTGACAAAGCCGGGACGGGCCGGTACTGCCAGACGGTCCGGGTTCGGCGAGCGGGACGGAGAGGAGTACGTGAGGAACCGGCGTGTGACACCCCCTTGATGCGGCACCAGCTCGAACCTGGTGGATCTGGGCTGGGGGCGGCGTGCACCCGTCGCCATGGGCGGCGGGGAACTCCCGAGGTGGTGGGCATGAGCTGCCAGGGAGGCTGCGAGGAAGGTCTGCGGCGTACTCGCAGCGATGCCGCAGGGGCATAGTCGGGCTCCTACTTCGTCGAGCGAACCACAGTGAACACGGGAACTGTCCTGGGTCTTGCCCTCCGCGTCGTTTCCAGCGGCGAGGGTGGGGCTGGGCGCGTCGACCGCCGATCGGTCCGGGATGGGGCGGAGCCGCCGTAGTACTCCGAGGTCGGGAAAGCCGGCCGCATGGGGAAGGGCGGCAGCGGTTTCGAGAAGGGAGGGACGCTGCAATGCCGGAAGACGCGTCGCCGAATGGCGATGCTCCTCGTTCTGGTCCGGCCGGGCCGGGAGCGAGGGTATCGGAGATGCAGGCCAAGCTTCACCGTTGGGCGGTGGCCGATCCCGGCCGCCGGTTCGATGACTTGTTCGTGCGCCACGAGGCGCCACTTGACCGTGCGGAGGTGAAAGACCGCCGCCGTGGCCTTGTCGCAGCAAGGCCACGAAGCTGAGGACAGCCT
>NZ_JARXYZ010000035.1 GCF_029894125.1 Kitasatospora sp. MAA19
GAGTACGAGCAGGCGTACTGGACGGGACTGGAGCAACACCCGCAAGTCGCTTGATCACACGATCGCGGACTCCACGAAAGTCGGGGCAGCTCACCGCCGGCCGGATCCACGCTGCCTTCGTCACCAACGGCCGGTGACGAAAGCACCCGGCGAAGCGCCTCTCGTAGGCTGACTGGGTTGCCCGCCCCCACACCATTGCCCGGGGCGGGCAACCACCCCACGAAACCCCGACCCGATCCGTCCCGACCCGCCCGACCGGGACGGCCAGGAGGACGACGGTCGCCGAGCGGCACCGGACCACCAGGACCGGCGAGCGGAGCGACGGCCTGAGCAGGGATCCGGGCACCGAAATGCCGCCACGCGGAACCTGGGAGCCAATCGACATCAAAGCCTTCGATCAGCAGGCAATTTCTTGAACGGAACGTTAAATGCAAGGCCTTGTCTCGTATTTGGGTGTAGACTCTGAAGCGCAGAGGGTGGTCCGAAGGGTCGGCATCGCGGTGATGCCGACGGATCACCTGCGGACAGGGGGAGCACCATGACCTACCACCTCGAGGTGGCGCGGGCGACGATCGACGAGCGTCTGCGGGAGGCCGAGAAGCACCGCCTCGCGCGCGCGCTCCGGCTCAAGAGCCGCGCTGAGCGCACCGCCCGACGCGCACACCTGGCCCTGACAGGTCTGGTCGGCCCGACCGTATGAGCATCACCCGTGATGGGCCCTCACCGCGGCACCGGTGACGGCCCATCTGCTATCTGCAAAGAAAGCCTTTGGTGAACCGGCGCGGCCGGCCACACGCAGACGAATGCCGGGGCCTCAGCCGGTGGGCCTGAACCGCCTCCTCAACCCGGAGGCCGAGAAAGCCGACCGGGGGTAGGGCCGAACAGGACCTGAAGGCCGGCGGGGCACGGGACGCCCTGCCGACCGCGCCGACAACACCTCCACCACCGCGGTGGGGTCAGCAGTCGGCTTCCTGCAGGTCACACGGCCGAACCGCCTCGCCGTCTTCGCTCGGCCCGGCCAGGACCGCGCAGTCGAGCGCGCCGCCGAGCGGGCCGGCCGGGTAATCCTGGCGGCCTTGCAGGGTCTCACCGGTCACGCTGGACACGTCGGACCCCCAGACCGCACCGAACTGCCGGTCCAACTCCCCCCGGGCATCGGGGAAACTCCCGGTCATCCCGACCACCAGCAGAATGCTGCGGCCCGACCCGACGGGCCCGTAACCCGCCACCGACACGTCCCGGTAGCGGCTCAACGCGGTCAGGTTCTTCCGGAGGCGGCCACGCTCCGCCGCGACCACCCCGTCGTCCGGCATCCGCTCCTGGTCACCGATCCGCTCCACCAGGACGATCCGGTGCGCGGACGGGGCTCCCACACCGGTCACGGTGGCCACGGTCAGCGCAGTGAACAGGAAGACGACCACCGTACCCACGATCCAGGCCTTACGGGGCACCCTGCGGTACCAGGACAGCGGAGCCGTCGGCTCCAGGGTGCTGGCCCAGATCGCTTGGAGGACGCTGGGCTTCTCGGACGGCTGCCCGGTCTCTGTATCCGCCATGTCGCCTCATTCATATGACACCAGTTCACACCCTGCGGGGGGAGGATGGATCCTCTCATCCAGGCCCGGAATCCACCGGACCGGCACGTAACGTGGCCGGGTGTTGCTGCGCCGGCAGGCCGGTGGCTTTGTTCACGAGATTCGACAGCGTTTGTTCACGACTTCGGACAGCACCCCGGCTGCCTTCGTTCGATTCCAGGCGGGGTCGCCGCAGTGGCATGGAGGTGGGGTCGCAGCTCCATGAGGAGGGCCCCGCATGCTGGCCGAGGGCTGGAGGAAGGGCCTTTCCGGCGATGTCGTACAGTGCCCCTATGTGTGCAGCAGTTCTCGCGCCTCCCGTCCTCTGAGGCGGGTCGCCATCGACACCAGCGCGTAGGTAGGCCACGGGCCGCGACGCGCTGGGTGGTTGTGCCCGCAGACGCGAGTCCACGACCACCTGCTCCGTCTGGAGATTCCTTCCGTGTCGAAAACTGCTGTTGCAATGACCCCTGCCCCCGTGACGGCGCCCCGATCAGTGCGCCGCGGCCTCGCCTACCTGGCGTTCGCCGGCATCACCTGGGGCACCACCGGCGCCGCCGTGGAGATCGTCTACCGGTCCAGCGACTTCGGGACGATGGCCGTCTCGTTCTGGCGCTTCCTGACCGGCGTGGCACTGCTGCTCGCAGCAAGCGTCGTTCGCCCGGCCCGCAAGCTGTCCAGGACGCCGCAGCCGGTGGGCCGACGTGTGCTGCTGTTCGCGGGCACCGGCGTCGGCCTGGCGGTCTTCCAGACCGCCTACTTCGCCGCCGTGCAGGACACGGGACTGGCGGTGGGCACCATCGTCACCCTCGGGGCGGCCCCGGTGTTCACCGCCGCCGGCGGGCGCCTGTTCCTCGGTGAGCGCGTCGGACGAGGCGGCCTGCTGGCGGTCTGTGGCGCGCTGGCCGGCCTGGCGATCCTGGTGCTGGGTAACCAGCAGGGTGTCGTCCACCCCGTCGGGGTGGCGATGGCGCTGTTGTCCGCCGCCGGATACGCCGTCTCCAACCTCCTGGGCCGGTGGACCGGACGGCATGGCGCCGGTGAGGACCCGTACACCCTCACGATGGGGTCCTTTGCCGTCGGCGCGGCTGTCATGCTGCCGCTCGCCTGGGGCGAGGGCCTCGTGCCGCACACCGCCCACCTGGGCCATGTCGTGCTGCTGATGCTCTACGTCGCCACCGTCACCACGGCACTCGCCTACCCGCTGTACTTCGCCGGAGCGGGCGCGGTCCGGGCAGCCACAGCGTCGGTGGTGATGCTCATCGAGCCGGTCAGTGCGGCAGTGCTCGCCGTGCTGTTCCTGGGCGAGCAGCTCACCGCGGCCACGGTCATCGGCACGGTATTGATGCTCGCCGCCATCGCCGGCCTCGCCGTCGCAGAGTCCCGGCTGAACGCGACGGACTGACGAAGCGACGAGGCTGGTCAGCGTGGTCATTCCCTTGGGCTGGCCAGCCTCGTTCGGTCCGGTGACCAAGCGGGCTGCAGGCCTGCGCTGTTCGAATCGCCTGACCAAGTCCTGCTGTCCGAAGTCGTGAACAAACGCTGTCGAATCTCGTGAACAAAGCCATCCCGGAACCGCTTGAAGTTGCTGTCGGCGGTGTTGGCCTCGTGCGACACGAGCCGCCGCTGCGGACGTCGTCGGCTGTCACGGCGATCCGCGGTGGCGCCGGACGTCGCGGCGCTCGCGCGGATGCTGGGCTGACGCAGAAATAACGACGTCCCCCCGCCGGCTCGGTCAGGGGGACGTAGGTCAGGCGGGGGCTACTCTCCCCAGTTGCATTTGGTCTGGAGTGCTTTGCCCGCGTCGTAGGGGACCATGTCGTAGTGCCAGGCTTCCAGGTCCCAGGTTGGACCGCCCCAGTGGCCGCCGTTGCCGTTGGAGTAGGAGTACGACGCGTGGCAGTACAGCTGCTCGTAGGTCGAGTGCATCTCGCCCTGCGTGGCGTGCGGGAACATGAGCGTGTTGGACCAGACTTGCTTCCAGTTGTCCGCCGAGTCGCTGGAAGCGGTGTCCGAGTGTGAGGTACTCGCGAACGCGGCGTCGGTCGGGGTGACATGCGTGGAGCGCTTGTTCTGGTCCGCCAGGTTCATGTAGACCTCGGTCTTCTTCACCCACTTCGTGTTGGTGATGCCGCCGTAGCCGATGCATGCGGTGTGGCAGCTTTCGAAGGCGTTGGACTGGCCGCCGTTGTACAGGATATAGCGGCCGGACTGGAAGTTCTGCCGTACGCCCGTGTTGTTGTCTTCGATGCCTCCGACGTAGTCCTCTTTGTATTCGTCGGACGTCGGGTAGCCGTAGAAACCGCTCTCGTACCCGTTCTGTCCCCACCACCAGCCGGTGAGGCCGTGGACGGCGTGGGCGCCGCTGTACTGGCTCCAGTAGACGGTGCCGCCCTGGAACTGCTGGCGTACGCCGTAGCCGTCGGGATTCGTGAGCTCGTCGCTGAGGGGGTAGCCCAGATAGCCGCGCTCCCAGCCCAGGTCGGCCCAGTGCTGGCGGATCGCGCCCCACACGGCGTGTGCGCCGGTGTCGGGGGTCCAGTAGATCGAGCCGTTGTCAAAGGCCTGGAAGCGGCCGATGCCGTCGGGGGTGCCGAGTTCGTCGGTGGTGGGGCAGCCCAGCGACCGCTGGACGCCGGGGGTCTGGGTGTACTCGGTCCAGATGGCGCCGTCCACGGAGTGGGACCCGCAGAAGACTTCGGCGGACGCGGGGGTGGCGCCGATGGTGAAGCTGGCGGTGACCAGGGCGAGGGCGACGACCGGAGCCGCCCGGAGTGTTCCGATTCGTCCGAGGGAGGGATACATGTCAACTTCCTGCCCCAGCCCCGGGTACACGAACCTACTGCCAGCCGGACGGTCGATGCTCGTGACCGCCTTCGAGCCGAACTTCAACCAGTCGACGAACAGCCCCAGTTCCTCGGCCGCCACCCGCCAGTCGCGGCCCGTCCGTATGCACCAGCGCAGGTACAGCGCGACGTGCCCGGCGTACGTACGGGTCGTCAGCTCCGCCTGGTCCTTGCCGAACCGCACGTGCCGCAAGAACGTGTCGGCCGCGGGAACCACGACGAGGTCGTCGTCCAGCACGGTCCAGTACCGGACGCCAGACGGGAGTTGAAAAGCCGGGTGATGTACCTTACGTGCCTTACTACTCTCCAAGGCGCTGACCAGCGAGAACGGGCCGGACCACCAGATAAGGGGCGCTTCGGCTCGGGCACATCCTGGCCGTCGTCCGCACCCACGTCGCCTTCGTGGCCGGCGCCCGCGCGGCCGGGGACGGGTGCTCGCCGCTGGACTTCCTACCCGAGGTCTACCACCGCTACAGCGAAGGGCGGGACGGTTCGGTCGCCCCCGACGGCCTGCTGCACTACGCGACGAGTGAAGCGGGTCGCGCGCTGTATCGGGCGTTCGTCGAGGTCGACCGCGGCACCATGGCCAGCAAGAGGCTCGCCGCCAAGCTGATCGGCTACGCCCGCTTCCACGACCACCACCCGAACCCGCCCCACCTGCGGCGCACCGCTGGAGCGCAGACCGTGCTGCCGGCCTGGCAGCAGCACTACGTGGCCTTCCCCCGGCTGCTGTTCGTCCTGGCGGACACCGGCGAGCAGGCCGCCCGGCAGCGCGTCCGCGACCTCCAGGCCATCGCCGACGGCCACCCGCTGGTCGCCCGGATGCTGATGAGTGTGAAGGCCGGCGCGGCCCGCCTGGCCGATCTGGAGCAGCACGGTGTCAACGGCGCCGTCTGGCACTCACTCACCGACCACCAGCGGGCGCGGTGCGGGGCTTGGCAGCTGTAACCCGTACGGGCGGGTCTCGCGGTGAACCGCCCGTTGGCCGGGGGCCGCTCTGCCAGCGTGAGGGCATGACGAGCAACAGCGGCTTCATCCAGGACGTGACCATCTGCCCCGAGGTCGACCGGCTCCCTGGCCACGAAGGCGATCTGACATGGCTGGGCATGTGGACGCTGGCCCACCGCGGCGACCGGGGTGTCCAGGCCCTCACCGTGTGGGCCTACCGCACCGAGGCGGACGCGCTGGAGGCCGGCGCGGATCTGGCCTGTCTCAACACTGAGGGCACCCCGGTCGGGGAGCAGGTGCGCGCGTGCTTCACGGCCGGGCGGTTCGAAGAAGCCATCGCCCTGTACGAGGGGCAACAACCGACGGAGCACGTGCTGAGCGTCCAGCCCGCACTCCTGCAGGGCGCCTGACCCCACCATCAAGGTGTCCGGGACCGTCTCCAAGGTTGGAAGCAGGCCATCAAGGAATCCACCAAGGTTGGAGGCTTGACGGGCCGCCACCTTGGTGAAGGCCGTTACGTGATCGTTGCCGCAGAAGGGGTGGATCGCCAAGGTATCCGCCAAGGTTGGCGGGGTTGCCTTCGGCGACCGCGCGGAGCACCGGCTCCGCGCCCAGCCGAAGGGGGAACCCCGCGATGACGACGAGCGACGGCTCCAGGACGAAGAGCAGGGCGAGGACGGGCGCGGAGCCGGACAGCGAGACGCGGGAGGTGGAGATCACCTGGGCCGTGCTCGCCGCCCTGTTCCAGTTCCGGATCGCCACCGCCGAGCAACTGCGCCGGCTGACCGCCCCGGACGCGGGCATCGAGAAGATGCGGGCCCGTCTGCGGCGGCTGCGCGAGGAGGGCCTGGCCGAGGAACTGGTGCTGCCGCAGGCCGGACGGCAGCGGGCCTGGTTCCTGACCGAACACGGGGCGAGGGTCGCCAGCGCCTTCCCCGAACTGGCGGACATCCCCGCCCCGAGAACGCCCGGCGACAAGAGCGCCTTCAAGTACACGCTGTGGCACCAGCTCGCCGTCGTGCGCACCCACCTGGTGTTCCTCGCCGACGCCCGCCGCCGAGGCGACGCCTACGGGCCGTTCGACTTCATCCCGGAGATCACCCACCGCTTCGCCGAAGGCCGCGAGGGCACCGTGCGCCCGGACGGCCTGCTCTACTACAGCCGCACCAACGCAGACGACGCCCGGGTCACCAACCTGGCGTTCGTCGAGGTCGACCGCGGCACCATGGGCGGGCCCCGGCTGGCCGCCAAGCTCAACGCCTACGCCCGCTACTGGGCCACCGCGCCACTGCCGCCCGGCGTCTGGCACGGCACCATCGAGGCCAAGGGCGGCGGCGTGCCACTGTGGGAACGCCGCTACGTGCGCTTCCCCCGGTTGCTGTTCGTCCTCACCGGCACCAGGCAGGCCGGCTTCGCCCACCGCGCCGACGACCTGGAGCTCATCGCCCGCACCCGGCACGTCGACAAGATGCTGGCCACCGTCCCGGCCAGGGTCGCCAAGCTGGAGGACCTGGAGGACGAAGGCCCCGGCTCCGACGTCTGGTGGTCGATCGCCGATCTCGAAGCCGGGCCGGGCACTTGGTGGAGCTGACCGACACCTGGTCCTGACCGGCACCGACACCGACACCTTGATGCCCGTCCCGCCTGACCCGTCTCAACGAAGTTCGGCGAGTCTTGAGGAGCAGACCGATCAGCAGGACAGCGTTGCCGTGGTTGATGTCGACGGCCCACAGCACGTCGTCGGTTATCGCCAGGACGTCGGACAGGAAGCTGGAGCAACTCGGACTCGTCGTTCTGGACCCGGCGGGACAGCAGCCGCTTGCCCTCCACGTCGATCACCACGGCGTGGTGGTGCTTCTTGCCGATGTCCACTCCGGCCCAGATCTGGGGCACGGTCCCCTCCGTCAGCTCGCTCGTCCACGTCCCCACAGACGACCTCGCCTCGACTCGCACAGGTGCTGGGAGTTGCCCGCACAACTGCCGGGCGTCGTCACGGTCAGCGCGACCTGTGCCAAGAGCGCGAAGTCGTAGCCCCTTCGGGGAGGACGATCTGCATTTCGGGTCCCGGTGCCCCGCAGTGCGGAGGGGCGCCGGGCGGGTCCTTTCGAATTTCCTTACCCAGAGCTGGAGTTGGTGGAAGTGCCGCGGCCGCTTCGAGACATCCCTCGGGGCGCCGACGGCGTCACCTCCCTCACCGGCTCCGAACGACGGGTCGCCGCGCTGGCCGTGATGGACTGCACCGATCTCTCAATCGCCGGGCAACTGCGCATCACCGCAAGTAGGGTGGAGCAGCGCCTGACACGCGTGTGCCGGAACTCGACGTCAAACGCCAAAGAGATCTTCCCGTGGGCCTGCGCAACGACGGAAGCACGACCGGGCGGACTGGACCCGGACGCCTTGGCACGCAGCACTCCCAGCTGTCCTCGCCCCCACTGCGGAACTGACTGCCCCTCCCTAAGGATTCACGTGCCGCACACCTCGGACGACCGACCGACCACCCCTACACCCGGCACCTACACCATCGACGCCGGACACAGCACGATCGCCTTCACCACGCGCCACTTCTTCGGCCTGGGCGCCGTACGCGGAACGTTCGACCTCACCTCGGGGCAGGTGCACGTTGCCGCCGAGCCCACGCAGTCGTCGGCCACGGCGGTCATCGACGCCGACAGCTTCTCGACCGACAGCGGTACCCGCGACAAGGTCGTGCGCTCACCCAAGTACCTGGGCACCGCCGCACACCCCCGCATAACCTTCGCCTCGAACGCCGTCCAGACCACGGACACCGGGTACGTCCTGCACGGAGAACTGACCGTCAAAGCCGTCACACGGCCTGTCGAACTCACCGTCGAGCAGCCGGAATTCGCAGCCGACGGAATCCGGTTCCGCGCCACCACCAGAATCGACAGGTACGCATTCGGCATTACCGTCGACAAAGGCATGACCGCCCGTCACCTCACCCTTTCCCTCGACATTCTCGCCGTGCCCGCCGCAGGCAGCACCCCCGGCGACTAGGACTTGTCCGGTCGGTCCATTGCGCCCTTAAAGCGCAACGGGTCACACCTGACGCCCCGACGCCGGGCAGAGCCTCGCGTGGAGGAGACCGGCCTCCCCACGGGTCGGCGAGCCTGCCGCGCCGGTACTGCCTCCGCTCCTTGCCGGTAGGCAGGGGCAGCCACAGCGGGCCCAAGCCATGCCGACATGGGCGCACCCCGGATACCCCAGCGGGTCCGAGCCAGAACGAGCAAGGCGCCCCGAGGCCCCGGTCGACGGCGGCTACCGGGCGAGCCCACCCCTGCCGTCCTAAGGTAGCGACGACGCTACCAAGCGTGATCACGGGAGTTCGCACGGCGCAGATTGTGAACGTGACGGAGAGCTCGTTCGAGGCCGAGGTCATCAAATCGGACCTGCCGGTGGTCCTGGAGTTCTGGGCACCGTGGTCGATGCCCTCCAAGCAGGTCGCGGAGATCCTCAAGGCGGCCGCCGAGGAGTCCAGCGGCAGGGGTCAAGGCCGCCCTGCTCAACACCGACGACTGGCCGGACGCCCAGGCGAAGCTGAAGGCCCCCAGCATCCCGACGCTCCAGCTGTACAAGTACGGCATCGTGGAGGCAGCGAAGGCCTGGACCGTGGCGAAGTCCTCGCGGCCGGCGGCGAGCAGCTCGGCGCGCTGTTCGGCGCCGAGGCCGGCCGGCGCCGTGAAGGCGCGCACCGACAGCCGTGCCGCCACCTGCAGCATGTCCAGTGCTCCGCCGGTGCCGTCCATCGGCAGGTCGGCGATCTGCGCGCCGGTGAGGCCGGCGCCGTCCGCTCCCGGTGCCGGCAACTCCGCCTCCGCCTCGCGCTCGGCCTGACGCCGGCCGTAGTGCGCCCTGCCCATCGGTCCGGGCTACAGCAGCGTCGCCTCGAACTGGAACTCGGGTGCGGTCAGCGGTTGCTCGGACCAGATGACCTTGCCGCGGGCCGTGTACCTGGTCCCCCACCGCTCGGCCATCTGAGCCACCAGGAACAGACCCCGGCCCCCCTCGTCCGTGGTGGCGGCGTAGCGCAGATGGGGGGCGGTGCTGCTGCCGTCGGAGACCTCGCAGACCAGGCTGGTGTCACGCAGCATGCGGACGCGGATCGGCTCGGTGCCGTAGCGGATGGCGTTGGTGATCAGCTCGCTGAGGATCAGCTCGGTGGTAAAGCTCAGGTCTTCCAGGCCCCAGACGGTCAGTTGGGCGACGCAGTCATTGCGGATGCGGGAGACGGCGGCGAAGTCGTCGGGTACGTCCCAGGTGGCCACCTGGTCGGGCTCGAACAGGCGAGTGCGGGCGATGAGGAGTGCGATGTCGTCGCTCGGCTGGGGCAGGACCAGTGCGTCGAACACCGCCCGGCAGGTGTCCTCTGGGGATCCGTCGGCTCGGGTGCCGGCCAGGCAGTCACGCAGCGCGGCGAGCCCACTCTCCAGGTCACGCTCGCGGGACTCGACCAACCCATTGGTATAGAGCACCAGTGCGGTGCCGGGTGCCAGCTGGAGTTCGGTGGTTTCGAAGGGCAGGCCGCCCACGCCGAGCGGCGGGCCGGCGGGTAGGTCGACGAACTCCACGCTGCCGTCGGTCTGCACCAGCGCGGGCGGGGGGTGCCCGGCCCGCGCCATCGTGCAGTGCCCGGAGACCGGATCGTAGATCGCGTACAGGCAGGTGGCGCCCGTGACCGCCCGCTCACCCTCGCCCTCGATGCCACCTTCTCCCGCAGCCGCCTCACCCTGGTCGAGGTGGGCGACCAGTTCGTCGAGGCGGGCGAGCAGCTCGTCCGGGGGCAGGTCGAGGGCGGAGAAGTTGAGCACGGCCGTGCGCAGTCGGCCCATGGTGGCGGCGGCGTGCAGGCCGTGGCCGACGACGTCGCCGACAACCAGCGCCACGCGGAAGCCGGGCAACGGGATGACGTCGAACCAGTCCCCGCCGACCCCCCGCTGCGCCGGCCGGTAGCGGTAGGCCACCTCCAGGGCGCTCTGCCGGGGCAGGCTGCGGGGCAGCAGGCTACGCTGCAGCGTCTCGGCCATCCGGTGTTCGCGGGTGTAGCGGCGGGCGTTGTCGACGCACATCGCCGCGCGCGCGACCAGCTCCTCAGCGAAGGAGACATCCTCCTCCCCGAACGGTGCGGACTCCCCCGCGCGCCAGAAAGTGACCGTGCCCAGGGTCAGGCCGCGCGCCTTGAGCGGCGCGGAGATCAGCGAGTGGACTCCGAACGCGAGGATCCGCTCGGCGGTCCGCGGGTCGCGCGCCCGCCAGGCCCGCGCCCGACGAAGCTCGGCCACCAGCGTGGCACGCCCGCTCTCCAGGGCAGTGGCCTCCGGTGTGCCGGGCAGCGGACTGATCTGCGCACCCACCGGATAGAACGGCCACTCCTCGCGGATGCCGCCGGCGGCCACACAGCGGATCCGCGGGCCGCCAGCAATACCCGTACCCGGCAGCGGCTCGTCCCCCCGCAGCACCGCCTCGGCCAGCTCGACCGTGACGAAGTCCGCGAACCCGGGAACCGCCACATCCGCCAGCTCCTGCGCGGTCCGCACCACGTCCAGGGTGGTGCCCACCCGAAGCCCCGCGTCGTACAGCAGCCTAAGCCGCGCCCGCACCGCCTCGGCCTGCCCGGCCAGCGCCCGCAGCTCGGTAGTGTCCCGGACCGTCGCCACACTCCCCGGCCCCCCGCCGAACGGCGCGGTCGGACGGTTGTTGACCGCGAGCAGCCGGTCCTCGACCAGGTGCACCTCGTCGGTGGCGGCCCGCCCCGACACCAGCAGCTCGGCCAGCCCAGGATCGAGCCCCAGCTCGGCGACCGGCCGCCCCTCCACCTCGGGCGGCAGCTCCAGCAACCGCCGGGCCTCGTCGTTCGCCAGCACCACCCGCCCGTCCCCGCCGACGATCAGCACACCCTCGCGCACCGCGTGCAGCACCGCGTCATGGTGCTCGTACATCCGCGTCATCTCGGCCGGGCCCTGGCCGTGCGTCTGGCGCCGCAGCCGCCGCCGCACCAGCACCGCCCCGCCCGTCCCCGCGGCCAGCGCAGCCACCGCACCACCGAGCAGGACCGGCAACTGCCGGGCCGCCACGCTGGTTGCATTCTTGACGGATTGGCCCACCGAGACCAGGCCGGCGACCGAACCATCCGGCCTGGCAATCGGCGCAACGGTGTCCATGTCATGTCCCAGCGGCGTGGTCTCGGTCGTGGTGACCGGCCCCTTCAGGGCCCCCTGGTAGGAGCCGTAGACGTGCTGTCCGATCAGCTCGGGATGGTCGGTGGAGGCGTAACGGATCCCGTTGGTGCCGAAGATCACGATGTAGTCGAAGCCGCCGCTCTTCTGCACGTCCAGGGCCAGCGGCTGCAGCACCGCGGTCGGATCGGCACTGTCCAGAGCAGCCGCCATCCCTGGATAGCGCGACAACGTGACGGCTGCGGCGCGCGTGCGGTGCGCGGCATCACTCGTGGCGTAGTTCCGGGCCTGGAGGACGAGCGCCGTCAGCGCCGCGCCGACCAGCAGCACCACCACGACCAGCATCCACAGGAACACCTGCCCGGCAACACTGCGCACCCGCAGCCGCGAGCGCAGCCCGCCCCGGGTAGACCGGTGTTCTCCCGGTCCGCCCGGTGTCGTGCCCCCAAGGGCATGGCTGTCCATCTCATGCATCCAGGCCGTCCGCGCGCATCCGGATCTTGAGGCATCCACGCTGCCACCCAGCCTCGAAATATGCATGCTCGAATCGCCGGAGGGCCGGACAGAGCGTCAGGCAGGTCGGTGCCCTGGAGCCGGCGGCCGAGGTGAGAGCCTCCTCCCCGTCGTCCCTGCCCTGCTCCGCCCGTCCGCACTGTCCCCGCGCTGGCTCCCACCACCAGGGCGATCGTCAAGCACTACGGCGCCGACAGCCTCCGCCTCCGAGCTGTCCGCCGACAGCACCGAGGTGTACCGGCCCACCGCCGAACTCGCCTGCACCGCCGGCGCCGGCGACGAACGCCTCCGGCCGCGGGCGTTCGTCGAACTCCACCGCCCCGGAGGCGGCGACGAGCAGACCGTAGCGCAGCTGACCGCCTGCACCAGGCTGCTCGCCGATCTGTTCGGCACCACTGCCTGACGCGAACTCAGCCTGGGCACCAACCAGGTTGACCACCGGTAGCGGAGACCAACGCGGCCACCAGCTCCCGCTTGGTCGGCAGCAATCGGCAAGGCGCCGAGGCCGAAGGCGCAGGTGAGGGCGATGCACTCGGGCATCTCAGTGAATCAGGCGACAGGTGGACAGGGCTGCCGATGTAAGGGCCTTCCACTGCGTCACCATGAGCGACCGTCAGCAACGACGTTCGCAGGACCGCACTGGAAACGGCAGGAGTGCAGAAAGCCCATGAGTATCTCCGAACCCAAGCCCGATCGGCCCGATCGGGTGGCCGACAACGACGGCGGCGACCCCACAGACCCCACGGGTCCCACCGGCCGGCTGGCCACCTGGCTTGCCGGCACCTCGCTGGGAGAGATGCCGCGTTCCGTGCGCGAGCGCGCCAAGCACCTGCTGCTCGACGGTATTGCCTGTGCCCTGGTCGGAGCCAGGCTTCCTGTCTCCCGCAAGGGTGTCGAGGGGGTCACCGCGCTGGACAACGCCGGGAGCGCCGCGCTGATCGGCTGGGGAGCCCTCACGACCAGCGCGCCGTCGGCGGCGATGCTCAACTCCAGCTTCATCCAGGGCTTCGAACTCGACGACTACCACCCGCTCGCCCCATTGCACAGCAACGCGCTGGTCGTGCCAGCCATGCTCGCGGCGGTCCCACACGTCGGTGAGGTGTCAGGGGCCCGCTTCCTGCTCGGCGCGATCCTCGGCTATGAGACGGGGCCACGGGTGGGCATGGCCCTGGGGGGCCTGGAGATGATCTCCCGCGGCTGGCATTCGGGTGTGGTCTTCGGTACCCACAGCGCCGCGGTGTCTGCCGGGACGCTCTATGGGCTGGACGCCGCCGGATTCGAGGACGCCTTAGGGATGGCCGCCACCCAGTCATGCGGCCTGATGTCGGCGCAGTTCGAGTCGATGGTCAAGCGGATGCAGCACGGCTTCGCCGCGCGCAACGGCCTGACCGCGGCCGCGCTCGCCGCGTCGGGCTACGTCGGCATCAAGCGGGTCTTCGAGCGTGAGTACGGCGGCTTCCTGTCCACCTTCGGAGAGGGGCACAGCCCCGACGCCGGGCAGATCACCGCGGGCCTGGGCACGGTCTGGGAGACCGAGCGCATCGCGGTGAAGGCATACGCCGCCATGGGCCTGCTGCACGCCGCCATCGACGCTGCCCTCCACCTGCGGTCGGAGCACAAGCTGACGGCCGACCAGGTCGAACGAATCGAGATCGACCTACCGGAAGCCGCCTATGGACACGGAGGGTGGCGGGCGGTCCGACCGCTCGAGCCGATCGGCGCCCAGATGAACGTGGCCTACACGGTGGCGGTGGCGCTCATCGACGGGGACGTGCTCATCGGCCAGTTCACCGAGGAACGGATCAATCGCGACGACGTGTGGAACCTGATCGACCGCACGGAAACACGCCACGAAGAGGCGTACGACCGGCTCCCGGCCGATGAAAGGCTCACTACACGGTTGCGCCTGACCCTGAAAGACGGCGGCGTCCGCGAGGCGGTCGTCCGGCACCCCCGCGGCACCGGCGACCGCCTTCTGACCAACGCGGAGATCGTCGACAAGTACCGCAGCCTGACGCACTCCGTGGTCTCCCCGGGCCGCCAGGCCGCCATCGAGAACGCCGTCCTCGGCCTCGAAGCCCTCGACGACATCTCCCAGCTGACCGCCCTGCTCACCCCGGCTGTGCGGCCCGCCTTGGACTGAGAGGGCATTTGATGTGAACAGATTGCCCTTCATGCCCAACCTCGACCCGGACGAGTTCGACCGGCTCGAACGCGAGGGCCAGATCAAGCCGGAAAGTCGCGGGCATGCTGCCCACCACCACCACGGATCGCTCGGCGCGGTCACCATCGCGGCCACCAACTCCCGCTTGGTCGGGGCGGGCAGCACCAGCGGGCCCAGCTCCTCCACCTCCCGGTCGCTCACGCACTGCGGGCACTCCAACCGGTCCGGGCCCGCCTTCTCGTCGAGTTCCAGTGGTGAGCCCGCCTTCCCACCAACCGAGCCCCGGCACGTCCAGCACCGGCGCAGCGCGGCGTTGGTCTCCCGGGCCTTCTCCAGGCGCTTGAGAGCCTTGGCGGCGGCCTTCTCCTGGCGTTCCTCGTGCTTGTGGTGGCAGGGGTAGCAGTGGCCGCCGGGGCGGAGGGTCCACTGTCCGTGGAGCCCGTACTCGTAGGTGCTTTCTGCTTGGGGACCTGGCCGCAGTCGGCGCAGGCCAGGGTCTGCATCAGCTCGTGGTGGGCCTGGCGGGCCTTCTTCTCGCGGGCCTTCTGGCACTGGTCGTAGGCGGTGCGGTTGTCCGGGTTGTCCAGCGCGTCGGTCAGACAGTGCCGTCCGGGGCGGCCGTAGCGCCACCAGACGGGGCCGAGCGGGCCGGGCTCGGCCAGCAGCTCCAGGGTGGTCACGACGACCGGGACGGCGTCGTCGTAGACCCGCCAGCCGTCCCCGTCGTTGTCTTCCCGGCGCACCGTGCACCACTGCCCGCCCCAGACCTCGGCCGACAGCTCGGCCGCGTTCTGCTGCCGGTTGGCCAGCGCGACCGGTCCGGCGTCGGTGACGACCAGGGCGACCGGCGGGTAGCCGGCGCGGGTGTGGCCGGGCCAGGTACGGCGCCACCAGTGCACCGTGCGGTCGCTGGTCAGCGGTAGCGACCTTGAGGACGCCGAGCGCGCCGAGGACATCGCCGCGCAGGGCGTTGGTCGAGCCGTTGGGATTTGGGGGCGAGCCCGGTGTCGACCACACGGGCACCCGCTTGGGAGCGAGCCCTTAGAACCGGCCGAGGGCGACGGCGAACTCGCAGCGTTCCGGACCGCGTCGGGAAGCGTCGAAGAACTCGAAATCGCCGTAGGCGTCGCTGGCGATCACCCGCATGCGCCCGCCAGCCGCCTTGAGCGGGTCGATCCCGGTCTCCTCGGGGCGCACCTCGGCCTGCATCGTGGCGCACACGCCCTGCGCCGGCTGCTCGGGGTCGATGGTGACGGGCTACTCGGCGTCCTCGCAGGCCCGAGCGGATGCCAGGGCCTTGGCGAGGGCGCGGGCGTCGACGCGGTGAGCCAAAGTGCGGCACACGGCCTTCCGTGGCCCCTGGCGGCCCTTACGGCTTTCGTCCAGCACGGCGACGGCCGCGGGGCCCCGGCCGAGTCTGCGAGTCGCCGCACCCGAACCTCTCGCGGGGCGCAGCCTGTCAGGGGAAGGCTGGCCCGGGCTCGCTGCCCGGGCCAGCAGCGATCGGATGACGGCGGAGTCGACGGCGACGACCCGGTCCGCGTCCGGAGGTGCCGGGTGGCTCAGGGCGAGTACCTGCACACCGTGACGCCGCTCTTCGCTCCGCAGCCCATCTTGCTGTAACTAGGGTTGATCATGTTGTAGTAGTGACCCCAGCGGTAGTACCCCGTCTGGTTGGCGTACGGGTCATGGTTGGGATCGGAGTCGTAGGCGCTCTTCTCGCTGGCCCAGTGCCCCGTGGCCTGGCTCGGCCCGGCGCTCGACATGTTCTCGGCGGCGTTGCTTGTCGGCCCGTGGTGCAACGAGCCGCCCGCGGTGGATGCCGGGTTGTCAGCCCAGGACTGTGCCGCGGAGGCAAGCCCGCTGTCCCAGGTCAGACCTGACTGGCCGGCCTGGGCACGAACGCTGTTGGTCTCGGAGAGGATGGCCTGTTGGTCGCCGGGGCTGATCTGGGCGGGAAACTCCGCCGCAGGGGAGACGGTCGCGGTGGCAACCGTCGCCAGCATCATGCCTCCGGTCATCAGCGCCGTTGCGAAGATGTTCGCGGCGCGATGGTGTACCCGAGTTGGATTTCTCATTGCGACCCCCCTGGTCGCACAGAAAGCAGCAGCAAGTGCCGGCGCGGACCACGGCCGTCACGGAAGCGGGCCGCACGCCTGGCTCATGCGATGGCCAGGATGCCATCGGCGACAAATCGCCCTGTCCGGCGGCCACATGACCGCCGTCAATAGCACCAGCGTATGTCCAGGACGTCTTCGCGGCGACTGAATAAGCCGCTGAGATTTCTTTGCACAGCCGGTGATCGAGGCTCTGCGCTTCGTAGCCTCGAATCCCGTCGCCCTGGCCAACTGACTTTCCCAGACGGCGATTTCTGCGAATTCGTCGCGGTTTCAAGTCAGGAGCTCCCGTGAATCGGACTCCGGCACCTCCGGCCGTTTCACGCCTTTCACCGAGCCCCGACGCCCCCGCGCACAGCGGCTTCGTCCTCGACAACAGAAGGCGCTGAGTGATGAGTTCGGGGAGCGCTGCGTACCGCAGGTCGGGAACCTGGGAGCGCTGCAACGTGTGGTCATACGGCGGGGCGTGCCTGCCGCCGGCTGAAACAGGTGGAGGCTGCGCTCGCCGGTCGTCATGATCTGTACATGGAACAAATCGTCGATCTTGATCACGCGGCTGTCGAAGTCGCCGAGCGCAGGACGGATTGGGAGCGCCGGGGGCTGGCAGTCGGGCACGTGACCTGGCGTGACGAGGCCGCACCGTGGCCACAGCGCCTTGAAACGGACCGGTCGTCGGTGACCGAACCCGACTCGATCGGCATCCTCATCACAGGCCCCGGCGACGCACGGCTCTCGGTCGTCCTGTTCCGTGGCGGTTGGGCCGACATCGACTTCATCGCAACCATCGACGACGCGGGAACGCTGCCGACCCCTGACATCGATTCAGCCCGGGCCTTCGGTGATCTTCTAGATCGCTGTGTGGCCCGGGTCTTCGGTTCGCAGGGCTCCGGGAGACAGAGCACTCCGTAGAAAGCTCTGGAGCATCCTCAGCTCCCGCTCCAGGACCACGGCCGCAAGCCACGCCCCGAGGCCGGTGATAACGATCGGCACCGGCTCTTCACCGCGATACCGCGGAACACTTCACCGCGCACCCGGCTCCCCCATTCACCATCCCCGGTTGACGGCGGCCGTGACCAGGGACAAGACCCCCGACCACCCCGGTGAACAGCCACGCCGAGCCGCTGAAAACCAAACGCCGATCATCAACCAAGGCCATCCCACGCCCCACAACACCAACAGGTCACACCCTGCGGTCCGACGACGGACAGATAGCCGGGGCCTGTTCGGCCCCGCGCGATTGGCGATCAGTTAGCCGGAGTTGTCCTCCGACCAGGCAGGTTCGTGTGCAGCTGAAGCAGGGTCGGCGAGGGTGGGTTGTGCAGGGTGGTACGGGGGCGGAGCAGGTGTTCCGTCTGCTTGCCGTAGCGGGAAGGCGGGTCTCGGGGGTGTGTGGCAGCCTGACTTCGACCGACTGGACAAGGGGCGGGGCCGCAGTCATCACAGGAGAGGAACTGGTATGCGGGCCATCACCGTCCGGGACCGCGCCGCCGGCGTCGAAGGAATGTCCCTGACCGAGCTTCCCCACCCCCATCTCGCCGAGAACGACGTCATCGTGCGGGTGCACGCATCCGGGTTCACCCCCGGGGAGCTGGCGTGGCCGGGCACGTGGACCGACCGTGCCGGGCGGGACCGGACACCGAGCGTGCCTGGGCACGAGCTGTCGGGGGTGGTCTCGGAGCTGGGATACGGCACTACCGGCCTCACGCTGGGTCAGCGGGTGTTCGGGCTGACCGACTGGACCCGCGACGGTTCACTGGCCGAGTACACCGCGGTGGAGGCCCGCAACCTGGCGCCGCTTCCGGCGGACATCGACCACACGGTGGCCGCCGCACTGCCCATCTCGGGGCTGACCGCATGGCAGGGCCTGTTCGACCACGGCCGGTTGGCCGCCGGGCAGACCGTCCTGATCCATGGGGCGGCGGGCGGGGTGGGGTCTATCGCGGTGCAGCTCGCGCGGGAGGCCGGGGCCCGGGTGGTCGGCACGGGCCGGGCCGCCGATCGGGAGACCGCGCTGGGCCTGGGCATAGATGCATTCGTGGACCTGCAGGCCGACCGGCTGGAGGACGTCGGCGAGGTCGACCTGGTCTTCGATGTGATCGGCGGCGAGATCCAGGAGCGGTCGGTTGCGCTGGTACGGGCCGGAGGCACGCTGGTGACCATCGCCTCGCCGCCCCCGGTACAGCCCCGGAACGGCCGGGCGGTGTTCTTCGTCGTGGAATCCGACCGCGCCCGGCTGGCCGAATTAGCCCAGCGTGTCCGGGACGGCCGGCTCAGGCCGATCGTCGGCGAGGTCAGATCGCTGGAGGAAGCCCCCGTCACCTTCGGGCCCGGCCGACGTGCCCGGGGCAAGACCATCATCCGGGTCACCGACGGCCAGTAGCCGACCACCACCCCACCCGCCACCCCAACAGGTCCAACCAAAGGTCCAGACAACACGGCACGAGAGGCCAAAGCACGCCCACCCAGTGCAACAGGTCACGCCTTCCGGTCCTTCGCCGGGCAGAGCCTCGCGTGGAGCACCCGCGCCTCCCACCACGGATCGTCCGGGGCGGAGACCAGCGCGGCCACCAGCTCCCGCTTCGTCGGCACCGGCAGCACCAGCGGGCCCAGCTCCTCCGCCTCCCGGTCGGCCGCGCACTGCGGACACTCCAGCCGGTCCGGGCCAGCCTTCTCGTCGAGTTCCAGCGGTGAGCCCGCCTTCCCACCGATCGAGCCCCGACAGGTCCAGCACGGGCGCAGCGCCGCGTTGGACGTGCGGGCGGCCTGGCGCTGGTCGTCCGGGCGGGCCGGGGCCATCGTGGAGCGGTCCGCCTCGACCATCAGCAACCGTGCCCCGAAGCCGCGTCGAGGAAATCCCCGACAGCTGCGGCAAGGGCACGGTGAAGGTGAAGCTCGGGGTGTGGCTGTCCAACACCACGAGCCGGCGGGCCAAGCTCGCCGAGGCGCGGCTCGATCAGCTCGCGGAACTCGGACTCGACTGGCGCTGATCCCGGCGGACAGCTCTGGAGTGCGAAGGGGCGAGGCCATCGGCCTCGCCCCTTCTGATCGCTGTTCTGCCTGCACGGGCTGGGTACCGTCGAGGGGCCGCTCGGGTTCGGTCAGGCGAGGGCGAGGAAGAGTCTCTCCAGTTCGGCTTCGGACATCGGTGGCGCGTCGCCGTCCGCGGTGGCCAGGCACTGGCGCATTCCGCTGGCCACGATCTTGAAACCGGCCCGGTCGAGGGCCCGGGAGACGGCGGCGAGCTGGGTGACCACGTCCTTGCAGTCGCGGCCGGCTTCGATCATGGCGATGACGCCGGCGAGCTGCCCCTGCGCACGGCGCAGCCGGTTGAGGACCGCGCTCACCGCTTCTTCTTCCACCTGCACCGGTTTCCTCCTGGCTCGCGCCGACTACGTCCTTCAGGATACCCCAGTGGGTATATGCGGGGTCAGTGGCGGGTGGCGGGTTCCGGGCTGGGCGCCATCGCCCCCTGTGCGGGTGGGTTTTCGGTGCGGTGGGCGCGTCTGCGCTGGAGCAGCGGCCAGGCTGCGATCGCGGGGACCGCGGCCAGGACGGCCGGGCCGGTCTGGCGGCTGAGGACGAACAGGCCCATGGCGACGACGAACCAGCCGAAGCCGGTGCGCAGGGCGTGCTGGGGTATGCGTCCGGCGTAGCGGCCGCCGATGAGGCTGCCGAGGACCGCGGCGGCGGTGACGGCGAGGGCCAGGTTCCAGTCGAGGTGGGCGCCGGAGATGTGTCCGGCCAGTCCGGCGAAGGAGTTCATGGCGATGACCAGGAGGGACGTACCCACCGCGATGCCCATGGGCAGGCCGGCCAGCAGGGCCAGCGCGGGCACGATGAGGAAGCCGCCGCCGGCGCCGAGGATGCCGGTGCCCGCGCCCACGACGAGGCCCTGCAGGAGCAGCCGGTGGAGCGGGAGTTCGCGGTGCGCCTGCGCCGGGGTCTTGCGGGGGCGGCGGAGCATCGCGGCCGCGGTGGCGAGCATCATGAGGGCGAAGGCGATCAGCAGGACGGTGTCGGGGATGTACGTGGCGGCTCGTCCGCCGGCGTAGGCGCCGATCATGCCCGCCAGGCCGAACAGGGTTCCGGTGCGCCAGCGCACCCGGCCGGCGCGGGCGTGGGAGATCAGGCCGGCGATGCTGGTGACGCCGACGACGAACAGGGAGGTGGTGATGGCCTGCTTGGTGTCCTGGCCGGCCAGGTAGACCAGGATCGGGACGGTGAGCATGGATCCGCCGCCGCCCAGGATTCCGAGGAGGACTCCGATCAGCAGCGAGGCCGCGATGTCGAGGGTGATCACGGACGGCTCCTGAGTGCGGCGATCACCGAGTTGATGTCGGTGCGCGGGCCGCGGTTGTAGGGGAGCTTGGCGAGCAGCATGCCCATCGCGCAGGTGTTGGTGACGGCGGCGAAGGTGAGGCCGGCTCCGACGGCGGTGCCGATCAGGTGCAGGCCGGGTATCGCGAGGCCGGCCAGTCCGGAGACGAGCACGATCGAACCGGCGATCAGCCTCACCTGGCGTTCCAGTTCCCAGCGAGCCGCCCTGCGGGTCACCGGGCCCTTGGCTGCCTCCCAGGCGGCCATGCCGCCCTGAAGGACGCGCAGGTTGGGCAGCCCGGCGTCGGAGAGGGCCTGCTCGGCCTGGGCGGCGCGGGCGCCGGAACGGCAGATCAGGACGGTGTCCTCGTCGAGGTGGTGGAGCAGTTCGGCGCGGTACTCGCGCAGCGTGTCCAGGGGCGCGTTGTAGGCGCCGGGGATGTGGACGGTGTGGAACTCGCCGGGGGTGCGCACGTCCAGTAGGCGCGGGCCGCTGCCGTCCTTGGTGAGTTCCCTCAGGGCCGAGGTGTCGATTGCGGCGGGGGTGCGGGTGGGGGTGGTCATGGGGTCTCCGATGTCGGTTCCACCGGGCGGGCGAAATACCTACCCGGGTATATGTCGGGGTGTGGCTGGGCGCGGGTGTCCGGCAGGGCGGTGGGGGGTGGTCTCGCGTCGGACACCGTTGGTTCGGGGGCCGGGATGTGGCTTGGGGGCCGGGGCCGGCGCGGAGGGCTGGCGACGGTCGGCCTCCACGCCGGGTCCCGGCGTCTGGGGGGGGTCGGTCAGGCGGTGGTGGGTTCGGCGAGCAGGGCCCAGGCACCGTAGCCGCCGAGGATGTCGGAGACGTCCTCGAAACCGTGGTGGCGCAGCAGGCTGGCGGCGATGGAGGAGCGGTGTCCGCCGGCACAGTGCAGGACCAGTGGGCGGTCGGTGGGGATCTCGTCCAGGCGGTGGGGCAGTTCGCCCAGCGCGATGTGGAGTGAGCCCTCGATGTGGCCGCCGGCGCGTTCGGAGCAGTTGCGGACGTCCAGGACGACCGGGGGCTGGTCCCCGGCGAGGGCGGTGCGCAGTTGGTCGGCGGTCAGGCGGCTGGCCGGGGTGACCTGGTCGGGCATGGCGGCGAGGGCGTCGTCGGGGCCCAGCAGGTAGCCAGCGTGGTGGTCGAAGCCGATGCGGGCGAGGCGGGTGGCGATCTCCTCCTCGCGGTTCTGGGGTGCGATGACCAGGATGCGGCTGTCGGGGGCCAGGACGGTGCCGGCCTGTTCGGCGAAGCGGCCGTCGGCGGGGATGTTGATCGCACCGCGCAGGTGGCCGGTGCCGAACTCCTGCGGGCTGCGGGTGTCCACCACGACCGCTCCGGTGGCGTGTTCGGTGCGGAACTCCCCCAGTGACAGTGACCGGGGCGCGACGGTGGGGTCGAACAGGTCGCGTTCCTGGCGGTTGAGGGTGGCGTCGTAGGCGAAGTAGCCGGGTGCGGTGGACTGTCCGGCGGTGACGATGGCGACGAACTCGTCCTCGCTCATCGGCCGGCAGGCGTAGTTGGTCGCGCGCTGGGCGCCGATGGTGGACTGCTTCTCGGTGGAGAGGTTCTTGCCGCAGGCCGAGCCCGCGCCGTGGGCGGGGAAGACCCGCACCTCGTCGGGCAGGCCCATCAGCTTGTGCTGCACGCTGCGGTAGAGCATCCGGCCGAGTTCCTCGGCGGTGACGCCCGCCGAGGCGAGCAGGTCGGGGCGGCCGACGTCGCCGATGAACAGCGCGTCTCCGGTCAGCACTCCGTAGGGGACCTCGTCGGCTGCGCGTTCGTAGACCAGGACGCTGATCGACTCCGGGGTGTGGCCGGGGGTCTCCATGATCTGCAGGGTCACCTCGCCGAGGCTGATCCGCTCGCCGTCGGCGAGGTGGCGGATCGCGTACTCGGTCTCGGCCCGCTGCCCGTAGCCGATCCACGCGCCGGTGCGGGCGGCCATCTCCAGGTGACCGGCGACGAAGTCGGCGTGGAAGTGGGTGTTGATGACCGCCTCGACGGTGAAGCCGTACGCCTGGGCGTCGGCCATGTACTCGGAGATGTCCCGGCGTGGGTCGACGACCACCGCCTTGCCGGTGGACTCGTCGGCGATCATGTACGACGCCTGGGAGAGGCAGTCGAGGTAGTACTGGGCGAAGAACACGGGGAACAACCTTCCGATCGGGGGCCCACACCGGACTTGATATACCCGGTGGGGTATAGAAATGAGTAGGCGAGGCGGGCCGCGGCTTCAGGTGTGCGAGGAGCGAAAGAAGGTGCGCCGGGCGGCGCGGGGCCAAGTCAGTGCGGATGCGAGCCGGCGACGAGAGGGTGCCCGGCGCGGGCCCAGCCACGGGTGCCGCCGGCGACCGACCGGGCGTCGACGCCGCGGACACGCATCCAGTCGGCGGCGACCAGGCTGCGGTTGCCGCTCGCGCAGATCACGTACACCGGCCGGGGCGCCGGACCAGGTGGGCAGCTTCGCGAGCGGGACGGGCAGCGCGCCGGGCACGTGTCCCGCGTGGTACTCGTCCGGCTCGCGCACGTCCAGGACGAGGCCGCCATCGGCCCAGGCCGCGGCGAAGGTGTCGAGGTCGATCTCACGGGTCACGTCAGTCCTTCATATACCCCCAGGGGCATCTTGGCTTCGAACGTAACTCCACCGCAACACCCCCGTCAAATACCCACCGGGGTATCTTGGCGGAGGCGTGACGGCGCACACCCCCGGCGGGCCTTTAACTCGACTGTACCCCTAGGGGTATCTTTGGATTCGGTGGCTGCACCCGCGTCCCGAAGCCCCGGCACCGCGCCTTCGCGCACATGCCCGGCCTCAACGTGCGGGCAAGGCCGACACGGCCGGCCGGGCCGCCGGTCGCCCGGCCAGCGCCCGGGCGGCCCCCTCCCGGCGAAGCAGTGGGACCCCGCGAGCGGGCAGTACGCGGCACCTCGGCATGATCTGGTTCGTATCCGACGCCTCCGACCTGCCGAAAGACCTCACCGAACGCATCCTGGCGACGTTCCTCTACGCCGGCATCGGCGTCACCGGCACCCCGCTGTCGTCCAGGAGGGCCGCGAGCAGGCGGACCGCCCGCTGGGTGGTCTTGTCCGGGACGAACCGGTAGTCCATGCACAGCGGGCCGTCGGTGTACCGCTCCAGCAGCGCCAGGAGCCGTGTCTGGACGGTGCGCAGGTACACCACCGAGGCAGTTGCCCCGGCTACCGGCGGCGTGGGCCTGGCAGGCGCTGCGGTCCTCTTCGTCGTCGTCATGGCGCCACCCTGGCCGGGGCCGGCTGTGGACAGCGGCGCTGTCGACAGAACAACGCGGCCCAGCCGGAGGTCACCGGCTGAGCCGCGCGCAGCGGAAGGGCAGCAGGCCCTGGGGCCCGGGCGGTCCGTCAGAACTGAGTGCGGCGCACCCTGGGATGGACGGGCGGGGCCTGATCGGTGCCGCGCAGTGCGAGGGCCGCGGTACGGATGCGCTCCAGCCAGCTCATGACCTGGCGCAGCGTGGCAGGGTCGAGGTCGCGGGTGAGGTCGCGGACGGCCTGGTGGCCGAGCTACGGCCCGGCATCAGGGGCCGACCCGGTCGTAGCGGAGCGCGGTGAAGCCAACGCCGTCGGAGTAGACCTGTGCGACGGTGGCCGCCCCGACGGCGTTGGTCTCCTGTGCCTGCAGCCGGATCGTTGTCGGCCCACTGACCCTGATCAGCTCGCTGATCGGCGCGGTCTGGTTGCCGCCCGCCTGGGCGGTGCCCGGGTTCCCGTCGATGATCTGGTAGACGAGCCGCTCGCTCTCCGGTACCTCGGCGGCGGCCGTGACGTTCCACAGCCGCGCGCTCATGTAGACGTTGAGCGACGGATTGCCCGCGAGGCGTCCGCGGACATCCGCGTCGAGCTCATACGTGCCGGCCTGGGGAAGCGTGACCTCCAACGGCGTGTCGGTCCACCTGCCGGGCGGCAGGTCAACGATCGTGTGCAGCTTCGCGATCCCGCTGACCGCAGCCGGTGCGGCCGGGGCCGCCTTCGCGTTGCTCTGCGCAGCTGCCGCGGTCGTGGCGCCCACGAGCAGCAGTGCCGCGATGCCGATGAGGCCGGTACGCAGCGTTGACATGGTTCCTCCCGAACGAAGGCGATGGGATATGCCTCTGACAAGGTAGGAATCGCCCACTTCAGGGCCTATCGCCCGAACGGGTGAGGACCGCTCGCGTACCAAGCACCTGTGAGCGGGCGTACGCCTGCTCACAGCGGACAGCCGCTGGGTGGGCGTGTGGATCTCCAACGCCAAGACCAGCCGGGCCAAGCTCAGCGGGGAGCGGCTCGACCAGCTCGCCGCACTCGGGATCGACTGGCGCTGACCCCCGGGCGGGAGCAGTCGACCTCCACCATGAGCACCGGCACGCCGATCTCCGCCGCCTGCCACACGCCGTCCGGGCGCACCTTCCGCCGGGCCGCCCGGGAGCGGGAACTCCTGGAGACCGACCACGACGTCCTGGTGACGCTCCACCGCTTCACCCTGGCGACCGCCGAGCAGCTCCACCAGCTGCACGGCGGCGCCGCCGGAATCAAGCAGACCCAGAAGCGGCTGACCCGGCTCCAGGCCGAGGGCCTGGCGGAGCTCGTGACCCTGCCGCAGGCCGGGCGCGCGAAGGCCTGGCACCTCACCGCGGCCGGCTCCGCCGTCACCGCCACCTTCCCCGAAGCCCTGCGCCCGACCGCGCCGGTGCCCGGCTCGGAGAACCCGGCGGTGCAGCACGGGCGCGAGCACCTGCTCGACATCGGCCGGATCCACGCCGCCTTCGTCACCGACGCCCGCACCCGCGGCGAGGCCTGCGGCCCACTCGACCTCGTCCCCGCCCCCGAGCTGCCCACCGGCGCCGAGGTGTACCGGCCCGCCGCCCACCTCGCGTACACCGCCGGCACCGGCGACGAGCGGCACCGCCAGCGGGCGTTCATCGAGCGCCACCGCCCCGGCGTCGGCGACGAGCAGACCGCCGCGCAGCTGGCGGCCTGCGCCCGGGTGTGGGAGCAGGACGGCGAGGGCGGAGCGGGGCGGGCATGGGAGCGGCGTGGCGCTCCTTCCCGCGGCTGCTGGTGGTCCTGGTCGGCACCGGCGCGGCCCAGGTGCGCCCGGTGATGGCGGACCTGCGGCTGGCCGCCGAGGAGAACCCGGCCGTCGCCGAGCTGCTCGCCACCGTCCCGGCCGGCGCTGCCCGGATCGAGGACCTGGTCCAGCGCGGACCGTCCGCGCCCATCTGGCACTCGCTCGGCGCCCGGGGCGGGCGGGCGTGCGGGTGGACGGAGCCGTAGGAGGGCGGGGGGCAGGAACGGCGAAGGGGCGGCCCGAGCGCGGGCCACCCCGACACAGTGCTACCAACGACTACGAGAGCCGTTGGCCTGGACGCACCCGCCGATCGCAGCGCCAGGAGATCACTGACACCGCTTCCAGGCCAGGTGGTACACGGTTTTGATCCTGCCGTCCGTCGAATCCATCTCCATGAAGCTGGTGGCGCTCGGGCTCGAGGTGCCGCGCTCGACCTGCAGTTCAGTGTTGATGTCGAGGTTGCGCTCCTCCCCGCAGGGGGCGAAGACCAGGGCGGCAACGTCCACGGTGTCGGTCACCTGCCAGTTACCGGTGAACCCGCCCTTGAAGTGATGGGTCGAGTTGGTGGTGTGGGCGTTGCCCTGGAAGTGGTAGCTGGCCCGCTGGGTCCCGGACGCACCCGGCGCCAGTGACGCGAAGCCGCTGTAGCCGGCGGACACGATCGCGTAGGTGTAGCCACCGGGGACGTGCACGAGCAGGTTGAGCTGACAGTTCTTCTGGAAGTCGGCCGGCACCGAACCGGGCCCCACCTGGGCAAGGTAGTTACTGTAGGCGACGGTGAAGGCGGTGTTGTCAGGGGACACGGCCACGGAGGCCGTCCCCGCCGGGCAGCCGGAACCGTTGAGCGCCACGCTGTCGATGACGATCCGGTCCGGAGGCGGGGGCGGGGGCGGGCTGCCGCCGAAGACCGACGAGCCGAACAATGATGTGGCGACACCAGTCGCAGCCAGCGCGCGGAGCACCATGGGCTTCCCTTCAATCGTCCACGGCTCCAGGGCGGGCGTCGCTTTCCGAGCCCGACCCCCGGATTTCACGTCGGCATCGCACCACACGTTGCGTGTCCGCGTACAGAAGGTGACGATCCAGTCACTCAAACAGCCTTCAAGGTGGAGGCACTAGCCCGGATGCAGGCCCCGAGGCCGTTGCCCGTCACAGCCGGTACGGGGTCGCCGACGTGGCCGCTTCATCGGCGCCGGGCGGCAGCGTCGGCAGCGGCCAGGACGGATCCGGCTCCCAGCCGGGCCAGCCGCCGGCGAACGGCCCGGCGCGATCGTCCGGCATGCCGATCGCCCGCCCGCGGGCCCGCTCAAGCTGGCGGCCCACATAGTCGTCGACCACACCGAGGCGGCGCAGCGTTGCTGGATCGAGAACACCCCGGCGGGGGAGGCATGGCTCCAGCAGTTCCACGCACAGGACTGAACAGCCCGAACGCAGACTCGGGACCCTCGCAGGATCAGTGCGTTGCTGCACTAGCTAGCCGCCGCAGGTCAGGTCCTTCGCGGGCAGCCGGCCCGTGGTCAGGTAGCGCGTGACACTGCCGTCCGCGCAGGACGGGCCGGCCACCACCACGCCGTGGCCCTCACCGTCGGCCACCGTGACCATCCGTGCGCCGTGCAGTGCCCGCCGCATGCCCTGGGCCATGTCCAGCGTCGCCTGCGGGTCCCACTGGTTCTGCACGATCAGCGCGTTGACGTCGTTGTTCACCACGGTGGCCGACTCGCCGCCCGCCGACTTCCAGAACGCGCACGGCTGGATGTTGGCCCCCAGGTCGCCGGCCAGCGGGTACCTGGCCCGGTCACGGACCGCGTCCCGGCGGTACTGCTCGGGGTCGCGCGGCCAGCTGCGGGTGTCGCCGCAGAAGACGGCCCACACGGCGGCGGTCGTGTTGTCCGACGGAACGACCGCCGGCACGGCCGGTACGGGCGGGCCGCCCGCGGCCGCGGCCTTCAGCGCGACGATCCAGGGGGTGACGGCCTCGAGGTGGACGAACGCGGCGTACCCGGAGCGGATGGCGTCGCCGTCGAGCGCCCCGTCCTCGGTCGGGACGGGCGTGCGGTCGGCGTGGGCGACCAGGTCCCAGTACGTCTTGCGGACCTCCTCCGCGGTGGCACCCAGCCCGTACGTGGCGTCGCGTGCGGCGGCCCACTCGGTCCACCGGGTGAAGGCGAGTTCGGCCCCCGCCGCCCCCTCCCGGAGCGTCCCGCGCCACGCGAGCGCCGGGTCGAGCGCGCTGTCGAGCACGAACCGGTCCGAGCGCTGGGGGAACATCTGCGTGTAGACGGCGCCCAGGTAGGTACCGTAGGAGTGCCCGAAGTAGGAGATCCTCCTCTCCCCCAGCGCCGCCCTGACGACGTCCATGTCCCGCGCCGTGTTGCGGGTGGTGATGTGCGGCAGCACGTCCCCCGCCTTGGCGCGGCACTTGTCGGCCACCGCCCGGGCCCGTTCCACGTCCTTCGCGAACGTCCCTGCCGCGTAAGGGTGTTGGAGGCTCCGTTCGTCCTCCGTCAGGTCGCAGCCGATCGGCGAGCTCTGCCCGACCCCGCGCGGGTCGAACCCGACCAGGTCGAACCGCTCCCGCACCTGCGCCGACAGCAGCGGCTCCATCTCCACGGGCATGGTCAGCCCCGGGCCGCCCGGGCCCCCGGGGTTCATCAGCAGCACGCCGTGCCGCTCCTTCGCGCTGCCCGCCTTGACCCGCGATATCGCGATGCCGATCTTCCGGCCCGCGGGGTCGCCGTAGTCCAGCGGCACCGTGACCTTCGCACACTCGAACGCCGCCGGGCGGCCCGCGTCGCAACGCTCCCAACGGAGTTGCTGCCGCGCGTACCGCTGGAGCGGGTCGCCCGCGGCGAACGCCGTCGCGGGGGTGAGCGCCGCCAGCACGGCCGTCGCCGCCCCGACCGTCAGCGCGGAAATCGTTCGCCCGTCTCGCAGAACCATGCCAGTCCTCTGTACAGAATCGATGTCTCGGATCACCTCCAGTCTCCGTTCCGCCGTACCCGCACCACGTACGGCGCGGGAATGGGCTCGAGATCCAACCTACGGCGTACGGCGAGGTGCTGACGTACTGCTGGGGTCCCGTTTCCCGCCATCCGCCGGGGCCGGGTGAACGGCCGACCGGCTGCCTGCCGTTGTCACCGGGGCACACCGCGGGGTCGGATTGGGGCGTAGCGGCGTGCTCGGCGGGTGTCCGGGGTGTCCGGCCGCCGTATGACGGCGGGAGGGGAACTCGCCGCGCGGGCCGTCCTGGTCGCGGTCTGGTCGCGGTCGGCACCATCAGGCGGGGTGGCGGGATAGCTTTACCCCCCGTACCACCCGTCACGCACCCGCCCGGCTGGCACTCTGCTTGCGGGCGGGTCCTGCACCCGGATGATGTGGAGACCACATGGCTCGACGACGCTCCTTACTCCGGCTCGGCCTGGCCGTACCGGTCGTGCTGTCGCTGACCGCCTCGCTCGGCTTCCTCCCCGCCTCGGCCTCGGCGACGCCCCGAATACCGTCCGCCGCGCGGGCCGAGGACGCGCACACCCTGGCGTACGTCGTCAACACCAGGACCGACCGCCGCACGATCGCGGAGGTGCAGCGGGCCATCACCGCCGCCGGCGGCACCATCGTCGTCACGTACGACGGGATCGGCGTCATCGTCGTCCACTCGGCGAACCCCGACTTCGGCAGGCGGCTGCGCGCGGTGCGCGGCGTGGAGTCGGCCGGTGCCACGCGGACCGCGCCGCTCAGCGCCGCGGGGACGACCGACGAGGGTGCGGTGCGGTACCTCTCCGAGGCCGAAGCCGCGAGGATCGGGAAAGCCTCCGGCGGCGGCACCGAACCACTCGAAGCCGAGCAGTGGGACCTGCGGGCGATCGGCGCGGACAAGGCCGCGGAGATCAACCCCGGCAGCAGGGACGTCACGGTCGCCGTGATAGACACCGGCGTCGACGACACCCACCCGGACCTCGCCGCGAACTTCTCCCCCTCGCAGTCCGCGGACTGCGCCAGTGGCAAGGCCGACACCACGTACGGCTCCTGGCGGCCGGTGGATCCGAACTACTTCCACGGCACGCACGTGGCGGGCACGATAGCCGCGGCCCGCAACGGCATCGGCGTCGCGGGCGTGGCACCCGGTGTGAAGGTCTCCGGCATCACGGTCTCCCAACCCACCCCGCGCCAGCTGATCTACGCCGAAAGCGTCGTCTGCGCCTTCGTGTTCGCCGCCGACCACGGTGTGCAGATCACCAACAACAGCTACTACGTGGACCCGTGGCAGTACAACTGCCTGGACGACCCCGACCAGAAGGCCATCGTCGACGCGGTCAACCGCGCCCAGCTCTACGCGCAGCGCAAGGGCACCCTCAATGTCGCCGGGGCCGGCAACGCCAACCACGACCTGGCCTCCGACGCCTTCACCGACGGCGGCAGCCCCAACGACTCCACCCCGGCGAGTCGGACGGTCGACCCGCGCAGGTGCTGGGACCTGCCCGCACAACTGCCGGGCGTCGTCACGGTCAGCGCGACCGGCGCCAAGAGCGCGAAGTCGTACTACTCCAACTACGGCCTCGGCGTGATCGACGTCGCGGCGCCGGGCGGCGACCAGTACCAGGCCTCGGACACGCCGTCCGGGGAAGGCGGCATCCTGTCGACGCTGCCGAACAACCAGTACGGCTACGAGCAGGGCACGTCCATGGCCACTCCCCACGCCGCCGGTGTGGCCGCGCTGCTGAAGTCCGCCCACCCGCACGCGACCCCGGCCCAGTTGCAGGCACTGCTCAAGGCCCAGGCGGACAACCCGGGGTGCCCTGCCGACCCGGCCGACCCGCACGGCGGGAACGGCGACGGCACCGCGGCCGCCGTCTGTGCGGGCGGCAAGCGTGTCAACGGCTTCTACGGCTTCGGCATCGTCAACGCACTGCGCGCGGTCGAGTAGCCGGCACCGCACAGGTCCCACTGCCGTAGTCGTCCCCACGACTGCCCTGTTCCGCGCCTGAACGCGGGCGCCCCGGCCGTTCCGGACGGGGCGCCCGCGTTCTTCGGGCCCGTCGGGTCGACGGGCGTGCAGGTAGCGGTCCACCAGGCACAGCAGGCGCCGGGTCGCCACCGGGGCCGGGCCTGCCGTGGGGCTTCACCACCGCGCCGACACCCTGCGTGGTGAGCATCCCGGAGCTGTGCGGGCCCAGCGCCTGCCCGCTCGGCCCGTCCGGCGTCAGCGCCATCAGCCGGTCCTGCAGCAGCAGCCTCGCCCTGTACCCGAAGGCGGCTGCCGTGACCAGGACCAGGGCGACGGGCAGTGCCTGGTCGAACACGAACGGCGTCGGCTCCCCCTCGCAGGTACTCGCCCGCAGGCTACGGCTCGGTCAGCGCGCCGCCGCCCCGGGCCCGGACGGCTGCGCCGAACCGCCACGCCTCGATGTCGCGGTAGCGGATCGGTCCCGGGCCGCGGCCGATGTTGCTGCCGACGAGGTGGAGGCGTTCGGTCCGCCACGGCCGGCCCACGAAACCGGTCAGCCCGGCTGCGGCCTGCGGCACGCTGACGGGGTCGTCACGGCGGGACCGTGCCAGCGTCAGATGGGGGCGCAGCGGCCGGTCCCTGAACTCGATTCCGCAGGACCTGACCAGGTCCCGCACGCCGGTGGCGAGCAGGTGCAGTCCCTCCAGGTCCCCGTCGATCCCGCTCCACAGCAGCCGCTGGTCGAAGTGGCCGCCGCTGCGCAGGCCCAGGTGCAGGGCGGGGTGCGACGCGGCCGGACCGGCCAGCGCCGACCGCAGCAGCGGCACCGCCGTGGACGGCTGTTCGCCGAGGAAGGCCAGGGTGATGTGCCAGTCCTCGATCCGGTTCCACCGCAGCCGCGGGTACCTGGTGTAGGCGGGCTGCAGGGCCCGGGCCAGTTCGTCCTTGGCGTCGTCGGGCGGGGCCAGGGCCACGAAGACGCGCAGGGTCGATGGTTCGGGGTGATCGTCCACGAGGGGGGAGGTTAGCCGAGGGCAGGTCGGCCGTGCCCGCCGGCGGCGGGCAGGCCCGGAGCCGGCGGCGGGAACGGCGACGGGGGCAGGCCCGGAGCAGCCGCGGGGACGGCGGGCTCCTGGTCGACGTCAGCGACCGGGACAGCGGCGGGCACCGAGACAGCCGGGGCGTCGGCGCAGCCGCGCTCCCAGGCCTGGACGGTCCCGCTCCAGACCATGCCGATGGCGTCGAGCTCCGACCCACGGACCGGGTCCAGGGCGCCGGTCTCGCCGAGGTGGCGCCGGTTGCGCAGCCACGCGCGCAGCTCGCGGTCCTCCCCGATGTCCGGCAGGGTCGAGGTGGCCGTGCCGGACACGGAACGCGGCCGCCGGCCGACGCGTGCGCTGCCACCGGGCGGCGCGCGGTCAACGAGTCGGAAGCGGACACCTACCAGGCCCTCGCCCGGACCTGCAGCAGCTCCGGACCCGGCGGCGGCGACAACCCCTACGTACGTGCCGAGCACCCGGCACCCGGACCAGCCTCACAGGGAACCACCACGGCGGGTCCGGATATCCCCCAGCCCCTTCCATGGGATCTGAGCAGAATTCACCGGCCGAATACCGTGACGATCTCCAACCGGCCGTCAATTCCCAAGACGGCCCGGACACGCCTCCAGACCCGCCGGAGGCGCGGCAGACCCCGCCAGCACGGAAGCTTAATCACGCACAGTCACCAGTCCGGGCCGGTCCCACACAGCGAGACAGACCCGCACGACCCGCCTGGATTGGTTCAACCAATCCTGGTCGACGGGCCTGAAAGCCCGAAAACACGCTGATTCTCACTCCGACCGCTGGATGAGGTCACACCCGAGCCAGGGCCACCCGGCGGGCCACCCCGTAGCGGGGCTCTCGTAGGCTGGCCCGGCTGCCCGCCCCCACTCCATTGCCCGGGGACGGGCAGCCTCCAGGCGGCGAGCCTGTCCAGGGCCCGGCGGACCCGGCGCAGCCGGCAGGGGTCGGCGTGGCGGCCCTTCTCCAGGCGGGCCAGGGTGCGGGCGGCGGCGGGGGTGTAGTGCAGGTTCGGCATCGTGGTCTCCTTCGTCTGGGCATGCGAAAGGGCCCGCTTCCTCGATCTTCTTCGTCGTCGTCATGGCGCCACCCTGGCCGGGGTTGGCTGTGGACAGCGGCGCTGACGACGGAGCAGCGCGGCCCAGCCGGAGGTCACCAGGCTGGGCCGCGCGCACTGGAAGGGGCAGCCCCCCGGGGGGCCTGCGCGGTCGGTCAGATATCGGGTGGGTTTTACTCGCGTGGAGCAATGTCTGTCTGCTCACACTAGAGCCTAGACAAGGGGGTACCTGTTGAACGATGTTCCAGATCTTGGGCCCATGCCCCAGCGGGTCACCGTCAGTGAGCTGCCCCGACTTTCGTGGAGTCCGCGATCGTGTGATCAAGCGACTTGCGGGTGTTGCTCCAGTCCCGTCCAGTACGCCTGCTCGTACTCGTCGGGCGGCATGTAGCCGAGGGCGGAGTGGAGGCGCTCGCTGTTGTACCACGCGACCCACTGGAAGACGGCCCGCTCGACCTCGTCGTAGTCCCGCCACGGCCCCTGATGTTCGATCAGTTCGGCCTTGAACGTGCCGTTCAGGGCCTCGGCCATCGCGTTGTCGTACGAGTCCGCGACGGACCCGACGGATGCCGGGGCGCCGACCTCGACCAATCGCTCTGTGTAGCGAATGGATACGTATGGCGACCCGCGGTCGCTGTGATGAATGAGGTCGGCGTCCTTCTTGATCTTCTGCCGCCACAGCGCCATCTCCAGCGCGTCCAGCGGCAGGTCGGTCCGCATGTGGGTGGCGGCCTGCCGGCCCACGATCCGGCGGGAGTACGCGTCCAGGACGAACGCCACGTAGACCCAGCCCGACCAGGTCCGGACGTAGGTCAGGTCGGCCAGCCACAGCTGGTTCGGGCGCTGGGCGGTGAACCGGCGGTTGACCAGGTCCGGCGGACGCGGCGCCATCGGCTCCGGGACGGTGGTGCGGCGGCGCTGTCCGCGGATCACGCCCTCGATGTCGAGCTCGCGCATCAGCCGCTCGACGGCGCACCGCGCGACCTGGTGGCCGGCGCGGACCAGGGCGCGGGTGATCCGGCGGGCCCCGTAGGTGCGGCCGGATTCCTCCCACACCGCTGTGACCAGCGGAATCAGTTCTTCGTCGCGGAGCCGGCGGGCCGACTTCGGTCGCTGCTCGCGCGCGAAGTACGTCGACGGCGACAGCTCCAGCACCCGGCAGACGGGATCGACCCCGAAGCCGTCGCGCAGGTGGTCGATCACCTGCTCGGCCTCGTCCGGGGACGGTCGATCTCCTGGGCAAAAAACACGCTGGCGGCCTTGAGGATCTCGTTGGCCCGCCTCAACTCGGCGACTTCCTCGCGGAGTTCCTTCAGCTCGTCGCGCTCGACGGTGGTGAGGCGGTCGTCGCGCTCGCCGGCGTCGACCTCGGCCTGACGGACCCAGGACCTGAGGGCTTCCTTGTGGATGCCGAGGTCGCGGGCCACATGGGCGACGGGGCGGCCGGTCGAGCGGACCTCGCGTACGGCGCGCTCGCGGAGTTCATCGGGGTACTTGCGTGGTGCTGGCACTGCCCGTGGTTCTCCTTACGCCTGGATCGTAACAAACCCAGACATCAGGGACTCCAAGAAGGCCAGAGCAGCTCACGAGCCGCCGTCACCCGCATGGTCGCCGAACGCGCCGAGCATCGCACAGCTCACGGCGAACGCCTCCTCGGCATGGATGCCATACACAGCCGCCTCGAACAGATGGGCCGCTCCGCCACCACCGAGGTCCTCAGCAGCCAGCCCGGCAACCAGCGCCCCGAAGACCTCACCGCCAGCCGCCCCGCCGACGCCGAGGCCCTCGGCCGCGGCATCACCATGCGCACCCTCTACCAGGAATCCGCCCGCAACCAGCCCCACGTCACCACCTACGCCCACTGGCTACTCAGCCAGGGCAGTGAAATCCGCACCGCCCCGGCGATCCCCCAGCGCATGGTGATCGTCGACCGCACCCAGGGCCTTGTGCCCATCGACCCCGCCGACAACCGCAAGGGCGCCCTACACGTCACCGAACCCGGCATCCTCGCCGCCCTTCTCGACTTCTTCGAGCAAGCGTGGAACACGGCCGTTCCCCTCGGAGCCACCCGCCCCGAGGACCCCCGGACCAACCTCACCGCAACCGAACGCGAACTCCTGCGCCTGCTCAGCTCCGGCATCACCGACGACGTGGCAGGCCAGCGCCTCGGCATCTCCTCACGCACCGTCGGCCGCCACATGGCCTCGATCATGGAACGTCTGGGTGCCGCCAGCCGCTTCGAAGCCGGGATCAAAGCCGCCCACAGAGGCTGGCTCTGATTCACCGGGGCGACAAGGCAGGCCGCCCCGGTGCCCCAGCGGGCGCGTCCCGGGGCCATACCCGATACAGCGGGCAGACCTACGTAGCCGTGAGAGGACGACGGACAGGCCCGCCGGCCCTCATCCGATCCGGCGGTGCCGACCCCGCTTCGCTGCGTCTGGCCGGGCAGCCGGTTGAGTGTGGTCGGCGAGGCGTTCCTTCGCTACTTCAAGATTGCGCTGATGGTCCACGCGCTGACCGACCGCGCTGCCGACGAGGCCACGCGGTGGCAGCGGATCGAAGGGGACTGCTCGGCGGGGACGAGCAACGAACTGCGGGACTTCGTCCGGCGGTCCTGCGGCCGCCCGGACTGGGACTTCGCCTGAAGCCGGCTCGCCGAGAACGGCGCCACGCAGCAGGGCGGTCTCCGGCCACGGACGTGAGCGCGGGCCCGACGGCTTGCCGGACCCGCTGCGGCGTGTCGTCAGGCGGTGGGCCGGGCGGCGAGACCACCGGGGCCAAGGCGCCGCCGACCTCCCTGCGGAGGGACCGGACCGGGCCCCGCGTCGAGTGCGGCCTGCTGGCGGCCGGCCCCGCTCCGCGGTTGTACTCGCGGCACGGCACCGATCTCAGCCACGCGTTCTCCCCCGGAGCTACTCCCCGGGGAGTAGCGGAACCGCCTCCATCGGTACGACGCCGCCCCACGGCAGTTCCGGGTTTGCTGGGCAGAGCCGCGACGGCAGGTGGTGCGACCTCCGTCGACGCGGCCGCTCCTGTGTGGTCGGACTCGGAATGAGGGGGACATGGACAGCAGAAATCTACGCCGGGGGTGGCGACTCGGCGGACCGATCTTCGTGGTCGGCTTCATCGCCAGCCTGGTCTTCGGGGCGGTGCTGGCCAGGGGCTCCGTTTTCCTGCCCACCGCCACAGCGGGCCAGTTGAGGGGCTACTACGACCACAGCGGTACGGCGGTTGCGGTGTCCTCGCTTCTCCAGCTGGTCGCCGCCGCAGGACTGCTCCGGTTCGGCCTCGGGGTATCCGCCGCAGTGGGTGCCGATCGCCGGGCGAGGTTTGCGATGTGGCTCGCCGCCGGGGCCTTCGCGGTGTCGAGCGTGCTGGCGCTGGCCCTGGCGGCGGTCGCGGCCCGTGCGGGTGACGGCACCCTTCTCGTCCTGGCCCGGCTCACGCTCGCGGTGGGCGGCCCGATCCACCTGACCGGGCTCGCCGGGCTGCTGTGGTACGTCTCGCGACGCGCGCTCGCCCAAGGGCGCGGGCCACGGTGGCTGGTCCTCTTCGGTGTCGCCGTCGGCCCCCTGCTGCTGCTCTCCCTGGTCTCGATACCGGTGCCGGCGGTGACCCGCGCGGAGCCGCTGTGGCGGTTGCTCGCCGCGGTGTGGATCACCGGTGTCAGTGCGGTCGGGCTCGATCGGACCGCTCCCGGTGCCGCCGGCGCTGTATCGCCTCGCACCGGGACGGACTCGTCGGCCACTGGTTGAGGTCTTGTCGGTGCGTCAGGCGCCGGGGACGGCCGGCGGTGCCCTGACGGGTCCAGCAACGGCCGCCGGGCCGGCGGGTCCGCTGTCGACTGCCGTGCGCCCAGGGGCTCTCCTCTTCGGGGACGTCGCCGCAGTCGACGCAGGCGAGGGTCCGCATCAGCTCGCGGTGGGCCTGGCGGGCCTTCTTGACCCGGGCGGCCTGGTGCCCGGGCCAGTGCGGCGGCTGGGAGCGATGCGAATACAAGGCGGCCGCCGTGCTGACGGTCCGACAGGTCAGGTCAGTTCTCGTGCGCAGCTCGGATTGAGTGAGACGGAGGTGGTCATGGCCGGCCTTTCGGGTCGTCGGACGTGAGGGCGGGCCGGCGGGGCGCGGGCCGCATGCCGTCGGCCATGTCGTGCAGGTGGTGAACCGCGTCGTCCCAGCCCTGGCCGTACCAGTACGGGCCGGACAGCGCGGTGGGGTGGTGCGGAACGGCCTCCAGTAGGTTCGCCGCCCGCCTCCAGGAGGTGGCCAGCGCCGCCCGCATCCGGTCGAACTCCTCCACCACGGCGGCCAGGTCGACGTCCGGGATCGGTTCCGGGGTGGCTTCCTTGGCCAGGGCGCGGCGCAGCTGGCCGATGGCCAGGCGGGCCCGGCGGGTGGTCTCCAGTTCCTCCTGCCAGTCGGCGGGCGCCGCCGCAGCCGGGTCTTCGGCGACCTCGGCCTGGGCCTCGGCGCGGTAGGCGTCTAGCGCCTCGCGTACCTCGTCTTTCGACCAGACGGTCGTGCTGGCGCGATCGGTGCATCACCTCCAGGCACTCTCGTGCGTTCACCGCTGCGTCCTCTCCACGGCGTGCTCCTCGATGAGTGAGGGGCGGCCCGGCATACGGGCCGCCCGGGGGGGCGGTGGTGCTACTGGTCGGTGGTGCAGTCGTGGTCGGCCTTGACGTAGTCGCCGTCGTCGAACTGCGTCTCCAGGGCCAAGCCGCACCCGCCCCATTCGGCGCGGCCGTCCCAGCCGATCTCGGGGCCGTCGTCGCAGTCGTGGTCGGCGTCGACCAGGGTGCCGTCCTCGAACAGCTCGTCGCCGCCGTCTCCGCAGGCGCCGCATTCCCACTGGGCGTACCAGGAGGCCTTGGGCGGCTGGGTGGTCGGGGTGGTCGTCATCACTCGCCTCCTTCGGGAAGTGGGCCTCCCGGCCGAGGTGGGCCGGGACGGCGGGGCGTACGAGGCGGGTCAGCCGGCGACAGTCTCGGCGTGCCGGTGGAGAGCGTCCAGGAGCGCGGTCTGCTGCTCGATCAGTTTCCCGTCGGCGCGGGCCTTGTCCTGCTTGCGCAGCCACGTACCGGGCCGGAACGTCGGGTCCGCGTCGCCGCCAGTGCGGTTCGCCGGGCCGTCCAGGGTTCCGCCGGCGGCAAGGTAGGTGAGCAGGCGGCGGTAGGAGCGGTTCCAGTCCGGCTCCAGCCGCCACAGCTCGTCCAATGCGTCGAGCTTCGCCGCCTGGTCGGGGTTAAGGTTGTCGGCCTTGCGCTGGCGGCGCATCCACGCGCCCACCGCGTAGTCGTCCAGCTTCACGGTGGCGGGAATCGCCAGGTGGCCGTGCTGGCGGTGGAACGCGGCAGCGTAGGCGTAGCCGCGCTCCCAGGCGTTGGCGAGCTTCGACCAGATCATGCCGAGCGCGTCCAGCTCGCTGACGCGGGCGGCGTCGAGCAGGCCCTGACCGTTGAGGTGGCGCTGGCGGGCGAGCCAGGAGATCAGCTCCGCGTGCTTCGCCTTGTCGGTGGGGTCGAGGTGGCCGTGCTCGATGTGGAACCTGGCTGCGACGGCGTGCATCCGCTGCCACTCGACCGCGCGCGGGTTGAACGCGCGCAACTTCACCGTCTGCAAAATCTGCGCCGCGTGCTGCTTCGCGTTGATCCGCAGCCACTCGATCGGCGACTCCACCGGCGCCGCCTGCTGCTCGCTCGCCCCGGCCTCGGTGGCCTCGCCCTCGGAGGCCCCCGTGGTCGTGGTGGTGTGCGCGGTGCCCTGGGTGCGCTTGCCGCGCAGCTCGGTGATCCGGCCGACCACCCGGGCGTCGTGCGCCGCGAGTGCCCGCAGGACCCGCCAGATCGTACGGAAGGAGCTCGCCTCGATCTCAGCGTCGGCCTCCGCCTTCACCGCTTCCCCGGCGTCGTGGACCTCGGACGGGTCGGCGGCGGCCGTGTCGTCGCCGACCTCCGGCGTCGGCAGGTAGACCGGGATGATGACCCAGGAGACCTTGCCCTGCCGGTAGGACTGGCGCAACGCCCGGCCCACCGCCTGGACGATGTCGATGACCGAGCTCTTGGGGTCGGCGAAGCAGACCGCGTCGACGGCGGCCACGTCGATGCCCTCGTTCAGCAGGCGCGAGTTGCAGAGGATCCCGCACTCCTCGCCGTCGTCGCCGGTGTGGGCCTTGAACTCGGTGAACGCGGCGCGGCGGTCCTTGAGGCGGTCGGTGCCGGCGACCGCCTTCGCCCAGATCCGCTCCGGGCGGTCCTTGTCCTCCAACAGCTCGGAGGCGTCCAGCAGGCTGCTGGCGAACTCGTGCGCCGCGGACACCCGGGAGTGGAACGTGATGACGCGGCGCAGGCCGAGGTCGGCGACCGCGCGCAGCACCGCGATCTGCAAGGCCAGGCGCAGCAGCTCCTCGTTGCTGCGCTGGGAGCGCAGGTCCGCGACGGCCGGGAGACGGAGCAGTTCGCGCAGGTCCTCGTCGGTGACGACCGGGACCAGGACGCGGTAGTCGGCGAGGTAGCCGTGCTCGATCCCCTGTCCGAGCGTCCAGGTGAAACAGGTCTTGCCGTAGATCCGGGTGTCCGTCATGGAGCAGAGCGCGGGCAGCTTCTGCGCGCCCTCGTTGTCGGTGTCGGCGAGGTCGGCCAGGCCGTCCTTGGCCTTGCGGTCGTCGGCGATCCGCGGGGTCGCGGTGAAGTAGAGGCGCCGCTTCGCCGGCACCCGGTCGTCGTGGACGGCGGCCCAGGCCTTACTTTCGGAGCCGGCGGTGCGGTGGGCCTCGTCGATGACCACCAGGTCCCACTGCGCCAGGCCCCAGTGGTAGTGGGCCTCGACGATGCGCTCCAGCGAGGCGTAGGTCGCGTACACGGTGACCGGGTGGTCGTCCGGCGCGCCGTTGACCAGGTCCGTCAGCGCGGCCGGGGCGGTCGTCACCGCGGCGTCGATCCGACCGCCCGCCTCCGCGCTCTCCAGCGCCTCCTCCCGCGAACACGCCGCCACCGCCAGCCCGCGGCGGCCGCCCTTCGTCGACCAGGCCTCGGCCGTCTGTTCCAGCAGCTCAATCGTCGGCACCAGCACCAGTACCCGGCCCCTCGCCGCCAGGCGCCGGGCGCAGCCGGCCGCGATCAGCGTCTTGCCGGATCCGGTCGCCGCGACCACCGTCGCCCGGCCTCCGTCCTTCACCTCGCGCACCGCAGCCGCCACCGCGTCCTTCTGGAACCCGTGCAGCGGCAACGGATTGACGACGCTTCCGGACAGCTGCGCCGGGACCGGCGTCCCGGCGGTGGCGGTAATGGTCACCACAGCGTTGTCTCTACTTTCTGCTGCTGCTCAGGGCGCCAGTTGGTGGGCCCGCTTCACTACAGATTGAGGCAGGAGCCTTTCTCGATCGGTGAGACAAGCTCCTGCCGCGCCTTACCGCAGGACGACGCCCGGCCGAAGAGCTTGAGGGGTCTCGGCAGCCCTGATGGCGCGGGATCGTACCGGGGAGAACCGACTTGTGGATGTCAGTAGGCCGGAGCGGTGGCCATGGCCTTCACGGTCGAGCCGTCCTGGCTCTTGCGGACCTGCATCTGGGTGGGGATGCGCCGTCGCAGGTCCGCGACGTGGCTGACGACCCCGACAGTGCGGTTGTAGGAGCGCAGTTCGTCGAGTACTTCGAGGACCTCCTCCAGGGTCTCGTCGTCGAGGCTGCCGAAGCCCTCGTCGATGAACAGGGTGTCGAGCTGGCTGCCGCCGGCTTCCTGGGCGACTACGTCGGCGAGGCCGAGGGCCAGGGCCAGGGAGGCGAAGAAGGACTCGCCGCCGGAGAGGGTGGTGGTGTCGCGGGTCTGGCCGGTCCACTGGTCGAGGATCTCCAGGCCGAGGCCGGAGCGGCCGCGCCCGCTCGTGCGCGCGTCGGTGTGGGAGAGCACGTAGCGGCCGGAGGACATGCGTTCCAGGCGGGTGTTGGCCGCCTTCGCCACCTCCTCCAGCCGGGCCGCCAGTACGTAGGCCTCCAGATGCATGCGGTACTGGTTGTCGCCCGAAGTCCCCGCGGCGAGGTCTGCCAGGTGCTTGGCCATGTGGTGCTCTTCCAGGAGGGGTGCCAGTCGCCCGATGCCCTGTGTGAGGTCGTCGATGTGGTCGAGCAGCGTCTCGCAGCGGTCGCGGCTGGTGCTCTCGGCGATGGCCGCTGCTTCCGACCGCTCGGCGGCGGCGGCGAGATCCGCCTCGGAGGCCTGCTCGTCTGCCGGTTCCGCAGCGGCGGCCTCGGCGAGATCCCGGTCCTTGAGTGTCGCCGTATGCGTGGCCTGGGCTGTCCGCCAGGTGTCCAGTTCGCCTTCCTTCGCTGCCAGTTCGGTACCTGGGATCAGGGCATGGCGGGCTTCCTCGGGTGTGGCGAACCCTACGGCGGCGATCTCGGTCGCGGCGGCCCGGGCTGCGCGGTCCAGATTCCCCGCGGTCACTGCCACCTGCTGGATCGCCGCCCGTGCCCGGGCGATCGCTTCCGCCTCGGCGGTGAGTTCGGAGCTGCGATCGGCGATCGTCGGGGATCCGGCCAGAGCGTCGGCAAGGCGCAGGGCAAGGATCTCCTGTTCGGCGCTCTGGGTCTCCTGGCGGCCGAGGTAGTCGCCGATCCGTCGGCCCAGGCTGGCGAGTTCGGATGTCCGGGTTGCGCGCGTGTCGTCGAAGGCGCGCAGTTCCTCGTTCGCGGGCACGGCATCCGCGGCGGCGACCAGGTGGTCCTTGTGGGTCTGCTGAGCGGCACGGTGACGCTGCTGCAGGTCGGCGGTCGTCTGCCCGTCGGCCAGTTCCTGGGCTGAGGCCGCCTCGGCCGTGAGCCGGACAAGGTCCTGTTCGGCATCCTTGCAGGCCTGGTCGGCCTGCTGGTAAGCCTCCTCCGCTCGAGCTTCGTCCTCCCTGCTCGGGTGGCCGGCGGCAGTGGTCGCCGGCCGGGGATGGACGGGCGAGCCGCAGACCAGGCAGGGCTCCTGGGGGCGCAGCCGGCTGGCGAGTTCACCGGCCATGCCGTCGATGCGCCGGTCCCGGATCCCGCGCGCGTGCGCCGCGCTGTGGATGACGGCCTTCTTGAGCTCGTCGACGTCGGCCTGGTCCCTGGCAATGTCGGTGGCCAGTTCGTCGCGTCGGCGGGCTGCGGCGAGTTGCTGCTCGAGAGATGGAAGGGTGGCGGCGAGCTGGTCGGCCTGGGTCTGGGCCAGGTGGGCCCTGTCGATCCGCGCGCTGTGCTCGGCCCGTCGGGTGTCTGCCTGGTCCAGCCAGTCGGCGATCTCGTCGTGGTCGGCTTGGGCCTGGTCCAGCTCGGCCTCGAGCTTGGCGAGGGAGGCTGCCAGTTCGCCGAAGCGCTGTTCGTCGTGGCGCAGGGCGTCGAGGCGGCCCAGGTCGTTCTTCAGCCGGTTCTCGGCTGCGGTGAGCTCCTCGTCGGTGTCGTTGCCGTGTGGGTCGGGCAGTCGTGTCCTGGCCTGGGCCTCGGCGCGGCGAGCCTCCTGGTGGTCGTGGTCTGCGTCGTCGAGGGCCTGGATGAGGGGCCGGAGGTGCTCGGCGCGGCGAGCGCGTTCCAGGGTCGCCTGCAGGTTCTCGAAGGCCGGGGCCTGCGCCCTCAGGGCCATGAGGGCTTGGGCGGCGGTGCGGTGGCGCAGCTGGCGCTCCGCCAGGGTACGGGCCTGTGCGGCTCGGCTTTCTCGGGTGCTGTGGTGCGCTCGGGCGTCCTGCAGCGCGGCGGTGGCGGCCTGGTGGGCTCGGGCGGCGCGGTCGTGCACCGCCTGCGCCCAGGTGAGTGCCGCGGGGTGGGTGGTGTCGATGCTGTCCTCGGTGGGGGCTGGTTCCTCGACCGAGTCGGTGATCAGGGTGCCGGCGGTGTCCTGGATGCGGTCGATGTCGCGCAGGGCGGCCCTGCGGGCGACGTCGCAGCGCTGGCCGCTCTCCTTGGCGTGGTCGGTGAGCCAGCGTGCGATGTCGCGGAAGCGGTGGGTGGCGAAGAGGCGCCCCAGGACGGTGGCGCGGTCCTCGGCCTTGGCCCGCAGGAATCTCGCGAAGTCGCCCTGCGGCAGCAGGACGACCTGGCAGAACTGCTCGCGGTTCATGCCCAGCAGGGCTTCGATCTCGCGTGCGACCTCTTGGTGGGCGGCGGTGACGGGCTCCCAGACGGCTTGGCCGGGACTGGCGTCGCCGTGCCGTTCCTCCAGGCTGACCTTGGCCTGCGCCTGTGTGGTGCCGTTTTTGTCGCGCCGGGCCCGTTCCTGCTGGGGAGTGCGCACGATCCTCAAGCGGCGCCCGGCCATGGTGAACTCCAGCTCGACCTGGGTGAGCGTGGCGGGGTCGGCGTGGTGGCTGCGCAGCGCTGTCTGGTGCCGCTCCCCCGGTACGTTGCCGTAGAGGGCGTAGCAGACGGCATCGAAGATGGTGGACTTTCCCGCGCCGGTGGCACCGTGAAGGAGGAACAGCCCTCCTTGGGAGAGCGTGTCGAAGTCGATGCTCTGCCGGGTACGGAAGGGGCCGAAGGCTTGCAGGGCGAGGGTGTGCAGGCGCATCAGCGGGCTTCCTTCGCGGTGTCGTTCAGGCGGGTGGCCTCGACCGCTCGGCGCAGAAGGCCGTGTTCGGCCGGGTCGGGGGCGTGACCGCCTCGGACGTGGTCGACGAACCCGACGGTGATCTCGAGTTCGGTGCGGTGGCGGGTGCGTTCGGTGTAGGTGGCGCTGTTGCGGGGGCCGCCGTCCTCGGGGGCGAAGGTGAGCTGGACGGTGCGGGGGAAGCGGGTGCGCAGGCGGTCCATGGCGTTGATGGGGCGCTGCGGGTCGGTCAGGATGACGTGCAGCCACGCGTCGCGCAGGTGTTCGTGCTGGTGGTCCTTGAGTAGGTCGTCGAGGTACCCGGTGAGGGTGTTCAAGGCCCGGGGGCGGGGGCAGGGGACGGCTTCGATGGTGATGTTGGCGTCGGCATCGAGGTCGACGAGCCAGGTGGTCTTGGCGTAGCCGGCTTCGGAGAAGGAATAGGCGAGGGGGGAACCGCTGTAGCGGATGCGGTCAGTGACTTTCTGCGGGCGGTGGAGGTGGCCGAGGGCGACGTAGTCGATGCCCTCGAAGACGGCGGCGGGGACGGTGGGGATGCCGCCGGCGGTGATGTCGCGTTCGCTGTCGCTGGTGTGGCCTCCGGTGACGAAGGCGTGGGCGAGGGCGACGGAGCGGGTGCCTGCGGGGCGGGTGGCGAGGTCGGCGCGGACGCGGTCCATCGCGGCGCCGAGGACGGCCTCGTGGGTGGGTTTGTCGGCTGCCATCTCCTCGCGGGTCAGGAACGGTTCGAGGTAGGGCAGGCCGTAGAACGCGACGGGTCCGTGCGCGTCGTGCAGCACCGCAGGTGTGTGGCAGGTGGCGGGGTCGGTGCGCAGGTGGATGCCGGCTCGTTCGATCAGGCGGGACGTGACGCCAAGACGCTGGGGTGAGTCGTGGTTGCCGCTGATCATGATGACGGGGACCTGAAGGTCGGCCAGGCTGTTGAGCGCGTGGTCGAGGAGGGCGACGGCGTCCAGGGACGGGATGGCCCGGTCGTAGATGTCGCCTGCGACGAGGACCGCGTTCACCTCACGTTCCCGGACGACGGTCAGCAGGTGGTCGAGGAAGGCGCGCTGGGCGTCGATGAGGGACTCTCGGTAGAACGTCCGTCCGAGGTGCCAATCCGAGGTGTGGAGCAATCGCATGGTCGCTGACCGTAACCGTTCGGGTGTGGTGTGCGGGCTGACTTCGGCGTTTTGGTCCGCAACGGTGATCTGTGGGAATCACTGGAGGCAGGGGGTGCCGTACCGCCGCCGGCAGGTGAGTGAGCGGCGGGCGCGAGGGCAGGAGATTGTCAGTGCGGTGGGAAAGAATAAGGCCAGAGAGGGGGAGAGATGACTTCCGAGCAAGGTTTTTTGCGTAGCGGTTTCCCTGCTCCGAACGGGTGCCGGTGGTGTGGGATCGACGAGCGGGTCCACGCACGGCAGTGGGTGGAGGAGGCGGGCTGGCACGCCTGGACCTCCCCGACCGGTGAACAGCGCAAGGCCCGGATGAAGGCACGACGTACCGCCCGGCTCCAGCCGGACGTACCGTCCGGAAATGATCAGCCCGCACTCGCGCGCAAAGCCGCGAATACCTCCCTCAGCTGCAGCGGCACGTCGGAGGCGGAACCCAGGGATGTGGCCAGCTCGTAGACCATGTCGGGTTTACCGTCCGGGCTCTTGCTTCCCTGATCCTTAATCATGTCCAGAATATCCTTGCTGAATTTCCGGCCGCTGCGGTGTGCCTTGAAGTGCGCGGCCTCCCAGGGCTGCCAGCTCTCGCGGCGCGGCCACTTGCGGTTGGCCACTTCGGCCCACTGCTCGTCCTCGAAGAGTTCCTCGAGTTCGTTGAAGTTCTCGGCCTCGCCGACGAAGGACACTTGTGTCGCGGGATCGAGACCGAACTGGCGCAGCCGGTCGTCCCTGAAGAACTTGGCGACGTTGCGGCTGTCGGCATCGACCAGCAGCATCACGGTGCGGCGCTGGGTGGCGAGGTAGCGGGCGAGGTGGAGGGCGCCTTCGTTGTTGTTGCAGGCCCACAGGGCGATGCCGGCCGCCTGCAGGGACAGCCCCTGCGAGAGGCGGAAGAGCACAGGAATCGCCTGCTGTTCGGTGGCTCCCTCGACGGCGAGGAAGCAGCGCTCGTGGAGCAGGACGGAGTTGCGCAGGCCGAGTGCGGAGGCGATCTGCCCGAGGTGCAGGTCGATGCCCTCGTGCGTGTCGTCGGCGAGGCGCTCCATGACGGTGCGGCCCGCTTCGAGGCGCAGGTGAACGACGTCTGCGATGTCCACGCCGTCAATGAGGTTCATCGAGTGGGTGGCCACGATGACCTTGACGGCGTCCGTCGCGCACTGGCGGCGGATGAGGTCCATCACGGTCCGCTGGTGAGCGTAGTCCAGGTGGGTGTCGGGCTCGTCGTAGACGACGATCGTCTGGACGGGCGGCATGTCGTCCTCGTCCGGCTGGGGGTCTTCCAGGAGCTTGCTGGTCCACTCCCAGACGGCGAGGGCGATCCGGCGGTTGCTGCCGCGGCCGGACCTGGACAGGTCGACCCGCTCGCCGTGGGCGCGGGAGATGTGCAGGTGTGCGTGCTTGAATCCGTGGGAGAAGGAGACCTCCGGTTCGACGGAGACTTCCACGAGGTCCGGGCAGTGTGCCTTGATGTGCGCGCACAGGTCGGCGGCGTCGTCCTTGACCAGGTCGGTGACCTCGGACTCGATCGTCCGCAGGCGGCCCTGAAGGCCGTCGTCCTCGAGATGGGCCTGGTAGCTGCCGGCCAGCGCTGTGTGGACGGCCCGGTCCGGGCTCTCGTCCTTCCCGCTGAACGACAGCAGCCTCGGCAGCCGTCGCACCAACTGCTTGGGCAGGGCGGTCCATTCGGCGACCTGCGGAGAGCGCGCCGCGTGTGCGGCCAGCGCCGCTTGCAGGTCAGCTTTGAGTCCCTTCCCCTCGGCCTGCAGTCCGAAGGCCTCCACCAACTCCTTGAGAGCGGGGACGAGCAGCGAGCTGAAATCGCGCAGCCTGGGGTCGCGCGGGAGCTGGGCCCAGTACTCAAGCACGGGCGCGCTGTCGCCCTCCACTCGGCGCCGGATCCTCAGCTCGGCCGGAAAGCCCACCCCCTGTTCGCAGGTGTCCAGGGCGAAGCGGCCTTCGACCCATGTCGAAGCGCAGCGGGCCGGAGCATCGGCAGCGGTGGCACCGGCTGCCGGCGGGTTGTCGTAGGTGCGGTCCTGTTCGACCAGGCGGTACCCGCCGAGGAGGAAGTCGAGGGCGGCGAGCACCGCACTCTTCCCTCCGTCGTTGTGGCCGGCCAGGATCGTCGGCGCGCTGACAGGGATGTTCTCGACCAACGTCAGCGAGCGGAACCCGCTGACGGAGAAGTCCTTCAGGTGCACAGTCGCAGCCGCTCCGCTCTCCCTTGCCGCCGTGCCGTACCGCAGGCAGCAACCAGCCCACGGCATAAGGTTTCTGATGCCACCTCCGCCGCAGGTGACCATCGTAGGCTCATCAGCGCGGCGCCCGTGCCGCGACAGCGGAAGGCCGGCAGGCTGCCGGGCGGTGGGGCAGGCCCGGGAAAGCACCAGGCCCCGTGTCACCCGGCTGTCGGTCGGCTCCAGTCGCCTTTCCGAACTCAGCGGTCATAGCGCGCGCCCAACATCGGGTCGAACGCTCAGCCAGCCAATCCACCGCTCACTGGCCGGCTGAAGCACTCCCAGCCGACGGGGTTTCGGTCGGTGCTCACCGGTCCTCCTCGGGGATCCAGCCGCGGACTTCCAGGTACTGGATGTCGGCGTCGGCGACGGCGCGGCCGGTCTCCACCAGCCACTCCTTCATCGCCTCGGTGACGTCGCCGTGGTGGTCGGCGACCCGCTGGGACCACTCGGCGGCGTCGAACCCGCCGGTGGAGGAGGAGCCGTAGGTGCGTTCCTCGGTGCCGTCGGATCGCGGGATGAAGCCGCGCCGGATGCCGCCGGAGTCCTGCTCGGAGCCGGCGGAGTAGACGTACTGGTCGGCCTTCATCCGGACCGTGAAGGCCAGGCTGCCGCCGGCCTGGCCGGTCTCGTGCACCACGGGGGCGAGGTGGCTCGCGCCGGAGCGGATGGCCTGCTTCCCGGCCCGGCCGGCCATCGACCCGCCCGCCTCGCCGACCGTGTCCTTGCCCCGCACCCGGGCCCTCTGCCCCGTCTTGGTGCGGCGGCGGCTGGTGTTCGCCTCCGCGATACCGGACAGCGCCTCGGTGTCGCGCTCGCCGCCGCGCACCGCCCGCACGACCTGGCGCAGCGCGCCGACCATGCTCGCGCCCTTGCCCTTGGTGAAGAACTGCGACACGAGGGAGGCGTCGCGGCCGAGCATCTTGGCGACCTGGCGCTTGGTGTAGCCCTGGTCGATCAGCTGCTGGGTCAGCCGGGCGGCCTCGTTCGGGTTGTTCGAGTCGGCCGGGCTCACTGGTCAGTCCCCTTCGCGGCGAGTTCGACGCGGCCCAGGCCGCGCAGCTTCAGGTACTGCTCCTGGCTGGTCGGGTGCTCGACGGGTCCGGTCAGGTGGCCCTTGAGGAGGTAGTCGCCCGGCTCGCCCCGGTAGGGCCAGGGCTGGCGCTCGGTCAGCGCGATGCCGTCCGTGCCGAAGTACACGACCGAGCCCGGCTTCGCGTGCAGCGCCCCGGCGGAAGCGATGACCTCCTTGCCCTGCCGGTACTTCATGTCCAGCAGCGCCGCCCGCGCCCCCGACCACACGTACGCCGCCCACTCGGGGTGGGCATAAGGGTCGCGGGAGAACCCGGCCTGCCGCTGCCAGGTCACCACCGTCTCGTCCTGGCCGAGGATCTCGACCCCAGCCGGGAGCGCCTCGCCGATGGGCGTGGTGCCGGAGACCAGGCGCGGGCGCTGCGCGAAGCCGCCCAGGCCGAACAGCAGCACCGAGCGGACGGCACGGCTCGCGAGGTAGGCCGCCTGCCGCTGCCGCTCGTCGCCGTGCAGCTTCGAGAGGTTGGTCAGGTCCGCCCAGGCGGCCTTCAACCGCTTGCCCCACTCATCCAGCGGCTTGCCGTCCTCGAAGAGCAGGCCGCCCAGGATCTCGATCCGCCACGGCATCAGGTGATTCGACAACGCCAGGTGGACCTCCGCGCCGCCCGACCACGTCGTGAAGGTGGCTCCCGGCTCGGACGGGTAGATCCAGGCACGGTCACCGGTGACGGGGGCGGGCAGCAGGCCGACGTGGTCCCAGCCCTGAGGGACCGTCACTCGGATGTTCCAGTGCGAGCAGGACATCAGCGCCTTGGTCTGCTCCTGCTCGGTCATCGCCGCGAACGCGGCGGCGGTGATCCGGCGCGGCATGCCGACCGGCGACTTCCATAGGTGCTTCGCGTAGGCGAACGTGCGGTCGTACTCCACCAGCGCCGGGATCTGCTCCGGCACCCGCGGCGGCAGGATCAGCTCCGTGCGGCCCTGACCGCCGGTCACGTGCAGCAGCCCGCGCAGCTCCTCCGACAGGACCGGGTAGCCGCCCACCCACTTGCCTGTGGTCGGGATCGTGCGCGACCACAGGTCCCGGCCCGTCTGCGACGGGGAGCCCATCAGGACCGCGTCGTCCCAATGGCGGCGCAGCGCCTGCCACAGCAGCGTGAACGCCTGACGGCAAGTGACGACGTCGGCGCCGTCCGGGTCGAACCACTCCCCCATGGACCGGATCTCCGTGACCGGCCCGTCCGGGGAGGCGGCGGGCGCGTAGCGGCCGACCGGCTGGCGCTGGTGGACGAAGTGCCCGGCGAGCTTGTCCCGGCCCGAGCCGACGGCGCTGGCCCACCGCTCGGACGGGGTGTTCAGCCAGACCGCGACCGCGTCCTTGAGCGTGCTGTAGCGCTCGGCGCCGTCGTGCCACGGGGCACCGGCGGTGATGTAGACCCGCTCCGTCCCGGGCGCGGTCGCCAGCACGGCGTCCAGGATCTCGCCCGGGGTGCGGGCGCCGAGACTGAGCCGCACGACCCGGTCGCGCACCGCGAGGTCGCCGGTCGCGGCGTCCAGGAACACCGTGCTGCGGGCCTGCTGGGTGAACCGCGGCCGGGTGGAGACCAGGCCGGTCGTCACGGCCTCGAACCGGGCGCCCGCCGGGCCCTCGGGGATGGTGGGCAGCACGCGGGGCCCGACCGCCGCGGCCGCGCGCTGCCCGGCACTGCCCGAGGCCGAGGCGATCGCGAGGGACGAGGCGGCCTGTACGCCGGGTTCAGTCTCCCCGGCGGCCGGTCCGGTCCCGGCAGCGGTGTCGGCGGGCGAAGCGGTGGGCTGCTCGGCGACGACGGCCCGCTCCTCGGCCACCACCGGCGTCTCGGTCGCCGGTGGTGGCTGCCCAGTCGAGGAAGCAGCACGGGTCAGGGCCGGAGCGAGGGCACCGGCAGACGCTGGCTGCGCCGTGGGGGCGGGCGTCCCAGCTGCGGGCGCCGGTGCCTGGACGGGCGCAGCGACGGCGGCCTGGTCGTCGGCCTTGGCCGCCCGGACGGCGGCCGGGGTCGGGTCCAGCAGCGGGGCGATCCGCACGACGTCGCCGACCGATAGGCCCGAGGCCTTCGCGATGGCGTCGGCCTTCGAGCCCTCGTACCCCGCGAGCCCGGCCACCCGGCGCGAGCGCTGAGCGGTGAGCTTGTCCAGCTCCTTCTGCGCAGCCGCGACCGCCTTCTCGGCGGCCGTGATCTCGGTGCGCAGCTCGCGCAGACCTGCGAGCTCGGCGGTGTACGCCTTACGGTCCATCAGGGCCTCACTCCCCTTCCGTGACATCGGTGCGGGTGCCGGTGTCGAGAGGGCGGGCCTGCCGGGCGAGGGTGAGCCAGCCGTCAAGGCCCTGGGTCCCGTGGATGTCGGCAAGGCCCGCGAGCAGAAAGGCATAGGCGCCGCGCTTGGGAGCACGCGGCTGAGCGGTGCCGGCCTCCCACTTGGCAAACGTCTCCCGACGGGTGCTCAGGGCTTCGGCCACCTCGACCTGGGTCAGGCCCGCGGCCTTGCGCAGCCGCTCCCGCTCCGCCGGTTCCGGCAGGTCACCACCGTCCCGTGCCTTGGCCAGCAGCGCTTCCACTGCCGCAAAGATCTCAGACATCACATACCTCCTAACGAGAAAGGTATCACAGTACACCTCATAATGCGCAACATTTTTACTCTCATGTACGCCTCAATATAACCGCATCGAATACTCACGGCTCGTTCCCGGGCCCTATTCTCGGCGCCGACAGCACTCGGCCCCGGCCACCACGAAGGTGACCGGGGCCAACTGCGGTCCCGAAGTGCAGCGGTTTGTTAGGGCATTAGGCGCAGCAGGCCAGCGGTCATAGCGATCAGCACCTCGACCTCTGCGCTGGTGTACTGGTAGTCCTTCGTGCCGGGGTCTACATGCATGGCGCCGCTGGCCTGGTCCTCCAGGGCCGCTCGGGCCAGAGCCCAGCGCTCGTCTGCAGTGACCTGGCCCTTGTCCTTCTTGCCCGGCCAGTTCCAGCCACTGATGTTCTTGATGGTCTCCAGCGCCTTGCGCACCATGAGCATCGCGGGGTCGATCTCGTTGCCGCCGAGCAGCCGCTGGGCTTCCCGCAGGAAGTCGGCGGCGGCGCGGCCCGGCCCGTCGTCGGTGGGGAACGGGATCGTCATCTCCACGCCGAGGCTGCGGCCGAGCCCGGCCAACTGCTGGCACCAGCGGCTCTCGGCGATGCTGATGTGCTCGGTGGCCTGGCTGCCGCCGGGGTACCCGTCCATCTGCGGCAGGACGGCGCGCACGTCCAGCTCCAGGCGCAGGTCGCCGCTTCGGTTCTCTTCCAGTGCCAGGATCTGGGCGCCGGTCAGCAGGTAGCGCAGGACGGGCCGCTCGATCCGGCCTGGAAGGAAGGCGACGGACTGGGCGGCCGAGCCGAGCCAGGCGCGGGGTCCGGCATCCCGGGGCGCGAACAGGTCCGTCTCCAGGACGGCCAGGCGGCCGGCCCCCTCGGATTGCGGGAAGTGGACCTCCAGCTGGAGCTCGAGGCTGTGGGTGCCCATCGCCTTGTGGATGGCTGCCAGGCGCAGTCCGTCCAGGTGAGGGGTTGTCTCGGCCGTGGTGAGGATGTCGTGCAGGTCCTCCGCGCTGATGACGGGGACGACGACGCGGTAGTCGGCGAGGATGCCTTGGGCGATGGCTTCGGCCAGTTCGAGGCGGAAGACGACGGGTCCGAACAGTGCGGGATTGTCCATCGATGCCAGTGGTTGCTTGTACGCGCCGGGTTTCTTGGACTTCGGGTGGCTCCAGCGGCGTGGCGGCGCCGTCATGTAGAGGCGGCGTTGCGCGGGGATCTGGGCATCGTCGTGGATGTCGCCCCAGCTTTTGTCGAGGCTGCCGGTGGTGTGGTGGGCCTCGCCGGCGACGGCGAGGGCCCACTCCGGCAGGCCGTGGCGGCGGTGGGCCTCGACGATCGCGGGCAGGGACTGGTAGGTGGAGAAGACGATGGTCGGGCCGATGTGGGCGGCGACGCGGCGGGCGAGTTCGGCCGGGCTGGTGGTGAAGGGGATGCAAAGGGCGCCTCGGCCAAGCGGGGCTTCGACCTGCCGGAGTTTCGGTTCGCCGCCGATCAGTACGAGGCCGAGGTCCTGCGAGCCGAGGAGGACCGCAGCTGGGAGTAGCCGGCAGCAGTGGTCGCGATGCTGCTTGAGGCCGGGCTGAGGGAACGCGAGGACTGGCTCGCCAGGTGGGAGTGCGAGTTGGAAGCCGTCTGGGCCTCCCGCGGGGAACCCGATCGGATCGACGTCATCCTGAGGCATCCCCCTGACCGGGACGAGACGGATCTGCCCTGGACCCAGTTCCTGATGGCCCTCCCGATCTCCGCAGACGACCCGTCGGCCCAGGCCGAGCACCTTGAAGCGCAGCTGACCGCAGGCGATCCCCGTGCCACCGCCGAGCTCTGCGGAGGCTACAACCCCGAGCAAGTGGGCTACCCGTGGCCGTAGCCGGCCGACCCGCTGTTCACGTGAACGGCGGGGAGATGCGAGGTCGGCGGTACCGTGCAGGACGCGTGGTTCAACGGCTGGCATGTGCCTCCGGGGGCCTTCGTACTGGTGATGGGGAACGTCGGGTGGGGGCCGCACAACGGGATCCGGAACGTGCTGTACCCCGAACCCTGGCAGATGCACGGTTGGGTTCCCGCCTCGGTGCCGGAGGCCTGGCGACGGCAGCAGGAGAAACTGGCGCAGCAGTAGCGGTGGACGCAGGCGCGGTGGTCACCCGGTCGGGGCCGGTTCTCCCAGGCTGCGCCAGGGCGTGAGGTAGCGGTGCGACGGGCGGGACGGTCACCGGCGCTGGTGGCGGCCCCGTCCGGTGCTACAGGTGCGGGCCGATCAGCAGCACGGTGAGTACCGCGCCGTCCTGGCCGCCGCGGTCGGTGTCGGCCGGGCCCCAGGTCCAGTAGAGGCGCCAGGCGCCGGCGCCCTGGCCGACGTAGGACGTCCAGGCAGCCGTCCGCTCGTGGCCGGGCGGCGCCGCGGTTGCCGATCTCGCCGCGCATGCCTTCGCTGTCGGGGTGAGCACGGACGAGGTAGGCCGGGTGCTCGCCCGTCTGAAGCCTGCCGTTCCAGATGTCCAACCAACCATCCGCCCTGGGCTCCCGGGGCGCGCCGTGCGGGTACCTGCCCAGCAAGTGCAGCCGGCGGACAGGCAGGGGCCCGCGCCGGCTAAGAGCGCGACGATGTCGCAAGCAGCCGCGATCCGCCTCTTGGTGACCGGCGGGTTGACCGACAGAGAATCGATCATGCCCTTGTTGCCCGCCCTGACCGGCCTCGACGACTTCAACGGCGAGCCGGCCGACTTCGCCGGCTACTCGACGCGGGGTACCACTGCCCGGCTCTCCCCCTTCGTCCGTCACCACATCAACCTCGGCCGGCACTCCTTCCAGCTCCCCGACCTGCCCGGCGGCATGCGGCCCCTGCGTGCCCTGGACGCCGACGACGTGGGGTGATTCCACGGGGCACAGCTGGGCCGGATGGCGGAGACGCACACGGCGTGAGGGCGAACTGGAAGGGAACCTCCCCCTGAAGGAACTTTTCCGGCAACCCAGAACCAGGAGCGGAGACGAGCGATGGCCACCATGATGGACGAGGCCCGAGCCGGTGTCTCACAACCAGCGAGTATCCGGCTGCCGGGCATCGTGCTCGGTGTGGGGATGGGCGGCTTCCTCGACGGCATCCTGCTGCACCAACTGCTGCAGTGGCACCACATGCTCTCCAGCACCAACGAGGACCACATCGGCGTCAAGTACTACAACCCCCACACCGTCTCCGGCCTGGAGATGAACACCCTGTGGGACGGCATCTTCCACACCGTGTGCTGGCTGGCAGTCCTCCTCGGCCTCGCCATCCTGTACTCGCGGGTCACCCACAACCGGCTGCGGGTATGGACCTCCCGGGTGCTGTGGGGCTGGATGCTCGTCGGCTGGGGCCTGTTCAACCTCGTCGAAGGCGTCCTGGACCATCACATCCTCGGCATCCACCACGTCTACGCCGGAGACGGCCAGGTCTGGTGGGACATCGGCTTCCTCGTCCTGGGCGCCCTGCTGGTCGCCGGCGGCTACCTGCTCCAGCGCAGCGGCCAGCCCTTCGACCCCAACGCCCCCACCACGCGCGAGGGCCGACGAGCCTGATGGACCACGACATGCCCGCACACGGGCACGACGCGGGCAGCGGCCTCCTGGAGTGGCTGCTGCCCGTCTTCGCCCTGCTGGCCGCCGCCGGCGCCTACATGCTGCTCGCTCACCGGGCACGCCGCCGCAACCCGGTTTTGGGCTGGAGCCGATGGCGGACCGCATGGTGCCTGACCGGTATCGCCCTACTTGGCGCCGCGCTGCTGCCGCCCGTGGCCCCCTTCGCACACCAAGACTTCCGCGGGCACATGACCCAACACATGCTCATCGGCATGTACGCGCCGCTCGCGCTCGTCCTGGCCGCCCCCGTCACCCTCCTCCTGCGCACCCTGCCCACGGCCCGGGGACGGTGGCTGACCACCGTGCTGCACAGCCCGCCTGCCCGCGTGACCGCCCATCCGGTGGTCGCGCTGGCACTGTCCGCGGGCAGCCTCGCGGTCCTCTACTTCACCCCCCTCTACAACGCGACCACGAACAGCCACACCGCACACTGGCTGATGCACGCGCACTTCCTGCTGTCCGGATGCTTGTTCGCCTACGTCATCGCCGGCCCCGACCCCGCCCCCACACGGCCGGGCGTACGCGCCCGGCTGGTCTACCTCGGCATCGCGATCGCCGCTCACGCCGTCATCTCCCAGCTGATGTACGGCGGCTTCTGGGTCAACATCCACGCCCCCATCGACCAGGTCCAGGCAGGCGCCGAGATCATGTACTACGGCGGCGACATCGCCGAACTACTGCTGGCAGCCGCTCTGGTCGCTACCTGGCGCCCCGACCACCGGCGTGCGGCCCCCTTGAAGCCGCCACTTCCGGGAAGTGGCGGCACCCGACTGACACCGCCCAGCACTAGCCGGTGACTTCGCGGGTGGGGTTTCAGGTCTCCAGCCAGCGGTGTCGGGTTTCGTCGATGTCGAGGAGTTCGAGCAGGTGTGCTTGGACTCCTCGGCTGATCAGGATGGCTGGTGGCGGTGCCGGGGCGGAGCATGCGGCTGTCGAGGGGCCTCGGGGGTGGTGCGGAGGACCAGGCGGTGGCGGTAGGTGGCGATGACTTCGGCGACGGCGGTGAGGTCGCCGATCGGGGAGGCGTCGAGGGCGGCGGCCAGGGCCTGCTCGAAGGCGTCGCGGTCACCGGGCAGGCCGTACCTGCTGAGAGTGGTGCGTGACTTCCCTCCCTGAGCCATCCCCGCGCGTGCGGGGCCGACCACACGAGCTGCCGTCATCGGGGCCGGCGTTCGGAGCCATCCCCTCTCGGGTTCGCCACGACCTCGCTGCCGGGCGCCGGCACCTGGCCGAGGCCGAGATGCAGCAGGCCGCGCGCTCCCGCCGTCGCAGGGACGCGGCATAGACCCGCCCCTTTCCGCCCGGGCGCCCGACAGGGCGGGAACGAGGCGCAGGCGGCCGGGCCCCGGGGAACGAGGGGGGAACGTTCCGCGGGCCCGGCCGGTGGGAGGCCAGCAGCGCCGGGGTCACGGCGCGACTGCTCTGCTCAGCGGCCCGGTGGTGCTGTGGCGGGGCCGCCGTGCCGGGAATGCTAGACCCGCACATCGGCGGCGACCAGGGCTTTGACCTGTGTTTCCTCGGACACGAACATGCCATCCACAACGGCGGTGCAGGTACCGGAGGCTGGTGTCCGCCCGCTGACGGTCAGCGAGCGTTCCGCCACGCCCGAACGGCTTCGTCCAGGCGCTCGGCGCCCGCCCAGCGGGCCGGGTGGGGCATCCGCCCGCCGGTCTCGCCGTCCATCACGTACTCCAGGGAGCGGGCCAGTCCGGCCGGGTCGGAGGCGCAGGGCACGTCCAGGTCGAGCTGCCGGGCCAGGCCTGACCAACGGCGAGTCGTCAGGGCCGGCGGTCGTCACCTCCCCTGGGCCAGCGTGGCCGCGCGCAGCTGGGCGAGCAGGGGCAGTACATCCGCTTCGGTGCCGTCGCCGGTGAACGCCAGGATCCCGCTGATCAGTACATGGCACAGGTCCTCGGCTGTGCGGGGACCGGGGCTGGCGGCCCACCGGGCGAGGGTCTGTACCCACACCTTGGTCATGCGGGTGCCGACCTCGCCGCACAGCCGCTCGACGGCGGCCTCCACCTCCGCGGGCGAGGAACCCTCGTGCACGCCGGCGGCGACGCCGAGGAGGGTCTGCATCGTGGTCTCGGCGAAGGCCGCGATCGCCTCCGGAAGGGGCCGCTCGCCGGGCCCGGTGACCGCCAGGGCCTCCAGCGCGGCCGCATCGCCGGTCCAGGCGGCCTCGACGGCGGCCAGGACCCTCAGCGTCTCGTCGGCGGCGGTCATGTCCTAGCCCTCCTCGTCGATCCCGAGCGCCCGCGCCGCTCCGTGCAGCACCCGGGCACGGTGGGCGGCGCCGGCGGCCGCGCGCACCGTCCGCGCCCGGGCGCCGGCATCGGCCAGGTGCGCGGCGAGCACCTCCCGCGCCGCAGCCTGCACATCGCGGAACCCGGAGCGGTCGAGGGCGAGCAGCGCCTCGCGCTGCTCGCCGCCGAGTCCCGGCGGCGCCGGGCAGACCCGCACCGCGATCCGGGCCCCCGCGTCGAGCAGTCCCGCCAGGCCGTCCAACGGCGCCTCGGCCACCCGGGACCCGGTCAGTCCGGCCGAGTCCGCGCAGCCCGCGAGCACGGCCGCCAACAGCACCACCACCTGCTCCTGCTGCTCCCGCCCGGCCAGCGGCTGACGCAGCACCAGCTGGTCGGCCGCGCTCAGACAGTGCTCCCACGTCGTGCGCGGGATGGCCGCGCCAGTATTCGCACTCACCCACGGCACGCTACCGCCGCGCACGGGCGCGGGGAACGGCCCCCGACGGCCGGCCGGACCCGCAGCCTGCCCGGGTGCCGGCCCGCACACGCCCGCGCCCGGCCCGTCACGGCAGCGTCCGGTGCGGACCGATCACGGCCAGCCGGTCGGCACGCCTACAGGTGCGGACCGACCATCAGCACGGTGACCACTCCGCCACCCTGGCCGTCGTGCTCCTGGTGGCCGTCGGCGTCGACCTGGCCCCAGGCCCAGTAGCAGCGAACTGGCGCGACACCGGATCGACACGCTGGAGCAGCTCGGCATGATCTGGTCCGTCTCGGACGTGTGGTTCGAGGCCGGCCTCGACTGGGCGCGGGTCTGGCCGGTGGGCGCACCTTGGGTCGACGAGGACCTGGCCGTTGAGGGCCTGGGAAGGAGTCTGTCCGCATCCGTGCTGAGGTCATGGTCAGGGCGCTGGGGGTCATCATGGTGGAGGTTCGTTGCCACGGCGGGTTCGTGTGCTGGCGGGTGAGGGGCGCTCCCGCGGCCGGGGGCTGCGGGAGCGCCGACGCACTGCCGGGTGTCAGGTGAGGGCGGCCCAGTTCTGGGTGTTGGCGTTACCGGCCGGGTTGGCGGTGACGGCGGCGCCGATGGTGACGGAGGCGCTGTCGAGGGAGTATCCGGTCGCCGGGTTGGTGATCGTGTAGGTGCCGCTGCCGTTCTGGGTGACCTGCCAGTCCTGCCACGGGTTGGAGGAGTTGACGGCCCGCAGGGTCGCCTGGGCGCCGGCGGTGGTGGGCGCGGTCAGCACGAGGGCGTCCGGGCAGCCGTCGATGAGCTTCACGGTGCCGTTCGGGTATGCCCTCAGCGTCCACCGCTGCTTGGCGCGCGTGGAGTCGTAGGTGGTGAGGATGGCGGGGGAGCTGCCGGAGGCGCCGCACTGGTCGGCACGTTCCAGGGCCAGGCCGCCGCCGTTGGTGAGGACGTGAGTTCGGCCGTCACTCACGATCGTGGGGCCGTAGTTGATGGCGTGGGCGGCCAGGTAGGTGAGCGCGCTTCCGGTGGTGGAGAGCGGGGGGTTGGCAGCGGGCCGACCGGCCTTGAAGTAGTCCGCGAAGGTGGACTGGGTGTGCGCGGTCATCAGCGCGATGGTGCCGTTCCAGCCGCCGTCGACGTTCTTCCACAGGTCGAGCAGCGAACCGTCCACGTTGCCCTGGACCTGGTCCCCGGTGTGCCAGCCGGTGGTGTAGGTGAAGGCGTAGCTGCCGCCGTCGGGCCAGACGTAGCGGTAGTCGCCGAGGAGGTAGGCGGCGGTGGAGTCGGCGAAGCCTTCCACCCAGGCGCAGCTGCCGGAGCTGGCCTTGTCGATGTAGTGCGGGTTGCAGTTGGCGACGTTCGGCCACCATCCGTTGTACAGACGCTGCATGAGGAAGTGGCCGGCCTCGTGGAGCACGGTGTGCTCGGAGTCGGGGTCGGCGGCGGAGAGGTGCACGGTGTTGGCCAGGTCGTAGTACGGGCCGTCGACCGAGTTGGCGGTCCACTGGATGTTGAGTTCGGTGCAGGCGTTGCTGTTCGCCTCGTGGGAGGACCAGCAGTCGCTGGTGAGGTTGTTGCGGTTCCACCACAGGAGGTTGACGGTGTCGAAGGCGTGCCAGGCCCGGGCGGTGCCGGCGGACGGCTTGAGCGTGCCGAGGGAGGTACTGGCGGCGACATTGGTCAAGGTCGGCGAGTTCACGGTGTACAGGGTGCCGTTGCCGTCACTGACCTTCCACAGCCTGGTGCTCTCGGTGCTGAACCGCACCCACATGCTGCTCATCGAGGTGGTGGAGGTGGGCGTGTAGCAGAGGTTGAAGCCGCCGTCGTCGACGCCGGTGTACTGGTAGTCGGCGGTGAGCTGGCGCGGGGTGTCGGTGGACTTCTCCATGCCCCACAGCTGGACGTTCGCGTTGCGGACCGGCTTGGTCAGCGTGGGCTTGCCCGTGCCGGCTTCGGCCGACTGGTAGTCGTACTGGAGCTTGCCGCTCAGGCAGATGGGGGACACCGCCGCGGCGCTGGACGCCGTCAGCGGAACGGCGGCGGCGGCGAGCAGGGCTGCGCCCAGGACGGCGAAGCCGCGGGGCAGCCGGATTCCGATGGCCACAGGTTTCCTCTCGTAGGAACACGCTCGCAGGGGAGGCCGAGGGCCACCGTTCACCGGCGACCTGGCCGGCAACCAGAATCAGTGCGGAGCGCCCGACGGGGTAAGAGCGCTCGGAAGCACGTACACAAGCCGGTAGTCCGACAGAATCACTGCGGTTGCGAACTGTTCGCCACACGCCCTTGCCACCGTCTCCGCGCCCTGTACGGAACGCGACGACTCGTCCCGCGCAGGCGGCTGCTCATGGTGTGCGTTGGCCAGGGAAGAGGAGTGACCCGGCGAGGCGAGCGATGTGGGCCTCGACGATCGCGGAGCAGCGGTCATCGGCGAGCTCCCCGCCGTACGACAGAGGCCAGCTGTCCTGTCGCAGTGCATCTGGCGGGTAGCGGACCGGCGACCTGGAGGACCGCCATATCGCCTGAGAACGCCGACGCTTGGCGTTCTCAAACGACATGGCTTTCACGGAGGACGCGTTCGCGGCAGGGACAGAAGCCGCCGGCAGAGGACGTGCTGCGTGTCGAGAACGCCCAGGCTTCCTCGCGCGCTGTTTTACTCACGTGCGCAACTCCCTGACGAAGGTTCACACTGCGGGCATGGATGGACATGCCTTCGAGCCTGCGGCCGCTGTGTCCTCGGTTCAGTCGAGTGAGCTGCTGGGGTTCCCTCCTGATGCCCGGGTGCTCATCGTCAACTGCGACGACCTCGGGATGTCTCCCGCCATCAACGCCGCGGTGGTCGACTCGATCGAGGCGGGAATTGCCACATCGTGCAGCCTGATGGTGCCATGCCCCTCGGCGCCCGACGCCATGCGGCTTCTCCGTCAACGGCCGGAGATCCCGTTCGGGATCCATCTCACGTTGGTCTGCGAGACGACCCAGCACCGGTGGGGGCCGCTGGCCCCGAAGGCCAAGGTGCCCTCGTTGCTCGACGATGCGGGCGAACTGTTCATGCCCACACCCGCCGGGCGGTCCGAACTCCTCGTCCGGGCCCGGCTCGATGAGGTCGAGCTTGAGCTCCGCGCGCAGGTCAACGCCGTGGCCGACGCGGGACTCACGCCGACCCACCTGGATTTCCACTGTCTGGCAGACGGCGGCAGCGATGACATCCTCGACCTGACCGTGGCGCTGGCCGCGGAGTACGGCCTGGCTGTGCGGGTCTGGCTCGCGCCCGGGCGCCGGAGGATGCGGCAACGGGGCCTTCCGGTCATCGACAACGACTTCCTGGACAGCTTCTCCCTCGACATCGACGGCAAGGCGGCCCACTACGCCCAGTTGCTGAGCGACCTGCCGCCCGGTCTCAACGAGTGGGCGGTGCATCCCAGTCTCGGCGGCGAGGAATCGCAGGCGGTTGACACTGGCTGGCGCGTGCGCTGCAGCGACTACGAGTTCCTCACCTCGCCACAGGCCCGCGAACTCCTCCAGCAGGAGGGCATCGTCGTGATCGACTACAGAACCGTCCAGCACGCCTGGTCGCGGATCAGCGCAACCGAATAGATCGGCAGCGCGCCTCCCGGAGCCGAGACGAGAATCCGCCAACACGGATGAGACCGATTGAGAACCAGCCAACCGGGGTGCGACAGGACAAGATCAAACCCCACGTACGGGGTAACCGTCGCGGCTCAGCACGCGACGCAATGAGAATCCGCCAGCACGAACGAGAAGCAGTGAGAATCCGACAGGCGCAGTGCGACAGGACACCAGCGCCCGCCCCCACAGCGCCAACCGGAAAGCTCACCCGCCAACTCCAGCACTCATCCGCCAACTGAAACGCTCAGCCACATTTCGGCGACACGGGGCCGCCGGAGAGGTGGTCCTACAGCTCCAGGTCCATCCAGGCGATGTCGTTCAGCTCGACGTCCAGGCCCCGGGCGCGGCCGCCCTGTCGGAAGTAGTGCTCGCCAAGGGCCTCGGCGAGGATCTTCTCCTGCTCGGCCTGGCTGGCTCCGGCGTCACGAGCGGCGTAGAGGCACTGGGCGACCTCGCCGGGCATCTTCTGCATGATTGGGCGCCGGCGGGGGTCGTCGGTGGAGCCGGCCGCCGCGCTGTAGCCGAACGAGGCCTGCATGTGCAGGGTGAAGCCGTTCTTCTCGGCGTCGCGGCGCACCCGCGCCCGCACCCGCGGCTGCCAGGCGGCACGGACCTTGGTCTCGATGGCCTTGGCGGCGGCCGGCTTCGGGGTGCCCTGGCCCTTGAGCCAGCGTTGCACGATGCGCTGGCTGACACCGAGGTCGGCGGCGAGCTGCTTGGTAGAGCCCTTGGCGCCCTTGAGCAGGAAGCGCATCCGGGCGACGGTGGACTGCGGGATCGGGCGGGTGCGCTCAGCGCGCTCCAGGCCCTCGTCGATCTCCCCCACGGGGCATCAGGTCCTTGCTGCCGTCCCGGCCGGGACGGCGTCGCGTGGTGGGCGGCCCGCCGGCCGGATGCCGGCGGGCCGCGCGGAGAAGTCGGCTACTCGTCGGCGGACACCAGGCCGTGTAGGTTCCGACCACCACCGTCATCTCGCACTGCGCTGACCTGCTGCTCTTGCTCGTGTCTCATGCCCTGTCCCACGGGAGCCGTCTCAGGTCGATGACATTTCCTCATGCCGCTTCGCTTCGCTCGCCCTGGCCCGGGATCCAGGTCTGATCGAACCAGGTGATGAAGTCCATCACGGTGCCGACTTGGGCGATGCGCTCATGGATGGCCCGCTGGTCGTGACCAGGGAGGAAGTCCCCGCGACTGATCGGCTTGCCGCATCCGCAGTTGCACTCCCGATTGTCCAGAGGAGAGTTGAAGTAGGTGATGGGGTTCTGCTGGGGACCCTTGGGAGCGGGCTGACCAACGTAGAGGTCGTGAACCGGGTGCCCGGGACCGAGGAAGCGGCCTTCGAAGGCGCGTCGCCCGCCAGGAACATCGACGACTCGGTCGATCTCGATGGCCTGCCGGATGATCCCACCCCCGCTGACGACGGCGAAGCGTTCCTGTTCGACGCGTTCCCCAGGCATCACCCACACGCCGCGGGCAATCTCGAAGAGCTGCCAGCCAGACAGCCCGTCTGTCCAGCCGATCTGCGACCGCCCAAGGGCGTCAACGTTTGGGTCGCGAACCTGCTTCTTGCCCAGAGTGATCTGAATCATCGCGCCTCCTTGAGAGACCCACCCTTAACGGGGTCGCATGGTCTAAGGTAGCCGACCGGAGGCCATACCATCAACCTTCGTTGTAACGGGGTCTGCTGGTTTGCCTCAAACAGGTGCCGCCTCTGATTGGACGCGTCCCCGACGCGGGCTTCTCAGCTGTAGCCCATCACGGCTGCCGATGTAATGATTCGTCATATCTACGACAGGGAGGCCATGTTGGGCTCGTCGATGATGCGGCGCCGAAATCTGGTGCGCGCAGGGGGCATCGGTGCAGGCTTGGCGGTAGTCACTACAGCAGTGCTGACAACGAGCAGCGTCGCGGTGTGGGCGGGCGGCGTAGTCGTGGCCGCCGGGACCACAGTTGCGACGAATCTGCTGGTGAAGGCAGCGGATCACGTGCGGCGCTCGCCTTCGCTGTTGACCGCGTCCGTCGAGACGGTGGCGACCGACTACATCGTGATCCCCGACTCTGAGCGGGGAACAACCGATCTGGTTCCGGAGAGCGGCCACGTCGTGCGGGTCACTGTGCAGACTTCGTCGGCCGGGGCGGTGGTGCTGTCGAACGCGGTCCCGGAGATAGTGTCCCGCCAGGTGATCGATCCTGGTGCAGCGCGGATGCCGCGCCAGGGCGTGATCGACGTCCGCCCCTTCGACCTGCGGCTGGACAAGAGGCGGCCAAAACTCAAGCCGAGCGGGGCCTGGGACTTCCCGTTCAAGATCACGTCGACCGATCCCGAGGTCCTGTCGATCCGCGCCCACACCGTCGGCCATGACGTGCAATGGCGCCTCACATTGCACTGGATCGGGCCGGATGGAGGCACCGGCGAAATGATCATCGGCGCGGCCGGCGTTGACAGCGATCCCTTCCGGACCGCCGGCCTTCCCCGGGGAGCGTGACGCCGTTGCCTGCCGAGCCGGAACGGGAGGAGGGGGCTGATCTCACGGAGCTTCTCCGCACGGGGATCGAGGCCGCCGAGAGATACCGGCGGGAGGGCGCGGAGGATGACGGTGACACAGCGGATCACTGCCTACGCCAGGCGCTCGACCTCGCTGCCCGGGAAAACCCTTCGGCAGTCCCCGCGTGCCTGTCTGAGATAGCCGCGTTCGACCTCGCCATCCATGAGCGGCTCGGTGGCCGCGAGGCACTCGCCGATGCCTACCGTCTGATGATCGAAGCGTTCCTTCGATCCAGGTCCGCCGACGGAAACGAGGAGTTCCGAGAACGCACAGACCTGGTCCTCCGGACGGTGCACGGCGCCCTCGATCCCACCGTGCTCGAAGACGCAGACTGGTTCATCGCCCTGAACCGTCAGCTCCTCGCCCGCCTGGGCGAGCAAGCCATCGTCCTTCAGGAACTCTCGATCGCCTCGAGCTGGAAGGCGCAGATCACCCAGGCTGAACCGGACATCCTCGCCATGGCAGAGGCCGCCGAGCAGGCCGCGGTCTGGTACGACGAAGGCCCGGCACCGGCGTTCGTGCTGCGGGCCGCGGCGGACGGCTGGCACACACTCGGTTCGCGGCAGAGGAATCCCGACCTGATCCGAAAAGGGATCATCTACTGGCAAAGGCTCGCAGACCAGGTCGACACCGCTTCCGTCGGTGACCTGGCCGAGCTCGCCCTGGCCCTGCTCCAAGTCCACTACGAGGCCCCGGAGGACAGCCTGCGGCGCGAAGCGCTCGAACGGCTCGGCCAGCTTCGCGCCCTGGAGGAACAGGAGGGCGGTGAGGACGACCGGCTGGGTGCTGTGGCAGGCATGATCATCTGGGTCCTCCACTGGGAGTACACCCGCGACCAGGACATGGGCCACTTCGACGAGGCCATCGACTTCGGCGAATGGTGCCTGGAGCGGATTCCCGCCTCGCATCCGTCCCGGCCAGGGCTGATGAACGACCTGGCGGACTGCTACTGGGCCCGGTACGGAGACTCGCGTCGGTCGGCCGAGTACGACCGGGCCCATGAGTTGAGCTGTCTGGTCCTGGAACTGGTTTCCCCGGGATCGCCGGAGTACCAGAAGGCCGATGAGCGTATGCCCCTGGTGATACAGACCCAGCGCGGGATGAAGAGTGGTGGGCTGGGTGATCTGAGCGTGATCGCTGCCATCGGAGACGTCCACACCTTCGGTGGGCCGATACGCTTGCCCGTCGCGGAGTGGACGGCGTCCGGCACATCACCAGTCGCATGCCGGATGACGTCGAGGTTCGCATCCGCGTTGACGAACGCCCCGGGCACCCAGACAGGGCCAGCGCCGCAGGTCATTCCAGCCCGCACGCACGCTGTAGAAGTGGTCATCGAGGCACCGCAGCACAGCGAGGTCGCCATCGTGGCACTGCGGACTGTGGTCGAGGCCCGGAAACCGATGACGATCGCCGACTCGATGCTCTGCCGGCCGGGCCCGCTTGATGTGCACTTCGACGTCGACCTCGATGAGGAGCCGCCGACCGTCCGGACCGCTGACGGCTCCGATCTCGACGTCCGGTCGCGCGGAACACTACCGCGCGGCGCGAAGGGGCTGTTCACGCTGGTGGCGCGGACCCGGTCGTGGGACATCACCTGGCGCCTCCAGGTGGACTGGAAGTGCGGCCAACTCTCCGGCGTGTTTACGTCGCCGCAGCTGAGGACCACAGGCGAGACGGGTTGGCGCCGATTCGACCCGGCGGGCAAGGCTGAGCCGGCCGACCCGAGTCTCCCCGGCGCGACCTACTGATTGGACGTCAGTTCGCCGAAAGGCTGCCGCCTCCACGGGGGCGTCGGCCGGGCAGATCGTGCCGCCGGGCCAGGTAGCTGATCATCCCGTCGGAGAAGCCCGTCTCCTTGGCGATGTCGCTGCAAGAGCGTCCGGCGGCCCGCTGAGCGCGGAGCCAGTCGAGGTCGATCTGACGCCAGCGGGTCGCTTTCCCGTCGCGCTTCATTCCGTAGTCGCGGACCAGAACCTTGATGGCGCCGACGGTTACGTCAGCGTGCTCCGCGATCCACTTGAGCGAGCGGTACTCATCGAGGAAGAAGCGTGCGAACTTGTCCCTGGGGAGAGCTGCGCGAGCCCGGCGAAGGGTCGCTCCTCTTTCCCACTTCGCGCCCTTCCCTTCCCCAGGAGGGGCCGGCTGCTCCTGTAGGACGAACCGGACAGCGTCATGGCTGACGCCCAGGCGGCGGGCTGCTTGGGCAGTCGTCAGGCAATCGCCCCTGATGAGCCGGTGGAGGAGGTCGAGGTCGAGGTCCCGCAGGTCGCACCCGGGCAACTCAAGATCGCGGATGATGTCCGTCGGAGGTTGCCAGGAAGGCGGTTCGCTGTGGATTCCTTGGCGGGTGAGGAACTCGACTGCTTGTCCTTCGAGTTGACTCACCAGCGCGGGGGTGAGATCCGTTTCGAAGGTCCGCAGCATGGTCCGCAGCTCCCAGGTGCTGGGCGCGTAGGTGGTCGGGGCGAGGGTTGCCGGGAGTCCGCTGAGCCGTTCGAACAGCAGCGCTCGGGCGAACTGGTGCCGCCGCACGCCGCCGGCGTCGAATCCGATGTCCCGGCAGAGCTGTGCCCAGACGTCCAAGGGCAGCAGGTCCCGGTAGTCGATCGCGCGGCGGCGCTCGTAGTCGATCGGTGATCCCTCCTGGTCGAGATAGTCCGCCAGCACGGACAGGCCAAGGCTGATGGCCTTCCAGTGCCCCTGCTTCGTGAGCCGGGACGCCATGTGGGGGCCCAGCCTGACTTCCGCGGGCGCTCGAAGGAGCCGGGCCGCTGTGGTGAAGTCTCCCGCGCCGCCGATGAGCACGAGGTAACACGAGAGGGCCGGGCGGATCGTGCGCGAGAGGGTCCCGGTCAGGGGACTCAGCCGCGCGGACCAGGCCGGCCAGAGCTGCGTCGGGGTCTTGCCGGCCCGCTCGATGACCCGCTTTGCCGCTGCGGGGCCGGGCCTGCGTGGCAGCCGGTCCGCGGTGCGGTAACGCAGCTGGTCAGTGTACTTGAAGCGCGGTGCCAGCGTCGCGAGGCGGATCGCGTCGAATATCGGGCTGGTGTGGCGCCACTGGTCCGCGACCTTGAGCGGAACACTGCCGTCGGCGTCGCTGGTCAGGTGACGAAGAGCGGCTCCGGCCCGGTGGGCATCGCCTTGCTCGAGGATGTGCAAGGCCGCGCTGACGGCGAGGGCGACCGTCGCGGCCCGCTGTGGGGCGAGACGGCCCGGGCTGGTGACCTCGGCGGGGTCGAAGGACCGCCGCCTCTGCGGCAAGGGCTGCTGATGCAACGTCAGGATCTCCGGCGGGACGAATCCCGTCAGCCGTTCAGGGACACGGCGTAGGAGGATCGAGGCCAGCGCCCGAAGATCACCGAACAGCGCAAGACTGGCCTGGGGATTGTCCTGGTAGACACCGAAGTCGGCCTGCCCGGACGAGATCGCCTTCTCGATGAGCTCCTGGGCTTCAATCGTGGATCCCCGTGCGGTGAGCTCGACAGTGGGAACCTCCTCGAACGGCTGGCCGCAACGCGCGCGCTGCAAGTCACCCTCCGCCGGGCTGTGGCAGCGGCCCGGAGCGAGCGCGTGCCGGGTAGTCGCCGGGAAGTGCCGCGGCGTGCGGCGGCAGCGCGGGCATGCGTCGACCAGCAGCAGGTGGTGGTCGAGGCAGGCGAAGGACCAGCCGAGCCTCCAGCTCAGCAGCCATCTGCCGCCACTCTCGGCCAGGCAGGCCGGGCAGTAGCGGGAACCGCGGGCCCGTCCCCAGACATGCCTCGCCTCGACCCGGCGACGCTTGGGGTCGACCACGTGGACCCGCTGGTCGTAACGGGCCAAGGTCATGGCGTGCACCTGCGCCTGAGTGGCGCCGACGGACCAGGCGAGGACCGCCGCCTGGTCCGCATCAAGGAGGGTGACCAGACGGCCGAGAATGCCCGAGTCCACCGGCCCGGACGGGCCGCGGTGCAGTAACCCGACCGAGGCCAGGACATCCCCGGTGGTGGTTCCCAGCCGGTGGGCGACCGCTTCCCACCAGGAGTCGAGCGCCTCGCCCGGGTGCGGGGCGAGGCGGATCGGCAGGGTCCGCGCAAGCGTCACCCGAGAACCGCCTTGCGAACAGACCGTCGCGACCGCTGCCCCTTCAGAAGGTTGCGCACGTCGTCCTGGGCCAGGTGGGCCGCCTGGTCGATCTTGACGCGGCCCAGCAGATCTTCATCCAAACGCTCGGCACCGGTGCGGACGGCTCGCTGGCAGCCGCGATTGATGAGGGTCATCAGCGAGCCGATGTGCCCGCTGGAGCGGATGAACAGGTAGTCGAACAGGTCGTCGGCCAGCATTCCCCGGTACTTGCCGCTGAGCACCAGGCGCTTCTCCAGGGCCAGCAGCAGTTGCCGCCACTCGCTACGGCCCCGGTCGGTCTTGAGTTCGAAGGACCCCATGTCCAGACGGGTCGTGCGCCGGCCCGTCTGAGCCAGGACCGCGTTGTCGTAGGACTCGCCCTCCGCGAACAGTCCGCGCTTGGCCAGGCCGACGCCGACGAACAGCAAGGTGACCGGGAACTCGTTCGCGATGTACTTGAAGTGGTTGCTCACCTCGACACCACCGGTCGCCCGCCAGCGCAGGAAGTGCAGGTCGTCGACTACCAGCAGCTTCACATCGCAGGAGAGCACACAGTCCAGAGCTCGCTGGGCGAACTGCGCCGTGGTTCCAGTAGTGCGGCCGGGGTGCCCGAAGAACTCCAGCATCGCCCGGTTGAAGTCCTTCATCCCGGTGTTCCCGGTCAAGCCCACCCGGCAGACGGGGAGCCGCTCGTGCCCGCCGGCGGTGAACGCGCCGCCCTCGTCGATCTCCCGACGGTGGAAGTCCCGGGCGAAGGCCAGCACTGCGGTCGTCTTGCCCAGCCCCGGGAAGGCGTCCACCGCAACGGCGCCCTTCGCCTTGTCACCGTCCTGCTGGTTACTGTCGACGATGTCCCACAAGTCCTCGTGCAACTCGGCCAACTGCGGTGTCCGCAAAGGCCCGAGGTTCGCGTGCCAGATCCGCCGGGCCCGGTCGTACTCGGCCCGCGCCCGCTCGCCCAGCGCCAAGTACTCGCTGCGCGGCAGCGGTTCGGGCTGCAAGCGCGCTTCGGCTTCCGCGAACGCAGCCCAGCCCTCCTTGCGTGAAAGCGTCAGCGCGTCCAGACGGTGGGAGTCTCCCGGCGTCCAGGCGTTTTCGCTGTTCACACGTCCTCCAAGGCATCGACGTAGAAGTCGCTGTCGTCTTCCAACTCGACAAGCTCGGCGTCGTCAGCCAAGTCGTCGTCGCCCGTCTCCTGGGCGGCCTCCGACGCGAGTTGCGGTTCTGCCGCGTCCGCCATCAGGCGCCTCACGCTCGGCAGCATGGCGACGCTCTCCTCGGGCTCGGGCAGGTCCAGGGCCGCCTGTTCCCGGGCGAGCCGCAGCGCCATCCGGCGCTCGCCCCGCGTGATGCCCAAGCCGAGGTTCCACCGCTCGAACAGGTCACGGACCGCGGCCTTGTCGTCCGGAAACCGGTCACGGGCCGCGGCCAAGCGGCGAGCGAATTCAAGCGCCTCCTCGCTCACCGGCATCTCCCGCCCCGGCGCGTGCTCCCAGGCCAGCGCATGCCACCTGCGGTCGGCGGGATCGCGGAAGTAGACCGAGCCGATGTCGTCCGGGTTCACCGCGATCGGCCACTTGCCGTCCCGCTCGCCACTGAGCAGACCGCGGTAGGGGTCCAAGGCGGCACCGTTGTAGCGGCGCGCACCGAGGTCAATGCCGTAGTGCTGGATCTTCCGCCGTTCCACCCGCAGGAACTCAAACGCAAGGTCCGGATCGCGCGGGACCTCGATGTAGCCGGCCCTCGCCAGCCCGTGCTCGAACATCGCCGCCGGCGACATCCGCAGCCCCGGCACCCCCGGATCGACCAGACTGGTGTGCGGTCGGTGGTGATACACGCAGGCCACCCACTCACGGATGATCGCCTCAAGTTCGTGGAGGAAGAAGAACGCCTCCCCCTCGGGACTCTCCCCGCGAGAATGCAGATCGGGCCCCTTGTAGCCGGGCAGGGCCTGCAGCAGGTCCTCGCGCAGGGTCCGGAAGAACCTCTCGATCGGTCCCTTGTCCCGGCCCGTCCGCAGCCGAGCGGGCTGCACCGAGATCCCCAGTCGGCGGCAGACGCTGGTCAGATGCTCCGAGACGAACACCTTGCCGTGGTCGACCAGCACTGTCTCCGGCACCAGCGCGGGCGACGCCGCCCCTCGCATCGGCCCTTCAAGCGCCGTGGCCTCCACCAGGACCGACCGCGGGATGCCGTGTTCGGGCCAGACGGCATGCGCCGGCCAGTCCGGCCCCGCCGGCCGGGGCCGGAACGCCTGGTAGAGGGCGACGCTGGCGTCGACGGCCTTCGTCGACACCGGCGTGATCCTGATCCCGCAGATGCAGCGGGTGTACCAGTCCATCGCGACCGTGAGCTCCGCCTGCAGCCACTGCAGCGTGACCGGATCCAGGGCGAACACATCCAGACGGGTGGTGTCCATCAGCAGGTACTCCCCCGGCCTGGTCGGCCGCAGTTTCCCGTAGACCCCGCCGGGCCGGGAGGCGATGTCCCGGTTCCGCTTCGTGCTCAGCCGGAAGGTCGGATGACGCCGCTCCAGGTCTTCCAGGAGCCGGTAGGCCGTCGCCCGGCTGGGCAGGTCCTCCTCCGCGAATCCCCTGGCCAGCAACCGGGCCCGGGCCCGCTCGATGACCATCTTGCGTGACGGCTTGGACTGGCCCGTGTGCTCGACCATCACCTCCAGCGCCGCCTCCGCCCACGGCTCCGCATCCCGGTGCCCGGAACGCGGCCCGCTGCGGGCAGGCACCAGTCCCGCCTCGCCGTCCCGGCGGAAGGCCGCGACCCACCGCTTGACCGTGCGCGCGGCCACTCCGAGCTCGGCCGCCTTCGCCGCGTACCGGCTCTCCAACGGCTCACCCGTCGTGTAGGCGGCGCGGGGCTCCCCCACCGCCGCCAGCTCCTCGCTGCCACTGCGGAACCCGGTGAGCACCTCCCTCACATGCGCGGCCCGCTCCAGCACCCGCTCGCGCTCAGCGTCGTCCAGCTGGTCCAGCACCACCGCAGCCACATCCTGCGGGTCGTCGGAGGCAGGACCTGGACCGTCCGGGATGATGCGGGCGCGGTCGGACAGCAGCAGTTCCTTGACGGCCAGCCGCAGCAGCCGTCCCCTGCCGTCCTTGAGGACCACCTCACCGCCGGCCTGCGTGCTGGCGAACTCCACCACCTCGACGACCTCGCCGTCGTAGGAGAAGCGGGTCCCCACTCCCACGCGCACCCCGGCCCGGCTCATGACGTGCCCCTCAGCACGCTGCGGGCACTGAGCGGAACGCCCAGGTCGGTCAGCCACTTCTGTTTCCAGAGCAGGTGCAACACCGCGGCCCGCACCAGCGGAACCGGATGGCCGGGCAGACAGGCGAACGCCTCCCCCAACGTCTCCCCGTCCACGACCCGGTCGCGTACTTCGTCGAGGATGGCCGGATCGAACAGCCGATCCCGCGGTGGCTCCTCGCCCACCGCCCGGTCGCATCCCTCCACAATCAGGCGGTGGACGAACAACCAGTCGCGGCGGTAGCCCGCGAGGAACCGGATATTGGCCAGCTCGATGTCCGACGGTTCGCTCCACACCTCATAACGCCAGCCCTTCGACTCCACCGCCTCCCGGGTCCAGGCGAAGGTGAACGCGTGCTCCGGCTTGGCCGCCCGATGCCTCGGCTTGACGTCCACCACCAGCGGGCCCTTGCCGGTGGCCAGCAGGTAGTCCGGGATGTGCCGACGCAGCGCACCGTCCACATCGGCTCTCAGCAAGAAGGGCTGGGCCACAATCGCGGTCACATCGGGCTCGAAGTCGGCGTAGAGCAGCCGCGCGAGCTCCAGCCGCGACTCGTAGATCACGTGATCCGACTGCGTACTCGACCAGTACGTACCCGAGTAATGCTTCTGCCCCAGGTACCAGCGGAACGTCCGCCACGGCTCAGCCGCATACAGCATCTCCAACGGCACCGACTCCCAGGCGAGGCCCTCAGACACCTCATCCTCAGCAAGCCGAACACACACCTCTACATCCACCGTCCACCCCCAGCTCCTGCGCAACTGACCTTGACCGCAGGACAGTTACACGGGCACTGGGGTACGAACGACAACACGCATTCTCGATCACCCGAAAGGGTGATCACTCCGAGCTGGGAATCTCAGCACCGCGTCATAAGTGCTAGTACTGCAATCACAGTTACTGGTGGGGCAGTTGCGAGTTCTGCCAGTGACTGTGGTTGTGTTCTGTCGTGTCTGTGGATCTTGGGGTGGGGCAGATCGGGGCCTGGCAGGAGACGCTGTCTGGGCTGCATGAGCGGTTCGCTGGGCGTTTTTCCAGGTCGGAGCCGCGTGCGCGGGCCCTGGCGTATATGGCGGGGTTGATTGCGCCGCTGGAGCGGAAGAACGGGTGGACGCTGGCGGAGCGGGCGGGCGAGGGGCATCCGATCGGGATGCAGCGGCTGCTGGGCGAGGCGGACTGGGATGCGGACGGTGTCCGCGACGACGTGCGGGACTTCGTCGTGGAGACCATCGGTGCCAAGGACGGCATCCTGATCGGCGACGACACCGGGTTCCTGAAGAAGGGCTCGCGGTCGGCGGGTGTGCAGCGGCAGTACACCGGGACGGCGGGCGGGATAGAAAACTCTCAGATCGGCACGTTCCTGGCTTACGCCTCGGCCAAGGGCCGCGCGTTGATCGACCGGGAGCTGTACCTGCCGGCATCGTGGACGGACGACCGTGAGCGCTGCCGGGCGGCCGGCGTGCCTGATGAGGTGCCGTTCGCGACGAAGAACGAGCACTTCCGGTGGATGCTGCAGCGTGCGATCGACGCCCGGGTGCCGTTCGCGTGGGTGACGGCGGACGAGGCGTATGGCCAGGTCAAGCACCTGCGCGTGTGGCTGGAGCAACGCGGTGTCGGGTATGTGCTGGCCACCAGGGTCAACGACACGGTGATCACGACCGGGTGGCGTGAGGTCCGGGTCGACGAGCTGGTCGCCGGCCTGCCGCGGCAGGCCTGGAAGCGCCTGTCCGGCGGCAAGGGCTCCCACGGCGAGCGGATCTACGACTGGGCCCGGGTGGCGATCCGCCCTGTGTGGGAGGACGGCGTCGGGCACTGGGTGCTGGCCCGCCGTTCGGTCAGCGACCCGACCGAGATCGCCCACTACGTGTGCTACGGCCCCGTCACCACCCGCCTGAAGGATCTGGTCAAGGTCGCCGCGGCCAGGTGGGCGATCGAGGAGTCGTTCCAGGTCGCGAAGAACGAGTGCGGCCTGGACCACTACCAGGTCCGCCGCTACGACGCCTGGTACCGGCACATCACCCTGGCCATGGCCGCCCTCGCCGCGCTGACCGCGATCCGTGCCGAGGAGCTGGAAAAGGGGGCTGTCGATTAGGACAAACCACCCTGATACCCCTGTCCGTTGCGGAGATCCGCCGCCTCATAGGCCTGGTCCTTCAGCCCCGTTGCCTCACTCCCGCGCATCATCTGCGCTGGTCATGGTGGAGACGCCTCAGTCAGACCCGTGCCCGCCTCAGCCACTACAAGCGCCGAGGCCACACCCCATAACTGTGATTGCAGTACTAGGGCCTGTGTGATGTCGTGATCAATATTGCGGTTCCGTGCCCACCCGAAGGCGGAATCCGGTAGGACGCTGTGTGTGACGCGTAGGCAACTCACCGACGGCCAGTGGAAGTTCATCGAGCCGTACTTGCCGATCGGCGAGTACGGCCCGTACCCCGGGAGGCTGCGGGATCAGCTCGAGGGAGTGATCTGGCGGTTCCGCTCCGGCGCCCAGTGGCGGGAGATGCCCTCCGAGTTCGGTCCCTGGCCGACCGTCTACGGTCGCTTCCGGGTCTGGAGGGACGCCGGCGTCTTCGAAGCCCTGCTGGAGGGGCTGATCGCGGAGGCCGCGAAGCGCGGTGAGGTGGATTTGTCCCTGGTCAGCGTGGACTCCACCACTGTCCGCGCCCACCACGACGCCGCCGGGATGCGTCTGGAGCCCGACGCTCTGGCCGCCTTGGAGAAAGCCGCCGACGAGGCGCAGAAGGCCCGGCAAAAGGGGGCGGCCCGGAAGGACAAGACGGGCAAGACGTCGCAGACGACCCGGAACGGGAAGAGCGGCGACGGATCCGGCGCCGACGCAAGCTCCGGCTGAAAGCCGCCCTGCTCGGACGCTCCAGAGGCGGACAGACGAGCAAGGTCCACGTCGCCGGCGAGCGCAAGTGCCGCCCGCTGGCGTTCGTCCTGACCGAGGGGCAGGCCGCCGACAGCCCGCAGTTCATCCCCGTGCTGAAGAAGGTACGGGTCCGCGGGCCGGTCGGCCGTCCCCGCACCCGGCCCGACGCGGTCGCCGGGGACAAGGCCTACTCGTCCCGCGGCAACCGCGCCCACCTGCGCAATCGGCATATCAAGGCGGTCATCCCGGAGAAGAAGGACCAGGCCGCCAACCGGAAGAAGAAGGGCAGCAAGGGCGGCAGGCCCGTCAGCCACGACACCGAGCTCTACAAGGAGCGGAACACCGTCGAGCGCCTGATCAACAAGCTGAAGGCCTGGCGAGGCATCGCCACCCGGTTCGACAAGACCCCCGAGAGCTACCTCGCCGGCCTCCACCTTCGCGCCTCGATGATCTGGATCGGCGAGCTGCTGCCGACCACCGGTTGATCACAACATCACACAGGCCCTAGCAGACCCTGGACTGGACCGTCCCCAAGGTCCGCGACCTCGCGACTGCTCGCCGGCGGGCTGACCTCCTAATGCCGATCCCGCACCCCACAGAAACGAAAACCACAGCTCATCGAGCTATAGACCGGTTTGCCACAACGCTCCAGGTCAAGATCCACACCCAAACCTGACTCATGGACCGCTGTGGATCAGGGAGGCCCACAGGTCGGGTCGGTCGGGGTACTGGCGGCGCAGCTCGAGCGTCGTCTGGTGCAGAGCTCTGGGCGAGTCGTCGGCAGCACCGGACAGCTCGCCGTAGAACGTGCGGGACACTACCGCGCCGAAGCTGTCGTTCAACGGCCATAGGCTTGCGATGACGTGACGGAACCCGGCCAGCTGGAAGGCAGATGCAAGGTTGAGCGATTCATCGACGTGTTCCAGGTTCCGGTACCCGGTGGAGCATGCCGACAGGTAGGCGAGTTGGGTGTCGGCCAGGGTCAGGCGGCTAATCTCGGGGATCGTTAGTACGCCATCGGTCAGGCACAGCCCGCCGTTCGAGGGGGCACTGTAGTCGGCCAGCGCGTGGCAGGCGAAGTGCGCCCAGGTGGCGGTGGACAATCCGGCGGCAACCTGTCCGATGGTGGCGTCCTGGTTGAGCAGCGGCAGCTGATCGGGATGGCGGCGGTGCAGGTCGAGGGCTTCGGCAAGGGCGCCTGGCAGGCCGGGCAGGCCTGACGTGTTCGACAAGGCCACGGTCAGCTGCCGCCGCGCTGCCTCCGAGGGGCGGTCGTGGGCATGCGCGAGGATCCGCAGCGTCGGGGTGTAGGACGAGACGAACGCATCCAGTGCGCCGGGACGGCCGGGATGTCCGGCGGCATGCAGTGGGAACAGACCGAGCAGCCCGATCGGGAGCCACCAGACCCGATGCGGGGTGTTGCCTGATGGGAAGGCATCCCCTACCGGTCGTACGACCGTGTCCCACAGCCAGGCGAGCCGATCCGCCATCATGCGGTCGCCTCTCCCGGTGTGCGCAGAGTCGACCATCGACTCGGCCTGGGCCTCGACGTCGCTGGAAGACAGCCCGGGCAGCGGCACCTGCTGGAGGTCTCCTTCGGATCTGATCAGGATGGCGTCGGCCCGATCCCGGCCGCAGTTGACCAGGACGACCGTCCCGCCGGCCGCTGCCCGCCGCAGCTCCTCCACCCGAGGTGTCATCAGGAACCGGGTGAATCCGGGATGTTCCCGTATTCGCGCGACCAGGTCCCCGTAGCGGTCCCAGAAGACGGACTGGGACGCCGACGAACCGGCCAGCTCCTTGCGAACCTGCCGGAACGGACGAGCCAGCTGCGGGAGTTCACGGTCCAGGTCGGTGAGGTCGTCGTGCGCGTCGAGTACGGTCGCCAGTTGCATGCCGCGGCCCAGTTCGGCCTGCTGAACGGCTCGGAGTGGATCGAGGAGAGCGCAGTGTGCGGCGAATGCCTGGCTGACCAGACCACGGTGCTCGCCGAACCGGCGTTCCCGGTCGGTCCAGCTTGTTCCGCGCAACGGTACGGCGGGCATCAGCTTGACAGCGACGTCCAGCACCCGCGCGGCCAGGTCGTACTGCCCGCAGGCGTTGGCGAGGGTGCCCAGGTTGCGTCCGGCCAGGGCTCGTCCGCTCGGCGAGGCGCCGCGCGCCGACTCCAGCCGAGCCTCCCACGCCTCCAGCGTCTGCCGGTCTGGTGCCAAGGCCTGCGCGCCGGGGACGAGGTGCGCTCTGGCGAGCTGGGCAACTACAGGGGCTACCTGTGGGTGACCGTCGGGCGTGGCATCCAAGGCCTGCCGCAGATCCTTGATCGCGCGGTCGAGTTCGCCGCTCCCCCGATCGGTCAGGTAACGGTGTAACCGGGCGTCGCCGCGAACGGACAGCCGGATCGGCAGTGCCGGGCTGTCGCCGGGGGTCGCGGCGACAGCCCGGTCGGCCAAGTCCAGGGCCCGGTCCAGGTCGGCCCTCCGGCCGTCCTTCTCATATCGTGCCGCACAGGCAACCGCGAGATTGGCCATACGCCCGGCGTAGCGGGGATGGTCGGGAGGGGTTGCGTCGACGACAGAGATCTGCAGCTCGATCGAGCGGTCAAGGTCGACTGAATCGCTGTCGGACTGGAAACGGCGCTGGTAGAACAGCCCGGCATTCGCCATGGCGGCCAGGCGTTGATCCGGGTCCTGGGTCGGGGTATCCATCGCCTTCTCCAGGCACTCGATCGCCCGCTTCAGGTCGGTGGCGACCGCGCTGAACTCGTTTCGGGCCCCGTAAGCCAGGCCGAGATTGACGAGGATCATCACCCGCTCGGCGGCGTTGGCGTCGGCCAGGTCGAGGGCTTGCTCGTGGCAGTCAACTGCGTGATCGAGATCTGCGGACAAGCCATGGCAGGCGGAGCGCTGGCGATAGGCGCTACCAAGTTCGGTGAGCCGGAGGGGGCGTTCGACATACGGAGCGGCCGCGGCAGCAAGCTCAAGGTAGGTGATGGCGTCGTCGATGTTGTGGGGATCGCCTTGTTGGACGTAGCGGTCCAGGTGTCCTCGAGCGACGTGGGCCACTTGTTCGCATGGCAGGGAAAGTCGCGAGCGGAAGTCGTCGGCCCGCAGGTGGGTCCATGACCATGTGCGCGGGCGAGGCGGGCTGATAGGTCGGGGGATGCCGGCGCAGATGTCGCAGCGGGCAGTCTCCGAAGTGACCGGGCCGCCGCAGTCCGGGCAGTGCGCCAGGCCGAGTTGCGTCAGCGTGGCCGGGGCCTGCGGGTTTCCCAGATACGCCGCGTACGCAAGATGGACGGCCGCCTGCTCCGGCTGACCGAGGTAGCGCAGGGTCATACCGAGGGCGAACCGGCCGCTGCCGTGGCCAGGCTCGAAGTACACGCACAGCGCCAGCGGATACAGCGCACCGGTGATGTCGTTGCTGTTGAGCCTGCTGGCGCCGAGCATGAACTGGCAGCCGACCGAGGTCGGGCTCAGCTCGGCTGCGGTAGCCAGCAACTGCGCTGCGCGGGCGTACTGCCCGTGAAAGAACAGGCTCTTGCCCTGCTCGAACAGTTCTTCGGAGCGAGCCAGGTCGGAGCTCACCGACCACCCTCCGCGCGGCTCGCCCTGGCCACGACGCGGTTCATGCAGACCATGCAGGAGAGCCAGCTGCCCCGGCCCTCGCGAGGCGGGCATAGTGGCGGGCTGTCCAGGACACCGGACGCCAGGTACCGCTCGGTCATCCCCACCTCGATCTGGCCGGCAACCTCCCCCCGGTAGATCTTCTTCGCGCAGAAGTCACAGGTGTCGCCGACCGTCGGCTGCTGGACGTTGGCCGGCCAGCGCCCGAAGACGTACTCCCACGCGGCTGCAGCAAACTGTACGCACTCTTCGGGGTCGACCGCACCCGAACCCCCCGGCAAGGTGCCGCGCAGGGCATGCTCACGCGCTGCGGCACGGTCGAAGGCGAAAAGCTCGCTGCAGTCCTCACAGATGAACCAGGGGGTGGCACTGCCTGCGACCTGGCTGATCAGCGCGGAGAAAACGGCCAGAGCCCATTCGGCGCCGCCGAACTGACGCACGATGTCGGTCGCGAATCGGAACTGGTTACGCCAGTACGCCTCCGACAGCACTACTTTCGCGGTCGTCAGACAGTAGCTGTGGGCTCGTTCGGTCTCTGCGTTGCAGCTGTCGCACTTACGCATCGGGAACTCCTGTCTCCATGCCGTCCGATCAGGTGTTCGCCGGAATCCACGTCTCGGTCGCGGCGTCCCAGTGCAGTTCTGCTCCCCGTATGCCGTCCGCGCTGATATCCAGCTCGATGGCCCCCAGCCGCGCGGCGTCGTCGAAGTCCTCGGGAAGAACCAAGGTCGTCCGCTGTGAACCGGGCGTGAGCACATCCAGGTCCCTGCGGCCGTCCCTGTGGTTCCACAGCAGTCGTAGCCGTCCGGCGGCGGCCACTGCCGACTCGCCCAACCGTTCGCCCAACTTTGTGGCAAAGGCTTCCACAAACGGCCCGAGGAACTTCACAGCGACGAATCCGGAGGCGAGTACGACGACCGCGGACTCGGTGATCCGAAAGGCGTCATCGGGGTGTCGGCCCGTCCGGTAGGACTCGTCAGAACGTGCAGCCGCCAGACTCGGGAAGTACTCGGTCTCGTCGCCGCCCTCCAACAAGACGGCGCGCCACCGCTCCCCGAGCTCCTCGAGCTGGGCGAGGCTGTAGCCGAGCGTGCTCAGGGCCGCGTCCTCGACCTCCCGCTCGCCAAGCTGTTCGGCGAGACCTACGGCTCGGCGGCACAGGTACCTGCCTTCGCTCGTCCGGCCGACCTCCATCAGCGCCGTACCCAAGTCGCACAGGGCCCGTGCCTCTCCCCTGCGATCGCCGGTCGCCCAAGCGCGGGCCAGGGCGCTGGCGGCTAGGTCTGCGGGCGGGAGGTTCGCTGTCATGCTTACTCTTCTCACTGATCAGACCACGCCTGGTACGTCCCGGCGCGGACGTGGATGCTTGATGACGGAAACACCGGATCCGACGCGAAGTAGCGTCGGAAGACTTCCGACGTTGGGAGACTGTCCACTCCCAGTCGCGGGCAACGCACGCGCGGCGTTCCGGGATGTTCAGCGAGAGTGAGAAGAGCCCGAGCCCCTCGGGCGATCGGCGTTGACGGCTCGCTCATCGGCTCACACGAGCCGGATCACACGACGGAGCCATGCACACCCCCCAGAGAAGCAACTCTGTCTCCTCGTTCGGATTGAACCAGAAATCGACCCCAATCCGCCAGGAGAACCGTGGAACTTCGCACCTGCCAGATACGTCAGCACGACAGGGTCCTCGTGGCCCTTCCAAGCTGGGATTCTCAGCACCGCGTCATAAGTGCTACTCAGAGGACGTTAAGTCCCTTTACTCATGGTTGGGGATCGCTCGTTCGTGTGATCGTTCGATGAACTGACGTGCTGGCCGGGGGGTGGGTGATGT
>NZ_JARXYZ010000036.1 GCF_029894125.1 Kitasatospora sp. MAA19
GCCCTGCGCGCCCACCTCGCCGCCACCCTCCCCGAATACATGATCCCGGCAGCGATCGTCACCCTCGACGCCCTCCCCCTCACCGTCAACGGCAAGCTCGACCGCCGCGCCCTCCCCGCACCCGACTACACGCCCGAAGCGACCTACCGCGCACCCGTCACCGCACGCGAGGAAATCCTCTGCGAGGTCTTCGCCCAGATCCTCGGCGTCTCCCAAGTCGGCCTGGACGACGACTTCTTCGCCCTCGGCGGGCACTCCCTCCTCGCCATCTCGCTGGTCGAGAGGCTGCGGGCCCGGGGTGTACCGGTGAACATCCGCGCGCTGTTCACGTCACCGACCGTGGCCGGGCTCGCGGCCTCCGCCGGCACGGGTGAGGTGGCGGTGCCGCCGAACCTCATCCCGGCCGACGCGCAGGAGATCACCCCCGCGATGCTGCCGCTGGTCGACCTCACCACCGACGAGATCGCGCGGATCACCGCGACCTTCCCCGGCGGGGCGCCGAACATCGCGGACATCTACCCCCTGGCCCCGCTCCAGGAAGGCATCCTCTTCCACCATCTGATGAACTCCGGTGGCAGCGACCCCTATGTCATCCCGACCACACTGACCTTCGACTCCCGCGAACGGCTGGACACCTTCCTCGGCGCGCTCCAACACGTCATCGACCGCCACGACGTCCTGCGCACCGCCATCCTCTGGGAAGGTCTGCCCGAACCCGTCCAGGTCGTCGCCCGCCACGCCCAACTCCCCGTCCAGCAGCACGAGATCACCGGCGACGACCCGATCGCCGCGCTCACCGCACGCTGCGCGGCCACCATGGACCTCACCCGCGCACCGCTGCTCCGCGCCCACATCGCCGCCGAACCCACCAGTGACCGCTGGCTCATGCTCCTCCAGCAGCACCACGTCACCACGGACCACACCGCCCTGGAGGTGCTGCTCGGCGAGATCAACGCCGTGCTCGCCGGCCGGCTGGACGAACTGCGCCCGCCAGTACCGTTCCGCGAGTTCGTCGCCCAGGCCCGGCTCCAGGTCTCCCGTGAGGAACACGAGCGCTTCTTCACCAAGCTCCTCGGCGACGTCACCGAACCCACCGCCCCCTTCGGCCTGTCGGACGTCCGAGGGAGCGCGACCGGCGTGACCGAGGCCCAGCGCCTCGTGGACGCCGAGCTCGCCACCAGGGTCCGTGAGCAGGCCCGCCTGCTGGGAGTCAGCCCGGCAACCGTCTTCCACACCGTCTGGGCCCGCGTGGTCGCGGCGACCTCGAACCGAGACGACGTGGTGTTCGGCACCGTGCTGTTCGGTCGGATGAGCGGAGGCAGCGGCGCCGACCGGGCACCTGGCCTCTTCATCAACACCCTGCCCGTCCGGGTGCCGACGGCCACCGTCGGCACCGCGCAGGCGCTGCGCGCGATGCGCGGGCAGCTCGCGGACCTGCTGGCGCACGAGCACGCCCCGCTGGCGCTCGCCCAGCAGGCCAGCGGCATCGGCGGCTCCGCACCGCTCTTCACCACGCTCCTCAACTTCCGCCACCAGGCCGGGCAGCCCGTCACGGACGCCGGGTCTCCGGGCATCGAGGTCCTGCACAACGAGGAGCGCACCAACTACCCGCTGACCGTGTCGGTCGACGACCTCGGCACCGCGTTCACCCTCACCGCACAGGCGGTGGCGCCGATCGACGCCGAGCGGGTGTGCGACCTGCTACACACCGCCCTCGAAGGACTGGTCGACGCGCTCGAAACGGCCCCGGACAGCCCCCTCGGACGCATCGAGGTCCTCAACCCGCAGGAACGGCAGCGGATCCTCACCGACTGGAACGGCACCGCCACCGAGCCGGTGACAGGCACGCTGCCCGAGCTGTTCGCAGCCCAGGTGGCACGGACGCCCGACGCCGTCGCAGTCGTGTACGGGGACACCGAACTCACCTACGCCGAGCTGGACGCCCGCGCCAACGGCCTCGCCCACCGCCTCATCGCCGAGGGCATCCGGACCGAGTCCGCCGTCGCCGTCCTGATGGAGCGCTCCGCCGACCTGATCGTCGCGCTGCTGGCCATCGTCAAGGCCGGCGGCTGCTACGTCCCGCTCGACCCCCGCTACCCCCTCGCCCACCGCCGGACCATCACCACCGAGACCGGCGCCACCATCGTCCTCACCGACACCGCACTACGCGACGAGGCCGCCGAACTCGGCCTCACCGTCCTCACCACGGACGATGGCGAGCGCGGCATGGGCCTCGACATTCGTTGCCATAGGCGGCAGTTGGCGTACGTGATGTACACCTCCGGCTCCACCGGCCGCCCCAAGGGCGTGGCCGTCACCCACCACGACGTCATCGCGCTCGCCACCGACCACCGCATCGCGTCCCCCGCCATGCAACGCGTCCTGTTCCACTCCCCGCACTCCTTCGACGCCTCCACCTTCGAACTGTGGGTACCGCTCCTCAACGGCGGCAGCGTCATCGTCGCCCCCACCGGAGACCTCACCACCACCACCCTGCACCACCTCATCACCAGACACGACATCACCGCCCTCTGGCTCACCGCCGGACTCTTCTCCCTCATCGCCGACGACAACCCCGCCTGCCTCAGCGGCATCCACCAGCTCTGGACCGGCGGCGACGTCGTCTCCCCCACCGCCGCCACCCGCGCCCGCGCAGCATGCCCCGGCCTCACCATCATCAACGGCTACGGACCCACCGAAACCACCACCTTCGCCACCACCCACCCGGTGACCGACACCCCCAGCGCACTACCCATCGGCCGCCCACTGACCACCATGCGCGCCTACGTCCTCGACGCCCACCTGCACCCCGTACCGACCGGCGCCACCGGCGAGCTCTACCTCGCCGGCTCCGGCCTCGCCCGCGGCTACCACCACCACCCCACCCTCACCGCCGAACGCTTCACCGCCGACCCCCACGGCCCAGCCGGCAGCCGCATGTACCGCACCGGCGACCTCGCCAAGTGGAACCACCACGGCGAACTCGAATACGCCGGCCGCGCCGACCAGCAGATCAAACTGCGCGGCTTCCGCATCGAACTCGGCGAGGTAGAGGCTGCGCTGGCCTCCCACCCCACCGTCGCCCAGGCCACCGTCCTCCTCCGCGAAGACACCCCCGGCCACAAGCGCCTCATCGCCTACACCGTCCCCACAGGTGACCTCGACACCACCGCTGTCCTGGCGCACGTGGCCGACCGGCTCCCCGAATACACGGTCCCCACCGCCATCGTCACCCTCGACGCCCTGCCCCTCACCGTCAACGGCAAGCTCGACCGCCACGCCCTCCCCGCACCCGACCTCACCCCGGTGTCCAGCCGCCCCCCACGCACCCCGCAGGAGGAGGTGCTGGCCACCCTGTTCGCCGAGGTCCTGGCACGTCCCCGGGTCGGCATCGACGACAGCTTCTTCGAGCTCGGCGGGCACTCCCTGCTCGCCACCCGTCTCCTCGGCCGCATCCGCACCACACTCGGCGAGGAGGTGGCCCTGCGGGACCTCTTCGAGGCCCCCACGGTGGCCGGTCTCGCGGAACGGCTGAAGACAGGCGGCGAGCTCGGCGACAAGTTCGCCGAACTGATGCCGCTGCGCCGCGAGGGCGAGCTGCCGCCGCTGTTCTGCGTCCACGCCGGGTACGGCGTCGCCCTCGGCTACAGCCGCCTGCTCCCCTACCTGCCCGGCCGGCCGCTGTACGCCCTCCAGGCGCGCAGCCTCACCCGGAACGACGAACTGCCGGACAGCGTCGAGCAGATGGCGGCCGACTACGTGGCCCACATCCGCCGGATCCAGCCGTCCGGCCCGTACCACCTGCTCGGCCACTCCTTCGGCGGCCTGGTGGTGCACGCCGTCGCGAGCCGCCTCCAGGAGCTCGGCGAGGAGGTGGCCCTGCTCGTCATCATGGACGCCTACCCGTACGCGACGTACACCGTGAAGGGCGTGGAGCGGGACGAACAGGAGACCCTGGAGCTCTTCCTGGAGATGTTCGAGGCCGAACGCCCGAGCCCCGAGGGCAGGCCGCTCGACCGGGACGAGGTGCTGCAGACCCTGGTGGACAGTTCGGCCTCGGCCTTCACGGCCGACGACCTCGCCGCGATGGGAGACGCCTGGGAGCGCCACACCCGGATGATGCGGGCCTTCGATCCCGGCCACGTCCGAAGCGACGTGCTGTTCTTCACCGCCACCCGCGAGCGGCCCGAGGGCACCCCGTCCGCGACCGCGTGGGGCCCCCACATCGACGGCCGCATCATCGACCGCGACCTCGACGCCACCCACCACGGGCTGATGGACCCCCGCCACCTGGCCGAGATCGCCCGTGCCATCAACGAGTTCACCGCCGAGGAGCGCTGACACCACACCCACCGTCGCCCCCGCCGACCCGAACGCCGTGGGCCCCGCTCCTCCGAGCGGGGCCCACGGCGTTCGCCGACGGCCGAGGCGGTCCCGGCGGGTCCGCCGGACACGGTGCACTCGGCGCTCGACCTGGTGGGGTTATCCACACCCGGAGTCGGGGGGATGACCGGCTCACCCCGGGCGGGCGTCCCCGGAGATGCTGGGTACGGCACACATGTCCCGGCGATCCCACAGGAGTTGTCCCGTGTACGAGCACGCACCGACCCGCTTCCGTTCCCTCCGCCCTCGGCAGGGCGGTCGACGCAGGACCGTGTCGACCGCACTCGCCGTGGTCGCCGGCATCCTGACGGTCGGAGTGCTCGCGCCGCCTTCCGCAACGGCCGCGTCCGCCACCGCCGTGTCCAGGCCGGACGGCGTTCAACGGAGCCTGAACGCGCTGGTGCGGGACGACGGCCTGCCCGCCGCGCTGGCCGCCGTCAAGGGCCGCGACGGCCGGACCCGCACCTACACCGCCGGGGTCGCCGACCTCGCCACCAAGGCGAAGGTGCCCGAGGACGGGCAGGTACGGATCGGCAGCAGCACCAAGACGTTCACCGCCGTGGTCGTGCTGCAGCTCGTCGGCGAGCAGCGGATCGACCTGGACGCCGCCGTCGACACCTACCTGCCCGGCCTGCTGCGCGGGGACGGGATCGACGGGCGTCACATCACGGTGCGCCAGCTTCTCCAGCACACCAGTGGGCTTCCCGACTACATGGCCTCCCCGCAGATGGCGGACTTCACCGCTGTTCAGTACCGGTACTCCGAGCCCCGCGAACTCGTCGACATGGCCCTGGCGAGCAAGGCCGACTTCACCCCGGGCGCGAAGTGGGAGTACAGCAACACGAATTACCTGGTCGCCGGCCTGATCATTCAGAAGGTCACCGGCCGGCCCGTCGGCGAGGAGATCACCCGCCGCGTGATCGACGAGATCGGGCTGCGCCACACCTACTTCCCCACCCCCGGGGACCTCACCGTCCACGAGGCCCACCCCGAGGGCTATTTCCGGAACCCGGCCGACGGATCCCTGCACGACTTCACGGAGATGGACTCGTCCATGGCCTGGGCCACCGGTGCGATCGTCTCCACCAACACCGACCTCAACCGGTTCTACACCGCGCTCCTCGGCGGTCGCCTCCTCGCCCCGGCTCAGCTCGCCCAGATGCGCACCACCGTCCCCGCCGACGAGCTGGGCCCCGGAATCCGGTACGGGCTGGGCCTGGAGAGCATGCCGCTGTCGTGTGGCGGCGTGTACTGGGGGCACGGCGGCACCACTCCGGGATACCGGACCCGTGGCGGCGTCACCGAGGCCGGCCGTGCCGCGAGCATCACGGTGACCACGATCCCCCCGACCGCCGCCGCGCAGCACCTGGAGGACGCCGTGGACACGGCCTTGTGCGGCTGATCTGACGTCACGTCAGATCAGGCCGGGCTGTGGCGCGGTGAGCTGCTCCAGGATGTGGTCCGAGATGGTCCTCGGGTGCGGGCTCGGGGGTGGGGTCGGGTCGAACAGGTGCGTCGGCAGGTCCGGTCCCAGGTCCAGGGGTGGCAGCACGGGAGGAGCAGAATGCGGGTCCGGTGGTGGGAGCGACGGGAGCGGCTTGTCGAGGTGCGGCGGGGGTAGTGGCGGCAGGGGCTTGTCGACCGGTCCGAGCTCGATGTCCCCGTGCCCGGTCGTGCCGCCGACCGGCGGCCGTGGGCTCAGCCACCGGTTGTTCAGCCAGGACTCGATGTGGTCGGCCGGTGAGATCGAGAACTTGTTCCCGGGGTTCATCGCGCCGTGCCGCGTACCCCACGCCCCGGCGAACGCGCCGTTGGCCGCGCCGGAGACCCAGTCGCCCGACAGTCCGAACGCCGCGTCCTGTGCGGCGCCCTCGGCCATGCCGGTGAGCGCCCCGTAGCCGGTGTTCCAGACCAGACCGGCCGCGCCCTTGGCGAACGCGCCCGGCGCATGGCCGGTCAGCCCGGTGAAACCCTTCCCCAGGCCCTTCCCCAGGCCCGTGCCGAGCCCCTTGCCGAGCAGCCCCGCACCGAAGCCGACCGCGCCGCCGATCGCGCCGTTGACGGCGGCGGTGCCCAGCTCCGATCCGTCGATCGACGTGCGGTGGTGCTGGCCCAGCTCGATCACCTGGGCCAACAGGTCGAAGCCGACCTGGGCCAGCACCGACTCGGCGACCCGGGTCACCGCGCTGATCAGCGCCTTGCGCAGGAACGCCAGCACGAGGGCCCTGGTGAAGGCGATCTCCACGGGCGCCGCCTCCGCGCCGCCGAACAGGAACAGGGCGGCGTCGATCGCCAACTGGACGAAGAGCACCACCAGCGCACCGATGATCTCGATCCGCAGGGTCTCGATCTGGTTCGCCAGGTTGTTCAGCGCGTCGGCGGCGGCGTCGCAGCACTGGGCGATGAGCGGCATCGCGGCGTCGTCGCCGATGGCGAGGCGGGCCAGGTAGGCGTCGAAGGAGTCCTTGGTGACGCCGGTCAGCCCCTGGTCGAGCTGGGCCTTGGTGTCGGCCAGGTCCTTGATACAGGTGCGGATGGCGTCGCCCGCCGCCTTCCACGCCTCGGCCTCGGCCCGCAGCGCGGTCTCGTTCCCGGTGGGCCACTTGTTGCCGACCAGGATCATCAGCAGGTTCTGCAGTCCGTCCGGCAGGGAGGCGTTGGGGGCGTCGACCGCCATCACGCACCGCCGGGGACGGCCGACGGGAACGACGCGGCGAGTTCCGTGGCGTGCTCGTCGGCGCTCCTGAACGTGCTGTGGGCGCCGCCGAGGGCTTCGGCGAGGTGCTTCAGGGTGTCCGGCAGCGCCTGAACCGCCTTCAACAGGTCGTCCCGCGGCTGCGCGAAGACCTGGTCGAAGCCCTGCCCGAGGGCCGGGTCGTCCCCCCAGGGCGCCGCACCGAACAGGGCGGCGGCGCTCAGGGCCGTCCACGCGGTGCTCATGCTGTCGGCCGCGTTGCCCGCGTCCACCCCGGCCTTGCCGAGCAGGGCGAAGTCGACCACCAGGGTGCCGTCGAGGGTCGGCAGCGGCGGTACCGGCGGCCCGGTGTACGGGGGGACCCCGGTGGGCGCGTTGCGGTATCCGCCGGTAGGGCCGGGGACGTCGGGCGTGGGAGGAGTCGGCATCCGTCCAGCTCACCGGCGTTCGGCGCCGGTCCGCCTGTTCTTGACGACATCCCAACGATCACCGCCCCCGCCCTGACGCCTCGTTGACGTCGACTCCACCCCTCAGGGGCGCGTACCGCGTCGTCGCCGTCCCGATCCGACGGGTTCAGGCGCGTTCCTGGATGCGCGGCGCGGGCTTGCCGTCGCCGTGCGGTCCCGTCGTGTGCTGGAGGGAGTGCAGGATCGCGAGGCCCTGGCTCACGATGCCCGCCGCCATCTGGTTGACGCCGTCGCTGCCGTTGAGAACGGTGAGCTCGGCGCCGGACATGCCCCGGGCCGCCGCGTCCGCGAGGGCCGGGAGGTTCTCCACGATCCGGTTGGCCGCGATGAGCTCCTGGTTGCCGCCGCGCAGCGAGTCGGCCCGGGCGGTGTTGGCGTCCGCCTGCGCCTGGGCGAGCGCCCGCTCGCGGTAGGCGCTGCCGTCCGCCTCGAACTTCATCCGGTCGCGGCCGGCCTCGGCCAGCGTCCGCTGGCGGTACGCCTCGGCGTCCGCCGGGCGCCGCACCTCGGCCTCCAGCTGCTGCGCCGCCAGCGCGGCCCGGCGCTGGGCGAGCGCGGTCTGCTCCTCGATCACGTCCTGGGAGGCCCGGGCCTCGGCCAGCGGGCCGGCCTGGGCCGCGCGGGCCCTGGACTGCTCCGTCTCGGCGAGGAACCCGGCCCGCTTGATCGCGGTGTCGCGCTCGTACTCGGCCTTCAGCGCGGCCGCCTGCTGCTCCCGCTCGGTGGCCTCCTGGTCCGCCTTGGCCTGGGCGATCCGGGCCTGGCTGGCGACCGCCGCCGCGTGCGGCGCGGCGAGGTTGTCGATGTACCCGGTCGAGTCCTCGATCTCCTGGATCTGCAGCGCGTCGACCACGATGCCGAGCTTCTCCATCTCGCCGTGGCTGCCCGCCATCACCTCCTGGGCGACCCTGCTGCGCTCCCGGATGATCTGCTCGACGGTCAGCCCACCGATGATCGACCGCAGGTGGCCGGCGAAGATCCGGCCGACGAGCTCCTCCATCTGGTCCTGCTCCGAGAGGAAGCGGCGGGCGGCGTTGGCGATCGACACGGCGTCGTCCCCGACCTTGAACACGCAGACCGCCCGCACGGTGAGCCGGATCCCCTGCTGGGTCACGCAGTCCTCGGCGATCTCCGCCTCCCGCAGGGCCAGGGAGAGCATGCGGACCTTCTGCTTGACCGGCAGCACGAGGCTGCCGTGGCCGGTGACGATGCGGAACTGGGTGTCCTGCGCCTGGTGCTTGGACCCGGAGATGAGCATCGCCTCGTTGGGCGCGGGAACGTGCCAGAAGAACATGATCGACCACCTGACCTGCTGGGATTCGAAAGAGAAGGCCTACGGCGGCAGACGCTCGACGATCACCGACCGGGCCGAGATCTCGTCCACCACGACCACCCGGGCGTCCCGGCCGACCGGCTCCGAGCACCAGGCCGCGAACACCTCCGAACCGCCCCGGAGGGCGACCAGGACCTCGCCCGGACCGCCCGGAGGAATGGGCACCGTCACCTTGCCGACGGCTCCGACCGGGCTCTGCCGGGACTCGTCGACCGCGGGAACGTTCTCTCGCACCACCGGCGCCTCCGGTCACCACGTCCGCCGCACGTGAACCGTGGACGGTCACCGGCCACCACCGCCCCCGAAGGGCCGGCGCCGCCGGGGCCGCCGGGCTCGCCACGGGTCGAGGGCACTGTGGCAACCGCCGACGGCGGCGGTGCCTCGACCTCTTCCACGGTACTCCGGCAGCGGTCGGCCAGGGCCGGCGGGCGGATCCGGCCGGCCCTGGCACCGCGGGGTGCTACGCGTGCCCGCCCGAGGCCGACACCGGCGCCTGGGCGGTCCGGCCGGCGCAGGCCGCGGCGGTGACCGGACCGGTGAAGGCGGCCTCCGAGGCGAACAGCCGACCATCTGGACAGTGTTGTGGCGAAGCACCCGAGACGTCGGATCGTGGCGCTGTTGGTCGGCGCGCCAGTTGCCGAGCGCCTTCCCCCGAGGTCGGATGCGGGCCGACAGATGCGCCCGATCACGTCGGTACACGCCCCGGCGGCGCGGATCGAGTGCTCCGGAACGGGATGTGCTGCCGCGCGGGCGGCGAACCCGTCGTCCGTATCCCGTCCGCGGGCTTGCCGACCCGCGCAAGCGCTGCCGGACGGAAGACCTGCTCCGGCGCGAGTTCGGGCGCGAATGGAGTCCTGGCCCGGGCAGGTGCGGTCGCGATGCGGAGCGCGCGAAGCTCGACGATACTGAGCCAACGGGCGGTGACGGAACGTGTCGTCGACACCATGGTCCGACACCATCGGCCCGCGCACCGTCGTAGGCGCGGCGGCCACCGAGCAGGGCCGCCGGAAGCCACGACCGGCGACCACTGGCCCGGCGGCGTACCGACCGCCGAGCCCTGGACGGAGAGACCGGGAATGCTGAACCGACGAGACCTTTTGAAAGCCGCCGCCATAGGCGGCCCGGCGGCTCTCTTCCCATGGGACCGCGCACCGGGCGGGGTCCGGGCCTCGTCCCTCGCGCTACCAGCCCCGCCGACCATGCCGGCCGGGTCGGAGCCCGAGCGGTCGGTCGCCCGGATCGTCCCCTTCGCGCACGCCATGCCGGTGCCCCCGGTGCTGAGTCCGGTGTCGCGGACGGACTCCTCGGACCTGTACCGGCTGCGGATGGCCGAGACCCGGGTGGAGATCGTCAAGGGGCTGCTGACCACCGTCCAGACCTACGGCGGCAGCTTCCCCGGTCCGACCATCCGGGCGGTCAAGGGACGGGAGGTGGTGGTCCAGCAGACCAACGACCTGAGCGTGCACACCTCCGTCCACCTGCACGGCGGCCATGTGCAGTCGCGGTACGACGGCCTGCCGATGGACCTCATCGAGCCCGGCGAGACCCGCGAGTACCGCTACCCCAACGACCAGGTGGCCGCCTCGCTCTGGTACCACGATCACGCGCACCAGCTGGAGGCCGAGAACGTCTACCGCGGCCTGGCCGGCGCCTACCTGCTCAGCGACCCGCACGAGAGCGGCCTGCCGCTGCCGAAGGGCGAGTTCGACATCCCGCTGCTGATCCGGGACGCCCGGATCGAGACCGACGGCAGGCTGGTCTACACCGACCCGTACGCGTGCCCGCACATGCTGGTCAACGGCAAGGAGCGGCCCTACTTCGAGGTGGCGGCGTGCAAGTACCGTCTGCGGGTCTTCAACGTCTCGCCCAACCGCCACATATCGCTGCGCCTCGCCAACGGCGAACCGTTCACCCAGATCGCCTCCGACGGCGGACTGCTCGCCGAGCCGGTGAAGTTGGACGAGCTGACCCTGGCCGGCGCGGAACGCGCCGAGATCGTGGTCGACTTCGCCCGCTACCCGGTCGGCGGGTCGGTGGTGCTGGAGAACACGGCCGCGCTGGAGACCGAGCGGCCCGAGGTGCTGCGCTTCGACATCACCCGGACGGCCGAGGACAAAAGCCGGATACCGGATGTCCTGGCCACCCTGCCGCCGATCCCGCAGGCGACGGTGCACCGGGAGTTCTCGCTGGCGACCTTCCCGAACACCAGGATCAACGGGCGTAAGTACGACCCGGACCGGACCGACGTGCGGACCACCGTCGGCACCAGCGAGATCTGGACGATCCACAATCGCCTCACCAGCCGGCCGGCCGGGGTCTTCCACGCCCCCCACTCCTTCCACACCCACCTGGTGCGGTTCCGCGTGCTGGACCGTGACGGGGAGCCGGTCGGCCCGGCCGAGGCCGGGCTGAAGGACACCGTCGCGGTCCACCCGGGCGAGACCGTCCGGATCGCCATGACCTGGGGCGACTATCCGGGCGAGTACGTCTATCACTGCCACCACATGGTGCACTCCTCGCACGGCCAGATGGGCCGGATCGACGTGCTGCCCGCGGCATCGGAAGACCCCGCCCAGGAGTCGGACGAGGCCTCCGCCGACTCGTACCCGTTCTCCGGAGCGTCAGCGTCCAGAGCCGGTCGACGGCGACGGCGCAACCGGTTCCACCATGCGGGCCGCCGCCGGAGCTCGGGGCGGCGGTGGATCCGGAATCGCGCCCGTCGGTGTGGCGAATCAACGGCCACTCGGTGACCCTGTGTCAGATTGCGTCTCCTGCACGAAGCGTCGTGGTCGATCTCAATCGATGCCAGGGCACGCGCAGTGCGCGGCGATGACGCCACGATAGGTGGAACCTGGCCAGGCATGTTGGAGCTAGTGGAGACGTGTCGCAGTCCGGACAAGGTCGGCGACGGCTCTGGACCGGCTGTGCGGGGGCCAGGCGATGACGGTGGTGACTGCTGGCGCGTCCAGCACGGGCACGGCGGCGAGGTCACCGTGCAGTTGGGCTCGGCACGACTCCGGTGAGACCGCGCAGGCTCGGCCGAGCGCGACGAGCTGCAGCAACTGTGCGTGGTCGCGGACCAGCGGGCCGGGGCCGGGCGGGTAGGTGCCGTCGGGGTCGGGCCAGCGTGGCAGAGGCAGGCCCGGCAGGCCGGTGATGTCGGCCATGTGCACCTGGGCGCGGACGGTGAGCGGATGCCCGGCCGGCAGGACCACCACCTGGCCCTCCGTGCCGAGCTCCTCGGTGTGGAACCCGTCCGTCGAGTCGAACGGCCGGTGCAGCAGCGCCACGTCGGCCCGGCCCTCGCGCAGGAGTCGTGCCTGCTCGGCCGGGCCGCACAGGATGACGTCGACGGGGACTGCGCCGGGTTCGGCGGCGTACGCGTCGAGCAGTTTCGCCAGCAGTTCACGGGACGCGCTGGCTTTCGTCACCAGAACGAGGCCGGGACGGCCGGTCGCGGACAGGGCGGCGCGGCGCGTCCGGCGCTCGGCGGCGTCGACCGCGTCCAGGGCCGCCCGCCCCTCGACCAACAGCACCGAGCCGGCCTCGGTCAGCGTGACGGTGCGGCTGGTCCGATCCAGCAGCGCTGTTCCGAGCCGGCGTTCGAGCTTCTGGATCGCCCGTGACAAAGGCGGCTGTGCGATCCCGAGCCGCTGCGCGGCGCGGGCGAAGTGCAGCTCTTCGGCGACGGCCACGAAGTAGCGCAGTTCCCGGGTTTCCATGCAATCACGCTACTCCGGATCAATACCTGGACGGTATCGATGCCCACCTGATCGGTGTTGGACCCCCGTTGGGCTCCGACGGCAGCATGGTCCCTATGAGCGAACAGACGATTGCGCTGGTCACCGGCGCGAACAAGGGAATCGGCTACGAGATCGCCGCAGGCCTGGGCGCCCTTGGCTGGCGCGTCGGCGTCGGGGCCCGCGACGAGCAGCGCCGCAAGGTCGCGGTGGAGCAACTGCGCGCGGCCGGCGTGGACGCCTTCGGTGTACCGCTGGACGTGACCGACGACGCGAGCGCGACAGCCGCCGCACGGCTGATCGAGGAGCAGGCCGGGCGCCTCGACGTGCTCGTCAACAACGCCGCCATCACCGGCGGCATGCCGCAGGAGCCCACTCAGGTCCATCCCGCGACCATCCGCACGGTCGTGGAGACCAACGTGATCGGCGTCATCCGCGTCACCAACGCGATGCTGCCGCTGCTGCGCCGTTCTGCCTCGCCGCGGATCGTGAACATGTCCAGCAGCGTCGGCTCCCTCACCCGGCAGGCAGGAACCGCTGCCGAGCTGACGTCGGGTCCGGTGGCTGTGGCGTACGCCCCCTCGAAGACGTTCCTGAACGCCGTCACCCTCCAGTACGTCCGGGAGTTGAGTGGCACGAACATCCTGATCAACGTCGGCTGCCCCGGCTACGTCGCCACCGACCTCAACGGCTTCCGTGGCGTGCGCACCCCCGAACAGGGCGCGGCGATCGCCATCAAGCTCGCGACCCTGCCCGACGACGGACCGACCGGCCAGTTCTTCGAGGACGCCGGCGTCGTGCCCTGGTGAAGTGCACGGCGGTCATCACCCGCTGGGTGAGGCGCCTTCGCCCGCAGGGCTCGAACAGGTTCATCAATGTGGCGGCCGTCCCGGCCAACGCATCGGCGGCCGAGGCAACGCTGCGTACTGCTACTGGTTCCAACATGAATGGCAATTCACCGCAGGTTGCAAGCAGCGTGACCATGTGGTTCCAACAAGCGTGACCCACGAGATCCGGATCGCAAGGTCACCACACCCCCGTGGTTCCAACTACCGTGTCACGGCACATGACAGACAGTTCCGGTGATCTGGGCATGGCGCGTACGCGGTGCTGGTCGAGTGGTGCCATGGGTACTTCGACGCGGTCGGTGATCCGGTCCGACTCGTGCGGGCTGGACGAGCTGTTCGTGCCGTACGCGGAAGACGGGCCGGTGCAGGAGGAGTTGGGCCTGGCCGAGGCCTGGCGGCGACGGTGGGTCACGTCGTGGCAGCGCCGCCCTCGGCGACCGGCGGTGGACGAGCGGCGCAGGGCCGGCCGAAACCCGGGGCGATGAGGAGCGTCACGTCGCCCTGCCCGTCCCGGCCGCCGAGGAGAACGAACTCCTTTGCTCTCGAAGCCAGTTGCGTGATGGTTCACCCGAGCCCTCGGAAGTCCCACTACCCGCCGGGTCATGGCATGCTCTGCCCATGCCACAGGGAGGATCGAACAGCCAGTTCTACATGGAGCGGTTGCCGACGGACATCGGCTCCATCGGGGCCTTTGCGATGGGAGAGCTCAACGAGAAACATCTCGCCCCCAAGGCCGAACTAATTCGTGATGCCGCCAGAGCACAGCCCAAGCCTTACGAGGACATGTGGAGGTTTCTTTCCATGTGCCTTCCCGAAAACCTGCGCCACATCCATCCGAGTCGATGGAAAAAGTTGATCCAGATCAGTGCCGATGACGCAGTTTCACTCACGTGGGCACCGTCCCCCGAGGTCATCACCGCCCTGCTGGAGATCTCTTCCTCGGACGACAGGGTGGAGATCCTGGAGGCCCATCGGGACGAGATCCAGGCCGACGTGATCACAAGCCTCGACAAGGTCGCCCACCCTCACCTCAAGAATGCGGTGAGGCTTCTTCGTGCTGCTGTCAGGGCGTCCGGATCAGGCCACTTCGAGGCCGCACAGGCACTGGCGGCAAACGTCCTCGAAACGCTGATGACCTCTCACGGGAACTCGTGGGTTCGGCAGGCGTTCCCCGAATTCCGGCCCTCCGGGTCCGGCCACTACAGAACACTGATTGAAGTTCTCACTTCAGACATGGAATGGCGCCATCGGTCTGTCGACGACTTGGTTCGATTCCTTGTCGTGGTCGGGTTGGGAGATGTGTTCGGGCCAGACGATGTCCAGTTGACCTTCAACCGGCACCTTGCAGCGCACCGTGCATCCGAGTACAGCTACCAGCCCCATTTCGCTCTGTCCGCGCTGCTGCTGACGCACGGTTTGCTCCGTGCCTTGGACGCCGACATGACCCCGCCTGAACAGCGTGCTCTGCCCTGGGGTTGGTGACGGTCAACGAGCCGAGCATCATGCCCCGCCATCCCATCACCTTGGAGAGTGACTGCCTCCGGGGGTGATCAGGCTCCACGGCACGAGCAGGGTGACGCCTTCACCAAGACGCTCATCGCCAAGCGCCTGTCCGGCTCCGCGCTCTCGCCGATGTCACCCTCGGTCACGAAGCTCGCAAACTATCGTGCTCCGCTCTCGCAAACTAACGCGCACCACCACCCCTCAGACCAGGGGTCCACCCGGCCACGCTCGCAAACTACGGTGCTCCGTCTCAGCCACCGGCCGTCAACTCTCCTGCGCGGCACAGAAAATGGCATGCACGCCACTAGCCAACCGACCAGTAGCACCCCTACCGTCGACTTTCCCGTGGCTTCGACGGAGGAACTCCCTTGCGCCTACGCCCCCACCCCCTCCGCTTCCCGGCCGCCGCCCTCGCGTCGGCCCTGCTCGTCACCGCCGCCCTGACCACCACACCCACCGCGGCCGCCCCCGCCGCCCCGACGGCGACCACCGCCGCCGCGGCCGACTACTGCGGCGGCCGCTGCACGGACATCCTGCCGCCCGGCGAGAACGGCAACGCCACCCTCGCGGAGATCCTGCTCAACAAGATGTTCGGCAGCCGCCCCGCTCACACCGACGACCAGCTCGGCCCCTACTCGGCCCTCGCCTCCGGCTACCCGGGCCTGACCGAGGCCAAGCTGCGCGACTTCTTCAACGACGCCTCCTTCGGCGTCCCCGCCGACCAGGTGGCCAGCACCACCAGCCCGCGCAGCGACGTGACCATCGTCCGTGACAAGGCCACCGGCGTCCCGCACATCACCGGCACCACCCGCTACGGCACCGAGTACGGCGCGGGCTACGCCGCCGCCCAGGACCGGCTCTGGGTGATGGACCTGTTCCGGCACGTGGGCCGCGGGCAGCTGTCCGGCTTCGCGGGCGGCGCCGCCGCCAACCGCCAGCTGGAGCAGAGCTTCTGGCAGGCCGCGCCGTACACCGAGGCGGAACTGCAGCAGCAGATCGACGCCCTGGCGGCCCGCGGCGGCCGGGCCACCCAGGCCCTCGCCGACGCGAACGCCTACCTCGACGGCATCAACCAGTACGTCACGGAGGCCTACAACGGCCGCACCTTCCCCGGCGAGTACGACCTGACCGGGCACATCGACCCGATCACCAACGCCGGGTCGATCGAGCCGTTCAAGCTCACCGACCTGGTCGCCCTCGCCTCCGTGGTCGGCGCCCTGTTCGGCTCCGGCGGCGGCGGTGAACTCGCCTCCGCCCAGGTCAAGTCGGCCGCCGAGGCCCGCTACGGCAAGGACGCCGGGGACGCGGTCTGGAAGTCGCTGCGCGAGGCCGACGACCCGGAGGCCGTCCAGACCCTGCACGACGGGCAGAGCTTCCCGTACGCCACGGTGCCCGACGCCCCGCAGGGCGAGGCCCTGCCCGACCCCGGCTCGGTGGTCCCCGAGCGGATGATCTACGACGCCACCGGCTCGGGCAGCACCGCCGCGAAGACCGCCGCACCGGGCGTGCTGCCCGGCAACCTGCTCAGTGCCAAACACGGCATGTCCAACGCCCTGCTGGTCTCCGGCGCCCACACCGACGACGGCCACCCCGTCGCCGTCTTCGGCCCGCAGACCGGCTACTTCGCCCCCCAGCTGCTCATGCTGGAGGAGATCCAGGGCCCCGGGATCAGCGCGCGCGGCGCGGCCTTCGCCGGCCTGAGCTTCTACGTGCAGCTCGGCCGCGGCCAGGACTACGCGTGGAGTGCCACCTCCGCCGGGCAGGACATCACCGACACCTACGCCGTCCCGCTCTGCACCACCGACGGCTCCCCGGCCACCACCGCCGCCAACTCCTACCTGTGGCACGGCCAGTGCGTCCCGTTCGACCGGCTGGAACGCAAGAACGCCTGGAACCCGACCACCGCCGACTCCACCGCCGCCGGCTCCTACACCCTGGTGATGTACCGCTCCAAGTACGGCCTGGTCACCGCCCGCGGCACGGTCGGCGGCGCGCCCGTGGCCTTCACCTCGCTGCGCTCCACCTACCGGCACGAGGCGGACTCCATCATCGGCTTCCAGGAGCTCAACGACCCCGGCGCGGTGCACGACGCGGCGGGCTTCCAGCGGGCCGCGCAGGACATCAACTACACCTTCAACTGGTTCTACGCCGACTCGCGCGACATCGCGTACTACAACTCCGGCACCAACCCCGTCCGCGCCCCGGGCGTCGACGCAGGCCTGCCGCTGCGCGCCGAACCGGCCTACGAGTGGGCCGACTTCGACCCCGCCACCAACACCGCCCGGTACACCCCACCGGCCGAGCACCCGCAGTCCGTCAACCAGGACTACTACATCTCCTGGAACAACAAGCAGGCCAACGGCTTCACCTCGGCCGGCTTCGGCAACGGCTCGGTGCACCGCGGCAACCTGCTCGACGACCGGGTCAAGGCGCTGCTGAAGGACGGCGGCAGGGCGAGCCGGGTCTCGCTCACCCAGGCCATGGAGAGCGCCGCCCTCGCCGACCTGCGCGCCGAGGACGTCCTGCCCGACCTGATCCGGGTGCTGCGCAGCGCCCCGGTCACCGACCCGGCCACCGCCACCGCGCTGCAGCAGCTGGAGGCCTGGCTGGCCGACGGCGCCCAGCGGAAGGAGACCTCGGCCGGCAGCCACAGCTACGCCGACGCCACCGCGATCCGCGTCATGGACGCCTGGTGGCCGCTGGTCGCCGAGGGCGTGATGCGGCCCGGTCTCGGGGACCAGCTGTTCACCGCGCTGACCGGCGCCCTGCAGATCAACGAGTCGCCCTCCGGCGGGCAGACCGGCCCCGGCGGCGGCCCGGTGAGCGCCAACGAAGCCATCCCGCACAAGGGTTCGGCCTTCCAGTACGGCTGGTGGAGCTACCTGGACAAGGACCTGCGGTCCGTCCTCGGCGACCAGGTGGCCGGCCCGCTGGCCCGCCCGTACTGCGGCGGAGGCGACCTGGCGGCCTGCCGGGGCGTGCTACTCGACACCCTGAAGCGGGCGGCCGCCCAGACCCCGGCCCAGGTCTACCCGGGCGACACGGACTGCTCGGCCGGCGACCAGTGGTGCGCCGACACGATCATCCAGCGCCCGCTCGGTGGGGTCACGGACGCCAAGACCACCTGGCAGAACCGGCCGACCTACCAGCAGGTGGTGCAGTTCCCCGGCCACCGGTGAGCCACTGTGCCGGCCGCCGGCGCCCTGCCCCGGAGGGGGCGGGGCGCCGGCGGCCACGGTCGTCCCCGCCGTCACGGCGTCCTCGGCGGCTGCTTCTCCGTCGGCAGGCCCTTCTGCCGTGCCTCCTTCTGCCGTGCCTCCTTCTGCCGCGCCGATTCCTCCGCCTTGGCGGCCACCTTCCGTTCGTCCTCGCGCAGGTTCTCGGCCTGCTCGCGCAGCCGCTGGTCGGCCCTCCAGTACGCCGTGCGGGTGTCGGGGCTGGCCATCCGCATGTGGATGGTGACGGCCAGCTCCGCCACGGTGTCCACCAGCGCGGCGAGGGCGCCCAGCAGCGCGGCCTCGTCACCCTCGGGCACGTCGTCGCGGCGCGCCCGGGCCCGCGGGAGGGCGTCCTCGCGGATCCGCGTCCTGGCCTCGCGCACGGCGTCGGCCATCGCCTTGATGTCGGTGTCCATTCCGGCCCCTGTTCGTCGTCCGTCTCCGGTGTCCCGGTGAGCCTGCCCGGCACGCCCGGTCGGCACTCGCCCGGAAGGACCGGGCCCGGAAGGACCGGGCCCGGGACTCGACGGGCGGGGACGGGGCGCAGCACCTAGCGTGGTCCGGGAACGACCCGGGCACGCACCGCCACCGAGGTCGGAGCCCCCCAGAGTCAGACACCCCTCAGGCACCCCTCAGCCCCCTCGCAGACCTCCAGGAGGTAAGCCGACCATGACCGTCTCCCTGCCCGAGCTCACCGGGGACTACGTCCTCGACCCCGCCCACAGCCGGATCGGCTTCGTGGCACGCCACGCGATGGTGACCAAGGTCCGCGGCGCGTTCCACAGCTTCGAGGGCGCCGCCCACCTGGACGGCGCCGACCCGGCCCGCTCCACCGCGCGGGTGACGGTCCAGACCGAGAGCATCGACACCGGCGTCGAGCAGCGTGACCAGCACCTGCGCACCAACGACTTCCTGGACGCACCCACCTTCCCGACCATCACCTTCGTCACCACGGCGGTCCAGCCGAACGGCGGCAGCGACTTCCGCGTCACCGGCGACCTCACCATCAAGGACATCACCCGCCCGGTCACCATCGACTTCGAGTACACGGGCAACGCCGTCGACCCCTACGGCAATCTGCGGGTGGGCCTGGAGGGCGCGGTGACGATCAGCCGCAAGGACTTCGGGGTGACCTGGAACGCGGCGCTGGAGGGCGGTGGTGTCCTGGTCGGCGACAAGGTCGTCCTGGAGTTCGACATCTCGGCCATCCGGCAGAAGCAGTAGCGCCCGCCGGAACCCGGAATTCCGCCGGACCGGGCGGCGGTGGGCCGGTCGGACAAGCCCTAAGCTCCTGACATGGCGACAGACGGCTCCCTCGCAACCGGTCAGCGCTCCCTGGGCGATCCCACCCTCGACTACCCGCTGTGGCCCCCGCTCACCGCAGGCTGTCCGCGCACCGGCACGCCCGACCTCGGCTACCCCGTCGAGGTCGACTACGCCTACCAGAAGGCCGACGCGGCGGCCCTGTTCGCCCCGGCGGCGGACGCCGGGGCGCCACGCGGCGGGCTGGAGCGGTGGGCGCCGCTGCTGCCGCCGCTGCTCGCGCCGGGCCTGGGCGAGGGCGGCACGCCGCTGGTCGAGCTCGAACCCGGGGTGTACGTCAAGGACGAGGCCCGCAACCCGACCTGGAGCCACAAGGACCGGCTGAACCGCTGCACCACCAGCGCGGCCGTGGGCGTCGGCGCGCCCGGGATCGCGGTGGCCTCCTCCGGCAACCACGGCGCCTCCGCCGCCGCCTACGCCGCCCGGGCCGGACTGCGCTGCGTGGTGTTCACCGGGCCGGACCTGCCGCCGGCCGTCGACGCGTTCCTCAACGCCTACGGCGCGGTGGTGCTGCCGGTGCCGTGGGAGGCCCGCTGGCCGCTGCTGCGGCAGGTCGTCGACCGGCTGGGCCTGCACCCGGTCAGCAACCTGACCGCCACCCACACCGGGCACGCGTACGGCCCCGAGGGCTACAAGACCGTCGCCTACGAAATCTTCCGGGACATCGGCGTACCGGGCGCGGTGTTCGTGCCGACCGGCTACGGGGAGCTCCTCTTCGGCGTCTGGAAGGGCTTCAGCGAACTGCACCGACTCGGCCTGGCCGACCGGGTGCCGCGCATCCACGCCTGCGAGTCCGCGGCCGGCGCGCCGCTCGCCCAGGCCGTCCGCCAGGGCCTCCCGGCGGCGCGGGTGGCGGTGGGGCCGAGCGAGGCGTACTCGATCGGCTCCCCGGTCAGCGGCTACCGGGGCGTGGTCGCCGTCCGCGCGAGCGGCGGCCGGGCGCTGGCCCTGGACGACGGCCAACTCGCCGCCGCCCAGTCCGAACTGGCCCGAGCCGGGCTCTGGACGGAACTGTCCGCGGCGGCCGGCCTCGCCGGGCTGCGCAGCCTGCACGGCGAGGGCCCGGTGGACGGTCCGGTGGTCTGCGTGTCGACGTCCAGCGGCTTCAAGGACCGGGGCGTCGGCACCCGGTCGACCGAGCCGGTCACCCCGGAGTGGGAGGACGTCCGCCACCGACTGCACGCCGCCGGCATCCGCGGCTGACCCCCGACGACCGGCGTTGGAGGCCTGCTGTTCGCCGCCCGGTCCGCTGACGGAGGGTCGGCGTTCGCCGGGGCCGCCCAGGCTGGTCCGGATCCGCACCGCCCCCGTCCTCTCCGCGCGTCGAAGGGCTGTCACCGTGACCCGTTCTCCCCGCCGTCTGCTGCCGCTGGCCGTCGCCGTCGCGGCGGTGCCCGTGCTCGCCCTGCCGGTCGTCCCGGCCGCCGCGGCCTCCTACGGCACTCCGACCATCGCCTTCTCGGCCGGGTACCTGTCCGGCGCCGTCGGCGCCACCGGCGACCCGACCGTGGCCGTCACGGTCGCGCAGAGCGGGGCCACCGCCTCGGCGCTGACCGTCGCCGCCTCCGCGAGCACCCGCAGCGCCGTCGCGCGGACCGGCGACGTGGCGGTGACCGGCACCGGCGGCACCCGCACCCTGACGGTCGCCGCACAGGGCGTCGGCTACACCGACCTCACCATCAAGGTCACCGGCCTGGGCGGCAAGACCGCCACCCGCACCCTGCACTACGCCGCCTCCCCCGCCGTCCAGTACGCGGCCGCCAGCCGCTACCTGACCGGCTCCAGCGACGCCTCGGCCGCGGTGGACGCGGGCGGCGGCTACATCCTGGTCGGCGACGACGAGTCCAACGTGCTGCGGCTGTACGACCGCAACAACTCCGGTGCGCCGATCCGCACCTGGGACTTCAGCGACGCACTCGGCGTCTCCAAGGAGATCGACATCGAGGCCGCCACCCGGGTCGGCGACACCATCTACTGGACGGGCTCGCTCGGCAACAACAAGGACGGCCAGGTCAAGCCCGACCGGCACACCCTGTTCACCACCACCGTCACCGGCTCGGGCGCCAACACCCAGCTCTCCCTGGCTGGTTCGTACCACGGCCTGCGCGACGACCTGATCGCCTGGGACTCCGCCCACGGAGACCGCTACGGCTTCGCCGCGGGCGCGGCGGACGGGCAGGCTCCCAAGCAGATCGACGGATTCAACGTCGAGGGCCTGGAGTTCGCCCCCGGCAGCAGCACCACCGCGTACATCGGCTTCCGCGCGCCGCTCACCCCGGCGGTCACCGGCGGCCGGGCGCTGCTCGTGCCGGTCACCAACCTCCCGTCGCTGCTGGACGGTTCGGCCGCACATGCGACCTTCGGCGAGCCGATCGAGCTGGACCTCGGCGGGCTCTCGATCCGCGACCTGCGCCGCAACGACCTCGGCCAGTACCTGATCGTGGCCGGCTCCTGGGCCGCCGAGGACAACTCCGCCCCGTACGCCCTCTACCGCTGGAACGGGCAGCCGGGCTCGAAGCCGGTCAAGCTGCTCGACCTGCCGACCAGCGACGCCGGCGCCTGGGAGGCCGTCCCGGACGTGCCGAACCTCGACACCCCCGGCTCCCGCGCCCAGCTGATCACCGACGACGGCTCCGCCGACCTCTACAACGACGGCACCGCCGCCAAGGACCTCACCCACCCGGAGTGGAAGAAGTCCCGCAGCACCTGGTTCACCCTGAACTGAGCACCACGGCACCGGGGCGGGCGCGCGAGGGCGCCCGCCCCGGTGCCGGCCCGTCCTGGTCTCAGACCTCGACCAGCACCTTGCCCCGGTTCGCGGAGCGGTCGACGTACAGGCTGCGGTAGACCGACGGGATGTTGTCGAAGCCCTGGTGGACGGTCTCCTGGTAGTCGAGGTCGCCACTGCGCACCAGGGCGCCCAACTCCCGTCGCAGCGCCGCCCAGTTCTCCTCGGTGAACCACTCCAGCGAGAAGATGCCGCGGATGGTGGTGCGCGGGAACATGATCATCGGCAGCAGCCGCGGGCCCGCCCAGTCGCCGCCGACCTGGCTCCCCCACTGCCAGCAGACGGCCACCCGGCTGTCGACGGCGAGCATCGTGAAGGCCACGTCGGTGAGCGCACCGCCGAGGCTGTCGAAGTAACGGTCGATGCCGTCCGGGGCGAGCACGGCGAGCTCCTCCCGCAGCTTCTCGGGGTCGTCGCCGTCGCGGTAGAGCAGCGCGGCGTCGAAGCCCAGGTCGAGCAGCCGGGCGACCTTGGCCGGGGTGGCGGTGGTACCGATGACGCGGGCGCCGCGGTGCTTGGCCAGCTGGCCGACCAGCGAGCCGACGGCCCCGGAGGCCCCGCTGACCAGCACGGTGTCCCCGGGGCGGACGTCCAGGAACTTCTCCGTCGTGCCCCAGGCCGTCATCCCGGGGCCGCCGAGCACGCCGAGGGCGGTGGAGAGCGGCAGGGCCTCGTCGTAGTCGCCCCGGTCGAGCCGCCGGTAGGCGGGGAACACCATCGGGAAGGTGCCGGTCTGCCAGAGCGCGGGGGCACCGTTGCTGATCACGTGACTGCGCCAGCCGCCGAAGCCCTGGACCAGGTCGCCGACGGCGAAGGGCGCGGCCGGCCCGGCCTCCAGGACCTCCATGATCGAGTCCGCGCCCATGTGGTCGCCGATCGGGGTGTCCAGGGCGATCCCCTGCAGGTACGGGTCGACCGAGACGTACCGCGTCCGCAGCAGCATCTCGTCCGCGGCGAGGCTGACCTCCACCTCCTCGACGACCTTCCGGTACATCCGCTCGACATCCGGGACGCCGTCCACGTGCTCGCGGACGATCCACTTCTCGATCCTCATGAGGTGACTCCAAACTGTCGGTCGACGGGCCCGACAGGTTCGACGAGCAGGGTGGGCGGCGGAGCGGTGTCGTCCACCGTGGCGGTGAACGGCCTGCCGTCGTCGCGGCAGACGAACTGGACCACGTGCCGACCTGCGGCGGCCGCGCGGATCAGGCCGCCGGTCGTCGCCCAGACACCGGAGAGGTAGAAGTTCGCCAGGCCCGGCAGCCCGGGTCCGTTGCGCTTGATCTCCTCCTCCAGGGTCTCGCCGCTCTCGACGAAGGGCTGCCAACCGAGCACCGTGCCGTCGTAGTTGCCGGTGTAGCGCACCTGGGTGAGCGGGGTGGAGACGTCCTTGACGGCCACCGCGTCCCGCAGGCCCGGGTGGTGTCCGTCCAGGAAGTCGATGACGGCGTCCCGCACCCGGCGCTTCTCCCGCTGGTACTCGCGGCCCCGGCCCACCGGCAGGGTGTGCAGTTCCTCCCCTCGCCGCATCCGGGGCGCCTGCTCGGGCCCGGTGCTCAACTCCCGCCAGGGGGCGATGTCGCAGAAGTAGCTGGCGTACACGACGGTCGTCGCGGCGGGCGACAGCTCGGGGTAGTGGCGGCTGCGGAACTGGATGTTGATGCTGGGGTGCCGGATGCCGGTGAGCCGCTCGGCGACCTCGTCCTCCAGCAGGTAGGTGGTGCACGGGTCGCCCGCCGGGAAGGGGCGGCGCAGACCGAGGAAGACGGTCAGGTAGCCGGGGAAGACCATGCCGGGCTCGGTGATGGTCCGGGTGTACAGGCGGCGGTAGGTGTCGTTGAGGTAGCGGCCCTTGAGCAGGTCCAGCATGGTGGTGCGCCCGTCGCAGGCCGCCACCACGATGTCGGCGCGCACCTCCCGGCCGTCGCTCAGCCGGACCCCGACGGCCCGGTCGTCCTCGACCAGGATCTCGGTCACCTTGGTGTTGTACGTGATCTCGCCGCCGAGCCGCCGGTAGCGCTCCTCGATCGAGCGGGCCAGCCCGAGCGATCCGCCCTCCGGCACCCCGGCGGACAGCCCGGCGTGCGAGGCGAGTTGGAAGTAGCTGGGCAGCACCGGGAAGTTCGGGTGCTTCTCGTAGAGGATGAAGTTGAACGCCTCGCGCAGCAGCGGGCTGCTGAACCGCGCCGAGTAGTCGCTCATCAGCACGGTGATCGAGCGGCGGATGACGTTGAAGTACGGCAGGAAGGAGGCCAGCATCCGCCAGCGCTCCCAGCGGCCCATCAGTCCGACCGGCTTGAGGAAGGGGTAACGGGCCAGGGCCAGCCGGAACGTGCGCAACCCTGCGCAGAACTGCCGGATCTGGCGGGCGTCCTCCGGGGCGAGGTCGAGCAGGTGCGCTTCGAGGCGGTCCGGGTCGGAGTAGAAGTAGACGGCCCGGCCGTCCCGGGTGCGCACCACGTTGAAGACGTCGAAGTTGCGCATCAGCTTGCCCTGCAGTGCGCCGAGTTCGAGCCAGATCTGGTGCATCTCGTTGCCGGGGCCGCTGCCGAGCAGCCAGCTCACGCAGCAGTCGAAGGTGAACTCGCCCCGGTCCCAGGCGGTGCAGCAGCCGCCGGGCAGCTCGTGCATCTCCAGGACTCTGGTGCGGTAGCCGTTCATCTGCGCGTAGCAGCCGGTGGACAGGCCGCCGAGCCCGCCGCCGACGATCACCATGGTCTGCCTGCTGGTGCTCATTCCGGAACTCCCACGGTGGCCCGGTCGAGTTGCGGCAGGCGGCCCCACTTGCCCGCGTGCCAGGGTTCCTGGTTGTCGCTGGGCCAGGCCCGGAACGGCCGGCCCAGCTCCTGGCAGAGGTACTGCGCGGCGTACCGGCCGCTGGTGGCGGCGCGGATCAGGCCGCCGAGGGCCGTCCACTGCCCGGCCATGGAGAAGCCGCGCAGGCCGGGCAGCCGCATCCGGTCCCGGTTGACCAGGCGGTTGGCGGCGTCCTCGGCCTCGGAGAAGGCCTGCCAGGCGAGGATGCTGCCGTAGGTGTTGCCGGTGAAGCGCTCGGTGGTCACCGGCGAGGCGACGTCGACCAGTTCGATCCGGCGGCCGAGCCCGGGGTACGTCCGCTCCAGGAACTCCCGGACGAACGCGGCGACGTCCTGCTTGCGGGCCCGGTAGGCGCGGCGGTCCGCGACCCGCAGGTCCTTCCAGGAGCGGTAGTCGCTGAAGTAGGTGCAGTGCAGCACCGACTTGCCGGGCGGCGCGAAGCCGTCCGCGTAGGCGGAGCGCAGCTGGACGACCAGGCTGTGCTGGAGCGAGCCCGGCAGCCGGGCCCCCTGTTCGGCCGACAGCAGGTAGGTGGTGCTGTGCGGTTCGCCCGCCGGCAGCGGGCCGTCGATGCCGACGAAGGCGGAGACCACGGCCGGGTAGAGGTTGCCGGGCTTGTCGAGCAGTTCGCCGTACAGCCGGTCGACGGTGGGGCTGGAGTACCGGCCCTCCAGCAGCCGGTCGATGACCGTCGGACCGTCGCAGGCGGCCACCACGTGGTCGGCGAAGTGCCGTGAGCCGTCCCGGAGTTCGACACCGATCGCACGGTCGCCCTCGACCAGGATCCGCTCGGCCCGGCAGCGGTAGCCGATCGTCCCGCCGAGCGAGGTGTAGCGCTCCTCCACCGAGCGGGCCAGACCGAGCGAACCGCCCTGCGGGAAGCCCGCGTTGCCGTTGTGCGCGGCGGCCAGGGTGTACAGGTAGGGCAGCAGCGGGAAGCCGGCCGGCTCCTGCAGGAACATGTTGGGCAGCGCCCGGCGCAGCAGCGGGTCCTGGAAGCGCTCGGCGAAGCCGCTCATCGGGGTCGTCGCGGTGCGCCAGAACAGCCGGAACGCGGGCAGTACGGTGCGCAGGGTGCGCAGCCGTTCGGCCGCGCTGCGCAGGGGTGGCGGGGTGAGGTCCCAGGGCAGGTCGATGGCGGCGAAGCGGCGCAGGTCCCGGCAGAAGGCGCGGATCGGCCTGGCGTCGCCGGGGGCGGTGGCCAGCAGGTGCCGTTCCAGCCGGTCCGGGTCCCCGAAGAAGGTGACGGCGCGGCCGTGTTCGTCGACGACGCGGTTGAACACGTCGAAGCGGGTGATGGACTTGCCGTCGAGGGCGCCGAGTTCGCGCCACACCTGGTGCGCGCCGGTGCCCTCGGCGGTGCCGATCAGCCAGTCGATGCAGTAGTCGAACAGGTAGCCGTGCCGGGACCACGCGGTGCAGCAGCCGCCGGGCAGCGAGTGCTTCTCGAAGATCCGGGTCTCCAGGCCGCTCATCTGCGCGTAGCAGCCGGTGGCCAGGCCGCCGATGCCGGCGCCGATGACGATGACCCGGGGCGGGCCGCCGGGGGCCCGCTCCCGTTCGGACCAGTCCGGTCCGCGGTCAGGCCCGGCCATCGGCGGTGCCTCCGGCCAGGATGGCGCCCGCGAGTTCGGCGTTGCGGGCGGCGAACTCGGCGTCCAGCATCTCGGCGTGGCTGCCGTGGCCGGCGTAGACGGCGGTGCCGGCGGTGGAGGCGCCGTGCCAGGAGCCGCGTTCGCCGCCCGCGTGCAGCGCCAGCCGGTCGGGTTCGCAGAGCACGTTGAGCGGGGCGTCGACGGCGCCCAGGTTGGGCGTGCGGCTGCAGAACTCCAGGTAGTCCCGGGCCTGTTCGAGGGTCTCCTGGGCGACGATCCGGGAGCCGGTGTGCCGGTGCAGGTGTTCGTGGAGTTCGCGTTCGAACACGGCCAGGTGCTCCGCGCCGAGGTCGAAGGGCTCGGGGATCCGGTAGGAGTCCACCACCAGGACGGAGGCGACCGTCCGGCCACGCCGTTCGAGCTCCTTGGCCACCTCGAAGGCGAGGTTCCCGCCGAGCGAGTAGCCGAGCAGGACGTACGGTCCCTCCTCGTGCAGTTCCTCGACCAGGTCGGCGTAGCGGGCGGTCTTGTCGTCGCCGGTGAGGTAGTTGAAGGCGGCGAGCCGGTGGTCGGGCAGGTGGGCGGCGAGCTGGCGGTAGACCAGGCCGTGGCCGCCGGCCGGCGGGAAGCAGAAGACCGTCCGCTCCTGCGGCGCGGCGGGATTGAACCAGAGGTACGGCTGTCCGCCGGCGACCTCGCCGGTGATGATCTGCTCCAGTGTGCGGGCCATGCCGTGCAGGGTGGTGACCTTGAAGAGCAGGCCGACCGGGATGCTGATGTTGAACTCGGTCTGCAGGTGGTGGATCAGCTCGATCAGCCGGATGGAGCTGCCGCCGAGTTCGAAGAAGTCGTGCTGGAGGCCGACCTCCTCCACGCCGAGCAGGTTCTGCCAGTGCTCGGCGGTGCGCTGCTCGTAGAGGGTGACGGGCGGTTCGTGCCGTGCGCCGCCGGTGTCGACCCGGGGTTCGGGCAGGGCGGCCACGTCGACCTTGCCGTTGGGGGTGAGCGGCAGGGCGGGGAGTTCGGTGAGGTGGGAGGGGATCATCACGGTGGGCAGGTGCTCGGCGAGGTGGCGACGCAGCTCCCGGCGGTCCAGTGCCGCCCCTTCGGCGGGTACCAGGTAGGCGGCCAGCACGCTCTCCCCGGTCGCGTCCTGGCGGACCGTCACGCAGACCTGGGCGAGTTCGGGGCGGGCGGCGAGGTGGGCCTCGATCTCGCCGATCTCGATCCGGTGGCCGCGCACCTTGACCTGGTTGTCGATCCGCCCGAGCAGGTGGGCGGTGCCGTGGGTGTCCCAGTGGCCGAGGTCGCCGGTGCGGTAGAGCCGCGCGGGCGGGCCGTCGAGCTCCAGGGCGGTGAAGCGCTGGGCGGTCTGCTCCGGGTCGTTGGGGTAGCCGGCCGCGACGCCCGCGCCGCCGATCCACAACTCGCCTGCCACGCCTGGCGGTACCGGTTCACCGTACGGGTCGAGGATGTACAGCGTGCTGTTGGGGAACGGCCGTCCGATCGGCACCATCCGGCCGGGTTCCAGCGCGTCCGCCGCGCCTTCGTAGTAGCTGGTGTCGATGGTGGCCTCGGTCAGGCCGTAGGAGTTGACCAGCCGGGTGTCCGGTCCGCACAGGGCGCGCAGCCGCTGGTGCTCGGCGGTCTTCCAGGAGTCCGAGCCGACGACCAGCAGCCGCAGGAAGTCCAGCCGCAGGCCCTCGCGTTCGCAGTGGGCCAGCAGGGCGCGGGCGACGGCGGGCACGAACTCGCCGCAGTCGACGGCCTCCTCGCGCATGGTGCGGTGGAGCCGGGCGGTGTCGAACAGCAGGTCGCGGTCGACCAGGACGAGGGTGCCGCCGGTGCTCAGCGCCCGGGCGAGGTCACCGGAGAACACGTCGAAGGCGGTCCCGGCCATCTGCAGGTGCACCCGGGCCTCGGTGTCGAGGCGGTACTCGGCGCGCCAGCCCGCGGTGACGGCGGCCAGGTTGCGGTGGTCGACCCGTACGGCCTTCGGGCGGCCGGTGGAGCCGGAGGTGTGGATGACGTAGGCGGGGCGGTCCGGGTCGGCGGCGGGCAGCGGGCCGGTCTCGACGGCGGGCTGGTCGAGGTCCTCCAGGGTGACCGGCCGGGCGGGCAGTTCGGCGCCGTGCGGGTTCCGCTCGTCGACGACGACCAGGGCGGCGCCGGCGTCGGCCACCTGGTAGGCGAGCCGGTCGGCCGGGTGGCCGGGGTCGAGCGGCAGGTAGGCGGCGCCGGCCCGCCAGATCGCCAGCAGGGTGACGATCAGCTCGGGCGACTTGCCCAGGCAGACCGCGACCACCGAGCCCTCCCCGACGCCGAGTTCGCGCAGCCGCAGGGCCGTCCGCTGGGCCCGCCGGTCGAGTTCGCCGTAGCTGAGGCGGCGCACGCCGGCCGGGCCGGGGGCGGTGACGGCGATGGCCTCGGGGTGTTCGGCGGCGGCCTTGGCGATCAGTTCGGGCACCGGGGTGTCGTGGTCCAGCCGCCGGTCGGCACCGCTGAACCCGGTGAGGATGCGGCGGCGCTCGGCCTCGTCGAGCATCCGCAGCCGGCCGACCGGGCGATCGGCGCCGGCCCGGGTCATCGTGTCCAGCAGATTGCGGTAGTGCGCGGCCAGCCGCTGCACGGTGGCGGACTCGAAGAGGTCGGAGTTGTACTTGAACACGCAGTGGAAGCGGCCGTCCGCGCGGTCCTCGTAGGCGGACAGTGTGAGGTCGAACTGTCCTTCCTCCTCCGGGAGTTCGATGTACTCCAGGCGGTATCCGAAGCGCTCCACGGCGACCTTGTGGGTGAGCAGGATGAACATCGCCTGGAACACCGCCGAGCGGCTGGGGTCGTGCTGCAGCCCCAGCTGCTCGACCAGCAGCGGGAACGGGTACTCCTGGTTGTCCAGGCCGCCGAGCACGCTCTCCCGCACCCGGCCCAGCAGGTCGGCCACGGTCGGCTCCCCGGCCAGGCTGACGTGCAGCGGCAACGGGTTGACGAAGTAGCCGTAGACGGAGGCGAACTCCTCCTGGGTGCGGCCGGTGACCGGGCTGCCGACCACGATGTCCTGCTGCCCCGACCAGCGGTGCAGCAGCAGGTAGTAGGCGCTGAGCAGCACCATGAACGGGGTGGCGTGGTGCGCGCGGGCCAGCTCGTGGACGCGGGCGGTCAGGTCGGCGTCGAGCTGGAAGAACTCGGAGGCGCCGTTGTGGGTCTGCACCGCCGGCCGGGGCCGGTCGGTGGGCAGCGCGAGGACGGGCATCTCCGACGGCAGGTGGCCGCGCCAGTAGTCGAGCATCCGCCGGGCGTCGGGGCCGGCCAGGAAGCGGTTCTGGTGGTTCAGGAAGTCGAGGTAGCGGGCGGCCACGGCGGGGAGTTCGGGGGTGGCGCCCTTGCGCAGCGCCTCGTAGACCTCGAACAGCTCCTCGATGAAGGTGAAGGTGGAGATCGCGTCCGAGACGATGTGGTGGACGGCCTTCATCAGCACCCAGCGGTCCGGTCCGCGCCGGAACAGCCGCAGCCTGACCAGCGGGTCGTTCGCGAGGTCGTACGGCCGGCGGTACTCGGCGACGATCAGCTCGTGGATCTCCTCCCACGAACGGCCCTCGACGTCGAACAGCCGGGTGTCGGCCACGACCTCCGCGCGGATCCGCTGGACCGGCCGGCCCTCCTCGGCGGTAAAGGCGGCCCGCAGCCCGGGGTGCCGGGCGACCAGCGTGCGGAAGGCGGCGAAGACCAGCTCCGGTTCGAGTTCGGCGCGCACCTCCACGGCGCCGCCGATGTTGTACGCGAAGCCGTCCGGGTGGAGCTGGCGCAGGAACCAGAGCGCCTGCTGGTTGTGGGTGAGCGGGTAGCGGGACTCGTCGGTGTACAGCTCGACCTCGGCCGACACCGGGCCGCCCTCGTCGGCGAGCCGCTCGGTCAGGCCCGCGCCGAGCAGGTCGACCAGGTCCCCGACGGTGCCGTTGCTGAGCAGCGCCACCACGGGCAGGGCGACGCCCAGTTCGCCGTGCACCCGGGCCCGCAGCTCCATCGCGAGCAGCGAGTCCAGGCCGTGCGCGCCGAGCCTGGTGTCCAGGTCGATCCGCTCGACGCCGATCCGCAGCACGGCCGCCGCGGCGGCGGTGAACCGCTCGGCCACCAGCTGCCGCCGGGCCTGCGGATCCGCCGTGCGGTAGGCGTCCAGGAAGCCGCCGGTCTCGGCGGGGGCCTGCTCGGCGGCAGCCGCGGCCAGCTCGGCGACCAGTGGCGGCGGCGCGGGGTACCAGGCGAGGAAGGTCGGCCAGTCGACCACGGTGGCGACCAGCAGCTGGGCGCGGTCCTGGCCGAGGACGCGCTCCAGCACGGCCGTTCCGGCATCCGGCGGGAGCGAGCTCATGCCGCGGGCGTCGCGGTAGTGGGCGACCAGGCCCAGTTCCTCGATCATGCCGGTGGCCCACGGGCCCCAGTCGAGGCTGAGCGCGGGCAGCCCGGCGGCCCGGCGGTGGTGGGCGAGGGCGTCCAGGAAGGCGTTGCCGGCCGCGTAGTTGGTCTGCCCGGCGGTGGTGAGCAGCGAGGCGACGGAGGCGAACAGCACGAAGTGGTCGAGCGGTTCGTCGCGCAGCAGCCGGTGCAGCAGGTGGCCGCCGACCACCTTGGGGGCGTACCCGGCGTCGAAGGCGGCCCGGTCCATCTGCGGGACCAGCACGTCCTTGACCTGCCCGGCGAGGTGGAACACGCCGCGGATGGGCGGGAGTTGGCGCTCACGGTAGTCGGCGAGCCACCCGGCGAGGGCCGCCTCGTCGGTGACGTCGACCGGGGCGAGCAGCGGCGAGGCGCCGAGTGCCTGCAGTTCGCGCAGGAAGGCGATCCGCCGGCCGGCGGCGCTGTCGGGGTCGGTGTGCGGCCACTGCGCGGGCTCGGGCAGCGTGGTGCGGCCGACCAGGATCAGCCGCCGGGCGCCGCGCCGCACCAGCGCGCGGCAGAGCAGCCGGCCGAGGGCGCCGAACGCGCCGGTGACCAGGTAGCTGCCGTCGGGGCGCAGGACCGGCGGCAGCGGGCGGGTGAGTCCCTCGGCCTGGCGGAGCCGGCTGGTGCGGCGCCGCCCGGCCCGCAGGGCGATCTCCTGCTCGTCGCGGGCGGCGAGTTCGCCGAGCAGTGCCTCGGCCTGGTCGAGGGGGTCGACGGCGGGGTCGAGGTCGATCAGGGTGCCGCGCTGGGCTACGAGTTCCTGCTGCCACAGCACGCGTCCGATGCCCCAGGCAGGTGCGCCGAGCGGTTCGACCCGGTCGCCGGGGGCGGCGGCCTGGGTGCCCCGGGTGACGATGTGCAGCCGGGCGTCCGGGCGGGCGGTGGGCAGGGTCTGGGCGAGGGCGATCAGCGCGTACGCGCCGAGGCCGGCGAGCTGGTCGAGCCGGTCGGCCGTGGTGGCGTCGAGAGCGGGCTGGTCGAGGTTCCAGAGGTGGACGACGGTGCGGTAGCCGGGGTCGAGGTCGGCGAGGAGCCGGGTGAGGTCCTCGGCGGAGTCGGGGCGGACGGTGCTGTGCCCGTCGCCCGGCTGGTAACCGGCGCCGGGCCGGACCAGGTGGCAGCGGGCGCCGCGCTCGGCCGCCAGCGCGGCGAGGCGTTCCGCGAGGCCGCCGGCGTCGGCGAACAGCAGCAGGTCGCCGGGGTCGTCGGCGGCGGGCGCCACCGGGGCGTCCACCCAGGCGAGTTCGGTGAGCCAGCCGTCGATGGTGGCGAGGCCGACCGAGGCCGGGGCCTGGGCGACGTCGGCGGCGCGGAAGCCGGTGATCCGGCCGAGCGGGGTGCCGTCCTCGGCGTAGAGGGCCAGGTCGCCGACGATCTCCTCGCCGCCGTCCCGGGTGACGGTGGCGTGCGCCCAGATCGGCCGGTCGCCGATCTCGTCGAGCCGGACCTCCTCGATGGACACCGGCAGCCGGACACCGCCACCCTCGGGCGCGAGCAGCCGGGTGGTGAGCAGGGTCTGGAAGCAGGCGTCGAGCAGCACCGGGTGCAGGTGGTGGTCGGCGGCGTCGGGGCCGAGCCGGCCGGTCGGGCTGATCCGGGCGAGCGCCTCGCCGGGGCCGACCCACACCTCCTGGATGGCCTGGAAGGCGGGCCCGTAGTCGTAGCCGCGGGCGGCGAGGCCCCGGTAGCAGTCCGGGCCGTCGAAGCGCCGCCCGTGCGAGCGGATCGCCTCGGCGTCCAGTGCCGGCCCGTGGGCGCGGCGCTGGCCGACCCGTACCCGGCCGCCGGCGTGCACCACCGGCTCGCCGCCGGCCGGGGTGGAGGCGATGGTGAAGCGGGCGTCCTCCGGGGCGTAGCCGAGCTGGACGGGAACGGGCTCGGTGTCGGAGAGGAACAGCGCCCGGTTCAGCTCGACCTCGGCGATCACCACATCGGTGCCGCCGGTGAGCGCGCGGACGGCCTGGGCGGCCATCTCCAGGTACCCGGCCGCCGGGAAGACGACCTGGCCCTCGATCCGGTGGTCGGCCAGGTAGGGCAGCCGCTCGGGGTCGAGCGCGGTGGTCCAGGCGGGCTGGGCGCTCGCGGTACGGCGGCCGAGTAGCGGGTGGTCGACCTCGCCGAGCCGGACCTGCCGGACGGCGGGCGGCTCGACCCAGTACCGGTCGCGCCGCCACGGGTAGCCGGGCAGCGGCACCGGCCGACCGCCCGGGTGCAGCGCGCTCCAGTCCACCTCGGCGCCCAGGGTGTGGAGTTCGGCCAGGCTGCGGGTGAAGCAGGCGGACTCGTCGGTGCGCCGGCGGATGGACGGCAGGGTGTGCGCGCCGTCGACGCACTCGCGGATCGCGTGGCCGAGCACCGGGTGCGGGCCGAGCTCCAGGAATAGGCCGTGCCCGTCCTCGGCCATCCGCTCGACGGCGGCCCGGAAGCGCACCGGGTTGCGGACGTTGCGCCACCAGTACTCGGCGTCGAGTTCGGGGCCGCGGGCGAGGCCCTCGCAGGCGGTGAGGTAGAGCGGCAGCCGGGCCTCGTTCGGCTTGAGCACGGCGAGCGCGGCGGTCAGTTCGTCCCGGATCGGGTCCATCCGCACGCTGTGGTAGGGGACTTCGACGTCCAGGAAGCGGGTGAACACCTCCTGCCCGCGCAGTTCCTCGGCGAGTTCCCGCAGCGCGTCGGTGTCGCCGGCCAGGGTCACGGTGGAGGGGCTGTTGGCGGCCGCCAGCGAGACCCGGGTGCGGTACGGGCGGATCCGCCGCTCCGCCTCCGCCTCCGGGAGGCCGACAGCGAGCATGGTCCCGGTGCCGGCCAGCCGCTGCTGCAGGCGGCTGCGGGCCAGCACCACCCGGACGGCGTCGGCCAGGTCGTACACCCCGGCCTCGTGGAAGGCGGCGACCTCGCCGGTGCTGTGCCCGACCACCGCGTCGGGGCGTAGGCCGTGGCTGCGCCAGAGTGCGGAGAGGCCCAGCTGGACGGCGAAGTTGGCGGGCTGGGCGAGCCAGGTCTCGGTCATCCGCGAGTCGGCCTCGTCGCGGTGCATCTCGTCGAGCAGCGACCAGCCGGCCTGCTCGCGGATCTCCCGGTCGCAGGCCTGGACGGCCGCCCGGTAGACCGGCTCGTTCTCGTACAGGCCCCGGCCCATGCCCCACCACTGCGGGCCCATGCCGGTGAACACCCAGGCGAGGCGCCGTTGTCCGCGCTCCCGGACGCGTCCCGGGATCACCCGGGGGTGCGCCTCGCCGCGCTCGTGGGCGGCCAGTGCCTCGTCCAGTTCCTCCTGCGTGGAGTAGACCACTGCGAGCCGCTCGGGCAGGTGCTGGCGGCGGTGGGCCAGGGTGTGGCCGAGGTCGGCGAGCGGCACCCCGGCGGCGAGCTCCTGCCGGACGCCGGCGGCGAGTTCGGGCAGCCCGGCGGCGTCCTTGGTGCTCAGCGGCAGCACCGTGCAGGCCGGCTGCGGAGCCGGGGCGGCGGGCGCGGGGCGCGGCGGCTCCTCCAGCAGGACGTGCGCGTTGGTGCCGCCGAAGCCGAAGGAGTTGACGCCGGCCCGGGCCGGCCCGTCGTGCTCGGGCCAGTCGACCGGGGTGGTCGGGATGTCGAAGGGCAGCGCGTCCAGGTCGATGCCGGGGTTGGGCCGCTCCAGGTTGAGGTGCGGCGGGATCCGCCGGTGCTCGAGGGCGAGGGCGGTCTTGATCAGCCCGGCGACGCCGGCCGCGGCCTCGGTGTGCCCGATGTTGGTCTTCACCGAGCCGACGTAGCAGCGGGCGCCGGGGCGGCGGCCGATGCCGAGCACCCGGCCGAGCGCGGCGGCCTCGATCGGGTCGCCGACGGGGGTGGAGGTGCCGTGCGCCTCGACGTACTGCAGGCTGCCGGGCAGCACCCCGGCCTCGGCACACACCCGTTCGATCAGGGTGACCTGGGCGTCCGCGCTGGGGACGGTGATGCCGTTGGTGCGCCCGTCCTGGTTGACGCCGCTGCCGAGGATGACGGCGTGCACCGGGTCGCCGTCGCGCAGCGCGTCCGACAGCCGCTTGAGGACGACCACACCGACGCCCTCGGCTCGGACGTAGCCGTCGGCGGAGGCGTCGAAGGCACGTGAGCGGCCGTCCGTGGAGAGGAAGCCGCCCTTGGTCTCGGCGATCGTGTACTGCGGCGCCATGTGCAGCAACGCGCCGCCGGCCAGCGCGAGTTCGGTCTCGCCGCGGAGCAGGCTCTGGCAGGCGAGGTGGACCGCGACCAGGGAGGAGCTGCAGGCGGTGTCGATCGACACGCTGGGGCCGCGGAAGTCGAAGCAGTGCGAGATCCGGTTGGACACCATCGTCATCATGGTGCCGGTGGCGGTGTGCGCGGCGAGCGTGCGGAAGTCGAGGTCGGCGAACTGCAGGATCTTGTAGTCGAGGGTGAAGGCCCCCATGTAGACGCCGACGTCGCGGCCGGCCAGTTCGCCGGGGCGCAGGCCGCCGTCCTCCAGGGCCTCCCAGCTGACCTCCAGGAGCTTGCGCTGCTGCGGGTCCATGTGCTCGGCCTCGCGCGGGCTGATGCCGAAGAAGTCCGGGTCGAAGGTGTCGAAGCCGTCGATGTAGCCGCCCCGGCCGCCGATCAGGCGCCCCGGTTTGGACCGGTCCTGGCTGCCGAGCGTACCGGTGTCGTAGCGGTCGGCGGGTGTCGCGGTGAGACAGTCCCGACCTTCGACGAGGTTGCGCCAGTAGGTCCGGTGGTCGTTGGCGTGTCCCGGCAGGCGGCAACCGATGCCGGTGATCGCGATCCGGTCACAGGGCGCGGCGAAGGGCGAGGTGGTCATGATCCAATCCGAGGGTGAGGGCGTGGCGGCGCGGACACGGGCGGAGGAGGCGGCCTCGCCGGCCGAGTCAGACGGACGGCTCGGTGGTCTTCATCCGGCGCCAGGGGTGCAGCAGGGTGGCGCCCAGCTCGCCGGTGGCCGGGAAGGCGGCCGGATCGGCGAGGCCGACGGCGGTGGGCACCCGGCCGGGGCGCCAGGTGAAGCTGCCGAACACGTGGTCCCACAGCGAGAGGTCGGAGGCGTAGTGCCCGGCCTCGGCGAGGTCGGTGCTGTGGTGCAGTCGGTGGAGCTCGGGGCCGGCCAGCAGGTGACCGAGCACTCCGAGGCGGACGTCGATGTTCGCGTGAACGAAATACCCCTGCGCAAGAATGAATATTCCGACCGCGAACACAGATTCCGCCGAGAATCCGATCAGCGCCAGCGAGAGTTGCACCACGGACTGCGCGACGAACACGTCCAGGAAATGGTTCACACCGTTGTTCGCCACATTCACCTTGTCCGGCACGTGGTGTACGCCGTGCAGACGCCAGAGCCAGCGGTTGTGGTGCGACCAGCGGTGGACGAGGTAGTCGCCGAGCGAGCCGACCAGCAGTGCGAGTGGGATCTCCACCGCGAACGGGAGTGCCGGACGGGCCGGCCCGAGCACCTCCACCAGCGCCGTCACCAGCCCCTGGGCGAGTGCGCCGCCGGCCATGCTCAGCACGAAATATGCGGTGTACCAGCCGAGTTCACGCCTGCTCGGATGCCAGTCGGTCCGGTACGGGATCACCCGTTCCAACACGGCCAGGTACCCGAGGATTCCGATCAGCACGAGCGGGGAGACCCGGTCGGGCTCCCAATGGAAGTGCAGCGTGGCGACGGCCGCGCACAGCACCCCTAGGAGCAGAAGCGGATGAGCGAGCCGGCGTGCAATGGCGGACAGCACACGCCCCCTTGGTTATTCGCGGGCTAACGACTGGAAACGTCAGAGACTCTAGCGGGACCCGTCAGCCGGTGCAGTCATTCGACGTGTTAACGCCATGAATGACCCGATCGGCGGAAGATCTGTGCACAAAGTTGACGTTTGACCGGAGTGAAGGGGGCGCGTTCGTCAGTATGCGCGAGAGAGACCGGCGCGCGGGCCGGTCAGATCGTGCGCCGAGCGCAGTTGCGCGCCCCCGTCCGTCCCGTCCGGTGGAACCCGCGCCCGCCCGGCACGCGAGGCCGCCGGTCAACTTTTCCGTCCGACCAGGCCGACCGGGTGACGGCGGCCCGGGTCGCACCCGGCCCGCGGACGGCGCGATCGCCGCCGACCGTCACGATCCGGCCAGCTCCGCCAGCCGCCGCGCCGTGTCCGGCCGATGCGCCGCGAGGCGGTCGCGCAGGCCGCGCAGCTCGTACCCGACCAGGGCCGGCAGGGCCTCGACCGGGGCGGTCTCCAGAGTGGGCCCGAGCAGTTCGACGGCCGTCCGGGGGTCGTGCGCGCAGGCGTGGCAGTCCGCCACCCGGACGGTGAACAGCAGTCGGCTGGCGGGCAGCTGCGCCGGGCCGAGCAGATCGAGCGCGGTCTCGGCGGCGGTCAACGCGCGCTGGGCCAGCCGGGGGTCGTCGACGACCGCGGCGAGGTCGCGCAGGGCGGCGGCCGCGCCGGACTCCACCCGCAGCCGCATCGAGGCGATGGAGAGCCAGGGCGCGTCGTCCTCGTCCCGGGCACCGATGTGGTCCAGGTGCAGCCGGGCACGGCCGAGGTGCCGGATGGTGGCCCGGACGTCGCCGGTGAGGGCGAGCGCGCGGGCCTGGCCGATCTGGCCCATCGCGCCGGACCAGTGCCGGCCGGGGGCGGCGCGGCCGATCTCCCGGGCGTAGCCGAAGGCTGCGGCCGGGTCGCCGTCCAGCCGGGCGAGGGTGCTCATGTCGCTGAGCGCGGCGACCTGGGTGGCCTGGTCCCCGGCCAGCTCGGCCCAGGCGAGCGCACGGTCGAAGCAGGCCATCGCGGTGGCGTTGCGGCCGTCCTGCATCCGCAGCGCGCCCGCGGCGTGGGCGTGTTCGGCGGCGAGGCGGGCGAGCGGGCGGCGCTGCTCGGCGGAGGCCGCGGCGAGCCGGGCGAGCACGGCCTGCAGGGTGCGTTCGACGGCGGCGGCCAGGCCCGGCAGTCCGCCGGTCTCGCCGGAGCGCAGGTGGGCGGCGAGCAGGCCGGTCAGGGCGTGTGCGGTGGCGGCGTCCAGGGGCGGCGCGGCGGCCGGGTCGGCGGCGCAGAACTCGGCGTGCAGGGCCGCGAGTTCGACCGGGTCGGGGACGTCACAGCCGTCGGCGCCGTGCAGCGGGCAGAGCAGGCCGTAGTCGGGCAGCCGCGGTGGCGGCTGGGCGGGGGCGGTCCACCGGACCGGGCCGCCGGGCCCGCTCGCGGCCGTGGGCAGCGGGGGCCGCAGCAGGCCCGGCGCGAAGGCCGCCAGAGAGGGCAGCTCGGCGGTCTCGGCACGCTGGCAGGCGGCGCGCAGGTCACCTCCCGCGCCGAGAAGTTCGTCGATCCGGTCGACGATCCGCGGGGTGACCCGGCGGGCGCCGTGCTCGATCTTGCTCACCGCGGTGTGGTCGTAGCCGATGCCGGCGCCGAGTTGGGCCTGGGTGAGGCCGGCCCGGCGCCGCCAGTGGCGCAGCCGGGCGCCGAAGTCCCGCCAGGCGTCCGGGTCCTGGGCGGGCGGCGGGGAAGGCCGGGAGGGAGGTGCGGACGCCCGCGCCGCGGCCACGCGGTTCCGGTGCACGGCTGCCTCCTCCGGTTGGACCCCCGGGCCTGTCGCGGACCTCCCGACGATGAGGACGGTACTCGATGGCACCCGGTCCGTACATGACGTGGTCTCAACCACTTGGAGGAAAGCCCAGCTTGACGGAATTTGCCAACCCTATGCATCGCTCGCACCAGCCATTGACCAGAGCATGACGCCATGTGAGGGTTCCGGCACCCGAGCGCGGACGGCCCGCACGGCCGTCCCCCCAGACACGGCCCTGCGGTGCGCCACCAGCCATGCCGTCTGCGGTCGAGGACCCCCACATGCGAGGAGCCTCGATGCAACGCAGAGTTTCCACAGGACGGTTGCTGACCACGGCGACCACCCTGACCGTGCTGGCCGGCATGATCGCCGCCACCGCGGGGCCGGCCACCGCCGCGCCCACCCCCTCCCCCGCACCACCGAGCGCGCTGAGCGCCGCGGTCAACGCCGCCGACGCCGCCGCGGCGGCCGGTGTGGACGCCTCGCCAAGGGCCCCGGCGAGACCTACGAGCGCCGGGCCGTCACCCCCTGGATCGGCGGCCTGTACTCCGTCGCGTACGAGCGCAGCTACCGCGGCCTGCCGGTGGTCGGCGGCGACGCGGTGGTGCTCGCCGACGGCCAGGGCAAGGTCCGCGGCCTCCAGTCGGCGGCCTCCGGCCCGGTCGGCGGCTCGACGACCCCACAGGTCAGCGCGGCGAAGGCGGAGAAGACCGCCCGGACCAAGCTCGCCGGTGTGGACAAGGTCGAGTCCCCCCGGCTGGTCGTCCGGGTCAAGGACGGCTCCGGCGGCCGGCTCGCCTGGGAGACCGTGCTGACCGGCCGCAGCGAGAGCGCCCCGAGCCGGCTGCACGTCTTCGTGGACGCCGCGACCGGCGAGGTCATCGACTCCTACGACGACGTCCGCGCGGGCACCGTCAACAGCAAGTGGAACGGCCCGGCGCCGGTCACCATCAGCACCAGCGGCTCGGGCGGCTCGTACTCGCTGCGCGACCCGAACCGGCCCGGCCTCACCTGCTCCGACTACGGCACCGGCCAGGTCTTCACCAAGTCCAGCGACTCCTGGGGCACCGGCAACCCGTCCAGCAAGGAGACCGGCTGCGGCGACGCCATGTGGGCGGCCCAGAAGGAATGGGACATGCTCCGCGACTGGCTGGGTCGCAACGGGCACGACGGCAACGGCGGCAGCTGGCCGGTCAAGGTCGGCCTGAACGACGTCAACGCCTACTGGGACGGCAGCTCCATATCGATCGGCCACAGCCAGGCCGGCGAGTGGATCGCCGCGATGGACGTCGTCGGGCACGAGTTCGGCCACGGCATCGACCAGTACACCCCGGGCGGCGCCAACAACGAGTCCGGCCTGGGCGAGTCCACCGGCGACATCATGGGCGCGCTCACCGAGTCGTACGCCAACGAGCCCGCGCCGTACGACTCTCCGGACTACACCGTCGGCGAGATGATCAACCTGGTCGGCAGCGGTCCGATCCGGAACATGTACAACCCGTCGCTGGTGAGCAACAACCCCAACTGCTACTCCTCCTCCATCCCCAACACCGAGGAGCACGCGGCCGCCGGCCCGCTGAACCACTGGTTCTACCTGCTCGCCGAGGGCTCCACCCCGGGCGGCGGCAAGCCCACCAGCCCGACCTGCAACAACTCCTCGGTCACCGGCATCGGCATCAAGGACGCCGGCCGGGTCTTCTACGGCGGCATGCTGCTCAAGACCAGCGGCATGACGTACAAGCGCTACCGCACCGCGACCCTGACCGCGGCGAAGAACCTGGACCCGTCCTGCACCTACTTCAACCGGGCCAAGGCCGCCTGGGACGCGATCAGCGTGCCCGCGCAGAGCGGTGACCCGACCTGCACGCCGTCCGGCAACAACGACTTCTCGCTCGCGCTCGGCCCGGCCTCCGGCTCGGTCCAGCCCGGCGCCTCGACCACGGCGACGGTCAGCACCGCCGTCACCTCGGGCACCGCGCAGACCGTCAACCTGACCGCCTCCGGCGCCCCGGCCGGGGTCACCGCGACGCTCAACCCCTCGTCGGTGCAGACCGGTTCGTCCGCCACGCTGACGCTCTCGGCGTCCTCCTCGGCGGCCGCCGGCACCTACGCGATCACCGTCACCGGCACCGCCGGCGCGGCCACCCACACCACCCAGTACACCCTGACCGTCGGCGGCGGCGGCAACCCCGGCGGGCCCGCGCCCGACATCGACGTCGCCAAGGTCCAGGCCCACCTGGCCCAGCTGAACACCATCGCCAACCAGAGCGGCGGCAACCGCCGGGCCGGCAGCGCCGGGCACAGCCAGTCCGTGGCGTACATCAAGGGCAAGCTGCAGGCGGCCGGCTACACCGTGACCGAGCAGACCTGCACCTCCTGCACCTACCAGTCCAACAACCTGATCGCCGACTGGCCCGGCGGCCCGGCGGACCAGGTCACCATGTTCGGCGCCCACCTGGACAGCGTCTCGGCCGGCCCCGGCATCAACGACAACGGCTCCGGCTCGGCCACCCTGCTGGAGAACGCCCTCGTCCTCGCCCAGCAGAACCGCACCCTGACCCGGCACGTCCGGTTCGCCTGGTGGACCGGTGAGGAGCAGGGCCTGCAGGGCTCACAGTCCTACGTCGGCCAGCTGAGCTCCGCCCAGCGCTCCGCGATCAAGTCCTACTACATAGCACGCTTTCGGCGGTTCGTCCCAGCTCAGGGACTTGATCGACCATCCGGGGTCAGCAAAACGTCAGCAAGACGCCCGGGGAGCGAGATCGATCATGGCAACCACCAGCCTCATCCGCGGCATGGGTTCCTTCTTCAAGGAGTGCGAGCACCCCGAGTCCCGGTGGCCCCGGTGCCCGCACGAGTACAAGATCCGGTACCGCAACGCGGCCGGGAGGCAGACGGAGGAGTCCGGGTTCACCGCCCAGGACAAGGCTAAGGCCCGTCTGGCCGAGGTCTACCAGGCCCGGAAGAACGCCCCGCAGAGCCAGCGCAAGGCGGAGCGGATCCAGAAGTACAGCCCGATGCAGTTCGGGGACTACGTCAAGGAGTGGCAGGCCGGCCAGCGCCACCTCGGCCCGGCCTCGCTGAAGCACCTCGAATCACTGCTGGAGCACCATCTCCACCCCGCGTTCCGCAGCCGCCGGATGGGCACGTTCGACCACAAGGTCGTCGAGGCCTTCATCCAGACCATGGAACGCAACGGCGTTGGCCTGGCCGCCCAGGCCAACGCCTACGACAAGCTCAAGTCGATCCTCCTCGACGCCCACCGCCTCGGCCTCTACGACGAAAGCCCTCTCGACGGCGTCAAGCCGCCCCAGTACGACCCCAACCGCGCCGTCGTCCCCTCCCCCACCCAGGTGCAGGAGATACGCACCGCCGGCGACGACGCCTTCCTCGTCGTCTCCGACCTCATGAGTGGTTCCGGCCTACGCAATGGCGAGGCGCTCGCCGTCAACATCAACAACATCGTCGCCGACGACGTCTACCGCGTCACGGAGCAGGTCAACATGACCACCAAGGACTACGCGCCGCTCAAACACCGAAAGGAGGGTGACTACCGCGACGTCCCGCTGCCCTCCCGCACCAGGCTCAGCATCGAGTGGTACGCCGACAAGTACGGAACCGTCGACGGCTACCTCCTCCGCCATCCCCGGGACCTCGGCAAGCCCTACCCGTACCACCTCCTGCAGAACCAGTGGCAGCGCGTCGTCAAACAGTCCGACGACGTCGACATCCCCGAAGGCATGGTGCTCTACGGCCTCCGCCACTTCTTCGCCTCGAACTGCCTCAGCCACAACATCCCCATCACCGACGTCGCCGAGTGGATGGGCCACAAGAGCATCGACATCACGTTCAAGATCTACCGACACCTCATGCCAGGCTCCATCGCCCACGCCGCCCAGATCCTCGGCCTCGACCTGGCCGCCTGAACACGGGGAGGCCCCGTCCCTCAGGACAGGGCCTCCCCGTATTCCGCGGGCAACAGGCTCAGATGCCGGACACCTGCTGCTGCTTCGCCCACGCCTGAACCTCGGACACCTTGAACTGAAGCTTCGAATTCCTCCCGCGCCCGAACCGGTACGGAACAAGGCCCGCACGCGTCACCTCGCGATACACCCACGGAACGGACATGTTCAAATACTCCGCCGTCTCCTTGACGGTCATGAACTGCTGAGCCACAGGGCTCTCCTCTGCGATAGCCGAGCACAGCGCCCAAGTTCTCAGCCAACGCCAGTTTGGCCGCACCGAGAGCCTGTGCTACGGCAATCACAGTCCAGCGGCGATACCCAGGCGCAACGCAACCAACGTGGCAGAACGACCAGAAGGACCGCACTCGCGAACCCAACAATGCCTACGGAAACGCTGGCTGAGACGACACAGGTAGAACGCCAACCCTCTTGACCCCCAGCGGTCGAAAGGGCGTCCGACTGGTGCTCGTCAGTCCGAATCCCGCAGTTCATGGCCTACCTCGTCCGCGACGCATGACGCCTAATGACACCTCATGACGCCCAGTCCGTGAGAGGCGCGTGAGAGGTGACGACCGACCAACGCCTGGAGAGTGACTTGCCTCACAGCTCCATTGTAGGGCTCACTCCGTGTCTCAGGCTGTGTCTTCGCCGTGCCAAAGCTTTGCGGCGCCGACTCGCGTCCGAGCATTTCCGCCCGGTCGCGGAAGGCAAGAAGGCGACACTGTTATGAAATTCGGTGGCAGCGGTACGGCGTCCATCCCGCAGCCGAGCTAATCACGGTATTCGTGAACCTACCTATCTCTATTACTTTCGCCGCTCGCCGGTGAGGGATCTATCGACGTCGGTTTGAGGCCGTGGTTGAGATCTGCCGTGCCCTGTGGCTGGTGGGGCCGTTGGAATCGTCTGCGCCCACCGAAAAGCCCAGGCCGGGACCAGCCCCGTCCTGGGCTTCGGTGTCTTCGGTGTGCTGCTGTCAGTGGCGGGTAGTCATCGAGATCCGAGCGAGGACGGCGGTCGCCTGCGCCGGGGTGGCGCGGAGCCAGACGGCCAGGTGCTCTCGGACGGCCTCGGCGACGCAGGCGCGGACGGGCCCGTTGCCCAGTCGGTCGCGGGTGGCCCCCTCGAACTCGGGGCGATCGAGCTTCACCGACACGACCGCCGTCAGGCCCGCGCCGAGCTGGGCGGGGGTGAAGTCGGGGTCGGACAGGGTGAGCAGCTGTTGCTCGCGGGCGTAGGCGTTGACCGCGGCCGCCAGGCCGTCGCGGAAGCCGAGCTCGTGCGTGCCGCCGCCGGTGGTCGGCCGGCTGTTGGCGTAGCTTGCGACCCGTTCCTCGCGGGAGTCGCACCAACGGAAAGCCACCTCGATGGTTCCCTCCATGTCGGTGTACTCGCGCTCAAGGCCGATCACGTCCGGGTGGAGGGGGGCGCTCTGCTCCGCGATGTGGTCCCTCGGTCCGCCGGGGAAGCGGAAGCGGACGGCCCGGGGCGCCGCGGGGTCGCGGTCATCGGTCAGGGTGATGTCCAAGTCCCGGTTCAGGATGGCCAGTTCCCTGAAGCGCTCGGCCAGCGCGTCGAACGAGAACTCCAGTGTCTCGAAGATCTCAACATCGGGCCGGAAGGTGATCGCGGTCCCGCTGCCGTCGGCCGGTCCAGTGCGGGTGGGCGTCGCGACAGCTACGCCTCGCTCGTACTCCAGCACCCAGCGGGCGCCGTCGCGCCGTACCTCGGCCGTCAGGCGGCCCGACAGTGCGTTGACGACGGCCAGTCCCACGCCGAAGTGGCCGCCGAACAGCGAGTGCCGGTTGGCCGGCTGTGCCCCGCAGCAGAGCACGGCCAACCGGGTCTCCAGCGCAGGGCCTTCGCTGTGGCCGGCGTGCTCGACCGGGAGGCCCATGCCGTCGTCGGCGACGCGGATGCCACCGTCGGCGGTGAGGGTGATCTCGACACGGCTGGCGGTGCCGCCGAGGATCTCGTCCAGCGCCCGCTCGGTGACCTCGAACACCAGGTGATGAAGGCCGCGTTCACCGACCGATCCGATGTACATCCCGGGCCGCTTGCGAACGGCCTCCAGGCCCTCCAGAACCACGATCGTGCTGGCGTCGTACGCCGTGGATTCCTCGCTCATGATGCCCCTCCGAGGGTGTGCGACAGAGCTCCCCAGCCTAGGGGATTTCCGAGAAAACACCAGGTCATAGCCGGTTTGACGGGGTCGCGGACGGGCTTCTGAGGGCCAATAGGGAGCGCCCTGCCGGGAGGGGTGCGCACTGCCGCCGCAGTCCCGCCGCGGCCCTCTGAGGGCTGTCTGCGCCACTGTTTCGGGCGGCTGCGGCGCCACGAGTTTCAAGAATTTTCACGTCAGCCCGGTGCGGTGGTGGATGACGCGTGAACCGTCCGGCTCCGCGGCCATTTGGGCCCGCGGAGCCGGACGGTTTGACTGATGAGTGGGCCGTTTCAGCTGTTCGGCTTCCTGACGCCGGGCGTGGAGGAACGACGTTTTCGCGTGCGATTGCGTATGCGACCTCGAGTGGTGTCGGGCGCGTGTTGCGAGTCGATCAGCCGAGCTCCCAGAGTGTCAGCTGCCCTTGGTCGTCGACGGTGGTCCAGGTGCCGTCGCCGCGCAGCCGGGGCTCGGCGGCAAGACGGCCTCGGATCGCTCCGCTGGAGAGGTCGACGACGTACGGGATGGTCCACTCGTCGTCCTCGGTCTCACCAGCGACGGTGACCACCGCAGTGGAGGCATCGAGGTAACCACCGCTCCACGCGATGTGGGGCTCTTCGCCCTCGTCGTCATCGGTGTTCCCGTCCTCGCCGGGTCCTGCGGGGGTGAGGAAGCGGTCGACGGCGAAACGGCACAGCTCGGTTCCGTCCGGGAAGGCGTGAAAGACGGCGTCTTCCTCTCCGTGTCCGACGGTCATGAACTCCCGGCCGTCGGGGGAGACATCGATCAGGCAGCGGTCGTCCCACGGGTAGGCGCGGACGCTGATCGCATCCCCGTCCAGACGGCCATGGAAGAGGAAGACGCCGTCCTGGCCCTCGCCGACGTCCAGGAGCATGTGGATGCCGTCGGGGTGGGCCACCTGGTGGGCGCCCTGGCCGACCGTGGGCAGGGCGTGCTCGGCGAGCATCCGTCCGTCGGCGGCGGCGACGACCAGCCAGCGGTCCCCGCCGTCTCCCCGACCCAGCATGGCGTCGGGTCGAAAGATCCACACGTGCGCGCCGTCGCGTGAGAAGGCGCAGTTTGCGAGCCCGATCGAGGAGTGGGCCGGCTGCGTGAAGGGGATCCGCCAGCGCACCGTGCCGTCGGCGTCCACGCACAGGGCCTCGTGCTGGGTGGCAACGACGACGCATCCGGAGTCGGGTGCAAGAGCAGCGCCATAGGCGTCACGTGGCCGATCTCCCAGCCGGAACGCCACACGGGGCGCGACGGGCTCGTCAGTGGCAGCCGAGAAGTCCACCGCGAACAGCGTCCCTTCCGCCGCCCACGACACTGGGCTGTGTTTGGCCGTTACCGCCGAGCCTGCGAGTGGGGACGGTTCCGTTTCCCGTGTCAGCGGCTTGGTCGTGGCGATCGGTCGAACGGGCAGCAGCGTCATGGGGATGCAATGTATCGGGGTGCCCCGACAGCACCGGCCGGACCCGGAAGGAATCCGGGTGCGCAGCGGTAGGGTACGCCGGCAGCGTGCAGCCACCCGGGCGAAGCCGAGGCAGTGGTCGCCGTGGAGGTGCGTCACCGCGATCCGGCTTGTCCCGGTGGCGCTGACCCCGGCGTGCAGCATCTGCCGCTGTCATGACGGGACGCCGAGACGGTGTCAGCGGCCTGTCGTACAGTCGCCACCTGTGACAACGACCTTGATGACGTACGCGGGAACCACGGAGCCCGACGCGCCGACCACCCGCACCGGCGGCGTGCCGCTGGCCCCGGCCGGGACTACCTGGCCGCAGTGCGCCACCTGCGACGGACCGATGGGGGACGTCCTCGGCCAACTCGGCGGGCAGCCCGCCTGGCTGCAGAACGACGAGACCCCTGCCTGCCCGACCTGCGCGCGGCAAATGAGGCTCGTCGTCCAACTCGAGGAAGGACGGGACCACGCCACAGCGATGAACTTCGGCGGTCGCGGCGAGGCCTACGCCTTCGCGTGCGAGCCCTGCGCACAAGCCGTGTTCCTGTGGCAGTGCTGACCGCGGCAAGCGCCCGCCCCCACCCGGAGGGCCAAACCGCGCTGAAACAGCTCCGCGTGCAGCTCGGGGAACCCCCGTGCTGGGGCTGGGCCAGGCCCGCGATCTGGGAGGCCAGCGAGCGGTACCTCGGCTTCCGGCTGCCGGCCGACTTCAAGGCGTTCCTCGACCTGTACGGCCCCGGCTCGGTGGACGGCTATCTGACGATCGACCGGCCGATGGACACCACGCCGGCCGAGCTGGCTGCTGGGGACCCCCACCTGAGCGTCCGACCTGGTACGGCGAGATCGCCGACGGCTGCTGGGAGGTGGACGAGTCCGACGCCCGATCAGGCATTCTACTGCTATGGGGAAGCGACGAGCACGGCAGCCGGTACTTCTTCCGCACCGTCGAGGACGATCCCACCGAGTGGCGGATCATCATCAGCAGCGACGAGGGCGAGTGGTTCGAGACCGCCGGGACGTTCACCGAGTTCCTGGTGCGCTGCTTCCACCGGATCGACCGCCCCGACTTCATCGACCCCAGCTGGCCTCGGCCGGGTGCACGCTACGAAGTCCGCGTGTGAGCCCGCGCTCAACGGCCTGGCCGGGCCGCTGCGGCGTCTCGACGAACTACCCGAGCAGCGCTATGCGGGCCAGGACGAGGGCGACCAGCCGGGTCTCACCATGGCCCGTGGCGCCTACGCCATCGATCCCGAACCCTTCGGTGCCCCGTACGTCGGCCCAAGCGCCCCCGCCCCCGACGCACCTGCGAACATCCGCGTCCCCGGCGGCCCTCGCGACGCGTTCGTACTCCACCCCGAAGACACCACCGGCCTGCTCCCCCACCCCAACCCACGCCGCCCCGTCGGCTGCTGCGGACCGGACGGCATGAACGGCAGCAACCGCATCTGCTCATGCGACGCGGAGGTCGCCACGCTGGCCGCCGACTGCTGGACCTACCAGGAGCTTCGACTCGACCCCGAGCGCGTCCGAACCGAGCCGTAAACCGATCCCCGCGCCATCATGCGTGTGCGTCACGCACCTGACAAAGGCCCGGCGCTGTCATCCGCTCCGGCGCCTCAGTTGACCGGTGATTGTCGGGTCCGTGATCTCGGTGGTCTCGGCCAAGTTGAGAGCCTCGCTCAGGACGATCGCGAGAGTGCGGTCACCTTCGAATGGGGCGGGGCGTCCACGTCACGCAGGAGCGCCGCCACGCGTAGCGGCAGGGTACGCAGCGACGGTTCGCTCTCTTCGCGCAGGGCCAGCAGCAGCCACTCAGAAGGGTACGGGCCGTCCCACGTTGATTTCGGCCCCCTGCCCTCTCCGCGTCGCTCTCGAGGCTTGCGCCGATCGCGGTCCCCTCGTCGATGAAGCCACCTGCCCCGTCCCACTGGAGACCGACTTCGTCGTGGCGTCCCGCCCCTTCGTCCGACCATGCGCGGATCGCAAAGGCGCGGAAGGCACGGGCCGGCCCGCAGTTGGCGACGCGTGGCTCGAAGGGAGCCCCGGGTGCGGCAGGGCCGCCTGCTACCGTCCCGCCATGACACGCTCCGATCGTGCCGTTCGCCTTCTCCGCACCCGGTCCGACCTGGCTAGGCTTGCGACGTTCCCTTTCGACTTCGACGTGGACCGGGCCGAGCACGGCGAAGCGGTACATCTGGCGTCCGGTGCGCCGCTCGAAGCAGTCGCGGGTGACGACACGGGTGGGACGTATTTCGTATGCACGGACGAGAGTGTGCTGTACGCCAGTTCCGAGGGCGAGGCTGGGCTGGTAGCCGACAGTGTGGACGAGGCATTGGAGGTGCTGATCGGTCTGCCGGGCTGGCGGGACTACACCATCCTCGACCCTCACGCCGACGACGCCATGCTGACGGCCGCAGTCGCCCGAGCCGAGGACGACCTCCGCGCCTCCTACGCCCCGGCGTTGGACGCCGATCGAAACACCCTGCTGGCCGGACTCGGACTGCGTCACGTCCCGCAGCCGGCACTGATCCGCCGCCTCCACGAGGCCCTACTGCGCACCGAGCCCGACTTCCTGCTCCTCAACGCTGACGAGGGCTGCGCCTACACCCTGCTGGACCGGATGCCCCACCCACCGCTCTGGCACACTGTTCTGGCCCCCGGGCTAGCAGACCTCGCCCTGCTCCGCACGAGCCACGACTGCTGGTTCGAGGTCGCCTCGGACCCGGCCCGGCGAGCGACGGTGCTGCGCGCGGCCCAGTACGACCGGCAGGAGACGGATCTGCCGCTGCTGCGCGTCCTGCTCCAGCACGAGGCGAGGTACGGCGCCACGGAGGAACTACGTCTAGCCGCCGTCCTGGTAGGCCGACACGGCCAACCCGAGGATCACGAGCTGCTCACGGCTCTGCGCGAGACGAACCCCGATGTCCACTACGTCCTGGGCAGCTTCCCGCCGACCGCGCAGAGGCTGGCCGACTGGGCTGCCGACTTCGACGCGTCCAACTACGGCGATGATCCGGCCGACGAGCACGAACTCACCTGGGCCGAACTGGCCCGTCGCCAAGGCCGCACCGAACTGACCCGCTGCACGCTGATCCGCCTGCTCGACGACGCCGGCCCACGCGACGCCCCCCTGCTGGCACGCGTCGCCGGCGAGCTCGCGCAGCTCGGGGACTTCACCCAAGCAGCCCGAGCCCGGCACCTGTACGCATCCCTCCAGGACGACCCGCTGCACCGAGGTTCAGCCCTGGCCGATCTCGCCTCGCTGCAACGACGCGCAGGCAACGTCGAAGCAGCCTGGCGCTCCCTGCAACTGGCCGTCAGCATCCTCAATGGCCCTCCCCCACCGCCGGCCACGAACCAGCTGATGCTCGACCTCGACCTCGATCTGCCGGAACCGGAGACCCTCGGGTGGCGCGCACTGGGCGTTGGCCAACGAATCGCAGCGGAGCACTTCCACACAGCACGCGCGGCAGCACAGGCTGGTCTGTCCGTAACGGCACACGCATCTCTCACAGCCGGAACCGCCCTGATACAGGAACTTCCCTGCCTCAATGAGGACTTGCGCCAGATGTCGATCGAGACATGAGCAACAACACCGGCCGGGTCTGCGTGGTAGACGCGTCCTTCCGGCACCTGGCTGGGACGCGTGCTGGCGGCACCCGCACTGAGCCCGTCCGGGCTGCCGAGGACCGGCCTTGCCAGCGTCGGCCGGGCGGACTGTCGCTCAGGGCGAGAACACCTGCCTCGGTCGAGTGACCACGCCGGCATCTGCCGACCTCTCAGCGGAGTCGACATCTCTGGGTGCGCGTTGGCTTTCGGATGCCGGGCCCTTACCCTCAGCGTGTGATCACATCCCCTACCCATCCACGACCAGCCCCTGGGGCAACTTCGAGCACTACGGGATGCTGACATGCCGCCGTTCGTCTTTCACATCGCCCCTCACAACTTCAAGGACCGCACCGCGGACGGTCAGCGGCCACGGCGTCCGGATGCCGCGCATGAACGCCATCATGGAGCGCTGGGTGCGATCCTGCCGAACCGAGCTCCTCGACCGCACCCTCATCTGGAACCAGGCCCACCCACTCCACGCGCTACGCGAGTACGAGCAGTTCCACAACACGCACCGGCCCCACCGCAGCCTCGCCGGCGCCGCGCCCCTCCGCCAACTGGCCGAACCCATCACCGAACCCGACCGGCTCACCCACCTCTACGTCCGCCGACGCGACCGCCTCGGCGGCATCCTGCACGAATACCAACATGCAGCGTAACCAGCACGGACGTGGTTCTTGGCGCCTACAAGGCCGGGACGGGCAGCAGTGGCCGCACGATCGCCCACTCCGCGTCGGTCAGGTCGGAGCCGTAGCGGCGGGTCCGGTCCGGCTGGTCAGCGGCAGTCCCGAGCCGGTGTGCGAGGCAATCGCACGACATGCCGGAGCTGGACGCGGACGGAGCAAGCACGCCACAGTGGGACACCAGGGCCTCCTGATGGTTCGTTGACTCGACATCACCGAACTGTGCAGGAGGCCCTTCTCCTATGCGCCAGCTGCGAAGCGATCACCCGAACGAGACTGATGCGCGCGGAAGTTCGAGCAGCAGCCGTATCCCTCGGCTTGGAAATCGCTTCTGACTCCTCACGCCGGCAGGAGTGTCTCAACGGGTCCCGCCGGCGCCCGGGGACGCTACCGTCCGCGTCGGCCACGGGTCCGTGCGGAGAACGCGTGAGGCGCATGGCCCCTACCGTCGGTCGCCGACCTCTGAGCGGACGAAGCCAACAACATCGTTGAAGGCGCCTGCCTGGTGGGCGGCCGCGTACGTCCGGCAGGCCACACCCACCACCGTAGGCTCATCCATCATGAGACGAGCCGCCACTGTCCTGGCGTAGTCGTGGTGGTCGGAAACACCGGCCAGGACCTCGTCAAGATCAATCTCGAACGGCGCTGCGGCGAAGTAGTCCTTGACCGCAGGATGGGCGAAGACCTCCTTCTCCGGCGGCTCCGTTCCAGGCAGGGTACGCACTCCTCCGGTCCCGTTGTGCGGCATGTCCCCGTCGCTCAGCCCAACAGCGCGCACCTTCGCGCCGCGCAACAACTTCACTGCGGCAGGGATCTCCTGGCCTCCTCCGATCGTGAGGAACGAGCATCCCGACAAGAGATCAGGGTCCGCCGTCCGGAAGATCTCGCTGGCGAGGCAGCGTGCGAACTCGTCCTCGACGCATACCGTGATGCCACCAGGCGTCCTCCCCTCCCGCTGGAGGTGTGAGTCGGTCTGATATGTGCTCAGCCCATGGGTGGCGGTCACACCACCCCCCAGTGGTGTGCGCCGCAGGTAGACAACCGAGTCACGGCCGAGCTGCCCAAGGATCGCGGAGCTGTGCGTGGTGATGATGATCTGGTGCCCCCGTCGAAGCGCGACTTCGACGAAGTACTGAGCGAGGCGGACCTGAGCATCACCGTGCAGCGAGGTCTCAGGCTCCTCGAAGATCACGAGGCTCTTGGGTGGGGCCGTCTCCAGCGTGTTCACCATGTACAGGACCCGACCTTCCCCCGTCCCCATGTGATTCTCGGAGTAACGTCGGCCTCCGCGTCCAGCCATGGCGAGCGTTGCGGCTTTATTGGTGGTCAGGACCTCAGTGAAGCCCAGGTGGTCATACGGGACCGCCAGGATCCGCCCGACGTGCTGCGCCGCGGTCGGGTCTAGCGGATTCGCCTCCCCCAGCTCCAGGCTGGCCGCCCCGTAGATGGACAGGTCTCTCCGCTCCACCTTCGGGATGAACTGGGCGAAGCCTCGGTAGTAGGTGGCACGTTCGGGCTGCCGGTGCTGCCCTGACCACGACTTCGCCGACCGACTTACCGTGACAGTCTGAAAGCCGCTGTCCGCGGCATAGAGGTATTGGACCTGTGCGCCAGGGGTGAACGGCTCCGGGTCGGCGACCGAGACCGGGAAGAAGTGGTTTACGTAGTAGCGGTACCAGTCGTGATCGGGAGGCTGACGGAAACCAGCGGCGGCGAGCTGCGCAACCGTGCTCTTTCCGGTTCCGTTGAGGCCGGAGATCGCTGTGACGGGCGACTTGAACTGCAGGTTCAGGTCCGACACGCCACGAAATCCCTGGACACGTATCCCGATCAGCACGGGTCCGAACGTCGGATAGCGCGCGTTCGCGAACCTCGGGGCCCAGGTGCCGGACCCTGTCATCGTGACTCATCTGCACATCATCCCAGTGCCCAGAGGGCTGACACACGGCGAATACCGGTGTCCGGTGGTCCAGGCCGCTTCCTTCCGATCACCGGATCGTTGGTCTGGTCCTGCCGTTGACTGACGCGCAGTGGGGCGGATGAGCCTCTATTGCCGGACCGAATGCCGAGGCGGGGCGGGCGGTGGCGGGATCACCGGGAGGTGATCGATCCGATCGCGTGTTCCAGACCGGTTCGCAGTGGGCGTGCCCGCCCGCCGAGTACGGTTGCGGGAGGGCGTCTACACCCGGCTGCGCAACTGGGTGATCGACGGGACCTGGGGCGCAGCCTTCACCGATCTGCTTGCCCAAGCGAATACCGAGGGCGAGTTGCACAGGGTCGTGGCGGTGGACCCCACCATCGTGCGCCAACCAGCACGTGACCGGGCCGGCCGAAAGGGGACCCGGCCACCACACCCTCGGGCGCGCCCGCGGCGGGCTGACGACGGAGATCCATTTCGCCGCGGACGGCAACTGCCGACCGCTGTGCTTTGTCCTCACGCCCAGGTCGCCGGAACCCTCGCCAGGGATCGGTTGGGGCGAGGTCGACACCTGGGGCGGCGACCGCGTTACGTGTGACTTGCATCACATTCACCCCCCTTGCCGCCCCCACCGGACTTATCGCGACCCGTTCCGCCTGCCTCATGAGCAGCCATGCTGCACCCAGATGTCTGCGCAGCATTACTGCGCATCAGAGAGCGTGGGCCACTGAGCCTTTCCGGGGTCCCGCCGAATACGATTGACCGTTGCTATCGTTCGCCACGACCACCGCAGCGCGCACTCGGCCGCGGAGATCTGACAGCAGGGATAGTGCGCAGCAGCACTGCGCAGCTGAGAGATAGAGGCCACGGCACCATGAAGTCGTTCATCAAACTGCTGGAGAAGGCGATGGAGAACACCGGTACTACGCCCCGGCGCTGAGATCATCTGCCGTGACCGCGCCACCGCCTACTCCCGGGCGATCAAGGAAGCCGCCCCCGACACGATCGAGGTCGCAGACAGGTGGCACCTGCTCCAGAACCTCGCAGCCGACATCGAGAAGACCTGCCACCAACACCGCTCCTGCCTGCGCAAACACGCCGAACAGGAGGAACCGCCACCCGAACCCCCGGTGATCGACCTGCCAGTGTCAGAACTGCCCCGCACGCCTCTCGTTGAGCGCACCCGTGACCGCTACGCGGACGTCCACCGGCTGCTGGACCAGAAGTGGACGATCAGCGCCATCGCCCGCCACCTCGGCCTGGACCGCAAGACCGTGCGCCACTTCAAGACCACACCGCTGGACGAACTCCTCGCCTCCGCAAAGGACTTCGGCATCCACAAGGCCAAACTCCTGGAGCCGTTCAAGCCTTACCTGAACAGCCGGTTCACCGCCGGATGCACCAGCGGCACCCGGCTGTTCCACGAGATCCGGGAGCGCGGCTACACCGGCAGCATCCAGGTCGTGCGCCGCCACCTGGCCAAGCTCCGCGAGGGAACGGCCGAGCCGGTCCGCGCCGACATCCCCAGCCCGCGTCGCATCACCTCGTGGATCATGCGCCCGCGCGAGACGCTCACGGACCAGGAGGTGGAGAAACTGCTGGACGTCAGGATCGCCTGCCCGGACATCGCCCGGGCCTGTGACCTGGCCAGATACTTCCGCGACCTGCTGGTCAACCGGCGCGGCGGCATGCTGCTGGAGTGGATCCGCCAGGCCGATCAGGACGCCCCCGCACCGGTCCGCTCGTTCGCCGGCTTCCTCCGCCAGGACCTCGACGCCGTGACCGCCGGCCTCACCCTCGAATGGAGCTCAGGCAAGGTCGAGGGCAACATAAATCGGGTCAAAACGCTCAAACGCGCCATGTACGGCCGGGCCTCGTTCCGACTTCTCCGGATCCGCATCCTCACCCGGCCATGATCTTCACGGAACTCCGGGCAGAGCCGCGAAAACGGACCTGGCGTACGGGCTGGGGCTGCTCGGCCTCGGCCTGATCCCGGTGGTCGCCGCCGTCCCCGCGCTCGTCCTGCTCTACTCGATGATCGACGGCGACCGCACGCTCGGCGGCGCGTTGATCCAGCTCCTGCCCGCCAGCGCGCTGATGACCGTGATGACGGTCGCCTGCTACGCCGGACTGGTGGCGCTGCTGGTCCGGTTGTTCAGCCGGCCGATCCGGCCCGGCTTCCACCCGGCGCACGGCAAGGTGGCCTGGTGCGTCTGGGCGGTCAGCCGGCTGACCGACACCGCGCGCCGCTCGCTCTTCCAGTTCTACGCGAGCCTGTTCACCCCGGTCTGGCTGCGGATGCTCGGCGCCAGGGTCGGCCGCCGGGTGGAGGCCTCCACCGTGCTGGCGCTGCCCGGGCCGATGCAGGTGGACGACGGCGCGTTCCTGGCCGACGACACCCTGATCGCGCCGTTCGAGCTGCGCGGCGGCTGGCTGCGGGTCGGCCCGGCACGCGTCGGGCGCCGCGCGTTCGTGGGGAACTCCGGCATCGTCGGCCCCGGCCGCACCCTGCCCGACCACGCCCTGGTCGGCGTCCTCTCGGACGCGCCGGTGCGCAGCCAGCCCGGCTCCTCCTGGCTGGGCCGCCCCGGTTTCGCCCTCCCCCGGGTGGCGGACGCGGGCGAGGACAGCCGCACCTACAACCCGCCGCGCCGACTGGTGCTGGCCCGGGCGTCGGTGGAGCTCTGCCACTTCATCCCGCTGGCGCTCGCCGTCGTCCTCGGCAACCTGGTCTTCGGGGCGCTCCAGGAACTGCGGGACCGCTACGGTCTGGCCGTCGCGCTGGCCGGCGGCGGCGTGGTGCTGATCGCCGCCGCGATCGCCGCCTGCCTGGTCACCACGGTGGCGAAGTGGCTGCTGGTCGGGCGCTTCAAGGCCGCCGAGCACCCGCCCTGGTCCAGCTTCGTCTGGCGCAACGAGCTGTACGACACCTTCGTGGAGGATCTCGCCATGCCGTGGGGCGGTCAGACGCTGACCGGCACGCCGTACCTCAACTTCTGGCTGCGAAGCCTGGGGGCCGAGATCGGCCGCGGGGTCTGGTGCGAGACGCACTGGCTGCCGGAGAGCGACCTGGTCACGGTCGAGGCGGGCGCGAGCGTCAACCGGGGCACGGTGCTGCAGACCCATCTGTTCCACGACCGGGTGATGCGGCTGGACGCCGTGCGGCTGCGGGCGGGCGCCACCACCGGCCCGCACAGCATCGTGCTGCCGGGCTCGACGCTGGGCGCCGGCACCACGGTCGGGCCCGCCTCGCTGGTGATGCGCGGTGAGAGGGTCCCGGACGGGGGGCGCTGGCTGGGCAACCCGATCGCCGCCTGGCCGACGGCCGCGGCCACCGCCGCGGCCGTGGCGGAACCGGCGGAGGCGCCGCGCCGGGCCGCGGCGGAAGCGGAGTACGTCAAGGTGCGGTAGTCGTCACGGACGGCACACTGCACCGGGCGTCGGCCGCCGTACGCGTTCCCCGCGTACGGCGGCCGACGGCGTTCCGGAGCGGTCGCGGGTGGCTGGACCTCGGGCGGGGGCGTCGGGCGGGGCCGTCAGGGCGCCGGGCTCTCCGCGCCCTCGACGTCGGCGAGCAGTTTGCGCAGGAGCCCGTCCAGGGTGGCCCGTTCCTCGCCCGAGAGGGCGGAGAGCAGCGCGGTCTCGTTGGCCGCGTGGTCGGTGAAGGCGGCGTCCACGAGGGCGCGTCCGGCCGCGGTGAGGGCGATGCGGACGCTGCGCCGGTCCGCCGGGTCGGTGCGGCGTTCCACCAGGCCCGCCGATTCCAGCCGGTCGATCCGGCTGGTCATGCCGGCCCGCGACATCAGCAGCAGCGCGGCGAGTTCGGAGGGCATCAGTTCGTACGGCGCGCCGGAGCGGCGCAGGGTGGCGAGAACGTCGAACTCGCCGCGCTGGAGGCCGTGTTGCTTGAACACCTCTTCGACGACCCGGCCCGCGAGCAGCGCGAAGCGGCCGAGGCGGCCGACGGTGCCGACCGCCGCCAGGTCGAGGTCCGGGCGCTCCCGGCTCCACTGGTCGAGCATGACGTCCACGTGATCCATGGGGGCATATTATTCGATGGGAGATAGTTAGACGTAGTACTATCAGTCAGAGAACTATCGGAGCGCTCACTGTGGGGAGAGGCCAATGACGTTGATCGGACCGGAAGCCGTGGTGGTGCGGGGCGACGAAGCCGAGACCGTCGGAATGCTCGGCGGCAAGGGGCGGCTGCTGGCGGACTCCAGCGCCACCGGCGGCGCCCTGAGCACCCTGCGCGTCACGCTGGGGCGCGGCAAGGACGGCGCCACTCCGCACTACCACGGGGGCTCCTCGGAGCTGTTCTTCGTCGTCGACGGCTCGGCCCAGGTGCTGGTCGGGAACGAGGTGGTCACCGCCCGGAGCGGCGACCTCGTGGTGGTGCCGCCCCATCTGCCGCATGCCTTCGCGGCGGCGCCGGACTCCGGGGCGGACCTGCTGATCGTGATCACCCCCGGGGTGGAGCGCTTCGACTACTTCCGCCTGCTGGAGCGGATCCGCGCGGGCGAGGCGACGGTCGAGGAGCTGCTCGCCAAGCAGGACCTCTTCGACAACCACTTCCTGGAGTCGCCGAGTTGGCGCGACGCCCGGGAGGAAGCCGCCCGGTCCGAGCCGTAGACCGCCCGGCACCGAGCTCGGCCCGACACCAGGAGAGGAACCCCGTGACCGACACCCGCACCATCACCAACCCGCCCGGCCTGCACGACCCGACGCCGTTCGGCTACAGCCACGCCGCCTCCGCGCCCGGCGAACCGGTGTTCATCGGCGGCCAGTACGCCTCCGACGCCAGCGGTCAGGTCGTGCCCGGCGACTTCGCCGCCCAGGCGGAGCTCGCCCTCGCCAACCTGCGCACCGCGCTCGCCGGGGTCGGCCTCGGCTTCGAGCACGTGGTCCGACTCGGCTCGTACATCGTCGACCACGACCCGGAGAAGCTGGCCGGCCTCGGCAAGGCCCTGGCCGGGGCCTGGGGCGACCGGCTGCCCGCGCAGACGCTCAGCGGGGTCGCCTCGCTCGCCCTGCCGGGGATGCTCTTCGAGATCGATGCGGTCGCCGTCCGGCCGACGGCGGGGGCAGCGGGCTGACCCACCCACGCGCAGGGGTCCCACCGGTCGGTGGGACCCCTCGCCGTACCGCCGCCGTTCGAGCCGGCGCGGACCGCTCATATGGGGCTCTTCTGCTCCATCTGTGGGTCGGTGCGGAGCGCCTGATGCAGCACACGCCGTCCCCTGTGCAGATCTTGAGGTGTTGAGGCCTGAGATCGGTCGCGCAGGGAGAACGGCGTGCGGTTCACCACGGTATTGAAGTCGCTGGTCGGATGCGAGCAGGCGGTGCCGGAGGATGCCTGGTTCGATGAGGAAGCGCAGGTCATGGTGGTGGCGGTGCGTCCGAGGTCCCGGGCGCGTCGCCGCTGCGGGATCTGTCGCAGCCGCTGTCCGCGGTTCGATGCCGGGGCGGGACGCCGGCGGTGGCGGCACCTGGACGCGGCCGGGCTGCAGCTGTTCCTGGAGGCCGACGCCCCGCGTGTGTCGTGCGAGCGGCACGGGGTGGTGGTCGCGGCGGTGCCCTGGGCCCGGCACGACGCCGGGCACACGCGCGACTTCGACCAGCAGGTCGCCTGGCTGGCCACCGAGTGCTCCAAGTCAGCCACCGCGCAGTTGATGCGGGTCGCCTGGCGCACCGTCGGCGCGATCCTGGCCCGCTACCAGCGTGACGCGGACGCCGGGATCGACCGCCTCGCCGGGCTGCGGCGGATCGGGATCGACGAGATCTCCTACCGCAGGGACCAGAAGTACATGACCGTGGTCGTCGACCACGACACCCGGCACGTGGTGTGGATGGCGGACGGCCATGGCAAGGACGTCCTGCGCTCGTTCTTCGACGCCCTGGGTGCCGAGCGCGCCCACCGGCTCACGCACATCAGCGCCGACGGCGCGGAGTGGATCGCGGACGTGGTCGCCGAGCGGGCCCCGAACGCCGTGCGCGCCATGGACCCCTTCCACGTGGTCGCCTGGGCCACCGAGGCACTGGACGAGGAGCGCCGGGCGAACTGGAACCGGGCCCGCCGCCAGGCCGCGGACCCGGACCTGGCCCGCAGGCTGAAGCACTCCCGCCACGCGCTGTGGAAGAACCCCGAGGACCTCACCGACCGGCAGACGGCCAAGCTCGCCTGGATCGCCGTCAACGACCCGCGCCTGCACCGGGCCTATCTGCTCAAGGAGGGCCTGCGCACGATCTACCGGATCGCCCGCGCCGAGGGCGCACATGCCGCAGCCGAGGCGCTGGACCGCTGGCTGTCCTGGGCCAGGCGCTGCCGCATCCCCGCCTTCGTCGGCCTCGCCCGCAAGGTCCGACGCCACCACGACGCCATCCTGCACGCGATCGTCGAGGAGCTGAGCAACGGGCTGATCGAGTCCACCAACACCAAGACACGCCTGACCATCCGACGAGGGTTCGGCTTCCGCAGCGCAGAGGCCGTCATCGCCCTCGTCATGCTCTGCCTCGGCGGCACCCGGCCTGCCCTGCCCCGCCGCCAACTCGCCTGATCACACCCACAGGTCCAGCAGAAGAGCCCTATTTTGGCCGGCACCCGGACGCTGAGATCATCCGCTCCCAGCCGGGTCTGGGACCGATGCTCAGCGCCCGGGTACTCGCGGAATTCGGCGATGACCCTCACCGGTACGCCAGCGCCAAGGCCCGCAAGAACTACGCCGGCACCAGCCCGATCACCCGCGCCTCCGGCAAGAAGAAGGTCGTGACCGCCCGGTACGTCCGCAACGACCGGCTCATCGCCGCCTGATCGCCCAAGCCTTCTCCGCGCTGCGGGTCTCCTCCGGCGCCAGGGCCTACTACGAGAAGCAACGCGCCCGCGGCATCGAATTCAATGCCGCCCTGCGCCAACTCGCCAACCGGCTCGTCGGCATCCTGCACGGCTGCCTCAAAACCGGCACACCGTACGACGAGGCGACCGCCTGGTCCCATCGTGATGGCGCTCTCTGAATTTGGCTCTGCCCGCAGTTCCGTGATTGATCTTGCGGTGACAGCTTGGCGTGCCGGACTTCGCGGCGGACGCCGACGATGCCCCTTTGGTGAGTCAGTTCATGCTGGAGTGTGTGGATCTGCGCGTCCCAGCATGTCGGCGAGAGGGACGCCGGTTCGAGATGAGGCGATTCGGCGTGCGCGCAGTTGGGCGCGGGTGCGAGGGCGAAATTTGGGCTCCTTTCCGCAGCCGCAGGGTTCCCTGCCCTCGTATCGCAGCCCGGCGTTGAGGACCGCGGCCACGACGGACCATCCCTGTGTATCCCGCCGCCGTGGCGCCGCGAAGTCGTGGCCGGCACAGCTCAGCGGCTTGGCGCACCGCGGGCACGGGTGTTCGCTCCCCGGCCTGGGATGCTGCTTGAACGTGGCGCGGCACGGCGTGCAGACGTAGTGCAGCTTGTAGGGAGTCATGGCGTAGAAACACACGAGGCGACCGTACCTGGCGAGGCGGCGACTGGCGAGACGGTTTGTCGGGCGTCCAGCGGCTGTGCGGCGAGGCAACCGCCTGGTCCCTCCGCACTACGCACTCGCTGTTTGACACGCCAGCTCATGGGATGTCTGTCAAGTTCAGCGTGTTGAGCTTTTGGCCTCTTTGGTGTGCCGGCCGGAACCGGGGCCGATCACGTTCATCCTGCTCTTCACCGGTTTCAACACCACCATCAATGCGATCGGCAACGGCATTTCAGTGGGCCGGCAGCGCGGCTCGGGCCGGTCAGGTGCGGTCGGGAGCGGGTCGTAGCGACAGCGCGCGGACCTGCCCCGCGGGCCGGGCAGGGCTTCCCGCAGCTGGAGGTTCTCCAGAGTCGACTGGTTGAGGGCCTGGACAAGGCCCTGGACGTCCAGCTTGAGCTGCTTGATCTCGTTCCTGTCCCTCGCCCGGGCCTCCTTCAGCTCGACGATCTGTCGGCGAAGTCGGGTCTCCGCCTCCGGCGTCCCGCCCCGTTCCCGCACCTTCTCGTAGAACTCGTTCTTCAGATCGGGATGGCGCTGGGTGAGGACGTTCCTCGGGACGCCCGCCTCCTGGGCCAGCGCGACGATCGTCAGGGCACCGTTGGACCGCTCCGCGGTGCCGACCATGATGCGGTCCGTCGCGGCCCGTATGCGGTCGCGTTCGTCGCGAGCAGGGCTCATGCGGTTGACGCTTCGGCTCTGCGACGTCTGTCCGGGCCTTCTCGACCTGGCGGACCGTCCCGACCGGGAGACTTGGTGGCTGCGCCGGTACGAAGCCGCCTGCATCGATGGCTTTCACGCCCGCCTGCTGACCACTGCCAGCGATCCCGCCGTCCCCGGGCAGGCCAACGGGAAGAGCAAGGGCAAGGGCAGGGCGCTGCCGCGTCTCACCGAAGTGCACCGCCTCACGAACCGCTCCCACACGGCCTCCGCCTCACGCAGCTCGGCCTGAAGGGCCTCCACCCGCTGCCGAGCAGCCCGTTCACGCTCCTCCAGCAACCCCATCACCGACGGCATCCCGGCACCTCACCGAAGAGACGACACGACACCGTGTTCCTGCCGCCGAGACACCGACACTATGCCTGACCAGCGGAAATACGCCCGTCACTCTCGGAAAGACAACGGCTTCTCAGCTGCAAACTTGAATAGCCGATCATCAGGCGCTCGGTCGAAGTGTCGGTGCAGTCGACAACCCCGTCTGCACTATCGGCGGATATGTCCACTTGTGGCCATATCCGCCGATCAGCGTCCTTCTGCTGCCGATCAGTGCGACGGGGCGTTCCTCTCGAACAGCCCCAGGGCGGCGCAGAGCGTGACGCAGAGCGTCATCCAGGCGAGGAAGGCTCCGCCGCCATAGAGGATCGCGCTCGGGACGTTGCGATCGTCTGCCCACGACAGCACGCCGGCAACGAGCGCGACCAGCAGGGACATGATGAGAGCCAGGGCGACCAGCAAGGCCCGCATGGAGAGTCGGGAATTCAACGGTCGGCATCCTTCTGCGAGGGTAGCCGGTCCGGGGCATGTCGCCTCAGCCCGACTACCAAAACGGTAGTTGGCTGAGACGGTGTGAGCCCGCGAATCCCTCCGGTTCCGGATAGCCGGTTCGGAAGACCTGAGGACACGCCCTCAATCAGTACTCCGAAGATAAGCGACGTCAGCCCCGATGCGCCAGAACCCACTTTGTGTTTCAGCCGTGCTGGAACACATTGACCACGATGCCCAGGCCGACCGTCAGCCCCTGGCGAAGGTCCAACACGCTGAACTTGACAGGGAAAGCCGCTGGGCCGCCCACGTCCTGTGGGGCCCACCCCTGACCCACGAGTGGATCATCCACACCCGCCGAAGCCTGCGCCCGGCCGAACTACGAGCCGCCCTCCCCGACAACGAGGCGGACCGGTGAGCGCCCCGCTCACGATCCTCCCCGGCGGCAGCGACCGCAGCGACCGACTCGCCGAACTCCTCGAAGAGACGTCCCCCGGGGCCCGGCTGGCCCGGGTGGAAGCCGCCACCCGGCCCGCGCACGCGGCGCTCGCCCCGGTCCTGCCCGACGGTCGGCTCCCGCGCGGCGCCGTCGTCTCCGTCCAGGGCGACGCCGGGCTCCTCCTGGCCCTGGCTGGCGGCGCCGTGACCAGGCACGACTGGGTGAGCATCATCGGACTCGGAGACCTCGGCCCGGCAGCCGCGAAGGCCTACGGCATCCCATGGCAACGCACCGTGCTGGCTGAGATCCCCGGGGCCCAGTGGGCACAGGTGGCCGCAGACCTCGCCCCCGCCACCCCGATCATGCTCCTCCAGCCCACCACCCCCGCCCCACCCCGCCAACTTCGCCGCTTGGAGGCGATCTTGCGCGAGACCGGCACCACGCTGCTCACCCCCGTGCCCTGGGAGGGCGCTGTCCTGACACTGACCACCTCAGACGTACAGACGTTCGGGCTCGGCGACGGGTGGGGGGAGATCACCCACCGCGAGGTGGTCCACTGCACCGGCCGCGGCCGCGCCCGCCCGCGTTCCCAGCGTCTGCTCCTGCCCGGCCCGGACGGCACCGTCCAGCCGCTGGCGGCCGCCGAACGCGGCGCCACCCGGCCGGTCGACGCCGCCACGGCGTAGCCCGGCGCGCCACCGGCGGCGCCGTAGAGGCAGCGGCCCTGTGCCAGGCGGGTCACAACGCCGAGAACCCGAACTTGGACACCACCGGGTCGAGCGGGGTGTAGTAACCGGTCGAGAAGCATGCCGTCGTGGACGAGGTGCCGCTGCACGGGATCTTCGTGTCGGTGTTCCCGGCGATGATGACGCCGACCGGCGCCATCGAGTCGCCCTGCGGGTTGGCCACGGCCGGCCCGCCGCTGTCACCCTGGGCGACAGCGATGCCTCCGCCGCGTGACTTCACCTCGGTCGCGTTGGTGCGCCCCGACGGCGAGTGGACGCCGACGCGCGTGACCTCCAGCTCGCAGTGAAACCCGGACGTGGCGCCGCTGAAGCAGGCGGACTGGCCCGGGTCCAGGCGCGCCGGGCCGTACAGCGGGCGGGAGTCGCTGCTGTTCCAGGCGCTGCTGTAGAAGCGGGCCGTGGTGCTGGTGTCGGTGGTGATGACGGCAACGTCGAGGCCGCCGTCGGACGCGGTGACCTCGCCGACGACGCGCTGCCCGTTGTAGACGTTCCCGCTGGTCTGGCAGTGGGCGGCGGTGAGCAGGACGCGCTTGCCGTTGACCCAGCCCGGCACTCCGGTGGAGCAACGGCTGTTGTCGCTCAGCCTGAGGTCGGCTCCGGCGTACCAGGGCGGGGCGTCGCTGGTGCGGCTGCCCTGCGTGGGCGTTTCGGGGGAGCCGATCTGCGGGTGGACTGGGATGCCGGCGATCTGCTCGGCCCGGGCCTCGTAGTCGCGCATCGGCGCGTTGGCCGGCGCGATGCGCTTGCTGGCCTTCGGCTGGTACGAGAGCACGAGGCCGCTGCCGTCGTTGGCCGGGGAGATCGAGGACCACTCCGCCTTGTCGTTGCCGACGGTGCCGATGAACCTGCCGATGGCCCTGTCCATCTCGGAGAGCGAGTAGGCGGCCGTCCGGTAGTGGACGTCGTAGTCGGGGCTCACCGGGCCGGCGGGGTCGTGGCGCATCGCCTCGCGGGTGCGCGTGCGCCAGGCGTCGACGGCCTTGGTGATCCTGGCGGGGAGGGCTCCCTTCCAGTAGAGGTCGAGGTAGTGCTCGTCGCCGTGGAACACGACTGAGGCGAAGTCGCTGCCGTCGACCTGTCCGGTGTCGATCAGCCGGTGGATCTCATCCGCGATGGGCTGCAGGTGCTTCTCGTGGTACTCGCGGCTCAGCAGGATCGCCGGAGCCATGCGGGTCTCGTCGGCGGTGTCCTGGGCCCTTGCGACGGCGATGGACGCGGTGCCCAGGACCAGGACCGCTGCCGCGTACAGGAGTTTCGATCCGCGCATGGAGACACCATAGAGTGACCAAAGCCCTCACGCGGAGTTATCGTATCGTATGCGTGCCGCAGCCTAGCGAGGAAAGCCGGGTGCGCCCACCGCCACGGCGTAGCCCCGCGCGCCGTCGGCTGCCGTCACCGGCATCGTGGAACAGCGGCCCCCGGCCTAAACCCCCGAGCGGGCCGGGGAACCGCACCAACGACGTCGCCTCACCGGCGGGCACCGGCAGGTTGCCCGCGCTCACCGCTCCCCCTCCTCGCCGAGGATCCACGTTCCGTCCACCCCGACCAAGCCCGCTCCTGGACCGCAAGTTCGACGGGACGCCAGCGGCGCACCCACCTCACCGGTACTCCTCAGCGGGCGGCCGCGCGGACGGCGGTGTTCACGAAGTCGGTGAACTCCCGGTCGGCGGCCGCCGGGTAGTCGGGGTGGGCGCGCCACTGGCGGGCCACCCCAACGAGGGTGCTCCAGCCGGTGCTGGCCAGCCCGATGCCGACGGCGGAACCGGAGGCCCGCTGTTCTCCGCCGGGACGGCCCCGGCGCACACCGAGGCGTGGAGCTATCCGGGCTGGCCGGGCGAGCTGTGGGTCGTGGAGGTGGTCTGCAGCGGGCCTGCGCGATCCTACGAGAGGATCGTCGAGCGCCTCACCAACCCCGCGGCGGGCCTGCCGCTGGAGGTCGTCGGCGCTGAATGCCACTGCGGCCGGCAGCCGGTTCGTACCTGCACGGTACTCCTGGCATTGCTCCTCCGTGTGCTCCATGTGTTGGACGAGGGAAGAGATAACCATGTCCACGACGCTTGCCGCTGGCAGGATCGGGCCCGTGACGGACATGGAGGACGCCCTTCGGGCTGCTCTAGATAACGTTGTGGGCCCGCATGGGCTTGTAGGCGTCGTGCCATGTCGGGGTGAGGTAATGGCGGTCCTGGCGGAGCTTGTCGAGCTTGCCGAGGTCACCGGGACGGACCGTGATCGTGGGCTTGCGGCAGATCCTCGGCAAATCCTTGCCTGGTGGCGGTCGCAGGCGTTCGGCGGGGGTGATCTGGACGCTGGGCTTCGCGGCGAGGTGGGCTGCGGTCGAGCGGGCGTTGGTGAGGTCCACCACCGCAGGTGACCCGAACGCCACCGCGGCCGCTCGGAGGCGCCTGACGGGCCCGAGGAACGGATACTCACCTCGGACGAGCGGGAGGCTCTCGCCCAAACCTCCGGGAGCGGCCAGCGCGCCGCCGACCGGATCCGCTCCGTCGCCTCCCGGCAGAACGGCAACGGCAGGTCCTGAATCAGTACGCCGATGCCGCGGCGGGTGGTCGTGCCGCATAGGTTCAGGGCGCCTCCGGGGAACCGGAGTTGTCAGTCCTCGTCGCGCAGGTGGGCGGCGGTGACCGCGACGAGGCCGTGAAGATCGCACACCGGCACGACCGGTGCGGGACTGATCCCGAACTCCCCATCGGGCAGGTAGGCGACGTTGCAGCGCAGGCAGAGATAGGTGGCTCTCCAAGCCGCGGCCAGCGACGGCTGGATCGCCGAATACTCCTCGAACTGTTGCCGCATCCGGTCCCCCTTCTTAGCGCGCCTAACGGCCATGGCCACCCCCGCAACCAAGGGGGGCCCACCCAACATGCCGAACGCCAGAAGGAAGCCCCGCAGCTCGTGCTTGTCGGACGTCAGCACTGGCGGTAGGAGGAACAGCAGGAACACCAGTGCCAGGAAAAACAGGGAAGCAATCTCGCACCCGGAGCCGGGCTTGGCCAGCTGCGGCCGAGGCGGCGGAGCGACCTGCTTCGCCAGCAGCGTTGTGGAGACACCCGAGGTGTGGACGGTCGCCTGGCCATAGGCCGGCACCACACCGACCCCGCTCGCGTACGCGACACCGGAGGTGTAGCCGGTGCTCGTCCCGGAGTATCGACTGGTCTGCGACTGGTAGACGCTCGGTACGCTGCGCACCTGATCGAGCGCACCGCACTGCGGACAGTTGATTCGGCTCACAAGTCCCCCGAGGTCGGCCGACAGCAGCTGATGATGGCACAAGCGGCGAAGACCGGGTACTGCGTCGAAGCCGTCCTCGCTTCCATCCCCGGCGAGTGCTGCGTTCAGCTGCGCCAGCCACGCACAGCCCCCAGCTGCTCCGGGTATCCATAGGTGGTATCAGCTCAGATCGAGTTGCCAGTACGCGATCTCGCGGTATCCGGCGGACGACGGGCGGACCTCCAGCGTGACGGGGTTCCCTGCCGTGCCGGGCTTGACCCGTATTGGCACGGTGCGCTTCTGGCCCTCACCGAGGGGCGGCATGAGAGCGCTGACGGTCTCGGCCCGGTCCAGGAAGATCACGTCGGAGCTGGAGATGTCGGAGTCGAGGGGTTTTCCCGCGCGGACCACGATGGGAGCGGAGTCGCCGATCGTGCCGACGCTGGTGTCCGGGGTTTTCCCGCCCGGGCGCAGTTCCTTGTCGGTGCAGTTGTCGTAGGTGATGGTGAAGCGGAAGCTGTTGTCGGGTTCCCGGTGGGGTCGGCTCACGGTGATCGTCAGGCCGTCGTCGTAGCGGGCGGTCGCGCTCGGGCGGAGGGGTTCGGCCACGCTTCCGGAGTTCTTGAGGTACCCGTGTTGGGTCAGGCTGTCCTCGAACTTGGCCAGAGCCATGCCGCCCAGGACAAGCAGGGCAGTGAGGACGGTCACCACGATCCCGCAGATGGTGGCCCAGTTCGGGCTTCCCGAGGTTGGCGGGTGGGCGGGAGTCGCGTTCGTGTCCATGCAGCTCACGGTAGGAAGTGGCGGGCAGGGATTCATGAGTGGACGTACTCAAGAGCCGGCTGAGTAGTGCCGAGGCGCACCCTGTGGGACGTCACGCGCGGGGCAACTCAAGATCAGCCGGGGGGGCGGGCCGGCACCGTGCCGGCGGTGGCGCAGCCGGCCGGGGTCTCGGGGAGCAGGGGGTCTTCCCCGGCACGCCGCTCACCGTCGAGCTGTCGTCCGACGCCTGCCAACTCGTCATCTCCAGGGGACCGGTGACACCGTTCGGCGGCGAGCTGGACGAAACCGAGTACGCCGAGGGCGTGAAGACCACGGCCGGCCTCCTCGCGGGCGCCCTCGACGCTCACCGCGCTCCCAACGCGCTCCCAACGCGCTGCCCACGTCCAGGCGAGACTGACCACGACCCGGACTTCACAGCAGTAGGTTGGCCGGACGCCCGAGCTGCCGAATCGGCATGGCACCACGGGGGGTGGCGGCCGTGGGACCTCGGCGCCACGGATGGACGGGAAGGAAACGGCGATGACGACACCCCTGCGGGCGGGCGATCCGAGTGAGGTGGGCGGTTACCGGCTGGTCGGGCGGCTCGGTGACGGGGAGCTGGGGACGGTGTTCCTTGGTCGCTCCCGCGGTGGCCGACTGGTGGCGGTGCGGGTGGTTGCCCCGGAGTTGGCGGCCGATGCGGAGTTCCGGCGCCGCTTCTCGGAGCTGACCGCCTCCGCGCGTGCGGTGAGCGGCTTCTACACGGCGCCGGTGGTGGACGCCGCCGCCGACGGCGACCTCGTCTGGGTGGCGAGCGCGTACATTCCGGGGCCGTCGCTGCGGGAGGCGGTGGCAGCGCACGGGCCGCTGCCGGAGGAGGCGCTGCGGGCGCTGGGGTCCGGGTTGGCGGAGGCGTTGGCGCGTGTGCACGCGGCCGGCCTGCTGCACGGCGGTCTCACCCCGGGGGATGTGATCCTCGCGGACGACGGTCCGCGGCTGACCGACTTCGCGCTCGCCCGGCTGTGGGACGCCGCCCACCCGTCCCGGACGGTCGCTGCGGCACCCGGCGGCGTCTACCTTGCGCCGGAGCAGGTGCGCACCGGCGCGGCCGTTGCAGCGTCGGACGTCTTCTCGCTCGGCGCCGTCCTGGTGTACGCGGCCACCGGCCGCAACACCTTCGGTGACGGACTCGGGTCGGACGCGCTGCTGCGCGTGGTGACGCAGGAGCCGGACCTTGCGGGGGTGCCGTACCCGCTGCTCGACCTGATCGGCGCCTGCCTGGCCAAGGACCCGGCCGCGCGGCCGGACCTGGGCGAGGTGGTGCGGAGCCTGGCGGGGCCGGGGCCGGGTGACTGGCTGCCGCCCACCCTCGTGGAAATGGTCGGGGAGCGGAAGGCGGAGGCCGGCACCCACACCGGAGGGACCGGCGTGCGGTCGGGGAGGCGGGCGCTGCTGGCAGTCGCCGGTGCCGCCGCCCTCGCGGCCGTCGGGGTGTCGGTCGGGATCTGGGCCGCCTCCGGCGACGACCGGCCGACCACCGGCACCCCGGGCTCCTCCGACGGGGCGAACGGCAACGGGTCCGAGGCCGGCTCCGGGCCGGGGGTGGTGAAGTTGACGGCGGGACCGCTGGTCGAGGTGGGCCGTGAGCAGGGCGACGGCGAGGGCGTCGCCTTCAGCCCGGACGGCAAGCTCCTGGCGACCGGCGGGCTGAACAAAGTCGTCCTGATTGACCCGGTCGCGGGGAAGCAGGTAGGTGTCCTCGCGGTGGCCCGCGCCCTGGGCGACGCCAACGCCGTCACCTTCTCCTACACCGGCGGCCTCCTCGCCGCCTGCTACACCCTGCCCCCCGACCTGCGCAGCAAGAACGATAAGGACCGTGAGACCGGCCGGGCGGCCGTCACGGTGTGGGACGCGGCCTCCCGCCAGGAGGTGATCACGGTGGTCGCTGCCTCCCAGGGCCACAGCCTGGCGCAGCCGTACGCGGTGGCGTTCAGTCCGGACGGGCGGCTGGTCGCGCTCGGCCGGGACGGGCGCGACAGCATCGGGACGGCGGTGGTCTGGGAGGTGGCTTCCGGCAAGCAGGTCGCTTCCCTGGTGGTCGGGCCCGGGTCGAACGGCACCCTGGGTGCCGCGCGCAGTGTCGCGTTCAGCCCGGACGGCAGGACCCTGGCCGTCGGCTACGGCAGCGATTTGAAGGGTGCGGTGGACCTCTTCGACGTCTCCTCCTCCTTCTCCCCGGTTGCCACCCTCGCCCTGGACAAGACCGACCCATTTGGGGTGACCTCGCTGGACTTCACCCCGGACGGGAAGACGCTGGTCGGTTCGTTCGGCGGCGTCGCCGTGTGGGACATGGCGAGTAGGAAGCTCACCGCGACCCTGGCCGACGTCAACTCGCACTACCAGGGTGTGTCGGTCAGCCCCGACGGGAAGATCGTGGCGGGCGCCACGTTCTCCGGCTCGACGGGTGGTGGGGTGACGTTGTGGGACCTTGCCTCCCGCAAGGGGACGGCGGTTCCGACGGGGCGCAGTGGCGGGGGGAAGGTGGCGTTCGGTCCGGACGGAAAGCAATTGGCGGCGACCACCGACACCGGCGAGCTACTGGGCGCCATCCAGCTGTGGTCAATCGGGTGATCGAGCTGCTGGGCGAGGAGGATCCGCGGCAGGTTGGGCCGTACGAGCTGGTGCGGCGGCTGGGCCGGGGCGGGATGGGCGAGGTGTTCCTCGGCCGGTCGCCGGGCGGGCGGCTGGTGGCGGTCAAGGTAGTGGCCGCCGAGCTCGCGCACGACGCCGACTTCCGCCGGCGCTTCGCCCTGGAGGTCGCGGCGGCGCGGAAGGTCGGCGGCTTCTACACGGCGCAGGTGGTGGATGCCGACACCGACGCGGTGCGGCCGTGGCTGGTCACCGCATACATCCCCGGCCCGTCGCTGCAGCAGGTCGTCCGTGACACCGGGCCCCTGCCCTACCGGGCTCTTCGGGTGCTGGGCTCCGGTCTGGCCGAGGGCCTAGCCGCGATCCACGCCGCCGACCTGGTCCACCGGGACCTGAAGCCCGGCAACGTCATCGTCGCCGACGACGGCCCGCGAGTCATCGACTTCGGGATCGCCCGTGCCCTCGACAGCGGCCAGCACACCGGCGCGGTAATCGGCACCCCCGGCTTCATGTCACCGGAGCAGGCCCGGGGCGAGCCCACCGGGCCGGCCTCCGACGTATTCGCGCTCGGCTGCGTCCTCACCTACGCCGCCACCGGCCGCAGCCCGTTCGGGCAGGGGCGTGCGGATGTGGTGCTGTACCGGACGATCCATGAGCCCCCGGACCTGGAGGGGGTGCCGGGCGAACTCGCCGCGTTCATCCGCATCTGCCTCGCCCCCGAGCCGGGCAGGCGCCCGCTCGTGTCCGACGCGCTGCGACACCTGGCGACCTCCGCCGACGACACCCAGTGGCTGCCCGCCGGAGTCACGGCGATGATCAGCGAGCGCCGCGCCGCCACCCTCGTCCTGCGTGAACGCAACTCCGAACCGTCCGGCACCGGGCCCGGCTCAAGCCCGGAGTCCGAGCCGGTGCGGCGCCGCCGCGTGGTGCCGGTGGCGGCGGCCGCCACGCTGGCCGTCGGCGCCGCCGCTTGGGCCGCCGTCGCGCTCCTGCACCCCTTCGACACCGGCAGCGACCAAGGGGCGTCCGGGTCGCCGATGAGCGCGAAGGCCGCCGCGTGGAGCGGGGACCCGTGCGACGTCACGAACTACACCCTCATCCAGGACCACCAGCTCACCAGCGTCGGGCAGGCCGGCGGCTTCACCAACGGCTCCAACCGCGTGAAGACCTGCACCTGGAAAGTCGGCGCCGCCACCGTGGACAACAACAGAACCATGACACTGGCCTACTCCACCACCCCCTTCCACCTGATCACCGACCGCAAGACACCGAAGGAGTCGGCCAACCTGCACCTGGACGGGCTCACCTCCGCCGCGGCCTACGCGAACCAGGACGAGGACCGGTGCGAAATCGGCTGGCGGACACCCGCCGGCTACGCCGCCGTCCTCGAATCCGAACCGGGCGGCGGTGGGCTGTGTATCATCGGCGCCCGCTTCGCCCAGGACCTGGCCCCCAAACTGGCTGGCGGAACACAGACCACCTGACAACCGACCAGCCCCGCGCCCGCCGCGGCACCGGGGCCGCAGAGGACACGAAGAGCACGGGGGAAGCGATGCACGGGCAGCAGGAGCATACGATCGGCGGCCGGTACCGGCTGGTCGCCGCCCGTCGACCAGCCGATTCCGCAGATCCGCCTGCCACCCAGTCGGCCCGACCTCCCGGCCTTCCCGACCCGACCCGCGCCGCGAACCGCAGGGGTGGACGGGCCGGCGGGCCGGGACACCGCATGTCGGCGCGGGCCGCGCGCGGCGGGTGCGTGCTGTCAACATCCCCTGCTGCCGGCCGCTCGTCCGGGTGGGCCGCGGGTGTGGCGCATCCGCTTCGGCGGCCGTGCCCGCCAGCATGGCCGACATGTCGCTTGCTCTCCGTCGTCCGGGGCGGGCCGCCGCCAACCTGCGCCTCGCCGCTGTTGTTGCCGCAGGCGAGCGGTGATGGCCGACGGGTCCGGATCCGGTCGTTCAGGCACGGTCATGACGCCGCTGCATCCCGTCCTGGCCACTCCCGCGACGGTGTTGCTCGCCGGCTACGCGGTGGTGAGCTGGGTGATGCTGTCCGCCGCCTGCCACGAGGCCCTGGACGGCACGGGCGAGAGCGCGCTGTTCATCACCGTGCTGCCGTCCGGGCTGGCAGTGGGCACCGCGCTCCTCGCGCTCCTTACGGTCGGCGCGCCGCGGCTGCCGTGGTGCTGGGCGGGCCTTGGCGTCGCCACCGTCGGTATCGCCGTCCTGAACTTCGGGTTGGTTGCCAGACACCACGCGCCGGTCTGCGCCGGTGGGGCCCTGATGGCGGTGACGGCCACCGTGGTTGAGGTCGTCGGGTTCGCGGCGCCCGCGCCCGCCGTCCTCACGATGTGGAATCCCGAGCTGATGCGCGCGTGGGCGGCGATCGGCCGCAGCACGCCCTGAGACCGTCCTGCCGCGGGGTCCGGTCGCCCGGTCGGTTGACTTCGGCCGCCGGCGCTTGCGCGGCTTGGCGCTGGGACGGCATGGTGTGGCGCAGGCTCCGGCGGGGAGCCCTTCTCCGGGCGTCGGCCGGCCTTGCGGACGCTGGCGGGGACAGAGCCGCCGCACCGCAACCCGCCGCACCACCCTCGTACGTCCGTGGTGACCTCTTCCGCTCGCCTGACAGTCGTACGCCCTCCGGCCGGCCGAGGACACGACGGATCGGACCAGCATCGTGAACCCCGAGCGCCGGGCCGGCTTCGACGCCGCCCTGCACCGCCTGTACACCGGCAACCCTGCCCTTGCCGATAACCTCATCCGCCCTGGTGAGAAGCACTCGCGAGAGTGCAGAGAAGTGCCGACCCTCGTCGGTCGAGCCGGCGCTCTGGCAGAGTCGCCATGCTCCCGGCATGATGACCGACCGTGCTTCTGCGACTGGCGTACCTGGGTGTGACAAACGCGCTCGCGATCCTGCGACTTCTGCCGATGAGCGACCGCGCCAAGGACGTGGAGATCCTCGCCCTGCGCCATCAGATCACCGTGCTGGAGCGGCAGCTGAGCGGACAGCGGGTGCGGTTCGAAACGAGCGACCGGGCCTTCCTGGCAGCCCTGCTCCAGGGTCTGCCGACACAAGTGCTGCATCGGATACGGTTGCTGGTACGGTCGGACACCGTGCTGCGCTGGCACCGCGATCTGATCGCCCACCGTCACGCCACCCAGTCCCGGCCCAAGCGCGGAGGCCGACCGCGCACCGTGCGCGCCATCCGCTCCCTTGTCCTGCGCCTGGCCGCCGAAAATCCGGCATGGGGCTACCGGCGCCTGCACGGTGAACTGCTCGTCCTCGGCGTCAAGGTGGCCGCATCCACCGTCTGGGAGATCCTGAAAGAGGCCGGCATCCCACCGTCACCCGAGCGCGCCTCCACCACCTGGGCCGACTTCCTGCGATCCCAAGCCGACGCGCTTCTCGCGTGCGACTTCTTCGAAACGGCCACCCTGTCCGGGGCCCGCATGTACGTGCTCGCGGTCACCGAGCACGCCAACCGGCGGATCCGGATCCTCGGCGCCACCGCACACCCGACCGCCTCCTGGGTGACGCAGACTGCGAAGAACCTCGTCATGGACCTCGAGGACGCCGGCTGCCGAGCCCGCTACATAATCCGGGACCGGGACGGAAAGTTCCCCGACCTGTTCGACGCCGTCCTGCAGGACGCGGGTATCCAAGTCGTGCTCAGCGGAGTCCGCATGCCGAGGATGAACTCCATCATGGAAAGGTGGGTGCAGACCTGTCGGCGAGAACTGCTGGACCGCACCCTGATCTGGGACCAGCGCCACCTCCTGCACGCCCTCCGCGAGTTCGAGACGTTCTACAACCAGCACCGGCCGCACCAGGGCATCGCGAACGCCCGACCCCTCTGCCCCCTTCCCGCCCCGATCGACAACCACAAGCAAATCGCCAGCCTCGACATACGCCGAACCGACCGACTCGGCGGCCTCCTCCACGAATACCGACATGCAGCCTGATCAGGGCGGATGAGGTTTTCGGCAAGAACAAGGTCATCGCCGTCCACCGGGTGCTCGCGGAGCTCAACCGGCAGCGGATCGTGGGCGGGACGACCGCCGACGAGCTCTACCCGGAGGCGGTCGCCACCGCCGACCACGCCTTCTCGATGCTGGAGCAGGGACTGGCCGCCCGCACCGCGCCCCGCTGATCCAGCGGCCTCCCGTACGCACCCCGGTGGCACGACGCCAGTGGCCCCTCTCAGCGAGAGGGGCCACTGGCGTCTTCGGACCCGCTCGGCCCGCTCGGTCCGGTCAGCCGGCCAGCGGCGCCGGCAGCGGCCGGGAGTGCAGGACGTCGAGCCGGGAGACCGCCCGGGTCACCACGACGTACAGCCGGTGCAGTCCGCGCGGCTCGGCTTCCACGATGGCGGCCGGTTCCACCACGACCACGTGGTCGTACTCGAGCCCCTTGACGAGGGAGGCCGGAATCACCGTCACCCGCGCGGTGGTGCCGACGTCCTCGGACGTGGCCGTGGCGATCCCGGCGGCCTGGAGCGCGGCGGCGGCCTGCGCCACCGCACTGTCGGCGGTGATCACCGCGATCGAACCCTCCCGCTCCAGCGCTGCGCGCACCGCCGACACCGCCGCCGACCCCAGGTCCTCGGACCGGCTGACCGTCAGTTCACCGTCCTGCCGCAGCGACACGGCCTGCGGGACGTCCACGTCGAGGGCGGACAGCACCTTGTTGGCCAGCGCCATGACGACGGCCGGAACCCGAAAGCCGGTGGTCAGCGGGACCACCGACGCCTGCGGCTTGCCCAGGTGGGACAGCTGCTCGGTCCAGGAGGAGGCCGACCAGGGCGCGGTCGCCTGGGCGAGGTCACCCAGGACGGTGAGCGAACCGAAGCCGCTGCGGCGGGCGATCGCCCGGCACTGCATCGGGGACAGGTCCTGGGCCTCGTCGACGACGACGTGGCCGAAGCTGGCCGGACGCTCGATCAGGCCGGCCACCTCGTCGACCAGCATCAGATCGTGCTCGGACCACTTCGCGCTCTTCTCCGAGCGCGGCGGCTTGCGCCACAGGATCGCCGCCTGCTCCTCGGGGCTGAGCACACCGTCGGCGGCCTTGGCGAGCACGGCCGGGTCGCTGAGGAGCGCGGCCACCACGGTCTCCGGGCGCAGGGTCGGCCACGCGGACTCCAGGAAGGCCGCGACCGGCTTGCAGCGGCCGATCTTCCGCTGCCAGGTACCGTTCTTGATGCCGGAGCGCCGCTCGGCCTGGTCCTGGAGCATGGCCACCACCCGGGTGCGGACGTTCTCGCGGCCGATCGCGTACGGCGGCGCCTGCTCGCGCATGTCGGCGACCATCCGGTCGAGCTCGTCCGAGGAGACGCGCCACCGGTAGGAGCCGTCCGGGACGACCAGGGCCTCGGAGTCCTTCGCCCGGATCCTGCCGTACAGCGCCCGGCGCAGCACGGTGGCCATCCGCGCGTCCTGCTTGATCGCGGCGGCCCGTTCGTCGTCCTCCGCCTCGACCGCGTGCGAGGCGGCCAGGTCCTGGACGGTGCACTGGGTCACGTCGATCTCGCCGAGCGCGGGGAGGACCTCCGCGATGTAGCGCAGGAAGGTCCGGTTGGGGCCGATCACCAGCAGACCGCTGCGCTGGATCCGCTGCGGGAAGGTGTAGAGCAGGTACGCGGCGCGGTGCAGGCCGACGGCGGTCTTGCCGCTGCCGGGCGCCCCCTGGACGCACACGGACTCGCTCAGCTCGCCCCGGACCAGTTCGTCCTGCTCGGGCTGGATGGTGGCGACGATGTCACGCATCGGCCCGGTGCGGGGACGCTCGATCTCGGCGGCGACGATTCCACTGGCACCGCTCTCCTCGGCGCGGTCGAGGTGCTCGTCCTCCAGGCCTGTCAGGTCTTCCGGCGTGCCCAGGCTCCAGGGTGCCCAACCGAACCGGCGGCGCTGCGCGAGCCCGAGCGGCTCGTGGGCGCTCGCCTGGTAGAACACCCGGGAGACCGGGGCCCGCCAGTCGATCACCAGGGGCGGCGCGGCCGGGTCCTCGGAGATTCGCTGCCGGCCCACGTAGTAGCGCTGCTTGCGGTGGTCGCCGGTCTCCGGAGCGTCGTCGAAGTCGAGACGACCGAAGAAGGATGGGCTCTCCGGCAGCTCCTTCATCTGCTTGGCGCGGGTCCGCAGGTACCGGCCCAGGGCTTCCGCGCTCGCCCCGTCGCCCGAGACGTCCTCACCCGCGATGACCTGGTAGCTCGCGTCCTCGACCTCCCGCGCCATCGCCGCCCGGCAGAGCTCAACATAGGCCCGCTCATGCTCCAACTCGTCGTCGAGGCTCGCGGTTTCCGGTGCAGTGTCCACGTGTTGGACTTCCGACGTCATCGATCGCGACCCTTCCCCTACAACGGGCTCACCTGCAGTACGCAAGCATCATAACCGAACTGGGTAAAGATACTGACTCAGTAATCCCAGTCAGGGGTGGCTTGCGGGCGGCTCCCTCGGTCGGGACGGCGAACCGAACAGGCCGACCACAGCGGCCAGTTGCGGCAGCTCACTGGCACCGGCCCAGATCGGCTGGGCTACGACGCCAGCAACTGCCCGTCGGTCACGAAGAATTCCGCCAACACCCCACAGCAACTTGCCGAGTACGCAAACACCTTCTGCGCATCGCCTGCGAACCCGTGGCACTCCCGCCTGTCGAGAGCGACGTCCGTGCCGCGATCACCATCGAGTTGAAGTCGAGGTGGAGTTGCCCGGGTCCGACAGACACTGGTGGGCTTGCAAGCTGCGCGACTGCGTAGAGCACGCTCTGTGGTGTCTTCGCGGCGTACTGGTGTTCGGACTCGGCCGGCCTGAGCTGGCCGTTCGCCGAATGGTGGCGGCGCCGGGGGTTGCAGAAGCCCCTCGATGTAGGCGAAGAGGGCCTGCTCGGCGTGGTGGAGCGGACCTCCAGCACCTGGGCGCCATTCCTGCGCTCCCAAGCGGAAGCACTCCTCGCCTGTGACTTCTTCGAGACGGTCACACTGTCCGGGGCGCGGCTGTACGTGCTCGCGGTGATCGAGCACGCCAACCGCCGGATCCGGATACTCGGCGCCACCGCACATCCGACCGCGTCCTGGGTGGCACAGGCGGCGAAGAACCTCGTCATGGACCTCGAGGACGCCGGCTCCCGGGCGCGCTACATGATCCGGGACCGGGACGAGAAGTTCCCCGAACTGTTCGACGCCGTCCTCAAAGACGCGGGGATCCAGGTCCTGCTCAGCAGCGCCCGCATGCCGAGCATGAACTCCCTCATGGAGCGATGGATACAGATCTGCCGCCGAGAGCTGCTGGACCGCGCCCTCATCTGAGACCAGCGCCATCTCCCGGCCCTCCGGCACGCAGCCGACCACGCCCGCCCCGACCGGCGTTCCCACTACACGGACGTGCTCGAACAGATCACCGCCGCGGGCGAGTAGGCGCCGGCGGGCGGATCAAAGCACCATGGGCTGCGAGCCCTGCACGCCCCCTGGCGGAGTACCGGAACAGGTCAGCAGTAGCCCTGTGGGTGCCGATAACTCTGTCACCTATGTTGAGCTGTGGCTTCAGGGTCACGTTGTGGTCACCTCAAGGGTGCTCGCGAGCCCGTCGACACACATGGCAACCACGCGCTCTGGAGTTCGCCACCGCAAGCACCTGCCGCCGGGCCAGAGGCGCTTCCCCCACCTCCGCCGCGCCGCGCCTTCGACGAAGCCAGCTGCGCTGCGTCATCATCACCCGACTCATCGGGCGCTTGCGCAGCCGCTGGACCTGTCGGCGCGCACTTGATCGATGGCAGATGCGTCAAGTGCGAACCGCCTGACCAGCATCTGCGATCACGGCGAGCAACCATCGAACCCATCGCAGAGATCGACAAATCCGACAGATGACCACAGAAGGATCACCCTGGGCGCCAGCTCACGACCCCGAGCGGCCCCAGCCTCGCTGTCGAACCGCGAAAACCGTGAGACGAATGAGGATTTTCCAACCTGAGGTTGCAGGTCACGGGGCTAGCGTGGGGCGAGGGTGGGGTGCTCGTGCCGGTCAGCGGCGTGATCGCTAGCAGGTGATCGTCTGCCGCGTGATGGCTTCGCCGGAATCACTCCGCCGCCCCAGAGTCGCCTCATACGCTCCGTAGGGAGGGACGCGGGAAGGGGCTGCTCGTGGCGGATGTGTTGGTGTGGGTGATGCAGCGTCGGGTAGTGCTGGCCGACCGTGCCGAGCGGCTGCGCAAGGAGCTCGCCGAGATCGACGCCGAGGTCGCCCGGCTGGAGGCCGCGGAGGTGG
>NZ_JARXYZ010000037.1 GCF_029894125.1 Kitasatospora sp. MAA19
GTGAAGGGCCGTCGGGACGGTGACGCGGCGACCGAGCTGGTGGAGGCGGCGCTGCCGGCGGTGGTGTCGGTGACGGACCAGTCGGGTGAGGCCCGGTACCCCTCGTTCAAGGGGATCATGGCGGCGAAGAAGAAGCCGGTCCAGTCGCTGGACCTGGACGACCTGGGGATCGAGGCCGACGAGGTCGGTCTGGCGGGTGCGTGGACGGCGGTGGAGTCGGTGGCGGCGCGTCCGGCGCGTACCGCGGGCACCGTCGTCAAGGACGAGGGCGAGGGCGGCAAGCAGCTCGCCGGCTTCCTCGCCGACCAGAAGTTCATCTAGTCCCACCCGTTCGCGCATCCAACGATCGATCAGGAGCAACGAATCATGGCTGAGATCCTGGTTCTCGTGGACCACGCCGACGGTGTGGTCCGCAAGCCGGCCCTCGAACTGCTGACCCTGGCCCGCCGGATCGGTGAGCCGTCCGCGGTCGTGCTGGGCGTCGGCGCCGCCGCGGCCGACATCGCCGCGAAGGCCGCCGAGTACGGCGCGGCCAAGGTGTACGTCGCCGACGGCGCCGAGTTCACCGACCAGCTGGTCGTCCCCAAGGTGGACGCCCTCACCCAGATCGCCAAGGCCAACGACGCCGCGGCCGTCCTCCTCACCTCCTCCGGCGAGGGCAAGGAGATCGCCGCCCGCGTCGCGCTGCGCCTGGGCTCCGGCATCATCACCGACGCGATCGACCTGGAGGCCGGTGACGGTGGTCCGGTCGCCACGCAGTCGGTGTTCGCCGCGTCCTTCCAGGTGAAGTCGAAGGTCACGAAGGGCGCACCGGTCATCACCGTCAAGCCGAACGCCGTCGCCCCCGAGGCCGCGGCGGCCGTCGGTGCGGTGGAGAACGTGGCGGTGGAGTTCACCGGGAACGCGGCCAAGGTCACCTCGCGTACCCCGCGGGTCTCGACCGGTCGTCCGGAGCTGACCGAGGCCGCGATCGTGGTCTCCGGCGGCCGTGGCGTCGGCGAGGCGGCCGGCTTCGGTGTCGTCGAGGAGCTCGCGGACGCGCTGGGTGCGGCCGTCGGCGCCTCGCGTGCCGCCGTCGACGCGGGCTGGTACCCGCACAGCAACCAGGTCGGTCAGACCGGCAAGCAGGTCTCGCCGCAGCTGTACATCGCGGCGGGCATCTCGGGCGCGATCCAGCACCGGGCCGGCATGCAGACCTCGAAGACCATCGTGGCCGTCAACAAGGACCCCGAGGCCCCGATCTTCGAGCTGGTCGACTACGGCGTGGTCGGCGACCTCTTCGCCGTGCTGCCGCAGCTGACCTCCGAGGTGAAGGCCCGCAAGGGCTGATCCTCCCCGCGCGGAGCAGCGGAGGGCGTGGCACCGGGCAGCCGGTACCACGCCCTCCGACGTGTCCGGCGCCGCCAGGCGGGCGGTGGCGGTGGCGAGGCGTCGGCTGTGCGTGGGCCGGACGGGTGTGGCCCGTAGAGTCGGCGCGACAGCGTGAGACGAGGGCGAGGACGGAAGCATGGCACTGCTGACCGCACTTCAGGGCGACTACGGGGACGCGGCGGACGCGCTGCGGATCGACGGACGGGCGCTGTCCCGCGAGGAGCTGCTGGGCGCGGCGACCGCCGTCGCCGACCGAGTGGCCGGCGCCCCCGCGCTCGCGGTGCTCGCCCGGCCCACCGTCGAGACGGTCGTCGCCGTGGTCGGCGGTCTGCTGGCGGGCGTGCCCGTGGTGCCGCTGCCGCCCGACTCCGGGCCCAAGGAGCGCGAGCACATCCTGCGCGACTCGGGCGCGGCGCTGCTCGCGCATGCCGTGGGTGACGCCGGTTCAGGGGGCGTGCAGGGGCTTCCGGTCGACCCGGCGGAGCGCGCCGCGACCACGTACGCCGAGCCGGCGGCGGACGCCACCGGCTTCGTCCTCTACACCTCGGGCACCACCGGGGCGCCCAAGGGCGCGGTGATCCGGCGCGAGGCGATCGCCGCCGATCTGGAGGCGCTCGCCGCGGCCTGGCAGTGGACCGCCGAGGACACCCTCGTCCACGGCCTGCCGCTGTTCCACGTGCACGGCCTCCTGCTCGGCGTCCTCGGCGCCCTGCGCACCGGCAGCCGGCTCGTGCACACCGGGCGGCCCACCCCGGCGGGGTACGCGGCCGCGGGCGGCAGCCTGTACTTCGGCGTGCCGACCGTCTGGTCCCGGGTGGCGGCCGACCCCGAGGCGGCGCGGCGGCTGACCTCGGCCCGGCTGCTGGTCTCCGGCAGCGCGCCGCTGCCGGTACCGGTGTTCGAGAAGCTGGCGGCGCTCACCGGGCACGCCCCGATCGAGCGCTACGGGATGACCGAGTCGCTGATCACGGTCAGCACCCGGGCGGACGGCGAGCGTCGGCCGGGCAGCGTCGGCCTGCCACTGGACGGGGTGCGCACCCGGCTGGTCGGCGAGGACGGTGCGCCGGTGCCGTCCGACGGGGAGAGCGTCGGCGAACTGCAGATCGCCGGGCCGACCCTGTTCAGCGGATACCTCAACCGGCCCGACGCGGATGCCGAGGCCTGGACGGCGGACGGCTGGTTCCGCACCGGGGACGTCGCCGTGATCGGCGCGGACGGCTTCCACCGGATCGTCGGTCGCGCCTCCGTCGACCTGATCAAGAGCGGCGGCTACCGGATCGGCGCAGGCGAGGTGGAGGCCGCGCTGCGCGACCACCCCGCGGTCGCGGACGCTGCGGTGGTCGGCGCACCGGACGAGGACCTCGGGCAGGCGATCGTCGCGTACGTCGTCCCGGACGGCGCCGTGACGGGGGAACAGCTGACGGCTTTCGTGGCCGAGCGGCTCTCCGCGCACAAGCGGCCGCGCCGGGTCGTGCTGGTGCCCGAACTGCCCAGGAATGCCCTGGGAAAGGTGCTCAAGAAGCAGCTGCTGACGGAGGCCGGCGAGAAGAAGTGACGGTGCGTCTGGTGCCATGCGGGTGACGGGTTGTTCACCCTGATGCACCGTCAGCGCCGGGCGAACCCTCCTATTGGCGCACTCCGCTGCGCGCTGTGAGTGGACGCGTGCTTAACGTGACACGCAGGCAGAACTGAATCCCTGGGCGACATGCCGCGGCTTCCGGTCGCACGACCGGAGGCTGCGGCATGTCGGGCGGGGTCTGCCGATCCGTACGTGCCGATCCGTCGGGACGTACCGCGAGTCCGTAGCCGATTCCGCAGCCGTCACCGTGGCGGCAGTTCGCAGTAGTGAGGGAAGACAGCAGGATGACCACTGTCAACACCAGTGCGCCGGGTACCGCCGACGAACCGACCAGGCAGCACGCTGCCGTCACCGTCACCGTCACCGCCACCGACCAGCGGGCGGCCGCCGCCCGTCCCGTCCGTCCCTCCCGGGCCGCGCGGGTCCGGAGGGGGATCGGCATGGTGGCCGTGATCGTGGCCGGCGCGGGTGTGATCGGCCTCGGCACCAGCGTGGGCCCCGCGGCTGCCGAACCGGCACCGGCGCACGCCGGGTGGGACGGCTCGCGGTACTGGTTCAAGAACAGTCAGGGGCAGTGGCGCTGGACCACGCACTACAGCGTGTACGTGGCACGGACGGGGGGCGGATCCTCCTCCGCGACGTCCTCCACGACGAGCACGACGTCGAGCGGTGGGATCAAGCAGGGGTGGGACGGGTCGCGGTACTGGTTCAAGAACAGCAAGGGGGAGTGGCGCTGGACCACGCACTACGACGTGTACGTGGCGCGGACGGGGGACGGGTCGGCGGGGTCCTCCGCTGCCCCGTCCGGTTCGTCCTCGTCGGGGTCGTCCGCCGGCGCGGTGGCGGCGGACCGGAACGTCGAGAACGCCGTGCAGTTCGCGCTCAGCCAGCTGGGCAAGCCGTTCCGGACCGCGGGCAACGGGCCGGACGGGTACGACTGCTCGGGCCTGGTGCAGCAGGCGTTCCGGCGCGGCGGCATCAACCTGCCGCGGGTGGCCAACGACCAGTACGCGGCGACCACGCCGATCAACGCGAGCCAGCTGCGCCGGGGCGACCTGCTGTTCTGGTCCCCCAACGGCACCAAGCGGGGCATCCAGCACGTGGCGATCTACCTGGGCAACAACCAGTACGTCGAGGCGGCGCGGCCGGGGACGCTGATCCGGATCTCCAGGATCAGCAGCGGCTACTACCCGTCGTACATGGGGAGGCCTTAGGCGGGCGGTCGGGCTGGCTGTTGGGCAGGTGGCCGGGGGCGTCCGGGAGTTGTCGTCCCGGGTGTCCCCGGGCGGTGCTGCCGGGGGCGGTCGGTGGGTCGGTCCGCGGATCGCTCAGCGGGCCGGCCCGAGATCGCTCGGGCGGGGGAGCGCGCCACGGGCGCCGAGGGCGGTGACGGCGAACGCGCCGGCGGCCACGGCGGTGGCGGCCGCGTCGGGCAGGGACGTGCCGCGGGCGAGCTCGGCTGCGAGGGCGCCGCAGAAGACGTCGCCGGCGCCGGTGGTGTCGACCACCTGGACGGCGGGGGCGGGCAGCCGGGTCCGCCGTCCGTCGGCGGCGACCAGCGCGCCCTCGCCGCCGAGGGTGAGTACGGCGCCGTCGGCGCGGCGGGCGAGGGCTTGGGCGGCCTCCTCGACCGTGCGGGTGCCGGTCAGCTGGCGGGCCTCGACGGCGTTGGCGACGACCAGGGGGCGGCGTCCGGTCGGGCCGGTGTCGGGGAGCGCACCGGCGGGGGCGGCGTTGTGCACCCAGCGGGTGCCGTCGGCGGGCAGGGCGGCGGCGGTCGCGCGGATGCACTCCTCGGGGACCTCGCCGCTGGTGAGCAGCACGTCGACGGGGAGCAGGCGCAGGCGGGCGAGTGCGGCGGTGACCTCTGCGGCGGTCAGGCGGGCGTTGGCGCCGGGGACGACGACGATGCTGTTCTCGCCGGCGGGGTCGACCATGACGATCGCCTGACCGGTGGGCGCGTCGGGGTGTGTGAGTACGGCGCCCGTCTCGACCTCCGCGCTGCGCAGATCGGTGAGCGCCGCCTCGCCGTCGGCGTCGGTGCCGACCTTCGCGACCAGGTGTGTCGCGGCCCCCATCCGCGCTGCTGCCACGGCCTGGTTCGCGCCCTTGCCGCCGAAGCCCCGGGCGGCGGCGGTGGCGAGGACGGTTTCGCCGGGGGCGGGGAGTACGGGGCAGCGGAGGATGCGGTCGGTGTTGACCGAGCCGATGACGACGACGCGACCGGCGGGGAGCAGCTTCATCGTCCATCTGTACGTGCTGGGGCGTGCACGGCGCAAGCAGGCGCTGGGGAGCGTTGGGGGCGCGAGAGGGGCGCGGGGAGGAATATGCAGACCGGTCTACTGAATTATGTCGACCGGTCTATAGATTACCGGGCGGAGTTTGTCGGTTGGTCGCCGCAGCCGGGCCGGTGGGGGCGATGGTGCCGCACGGGAAGTCGGACAGGTCGAACTCCTGTGCGTGAGGCATGAGGAGTGGGTGTAGCTTTCATGTAGACCGGTCTACATATTCTCCTGGGAAGGTGGCTGGCCTGGGCACATGCCCCTGTCAAGGGGCGGGCTGGGGCGCAACGGCGGGCGCGGTGGGGAGGCATGGGGAGCGGCGTGGCGCGGGTACCACCACGGGTAGCGCTGGTTCGGCCGACGGGGGCGCCGCCCGATGCGAACGGCATCGGGGCAAGTCGAGGGCAGGGGACGTTGTGATCGTCTGGGTCAATGGCACATTCGGGGCGGGCAAGACGAGTGCCTGCCGCGAGCTGGTGGAACTGCTGCCCGGGAGCGTGCTCTTCGATCCCGAGCTGGTGGGCTTCGGTCTGCGTCGGATGCTCCCGTCCGACCGGCTGGCGACGGTGTCCGACTTCCAGGACCTGGCGGCCTGGCGCCGGCTCGTCCCCGAGACGGCGGCCGCGCTGCTCGGTGAGGTGGCGGGCCCGCTGGTGGTCCCGATGACCCTGCTCAGAGAGGACTACCGGGACGAGATCTTCGGCGACCTCGCCTCCCACGGCATAGCGGTGCACCACTTCGTCCTGGACCCAGAAGAAACGATCCTGCGTGACCGCATCGCTCGCCGCGACGAGTGCCCGGGCGATCCGGAGGCCAGCGAGCGGGTCCGCACGTGGTGCTTCGAGCACGTGGCCCGCTACCGGGCCGCCCGGCGCTGGCTGGTCGAGGACGCCCGGATGCTCGACACCAGCGAGCTCACCCCCCGCGAGACCGCCCACCGTATCGCCGAAATGGTCCGCGTCGGCGCCGCCCGCTGCCCGATCGTCCAGACCCCGGAACCGACCGGGGACACCGTGGCCTCCGCGGTCCTGTTCTTCGACGAGCAGGACCGCGTCCTCCTGGTCGATCCCGTCTACAAGCCCGACTGGGACTTTCCCGGAGGCGTGGTCGAGCGCGGCGAGGCCCCCACCGACGCGGCCCTGCGCGAGACCGCAGAGGAGTTGGGCCTGCGGCTCGACCCGTCCGGGCTGCGCCTGCTCGCCGTCGACTGGGAGCCGCGCACCGGCCCGCGCCGCGGCGGCCTGCGCCTGATGTACGACGGGGGCCAGCTGGACGCCGCCGCCCGGCAGAACCTGCTGCTCCAGGCGGAGGAACTGCGCAGTTGGCGCTTCGTCACCCTGGACGAGGCCGCCGACCTGCTGCCCCCGAGCCGCTACCTGCGCCTCGCCGCCGCCCTGGACGCCCGCCGCAGCGGCGAGTTGCGTTACCTGGAGGCGGGCCGCCGGGTCGCGCTCGGCCTGGCCAGCACGGCGGACGCCGCCTAGCCGCACCGATCGCAGAGATCGTTCTCACGCCCCCGAACCACTCCCGACCCCTGACCGCCGTGGGCGTTGGCCGGCCGGTCGGTGGGGGCGGGAGGATGGGGGCATGCCGTTCACACTGAGCCACCCCGCCGCCGTCCTCCCGCTGCTGCGTGCCGCCGGGGAACGCGGGCCGTTGGTCGCCTCGGCGCTGGTCGCCGGGTCGATGGCGCCCGACGTCCCGTTCTTCGCCGAGTCGCTGCTGCCCGGGGTGTACGGGCACGGCGGTCTGACGCACCGCTGGTGGGCCGTGCCGACGCTGGACGTGGCGATCGCGGGCGCGCTGGTGGTCGGCTGGCACGGCCTGCTGCGCGCGCCGCTGGTGGCGCTGCTGCCCGACCGGTGGGCGGGCGCCGCCGAGGCGCTGACGGTTCGGAGGCCCGCCAGTGGGGTGCTCGGTATGGGGGCGCTCCGTACGGGGGCGGCCTGGTTCGCGGCGTCGGCGGCGATCGGTGCGGCCACCCACGTCGGCTGGGACGCGTTCACCCACGAGGGCCGGCTCGGCGTCCGGCTGCTCCCGGTGCTGGACCGGCAGGTGGCCGGGACCCCGCTCTACTCCGCGCTGCAGTACGGCAGTTCGGCGCTCGCCCTGGCCGCGATGGCGGGTTGGGCGGCGCGCGCCGTACGGGCCGTCGAGCCGGTCCGCCCGGCCGTCGTCCTCGCGCCGCGGGCGCGTCGGGCCGCCGTCACGGCGCTGGGCGCGGCGACGGCGGCCGGGGTGCTGCACCGGCTGGTCCCGCTACGGCGGAACCTGATCCCGGAGTTCTGCTTCGGCGCCGGGGCCGGGCTCGCGGTGGGCGCGGTCGGCTACGCGGTGGCGGCGACCGTCGCCCGCAGGCTCCGCGGCGGGCGTCCGGGATCGGGGCCGGGGACCACCACCGGCAGCCCCCGGCCCAACGCGCGTCAGACGGAGCGCAGTTCGGCGTAGCGGCGGAGGAACAGGGCCTCGGTGAGGGCCATCCGCTCCAGCTCCTGCGGGTCGACGCTCTCGTTGACCGCGTGGATCTGGGCGGTCGGCTCCTCGACGCCGATGAGCACGATCTCGGCCTTCGGGTAGAGCGAGCGCAGGGTGCTACAGAGCGGGATCGAGCCGCCCTGGCCGGACGTGACCATCGCGGTGCCGAAGGCCTCGGCCATGGCCTCGCCCATCGCCTCGTACGCCGGGCCGGTGGTGTCGGCGCTGAACGGGGCGCCGTTGCCCTGGCGCTCGATGGTCAGCCGGGCGCCGAGCGGGACCAGCGCCTCCAGGTGGGCGACCAGCGCGTCCTGGGCAGCCGCCGGGTCGCTGCCCGGCGGGACGCGCAGGCTGACCAGGGCCTTGGCGGACGCCTGGACGGAGGAGGTGGCGCCGATCACCGGCGGGGCGTCGATGCCGAGGACCGTGACGGAGGGGCGGGCCCAGAGGCGGTCGGCGATCGTACCGGTGCCGGTCAGGGCGACGCCGTCAAGCACCTTGGCGTCGGAGCGGAACTGCTCCTCGGGGTACTGGACGCCGGTCCAGGTCTGGTCGCCGGCCAACCCGGCCACCGCGACGTCGCCGTTCTCGTCGTGCAGCGAGGCGAGCATCCGGACCAGCGACTGCAGCGCGTCCGGGGCGGCGCCGCCGAACGCGCCGGAGTGCAGGTTGCCGGCCAGGGTGGTGACCGCGACCTCGACGATCGTCATGCCGCGCAGCGAGGCGGTCACGGTGGGCAGGCCGGGGGCGAAGTTACCGGTGTCGCCGATGATGATGGCGTCGGCGGCGAGCAGCTCGGGGTGGGCCTCGGCGTAGCGCTCCAGGCCGCCGGTGCCCTGCTCCTCCGAGCCCTCGACGATGATCTTCAGGCTGACCGGGTAGGCGTCGCCGTACGCCTGGCGCAGCGCCCGCAGGGCGGTCAGGTGCATCAGGATGTTGCCCTTGCAGTCGGCGGCGCCGCGCCCGTACCAGCGGCCGTCGCGCTCGGTCAGTTCGAAGGCGGGGCTGAGCCAGGCGTCCTCGTCGAGCGGGGGCTGGACGTCGTAGTGCGAGTAGAGCAGGACGGTCGGCGCGCCCTGGGGGCCGGGCAGTTCGGCGTAGACGGACTGGGTGCCGTCCGGGGTGTCCAGCAGCCGGACGTTGGTCAGGCCCTCGGCGGCGAAGGCGTCGGCGACCCAGCGGGCGGCCTTCTCGCACTCCTCGACCGGGAACTGGCGCGGGTCGGCGACCGAGGGGAAGGCGACCAGTTCGGCGAGGTCGGTGCGGGCACGGTCCATCAGGGACCGGACGGCGTCGGCCAGGGGCTGTGACATCGGGGCTCCGGGGGACGGGTCCGCCCGAGGGGTGGTGCGGGCGGAGGGGGTCGGTTGGGGTACCGCCGATCATAGGCGGAGTCGAACACGGCGGTCCGGCGGTTCGGCCCGGTGGTTCGGTCTGGCGTTCGGGGGCGGTGCGGCGACCGGCGGGACCGGCGGACGCATAGGATTGCTCGACGTGACTGACTCCGGAAGCTCCGATTCCCGCAGCCCACTCGACACCGAGGCCTCGCCGCTCGACGCCGAGGTGCCCGGACGGCCGTCAGGCCGGTCGTCGGGTCAGGCGTCAGGTCTGCCGTCAGGCGAGGCGGCCGAGGCGGCCGAGGCGGTGCCCCAGGTGGTGTCCGAGACCGCGGCCGAGGCTGAGACCGCGCCCGAGGACGAGACCGGGCTTGCGGCGGTGCCCGAGGCCGCGCCGCAGACCGACCGGGTGGCGTCCGACCCGCACGACGGTGTCTGGGACGTCGTGGTGGTCGGCGCCGGACCGGCCGGGGCCTCGGCCGCGCACGCCGCAGCCGTCCAGGGCCGCCGGGTGCTGCTCCTCGACAAGGCCGAGCACCCCCGCTACAAGACCTGCGGCGGAGGCATCATCGGCCCGTCCCGGGACAGCCTGCCGCCCGACTTCCGGCTGCCGCTGCAGGACCGCGTGCACGTCGTCACCTTCGCGTACGACGGGCGGTTCACCCGGACGCGTCGTTCCCGGCAGATGCTGTTCGGCCTGGTCAACCGGGACGAGTTCGACCTGCGCCTGGTCCAGGCGGCCAAGCAGGCCGGGGCGGTGCTGGTCACGGGAGTGACCGTCACCGGCGTCGAGCAGCGCGGCGGCGAGCACCGGACGGCGCTGGTGACGGCCACCGACGGGCGCACCTTCGAGGCGCGCGCGGTGGTCGGCGCGGACGGCAGCGCGAGCCGGATCGCCCGGCACGTCGGCGTCACCTTCGACCAGATCGACCTCGGCCTGGAGGCGGAGATCCCGGTGCCGCCGCAGGTCGCCGCGGACTGGTCCGGCCGGATCCACCTCGACTGGGGCCCGCTGCCCGGCAGTTACGGCTGGGTGTTCCCGAAGACCGAGTCGAGCAGCCTGACCGTCGGCGTCATCTCGGCACGCGGCGACGGGGAGCGGACCAAGCAGTATCTCGCCGACTACATCCGGCGGTTGGGCCTGTCCGGCTTCACCCCGAGCGTGGAGTCCGGGCACCTGACCCGTTGCCGGGCCGAGGACTCGCCGCTCTCCCGCGGCCGGGTCCTGGTCGCCGGGGACGCGGCCGGACTGCTGGAGCCGTGGACCCGTGAGGGCATCTCGTACGCGCTGCGCTCGGGCCGGCTGGCCGGCGAGTGGGCGGTGAAGGTCGCGGAGGCGGGCAAGGCGGCGGACGTGCGGCGCGAGGCGCTGAACTACGCGTTCGCCATCAAGGCCGGGCTGGGCGTGGAGATGCGCGCCGGCAAGCAGCTGCTGGGGGCCTTCGAGCGGCGCCCGTACCTGTTCCACGCGGCGGTCTGCCTGGCGCCGCCGGCCTGGCGGGCCTTCGCCCGAACCACCCAGGGGCACACCACCTTTGCCCAGGTGCTGCGGCAGTACCGCGCGGCCCGGAAGCTGGCGGCGATGGCGTCCCGCTGAGGGGGGGCCGTCCTGCGCGGGCGTTTCGCTGAGGGATGGCCTGTCCGGCGCGGGCGTTCCGCTGAGGGATGGCCTGCCCGGCGCGGGCGTTCCGCTGAGGGATGGCCTGCCCGGCGCGGGCGTCTCCGTCGTGCGGAGGCCGATGCGGGACGACGAGGGACGCAGGGACGACGTGGGCCGGCGCTCCGCTGCTCTGGAGCGCCGGCCGTCTCGCGTCACCGGTCCAACAGGCCGGTCTTCCCGGCTACTTGAGGCCGGAATCGAGGGCGTTGATGAGCGTGCCGGACGGGGTGTCGCCGGACATCTCCCAGATCATGCCGCCGAGCAGGTTCTTCGACTTGAGGTAGGCCGTCTTCTGAGCGATCGACCAGGTGTCGTCGAAGGTCCACCACTGGCCACCGGCTCCCGTGTAGCCGTACGTCGCAATGGACTTGGGGTCGTGGTAGACGGTGAGGTCGGGGACGCCGGTGATGAGGTTGTTGTAGCCGCGGGTACCGGCCTCCTCGGCGAACTGGCCGGGGGCGGCGCCGTTCGCGGACTGCCACACGCCGGAGGCGCCGCCGTCCGCCACGCCCTGCCAACCGCGCCCGTAGAACGGGAAGCCGATGGTGAGCTTGCGCGGGTTGACCCCGGCGCCGAGGTAGGCCTGGACCGCCGCGTCCACGCTGAAGTGGACGTTGTACGGGTCGTTCGGGTCGCTGTAGAGGTTGGCCTGCGGGCCGGTGCGGTTGGGCTCCCAGGAGTTGTCGCTGCCGGAACCGTGGAAGTCGTAGCCCTGGACGTTGGCGATGTCCAGCGAGCTGAAGATCTTCGTGAGGTCCCAGCCCGCGGCGACCTTCGCCGGGTCGGCCGGGGTGAAGGCGGTGAGCAACTTGTGCGAGCCGCCCAACGCGTCGAGCTGCTTGCGGAATTCGGCCAGCAGCAGGGTCAGGTTGCCCTTGTCGTCGGCGCTCCAGTGGTTGCCGGCGTGGCCGTCGGCGGAGCCGGGCCACTCCCAGTCGAGGTCGATGCCGTCGAAGATTCCGGCCGCCACGCCGTCGCCGCCGGCACCGTTGTAGACCGGCAGATTGCCCTTGATCCAGGTCTCCACGCAGGACTTGACGAACTTCTGGCGGGAGGCGTCGGTGGCGGCGACGTCCGAGAAGTACTTGGAGTACGTCCAGCCACCGAGCGAGACGACCACCTTCAGGTTCGGGTACTTGGCCTTGAGCTTCTTCAACTGGTTGAGGTTTCCGCGGAGTTTGCCCCAGCCGTCGTCGGCCACGCCGTCCACCGACTGGTCGGCGCTCATCGGGCGGGCGTAGTCGGCGTCGGCGTCACCGGCGCCGGTGCCCTGGTCCGGGTCCTGCGGGTTGGCGGTGGTGCCCTTGGTGACGCCCGCCAGGCAGGTCAGATTGACCGGATCGATGTTCTCGAAGGCGTAGTTGACGACGTCGAGCTTGGCCGCGCTGCCCGAGGTGTCGAGGTTCTTGACGAAGTACTGGCGGCCGTAGATGCCCCACTGGACGAAGTAGCCGACCCGGGCGTACTTTCCGGCGCCGACCAGGTCCGAAGTGGTGGCGGTGAGCGGCGAGGAGGCGGGCGAGGCGTTGTCGGCGGGGTCGCGGGCCTTCACGGTGAACGTGTAGGTGGTGGAGGGCGACAGGCTGCCGACGGTCGCGGTGAGGGTGCCGCCACCGACCGTCGTCACCAGCGTGCCGCCCTGGTAGACGTCGTACGCGGCGACCCGGACGTTGTCGGTCGCGGCATTCCAGGCGAGCGTGACGTCCGACGAACTGACTGCTGTGGAGCGGAGGTTGGTCGGCGCGGTGGGCGGGGTGGTGTCCGTCGACGGGTCGAAGGTGGCGGCGGTGACGGGTGCGCTGAGCGGCCCGGTGTTGCCTCGGCTGTCCTTGGCCCGAACGGTCAGGGTGTACGTCGTGGCCGGGGTGAGCCCGGTGACCAGGGTGCCGGCGGTGGTGCTGGAGGCGACCACGGTGCTGCCGTTCAGCACGTCGTAGGAGGCGACCGGGAAGTCGCCGCCGGTGGCGGCCGGCCAGGTGAGGGTGAGCGTGTGCGCGGTGGACTCGGTGACCACCGGGGTGCCCGGCGCCGATGGCGGGACGTCGGCGGTGCCGTCGCACTTGTCGCCGTTGATGTGGCAGTTGGTCGGCGTGGAGACCGGGCCGTTGCCGACGAACCAGAAGCTGTACGGCTCGGTGGTGCTGTGGGCGTTGACGGTGGCGTTGTAGAAGGCGTTGGTGGCGGTGACGTGCCGGCCGTTGACGGTGGCGGTGCCGTTGTAGCTGTTGCCGATGGTGACGCCGGCCGGCAGGTCGAACTCCAGGGTCCAGCCGGTCACGGCGGTGGCGCTGTCGTTGTGGACGATGTAGGTGCCCTGCCACCAGGAGCCGTTGTTGGCGGTGGTGAAGGTGGCGGTGAGCTTTCCGGTGGCGTTCGCCGGGGCTGCCAGCGCGGTGAGCGCGGCGAGGGGCAGGAGCAGGACGGGGAGCAGTGCCAGCAGTCTGCTGCGCACGCGTGGGCGTCTGGCCCGGGATCGAGCGGACATGGTTCTCCCTGTGACTGTGGGGGTTGAACAGGGCGACGTAGAACCGCGGGGCTTGGTGCGTGTGCGATGGGTGCCCGTGTTGTGGGGAGACGGGGCATGGGCACTGTAGGAGGACTGGACCAATGCGTCAACAGGTCTGTACCACTGGGGAGTTGGGGGGGTAGGTCGGGGGTGGAGGCCCGGGTGGCGACTGGGGGTGGCGGCCGACGGGTGACAGATGACAACTTTCAGATTTCAGATAACAGAAGTTGAAATCTGTTATCTGTTATCTGTTCGCCCCCGCCAGCTCGTCCCCGAGCGGGCTGCGCAGGTACAGCACCGAGCGGCCGTGTCGGGCCCGGGTGACCAGGCCGGTGGCGGCGAGGACGGACAGGTGCTGGCTGACCGCGCCCGGGGTGACGCCCAGTCGGTAGGCGAGGTCGGTGGTGGAGGCGGGTTCGGCGAGCAGGGTCAGCAGCCGGGCCTTCGGTCCGCCGACCAGTGCCGCCAGGGCCTGCGGCGGCACCGGCGTACCCGCGCCGGCCATGCCCGCCTGGCCGCGGGCCGGGTAACTGATCTGCGGCGCCCGGTCGTTGCTGATCATGGTGATCGCGCCGCGGGCGAAGAAGGTCGGGATGAGCACGAGGCCGCGTCCGTCCACGGCGGTCTCGGCGTCCCAGTCCGTCCATCGCCGGTTGATCGACAGGACGCCGTCCTCCCAGCGCAGTCGGTGGTCCAGGTCGGCGAAGAGGGCCGCCGCGCCGTGCTGGGAGAGCAACCGGGCCCGGTAGACCAGGTCGGCGTCCAGGACCGCACGGGCCTGCGGCCACCAGGAGGGCGCGAGGCAGACCTCCCAGTACTCCTCCAGCGCGTCGGCGATCCGCTGCAGCAGTCGCGCCGGGTCCGCCAGCCCTGCGGCGAGCGCGGCGGGCATCGGCCGACCGTGCGGCAGGAAGGTCTGCTCCAGTTCGGGGCGCAGCTGCTCCGGCGGCAGCGCGCGGACGGTGGCCAGCTCGGTGCGGAAGTCGGCGGCCGGGGTGGCCGGGCGGGGTGTCAGGAAGTCGGGGATCCAGCGGTTTCCGGCGATGAGCGACAGCAACAGCGTGGAGTCCAGCCGCTCGAAGGCGGGCCGGAGCCGTTCGAAGGCCGGAGTCTGGAGCGAGTAGACGCCCGGGTGGGTCCACATGCGCAGGCTGAGCGAGGCCTCCTGGATCGGGGAGACGGCGAACCAGGTGGTGGCGAGGTCGGCCAGGCCGAGCGTGAAGCGGTGCACGGGGTGCTCTCCTGCCGCGCCGTACGTGGACGCGGGCACGGTGGGGGCGGATGGATTTAGCCAGAGCCTAAAGGAGTACCTGGCCCGGGCCGGCAGGCGGTGTGATCGGGGCATGACCACCACCTCACCGGCGGAGACCTCCGCATCTGACCCCGCCATGCCCGGAAGCACCGGAAGCACCGGAAGCACCGGAAGCGTCGGAGCCACCGGAGCCACCGGAAGCGCCACAAGCGCCGGAGCCGGTGGGCCGTTCGGGGCCGTGCGACGACGGTTGCACCCCGACCCGATGGTCCGGCGGCTGGCCGGGATCACCCTGGTCAACACCGTGGGCAACGGCCTGTCCCTGTCCGTCGCGGTGCTGTTCTTCACCCGGGTGCTCGGCCTGAGCGCCGCCCAGCTGGGCCTCGGGATGACCGCCGCAGGCCTGTGCGGGGTCGCCGCCAGCGTGCCGGCCGGGCGGGCCGCCGACCGCTGGGGAGCCCGCCGGGTGCTGGTGGTGCTGGTCGCGGCGGAGGCGGTCGGCACCGCCGGGTACACGTTGGTGCACAGCTATCCGGCCTTCGTGGTGCTGGCCTGCGGGGTCTCCGCCGTCGACCGCGGGTCGGCCGCGGTGCGGAACGCCCTCTACGCCGAGGTGCTGCCGCCCGACCGCCGAGTGGCGGGCCGCGCTTATCTGCGGGTGGTGACCAACGTCGGCATCTGCGTCGGGACGGCCGTCGGCGCGATCGCGCTCCAGATGGACACCCGGCCCGTCTATCTGACGGCGATTCTGGCCGACGCCGTCTCCTTCACGGTTGTCGCCGTGCTGTTCCACCGCCTCCCCGACCTCGGGCACCCGGGGCCGGTGGCGCCGTCCGTGGACCCGGCGACGGAGAGCGTCCGGCCGGGGAAGCGGCGCAACCCGGCGCTGCGGGACGGCCCGTTCCTGGTGGTGACGGTGCTGAACGCGGTCCTCGGGCTGCAGTTCGCCGTCCTGGAGGTCGGCGTGCCGCTGTGGATCGTCCAGGACACCGACGCGCCCCGGATCACCGTCGCGGGCACCCTGATCGTCAACACCCTGCTGGTGATCGCCCTTCAGGTGCGGGCCACCCGGGGGACCGAGGACCGGGCGACGGCCGCCCGGCTCTGCGGCCGGGCGGGTCTGCTGCTCGCCGCCTCGTGCCTGGTCATCGCCCTCGCGCACGGCCTGCCCGCGATCGTCGCGGCCGTGGTGGTGCTCGGCGGGGTCGCGCTGCAGTCGCTGGCCGAGGTGCTCGGCCAGGCGGGCGGCTGGGCGCTCAGCTACGACCTCGCGGGGGAGCACGACCACGGCGCCTACCAGGGCGTGTACAACGCGGGTTCGGCGGCGGCGCTGATGGCCGGTCCGGCGCTGGTCAGCACCGCCGTGATCGGGTTCGGCCTGGTGGGCTGGGCGGTGCTGGGGGCGGTACTGGCGGCGGCGGGTCTGGCGATGGGCCCCGCCGTCCGGTGGGCCGGGCGGCGGGGCGGGGACGCCGAGGGGAGGTGAGGCGGCTACTCCTGGACGATCGCGAGGGCCTCGATCTCGATCAGCACCTCGGGCAGGAAGAGCGCCGCGACCTGCACCGCCGAACTGGCCGGCGGGCAGGCGGTGTTCACGTGCTCGTCGCGGGCCTCGCGGATGGCCGGGAGGTAGCCGATGTCGGTCACGAAGATGGTGAACTTCACGACGTCGGAGAAGTCGGCCCCGGCGGCGGCCAGGCAGCGGCGCAGGTTCTCGAAGACCTGGCGCGCCTGTGCCTTCGGGTCGCCCACGCCGACCAGGTTCCGGTGCTCGTCGAAGGCGACCTGACCGGAGACCTGGACCAGCCGACCGGTGCCGGTGACGACCTGGGTGTAGCCGGTACCGGGGGCGACTCCGGGCGGCTCGGTGAGGTGGGTGAGGTGCGTGGTGGTCATGGCGCTCATCGTGGCCCAGCCCGAGTACGCGGCGCACCCCCGTTTCGCGGTCGGCGTCACGCCGGTGCCGGATGCACCGGTGCCGGATACGCCGACGCCGGATGCGCCGACGCCGGATCCGGCGGGGGTGGCTCTGGTCGAGGGGCGGGTGGGCGTGCCAGAGTCGTCCGGGCGTCGTCCGGCCACCCCGGGCGGCGCGGCAGTCCGACCCACCCTCAGCCGGAAGGCAGGCCCCGCCGATGACCAGCGCAGAGCCCCTCGTCCGCGTCACCACCGCCGACGCCGTCACCACGATCACCCTCGACTCGCCGCACAACCGCAACGCGCTCTCCACCCGCCTGATGGCCGAACTGCACGCCGGCCTGGCGGTCGCCGCGGCCGACCCGGAGGTCCGGGCCGTGGTGCTCGGGCACACCGGCAAGGTGTTCTGCGCGGGCGCGGACCTGTCCGAGGCGACCGGTGCGGACCCGACGGTCGGTCCGCGCGGCCTGGTCGAGCTGCAGCGGGCGATCGTGGACTGCACCAAGCCGGTGATCGCGGTGATCGACGGGCACGTCCGGGCCGGCGGCCTCGGCCTGGTCGGCGCGGTGGACCTCGCCCTGGCCGGGCCGGCCGCCACCTTCGCGTTCACCGAGGTCCGGCTCGGCCTCGCGCCCGCCGTGATCTCGCTGCCGCTGCGCCCCAAGCTGGAGCCGCGCGCCGCCTCCCGCTACTACCTCACCGGCGAGGTCTTCGACGCCGCCGAGGCCGCCCGGATCGGTCTGATCACCCGCGCCACCGAGTCCGCCGAGGACACCGGGGTCGCGCTGAAGGGCCTGCTGGACGCGCTGCGCCAGGGCTCCCCGCAGGGGCTGGCGGAGTCGAAGCGGCTGGCCAACGCCGAGGTGGTGCGGTCCTTCGAGCGGGACGCGGACGAGTTGGTGGAGCTGTCGGCGCGGCTGTTCGGGTCGGCGGAGGCGCAGGAGGGGATGCGGGCGTTCCTGGAGAAGCGGCCCGCGCGCTGGGTGCGCTGACCCCCAGCTGCCCCGGCCCCGCCCCCGGCCCCGCCTGGCCCCGCCGCCCGCCCCGCCTGGCCTCCGCCGCGCGCCCCGGTCTCAGATGGCCGCCGTCTCCTGCCAGAGGTCGAGCAGCGCCTCGTCGCCGTCGAGTTCGACCCGCGCCGGGCCGACCGGGAGCCGGTTCCACAGCAGCAGGTACAGGTCGTGGGCGGGGCCAGTGAGGGTGAGGTCGGCCGGTTCGGCGGCCCCGCCCGTGGTGGCGGCCGGCGGCTCCTGGGTGATCGTCACGCGCCAGGAGCCGGGGCCGTCCGTCGTCCGGACGTCGACGGTGCGGGGCCGTTCGCTGCGCAGCTTGGACCGGCTGAGGACGGTGAAGCCGCGCAGCAGTTCGTCGATGCCGTCAAGGGCGAGCGCGGCGTCCAGCCTGGGGCCTTCGGTGCCGGCCGCCGCGTCGGCGTCGAAGCGGTGGACGGCGGTCTCGTGCGCCTGGCGACGGGCCCAGAACGCGAGCGGGCTGGTCGACGGCAGGAAGCTCCAGCAGTCGACGTCGGCCGGGGCCAGGGTGAGCGCGTCCACCAGGGCGGCGTGGCCCTCGCGGAACCAGTCGAGCAGTGCGGCGTCCGACGGGTCCGGCCCGATGGCGGCCCGGCGGCCCTCCTCGTCCAGGGGAGCGTGCAGGCCCCGGGACGGGTAGGCGGTTGCCCAGCGGTGGACCTGGCCGACGTGCCGCAGCAGGTCGCTCAGCTGCCACTCCGGGCAGGTCGGTACGGGGGCGGCGAGGTCGGTCCGGGCGGCGGCCTCGGCGAGCAGGACGCCCTCGCGGCGCAGTGCGTCGATGTGTTCGGTGATCTCCATGGGAGGCAGTGTTCCACCGGAACCCACCGTCGTTCGCGGTTTTCGGACCTGCCCGGGCGGATGGCCGGATCCGGCTGCGGGAGGCGTGCGAGGCCGCAGGTCACGGCGGGCACGGCGCCGGTGTGATGTTGGCCGCCCGGCGGCCGGTCGGACCCTACGGGCCGGTAACGTGAGCGCATGTCGATAACCCGTTCGCTGCTCTCCGCCGTCCGGTCCGGCGGCCGCCGGGCCACCGGTCGCCTCGTCCATCGGGGCTGGCGCTGGGTGCAGCGGACCGGCGCGGTCACCCGGCAGAGCCCGGGCCCGTACCGGTTCGGCGAGTTGGGGGACGGCACGACGCTGGCGTTCCCGCTCGGGGCGGTGTTCAACGAGCAGTGGATCACCATCGGACCGTTCTCGATCATCGGCGAGCGGGTCACCATCAGCGCCGGCTTCCTGCCCGGCCTCGACCTCGGGCCCGAGCCGATCGTCCGGATCGGCGGCGGCTGCGTGATCGGCCGGGACAGCCACATCGTCGGCCACCAGTCCATCGTCCTCGGCGACGACGTGTGGACCGGTCCCGGCGTCTACATCTCCGACCAGACGCACGAGTACCGGTCCACCGACCTGCCGATCGGCAAGCAGTGGCCGCGCAACGAGCCGGTGGAGATCGGCGCCGGGAGCTGGATCGGCACCGGCGCGGTGATCCTGCCGGGCGCCCGGATCGGCCGCAACGTGGTGGTCGCGGCGGGCGCGGTGGTGCGCGGCGAGGTGCCCGACCACAGCGTGGTGGCCGGGGCGCCGGCCAAGGTGGTCCGCCGCTGGACGTCCGAGGAGGGCTGGCAGCCGCCGCTGCGCCACGACGCGCCCCAGCCGGTGCCGGACGGCGTGACGGCGGAGCAGCTGCGGGCCCTGGTGGGGTGGGACCTGCGGCTGCCGGGGGAGACGGCCTAGGCCCTGGTCCCTGGTCCCGGATCCCGGTGTCCCGGGATTCCGGGGCACCGAGGTCGGCGGGGCGGCCCCCGGCGTGGGTCCTGGCGCCGACCCTGGTGCTGGTGGTGGCGGTGGACTACCGGACGGGCGTGGCCTGTTCGGCGGTGCGGGCGGCGATCGCGGCGGCGATCCGCAACAGGTCGGCGGGGCGGGCGGGGTCCAGGCCGGTGAGGGCGGCGATCCGGCGCAGCCGGTAGTCGACGGTGTTCGGGTGCAGGTGCAGGGCGCTCGCGGTGTGTCTCCGGTTGAGACCGCCGGCCAGGTGGGTGCGCAGGGTGGTGAGCAACTCGCCGCCGTCGGCGAGCGGTTCGAGCAGTGCGGCGAGGCGGGAACGGGCCTGGCTGGGGCGAGTGAGCTGGTATTCGAGCAGCACGTCGTCGAGCCGGTGGAGACCGGGTGGGCGGCTGAACGCGCGGGCCACGTCCAGGACTTCGTGCGCCAGCGCGGCCGCGCCGGGCACCTCGGCGGGTGCGGCGGCCGCCGCCGCGGCCAGGACGGGGGTGCCCGCGGCCCGGGCCGTCGCGGCGACGGTGGCGGCGAGCTGCTGCCACGGGGTCCCGTCGGGTGCGCAGGCGTGCTCGGACGGCCGCTCGGGCCGTTCGTCCCGGGTCGCGCCGAGCGGGACGAGGACGAGGCCGCCCGAGGGGGTGAGCGCGGTGAGCGCCGACTGCCGCGTGCGATGGTCGAGTTCGGCGACGAGACGGCGCAGCTTGCGGCGGGCGGCGACGCCCGGGTCGACGCCGGCGGCGGTCTCGTCGGGGTGGTCGGCGACGGACAGGCAGAGGACGGCGTACCGGGGCGGCAGCCGGAGCCCGGCCCGGGCGGCGGCCTCGTCCGCCGGGGTGCCGGCGAGCAGCGCGATGAGGAGGGACTGCCGGGCGCTGCTGCGCCGGTCGCCGGTCGGCCGGCGTTCGTCGAGGTAGCCGGCGCCGGCGGCGGTGGTGGCCTGGCGGAGCTGGTCGAGCAGCAGCCGGTTGAGGGCGAGTAGGTCGGCGGCGTCGCCGTCGCGGGCGTGCCGGGTGATGAACTCCCAGCAGACCTCCAGCCCGATGTGGTGGGCGAGCAGGACGGCGTCCAGCGGCAGACCCTCCTCGGCGCGGCGGGTGGCGGCCTCCCGGACGGCGGTGAACTCCTCGTCGGGGGCTGGGAGTCCGGTGCGGACGGCGTGGGCGAGGGCGCGGATCCGGAGCTCGGTGTCGCGGGTGAGTTCGCCGGTCAGCTGCTCGCGGGGAAGGCGGCGGTAGACCGGTACGCGGTCCAGCAAGGCGGCGACCACGGTCTCGGCCAACTCGCGTACACCGCCCAGGAGTCGCCGGTCGGCCGGTCGGCCGCCGATCAACGGGACGTGCCAGCCGGGCGTGGCGCCGGGCTTGTCGCTGGGGGTGGTGTTGGGCGCGGTGTTGGGCGTGGCGCCGGGTGAGGGGTCGGACGCCCTGTGGGGGACGGCGTCGGGTACGGCGCCGGGCGGGCGGTCGGGTGCATTGTGGCCGGTCACAGAGAACACCGTCCAGGTCTGGGGAACGCCCAAGGGCCGGGCCGGAGGGGCGACCGCATGATGGAGCCACTCGGGTTACCTGTTGGTAACAAAAATCCGCCGTGGAGGCAACAGTTGAGAACCCCACTTCTCTGCTTGTCCGCAACTCCCTTGCGTCGTAGGCTCGGAGGAGCCTTCGGCGTGACCCTGCTGGCAGGGGCGCTGCTGGTCGGCGCGACGACGGCTCCGGCGAGTGCCGCGTCCGCCGCGCCTGGCAGGCCTGCCGTGGCGGCCGCCCCCTCCGCCACCGCCTCCGGCCGCACCCCGTCCGTCGCCGAACTGCCGCCCGACGGCGACTCGGTGGCCTCGCCGCCCGGCGCCAACGACTGGAGCTGCCGGCCGACCGCCGCCCACCCCGACCCGGTGGTCCTCGTGCACGGCACCTTCGCCAACCGCTACGAGAACTGGCTCACGCTCTCCCCGCTGCTGAAGGGCCTCGGGTACTGCGTCTTCGCCCTCGACTACGGCACCATCCCCGGCATCACCTCCAGCGGCAGCGGCCTGCTGCTGCCGATCGGCGGTCTCGGCCCGGTGCCCGAGTCGGCGGCCCAACTCGGCCGGTTCGTCGACCTGGTGCTGAACGCGACGGGAGCGGCCAAGGTCGACATCGTCGGGCACTCGCAGGGCGGCATGCTGCCGAACTACTACCTGAAGTTCCTCGGCGGCGCCGCCAAGGTCGGCCGACTGGTCGGCCTGGCGCCGTCCAACCACGGCACGACGCTCGACGGGATCACCAAGCTCGTGCCGTACTTCCCCGGCGCCGCGGACCTGATCTACACCGTCTGCCAGGCCTGCCGGGACCAGGCGGTGGGATCCGACTTCAACCGCACGATGGCCTCCCGTCCGGACACCGTGCCCGGCGTGAGCTACACCGTGATCTCGACCGTGTACGACGAGGTCGTCACCCCGTGGCGGACCCAGTTACTGACCGGCCCGAACGTCGACAACGAGGTGCTGCAGGACCACTGCCCGATCACGCTCGCCGAGCACGTGGCGATCGCGTTCTCGCCGACGGCGCTGCACCTGGTCACCAACGCCCTGGACCCGGCCCACGCCACACCGGTGTTCTGCGGCTGAGCCGAGCACGCCGCGACGCCCCGGCCCGGGAGGCCCCCCCGAGTCGGGGCGTCGTCGTCGGCGGCGTTGGAGATCGAGCGTTGGAGATCGGGCGTCAGTGCGTAGGCGTCAGGGCGCGGGCGTCGAGCGGAGGGTGACCACGGCGACGGCTCCGCCGGTCCGGACCCGGACTTCGCACGTGCCGGGCCCCGCCGGCAGGGCGGCGTCGAAGCGGTCGAGCACGGCTTCGTCGCCGACGACGGCCCCACCGGCGAGGCAGACCAGCAGGACGGTCGCCTCCGGCGGGACGTCCACGGCGGCCGGCGCGGTGAGCACGTCCACGGTGGCGCCGACCCGGCCGCGGCGGGTCATCACGTTGAAGTCGACCACCGGACCGGCCGGCAGCCGGCAGTCCGTCGCGGCGTCACCGGGGAAGGCGAAGGGACGGAAGGGCATGTCGACGAGGTGCTCGGCGCCGTCGACGGTGAGCGTCATGCCGGGACCCTCGACCAGGGTGATCACCCGGTCGACGCCTGGGAACGGCGAGAACGGCCCGGCCGACGCGACGTCCGCGAGGCTGACCCGCCAGTCGAACGCGTCCAGCCCGGCCCCGGTGGGGAAACCGGCGACCTCTCTGGTCACCCCGCCCCCGTTGAGCCACGTCGTGGCCGGGCGCTCGTCCGCCCGCAGTATCTGGATCCGTCCGCTGGTCGTCATGGCTCGCATCCTGCCACCACGTCCGCGAGCGGCCACGCCGAGGCGCCGTCAGCCGTATCAGCCGCATCAGCGCCGTCCGCCGCATCAGCGCCGTCCGCCGCGTCCGCCGCGTCAGGCTGACCGGGCCCGTCAGCGCCGTCCGACGGCCAGCGGCAGGAGCGCCGCCGCCGTGGCGGCCACCGCGACGGTGGTCAGGGCCATCGGCAGCCCGGCCGCGTCGGCGAGGAAGCCGATCACCACCGGACCGATCAGCATCCCGCCGTACCCGAGCGTCGAGGCGAGCGCGACGCCCTGCGGGCCGCCCGCCGCGCCGGCCCGGGCGATCGCGAGCGGGAAGAGGTTGGCGAGGCCGAGGCCGACCAGGACGAAGCCGCAGACGGCCAGCGGCACCACCGGGGCGAGCGCGGCGACCAGCATGCCGGCCGCCGCGGTCAGCCCGCCGAGCAGCATCAGCCTGGTCTGGCCGAGCTTGATGGACAGCCAGGTGCCGCCGACCCGCCCGCTGGTCATGGCGAACGCGTACGCGGCGTACCCGGCGGCGGCCGTCCCGGGGCTGGCGTGGACATCGTCGGTGAGGTGGAGCGTGGTCCAGTCCGCGATCGCGCCCTCGCCGTACGCGGTGCACATCGCGGTGAGGCCGAGCAGCAGGACGAGCAGGCGCAGGTGCGGCGCTGCGCGACCGGCGGTGCTCGCGGTCTTGGTGCTGGTGCTGGCGCTGGTGCCGTCGTCGCTGCGGCCGTCGCCCGTGCGGCCGGGCGCGATCAGTGGCGCGGCCGGGCTGCGCAGCAGGACGACGCCCGCGGCGGCGGTGACGGCGAGGCCGAGCAGTCCGCCGAGCGCGAGCGCCCAGGCGGTGCTCAGCGATCCGGCGAGCAGCCCGCCGATGCCCGCGCCGAGCAGGCCGCCGAGGCTGTAACCCGCGTGGAAGCTGGGCATGACGGGCCGTCGAAGCTGTGCCACCAGATCGACGGCTGCGCTGTTCATCGCGACGTTGGCGCCGCCGTACCCGGCGCCGAAGAGCAGCAGCACGCCGCCGAGCGCGGCGACCGAGTGGGCGTGCGCGGGCAGGGGGACGGCGAGGCTGAGCAGGGCGAGCGAGCCGACGGTCACCGGGCGCGAGCCGTAGCGCAGGCACAGCCGCCCGACCAGCGGCATGGTGAGGACGGCGCCGATCGACAGGCAGAGCAGGGCGAGCCCGAGGGCGCTGTGCGAGGCGCTGACCTGGCTGCGGACGTCCGGGATGCGGACCACCCAGGCGGCGAAGAGGAAGCCGTCGACGGCGAAGAACGCGGTGAGCGCGAGCCGTGCGGCGCCCCAGGGGCTGTCGGTTCCGGGGGGTGTGCTGCGAGACTGGGAGGAGGCCGGGTCCGGCCGAGGATGCAAGCGGATTTTGTTTCGAAGCGGCACAAAGTCACAATAGGGGCGTGCAGCTCTCACCTTCAAGTCCGCGACCAGGTTCCGGGACCGACCTCGAAGCGCAGCGCGACGCCCACCGCCGCGCGGCCCCCGACCGCGGTCGGACGCTGCTCGGCCCCGCACTCTCGCTCATCCACACCGGCCAGACGCCCACCCGCTCGGCGCTCACCCGCGCGCTGGACGTCACCCGGGCCACCGCCGGGGCCGTCACGGCCGAACTGGAGGCGCTCGGCCTGATCACCGTCGACTCGCGCCCGGCCGGCGGCGGACGCGGCCGGCCCTCGCACCGGCTCGCGATCGACCCGCAGGGCCCGGTCGTGGTCGCCGGGCAGATCCACGCCGACGGGCTGAGCGTCACCCTGGCCGGCCTCGGCGGCCTGCTCGACCCGCCCGTCCATCTGCCGCTGCCCGCGGCCACCGACCCGGTCCGGATGCTGCGCGCCGTCGCCGAGGCGGGCGCCGAACTCGCCCGCTCCACCACGCGGCGCTGCCTCGGCGCCGCGCTCGCCCTGCCCAACCCGGTCACCGAACCGGACGGTGCCGCGCTCGCCGCACTGCACTTCGCCTGGCCCAGCGGCACCCCGGTCGCCGACCTGTACGACGTCGAGGTGGGCCGCGCCGACCACGGCCCCGGTGCCCTCCGCCCGCTGCCCACCGCGATCGCCAACGACGCCAACCTCGCCGCGCTCGCCGAGTACCGGCACGGCGCCGGGCGCGGCGCCCGCCACCTGCTCCTGGTCACCTCCGGCCACCGCGGCGTCGGCGGCGCGCTGGTGATCGACGGCCACCTGCACACCGGCAGCGCCGGCCTCGCCCTGGAGGTCGGCCATCTCACCGTCGACCCGCAGGGCCGTCCCTGCCAGTGCGGCAACCGGGGCTGCCTCAACTCCGAGACCGACCCCGACGCGCTGTTCGCCGCCGCCGGGCTCACCCCCGAACCGGGACGCCCGCTGCTCGACCAGGCGCGCGAACTGTGCCAGGCGGCCGCCGGTGACGAACGCGCGCGGGCTGCCGTGGAGCACGTCATCGACCGGCTGGGGCTCGGACTGGCCGGTGTCGCCAACATCCTCAACCCCGACCAGGTGGTCCTCAGCGGACTCCACCGCGACCTGCTGGAGGCCGCGCCCGGGCGGCTGCGCGCGGTGGTCGCCGAACGCAGCCTGTGGGGGCGCAGCGGACGGGTGCCGATCGTCGGCGCGAAGCTGGCGCACGGGGCCCTCGCGGGTGCGGCGGAGCTGGCGTGGGGGCCGTACCTGGCGGACCCGCAGTCGGTGACGGCGGGCTGACGGCGGGGCGGCGGCGGGGTCGCGCGGCGGCGGCGGGGCTCGGGACAGCAGCAGGGCTCGGGGCAGGCCGCGCGGCAGGGGCGATAAGCGGAAGCTGGCCCTTCGGAAACGGTCACTTATCGTGACTCTCATACACTCGTAGTGAGCAGTGGGGGGTCGCGACGAGGGAGAGTGGCCATGAGCACCCAGCCGGGCAGAATATACGACGTCGAGCCGACCGTCGACGTCGACCGGACCGATCCGCAGTACCGCGACTGGCTCAAGGAGGCGGTGCGCAAGGTCCAGGCCGACGCCAACCGCTCCGCCGACACCCACCTGCTGCGCTTCCCGCTGCCGACCGAGTGGGGAATCGACCTCTACCTCAAGGACGAGTCCACCCACCCGACCGGCTCGCTCAAGCACCGCCTCGCCCGCTCGCTCTTCCTCTACGGGCTCTGCAACGGCTGGATCCGCCCCGGCAAGCCGGTGATCGAGGCCTCCAGCGGCTCCACCGCCGTCTCCGAGGCGTACTTCGCGCAGCTCGTCGGGGTGCCGTTCATCGCCGTCATGGCCAAGAGCACCAGCCAGGCCAAGATCGACCTGATCGAGTTCCACGGCGGCGAGTGCCACCTCGTCGACCGCCCGGACGAGGTGTACGAGGCCTCCGCCCGGCTCGCCGCGAACACCGGCGGGCACTACATGGACCAGTTCACCTACGCCGAGCGGGCCACCGACTGGCGCGGCAACAACAACATCGCCGAGTCGGTCTTCGCCCAACTGCGCCTGGAGCCGCACCCCGAGCCGACCTGGATCGTCGCCACCGCCGGTACGGGCGGCACCTCGGCGACCATCGCCCGGTACGTGCACTACATGCAGTACGACACCCGGATCTGCGTCGCGGACCCGGAGAACTCCTGCTTCTTCGACGGCTGGGTGCACCACGATCCGGAGGCCGTCTGCGAGCGGGGCTCGCGGATCGAGGGCATCGGACGGCCCCGGATGGAGCCGAGCTTCGTGCCGGGGGCGATCGACCGGATGATGAAGGTGCCGGACGCCGCCTCGATCGCCGCCGTACGGGTGCTGGAGCAGGTGCTCGGCAAGAAGGCGGGGGCGTCCACCGGGACCGGGCTGTGGAGCGCGCTGAAGATCGTCGCCGAGATGCGGGCGGTGGGGGAGCGGGGCAGCGTGGTCGGCCTGATCTGCGACCCGGGCGACCGCTACCTGGACAAGTACTACTCGGACGACTGGCTGGCCGGCGAGCGGATCGACATCGCGCCGTACCGGGCCGCGGTGGAGTCCTTCCTCGCCGGCGGCGTCTGGACGGGCTGACGCCGACGCGGGCGGACGGCTGAGAGCTGACGGCGGGCGGCGAACAGATGACAGCAAACAGATAACAGATTTCAGCGAACAGATTCTGTTATCTGTTTGCCGCTGCCCTCGCCCTCGCCCGCCCGCCCGCTCCGCCGGATGGCCGCTCGCCCACCCGCGAGGTCGATCCCGGTGCGCGCCGGTGCGCCGTCGTGCTCGTCGTCCCGCAGCACCAGCTCGACCCGGCGCTGCTCCAGCTGCACGCGCTTGCTCGGGTAGAGCAGCGCGTGCAGCTCCTCCGTCGCCGTCGCGCCCGCGCCGCATCCACCCGCCGAACCCGCAGTCCCCGTCGAGCCCGTAGCCGGGCCGACCCGCAGTCGTCGCACCACCGCGCCGAGGAAGAACAGCACCACCAGCCCGGCCGGCAGCAGCAATCCGCCCGCCGCACCTGTCAGAATCATGCCCATGACCGCCCCAACGCCCGGGCCGCAGTGGCGAGTTCCCGGCGTCAGGGCAGCGGCGCGCTCGGCAGGTCGGCCGGGACGAGGAGTTGGAGCTCCTCGGTGGAGGGGTCCGCGAGGTGGGCGACCCGCATCGCGTGCCGCTCGACCATGGTCTCGAAGACCTGCCGCGCGGTGCGCCCGTTACCGAAGTTGGGGCCGCGCTCCAGCCGGCCGAAGTGGTCGAGTAGCACGCCCTCGGTCGCCTCGGCGAGCGCGTACTCGTGCTCGGCGCACTGGGCCCGGGCGATCTCCAGCAGCTCCTCCGCCGTGTAGTCGGGGAAGGTGATGGTGCGTGAGAAGCGGGACGAGACACCGGGGTTGGCGGAGAGGAAGCGCTCCATCTCCAGGGTGTAGCCGGCCACGATGACGACCACCTCGTCCCGGTGGTCCTCCATCAGCTTGACCAGGGTGTCGATGGCCTCCCGCCCGAAGTCGCGCGCGCCGTCCTCGGGGGCGAGCGCGTACGCCTCGTCGATGAAGAGCACCCCGCCGCGCGCCCGGTCGAAGGCGGCGGCGGTGCGGATCGCGGTGGAGCCGATGTGTTCGCCGACCAGGTCGACCCGGGCCACCTCGACCAGGTGTCCGCGCTGGAGCACCCCGAGCGCGGCGAGGATCTCGCCGTAGAGCCGGGCGACGGTGGTCTTTCCCGTGCCGGGTGCGCCGGTGAAGACCAGGTGCCGGCGCAGCGAGGGCGCCTTGAGCCCGGCCTGGCGGCGGCGCTTGCCGACCGAGATCAGGTCGATGAGCGTGCGCACCTCCTGCTTGACCGTGGCGAGCCCGACCAGCGCGTCCAACTCGGCGAGCGCCTCGTCGGCGGGTCGGCAGTCCGGGATCGGGGAGATCACCGGCGCGGCGGCCGGCGCGGTCGCGGTCGCCACGGCCGACGGGGTCGTGGCGGAGGCCAGGTGGGCGGCGCGCGGGGCCGGCAGCTCGGCCGCGCCGGAGAGCGGTCCGGGCGGCGGGCCGACGTCGTCCGAGATGCAGCCCTGCGCGACCGGCCCGGGCTCGGAGAACTCGAAGCCGGCCCGCTCGTTCTGCTCGGCCCGGCAGCGGGTCAGCTGGGTGCGGCAGCCGTCGATGATGTGGAAGCCGAAGCCCTTGCCGTGCGAGACCCGGCAGTCCTCGAAGGTGCCCCGCCCCTGCGCCGAGACGTACACCCCGGCGTCGGTGCTGGCCCGGACAGTGCAGTCGCGCAGCACCGGGTCGGCGCCCTTGGTGACGATCACCCCGGTGGCCACGTCGGAGATCTCGCAGTCGGTGAGCAGCCCGCTGCTCCCGTGGTCGCGGAACCACAGGCCGGTGCCGGCCTCCTGGACCCGGCAGCCGGTGAGGGTCACCGCCGCGCCGCCGCTGACCGAGACCGCCGAGCTGCGGATCCGGCTGAAGGAGCAGTCGGCGGCGGTGGCGGCGGAGTCCCGGTCCAGGACGAACAGCGCGTCGGGCAGGTCGTACAGCGAGCAGTCGGTGAGGGTGAGCCGGGCGCCGTCGCTGACCCACAGCGCCGGGTACTCGCCGGTGGAGCCGTGGATCCGGCAGGACTCGGCGACGGCCTCGGTGCCCTGGTCCCAGACCGAGAGCGCCCCGCGCCCGAAGTCCCGGACGGTGCTGTTGGCGAGGCTGAGCCGGGAGCGGCCGCGCAGGTCGGCGCCGTTCTCCGGCAGGTCGTGCACCCGGCAGCCGGTGAGGACGAGTTCGGCCGCGCCGTCCAGGGTCAGGCCGTTGCCGGTGACCCGGTGGATCTCGCAGTCGACGAGCCGCCCGCCCGCCTGCGCCTCGGCCTGGACGCCGCTGCCGCGGATCTCGTAGATCTCGCAGCCGGTCAGTTCGGCGGCGCTGCCCGGGTCGGAGAGCAGGACGCCGGCGCCGGCGGCATGGTGCACCCGGCAGCGTTCGAGGGCGGCGGTGGCGCCGCCGAGGACGGCGAGTCCGGCCTGGCCCGCGGCGGCGACCTCGCAGTCCTCGAAGGCGGCGGCGGTGCCCTGACCGCGCAGGCGCAGCCCGAGCCCGGCCGGGTTGGCGACGACGCAGCCGCGCAGGGTCGGCCGGGCGCCGTCGGTGATCTCGACGCCGGTCGCGGAGCGGGTCTCGATCCGGCAGCCGCTGAGCGCGGGCGCGACCTGCGGCCCGGTGATCAGGACGGCCGGCGTGGAGCTGTCGCCGCCCTCGACGACGAGGTCGCGGACGGTCGCGTCGGCGGTGACGGTCAGCGCCACCCCGGACGGCGGGTCGATCCGGACGGTGCCCGGGCCCTGGGCCGGGACGATCGTCACCGGCTTGTCCAGCAGTACGTTCTCCCGGAACGTCCCCGGCCGGACGGTCACGGTGTCGCCCGGTTCGGCGGCCGCGAGGGCCTCCGCGAGGGTGTCGTACTCGCCCGCGCGGCGACGCCAGCGGGATGCGCTGTCCTGGGTGACCCGGACCCTGTGCTCTGCCATGACGGTCTGTCGTCCCCACCTTCGTCGAGCCGGCGTTCAACGGGCCGTACCCGCGGGGCGCGCGGTCGGCCCGCCCACCGTAGCGCGCCTGCCTGGGTGGTCCGGTCGGCCGCGGTCGCGCGGGCACCGGGGGCTCGCGCCTTCGCCACAGGTTCCGACCACATGTTTCAACGAGCGCGCACAGCCGTGGTTCCGAAGCCGGCGCCGGGCGTCGGTGCCACCGGGGGCGCCGGTGGACCGGCACGCCGCTGGTTCACCCCCGTGCGTCGGCCGGCCACTGCGCCCCGTCCTCCAGCACCTCGACCTCGTCGCCGACGCGCAGCGTGCCGAGCGCGTCGCCGGTGACGCCGGCCGGCCGCTCGGGGATCAGGTTCTGGCCGAACGCGGCCTTCTTCAGCAGCCGGTGGTGCCGGGCCAGGGTGCGCAGCGGCTCGGGGCCGCGCCGCTCGCCGCTCTCCTGGTCGGTGGTGGTGACGACACAGCGGCCGCAGGGCTTGACCACCTTGAAGGTGAGGTCGCCGATCCGGATCCGGCGCCAGCCGTCCTCGGCCCACGGCTCGGCGCCGCCCACCACGACGTTGGGGCGGAAGCGCTCCATCGGCAGGGTCTCGTGGCCGTCCGGGTGCTCGGCGGCGATCAGCTCGTTGAGCCGGTCCAGCGAAGCGGTGGTGGTGAGCAGCAGCGGGAAGCCGTCGGCCATCGAGACCGTGCTGCCGGGCTCGGAGTAGTCGGGGTCGACCGGCCGGGCCCGCGGGTCGTCCAGGTGCACCAGGCGGTAGTCGCCGAGGTGTTCGGCGATCCACTGGTGCGCGTCCTTGGCGGCCTCGGCGGCGCGGAAGCGGGTGCCCCAGACCTCGACCTCGGCGAGCGGGTCGCCGGCGGCGACGGCGGGGGCGGGGACCTCGATCCGGGAGCCGCCGGGGGCGGTGAGGGAGAGCGCGCCGTCGGGGAGCAGCCCGGCCCGGATCTGGCCGAGGGCGGCGTTCTCGCGTTGGCTGACGAAGCGCCCGGTGGCGTCGGCGAGCATCCAGCGTCGGTCTCCGGCCAGGCCCCAGGGCTCGACGGCGGCGGTGCCCGGGCTCAGGCGGTACATGGACTTGACGGGGTAGACGTGGAGTCCGGTGAGCTGCATTCCCCCATCCTGCCAGCCCGGCCCCGGCGGTCCGCAGGCCCCCGTACGCGCACGGACCGCCCGGGACGCCGTGGGGGGCGTTCCGGACGGTCCGTGGATGACCCGTTCTCCGTACGCCCGGCGCGAGGAGCGCGCCGGGTGGTGCTCAGGTGGTGCGGGTGCGGGCCGGGTGGGGTCGGCCCTGGGGTGTCAGCGGCTCAGTAGCCCTGGCCCTGCGGCTGGTAGCCGCCGCCCTGGTACTGGCCGGGCTCGCCGTACGGGCCCGGGCGCTGCGGCTGCATCGGGCGGGCCGGCGCCATGGCCGGGCGCAGCTGGGCGCCGCCGAAGCCCTGCTCGCCGCCCTGGCCCTGGTAGCCGGGGCCGGCTGGGTTCGGGCCGCCGAAGGACTGCTGGCCACCGAAGCTCTGCGGTCCGCCCTGCGGCTGGCCGCCCGGCTGCCCGGGGCCGAACGCGCCCGGTCCGCCGATCGGCTGCGCGCCGAAGGACTGCTGGCCGCCCTGGCCGCCGATGAAGGTGTTCTGGCCGCCGAAGCTCTGGCCGCCGGTCGGCTGGTAGCCGCCGCTGGCGGTCTGGGCGAAGGCCGGTGCGGCGGGCTGCGGTCGCTGGTACGGCTGGGGGCCGCTGTAGCCGGGGACGGGCGGCTGCGGCGCGGAGGCGTACGCCGGTGCGGGCTGCGCGGGGATGTACGCCGTGGCGGGACCGGCGGAGGGACCGCTGCTCGGGCCGGGGCCCAGGGCGAGGCGGGCGGGCGGCAGCGCGGGGAGGTTGCTGCCGGCACTCTCGTACCCGTTGCCGTACCGGTTCTCGTAGGACGGGCCGGCGGTGGCCCCGTAACCGGACGACAGGGCCGGCGGCAGGGCGGCCGGCACGTTGATGGGTGCGATCTGGGGGACGCCGCGCTCAGCCACGAGGCTGTCGTAAATCGGCGTGCCGGAGGAAAAGGACGGAGAGGGGTAGCCGACTCCGTCGTAGGAGCGGGGCGAGGTCATGGGGCATACGGTAAGCCCACAACGAGCCTGCTGAGGAGAGCGGGAGGGGGAGCAGTTCGAGTGTTTACACAGTCTTCGCTCGCACAAAGGTTTCGAAAGTAGGAAGAACGGACATACCGGCGTTCAGTTCCGGACAACCTTGGCGCGCCGTCAGTGATCGAACAGTGCCCGGACGGAGGCGTCGCGAACCCTTGCGGTGACCGGGCGGTGGACGGTTCCGGACCCGGCGGAGAAAACTTTGCGGACAGGGCGTGCGCCGGCGCATTCGAGCCCCCGCCGAGGGTGCGGCGGAGGCTCGTGAATGTTTCGGGAATAAAGTCCCTGTCAGCGGCCGTGGAGGCCCGCGACCAGTGCGTCCGCGGTGCCTGCGGCGCCGGGTGCGGTGCTTGCGGCGCCGGGTGCGGTGCTTGCGGCGCCGGGTGCGGTGCTTGCGGTCAGTGCGCCTGCAGCGCCTGCGTCTGCGCCGGGAGGCCCGGCCGGCTGGAGACCTCCGAGGTGCAGAAGGAGCAGCGGCTCGCCGCGGCCGGGATCGAGCTCAGGCACTCCGGGCAGTCGACCTTCGCGACCGGCGCCGGCTTGGCCGACTCGAAGCGCGCCTGCAGCCTGCCGACCGGCAGCACCACGGCGAAGTAGATCACCGCGGCGATCAGCACGAACCCGATCAGTGCGTTGACGAAGACCCCGTACGGGAACCGGGTGCCGGCCACCTCGAAGGTCTTCTGGGTGAAGTCGCCGACGGCGCCGGTGGCGACCCCGATGAGCGGGGTGAGGAAGGCGCTGACGAACCCGGTGACCACCGCGGTGAAGGCCGCGCCGATCACGATGCCGACTGCGAGGTCCACCACGTTTCCGCGCAGCAGGAAGCTGCGGAATCCCTTGAACACCGGGTGGCTCCAAATCCGTACGGGGAAGGGGGAGATGAGGCGGCGCGACGGGCGCCCCGGCCGGATATCCTGCCGACCGGGCCGGGCCGAGGTCCAACCGCGTTCACCCGATCCGCGTAACCGGCCCCGGGCCGTGCCGGCAGGTCCGGGCGGCGCCCGGACGCTCCGCGTACGGGTCGATCCGGCTGCCGTACGCGCTCCGGTAGCACCCCCGGCGGAAACCCCGGGAGGGTCAGAGCGGCCGCACCCGCAGCGCGCGCTCGTAGAACTCGACCATGTGCGCCGACACCTGAGGCAGCGTGAACGAGGTCAGGAAGCGCGCCCGCGCGGCCTTCGCCCGCACCCGCGCCGCCGCCCGGTCGTCCAGCGTGTCGAGGACCGCCGCCGCGAGTTCGGTCGGCCGCTCCGGTGCCACCAGCCGGGCGTAGTCCTCCGAACCGACCGTCTCGCGCAGCGCCGGCACGTCCGTGCAGACCAGCGGTACCCCGACGCCCATCGCCTCGATCGCGGTGCCGCCCTGGCCGGCCCAGCGGGACGGTACGGCGACCGCGTCGGCGGCGGCCATCAGGTCGGCCACGTCCTCGCGCGGCCCGAGCAGGCGGACGCTCCCGGCGGACTCGGCGAGCGCCCGCAGCCGCCCGCTCTGCGGGCCCGCCGCGCCGGCCAGCAGCAGCACGGCCCCCGGCTGTGCGCGCCGGACCGCCGGCCAGGCCGCCAGCAGGACGTCCAGGCCCTTCCGGTACTGCTGGCAGCCGGCGGCCAGCACCACCGGCACGTCCGGCGCCAGCTCCAGCGCACCGCGTACGGTGGCCCGCCGCTCCGGGGTGGCCGTGCCCAGCAGCTCCGGGTCGAGCCCGCGCGGCACCACGTCGATCCGCTGCCGGGGCACCCGCAGCCGCCGCGCCATTGTGGTGGCGACGTGCCGGGTGAGTGCGTGGAAGCGGCGGGCGCCTTGGGCGGTGGCCGCGTCCAGGGCCTGCGCGGTGCGCATCCGCCAGGGGCTCGCGCCGTGCGCGGCCGACTGCTCCGGTCCGTAGGCCGGGTCGAGCAGGCTGGAGACCACCGGGGTGCGGGCGGCGAGGGCGGCCGCCCGGCCGAGCACGTCCGAGGCGGGGCGGGCGGTGTGGACGAGGTCGGGCCGGCGCTCGCGGATCAGCCGGCGCAGCGCGGCGGCCGTCCCGGCCCGGGTGGGCCGGCCGATCCCGAACACGGCGGCGCCCGCCGCGGTCAGTTCCGGCTGCCAGCCGCCGGGGGAGTCGTACAGGTAGGCGACGTCCAACGTGACGCCGGCCCGGACCAGTTGAGGGGCCATCGCGACCAGGGCACGCTCCGCCCCGCCGATCCGGTTCACGCTGTCGACCACCAGAAGCACCTGCACCGGCCACCCCCGCCCGCTGCGGGCGCGCCCGTTCTCCCGTGCCGGACGCCCCCTGACTGGTGATCAGCATCGCAGGTGGTCGGCGGGCCCGCCAGCGGTTCGTCCGCGGACCCCGGGCGGCGGCCAGGGGCGGATCGCGGGGCGGGGCGGGGCGAGTGGGGGGTACGGCGAGGCGAGCGGGGGCGAGGCGGGGTGCGGCAGGGCGGGAGGGGGCGGGACAGGGCGCACGACGGGGGCAACCGGCGCGCGGCCGCGGCCGACCCGCGCACACCAGGTGTATTCGCGTGGTCGCACGGACCACCACCAGGTTGCGCGAAGGGGCTGTACGGCGCGGAGCACTGTGTCAAGGTCGGTCCATGCCCGACGATACGTCGGCCGACCCGGCCGGAACCCGCCCCCGCGTCCTGCACTTGATCAGCGAGCCACGTCGCGGCGGCGCCCAGAACTTCGCCCGTGACCTCCACCGGGAACTGCGCCGCCGGGGCCAGGCCTCCGCCCTGTGCGCCCTCGCCCCGCACCCGGCCCCGAGGCCCGCCGGGCCGGCCCTCCCCGGGCCCCGGACCGAGGCCTGCACCGGGGAGTGCACCGGGGCGCACGGCGCTCACCCCACCGCGCACGGCGCTCACCCCACCGCGCACGGCGCTCACCCCACCGCGCACGACGTACGCCCCACCGCGCACGACGTACGCCCCGACGCGTACGACGCGCGCCCCGACACGTACGCCGACGCGGCGGGCCTGCACGCCGCCGCCGTCCTCGGCTCCGGCCGCCTGCACCCCGGCACCCTGCGGGCGCTGCGCGCCACCGCCCGCGCCGCCGACGTGGTGCTCGCCCACGGTTCGGACACCCTGGCGGCCTGCGCCCTCGCCCTGGCCGGTACCCGTACCCCCTTCGTCTACGTCTCCGTCGGCCACCCCCGCTACTGGACCGCGAACCGGCTGCGCCGGGTGCGCGGCGGCGCGCTGATGCACCGCGCGGCCGCCGTCACCACGCTCACCACCGAGGCCCGCACCGTCCTGGAGGAGCAGTTCCGGCTGCCCGACGGCAAGGTGCACGTGATCCCCAACTCCCGCGCCGCCGAGAGCTATCCGCCCGCCGACGGCCGAGCCGACCGGCGTGCCGCCCGGCACGCGCTCGGCCTGCCCGCGGACGTGCTGCTGGTCGCCTGGATCGGCGCGATCGCCCCCGAGAAACGGCTCGACCTCGCCCTCGACGTGCTCGACCGCCTGCCCGACGTCCGACTCGCCGTCGCCGGGGACGGTCCGCTGCGCGAGACGCTGGCCCGCCACCCGGCCGCCGCCCGCGCCCACTTCCTCGGCGCCCTGCCCGACCCGGCGCCGCTCTACCGGGCCGCCGACGCGCTGCTGCTCACCAGCGACAGCGAGGGCGTGCCCGGCGCGCTGATCGAGGCGGCACTGGCCGGCGTGCCCGCCGTCGCCACCGACGTCGGGTGGGTGCGCGAGGTGGTCCGGGACGGCGCCACCGGCGCGCTCGTCGCGCCGGGGGACCCGCTCGCCCTCGCCGAGGCGCTGGCCAAGGTGCTGGCGTGCAACCGCGCGGGCCTCGGCGCGGCCGCCCGGGCGCACGCGCTGGAGCACTTCGAACTCGGCGCCGTGGTGGACGCCTGGCAGCGGCTGGTCGCCGAGGTGTGGGCGGGCGGCGGGGCGGGGGCGCGTCCCGGCCCGTGACGGGCCCGGTGGCCTCGGCGGCCCGGGCGGCTCCGGCGGCGTCGCGGCCCCGACCAGCAGGACCATCGTGGCGGCCCGGACAGCCCGGACAGCCCGGACAGCCCGGACAGCCCGGACAGCCCGGACGGTCCGGAAGACGGCCCGGCTGCGCCGATCGGGCGAATCCGGGCCTGCCCGCTCGGGCCGACTCGACGGTAACGAACCGTCACCAGCACACTGCGCGGTGTGAACTCGAAGTCGCTGCTGCGCTCCACCGTCCTGTTCGTCGTCGCCGCCGGGATCGCCGTATCCCCCGTCCAGGCCGGCGCAGTGACCCACCAATCCCCGTCCGAGGGTGCCCAGTTCGTCAAGCTCGACCATCCCCAGCCGGTGCGCGAGAGCGCCCGCACCGAGGCGGTCGAGTTCTTCTGGTACGACTGCGGTCACTCCCAGCAACTCGAACAGCCCCTGCAGGCCTGGGCCTCGAAGCACCGTGCGGACGTCGCCCTGCGGCGTGTCCCGGCGATCTGGCCCAACAGCCAGGATGAGGGCGTGCAGCGCGGCCACGCGCGCCTGTACTTCACGCTGGAGCGCCTGGGCCTGGTCGAGCGCCTGCAGACCAGCGCCTTCCGCTCGGTTCACACCGAGAAGGCCGACCTCACCACCGAGGCCACCGCGACCGACTGGGCGGTGCGACACGGCGCGGACGCCCAGCTCTTCCGTCAGGCGTACCGTTCCCCCGACGTGGCGCGGTCGGTCGACGAGGCCGCCGCCGAGTTCGTCCGCTACGGCGTCAACGAGCTGCCGACGGTGGTCGTCCAGGGCGAGTACCGGACCTCGCCGACCAAGGCCGGCGGCGTCGAGGAGATGCCCGAGGTGCTGGACTACCTGGTCCAGCAGGAGCAGCTGCGCGGGAACTGACGCCCGCCGCCCGCCTGGGCGGTGACCTGGCGCCGGTCCTGCCCGTCGGTCGTGCGCACCGGCCGGAGCGCGCCGCACACGGAAGTGGCGCGCTCCGGCCGGTGGTTCAGTCCTGGCGCAGCAGGTACGTGACGAAGCCGAACGTCCCCCGGTAGCCGTGCAGCCATTCCTGCCGGTGCCGGTCCGCCGCCGCCTGGGCGGGCGCCGCGTCCGGGTGGTCCGGGTGGTCCAACGCCCACGCGGCCAGCGTGCCCGTCCAGGCGAACTCGTAGTCGTCCCACTCCTGCGGGCTGCTCACGTACCCGGACACCGGCGTCCAGCCCTCCGCCATCACCCGGTCCGTGGTGGTCGCCAGGTCCGCGTAGTCGTCCCGGGCCACGCCCAGCCCGTCCAGCGCGGCCTGGGACGGCTCCCGCTCCCAGAAGCCCTCGCCGACCAGCACCCGGCCGCCCGGGGCCAGGTGCTCGCGGGCCGCCGCCAGCGTGGGCAGCAGCCCGCCGAAGGCGTGGGTGGCGCCCACGCACAGCACCAGGTCGAAGGGCTCGGCGGAGCTGAACTCCCGGGCGTCCACGTGGTGCAGGCCGATCCGGCGGACCACCCCGAGCGCCTCGGCCGACTCCCTGGCCAGGGTCAGCGCGGCCGCGTCGAGGTCCACTCCCACCGCCCGCCAGTGCGGGCGCGCCGCCAGTGCCCGGACCAGCCACGCCCCTTCGCCGCAGCCGAGGTCCAGCGCGAGGCCGGCGTCCGTCCCGGCGGTCGCGCGGTCCAGCAGCCGGGCCACCGACTCGTCCGTGAGCGGCGCGGCGATCGGGTGGTGGGCATGGGCGAGGCGGGAGATCAGCTGTCGGTCCATCCGAGCAGTATGGAGCCACCAGGCCTGCCGCGCCCGCGAATCAGGCCTTCAGGGCCCGGGACCCTCACGCCCGCGAGTACGTCCGGCCCTTCCACGCCGCGCCCCGGCCGCGCCAGTGCTGCACCGCCGAGTCCACCGTCATCAGCAGGTACAGCCCGGCCGTGAAGGGCAGCAGCAGCACGGCCGGCGCGGGCTGCCGGTAGTACCGCACCATCGGCAGGTACGTGCCCGCCATCAGCGCCCAGGCCGCCCCGCCCACCGCCGCCGCCGCGGGCACCCCCGCGACCAGTCCGGCCACCGTCGTCACCGGCGGCACCAGGTACACCAGCGCCAGCCCCAGCACCGTCCCGAGCAGCAGCAGCGGCGAATGCCGCAACTGGGCGTACGCGCTGCGCGACACCATCCGCCACAACTGCTCCAGGCGCGGGTACGGACGGACGCTGTCCACCTCCCCGGCCAGCCCCAGCCAGGTCCGCCCGCCCGAGGACTTCACCGCCCGGGCCAGCGAGACGTCGTCGATCACCGCGCCCCGGATCGCGGCCACCCCGCCCGCCCGCTCCAGCGCCTCCCGCCGCACCAGCGAACAGCCGCCCGCCGCGGCCGCCGTCCGGCCACCGGGCCGGTTGCTCCGGCGGAACGGGTACAGCTGCGCGAAGAAGTAGACGAAGGCCGGCACGATCAGCCGCTCCCAGCCGGTCTCCACCCGCAGCCGGGCCATCTGCGACACCAGGTCCAGCCCGTTGGACTCCGCCGCCGCCACCAGCTCCGCGAGCGAGTCCGGCCCGTGCGCGATGTCCGCGTCCGTCAGCAGCAGGTACTCGACGTCCGGACCGGCCAGCTCCACCCCGTGCCGCAGCGCCCACAGCTTGCCCGTCCATCCCGGCGGCAGTGGGGGAGGCGTGGTGACGGTCAGCTCCAGCCCGTCCATCGTCCGCAGCTCCGCCGCCAGCGCGCCCGTGCCGTCCGAACTGTGGTCGTCCACCAGGATCACCCGCGCTCGCCCCGGGTACTTCTGCGCCAGCAGCGTCGGCAGGCTCACCGGCAGCACCTGCGCCTCGTCCCGGGCCGGCACCACCACCGCCGCCTGCGGCCAGCGAGCCGGCGGACGGCGCGGCGGCAGCCGCACATCGGTGCGCCAGAACAGCCCGTGGCAGCACGCCAACCAGAGCCAGACCAGCAGGGAGGACGCGGCGATCCACAGCAGGACGGTCACCCCGGCAGTCTGCCGCAGAACAGGCCCGATCGGGCGGATCGACTAAAGTCTTGCCCCGTGAAGATCGCACTGATGGACTCCGGAATCGGCCTGCTGGCTGCCGCCGTCGCCCTTCGGAAGGTGCGCCCGGACGCCGATCTGGTGCTCTCCTCCGACCCGGCCTCGATGCCCTGGGGGCCGCGCACGCCCGAAGAGGTCACCGACCTCGCCCGCGGCTGCGTGCTCGCCGCCGCGGCGCTCGAACCGGACGCGCTGGTCATCGCCTGCAACACCGCCTCCGTGCACGCGCTCGCCACCCTCCGCACCGAGTTCGAGCCCGGGCTGCCCGTCATCGGCACCGTCCCGGCCATCAAGCCGGCCGCCGCCCTCGGCGGCCCGGTCGCCATCTGGGCCACCCCGGCCACCACCGGCAGCGCCTACCAGCGCGGCTTGATCCGAGACTTCGGCGGCCCGGCGGACGTGACCGAGGTCGCCTGCCCCGGCCTCGCGGACGCCGTCGAGCACGGCGACGACGCGGCCATCACCGCCGCCATCGCCGCCGCCGCCGCCCGCACACCGGCCGGCACCGCCGCGATCGTGCTCGGCTGCACGCACTACGAACTCGTCGCCGACCGCATCCGCGCCGCCGTCGCCCCCACCGCCTCCCCGGCGCTCACCCTGCACGGCTCCGCCGACGCCGTCGCCGCCCAGGCCCTGCGCCGCGTCGCCGACCCCACCCGCACCGGCGCCGGCACCGTCACCGTGCTCCACGCCGGCACCCCCGCCGCCCTCCCCGCGGCCGCGCTGCTCTACCCCGAGGGGCAGGCCCTCGCCGCTTTGACGCGCAGCCCGCTGTCGGCATGACCGGCAGCGCCGTCGCCGGGGACCGCACGGTGATCGACGGCATGCTCGCCGAGCCCTGCGGCGGCCCGGGCCACCGCGGTCTGCGGTGCCGGGGCATCGGTCTGCTCGCGGCCGTCGGCCCCACGCCCGCTCCGGCCCTCAGCGCCCGCTGACCGCGCTCACCGCGCTCACCGCTCCCGCCTCCTGCCGGCGCAGGAGTCGCGCCCGGATGCCGTGGGACTAACTTTTACCCGCTGGCTGCCATCGGCGGCGTCCGGGTGTGCGGCGGGAAGATCTTTTGCCCCCGATCCCCGATCCCCGATTCCCGATGGTCGGGCCAGGGCGAAGAAGGCCGCAGGTTGTGCGGCACGCCGTTGGGCCAGGTTTCGCTCCTGACCGTCATCCCCGGGGTGTCCCGGCTGTACCAGCCATACCTGGTACTGCAGGGCACATCTTGGCCCCTCGGCCTGGGTGGCCGTGGGGCTCAGATTGACCCCCCGAAGCCCGCCGGAGCGGGAAGTCGGCCCCGCCGACTTCCCGCGTACCGGGCGCGGCCGGTCAGGCGACGGCCTGGCGGCGCCAGCGGCGGTAGGCGGGTTCCAGGCCGGAGAGGATGGTGTCGAAGCGCCGGGTGCTGGTGGTGGAGTCGACCTGGAGCCGGCTGATCTGGAGGGGGTGCGAGGGGATGCGCGGGCCGAGCCGGTGGTCGGAGAGGAAGCCGAGACGGTAGCCCAGCTCCTGCAGGACGGTTTCAGCCCGCGGGTCGTGCCCGCCGTCGGGGTAGGCGAAGGCGATGGGGGGTTCGCCGAGCCAGCGGGTGAGGGCCTCGTGGGCGCCGGTGATCTCGGCCCGGACGGTGGCGTCGTCGCAGCGGCCGAGACAGGGGTGCCCCTGGGTGTGGTTGCCGATGGCGACGCCGCCGTCGCGCAGGGCGAGCAGGTCGGCGGGGGTGAGCTGTTCCTGGCGGGGCGGCCGGCGGTCGGCGCTGACCCGTAGCTCGTGCAGGCTGCGCCGCCGGTCGGGGTCGGGCATGGCCTTGAGCCGGGGGAGCAGCTGCGAGGGGTGCCCGCAGTCGAGCGAGCGGGCGCGGCCGCCGTGCCGGGCGAGGAAGTCGGCCTCGTGCCACCAGAAGGGGCGCTCGGTGCCGATGAGTTCGGAGATGACGAACGCGGTGGCGGGGATACCGCGGGCGTCGAGGGCGGGCAGGGCGTGGGTGAGGACGCTGCGGTCGGCGTCGTCGAAGGTGACCAGGACGCTGCGGGGCGGCAGGGGCCGCTGTTCGGTGACGGCCTGCAGGACGGCCGTGAGCGAGACCGGGGTGGCCAGTCTTCGCAGCCGGTCGAGCTGGGCGCCGAAGGACCGGTGGTCGGTGACGCCGTGGTAGGCGAGCACGGCGAGGCGCTGTGCGGCGCGGGCGCGGAACAGCGGCTGGACGGGGGCGAACCGCAGCCATTCGCCCCGCGCGTCCGGCCGACCCGGCTCGGGGGAGGGCCGGCCCCTCTCGGTGGGCGGGCGGCGGCGGCCGGTGGCCGACGTCAGCGTGCTGACGACCGCGGCGGGCCTGGTGGGGGCCATGGAGATCGACGTGGTGGACTGGGACTGCGGCACGGTTCCCCCTCGGTCGCCGAGCGGCGTGGCGGTACCGCCGGAGGACGGAGCCCGGCCTCCGACTCCAGGGGGCGGCGGCTCCGGCCCCTGGGTATTCCGGTCCGCGGTGGGGGCTCGCACCCTTCCCGCGAACGGCTCCTGGATCGCTCAATGCCATTGAGACCGCTGCACCGAGCGGATGGTTGTACCGGGGGGACGAGGATTTTTCGTGGACTGATTGTGGAGCCGGAATGCACGACCGGGGCCGGATCGGAAGGGCTTCGGCGGGGCCCGCGGCGAGGGCTGTGGGCCGGTCGCGCCGGGTGGCCGAACGATCACTCCCCGCGGGCTGCCGCCGGCGCCCGTCGGGGGTACCTTGGGCTCATGGCAGATGCGGACCGTGATCCATTCCACCTGCACGGCGCGACCCGGATGGCCCGCGCGTGGAGCGGTGGAGCCCTGGTCACCCACCAGCTCCTGCTCGCCGTGGTGGGCTTGGCCTGCCTGGCGTTGGGCATCGTGGTGGCGGTGATCGTTCCGGACAGTGACGGTCCGGCCTGGGCGATGGCGGTGGCCGGCTGCCTCGCCGCGGGCGTGCTGCTGCTCGGCCGGATCGCGTTCGGGCTGCTGCGCTACCGCCGGGGTGCGGCGCTCTGACCGCCTGACGCACCCGCCTGACGGCCCGAGCGCCTCGGCGGACGGCTGTAGTTCGATTGCCCTCGGCATTCCGGGCGGCGGATCGAGCGATATTGGTCAGATCGACCGAATTTCGGCCTGTCGGACAATGTTCTGCTCACCTCTTTCACCATTCCCGGGCGGCGGCTCCATGGCGCCTCATACTGTGAATGCGTTCTTGCGGCTCGACGGCGCCGCGGAGGGGGAGCGATGGGCGGCAGCGTCGTGTCCGAACCGGACAGCGGACCGAGATGAGACGCGGCGGGGACCTCGCCCTCGCCGCCCTGGCCGGGATCGTCGCGCTCCCGCTGGCCCTGGTCATCGCCGGCCTGCTCCGCTGCACGGCGGGCGGCCCGGTGCTCCTGCGGCTGACTCGGACCGGACGGCACGGCCGGGAGTTCCAGATCCTCCGGTTCCGGACCAGCCGCGGCGGACGGCTCGGCACCCTGCTCCGCCGGACCGGCCTGGACGAGCTGCCCCGGCTGTGGAACGTCGCCCGCGGCGAGATGGGGGTGATCGGCCCCCGGCCCGCCCGCCCGGACCAGGTGGTCCGCTACTCCGGCCGCGAGCGCGGCCGGCTCGACGTCCGACCCGGTCTGACCGGCTGGGCCCAACTCCAGGCTCGCCGCCCGCTCGCCCGGCCCGACTGGGCCGAACTCGACCTCTGGTACGTGGAGCACCGCTCGCTCCGGCTCGACCTGAGGATCCTCGGGCTGACCGTCCTGGCCCTGCTGCGCCCGGAGGGAGACCTCGTGCGGTGAGGCGGCGCGGTCGCGGGCCGCCACCGGCCCGCCGCCCCGCCCCGGTGGCTCGATAGGCTGCGACGCATGGCCATTCCCGCGTTCCTCGCCGAACTCCGCGCCCTGGTGGGCACCCGTCCGCTCTGGCTGAGCGCCGTCGTCGCCGTCGTGCTGGACGACCACGACCGGGTCCTGCTGGCCCGACGGGCCGACGACGGGCGGTGGGCGCCGGTGGGCGGCATCCTCGACCCCGGTGAGCAGCCCGCCGACGCCGTGGTGCGCGAGTGCCTGGAGGAGACCGGGGTGGTGGTCGTGCCCGAGCTGCTCGTCTCGGCCACCGTCTCGCCGCAGGTCACCTACCCGAACGGCGACGTGACGCAGTACCTGGTGCTGACCTTCCGCTGCCGGGCGGTCGGCGGCGAGGCGAGGGTGAACGACGACGAGTCGCTGGAGGTCGGCTGGTTCCCGCTGGACGGGCTGCCGCCGATGATCGAGGTCGAGCACGAGCGGCTGCGCCACGCACTGGAGTGCGAGGGCCCGGCGGTCTTCGCCTGGGAGGGCAAGGAGCGCCCCTGACCGTGTGACGGACCGTCCGCATGCTCGCCTCCCCGCCCCGGGCGGGCCGGGAGCCCGGGCCTGTGCCGATGGTAGCCGTCCGGTCACCCCGCGTGGGCGGAAACCGTGGCACGGCCCGCTCAGCCCTTGTACTGCCGGTAGGCCTCCTCCGCGGCGTCCAGTACGGCGGCGAGGTCGCCACCCGCGGTGGCGGTGGCGGCGGCGGCCACCGCGCCCTCGACGAACGGCGCGTTCGCGAACCGGACCGGGAACGGGAGGCCGTGCTCGTCGGCGTCGGACAGCAGGGCGCGCACGGTGGTGACGGCGCTGCCCAGGTCGGCGATCACCACCACCCCGTGGCCCTGGTCGACCCGGCGGGTGGCGGCGGCCACCAGCACCGCGCTGATGCCCGGGCCGGCCGGCTCCCCGCCGGTCGCGGCGATCGGGGCGGGGGAGTCGGATCCGGTCAGTGCGAGTGCCAGGGTGCGGACGGCGGTGGCCAGTTCCTGGCTGTGCGACACCAGGACGACCCCGACCCGGCCGTGCGCGGCGGGCCGGCCGGAGGACGGCCGGGGCAGGGTGGCGGGCGCGGGTGGCGTGCGGGGCGCCGGGGGGTGGGCCGAGGGCGCGTCGGAGATGGGGATGACATCGGCGCGGGTGCCGTCCCGGCGGCTCATCGGCTGCTCCCTGTGGGCGGTGGTGGGCGGTTGACGGGTGGTCGGTGGGCGGGGCAGCGGCGGTCGGGGTCGGCACGGGCCGGTGCGGGCCGCCGAGGGCCCGCGTACGGTCGGCGGAGGCATTCCCGCACGCTGCCATGCACTCTGGCAGCTCCTGCGGCCTCCGACCGGCGGGACACGCGTCGAGCGGGCCCGCGGCGGCGTCGGTGCCCGGCTGATGGAGTCCTCGTCAACCCGCTGACCGGGGCGGGCGGGTGTGGCTAGGCTGGGCCGGGAACGCCGTCGGGAGGAGACCGGGTAGTGGCAGTCAACAGCGGGATCGACGTGGAAGCGGGCGGCGCACAGCCTGAACTGGCGCCGAGCGGGAAGCCGAAGGTGGACTTCACCGGGGCGAAGTGGCTGTGCAGCAGCCAGGGCGTCGGGGACGTCCAGATCGCGTTCGTGGACGGGTACATCGGGATGCGGGACGGTCGCCAGGAGGACGGCCCGGTCCTGGTGTTCACGCCGGGGGAGTGGCGGGCCTTCGTGCTCGGCGCCCGGGACGGCGAGTTCGACCTCACCTGAGCCGCGAGCCATCGTCGCACGACCGCGGAGCGGGCCCCAGTGGTACGGGGCCCGCTCCGCGGTCGATTTCGGCCCCGAACATCACAACTGATGATCTATTGAGCGTGCCCCGTCAGAATTTCTGTTGACTGTTAGACAAACGCAGCTCAGAGTATGAGCACAGGCAGACGCCGTGCCCACCGCCCCCACGCGGCCAGACACGGCGCCTGCTGTGCGGCCCGGCAGCGTTGCCAGGCCATCCTCCCAGTCATCCCCTGCGCACCGGGGGTGCGTCGGCCGGTCCCGGCCCACGAGGGGCCGGCAGTCGCCGGGAGGCTGGCGTCGACGCCGAGAGCGACTCGACGACGACACCGTTTGCTCGGGACCCGCACGCCCCCACGCGGCGGCGTCCCGGGCAAGATCCACGGGAGCGACGGGCCGGGGCCCCGCGGATCTGGCTTGTGGTGCATGGAACTGTTGGCTTGTGTGCTGTGCTGTGTGCGACGACGAAGCTGGGTGCTCGGCAGTTCGGCACGACAATGTGCACAGTGAGGGAAACGCGTGTAGGGCCGCGTTGCGACATGCCGTCCCCCCGGAGGGTGAAACCCAGAACGGCTGTCGTGCAGAACCGAACGTAGCCCGGACGGTTGCTCAGAGTCAACATTGGTCTCTGAGCGTCGATCTCCCGCCGGTGCCCCACCCACCTCGCGAGCGCGGTGTGCCGGACACGTACGATGTTCCCATGTCTTTTCTCCGCCGTCGCTCCGGACAGCCCGCCGGCCCGGACTTCGACGTGCTCGCGATGGACCCGGGCGACTGGCCCGGCGACTTCGGTGCGGCCATGATGACCGGCCCGGACGGCTCCTGCCAGGGGATTTTCCTGCGCTACGACCTGTTCGGCGGCAGAGGCCCGGCGATGTTCATCGGCAACCTCCCCGAGGGCTCGCCCGCCCGGGAGACCGGCGACAGCGTGCCCTTCGAGGTGCGGCAGCTGCTCGCGGCGCTGGAGAACGACGAGCCGGTCGACTTCGTCTCGGCCGAGGACTTCCCGGTGATGCTCGGGGACGACCTGCTGATCGTGAAGAAGGTCAAGGTCAGCGAGGAGCGGGTGTTCTGCGCGCAGTTCGGGCGCAGCGACGGCGTCCAGGTCACCATCGCGTCCTGGGACCGACCGATTTCGGACGACCTGTATCAGCTGTTGAAGCCGCTCCCGGCCGACATGTTCCAGCAGGGCTGACCGGCGCCCCGACCGGGGCCCGGACGCTGCTTGACGGCTTCGATCACAGGTTCGTACAGTCGCGAACATGTCGTGCCGTCTCCCGCTGCTGACCCGCCGCAGCTACCTGGACCTGCGGCGCACCGCCAGCGCGGTGTGTCCGGGCCACTGAGGGGATTCGTCCCCGAGGCGGCGGGCGGCCGGTTGTTCGTGGCCGGCTCCGAACCCGGGGGCGGGCCGTGAACCGACCTCCGGAGCCGCCGAGCCGGTACCGCGCGCCCGTCCGGCGTGCCGCCCGCATTCGCCGAGCCCACGCTGCCGCCCGGAGGCCCCAGCACCATGACGACCACCGCTGCCGACCGTTCGCCCGCGGACCGCCCGTCCGCCGCGTCCCAGACCACCGAGCCACCGGCCACCCCGCCCTCGGCCACCGGGGCGGCGTCGGCTTCCGGCCACACCGCTTCCGGCCACACCGCTTCCGGCCACACCGCTTCCGGCCACACCGCGCCCGACCGCTCGGCGGTCGCCGACGCCCTCGCCGGGCTGCCCCGGGTGGTCGACCTGCTCTCCGCCCGCGCCGAGGAGCACGACCGTGACGCCACCTTCCCGTACCAGGGCATCGAGGCGGTGCACGAGGCCGGCCTGCTCACCCTGACCGTCTCCCAGCGGTACGGCGGCCCCGGCGGCACGCTCGCCGACACCGTCCGGGTGCTGGCCCAACTCGGGCGCGGGGATGCCTCGGTGGCCGTGGTCACCGCCTTCACGCTGCTCCAGCACGCCGAGCAGGGCCGCCGCGGCGCCTGGCCGACGGCCGGCTACCGGCGCCTGCTCACCGAGTCCCGGCGCGGACCGGCCCTGGTCAACACGCTGCGCGCGGAGCCCGGGGGCCGCCCCGGCGCGCTGCCCGGGACGGTGGCCCGACGGGACGGCGACGGCTGGCTGCTGACGGGCCGGAAGACGTACTGCACCGGCGCCGAGGCGCTGGCCTGGATGGCGGTGACCGCGCGGACCGACGAGCCGGAGCCGCGGGTCGGGACCTTCCTGGTCCGCGGCGAGAGCGAGGGCCTGGAGATCGACCCGACCTGGGACCAGCTCGGCCTGCGGGCCAGCGCCAGCCACGACGTCCTGCTGGAGCAGGTCCGGGTACCGGCCGATCTCGCGCTCGGCCTCACCGCGCCCGGTGGAGCGGCGGGTTCCGCCGGCCCGGCGGCCGGGGCCGCCGAACTCTCCCTCGCCTGGCACGATCTGGCGCTCTCCGCGGTGGCGATCGGAGTCGCCCGCGCCGCCCAGTCCTGGCTGGTCCGCTTCCTCAACCAGCGCACTCCGGCCAATCTGACCGAGCCGCTCGGCACCCTGCCCCGCTACCGCTGCGCCCTCGGCGAGATCGAGGCCCAGCTGATCGGCGCCGAGGAACTGGTCGAGGGGCTGGCCCCCCGGGTGGACCGGGGTGAGCCGGACGCGGTCGCCCGGACCGGACCGGCCCACCTGCTGGCCACCCGGGCCGCGACGGCGGCCGTCCAGCAGGCCGTGTCGCTCACCGGCAATCCCGGCCTGAGCCGACGTCACCCGCTGGAGCGCTACCTGCGGGACGTGCTGAGCAGCCGGGTGCACCTCGCCCCGGACGAGGCCGTCCTGGAGGCCGCGGGCCGGGCCGCCCTGGAACGCGGCGGCCGGCCGTAGGGCGACCAGGGCCGGTCCGGGCCCTGAGGGCTTGGCTGAACTATCCGCGTCGCGCGCGGCGGGAATTGTTCAGCCAAGCCCAGGCCGGTCAGCGGGTGCCGACCGCGGCCCGGACGGCCCGGCGGGCGAGCGCGGCGTCGTCGTAGAGCCGGCGGATCATGATCCGCTGCTCCTCGCCGGCGCCCGGCACGTCGTACAGCCGGATCTCCCGCATCAGCACCAGCACGAGGTTGACCAGGAACGCGTCCCGGGCCAGCGTGCCGCCGCTCTGGGCGAGTTGGCTGATCTGGCGGCGTGCCGCGGTGTCGCCGGACAGCACGCTCCACAGCACCGCCAGGTCGTAGCCGGGCAGGTACCAGCCGGCCTGCTCCCAGTCGACCAGCACCGGGCCGGACGGCGCCAGCAGCATGTTGCTGAGTAGGGCGTCGCCGTGGCAGAGCTGCAGCGGGGTGTGGCCGAGGCCGTGCAGCAGGCCGCGCAGGTCGCCGGCGTCCCGGTCGGTGAGCTGGCCCACCGAGTGGTAGCGGGCGATCTCCATCGGGTAGTCCATGCGCGGCTGGAACACGTCGGTCGGCGGCCGCCACAGGTTGAGCGTGCGGACGGCCGTCAGCAGCGCCCGCACCTCGCCCGGGGTGGGCGCGTTGACCGGGTGGCGCTCCCGCGCGGCCGGCCGGCCGGGCACGCGCTCCATGACGAGCACGCAGCGGTCGTGGTCGGCGGCGACCAGCCGGGGCAGCCGCACCGGCGGGCGGTGCCGGACGAACGCCCGGTAGACCGCGACCTCGTGGTGGAAGTCGGCCACCAGCTGCTCGAAGTGCCCACTCCGCACCGCCTGCGGCGCCAGGCACTTGGCGACCACCGGGGCCCGCCCGATGGTGCCCGCCACCAGGATGTGGCGGCTGCCCTCGCGCAGCACCTGGCGCGGGGTGAACGCGGGACATATCCGCGCGACGCTCGCCAGCGCGGCCCGTACGGCCGGGGTCTGCAGCGCCGACGGGTCGATCCGCTCGGGGCCGCCGACCTGGCCGGGCCGGTGCGGCTGGCGCAGCACCCGGCCGTCGGCCTGCCGGGCCAGCGGCAGTCGGCCGCCGACGGGCGGGGCCGACTCGGGGCCGCGCAGCCCCAGCGCCGTACGGCCGGCCGGGACCCGGGCGTCCGTGGACCGGCCGTCGGTGCCGTGCGGAGCCACCGGGCGGCTCGACGGGGGCACCTGCTTCGGGCCGGGACGGCCGGCGGCTGCGGTGGGGGGGCGCAGCGCGGAGCGGGTCGCGGTGGGCGTGGGGGTCGTCGCTGAGGAGTACATGGGGTGAGGGTGGTCCCTTTCAGTCCGTCGGCGGGTGCGCCCCGCGGTGCGGGGAGGGCCGGTGCCGCGTGCTTCCTGGCGTGACGGCGACCCTGGCTCGGTGCGGTGGGTGGTGCGCGGGCGCCGGGCACGGACGCGGGGTCGAGAGGACCCTGTCGACGGCGGTGCTCCAGCCTTCCGCACCCTGGGGAGTACGGTCGGCCGGACTGCCGTGGCCGTGCCCGGCGCCCCCGCGCCACCCGGCCGCGCCACCCCCTCGGGTGAGGACCGGGAGCGTCCCGTGCCACGGTCGGGGGAATGCCCCGACGCTGGTGGGACGCCGCCCGACCCGGGGGCGAGGTGGCGCACCCCTACAACACACCCACCGCGCACTGGCTTAGTAGTCTGGCGGGCCCTGGCGAACGGTGGCGAATGCTCGCCTGGCACTTGCCGGAGCCTCTAGCCTCGAAGCAGCCGAGGAACCTGGGGGCTTCGTTGAGCAGGGAACCCAACACCCGACTCGCTGATTTGTTCGTCCTGACCGGATGGTCGAAGGGCGAACTCGCGCGGCTGGTCAACCGTCGGGGTGCCGCGATGGGTCAGCAGCAGCTGTCCACCGACACGTCGAGGGTACGGCGTTGGATCGAGCAGGGGGAGATCCCCCGCGATCCGGTCCCGAGGGTGCTGGCGGCCGTGTTCACGGAGCGGCTCGGCCGTGTCGTCACCACTGAGGACCTCGGTCTGGAACGACACCGGCCCACCAGGTCCGGAGCGGCGCCGTCCGCAGCAGTGCCATGGTCGCCGGATCGAACGGCCGCGGTCCTCACCGAGTTCACGGGAATGGACCTCATGCTGAACCGACGTGGATTGGTGGGCGCGGGCGCCGCGCTCACGGCCGGAACGGTCATCGCCGATTCGTTGAAGGGCTGGCTCGGGGGGGACGCGGTCGCGTACGCGGCCTCCGTCCCCGGGCCGCGCCAGGTGATCACCCAGGGCGGGGCGCGCCCGGTGGTGGACGTGTACGACGCGGGCCCGGTGGGGCTCGACGAGGTGGAGGCGCTGGAGCGCTCGGTGCAGGTGTTCCGCGCCTGGGACGCGGCGCGCGGCGGCGGACTCCAGCGCAAGGCGGTGGTCGGTCAACTCAACGAGGTCGGCGGGCTGCTGACGCACCGGCACGCGCCCGTGGTGGAGCAGCGGCTGTGGCTGGTCGCGGCCAACCTGGCGGTGCTGGCGGGCTGGATGTCGCACGACGTGGGCCTGGAGCCCACCGCCCAGCGGTACTTCATGATCGCGGCGGAGTCGGCCAAGGAGGCCGGCGACCGGCCGCGGGCCGGCGAGGCGATCTCCCGGGCCGCGCGGCAGATGGTCCACCTGGGCCGGGCCGACGACGCGATCGACCTGATGTCGGCGGCCAAGGCGGCGGGCGGCCGGGTGCTGCCGAGAACGCGCGCGATGCTGAACACCGTCGAGGCCTGGGCGCATGCCTCGATCGGGCACTCCCAGGACACCTGGCGGCTGCTCGGGGAGGCCGAGGAGCTGTTCGCCGAGGGGGTGCCGGAGCCGCCGCCGTCCTGGATGCAGGTGTTCGACGAGGCCGAACTGCGCGGCATGCAGGCGCTGGTGCTGCGCACGCTCGCCGAGCACGACCCGTCGGCGGCCCCGCAGGCGCAGCGGCACGCGGAGCGGGTGATCACCCTGCGGGAGGGCACCGGGCAGTTGCGCTCGGCGCTGTTCGACCGGATCACCCTGGCCTCGGTGCACTGGCTGACCGGCGAGCCGGACGCGGCGGAGTTCCAGGCGAAGATGGTGATGAACCTGATCGGCCAGAACTCCTCGCACCGGACCTGGGACCGGCTGCGCGAGATGTACCGGCTGACCGTGCGCTACCGGGGGCTACCGGTGGTGGACGAGCTGCGGGCCGAGCTGGGGCGGGAGCTGCGGACGGCGGACACGAAGAACCGGCCGAAGCGGTCCTGAGACGGCCGGCCCGCGGTCGTGCGTCGGCGGTGCCGGGAATCGTGAGCCCGGTGAGCCCGGTGAGCCCGGTGAGCCCGGTGAGCCCGGGGTGGCCCAGGTCAGTTCGGCGGCGCCGGCCGGAGCAGCATCCGCAGCGCGGTGACGGTGCCGTCCGCGCCGAGGACGGGCTCGCCCGCGCACTCGACGTCGGCGTGCGGGGCGCCGGTCCGGCGGATCCGCAGGGTGCCGGCGGAGGTGCGGCCGTGCACCAGGGCGTCGGTCATCATCCGGCGCAGCACCGGCCGGTCCGCCTCGGGGAGGCGGTCGGGCAGCCGGTCGAGGCTGAGCGGGCCCTTGTCCGGGTCGCAGCCGAGGAGCAGGTAGGTTTCCGCGTCCCAGTGGACGCGGTCGGTGAGGAGGTCCCATTCGGCTGAGCCGATGACGTTGTCGAGATCGCCACCGGCGCCCGGTCCGTGGCCGGGGTTGGACGGCTCCTGCGCCGTGCCGTCCACTCTGCCGTCCGTTCCGCTGTCGGCGTCGCCGCCCGTTTCGCCGCAGGCGCCGTCGTCCGTCGCGCCCGCCGGGGCGCCGTCCACCGTGGCGGTGTCCGGCGGGCGGGCGGGAGCCAAGGGCATGTTCATGGCAGGTCCATCGCTCAGGGCCCGCTGCGCACGGGCCGTCGGTGGTGAGAAGACTGTCGCACAGCGCCCTCACCCCTGCGGGCGATTTGGACATATCGCAGGCAAAATACCCGTGGCATATGCCACTGTGGCAGGAGCCTTCGTCGCCCTGTGTGCGGACGGGGGTCCGAGGCGGTAACCTTCGGTGATTCCGGCGCCCGGGCGCCCACCGCAGTACCGACCACAGACCCCGGCGACGGAAATCCCGTTGCCACTACGACCGCCGCAACGGATGCTGACCTCATGTTCGAGCCAGTGATAGCACCCAGTGCCAGCCTCCTCGGCCTCCTGCAGCGAGGCCGCGGTGACGGGCAGCTCCACGCGCTGGCCGCCGACCGTACCGAGGCCATCGCCGCGCTGGAGGAGTGCGTCACCAGGGATCCGCGAGCCGACTGGCAGGTCGAGAGCCGCTCCCTCTACTACGCCCGCCTCTACATGGAGCTGGAGGCCCCCCTCGACGGCATCGAGGACCACCTCCACTCCGCCGAGGACCTCGTCAGCGACGACGAGAACCGCACCGGCCTCGCCCTCTCCGTCCTGGGCCACCTCGCCGCGTACGGCCGGCGCGACGCGCTGCTGATGCTGCGCGAGTACACCGCCACCGGCGCCAACTGGGCCTGGGCCCTCGACGAGCTCGCGCTGCGCGACGACGACCGCGGCCTGCTGCTGCTCGGCACCGCCGTGCTGGACCGCTTCGCGCCGGGCCCCGAGGGCGACGCCGAGCTGCGCGAGTTCATCCGCAACGCCTACGAGCCCCGGCCCTGGCGGCTGTGGGCGGCCTACCACCCCAGGGTGGCGGCGGCCAGCGAGCAGTCCCCCTTCGACCTGTGGCAGCGCCAGCTCAACCGCGGCGGCGTCACCCCGGGCTGGTCCACCGCCGACGTCCTGGCCTGGGCCGATCAGGGGGACCTCGGCGCCCTCGGGGTCGGCGCCTTCCTCGGCCGCCCCGACGGCCGGCCCGAGCCCGCGCAGGACACCGCCGATCCGGCCGGACCCGACGCCGTGGACCGCCGCGCCGCCGCGGCCGCCAGGTGTCTGACCGCCGTGGTCCGGCCCGAGGACCGCCCCGCCGTGCTGGAGGCCGCTCGCGGCGGCCTGCCCGGTGCCCGCCGGGCCGCCCTGCGCTACCTGGTCGACCAGCGCGACCCGGCCGCCGCCGAGCTGATCGAGGCCGCCGCCGTCGACGTGGACGACCGGATCGTGCGCGCCGCCCTGGAACTGCTCGGCCGGATGCGCGGCCCCGAGGTCCTGACGCACGCCCGCCGCTGGGCCGACCCGGCCACCGGCGGTGCGGACAGCGCGCTCGGCGAGGCCGCCGTCAAGCTGCTCGCCGACGCGGGGGAGCCGTCCGACGCTCCGCTGGTGGTCGCCGGGCTGCGCCGCTGGATCTCCGTCCGCGGGGTCAGCGGTACCGGGCTCGGGTCGCTGGTCGACGGTGCGGGGCGGCTGGTCGCCGCCGACGCCGTACCCGTGCTGCGCCACATCTACGGGGAGGCCGCCTCCTCCGAACTGCGCGGTCGCGCCGCCCGGGCGCTGGCCGTGACCGACGTGCACTTCCCCGAGGGGCCCGCCGTCGAGTGCCTCTGGGACTGCGAGGAGTCCACCCGCGAGCTCGCCGCGCGCCACGTCGCCACCACGGGCGACGCCCGTGTGCTGGAGCGGCTGCGCCGACTCGCCGCCGATCCGGCCGAGGAGGCCGAGGTCCACGCCGCCGTCCGCGGGCGGCTGACCGCCGCGCGGGAGTTCGGGCGGTAGGGCCGTCCGCCCCACGATCCCCTGCTCGGCGAACGGTGGGCCGGGACACCCCCTCGGGTGTCCCGGCCCACTGCTGTTGCGGGGTCGTTCTGAAACGCGGTTCTACTTGGCGACGCCCGCGTCCGGGGCCAGGACGCCGCCGGCCACCAGTCCGATGATCAGGACGCCGAGCAGCACCCGGTAGACCACGAACGGCAGAAAGCTGTGGTGCGAGATGTACTTGAGGAACCAGGCGATCGCCGCGTAACCGACCACGAAGGCGATCAGGGTGGCCAGGATGGTCGGCCCCCAGGCCGGTGCCGGGCCCTCGCCGATCTTGAACAGCTCCAGCACCCCTGAGGCGAGTACCGCCGGGATCGCCAGCAGGAAGGAGTAGCGCGCCGCCGCCTCCCGGCTGTAGCCGAGCAGCAGGCCCGCACTGATCGTGCCGCCGGAGCGGGACACCCCGGGGATCAGCGCCAGCGACTGGGCGAGGCCGTAGATGCCGGCGTGCGGCAGGGTCAGGTCGCTGATCGGCCGGGCGTGCCGGATCGCACGGGTGCGGTCGGCGAAGGCCAGCACCAGGCCGAAGACGATCAGCGTGGTGCCGATGATCCGCAGATCGCGCAGGTGGGTCTCGATGCCGTCCTGGAACAGCTTGCCGAGGATGCCGATCGGCAGGGTGCCGATGATCACGAACCAGCCCATCCGGGCGTCCGGGGCCGAGCGCAGCGCCGGGCGGAACAGCGACAGCGTCCAGGTCTTCACGATCGAGGCGATGTCGCGGCGGAAGTAGATCAGCACCGCGGTCTCGGTGCCGAGCTGGGTCACGGCGGTGAAGGCCGCGCCCGGGTCGTCCCAGCCCAGCAGGGCGGAGAAGACCCGCAGGTGGGCGCTGGAGGAGATGGGCAGGAACTCGGTGAGCCCCTGGATCAGGCCGAGGACGGCCCCGTGGAACCAGCCGATCACCAGACACCCACCCGGGGTATCCGTAGGTCGTCGTACATGTGCGGTCCTCGCAGGTCGGAACGGGCGTACGGGCATGCGGGCGTGCCGCGACCCGCACGGCCCTCGGGCCGCGCACGGGCCGGCGCGCGGCCGATGGTACGGGGTGAAGATGACTATTCTTTGTTCACCCTTTGACCCGGCTTTGCCCGCCGGTCCTTCCGCGACCCGCCGACCTTCGGTGATTCAGCGCGTGGGCCGGGCGCGGACCCAGGTGCGGTCCTCCGTCAGGTAGCTCTCGACCGTCAGACCGGCGTCCGTCAGGGCCTGCTCGAACGCGGCGGTGGTGAGTGGCCGGGACCGGAAGGTGTGCGTCCAGCGGGCGTCCGGGAACTCGTACTCGGCGTGGACGGAGTTCACGCCGTCCCCGACCCGGGTCGAGGAGACGATGCGCGCCACGCCGTCGGCGCCGAGCCTGCTCTCGCGCGGCACGTTGAGGTGCCAGTCCTCGCCCTCGCGCTGCATCAGCACGCAGCCGTCCGCGGCGACGTGGCGGCGGCAGGTCTCCAACAGGCCCTGGCGGACGGTCTCGTCGCCGGCGTGCACCAGGAAGGAGGCGAGCAGGACGACGTCGAAGCGCTCGCCGAGGACCAACCGCTCGATCGGGCTGCGCACGGTGCGGACGTCCTCGCGCACCCTGGCCAGCATCTCGGCGGACTCGTCCACCGCCGTCACGGTGAAGCCGCGGTCGGTCAGCGGGTGCGTCATCCGGCCGATGCCGCAGCCCAGTTCGAGGATGGTGGCGCCGGCCGGCACCGCCGCCTCGATCACGTCCGGGGCATCGCCGACGGGGAGCCGGGCCCAGAGCTCGACGGCGCAGCCGTCCGGGGTGATCGGGCCCGGGCCCGTGCCGTCGTGGCCCTCGCGTCGTGTGCTGTCGGTGTGTGTGTCGTTGCCCATGGGCGCCATCGGAACACGGGTCGGGTGGGGAGGGAAGGCGCCGGAGCGGGTTTCGGTCAGTCCGTCAGTGCGCCCTCCAGTTCGGCCAGGGTGGCGTGCAGCCAGGCGAGTTCGGCCTCGCTGGTGGCGCGGGCGATCAGCAGCAGGCCGCGCCGGAACGGGTCGGCGAACTCCTCGGCGCCGAGCGGGCGGTCGCCGTCGTAGAAGAAGCTGGCCGGCTCGGCGAGGAAGGCGAGACGGCGGCGGAGCACGACGGCCTGGGCGGCGGGGTCGTCGAGCTGGCGCAGGAAGGCGAGCAGGGTGAACCAGCGGTTCTCGTCGCTGATGTCCAGTGGCTCGGGTTCGCGCAGTTGGTCGAGCAGTGCGGTGCGGCCGGCCCCGGTGAGGTGGAGGGTGTGCCGGGGCGCGGCGGCGGTGCCGGGCTCGGTCTCGCGGACCAGCAGGCCGTCGGCCTCCAGGCGCTTGATCGCCGGGTAGAGCGTGCCGTCGCTGATCGGGCGGACGTGCCCGGTGAGCGCGGCGAGGTGGCGGCGCAGCTGGTAGCCGTGCAGCGGGCGGTCGTAGAGGAATCCGAGGATCGCGAGCTTCAGCATGGGGCCACTCTCGCAGATCGTCCCTCGGATCGTCGGTATATCGCTTCCGTGATACCTCGATTGCGAGGTATGGTCTCGGTGTTCCCAGCCACCTGGTCGAGAAGGAGTTCCCGTGCTGCGCCACGCCCCCGTCACTGCGAACGGCGATCTGATCCGATGGGTCGAACTGCCCGGTGCCGAGCCCGCCCGGCTCTACCTGCACGGCCTCGGCTCCAGCTCACCCGTCTACTTCGCGGCCGCCGCCGCCCACCCGAGGCTCGCCGGGCGCCGCTCGCTGCTGCTCGATCTGCTCGGCTTCGGGATCAGCGACCGGCCCGCCGACTTCGGGTACACCCTGGAGGAGCACGCCGACGCCGTCGCCGCGGCCCTGACGGCGGCCGGGCTCGCCGGCGTCGAGGTGATCGGCCACAGCATGGGCGGGGCGATCGCCGTCGTGCTCGCCCACCGGCACCCGGAGCTGGTCGCGCGGCTCGTCCTGGTCGACGCCAACCTGGACCCGATCACCCCCGGCCGTGGCCCCGGCAGCAGCGGCATCGCGAGCTTCACCGAGCAGGAGTTCCTGGCCGGCGGTCGGAGCGAGGTCGCGCAGTGGGCCGGCCCGTTCTGGTGGTCCACGATGCGGCTGGCCGGCCCGGAGGCGTTGTACCGCAGCGCCGTCCACCTGGCCCGGGCGACGGTGCCGACGATGCGCGAACTGCTGCTCGGCCTCGACCTCCCGCGCACCTTCCTGCACCCGGCGGCGGACGGCGAGCCCCGCGGCGCCGACCGGCTCCGCGCGGCGGGCGTACGGCTGGCGGCCGTCCCGGACTGCGGGCACAACATCATGCTGGACAACCTCGACGGCTTCGCGGCGGCGGCCGGGATCGCCCTGGACGGGTCGTAGGCTGGGCGGGAGGCGGAGAGGAGCCCGCGCGATGCCTGTCGACGTCCCGCCTGCGCTGGCCGCCTCTCTGGAGGGCTTCCTCGGCCCGGACGGCCGCAGCTGGGCGGCCCGACTCCCAGCCCTGGCAGGCGAGTTGCTCGACCGCTGGGAGCTGCGCCCGGACGGCCCGCCGGCGCACGGCGCCGTCGCGCTGGTGCTGCCCGTACGGCGCGCCGACGGCACGCCCGCGGCGCTCAAGCTCCAACCGGTGGACGAGGAGACGGCGGGCGAACCCGTCGCCCTCCGGGCCTGGGGTGGGCGCGGCGCCGTTCGGCTCCTCGACCACGAACCCGTCTCGGGCTCGCTGCTGCTGGAACGCCTCGACCCGGGGCGTTCGCTGCTCGACGTCGCCGACGACCGGGCGGCGCTGCGCGTCCTCGCGGGACTGTTGAGGAAGTTGACGGAGCGTCAGGTCGTGGCGGGTAAGCCGCTGCGTCGACTGGCGGATGTCGCCGACGGTCTGCTCGCGCGGGCCCCGGCGGCCGCCGCCCTCGCCGACCCGGCCGAGCGGCGCCTGCTCGCCGACTGTGCCGCCGCCCTGCGTGAGGTTCGGGCCGAGCCCGGAGACCGGCTGCTGCACTGGGACCTGCACTACGGCAACGTCCTCGCCCCGCCCGAGGGTTGCGGCCGCGCGCCCTGGCTCGCCATCGACCCCAAGCCGCTCATCGGACACCCGGGCTTCGAACTCCTCCCGGCACTGCGCAACCGCTGGGGCGACGTGCTGGCCACCGGCGACGTCGCCCGGGCGCTGCGGTGGCGGTTCGACCTCCTGGTGGAGGTGCTGGACGTGGACCGCGAGGTGGCGGCCGCCTGGACGCTCGCCCGGGTGCTGCAGAACGCGGTGTGGGGTGCGGAGGCCGGGGGACCGGCGCTCGACCCGGCGCAACGGGCGGTGGCGGAGCTGCTGTCGGGGCGGTGAACGAGGCTCGCGGGATCAGGGGCGCCGTTGATCAGTGCGGTGCGCGCGGCGCGGCTCGGGCGGCCTGAGCGGGCGGCCTGAGCGGCGGCGAGAAGAGCGAAGGCAAGGAGGTCGTCCACTCCTTGCCACTCTCAACGTATAGCGCACCGGGGGGCTTGCGGCAAGGGCCCGGTCGTGCCGCAGAATGACCGGCCTGAGCCGGAAGTGCGGACGTACATGGGGGTTTGTGATGATTGACGTGATCATCGTCGGCGCTGGACCGACCGGGTTGATGCTGGCCGGCGAGTTGCGGCTGCACGGCGTTCAGGTGCTCGTGCTGGAGAAGGAGGCGGCGCCGCCCGTGCAGTCCCGGGCGCGCGGCCTGCACGTGCGCAGCATCGAGGTGATGGACCAACGCGGCCTGCTGGAGCGGTTCCTCCCGCTCGGTGAGCAGTTCCGGGTCGGCGGCTTCTTCGCCGGCCTCGGCACGTCGTGGCCGGAGCGGATGGACACCACGCACTCGTACGTCCTGTCCATCCCGCAGGAGGTCACCGAGCGCCTGTTGGCCGAGCACGCCACCGAGTTGGGCGCCGAGATCCGGCGCGGCTGCGAACTGGTCGGCCTGAGCCAGGACGACCACGGGGTGACCGTCGAGCTGGCCGGTGGGAGCGCCCCCGCCAGTGGGGGCGGAGCCGGCGGGGGAGGTACGCAGCTGCGCTCGCGCTACCTCGTCGGTTGCGACGGCGGCCGCAGCGCGGTGCGCAAGCTGCTCGGGGTGGGCTTCCCCGGCGAGCCCGCCAGGGTCGAGACGCTGCTGGGCGTGATGGAGCTGACCGAGGACCCGGCGACGATCGCCGCCGTCGTCGCCGAGGTCCGCAGGACCCACCTGCGGTTCGGCGCCATCCCCGAGGGGAACGGGGTGTACCGGGTCGTCGTGCCCGCCGAAGGGGTGGCCGAGGACCGCACGACCGTGCCGACCCTGGAGGAGTTCACGCACCAGCTGCGGGCGCACGCCGGCACCGACTTCGGCGCGCACTCACCGCGCTGGCTCTCCCGGTTCGGCGACGCCACCCGGCTGGCCGAGCGCTACCGGGTCGGCCGGGTGCTGCTGGCCGGCGACGCGGCGCACATCCACCCGCCGACCGGCGGGCAGGGACTCAACCTCGGCGTCCAGGACGCGTTCAACCTCGGCTGGAAGCTGGCCGCCGAGGTCGCCGGCTGGGCACCGGAGGGGCTGCTGGACAGCTACCAGGCCGAACGGCGCCCGGTGGCCGCCGACGTGCTGGACAACACCCGCGCGCAGATCCAGTTGATGTCCCTCGAACCGGGTGCCCAGGCGGTGCGCCGGATGCTGTCGGAGCTGATGGACTTCGAGGAGGTGAACCGGTACCTGATCGAGAAGATCACCGGGATCGCGGTCCGCTACGACTTCGGCGAGGGACACAGCGAGGGCAAGGGTGAGGACCACGAACTGCTCGGCCGGCGGCTGCGGGACGTGGCACTGAAGCGGGGGCGCCTCTACCCGCTGATGCACGGCGGCCGCGGGCTGCTGCTCGACCAGACCGGCAAGCTCTCGGTGGCGGGCTGGTCGGACCGGGTCGACCATGTCATCGACGTCAGCGAGGAGTTGGACGTGCCCGCGGTGCTGCTGCGCCCCGACGGCCACGTGGCGTGGGTCGGCGAGGACCAGCAGGAGCTGCTCAGCCGCCTGCCCCGGTGGTTCGGCGCCGCCACCGGCTGAGCGCGCGGGCACCGACCGCCCTTGGTCGAGCGCGCGGGTGCTCACCGCTCCCGCAGCAGCACGAAGCGCACCGGCGTGCCCGGGCGCGCCTGTGCGGCGGCTGCCAGATCGGCGGTCGGGACCACGCCGATCACCGGGTAGCCGCCGGTGGTCGGGTGGTCGGCCAGGAAGACCACCGGCCGCCCGTCCGGCGGGATCTGCACCGCGCCCAACACCATGCCCTCGCTGGGTAGTTCACCCACCCGGGCGCGGGCGACCGGCGGGCCCTCGGTGCGCAGCCCGATCCGGTTGCCGGCGGGGGAGACCCGGTACGCGTCACGGGCCAGCCGGGTGAGCGCCGAGGCCTCGAACCAGTCCGCGTGCGGGCCGAGCCGCAGCCGCAGCACCAGTTCCACCGGGGGCGCGGGCAGCGGCACCAGGTCGGGCCGGGGGCGGTCGGGCGGGGGAGGGCCGACCGGCAGCCGGTCGCCGGCGACGAGCGGGGCCGGGCCGAGCCCGGAGAGCAGGTCGGCCGAGCGGCTGCCCAGCACCGGCGGGACGGCGATCGCGCCCGCGACGGCCAGGTAGCCGCGCACCCCGGCGGTCGCCGGGCCCATCTCGACCACCGCCCCGGCCGGCACGGCGACCGGCGCACCCCACGCGGCCGCCCGTCCGTCCACCCGTACGGGCGAGGGCGCGCCGGTGACCGCGACGACCACCGGCCCGAGGGCGCGCAGGGCGACCCCGCCGAGCGTGGTCTCCAGACCGGCGGCGCCCGGTTCGTTGCCGACCAGCCGGTTCGCCGCCCGCAGCGCCGGTTCGTCCAGCGCGCCGGCCCTGGGCACCCCGAGGTGGGCGACGCCGCGCCGCCCGAGGTCCTGGACGGTGGTCAACGGCCCGGGCCGCACCACCAGCAACTCGCTCAACGCCCCCACCCCGTCATCCGCCGTGCGCCGGTGGTCCCGGGCGCCACCCGTGGTCGACCGGCACCCCCGCTACGCCCGTTCCGCCGTGAACCGCACCCGCACCCCCGGCGCCAGCAGTGCCGCCGGGTCGCGGCCGGTGTCCCAGAGCGCGAGCCCGGTGCGTCCGAGGAGCTGCCAGCCGCCGGGGGAGGAGCGCGGGTAGACGCCGGTGTAGCGGCCGGCCAGGGCGACGGAGCCGGCCGGGACGCTGCTGCGCGGCGTGGCCCGGCGCGGGACCTCGTACGCGGGCGGCAGCCCCGTGAGGTAGCCGAAGCCGGGCGCGAACCCGCAGAAGGCGACCACGTACTCGGGCCCGGTGTGGATCCGCACGGTCGCCTCCTCGGACACCCCCCCACAGCGCGGCGACCTCGGCGAGGTCGGCGCCGTCGTAGACCGTCGGCACCTCCACCAGCGGCCCGTCGGCCGCCGTGGCCGCGGGCGGACGGGCGGTGCGCAGCAGCGCCGCCACCGCGTCGACGTCCGCGACGCCGTCCAGCAGCACGGTGCGCGCGGCCGGCACGATCTCCTCCACCGCGCCGAGCGCCTGGCGCGCCTGCCGCTCGCACAGCCACCCGTACAGCGCGGTGACCTGCGCGTCGTCGTCGAGTTCGGCCAGCAGCGCCCGTTCGCCGACGCGCCGGACGGCGGCGGGCGTCACGTGAACGCCTCCACCCGGACCCCGGCGGAGGCGAGGGCGCCGCGGATCCGCCAGGCGAGCTGGGCGGCGCCGGGGGTGTCGCCGTGGACGCACAGGGAGCGGGCCTCGACGTCGATCCGTTCGCCGCCGACGGCCTCCACCGAGCCGTCCCGGGCGATACCGACGGCGCGGGTGATCACCGATTCGGGGTCGTGCACCACGGCATCCGGGTCGCGGCGCGGGACGAGGGTGCCGGCCCAGGTGTACGCGCGGTCGGCGAAGGCCTCGCTGACCACGGGCAGCCCGACGCCCTCGGCGACGGCGAGCAGCCGGGAGCCGGGCAGTCCGAGCACCGGCAGCGGACCGTCGGAGATCGCCCCGGCCCGCAGCACGCCGGCCACCACGGCCTCGGCCTGCTCGGAGTCGGTGACCACCCGGTTGTAGAGGGCGCCGTGCGGTTTGACGTAGGAGACCCGGGATCCGGCGGCGCGGGCGAAGACCTGGAGGGCGCCGATCTGGTATGCGATCTCGTCGGCCAGTTCCTCCGGGGGGACGTCCATCGCGCGGCGGCCGAAGCCGGCCAGGTCGCGGTAGGAGACCTGGGCGCCGATCCGGACGCCGCGCTCGGCGGCCAGCGCGCAGACCCGGCGCATCGTCGACGGATCCCCCGCGTGGAAGCCGCAGGCGACGTTGGCGCTGGTCACCACGGACAGCAGGGCCTCGTCGTCGGTCAGCGTCCACCGTCCGAACCCCTCACCGAGGTCCGCATTGAGATCGATCACCGCATCGGCCACGCCCGTCCGCCTCCCAGCAGCTGTTGAGCCAGATGGTAGGGCCTGTGGATGAAGGCCGTTGTCCGTGACCCGGGCCCCGGACGGCCCAGCGGCGCGAGAGTCCTGGTCGCACGCCCTGGGGCGGCGCTGGGCGGTCCCGATTCAGCTCGCGGCCACTGGTCCGGGGAAGGAACGTTCCAGCGGGCGCAGTGCCTTCAGCACGATCAGCAGCGGGACGACGCCGATGATTCCGAACGACATGTCGATAAACCGCCATGCAAGGGGAATCCCCCGGAGGCGGGCCGCGGACGCCGTGCCGGACGCGCCGATGCCCGGGCGCCGGGGCACCCGGGCATCGGAACCGCCGGACTACGCCGTGTAGGTGTAGGTCACCGGGGCGCTGGTGCCGCCCGCCGTGGTCACCGTGACGTCCACCGGGCCGGGGCCGGCCGCCGCCGGCGCGGTGGCCGAGCAGAAGGACGGGCCGCAGGAGACGTGCGCGGCCGGCACCCCGCCGAACGCGACCGTTCCGTACGTCAGGTTGGCGCCCTGCAGGTACACCTGGGTGCCGCCGGCGGTCGGGCCGCCGGTGTTGGTCAGGTTGCCGACCGTCGGCGCGGGCGGCGGTGGGGGCGGGGCGCCCGTGTAGTCGAAGGTGGTCGGCGCGGCGACCGTGCCGCCGGGCGTCACCACGGAGACGGGCGCGCTGCCCGAGCCGCCGGGCGTGGTCACCGTGCAGGCGGTGTCGGTGCACGTACCGACCGCCGGGACGCCGCCGACCAGCACCATGCCGTGGGCCAGGTTGCTGCCGCTGACGGTCACCGCGGTGCCGCCCGCGCCCGGGCCGGTGGTGGTGTCCAGGCCGTCGACCCCGGGCGGCGCCTGGACGACCGGTGCCGGCGTGCTCCCGTCGAGCGACACGGCCGTCACGTGGCCGGTCGGATCGGTGTCGTTCGGGTTGGAGACCGTCGCGACGATCTGCCCGGTCGGCTGCCGGGTGGGGTCGCCGTACACGGTCAGCTTCATGAACTCGTAGCGCCCGGGCCTCCGGGTGCCGATGAGGACGGCGTCCAGGTGGCGGTGGTCGGGCGAGATGGTCTCGGTGAAGGTGTAGTCGTACGGCGTGGAGAAGAACATGCCGAGGTCGGTGGTGAGCCCCGGCGGCAGGTCGACGGTGATGTGGGTCGGGCCGGTGAGGTCCTGCGTGCCGGCGGACGTCCAGCCGACCGAGAACTTGCCCGGCCCGGGAGGGGTGGTGCTCGGCAGGAAGCCGTTCAGGCTCGCGGTCACGTGCTGCCCCTGAACGGCGGGGACGTCGGCCGGAGCGGCTGCGGAGGCGGCGACGCCGGTGGCGAGGGTGGTCACGGACAGCGCCGCGGCGACGCCCGCTTTGACCAGTCGAGTGATCATAGGCCGATCATCACGGTAGCAGCGCGTCGTCTTCACGGGTTTTCCGAATACCGGTTCGGGAATGGCGGGATTTCGTCGAAATCCCGTTCTGAATTCACCCCCGACACGCCCCCGGGCCTGCCGTTCCGTCCGCCCACAAGGCCCGTTTCGGTCGATGTCGGTGCGAACCTCTAATCTTGTCCTCCGTGACCGCCATCGCTGACCCGCCCACCGTGCCCGGCCTCCGGCCGACCGCCGGCGCCGCCGTGCCCGCCGCGAGGCCCGCGCCCGGCCCCGCCGCCGACGAGGGCCTGGCCCGCCGGCTCAAGGCGCTGGCCTGCACCGCGCCGCTGCACGACCTGGACAACCGCAAGGTCAACCTGGCCGGCGAGTACGGCGGCTACGCGATGGCCGAGGTCGGCCTCGCCGCGATCGACCTGGTCACCCTCCACATGGACTTCGACACCGGGGCCGACCGCGACATAGTGCTCGCCCGCCTGCTGCCCCGGGTCGCCGCCCAGGCCGTCGGCCGCCCCGCCGCCGAGCACGAGCGGGTCGCCCGCTGGGTGCTGGAGTCGCTGATCAACGTCGGCAGCGTCGACCGCGGCTTCCGCGCCGTCTACGGCACCTTCGGCGCGGACGGCGAGTACGTCCGGCGTGACTACGACTTCAAGCTGATCGAGGAGGTCCCCGGCCCCGACGGCGGCGTCTACCTGCGCACCACCGACGAGGCGGTCAACGTCCTGGTCGGCGCGCTCGACACCGACGTCACCTCGGCCCAGATCGCCGCCGAGGTCAAGCTGGAGGTGCTGATCCGCCGCGGCCGCCTGGCCGACGCCCAGCTCGCCGCCGAGCAGGCCCGCTACCGCACCGTCCAGTACGCCGAGACGCTGCGCCGCGCCCTCGACGCCACCCGGCGCAACGTCCGCGCCGTCGACTGGATGAGCGCCATCCCCGACCTCATCGACGAGGCGCTGGACCACATCGCCGACCGCTACCGGCACGAGAACGCGATTCTCACCAACATCCGCAAGGCCCGCGACGAGGCCGAGCCCCACACGGCCGAAGGGGCGGAGCACAAGCGCCGCGCCGCCGAGCTGCTCGACATCGTCAAGGACTGCATCCGCCGCCACACGAAGCTGCAGACCCGCCTGCTGGAGGCCGGCCCGCTGTTCCGCGCCGAGCAGGACCGGCAGGCCTTCGCCACCCCCGGTGCCCGCAGCGGCATCGACCTGTACGGGCAGCTGCTCGCCCCCGTGCTGCGGCTGCCGGTAGAGCAGGCCGTCCGCCCCACCGGCGCCTTCTTCGCGCACGGCGCCGGCCTGCGCACCCCCGTCTCGGTCCGGGTCGCCGACCTGGTCGACCTGCTGCTCACCCCGCCGGTCGAGCGCGAGCACCTCGGCGCCGAACTGCCCGACCCGGACCTGGTCGCCACCCCGGACGACAGCCGCTTCTCCGAGGCGCAGCTGGAGGCCGCCCTGGTCCTGCTCGACCTGCCCGCCGACGCCCCCCGCCGGCTCTCCGGCCTGCTCGCGGACGCCCGCAAGCAGGACCCGGACCTGCCGTACCTGGTCGCCCTGCTGTCCGTCCACGCCGCCAGTCCGCCGGTCGGCACCGCCTACCGGCAGGGCGAGGAGCGGCTGCTGTTCGCCGTGGACGACGGAACGCCGCTGCGCGACCCGGAGTTCGGCGGCGCCGACCTCATCGTCGGCAGCGCCCTGCTCGACGCCGTCGGCATGGCGGCGGACCGCAAGGACGCCGGCTGAGCGGCCAGGCACCCCAGTTGACGCACCAGAACCCCCGACCCGCCCGCACCACCCGCGAGGAGCACCGCCCGTGACGACCCACCACGACACGTCCTGGGCGGCCGAGACCGAACCCCCGGCCCCCACGCCGATCACCCCGGCCGACGTCGCCGACGCCGCCCGGCTGGTCTCCTTCGGCCTCCAGGCCAAGCTGCTCCCGGCCCGTGACGCCGAGTACGCCGAACTCGTCCGCCGCCACCGCGAGGACCCGCCGTTCGCCCGCCTCGCCGACGCCGTCGCCACCGGCATGGGCCTGGTCGTCCTGGAGGTCTCGCCGCGTGCCGGCATGGCCGTCGCGGCCGCCGAGGACTCCCTGTTCGCCGTCCGGATGGGCGACTACTCGCGCCGCGCCGCCTCCGAGTCCACCGACCGGTTCCTGCACGGCCTCGCCCACCTCGCCGTCGCCGCGATGGCCTTCCCCCGCCCCGAGGACCTCGCCGACGACGGCTACCTCGGCCGGATCACCGTCAACGGCGTCGACGCCTTCGTCCGCCAGGCCTGCCGCCGCCTGGAGGAGCAGGCCGACGCCGAGGGCGCCAACACCGACCCGCAGTCCGACGCCCCCGGCCTGGAGGCCGCCTGGCGGGTGTGGGCCCGGCGCACCGCCACCGGCGCCACCAAGGACGCCCGCCGGCTCTCCGGCTCCACCATCGGCATCGTCGCCAAGGCCGTGCTGTTCCTGGTCGACTCCGGCTTCCTGCAGAAGGTCTCCGACGACTCCGGCGGCACCTACCGCACCACCGCCCGCTACCAGCTCCAGGTCCGCGACCTGGCCGGCAGCGCCGCCATGGCCGAACTGCTCGACCTCGGCGTCGTCCCGGTCTCCGACGGCACCGCCAGCCTGCTGCCGCCGGACACCGCCGACGAACTGGTCGCCGACGCCGGCCTGCCGTTCCACTCGCTCTGACCACACCCTCAGCCACGGAGAACCGCCGCACATGTACGAGCTCAACCGGGTCCGCCTCTACTCGATCGGGCCGGCCGGCGCCCGGTACGCCGACACGGTGCTCGACCTGCGCGGCGTCGGCGAGCCCGTCGCCGACCCGGCCCCGCAGCAGATCGGCCTGTTCGGCGAGGACGCCGAGGGCCCGGTCCGCCGCCCCGCCCCGGCCGGCGTGCTCTTCCTGGAGAACGGCGGCGGCAAGTCCGTCCTGCTCAAGCTGATCTTCTCGGTGATGCTCCCCGGCCACCGCAACACCCTCGGCGGCGCCAGCTCCGGCGTGCTGCGCAAGTTCCTGCTCGCCGACGACTGCGGCCACGTCGCCCTGGAGTGGCAGCACACCGTCACCGGCGAGCTGATCGTGGTCGGCAAGGTCAGCGAGTGGCGCGGCCGCCAGGTCTCCTCCGACCCGCGCAAGTTCGCCGAGACCTGGTACTCCTTCCGCCCCGGTCCCGGCCTCGCCCTGGACTCGCTGCCGGTCGCCGAACGGATCAGCCTGGCCGGCGACCAGAAGGCCCGCGGCCGCCGCCGCACCATGAAGGGCTTCCGTGACGCCCTCACCGAGGCCGGCAAGGCCCACCCCCACCTCGACCTGGTCTTCGAGGACGGCCACGACCGTTGGACGGAGCACCTCGGCGAACTCGGCCTCGACCCCGAACTCTTCCGCTACCAGCGCGAGATGAACGCCGACGAGGGCGAGGCCGCCGGCCTCTTCGCGGTCAAGCACGACAGCGACTTCACCGACCTGCTGCTGCGCGCCGTGACCGACACCCGGGACACCGACGGCCTCGCCGACCTCGTCCACGGCTTCGCCGCCAAGCTCGGCCGCCGCGCCGAACTCACCGCCGAACGCGACTTCACCGCCGGCTCCCTCGACCTGCTGGAACGCATCGTCGAGGCCACCGCCGCCCGCGAGAGCGTCCGCGAGGCCCACCGCACCGCCGAGCGCCGCACCCGCCGCCTCGCCCACGCGCTCACCTCCCGCGCCGCCGCCGAACGCGACCGCGCCCAGGACCTCGCCATCGAGGTCGCCGCCGCCGCGAGCGCCGTCACCGCCGCCGAGGCCGACCGCACCCGGCACACCCTCATCACCGCCGAACTCACCCACCGGCACGCCACCCTGGGCCTCGCCGCGGCCACCGCCGAGGCCGCCGCGCTGCGCCGCGAACTCACCGACGCCCGCACCCTGCACTCCGCCTGGCAGGCCGCCGAGGCCGTCCTGCGCCAGCGCGCCGCCGCCGACCGGGTCGCCCGGGTCGCCGCCGCCATCCGCGAGGCCGAACTCGACGCCGCCCCCGCGCTCGCCGCCCGCGCCCGCGCCGCCACCGCCCTGGCCCGCGCCCTGGAGGGCGCCGCCGCGGCCGCCGAGGCCCGCGCCGACACCGAGGAGCGGCGCGCCGGCGAGCTCCAGGCCGACGGCGGCAAGGCCCAGAGCGACGCCACCGAGGCCGCCACCGCCGCCCAGAAGGCCCGGAGCGAGGCCGACCACCTGCGCCAGCGCCTCGCCGAGGTCGAGCAGGAGACCGCCGCCGCCGTCGAGGCCGGCTTCATCGACGCCGACGGCGACGTCGACCCGGCCCGCGCCGCCCTGTACGCCGCCGACGTCGAGAAGGCCGCCGGCGCCGCCCTCGCCCAGGCCCGTACGGCCGCCGAGGCCGGTGCCGCCCGGCTGCGCGAGGCCGCCGCCGCCACCGGCCGCGCCGAACTCGCCGCCGAGCGCGCCGGCGACGCCCGCAAGGCCGCCGCCCAGGCGCTCGCCGCCGAGCAGCGCACCGCCGCCCTGCTCGCGACCGAGCAGCGCCTCGCCGACCTGCTCTCCCTCACCCCGTACCAGGACGGCGCCGAGGAGGACGCCGGCTTCCTCACCCCCGCCGTCCTCGACCGTAACGCCGAGTACCTGCGCGAACTCCTCGACGAGTCCATCGCCACCGCCGAGCGCACCCTGTTCGACCTGCGCACCGCCGCCGCCGACGACTCCCGCATCCTCGCCGCCCTCGGCGACGGCGGCCTGCTGCCGCCCGGCCCGGACGTGCTCGCCACCGTCGAGTACCTCGCCGAGCACGGCATCCCCGCCCTGCCCGGCTGGCGCTACCTCGCCCAGTCCGTCGACCCGGCCGACCACGAGGCGATCCTCGCCGCCCGCCCCGAACTCGTCGACGGCGTCGTCGTCACCGACCCCGCCTCGCTGGAGCGCGCCCGCGAGGCCCTGCAGGCCGCCGCGCTGCTGCCCCGCTCCACCGTCGCCGTCGGCGCCGCCGCCTCCCTGATCGCCCCGATCACCGACGAGCCCGCGTTCTTCCTGGTGCCGCCGAACCCGGCCATGCACGACGAGTCCGCCGCCGACGACGAGCGCCGCGAACTGCGCGCCCGGGCCGGCGCCCGCGAGGAGCACATCCGCGAACTCGCCGCCCGCCTCGGCGCCGATCGGGCGCTCGCCGCCCGCCTCGCCTCCTGGCACGCCAACTGCCCGCCCGGCACCCTCGCCGAACTCGCCGCCGCCGCCGAGGCCGCCCGCGAGCACGCCGAGCAGGCCGCCGCAGCCCTCGCTACCCTGCGCGCCGACCACGACGAGGCCGAGACCGACCACGCCGCCGCGGCCTCCGCCCACGAGGAGCACCGCGAGGCCGCCCAGCGCGCCCGCCGCCGCGCCGACGCCCTCTCCGGCCTCGCCTTCCGGCTGCGCGAACGCGCCAACTGGGCCCGCCGCCAGCGCGAACTCGCCGAGGACGCCGCCGAGTGCGACCGCCGCCAGGCCGTCTGCGCCGAACGCGCCCGCACCTGCGACGAGGACCGCCGCGCCGCCCAGCGCGCCGCCGACGACGCCCGCCGTACGGCCCGCGCGCTGCGCGCCGAACGGGCCGAGATCCCCGCCGCCGAGCAGGCCGACGAGCCCGCCGAGACCGCGCCCGCCGCCCTGCCCGCCCTGCGCGAGGCCTACCGCGCGGCCTCCCAGCTGTACGAGAAGGTCGGCGTCGGCGCCGACCTGCGCGCCGAGCAGGCCCGCGCCGAGGGCGACGAGGCCGCCGCCGCGACCGAACTCGACCGCCTCACCAACAAGGTCCGCGTCCGCGCCGAGGAACTCCTCGGCAGCCCCGACGGCGCAGACGGCCCGGCCCGCCAGGCCGCCGCCGCCCGCGCCGAGGACCTGGTGGCCACCATCGAGGCCCGCTCCGCCGCCGCCAGCGAGCAACTCGGCCGCCTGCGCGGCGAGGCCGAGCGCTCCGCCCCCGCCGACGGCGAGGCGCACACCGAACTGCCCGAGGACCTCGTCCCCACCGACCCCGAGCACGCCCAGACGCTGCTGCGCACCGCCAGCAGCCGGCTCGCCGAACGCCGCGAGGCCCTGGAAGCCGCCCGCACCGCGCACGCCGACCTGCAGCGCACCTTCGACGCCGCCCAGTCCGCCGCCGCCGACTTCGACGAACTCGCCGGGCAGCTGCGCGACGGCCTGCGCGACCACCAGGACGACTCGGACCTCCCGGCCGAGCCGTACCTGGGCGCCCTCGCCGAGGCCCGCGGCGGCGCCGCCGAGGCCCGCCGCGCCCTGCGCACCACGGCCGGTGAGCTGTCCTCCGCCGAACTCGCCGTCCGCGACGCCTCCGACGCCCTCGTCCGGCACGCCAACGCCGCCCGCTACGAGGCCGTCCGCACCCCGGCCCGCCAGCAGATCCGCGAACTGCCGGCCGCCGCGCTGCCCGAGCACGCCGCCGCCTGGGCCGCCGCCTTCGCGCCCCGGCTGCGCGTGCTCACCGACGAACTCGCCCAACTGGAGCGCAACCGCGGCTCGATCGTCGACCGCCTGCGCGGCCTGGTCGAGTCCTCGCTCACCACCCTGCGCGCCGCCCAGCGGCTCTCCCGCCTGCCCGAGGGCCTGGGGGAGTGGTCCGGCCAGGAGTTCCTGCGGATCCGCTTCGAGGACCCGGACCACGCCACCCTGGTCGAGCGCCTGGGCGAGGTCATCGACGAGGCCACCCGCGCCGCCGTCAGGAAGAACAGCGACCTGCGCCGCGACGGCATGTCCCTGCTGCTGCGCGGGGTCGCCGCCGCGATCGGCCCCAAGGGCGTCAGCGTCGAGATCCTCAAGCCGGACGCGGTGCTGCGCGCCGAGCGGGTCGGCGTCGGCCAGATGTCCGACGTCTTCTCCGGCGGTCAGCTGCTCACCGCGGCCATCGCGCTGTACTGCACGATGGCCGCGCTGCGCGCCAACGACCGCGGCCAGTCCCAACTGCGGCACGCCGGCACGCTGTTCCTGGACAACCCGATCGGTCGCGCCAACGCCACCTACCTGCTGGAGCTCCAGCGGGCCGTGGCCGACGCGCTCGGCGTCCAGCTGATCTACACCACCGGCCTGTTCGACACCACCGCGCTCGCCGAGTTCCCGCTGGTCATCCGGCTGCGCAACGACGCCGACCTGCGGGCCGGGCTCAAGTACATCTCGGTCGAGGAGCATCTGCGCCCCGGCCTGCCCGCCCCGCAGGACCCGGACGGCCCCGCCGTCCACGGCGAGATCACCGCCACCCGGATGTTCAAGCGCCCGGCCGAGGTTCCGGCCCAGGCCTGAACTGGCTAGCGTGGCCGTCATGCTGACGATCGCGCACTTCAGTGACATCCACCTCGGCCAGGACCACCGCCGGGACGGCGGCAAGCGAGCCCGGCGGCGGGCCGAGCAGGTGATGGCGTACCTCGACGCCCTGCCCGGCCCGCTGGACGCCGTGCTCGTCACCGGGGACCTCGCCGATCACGGCCTGCCCACCGAGTACGAGCAGGTGGCCAAGGTGCTGCACTCCCGGTACCCGGTGCTCGCCTGCCCCGGTAACCACGACCGCCGGGCGCCCTACCGGGAGGTCCTGCTCGGCGAGGCCGCCGGGGAGGGCCCGATCAACCGGCTGCACCGGCTGTCCGGCGCCGACGTGCTGATGCTCGACTCCTCGATCCCCGGCCGCGACGACGGCCTGCTGGACGAGGAGACCCTGGCCTGGCTGGACGCCGCACTGGCGGACGGGCGCCCCGACCTGCCCGCGCTGGTGGCCTTCCACCACCCGCCGGCGATCCTGCACCTGCCCACCGTCGACCGGATCCGCCAGTACGGCGAGCAGGCGCTCACCGCCGTGCTGGCCCGCCACCCTCGGGTGGCCGGCCTGCTCTGCGGCCACTCCCACACCGGCGCCGCCACCACCCTCGCCGGGCTGCCGCTGCTGGTCGCCCCCGGTGTGGTCTCCACCGTCACGCTGCCCTGCGAGGGCGGGCGCGGCATCTCCTTCACCCAGCCGCCGATGCTCGCCTTCCACGTCCTGGACGACGAGGGCCGGCTCACCACCCACTACCGGGCCGTCCCGGCGAGCTGACCCGCGGAGTCGACCGGGTGCCCTACGCGGTCGGCACCCGCGGTTGCCGCGGCGGCCCGCCGGGGCGGGGGAGTGGCCGGGCGGCCAGTGGGTCGGGCGTCCGGCTGCCCGCCATCGGGTGCGCGGAGCCCGGCGCCCGCAGCCGCTGGGCGGCGACCTGGCGTGAGATCAGGATCTCCAGCAGGCACCACATCGTGCCGAACACCCCGAGTCCCATCGCCATCAGCGCCGGCGTCATCAGCCAACTGTCCGCGTACGAGGCCAGCGTGGCGACGACCACGCCGACCAGGGTGAAGGACAGGCAGAGCACCGCCCGGACGGCGGCGGCGCGCACCTCGTCGGGCAGGCGGCGACGGCGGCGTGGCACGGACATCGAGCGACCCCCAGGCGCGGACTCGGCGGCGGACACGGGGCGGGCGCACGCGAAACGCGCCCCCTTGGCAGACTCTGCCCCGCCGAACCAGGACTATGCGTCCGAATCCACCGAACTACCGCCAAAGCACGTGATCCGGGCAGCCCGCAGCGCGGGAGGTCAGCCCAACTGCTGGTTGAGCTCCTCCAGCGCGCCCGCCACGATCGTCCGCATGGCCTGCTCGGCCTGCGCGGCGTCGCCCGCGCAGATCGCGTCGGCGACCTCGCGGTGCAGCCGGATCGCGTACGGCTCCGGCTGATGGGGCATCAGATGGTACTCGGTCCGCCCGGTGAGCACCGCCCCCACGGTGTCCCCGAGGTGGGCGAACATCTCGTTGCCGGAGGCGCGCAGCACGGTGGCGTGGAAGTCGATGTCGTGCCGGAGGAAGGTGGTCAGGTCGGCGGCCCGCGCCGACACGGTCAATTCCACGGCCAGCGAGCCGAGTTCGCGCCGGTCGTCGTCGCTCGCGTGCACCGCGGCGAGCGCGGCCGCGGCCGGCTCGACGGCCACCCGCAGCGAACCGAGCGAGCGCAGCTGGGCCGACCGGTCCGCGCCGGCCAGTCGCCAGCGGATCACCAGCGGGTCGAAGACGTCCCAGAGCGACCTGGGCTGCACGGTGATGCCGACCCGCCGCCGGGACGCCACCAGGCGCATCCCCTCCAGGATCCGCACCGCCTCCCGGACCACCGTCCGGGACACCCCGAACCGCTCCTCCAGCTCCTCGCCGCGCAGCACCGCGCCCTCGGGAATCTCTCCCGACGCGATCGCCGGCCCGAGCTCGTCAAGCAGCCGCCCGGGCAGCCCCTGGATCTCCATCCGCCCAGCGTAGACGCCCGTCCGGCCGGCACCACCGGCGCGCCCCTCCGCCTCCGGTCTGCGACCTACCCCACAGCTCAAAAGTATGACGATTTGGTTTCCGACACTTGAATACGTCATATCTTTGAGGCGATAGTGGCGGCCAGGCAACGAAGGAGCACCACCCATGGCTCTCAGCGTCGAGAACCACGACCTCCCGGACACTCCTCTCACCATCGTGGTGATGGGCGTCTCCGGTGTCGGCAAGACCACCCTGGCCCGCCTGCTGGCAGACCGCCTCGACCTCCCCTACGCGGAGGCGGACGACTTCCACCCGGCGGCCAACATCGCCAAGATGTCGGCCGGCATCCCGCTGGACGACGAGGACCGCGCCCCCTGGCTGCGTGCCCTCGGCGCCTGGCTCAAGGAGCGGGCCGAGGCCGGCACCGGCGGCGTGGTCACCTGCTCGGCGCTGAAGCACCGCTACCGCGACACCCTGCGCGCGGCCTGTCCGGGCGCCTACTTCCTGCACCTCAGCGGCGGTCACGAGCTGGTCGAGGACCGGCTCGCCCACCGCACCGGCCACTTCATGCCGCCGTCGCTGCTCGACTCGCAGTACGCCGCCCTGGAACCCCTGGGCGCGCACGAGCGCGGCGCCGTCCTGGACGTCGGCCCGTCCCCCGAAGAACTCGTCGAGAAGGCCGTGGCGCTGCTGCGGCCCGTCAATGGAGACCTCGCGTGAGCTTGTCCCCCACCTCCTTTCTTGCGGCCGCCCCACCGGCCCTGCCGCACACCGGCAGCGACTCCCAGCTGCTGATCGCGGTCCTGCTCAGCATCGGTGTGATCGTCCTGCTGATCACCAAGCTGAAGCTGCACCCCTTCCTCGCCCTCACGCTCGGCTCCGGCCTGTTGGCCGCCGTCGCGGGCGCTCCGTTCGACAAGCTGCTCAACAGCTTCTCCACGGGCTTCGGCTCCACCGTGGCCGGCGTCGGCCTGCTGATCGGCCTGGGCGCGATGCTCGGCAAGCTGCTCGCGGACTCCGGCGGCGCGAACATCATCGCGGACACCGTGCTCGCCCGGTCGGGCAACAAGGCACTGCCGTGGGCGATGGCGCTGATCGCCGCCGTCCTCGGCCTGCCGCTGTTCTTCGAGGTCGGCGTGGTCCTGCTGATCCCGATCGTGCTGCTGGTCGCCCGTCGCGGCAACGTGCCGCTGATGCGGATCGGTATCCCCGCCCTGGCCGGCCTCTCGGTGCTGCACGGCCTGGTGCCCCCGCACCCGGGCCCGCTGGTCGCCGTCGACGCGCTGAAGGCGGACCTCGGCATCACCCTGGCGCTCGGCCTGCTCATCGCCGTGCCGACCCTGATCGTGGCCGGCCCGCTGTTCTCCCGCCTGGCCGAGCGCTGGGTCGGCCCGCTGGAGATCCCGAAGGCCACCGCGCCCGAGGAGACCACCAAGCCCGAGCACACGCCGTCCTTCGGCGCGGTGCTGGCGACGATCCTGCTGCCGGTCGTGCTGATGCTCGGCAAGGCCCTGACCGACGTCGTGGTCGACAACCCGAAGGCGATGGCCCAGCGGGTCTTCGACTTCATCGGCTCGCCGCTGATCGCGCTGCTCGCCGCGACCCTGCTCGGCATGCTGACCCTCGGCAAGGCGGCCGGCTTCGACAAGGCCCGGATCTCCGACACCGTCGGCAAGTCGCTCGGCCCGATCGCCGGCATCGTGTTCATCGTCGGCGCCGGCGGCGGCTTCAAGCAGACCCTGATCGACGTGGGCGTCGGCAACGCGGTGAGCGAATGGTCCGGCAAGTGGCACATCTCGGCGCTGCTGCTGGGCTGGCTGATCGCGGTGCTGATCCGCCTGGCCACCGGCTCGGCGACGGTCGCCACCATCACCGCCGCCGGCATCGTCGCCCCGCTCGCCGCCGACATGTCCTCGACCCACGCGGCCCTGCTGGTGCTGGCGATCGGCGCCGGCTCACTCTTCCTGTCGCACGTCAACGACGCCGGCTTCTGGCTGGTGAAGGAGTACTTCGGGATGAGCGTCGGGCAGACCCTGAAGTCCTGGTCGGTGATGGAGACCGTGATCTCGGTCGTCGCCATCGCCCTGATCATGCCGCTCGGCCTGATCATCTGACCGCAGCCGCAGCCGCAGCCGCAGCCGCAGCCGCAGCCGCAGCCGCAGCCGCAGCCGCAGTCGCAGTCGCAGTTCACCGCCGAGGGGCGGCACCCGTACGCGGCGGTTTCTAGCGGTCGTCGCAACACGTAGTCGGTTGTCTAGGCCGCGATGAGTTTATGCAGACGCTCGGCTGGGGTTTCCCAGCCGAGCGTTT
>NZ_JARXYZ010000038.1 GCF_029894125.1 Kitasatospora sp. MAA19
CCGATCCGCCCCCCCGGCGGTGGGGGGGGGGGCCGCCCCGCCCCTGGGGGGGGGCGCCGCGCCCCGCTGCGGGGGTCGGGGCGGGGCCCCCCCCCCCGGGCGGGGGGGGCCCACGGCCGCTGCTCCTCCGCCCGCCTCCGGGGCGCCCCCGGACCTCGGGGCGGGATAGCGTGGTGCGGCAGCGACGAAAGGACCTTCCACCACCATGACCCGCGTGATCGCCGGGCTGGCCGGCGGCCGCCGGCTGGCCGTACCGCCAGGCCGGGGCACCCGTCCGACCTCCGACAAGGCCCGCGAGGCGATGTTCTCCACCCTGGAGGCGCTGCGCGGCACCCTGCACGGGGCCCGGATGCTCGACCTGTTCGGCGGATCGGGCGCGGTCGGTCTGGAGGCGCTGTCGCGCGGTGCCGGACACGTCCTGCTGGTCGAGGCGGACGGCCAGGCGGCGCGGGTGATCCGGGAGAACGTCCGCACGATCGGCCTGCCGGGCGTGGAGGTGCGGGCCGCCAAGGCGGAGAAGGTGATCGCGGGCCCGCCCCCGCAGACCCCGTACGACCTGGTCTTCCTCGATCCGCCGTACGCCGTGACGGACGAGGAGCTGCGCGAGATGCTGATCACACTCCTGGCCGGGGGCTGGCTCGCGGCGGACGCACTCGTCACCGTGGAGCGCAGCACCCGTGGCGGCGAGTTCGGCTGGCCCGAGGGCTTCGAGGTGCTGCGCTCGCGCCGCTACGGCGAGGGCACGCTCTGGTACGGTCGCGCCGCCGCCGAGGCCAGCCAGCACGAGTAGCGGGCCGAGGCCCGCAGCAGCCATCACCCCACGAGGGAGCACACACGCCATGCGCCGCGCCGTCTGTCCCGGTTCGTTCGACCCGATCACCAACGGTCACCTCGACATCATCGGGCGGGCCTCGAAGCTGTACGACGTGGTCCATGTCGCGATCCTGATCAACCGGAACAAGCAGGGCATGTTCACCGTCGAGGAGCGGATCGGCCTGATCGAGGAGGTCACCGCGGACTTCGGGAACGTGGTGGTCGAGTCGTACCACGGCCTGCTGGTGGACTTCTGCCGGGAGCGCGGGATCCCCGCGATCATCAAGGGCCTGCGCGCGGTCAGCGACTTCGACTACGAGCTGCAGATGGCCCAGATGAACCACGGCCTGACCGGCGTGGAGACGCTGTTCGTGCCGACCTCCCCGACCTACAGCTTCCTCTCCTCGACGCTGGTCAAGGAGGTCGCCTCGTACGGCGGGGACGTCTCCCACCTGCTGCCGGAGACGGTGCACCGGCGGCTGGTCGAGCGGATCGCGGAGCGCAGGGCCCAGCAGTAACCGGAGCGCGAGGGGCGCCGGCCGGCGCCGGGCAGCCGTCCGTTTCTGCCGGTTCGTCATGGCTTGTCCGGTGTCCGGTCAGCCGGTCGGGCTCGGGCGTTGTGACCTCGCCGCGCGGTGGCCGTACAGTCTGTATTCCTGCCCTGCGGTGAGGTTCGCCGCGTCGGGCCTGCCTCCGCCGGACCGTCGGCGGCACACGGAAAGACGAAGCCCCGTGGACGTGCAGAACAAGGTCGACGAGATCGTCGCGGCGGTCGAGAACGCCCGTTCGATGCCGATGTCGGCCTCCTGCGTGGTGAACCGGGCCGAGCTCATCGGCCTGCTCAACGACCTCAAGGCGGCGCTGCCCGCCGAACTCGCCCAGGCGCAGTCGGTGATGGCCGACCACGAGCAGGTGGTGGCCGGCGCCCAGGCCGAGGCGGACCGGATCATCCAGGGCGCGCACGCCGAGCGGGGCTCGCTGATCTCCGACACCGAGGTGGTCCGCCGGGCCCAGGCCGAGGCCGACCGGATCCTCGCCGAGGCCCGCGCCGAGGTCGAGACCAAGCGCGCCGAGGCCGACGACTACGTGGACAGCAAGCTCGCCAACTTCGAGGTCGTGCTGACCAAGACGCTGGGCTCGGTCGGCCGCGGCCGGACCAAGCTGCGCGGCGACTCCAGCGTCTTCGAGACCGAGCACGAGGGCGAGCCGGACGGCGAGGAGTTCCAGCCGCAGCGGATCAGCCCCAGCCCCGAGGTCGACGAGTACGTCGATGTGAAGCTCGCCACGCTGGAGAACGTCCTCGGCGCAACCCTGGAAGCGGTCGGCAAGGGCCGGGACAAGCTGCTCGGCAAGCGGTCGATCGACGAGCTGGGCGCCTACCTGGCCGCCGCCGACGAGGCGCAGCAGGCCAAGGAGCGGGCCGAGGCGGTGGCCGCGGGCTTCGCCCACGACGCCGACGGCGACGACATCGCCTGGTACCGCGAGGACGTCCCGCAGCAGCAGACCTGGCCGGAGCAGACCCCGGCCGCGGCGGGCTGGCAGGCCCCCGGCACCGACCAGTACGCGGCGGCCCAGCAGCAGGGCGGGCAGTACGCCGAGGTGTACGGCGGCGGCTACGACCCGGCCGGCCAGGGCGACCCGTACGGGGCCCAGTGGGGGTACCAGCAGCAGGGTGCCGCGGACGGCTACCCGCAGCAGCCGGACTACGCGGGCCAGCAGCAGCACGGGGGCTACGACTACCAGCAGCAGCAGCAACAGCAGCAACAACCGGGCTACGGCGCGCAGCAGTACGACGCCTACACCTACCCGCAGCAGCCCGCGGCCCCGCCGGCCGTGGCGCAGCAGCAGGGCCTGGACGAGACCAGCTTCTTCGACACCAGCATGATCGACATGACCAAGCTCCGGGAGCTGGGCGGCCGCTGAGCCGGGCCCGCGCGGCCCCGTCGGGCGTCCCTGACGGGGCCGAAGTTGGGCCTGGGGGGAGACTCCGGTAGGCTGACCACTCCGGCCTTTTCGTGTCGGACTGTCGGCTTGCCCGCGCGCCACCGGCGTGAAGGCGCCGCACATCGATGTTTCCCATGGAAGTCAGGACACCTTGAACCGCCTCGACCACCGCGACCCCCTCGTGTTCGACACGCACGAGCTGGGACGTCGCCCGGGCTCGCTGCGCAAGGTGTCCCGCACTCTGGAGGCCCCCGAGGGCCTGGGGATCATCGACGTGATCGGTGTGCCGGAGAAGAGCGAACTCCATCTGGAGCTCCGCCTGGAGTCCGTGGTCGAGGGCGTGCTGGTGACCGGCACCGCCGAGGCCCGGATCGAGGGCGAGTGCGTCCGGTGCCTGGAGCCCGTCGAGGACGACATCGACGTCGACTTCCAGGAGCTGTACTACTACCCGGAGTCCGACGAGCGTCACCGCGCCCGGACCACCGGGACCGAGGACCTCGACGAGGACTCGGAAGAAGAGACTTACCGCCTGGAGGGCGACTTCTTCGACCTCCAGCCGGTGCTGCGTGACGCGGTGGTGCTCGCACTGCCGCTGCAGCCGGTGTGCCAGGAAGACTGCCTGGGCCTGTGCTCCGAGTGCGGAGCGCGCCTGAGCGACGACCCGACGCACCACCACGACGCCGCCGACCCCAGGTGGGCGGCTCTGCAGGGACTCTCCGCCGCCCCCGGCGACGAGGGTGACGGGATCAAGAACAGCGACACCCGTGAGGGTCTCGCCGAGAACCAGGAGAAGTAGCCGTGGCTGTTCCGAAGCGGAAGATGTCGCGCAGCAACACGCGCCACCGCCGTTCCAACTGGAAGGCCGTCGTTCCGGCCCTCGTGGCGTGCGACCGCTGCCACGAGCCGAAGCTGGGCCACATCGCGTGCCCGAGCTGCGGCACGTACAACCGTCGCCAGGTCCTCTCGGTCTGATCGGCGGGGTGCACGGATCGATGTCGGACGGTAGCTCCACCCGCAAGGCGTCCGCCGCCCCGAAGGGTTCCTCTTCGGGCGGTGGCAGGGCCGGTGGGCCGGCTTCGACCGAATACGACGTCCTGGAAGGGCGCCTCGGGTACACGCTCGAGCGCGCCCTTCTGGTGCGTGCCCTGACCCACCGCTCGTACGCGTACGAGAACGGGGGTCTGCCCACCAACGAGCGCCTGGAGTTCCTCGGCGACTCGGTGCTGGGCCTGGTGGTGACCGACACCCTCTACCGCGTCCACCCGGACGTCCCGGAGGGCACGCTCGCCAAGCTGCGCGCCGCAGTGGTCAACTCCCGCGCGCTCGCGGACGTCGGCCGGGGCCTGGACCTCGGCGAGTTCATCCGGCTCGGCAAGGGCGAGGAGGGCACCGGCGGCCGCGACAAGTCGTCGATCCTCGCCGACACCGTCGAGGCCGTGATCGGGGCCGTCTACCTGGACCAGGGTCTGGACGCGGCCACCGAGTTCGTCCACCGGCTGTTCGACCCGCTGATCGAGGAGTCCTCTCAGCTGGGCGCCGGCCTGGACTGGAAGACCAGCCTGCAGGAGCTCACCGCCTCGGTGGGCATCGGGGTGCCCGAGTACGTGGTCATGGAGTCCGGTCCGGACCACGAGAAGACCTTCACCGCGGCGGCCCGGGTGGCCGGCGAGGACTTCGGCAGCGGCGTCGGCCGCTCGAAGAAGGAGGCCGAGCAGAAGGCCGCCGAGAGCGCTTGGCGGGCGATCAAGGAGAAGTACGCCGACCGGCTGCCCGCCGGGGCGCAGTAGTCTTCCTCCTGCCGATCACTTTCGCAGGAGGCCTGTTCCCGTGCCCGAACTTCCCGAGGTCGAGGTCGTCCGCCGTGGTCTGGCGGACTGGGTCGCCGGGCGGACCGTCGCCGACGTCCAGGTGCTGCACCCGCGTGCGGTGCGCCGCCAGCCCGCCGGCGCGGCCGACTTCACCGCCCGGCTGACCGGCACCACCCTGGGCACCGCGCAGCGGCGCGGCAAGTACCTGTGGGTGCCGCTGGCGGGGACCGGCACAGGCTTCTCGCTGATCGGCCACCTCGGGATGAGCGGCCAACTCCTCGTCCAGGACCCGTCGGTTCCCGACGAGACGCACCTGCGGGTACGGCTGCGGTTCACCGACGGCGGGCGCGAGCTGCGCTTCGTCGACCAGCGGACCTTCGGCGGCCTCGCGGTCGAGGAGGCCGAGGACGGCGACCCGGAGGGTACCCCGCTCTCCATCGCGCACATCGCCCGCGACCCGCTCGACCCGCGCTTCGACGACGCCGCCTTCACGGTCGCGCTGCGGGCCAAGCGCACCACCGTGAAGCGGGCGCTGCTCGACCAGACGCTGATCAGCGGGGTCGGCAACATCTACGCCGACGAGGCGCTCTGGCGCTCCCGGCTGCACTACGACCGCCCGACCGCGACGCTCACCCGCCCGCAGAGCGCCGAACTGCTGGCCAACGCCCGCGAGGTGATGACGGCCGCGCTCGCCGTCGGCGGCACCAGCTTCGACAGCCTGTACGTCAACGTGAACGGCGAGAGCGGGTACTTCTCCCGGGACCTCGACGCGTACGGCCGCGAGCACGAGCCCTGCCGCCGCTGCGGGACCCCGATCCGGCGGGCCGCCTGGATGAACCGTTCCAGCTACTTCTGCCCCCGCTGCCAGCGCGTGCCACGGGCCCGCAGCGGGGACTGAGGCGGCTCAGTGCTTGGCGAGTTCCGGTTGGTCGGCGGCCGCCTCGCCGGGGGCGCCGTGGGTGTCCTGGCCGAAGTAGGCGACCCCGACCGCGGACACCACCGCGAGCAGGAAGCCGACCACGCCGAGCCAGCCCAGGCCGGACTTGGAGGAGTCGCCGAGCCAGAGCACGCCGATCGCGCCGGGCAGCACCGTCTCGCCGACCACCAGCGCGGCCGTCGCGCCGTTCACCGAGCCGATCTGCAGCGCCACCGTGTGCACGTACATGCCGCCGAGGCCGCCGACCAGGATCGCGTACAGGGCCGGGTCGGAGAGCAGCTTGGCGAGGTCGAACGGGTCGATGCCGTTCAGGATGCGCACGCCGACGCCCAGCGCGCCGAAGCCGAGACCGGAGAGCAGACCGGCGACGATCGCGCCCTTGGAACCCATCCGCCGCACCAGCAGGCTGCCGCCGACCAGCAGCACGGTGGTGACCACCAGCAGCCACCAGTGGAAGGCCATCTCGGCGTGGTGGCCGCCCTCGGGCCCGGCCGAGACGGCCAGCAGCACCAGCGCCGAGCAGAGCACGCCGATCGAGGCCCACTCCAACTGCTTGAGCCGGATGCCGAGCAGCTTGATGCTCAGCACCGCGGTGATCACCAGGTTGGCGCTGATGATGGTCTGGGAGAGGAACAGCGGCAGCAGTCGCGCGGCCAGCGCGCCCAGCCCGAAACCGATCAGGTCGAGCACCGTACCGAGGATGAACTCCCAGGTGACGGCGGCCTTCGCGGTCGAGGACAGGCTCGGCCCGCCGTGCTCGGTGGTGCCGGTGGTGGCGCCCTTGGCGGCCTCCTCACGTGCGGAGCGGCGGGATCCGACGGCCTGGAGGACTGAGCCGGTGCCGTAGCAGGCGGATGCCGCTACGGCGGTGACGAGGCCGATGATCACCGGGTGCTCCGATCGGGAGGTAGGTCAGGAACGGGCTTGGTCAAGAAAAGGCAATGGGACCAGTGGTCCGGGACCACTATGCCCGCCCGCGCGATACGGTCGGGACGCCGCCCGGAACGCCGCCCGGAACGCCCTGGGCCCGCCGGGACGTACGACCGGGCGCCTGCCGCAGTTCCCGCACACCGCCCGCATCGGGGACGACTGGGGGAAACATCATCCCGGAGGAGGGGCGAAGCCCCGGCGGACGGCGGGGAATCCTGTCATTACCAGTATGCGAAGGGTATGCCGTGCTCCGACGCCAGTCGCGGTAGCGTCGTGGGCATGAGAACCCTTGCACGACGTTCCCGGGGCGCCGGGCCGTTTGCCCTGGTGGCGACGCTGCTCGGGCTGCTGCTCCTGCTGGCGCCGGCGGCCTCGGCCGCCGGCGGGCTGGACGACGCGGCCTCCACCCTGAAGCAGGGCCGGGTCTACGTCGACCCGGCGATGACGAGTCGATTCAGCCAGAGCCAGGCCGACGCCCTGACCGAGAAGATCAACAAGGCCGACAAGCCGATCTTCGTCGCGATCGTCCCGGCCGACTCCGCCTACGGCGCCCAGACCGTCTTCAACGACCTGCGCACCAAGGTCGGCATCGACGGTGCCTACGCGATCTGGCGCGGGGACCAGTTCGCGGCCAAGGCCGACCGCGGCGCGATGTCGCAGGGCAGCGCCGAGCGCATCGCCGGCGCCGCCTTCCGCTCCCACAACGGCGACATCGCCGCCACCGTGAACGACTTCGTCGACAGCGCCGCCCCGCAGACCAAGGGCACCGGGGTGAACCACACCACCTCGATCGCCTGGGTGGTCATCCCGGTCGTGCTGCTCGCGCTGGCCGGTGCCGGCGTCTTCCTCCTCTTCCGCCGCGCCAAGAAGCGCAAGGAGGAGCAGGCCCGGGCTGAGCTGGAGCAGCTGCGCCGCGTGGTCGACGAGGACATCACCGCCTTCGGCGAGGAGCTGGACCGGCTCGACTTCAACCCGGCGGCGGCCGACGCCGACGACACCCAGCGCACCGACTACACCCACGCCCTGGACTCCTACGAGAAGGCCAAGCGGCTGATGGACGAGGCCAAGCGGCCGGACGACGTCAAGCCGGTCACCGAGGCGCTGGAGGACGGCCGGTTCGCGCTGGCCACCCTGGCGGCCCGGCGGGAGAAGCGCCCGGTGCCCGAGCGCCGTCCCCCGTGCTTCTTCGACCCGCGCCACGGCCCGTCCGTCAAGGACGCCGACTGGGCCCCGGCCGGCGGCGCCGCCCGTACCGTCCCGGTCTGCCAGTCCGACGCGGACCGGCTGGCCACCGGCCTCGACCCGGCCATCCGCACCGTCGAGACCGAGCACGGCCCGCAGCCGTACTGGAACGCCGGACCGGCCTACGCCCCCTGGGCGGGCGGCTACTTCGGCGGGTTCGGCGGCGGCGGCCTGCTGCCGGGCCTGCTGGTCGGCACCATGCTCGGCTCGATGATCAGCAGCCCGGCCTACGCCGCGGCGCCGATGATGGACCACGGCTACCAGGACCAGTACGAGGGCGGCGACTTCACCGGCGCCGACTTCAACTCCTCCGACTTCAGCGGCGGCTTCAGCGACGGTGGCGGCTTCGGTGGCGGCGACTTCGGCGGTGGCGGGGACTTCGGCGGCGGCGGCGACTGGTGACCCGCTGACCCGATCGCCCACCTCCGCGGCCCCGCCGGTTCGTCCGGCGGGGCCGCGTCGCGTTCGCGGGCCGGTCGTTGTGCGCGGGCGCATCGGGTTTGAGAAGGCAACCCGGTGTGGCAGGCTGGCGCTGTGACCCCCGACACCGAGTCCGTCCGCGCTCCGGGCACCGTCCCCGGCCGACCGTGCTCGATGGCGGCCGCGTTGCAGGTGGTCGGCGAGAAGTGGGCGCTGCTGGCCGTCCGCGAGCTGTTCTACGGCAACCACCGCTTCGACCGGATCGCCCGCAACACCGGCGCGCCCCGGGACCGGCTGACCGCGCGGCTGCGGGCGCTGGAGGAGGCGGGGGTGGTCGAGCGGCGCCCGTACAGCGAGCGGCCGCCCCGCTACGAGTACCACCTCACCGAGGCCGGGCGGGACCTCGCGCCGCTCGCCCACGCGCTGCGCACCTGGGGCGACCGCTGGGTGCTGCCGGAGTCGCCGGTGACCTTCGACCACGCGCCCGAGGGGCACGAGCCGCACCCCTTCGACCCGACCTGGGTCTGCCGCTGCTGCGGCCGGGAGGCCCGCCGGGGCGAACTGCGCGCGCGGGTCCACACCCCGGGCTGGACGGTCGACGGCCCCGTGGAGCTGTGACCGGGCGGTGCGGCGGCTAGGGTCGGGGCATGCACGGTCGCGACGCCCACAGTGAGGAACCGGTCCGGGTGACCGCCTGGGTCCGGGGGAAGGTCCAGCAGGTCGGGTTCCGCTGGTGGACCAGGGCGCGGGCGCTGGAGATCGGCCTGACCGGCTACGCGAGCAATCTCGGCGACGGCCGGGTGCAGGTGGTCGCCGAGGGCCTGGCCGCCGACTGCGAACAGCTGCTGGAGCTGCTGCGCGGCCCGGACACGCCAGGCGGCGTCAGTGGCGTCACCGAGATCTGGACGGCCGTCGGCCCCGGCTACGAGGGCTTCGAGATCCGCTGAGCCCGGCCCGTACCCGGCGCGGGCCGGAACTGCTCCGCAACTGCCGGTGTCATGCGGTTGCCATCCGGGCAGACTCGTGGTTGACTCCGCATCGAACGATGATCCACGAGCACGTGGCCGGACCCGGCCCGAGACCCCCAGGCGTGACGACACCGCCAGGCAGGTGACAGGGGCGCGGTAGCGTGCGGTGATCGTGTTGACCCGTACCGTCTTTGGTGAGACGCTGGAAACCCGCGCACACGACCGCGTTTTCCCGGTAGGTGCATGCCCTCGTGAGCCCAGCTCACGGTGGTTGTGCCGTCAGTGCCCAGCCAGCACTGCCGGTGACGCGCCGCGCGTGCGTGCCCCTTCCCCCTAGACCTGTACCGTTCCGGTTCGGTCACTCAGCGTGGAGGACCATTCATCATGGCAAAGGCGCTTCTCGGGTACGTCGGCGGCCCCGACCCGCGAATGCTCTCCGAGATGCGACGGCTTCAGCAGCGCGTCCAGGATCTTGAATCCGAGCTCCTTCGGATGCAGGCTGAGAACGACGCGCTCACCGCTGTCGCTGACGAGCACTCGCTGCTCAACAGCATCGATCTGGATCAGCGGGAGCCGGCTCTCACCTGAGTCCCGCCCGGTCCTCGCAGATCGACGCCGCTGTGCACTGAGCCGCCCCGAAAGGGACGCAGCTTTGCAAGGGACGCCCGGTTGTGGCGTCCCTTCGTCGTGTCCGGGTCGTGTCCGGGACGCGCGGCCCGCCGGGGATACAGTCGCCGTTGAGCCCTGGGCCCCTGGCGAGCGATGAGGAGACCGGCAGCGTGCACCTGAAGAGTCTGACGCTGCGCGGGTTCAAGTCCTTCGCCTCCAGCACCACCCTGCGTTTCGAGCCCGGCATCACCTGCGTGGTCGGCCCGAACGGCTCCGGCAAGTCGAACGTCGTCGACGCGCTGTCCTGGGTGATGGGGGAGCAGGGCGCCAAGTCGCTGCGCGGCGGAAAGATGGAGGACGTCATCTTCGCCGGGACCAGCGGGCGCCCCCCGCTCGGCCGCGCGGAGGTCAGCCTCACCATCGACAACGCCGACGGCGCCTTGCCGATCGACTACGCCGAGGTGACCATCACCCGGACCATGTTCCGCAACGGCGGCAGCGAGTACGCGCTCAACGGCGAGACCTGCCGCCTGCTGGACATCCAGGAACTCCTCTCCGACTCCGGCATCGGCCGCGAGATGCACGTCATCGTCGGCCAGGGCCAGCTGGACTCCGTCCTGCACGCCGACCCGATGGGCCGCCGCGCCTTCATCGAGGAGGCGGCCGGCGTCCTCAAGCACCGCAAGCGCAAGGAGAAGGCGCTGCGGAAACTGGACGCGATGCAGGCCAACCTCAACCGCGTCCAGGACCTGGTGGCCGAACTGCGCCGCCAACTCGGACCGCTCGGCCGGCAGGCCAGGATCGCCCGCCGCGCCGCCGGCATCCAGGCCGCGCTGCGCGACGCCCGGCTGCGGCTGCTCGCCGACGACCTGCTCGCCCTCCGCCAGGCCGTCGAGGCCGAGATCGCCGACGAACTGGCACTGCGGCTGCGCCGGACCACCGTCGAACAGGAGCTGGCCCACGCGGTGCAGCGCGAGGCGGTGCTGGAGGCGCAGGTCCAGCAGCTCGGCCCCAGCCTGGAGGCCGCCCGGCAGACCTGGTACCGGCTCTCCGCACTCGCCGAGCGCAGCCGCGGCACCATCGGGCTGGCCGAGGCCCGTGCCCGACACGCCGCCGCCGGGGGACAGGCCGAGGAGCGGCGCGGCCGTGACCCCGAGGAACTGGAGGAGGAGGCCGCGCGGGTCCGGGAGGAGGAGGCCGCGCTCACCGAGGCGCTGGAGGAGGCCCAGTACGCGCTGGCCGAGGCGGTCGAACGCAAGGGCGGGCTGGAGCGTGAGCTGGCCGCCGAGGAACGCCGCCTCCGGGACGCCGCCCGGGCCATCGCGGACCGCCGGGAGGGCCTGGCCCGGTTGCAGGGGCAGGCGGCCGCCGCCCGCTCCAGGGCGGCCTCCGCTGAGGCCGAGACCGGCCGGCTCGCCGAGGCCAGGGACGACGCGCTGCTCCGGGCCGGGGCCGCGCAGGACGAGTACGACGAACTCCAGCGGCAGGTCGACGGCCTGGCCGGGGACGACGGGCAGGCCGAGGCCGCGCACCAGGAGGCCCGGGAGCGGCTCGCCGCCGTCGAACGCGACCTCGCCGCCGCCCGGGAGGTGGCCGGCGCCGCCGAGCGCGAGCGGGCCGGGCTCACCGCGCGGCACGAGGCGCTGTCCCTCGGGCTGCGCCGCAAGGACGGCACCGGAGCCCTGCTCGCCGCGGGGGAGCGGCTGAGCGGGCTGCTCGGTCCGGCGGCCGCCCTGCTGCGGATCGTCCCCGGGTACGAGGCGCCGGTGGCGGCGGCGCTCGGTGCGGCGGCCGACGCGGTGGCCGTCGACTCGCCCGGCACCGCCGCCGAGGCGCTGCGGCTGCTGCGCGCCCAGGACGCCGGCCGGGCCGCGCTGCTGATCGCGGGTGCGGGTGAACCGGCCGCCGACGCGGGGGAGCTGCCCGCCGGTGCCCGCTGGGCCGCCGAACTCCTCGACGGGCCGCCGGGGTTGGCCGATGCCGCACGGAGCCTGCTGGCTCGGGTGGCGGTCGTCGGCACCCTCGACGAGGCACTGCGGCTGATCGCGGACCGCCCCGGGCTGACCGCCGTCACCGCCGACGGGGACCGGCTCGGCGCCGGCTTCGCGCACGGCGGCTCCGACGGCGCACCGAGCCTGCTGGAGACCCAGGCGGCGGTCGACGAGACCGCCCGGGCGATCGGTGAACTCACCGCCCGCTGCGCCGAGTCGGCCGAGTGCCTGGCCGAACTCGCCGAGCGGCGGCGGGAGTCGGCCGACGCGGTGGATCAACTCGCCGACCGGCGGCGGCAGGCGGAGCGGGAACGGGCCCAGGTGGCAGGCGCGCTCGGCCGCCTCGGCGGGCAGGCCAGGGCCGCCGCCGGCGAGGCCGAACGGCTGTCCGCCGCCACCGCGCGGGCCGACCAGGGCCTGGACGAACTGCGCACCGCCGCCGAGGAGTTGGCCGAGCGGCTGGCCGCGGTCGAGGAGTCGGCGGATGCCGGGGAGGACGAGCCGGACACCGCAGAGCAGCAGCGGCTGGCCGAGGCCGCCACCGGCTCCCGGCAGGCCGAGCTGGAGGCCAGGCTCGCGGTGCGCACCCACGAGGAGCGGGTCCGCGCGCTCGCCGGCCGGGCGGACCAGCTGGACCGGGCCGCCCGCGCCGAGCGCGAGGCGCGCGCCCGGGCCGCCGAGCGCCGTCGCCGCGCCGCGCACGACGCCCGGGTCGCGAACGCCGTCGCGGCGGGCGCCCGGCAGCTGCTGGCCTGCCTGGAGGTGTCGCTGGCCCGCGCGGACGCCGGGCGGGCGGCGGTCGAGCAGGCGCGCGCCGAGCGCGAGACCGAACTGCGGGCGCACCGCGAGCAGGGCCGCGGCCTCAAGGAGGAACTGGACAAGCTGGTCGACGCCGGCCACCGGGACGAGGTGCTGCGGGCCGAGAAGCGGCTGCGGATCGAGCAGTTGGAGGCCCGCGCGCTGGAGGAGTTCGGCATCGACGGCGGTGAACTGCTCGCCTCGTACGGGCCGGACCAGCTCGTCCCGCCGTCCCCCGAGGAGCCGGCCGCCGACGGCGCCGCAGCGGAGGGGCGGCAGTCCGGCGAGCCGCGCCCGTACGACCGGGCCGAGCAGGAGAAGCGCCTCAGGGCGGCGGAGCGGGCGTACCAGCAGCTGGGCAAGGTCAACCCGCTGGCGCTGGAGGAGTTCGCGGCGCTGGAGGAGCGCCACCGGTTCCTCGGCGAGCAGCTGGACGACCTCAAGCGCAGCCGGCGCGACCTGCTGGACATCGTCCGGGAGGTGGACGAGCGGGTCGAGCAGCTGTTCACCGCGGCGTACCACGACACCGCCGCCCAGTTCGAGGGCGTCTTCGCCCGGCTGTTCCCGGGCGGGGAGGGGCGGCTGGTGCTGACCGACCCGGCCAACATGCTCACCACCGGCGTCGAGGTGGAGGCCCGTCCGCCGGGCAAGAAGGTCAAGCGGCTGTCGCTGCTGTCCGGTGGCGAGCGCTCGCTGACCGCGGTGGCGCTGCTGGTGTCGATCTTCAAGGCCAGACCCAGCCCGTTCTACGTGATGGACGAGGTGGAGGCGGCGCTCGACGAGACCAACCTGCGCCGACTGGTCGGGATCATGGAGGAGCTGCGGGAGAGCTCCCAGCTGATCGTGATCACCCACCAGAAGCTGACCATGGAGTCCGCGGACGCCCTCTACGGCGTGACCATGAAGGGGGACGGCATCTCGCAGGTGATCAGCCAGCGGCTGCGCGAGTCGGTACCTCCCGGTCGGCAGGCCGGGGGAGGGCGTCGGGAGCGGTCCGGGGCCGCCCGCAGCGCATCCGTGTAGGGCGGCTGCGGTCCATCCGGGCTCCGGTCACGGATACTGGAGCCGTTATGGAATACGTGATCCTTGCCGTAGTCATCGCCGTGGTCGCCGTCGGCGCGATCGCCGGCCTCGTCGTTTCCGGCAGACGACGCCAGCAACTGCCCCCGAAGTCGCAGGCGCCGGTCATCACGGCGCCGCCGACCACCCCGCAGGAGCCCCAGGTCGGCGAGGAGGCCGCGCCGCCGACCGAGGAGCCCCGCCGCACCGTCGAGGAGGTGCAGCTCCCTGAGGCCGAAGTCGAGGCCCCGGCCGAGGTCGAGGTCTCCGAGGCCGAGGCGGCCCCCGCCGTCGAGGTCCCCGAGCCCACCGCGGGCCGGCTGGTCCGGCTGCGCTCCCGGCTCTCCCGCTCGCAGAACTCGATCGGCAAGGGCCTGCTCTCGCTGCTCTCCCGCGAGCACCTGGACGAGGACACCTGGGAGGAGATCGAGGAGACCCTGCTGATCGCCGACGTCGGCGTGGCCCCCACCCAGGAGCTGGTCGAGCGGCTGCGCACCCGGGTGAAGGTGCTCGGCACCCGGACGCCCGACGAGCTGCGCGCGCTGCTGCGCGAGGAGCTGGTCGAGCTGGTCGGCAAGGACGCCGACCGCACCGTCCGCTCCACCAAGCACGCGGAGGGCCCGGCCGTGGTCCTGGTGGTCGGCGTCAACGGCGTCGGCAAGACCACCACGACCGGCAAGCTCGCCCGCGTCCTGGTCGCCGACGGCCGGACGGTGGTGCTCGGCGCGGCCGACACCTTCCGTGCCGCCGCCGCCGACCAGCTGCAGACCTGGGGCGAGCGGGTCGGTGCGCGCACCGTGCGCGGCCCGGAGGGCGGCGACCCGGCGTCGATCGCCTTCGACGCGGTCAAGGAGGGCATCGCCGAGGGCGTCGACACCGTGCTGGTGGACACCGCCGGCCGGCTGCACACCAAGACCGGCCTGATGGACGAGCTGGGCAAGGTCAAGCGGGTCGTCGAGAAGCACGGCCCGGTGGACGAGGTGCTGCTGGTGCTGGACGCCACCACCGGCCAGAACGGCCTGATCCAGGCCCGGGTGTTCGCCGAGGTGGTCGACATCACCGGCATCGTGCTGACCAAGCTGGACGGCACCGCCAAGGGCGGCATCGTGGTCGCGGTCCAGCGCGAGCTGGGCGTGCCGGTCAAGCTGATCGGTCTGGGCGAGGGCGCGGACGACCTGGCGCCGTTCGAGCCGGGCGCGTTCGTGGACGCGCTGATCGGGGACTGAGGCCCCTCCCGTCCGTAGGGTCCGCTCCGCGAGGGGCGGGCCCTTTCGCGTACCCGGGCCCTGTTGCCCTACCCGGGTCCCGCTTCCGCACCCGGGCCCCTTCGGGTGTCCGGGGCCGTGGCGGCGGGCGGGTTACGGCGGCGGGCGGGTTACGACGCGAGCCAGGCGGGTTCGGCGGTGCGCTCGCGGCCGCGGTGGCAGGCGTAGGCGAGGGTGCCGAGCAGCAGCCGGGCCTCGGGCGGGCAGCCGGCGTTGTCGCGGGTGGGGCGGCGCAGCCAGCGGACCGGGCCGAGCGCGCCGAGCACGGTGGGCGGGGCGGCCACGTAGCTGCCCTCGCCGTGGCAGGCGAGGTCGAGCGCGGCGTCGTCCCAGCCCATCCGGTAGAGCAGGTCGGGCAGGCGGCGGGCGGCGCCGGCGGCGACCAGGAACTGCAGCCGGCCGGTGGGTGCGGCGAGCACCGGGCCGACCTGGGTGCCCATCCGCTCCAGCCGGACCAGCGCCTGCAGGCCGGCCTGCTCAGGGACGTCCAGGACGTCGAAGGCACGACCGGTCGGGAACAGGACCGAGCCCTCGGCGTCCGCGGCCCGGGCCCGGCGCTCGCCGCCCGGTACGGGGTGCAGACCGGGCGCGGCGCAGCGGGCGGTGCCGCAGGGACAGCGGGTCGGGGCGGTGGCGGTGGCGGAGGCGGCCGGGCCGCCGGTGGCGACCGTCCAGCCCCAGCGGCCGGTGTACTCCGCGGCGGCCTGGGACGCGGTGACCTTGGTGCGGCGGCGCGCGCCCAGCGGTGTCAACCGCAGGTGCCCCAGTCGAAGTTCGCCGAACAGGTTGTCCATGCCTCCCCCAACAGGTTCTCGTTGCCGATGGTTACGGGACGGTGACTGTGTGTTGCCGGTCCGTTGCGTGGTGCGTGGTGCGTCGTGCGGTGGCGGCGTGCGGCGCTCGGTGTGCGCCTGTTGCGGTGGTGCGCCTCGGGCGCCGCCTTGTGACGGGCGGCACCGATGCCGGATCGTCGGGTACGCGAGGTGGCCGCCGATCAGGTGGGCGGCAAACTCGCTTGTGGCTGCGGCGGGTTGCCGGGACTCGCCGGGTTTCGCCGGAGGACTTGGCGGCCCGCATATGCCGGACCGTCGGACTACCTAGTGAAGCGCGCGGGCCGTTGCTTCGGTTCACTCCTGGGGGTGGCGAAGGGTGGCGTTTCGCCAGGGCCGCTCCCGCGGGTGCCGCGCGGGGCATTACGTTCAGCACACGGACGTCGTCATGGAGTCGACTCCAGCCCCTCGGGGCACGGGAGTTGGGAATCTGACGCGCCGTCCGTAACGATGGCACACCAGTGCGACAGTACGGTACGGCAACACCTCAGGCACGGCACGTCTGGCAAGGGCCCGCAACCGTCGGGCGTCACGATCGGGGCCCCGCAGGGGCCGGGCGGGATGGGGACGTTCCCATGGCAGAGAAGCAACCCAACGAGAAGCTGACCACGTGGTTCGTCCGCAGCGGCTGGTCCAAGGGCGAGCTGGCCCGTCAGGTCAACCGCCGGGCCCGCCAGATCGGCGCCCACCACGTGTCCACCGACACCTCGCGGGTGCGTCGCTGGCTCGACGGCGAGCAGCCCCGTGAACCGATTCCCAAGATCATGTCGGAGCTCTTCTCCGAGCGCTTCGGCTCGGTGGTCTCGATCGAGGACCTCGGCCTGCGCGCCGCGATCCCGGTCTCCACCGTGGGTGGCGGCGTCGACCTGCCGTGGAGCGCGCCGCAGACCGTCCAGCTGATCAGCGACTACTCCCGCAGTGACCTGATGCTCAACCGTCGGGGCTTCCTCGGCACCTCGCTCGCGCTGACCGCCGGCGCCGCGCTGATCGAGCCGATGCAGCGCTGGCTCACCCCCGGCCCGGGCGGCACGCCCACCCCGATCCTCGCCGCGGCCAACGGCGGCGACCCGTTCACCGGCCGGCTGTCCGAACCCGAGCTCGAACTGCTGGAGCAGACCACGGTCATGTTCCGCCAGTGGGACGCGCAGAACGGCGGCGGGCTGCGCCGCAAGGCCGTCGTCGGCCAGCTCCACGAGGTCACCGACCTGCTCCAGGAGACGTACAACGAGCACACCACCCGGCGGCTGTTCCGGCTCACCGCCGAACTCGCCCACCTGGCCGGATGGATGTCGTACGACGTCGGGATGCACCCGAGCGCGCAGAAGTACTACGTGCTGGCCCTGCACGCGGCCAAGGAGGCGGGCGACCGCCCGTTCGGCGCACTGATCCTCACCGACATGAGCCGCCAGATGATCCACCTCAACCGGGGCGAGGACGCCCTGGAGCTGATCCACCTCGCGCAGTACGGCAGCCGCGACACCGCCACCGCGCGCCAGCAGTCCCTGCTGTACGCGATGGAGGCGCGCGCCTACGCCACCATCGGCGAGGTGAACCGCTGCGCCCGGGCCGTGCGGCTGTCCGAGGACACCTTCACCGACATCCGCGAGGGGGACGAGGAGCCGGACTGGCTGAAGTTCTTCTCGCCGGCCGAGCTGAACGCCGAGAACGCGCACTCCTTCCGGGACCTCGCCTACCACTCCGACAACGGCGAGCTGTACGCCTCGATGTCCGCGCCGGTGATGGAGCGCGCGGTGGACCTGTTCCGCCAGGACGGCGACCACGTGCGCTCGTACGCCTTCAACCTGATCGGCATGGCCAGCGTCCATCTGCTGCAGAAGGAGGCCGAGCAGGCCGCGGTGATGGCCGAGCAGGCGGTGGACATCGCCACCAAGGTGCGCTCGGAGCGGCTGAACTCCCGGGTCCGCAAGACCACGGAGGCCGCGGCCGCCCGGTTCAAGGGCGTGGACGCGGTCAGCCGGCTCAAGGAGCGCGTGGTTCAGGACATTCCGGAGTACGTCTCGGTGGTCTGAGGACCCCGATCCGGCGGTCCGCCGACCCGCCCCGAGGACCCCGCCGACCGTGACGGCCGCCGCCGCCACGGTCGGCGGTCCGTGCGCCACCGGCGGTGCCGTGCGGCGGCACGGTAACCCGTTCGGCCCTGCGGCAGGGCCGTGGTTCACGTGGCCGTAACCCGCGCGTCGCACGCGTCACGGCCGCGAAACAACCGGCCGCACTGGCCGAAACCAGCCTTCGGCACTCTCCTCTTCATCGCCGACACCCCGGGTGGCACGGGACAGGTAACCCGGGTGTGGATCGGCTTTCACGCAGAGGAGACGCCGATGCCGGACGGCTTCAGCGCGGGCGACACCGCTTTCGTGCTCATCAGTGCGGCCCTGGTCATGGTGATGACCCCGGGCCTGGCCTTCTTCTACGGGGGCATGGTCAGGGCCAAGAGCACGCTGAACATGCTGGCGATGAGCTTCCTCTCGCTCGGCATCGTCAGCGTGCTCTGGGTCCTCTACGGGTACTCGCTCAGCTTCGGGCCCGACTCCTTCGCCGGCCTGATCGGCAACCTGGACTTCCTCGGGATGCGCGGCATCGGCCTGAACGACCTCACCGGGACCATCCCGGTCACCGCGTTCGCCACCTTCCAGCTGATGTTCGCGATCATCACCCCCGCGCTGATCAGCGGTGCCGTCGCGGACCGGGCCAAGTTCTCCGCCTGGGGCCTGTTCATCGCGCTCTGGGTGAGCGTCGTGTACTTCCCGGTCGCGCACTGGGTGTTCTTCTTCGACGGCGGCAACGGCGGCTGGCTGGGCGACCGCAACGGCGTGATCGACTTCGCCGGCGGCACCGCCGTGCACATCAACGCGGGCGTCGCGGGCCTCGCGCTCTGCCTGGTGCTGGGCAAGCGGGTCGGCTTCAAGAAGGACCCGATGCGCCCGCACAGCCTGCCGCTGGTGATGCTCGGCTCCGGGCTGCTGTGGTTCGGCTGGTTCGGCTTCAACGCGGGCTCGGCGCTGGCCGCCAACGGCGTCGCCGCGATGGCGATGGTCAACACCCAGGTCGCCACCGGCGCGGCGCTGGTCGGCTGGCTGGTCTACGAGAAGCTCAGGCACGGCGCGTTCACCACGCTGGGCGCCGCCTCCGGAGCGGTGGCCGGTCTGGTCGCCATCACCCCGGCCTGCGGCTCGGTCAGCCCGTTGGGCGCGGTGGCGATCGGCCTGATCGCCGGCGCGGTCTGCTCCGCCGCGGTCAGCCTCAAGTACCGCCTCGGCTTCGACGACTCGCTCGACGTGGTGGGCGTGCACGCGGTGGGTGGCGCGATCGGCTCGCTGCTGATCGGCCTGTTCGCCACCGGCGGGGTCGGCCAGACCGCCAAGGGCCTGTTCTACGGCGGCGGGCCGGCGCAGCTCGGCAAGCAGGCGATGGGCGTGGCCGTGGTCGCGGCGTACTCCTTCGCCGTCTCCTGGCTGCTGGCGAAGGCGATCGATCGGACGGTCGGCTTCCGGGTCACCGAGGAGGTCGAGGTGGCCGGTATCGACCAGGCCGAACACGCCGAGTCCGCCTACGATTTCAGCGCGGTGGGTGCGGGTCTGGCCCGGGCCCTGCCGGTCCTGGGCGGCGCCGCCGCGACCGCTCCGTCGGTGGCGAAGGCCGCGGACGGGCCCGCTGGGAAGGCCAGCGACAAGGCCAGCGACAAGGCCGGGGCGAAGCCCGCCGAGAAGACCGCCACCACGCCCGCCGAGAAGACCGAGGTCGACGCCCGATGAAGCTCATCACCGCCGTGATCAAGCCGTACCGCCTGGACGAGGTGAAGGCCGCCCTGCAGGCCTTCGGGGTGCACGGCCTGACCGTCACCGAGGCCAGCGGCTACGGCCGCCAGCGCGGCCACACCGAGGTCTACCGGGGCGCCGAGTACACCGTGGACCTGGTCCCCAAGGTCAGGATCGAGGTGCTGGTCGAGGACGAGGACGCCGACGCCCTGATCGAGGTCCTGGTGAAGGCCGCCCGGACCGGCAAGATCGGCGACGGCAAGGTGTGGAGCATCCCGGTCGACACCGCCGTCCGGGTCCGCACCGGCGAGCGCGGCCCGGACGCCCTCTGAGGGCGTCCGGCACCGCCCCCCCCGCACGCCACAGGCGGGCCCGCGATCCCCGGTGGGGGGTCGCCGGCCCGCCGACGGCGTATCGGCGCCAGGCCGCCCGCAGGTCGATCGGCGCCGCCCGCTCAACCGCACGACGGACGGGACCACGCATGACCACCGACACCAGTCCTTCCGACTACGGCGCCGCCCGGGCCGCGCTGCTCGCCGAGCCCGGCCCGGCCGGACGCCCCCGCCGCACCGCGCTCGCCCGGCTCACCGACGACTGGCTGGCGGGCCTGCTCGCGGCCGCCGGCGACCCGCCCGGCGTCGCGCTGGTCGCGGTCGGCGGCTACGGGCGCGGCGAACTGTCCCCGCGCAGCGACCTCGACGTCCTGCTGCTGCACGACGGCCGCCTCGCCCGTGACCTGCCCGAGCGGATCTGGTACCCGATCTGGGACACGGGCATCGCGCTCGACCACTCGGTGCGCACCGTCGCCGAGGCCCGGGCCGTCGCCGCCGCCGACCTCAAGGCCCAGCTCGGCCTGCTGGACGTCCGCCACCTCGCCGGGGACCGGGCGCTCACCGCGACCCTGCGCTCCGCCGTGCTCACCGACTGGCGCGCCGGCGCCCCCGCGCGCCTGCCGGAGCTGCGCGAACTCGGCCGGGAGCGGGCCGAGCGGCACGGCGAGCTGTCCTTCCTGCTGGAGCCCGACCTCAAGGAGGCCCGCGGCGGCCTGCGCGACGTCGTCGCGCTCGACGCCGTCGCCGCCACCTGGCTCGCCGACGCCCCGCGGGACGGCCTGGCCGCCGCCGCGCTGCGGCTCGCCGACGTCCGGGACGCGCTGCACCTGGTCACCGGCCGGGCCACCGAGCGGCTCAGCCTCCAGGACCAGGACCAGGTCGCCGACCGGCTCGGCGTGCTGGACGCCGACACCCTGCTGCGCCAGGTCTACGAGGCCGCCCGCACCATCGCCTACGCGAGCGACGTCACCTGGCGGGCGGTGGACCGGGTGCTCGCCGCCCGGGCCGGCCGGGGCCGCCGGAGCCCCCGGCTGGCCTTCCCGTTCACCGGCGCCGGGCGCGGCGCGGGCGCGGTGGCCCGGGGCGCGGTCCAGCGCCGCCCGCTCGCCGAGGGCGTGGTCGAGCAGGACGGCGAGGCGGTGCTCGCCCAGGGCGCCCGCCCGGCCGCCGACCCGGTGCTGCCACTGCGCGCCGCGGCCGCCGCCGCGCAGAACGGGCTGGCCGTCTCGTACGCGACGGTGCGCCGGCTGGCCGCCGAGTGCCGCCCGCTGCCGGTGCCCTGGCCGGACGAGGCGCGCGAACAGCTGGTCACCCTGCTGGGCGCGGGCGAGGCGGCCGTCCCGGTGTGGGAGGCGCTGGAGGCGGAGGGCCTGGTCACCCGGCTGCTGCCGGACTGGGAGCGGGTGCGCTGCCGTCCGCAGCGCAACGCCGTGCACCGTTGGACGGTGGACCGCCACCTGGTGGAGACGGCGGTGCGGGCCGCGGCGATGACCCGCCGGGTGGCCCGGCCGGACCTCCTGCTGGTCGCCGCGCTGCTGCACGACATCGGCAAGGGCTGGCCCGGCGACCACAGCGAGGCCGGCGAGGTGATCGTCCGCGACGTCGCCGCCCGGATGGGCTTCGGCCCCGAGGACACCGAGACCCTGGCGGTGCTGGTGCGTCACCACCTGACGCTGGTCGACACCGCGACCCGGCGGGACCCGGACGACCCGGCCACCGTCGAGGCGATCACCAAGGCGGTCGGCACCGCGACCCAGCTGGAGCTGCTGCACGCGCTCACCGAGGCGGACGCGCTGGCCACCGGCCCGGCCGCGTGGAGCGCCTGGCGGGCCTCGCTGGTGGACGGCCTGGCGGCCCGGGTCGCCGCCCGGCTGGCCGGCGTCGGCACCGGGCCCGCGGAGGCCGCGCCGACCGCCGAGCAGGAGCGGCTCGCGGTGGAGGCCGCCCGGACCGGCGGGCCCGCGCTGTCGCTGCTGGCGCAGTCCGACGGGGCGGAACCGGGCGCCGAACCGATGGGCGTCGAGCTGACCCTGGCCGTCCCGGACCGGCCCGGGCTGCTCGGCACCGTCGCCGGGGTGCTCGCGCTGCACCGGCTGACCGTCCGCTCGGCCGGCCTGCGCGAGCTGGACCCGATCGGCGCCGGCGCGGTGCTGCTGCTGTCCTGGCGGGTGGCCGCCGAGTTCGGCGAGCTGCCGGAGGCAGCCCGGCTCCGGGCCGACCTGCGCCGGGCGCTGGACGGCTCGCTGGACGTCTCGCGCCGGCTGGCCGAACGGGACGCCGCCGCCCCGCGCCGCCGGGGCATCCCCACCCCGCCTCCGCTGGTCGTGGTGGCGCCCGCGGTGGCCTCGGCGACCGCGACCGTCCTGGAGGTCCGCGCGCACGACGCCCCCGGGCTGCTGCACCGGATCGGCCGGGCCCTGGACGGGGCGGGCGTCCGGGTGCGGACCGCGCACGTCTCCACGCTGGGCGCGGAGGCCGTCGACTCCTTCTACCTGACCGACGAGGCGGGCCGACCGCTCGCCGCCCGGCGGGCCGGGGAGGTGGCGGAGGCGGTGCGCGCGGCACTGGTCTGAGGTCGTGGCAACCCGGGTGGAGACTGTACCCGGGGCGGCCGGATACCCTGGGGGGCGACGACCGTACTGATACCGATGCCGCAGAGGACCCGCGACGACGTGTTCGACACCCTTTCCGATCGCCTCGCAGCGACGTTCAAGAACCTCCGGGGCAAGGGCCGCCTGAGCGAGGCGGACATCGACGCCACCGCCCGCGAGATCCGCATCGCGCTGCTGGAGGCGGACGTCGCGCTGCCGGTCGTGCGGGCCTTCATCAAGCAGGTCAAGGAGCGGGCGCTCGGCGTCGAGGTCTCGGGCGCGCTCAACCCGGCGCAGCAGATCATCAAGATCGTCAACGAGGAGCTCATCGCGATCCTCGGTGGCGAGACCCGCCGGGTGCGGTTCGCCAAGAACGGCCCGACGGTGATCATGCTCGCCGGCTTGCAGGGCGCCGGTAAGACCACCCTCGCGGGCAAGCTCGGCTTCTGGCTGAAGAGCCAGAAGCACACCCCGCTGCTGGTCGCCTGCGACCTCCAGCGCCCCAACGCGGTCAACCAGCTCCAGGTGGTCGCCGACCGCGCCGGCGTGGCCTTCTACGGCCCGCAGCCGGGCAACGGCGTCGGCGACCCGGTGCAGGTGGCCAAGGACTCGATCGAGTACGCCAAGCAGAAGCAGTACGACGTCGTCATCGTCGACACCGCCGGACGCCTGGGCATCGACGCCGAGCTGATGCAGCAGGCCGCGGACATCCGCGCCGCGGTCGACCCGGACGAGGTCCTGTTCGTCGTCGACGCGATGATCGGCCAGGACGCGGTCACCACCGCGCAGGCCTTCCTCGACGGCGTCGACTTCACCGGTGTCGTGCTCTCCAAGCTCGACGGCGACGCCCGTGGCGGTGCCGCCCTGTCGGTCGCGCACGTCACCGGCCGGCAGATCATGTTCGCCTCCAACGGCGAGAAGGTCGACGACTTCGACGCCTTCCACCCGGACCGGATGGCCTCGCGCATCCTCGGCATGGGTGACGTCCTCTCGCTGATCGAGAAGGCCGAGCAGACCTTCTCGCAGGAGGAGGCCGAGAAGATCGCGGCCAAGCTGCGCGGCGGCCCGAAGGCGTTCACCCTGGACGACTTCCTGTCGCAGCTGGAGCAGGTCCAGAAGATGGGCTCGATCTCCAAGCTGCTGGGGATGCTGCCCGGGATGGGCCAGATCCGCGAGCAGATCAACAACATCGACGACAAGGACGTCAACCGGGTCGGCGCGATCATCAAGTCGATGACCCCGACCGAGCGCGCCGAGCCGGAGCTGATCAACGGCTCCCGCCGGGCCCGTATCGCCAAGGGCTCGGGTGTCCAGGTCGGCGAGGTGAAGAACCTGGTCGAGCGGTTCTTCGACGCCCGCAAGATGATGTCCGCGATGGCCTCCGGCAAGGGCGTGCCCGGCATGCCGGGGATCCCGGGCATGGGCGGCGGCGCCAAGAAGTCCGCCAAGAAGGCCCCGCAGGCCAAGGGCAAGCGCAAGAGCGGCAACCCGCTGAAGCGCGCGCAGGAGGAGGCCGCGGCCGCCGAGCGCCGCGCGCTCGGCCCGGGCGCCGGCCAGGCCCCGGCCGACGGCGGCGCGTTCGGCCTCGGCGCGGGCAAGGGCCCGGCCGACTTCGAGCTGCCCAAGGAGTTCAAGGACCTGCTGTAGAGCTCGTCCGGTGCTTCAGCGGCCCGCCGTCCGGTCCCCTCCGGGCGGCGGGCCGCTCGTATGTCCGATGATGGTGGCGTGCGAGTGACGATCAGGGCCCCGCGGGCCGAGGACAAGGCCATGTACGCCGAGGCGGTCAAGCGCTCCGCCGAGCACATCGGGCGGTGGAACCCGGTCGAGCCGGACGGGCTGGCCGACCTGCTGGAGCGGCAGGGGCCGGGCCTGTGCACCTTCCTCATCCTCGACGGGGAGAGCGGCGGGCTGGTCGGCAAGGTCAACGTCGCCAACATCGTGATGGGCCGGTTCTGCAACGGCGCGCTGGGCTACGACTCGTACGTGCCGTACGCCGGCACCGGGCGGATGACCGAGGGCATGCGGCTCGTCCTGGACCACTGCTTCGCCGCGCAGTCGGCCGGCGGGCTGGGCCTGCACCGGCTGGAGATCAACGTGCAGCCGGGCAACACGCGTTCGATCGCGCTGGCCAAGCGGCTGGGCTTCCGGCACGAGGGCTTCACCCCGCGGATGCTGTTCCTGCAGGGTGACTGGCGGGACCACGAGCGCTTCGCGCTGACCGCCGAGGAGTGGCCGGGCTCCGCGGCGTAGCCGCTGGTCCGGGGGGTCATCGCGGCCGGTCGGGGGCGTCTGCGGCGCGGCGTTGCGGGTGGCTCGCCCGAGCCCGCGTCCGTATTGTCCGATGGGTGACCGAACCCGTGCCGCCGCGCCAGACCCCTGACCAGCCCTGGCGGTCCGAGGGCGCCCCGCCCCCGCCGCCGCCCCGCCGCCGGATGCCCGGCGGCTGGATGGGCCTCGCCCTCACCGCGCTCGTGGTGTTCCTGATCTCCGACCTGCTGCTGTCCTTCTTCGGCAACGCCGGCGCCACCACGATCTCCTACACCGAGTTCAACAACCAGCTCAACAAGGGCAACATCACCAAGATCTACGCCAAGGCCGACGCGATCGAGGGCACCCTCAAGAGCGCCCAGCCCAAACCGGACGGCGGCAAGGGCGACTACACCGACTTCGCCACCCAGCGGCCGTCCTTCGCCAACGACAACCTGTGGACCACCCTGCAGCAGCAGGGCGTCGAGGTCACCGCCACGTCCCCGGTGGTCCAGCAGCGCAGCTTCCTCGCCAACCTGTTGCTCTCGCTGGCCCCGATGGTGCTGCTGATCTTCATCTGGGTGCTGCTCGCCCGCCGGATGGCCGGCGGCATGGGCGCCGGCGCGCTCGGCCGCAAGGCCCCGCCCAAGCCGGTCACCGCCGAGCAGGGCAAGCGGACCACCTTCGCCGACGTGGCGGGCATCGACGAGGTCGAGGCCGAACTCACCGAGGTGGTCGACTTCCTGAAGAACCCGCAGCAGTACCGCAGGCTCGGCGCCAAGATGCCGCGCGGCGTCCTGCTGAGCGGCCCGCCCGGGACGGGTAAGACACTGCTCGCCCGGGCCGTGGCCGGCGAGGCGGACGTGCCGTTCTTCTCCGCCTCCGCCTCCGAGTTCATCGAGATGATCGTCGGCGTCGGCGCCAGCCGGGTCCGCGAACTGTTCGCCGAGGCCCGCAAGGTCGCCCCGGCGATCATCTTCATCGACGAGATCGACACCATCGGCCGCCAGCGCGGCGCCGGCGGTGGCATGGGCGGGCACGACGAGCGCGAGCAGACGCTCAACCAGATCCTCACCGAGATGGACGGCTTCACCGGCTCCGAGGGAGTCATCGTGATCGCCGCGACCAACCGCGCGGACGTCCTCGACCCGGCCCTGCTGCGCCCGGGCCGGTTCGACCGGCGGATCACCGTCAGCCCGCCGGACCGGGACGGTCGCGCCGCCATCCTGCGCATCCACACTCGGACCGTCCCGCTGGCCGGCGACGCCGACCTGACCCAGCTGGCCAAGGTCACCCCCGGGATGACCGGCGCCGAGCTCGCCAACCTGGTCAACGAGGCCGCCCTGCTGGCCGTCAAGCGCAAGCAGGACGCGGTGAACGAGCGGGACCTCTCGGACGCCCTGGAGAAGGTCCAGCTCGGTGCCGTCCGGCCGCTGGTGATGCCGCCGGAGGAGCGCGAGCGGACGGCCTACCACGAGAGCGGGCACGCGCTGCTGGGCATGCTGCAGCCCGGCGCCGACCCCGTCCGCAAGATCACCATCGTGCCGCGCGGCCGGGCGCTCGGCGTCACCCTCTCCACTCCGGAGAACGACCGCTACTCCTACACCGAGCCCTACCTGCGCGGCCGGATCATCGGCGCGCTCGGCGGGATGGCGGCCGAGCAGGTGGTCTACGGGGTGATCACCACCGGCGCGGAGAGCGACCTGGAGCAGGTCACCAACATCGCCCGGGGGATGGCCGGCCGCTGGGGGATGAGTGAGCGGGTCGGCCGGCTGACCGCCGTGCCCGCCGACACGCAGGGCGCCTACGGGCTCTCCGCCGCGCCGACCACCCTGGACGCGGTGGACGAGGAGGCCCGGCGCATCGTCGCCGAGTGCTACGACGACGCGGTGCGGCTGCTGACCGAGCAGCGGGCCCGGCTGGACGCGTTGGCGGCGGCGCTGCTGGAGGCGGAGACGCTGGACGAGGAGCAGGCGTACCGCGCGGCCGGGGTGCCGAGGAAGTCGCTCGACCAGGCGTGAACCGGTCGGCCGGGGGCGCTCGCCGTGATGGCGGGCGCCCCCGGTTTCCGGTGCCGCCGACCGGTGCGGCTGACCGGTGCGGGTGACCGCTGTCGGGACAGCGGTGCGTGGGACCGTCGGCGGCGCCGTGCGACCGGCAGCAGGGCTGTGCGACCGGCAGCGGTGCCGTGCGACCGTCAGCGGGGCCGTTCGGCGACCAGGTAACGGAAGACGTTCTCCATCCGGACCGAGCCGTCCGCGCGCAGGTGCGGCTGCAGTGCCTCCTCCAGCTCCTTGGCCACCAGCGAGGCGCCGGAGAACTCCTCGGCCGCCTCGAACAGGCCGGTGGAGAGCAGGCCGCGCACCGCGCTGTCCAGGTCCGCGTAGGCGAACGGGCAGCTCACCCGCCCGCTGCCGGCCGGACGCAGGCCGGCCGGGGCGAGTAGATCCTCCAAGGTGCCGGGCGTGCTCAGCTCGAACGGGTCGCGCGCGGTGGTCCGGCCCGCCCTGCGGCGCGCCACGTCCAGCACCGGGGCGCTCTTGCAGCGCTCCGGCGGGCCCCAGGCGGCGAGCACCACGTGCCCGCCCGGGAGGGTCAGCCGGGCGGCCTCGGCGACCACCGGGCCCGGCTCGGCACAGCCGGGCAACTGCTCGAAGACCGTCACCAGCGAATGGGCCGAGCGGGGGACGGCGGCGGGCGGCCGGGCCCCCGCGCACACCCGCAGCCGGCGGCTGCGGGCCAGCTCGCGCAGCTCGGCCCGCGGCTCCTGGCCGGCGACCTGGGCACCCCGCCCGGCGGCGAGCAGCAGCGCCAGTCCGGACCGGCAGCCCAGGCCCAGCACGCTGCTCGCCGGGCCGACCTCCAGCCGGTCGTAGACCGCCTCGTAGAGCGGCACCAGCATGCGCTCCTGGATCTCCGCCCAGTCGCGCGCCCGCGCGGGCCACGCCGATCCGGGCTGCGGGTGGTGCGGTCGTGCGCCTGTTGGTCGTACGGTCGTGCCGGTCGTCCGAGCTGAAGCCATCGCGGCCTCCCATCCGGTCCTTCGGTGTGCTGCTACGGCTCCCCCAAAGTCCCGCCCCACTCCAGCGAACAGCGGGTCGGGCCCGGCGTCCAGAGGGGTGCAGGGTGGTGCGCCCGTGTCGCGGTCGTGCGCCCCCTGCTGACGGCGGGTGCCGTCCCCCGGGCGCGGGCGGGCCGTTCGGCCACCGGCCGGTGGTGTGATACCGATTCGAAGTCAGGGGGCCGCTCCCCGTACCATTCGGGCCATGGCTAAGGCACCCGTTCTCACCCCTCAGGCGGAAGACTTCCCGCGCTGGTACCAGGACCTCATCAACAAGGCCGAGCTGGCCGACAACGGTCCGGTGCGCGGCACCATGGTCATCCGACCGTACGGCTACGGCCTGTGGGAGCGGATGCAGCAGGAGATGGACGCGCGGATCAAGAAGGCCGGCGCGCAGAACGCCTACTTCCCGATGTTCATCCCGCAGTCCTACCTGACCAAGGAGGCCGAGCACGTCGAGGGCTTCGCCCCCGAGCTCGCGGTGGTCACCCACGGCGGCGGCAAGCAGCTCGACGAGCCGGTCGTCGTCCGGCCCACCTCCGAGACGATCATCAACGAGTACTTCTCGAAGTGGGTGCAGAGCCACCGCGACCTGCCCCTGCTGATCAACCAGTGGGCCAACGTGGTCCGTTGGGAGCTGCGCCCGCGCGTCTTCCTGCGCACCACCGAGTTCCTCTGGCAGGAGGGCCACACCGCCCACGCCACCTACGAGGACGCCCGCGCGTACGCGTCGATGATCCACACCCAGGTCTACGGCGACTTCATGACCAACGTGCTCGGCATCGACGTCGTGCTCGGCCGCAAGACCGCCAAGGAGCGGTTCGCCGGCGCCATCAACACCCTCACCCTGGAGGGCATGATGGGCGACGGCAAGGCGCTGCAGATGGGCACCAGCCACGAGCTGGGCCAGAACTTCGCCAAGGCGTTCAACACGACCTACCAGCTCCAGGGCGCCGAGCGCGAGTACGTCTGGCAGACCTCCTGGGGCGTCTCGACCCGCATGGTCGGCGGTCTGATCATGTCCCACGGCGACGACAACGGCCTGCGGGTGCCCCCGCGACTGGCCGCCGTCCAGGCCGTCGTGCTCGCCATCAAGGGCGACGACGCGGTGATCGCCAAGGTGCGCGAGATCGGCGCGACGCTGGAGGCCGCCGGTGTCCGGGTGGTCGTCGACGACCGCACCGACACCCCGTTCGGCCGCCGCGCGGTGGACTGGGAGCTCAAGGGCGTGCCGCTGCGCATCGAGGTCGGCCCGCGCGACCTGGAGAACGGCACCGCGATGCTGGCCCGCCGGATCCCCGGCGGCAAGGAGCCGGTCTCCATCGACAGCCTGGCCGCGCTGGTCCCGGGCATCCTGGAGGAGGACCAGGCGCTGCTGCTGCGGCTGTCCCGCGAGCGCCGCGAGGCCCGCACCGTCGACGTCAAGACCATCGACGAGGCCGTCGAGGCCGCCGCGACCGGCTGGGGTCGGATCTCCTGGGCCGACCTCGGCCCGGAGGGCGAGGCCAAGCTGGCCGAGCAGGGCGTTTCGGTACGCTGCATCGTCGCGGCCGACGGCTCGGTGCCGCTGGCGGACGACCAGGACGGCAATATCGCGATCGTCGCCCGCGCGTACTGACACCTGTTACCAGCAGGTAATGACCGTTACCGGCGACATTTGCCCGGAATGCGGGTGGGTAAGAATCCGGTAACTGTCCGAGGAGCACCCCGACCGCGGACATCCCTACTGGCCGGTCAACTGCCGGTATTAACGGAATAGCGGTACGGTGTACGGCCCGTGGCCCTGTCAACTTGGCGGGTCCACGGGCCGTACGTCCAGGGGGCGACAGCCCGCCCCCGGACGGAATTCACGAGGCCCGTCGAGCTGCGGTGGGCCGAAACCGGCAGGGGGTTGGTCTTGCGTCAGATCCGGAACGCGCAATTCGCGCGCGACCATGCATTCCTGGGAGTTCCCTGGGAATTCCCGAAGAACGGGAACATGCGGAACATCGGCTCGCACTCCATCGTTGGTCTAGCGTGAGCACGACACAGCCCCTCGTCCTCGCGGCCGAACTGGCCGCCGCCTGGAGTGACATCCAGGCCCACCACCAGGACCTCCCCGACCTGGCCTCGCCCGAGGCCCTGATCGGCGAATCCTCTTCGGCCTGTGGCACGCGGCTCGGTTTCGAGCGGCTCCTCCACGAGGCTGCCCACGGTCTGGCCGCGGCCCGGGACATCCGGGACACCTCGCGGGCCGGCCGCTACCACAACCGGCGCTTCCTCATGCTCGCCTCCGAGCTGGGCCTGGCGCACCCGGTCGAACCGCACGCCAGTAGCGGCTTCTCCCAGGTGACCATGCTCAAGGAGACCCAGGAGCGCTACGCGGAGACCATCGAGCGACTGGACCGCGCCCTCGGCGCGCACCAGGAGGCGGTGGCCGGCGACGGCGCGACGCGAGCCTTCCGCGGCCCGGCGGCCCGGCACGGCTCCTCCGGGGGCGGCGTCCGGGTCAAGGCGGTCTGCGGCTGCGGACGGAACGTCCGGGTCGTGCCGTCGGTGCTCGCGCAGGCGTCCATCGTCTGCGGCGCGTGCCAGCAGCCGTTCAAGATCGCGTAACCGAAAGATCGCGTAACCGAAAGATCGCGTCACCGCAAGATCGTTGGACCGGAAGGCCAAGAAGACGGGGAAGCCGGCGGACGGCTGTGCGGGCAGCGGATCCGGCCGGAGCAAGCAGGACAGATGGGTTCGTGGGCGGACCGGGAGCGGGGGCTCCCGGTCGAGCCTTGTGAGCGGGCCTGCGGTTGGTCCTGTGGACGATCCTGCGGGCCGCTCGGATGGCCGGGTGAAGGCGGTTCGCGCCGGTATGGCAGAATGGACAGCTGAGTACTCGGCAGCCGAGCAGGACCCCTCTCTCCTACGGCTGGCGTGTCCCTTGAACGGCCCACGGCGCAACCCCACGCGACGGCGAGGCTGCTCACCCACGTCAACACCAGGAGAATCCACTCCCGTGGCAGTCAAGATCAAGCTGAAGCGTCTCGGCAAGATTCGCTCCCCGCACTACCGCATCGTCATCGCCGACTCGCGCACCAAGCGTGACGGTCGCGCGATCGAGGAGATCGGCATCTACCAGCCGACCTACAACCCCTCGAAGATCGAGGTCGACAGCGACCGCGCCCAGTACTGGCTGTCCGTCGGCGCCCAGCCGACCGAGCCGGTGCTCGCCATCCTCAAGCTGACTGGCGACTGGCAGAAGTTCAAGGGCCTGCCGGCCCCGGCGCCGCTGAAGGTCGCCGAGCCGAAGGTCGAGGACTTCTCGCACCTGTTCGCGAAGGCCGTCGCCGGCTTCGAGGACGCCACCACCGGTGTCGCCATCACCCCGAAGGCCAAGAAGTCGGACAAGGTCGAGGCTGAGGCCGACGCCGCCGTCGAGGCCTGAGCGTGATCGAGGACGCCCTCGACCATTTGGTGAAGGGCATCGTCGAGCACCCCGACGAGGTGCAGGTGCGTTCGCGCAACCTGCGTCGGGGCAACACCATCGAGGTGCGAGTGCACCCCGATGACCTCGGCAAGGTGATCGGCCGGGGTGGCCGGACGGCGCGCGCACTGCGCACCGTGGTCGGCGCCCTCGGCGGTCGCAACGTCCGGGTCGACCTGGTCGACGTGGACAACATTCGCTGACACAGCTGCTCGTTCAGCCGTCAGGGCTTGTGAGGCCGGCCGGGACGCATGTCGTCCCGGCCGGCCTTTTCGCGTTTCTCGCACTTTCCGCATTCCGTCTCGCTCAGGAACTCCAGGAGAACGATCACCGTGCAGCTCGTCGTCGGCAAGATCGGCCGCGCCCACGGCATCAGGGGGGACGTCAGCGTCGAGGTCCGCACCGATGAGCCGGAGCTCCGGCTCGGCCCCGGTGCCGTCCTGCTCACCGACCCCGCGTCGGCGGGCCCGCTGACCGTCGAGTCCGGCAAGGTGCACAGCGGCCGGCTGCTGCTGCGTTTCGCCGGCGTCAATGACCGCAACGGCGCGGAGGCGCTGCGGGGCACCGTGCTCATCGCCGAGGTCGACCCGGAGGAGCGCCCCGACGACCCGGATGAGTACTACGACCACCAGCTGATCGGCCTGGACGTGGTGCTGCTCGACGGCACCCTGGTCGGGGAGCTGACCGAGGTCCTCCACCTGCCGTACCAGGACCTGCTCACCGTCGAGAAGCCGGACGGGACGGAGGTGCTGGTGCCCTTCGTCAGCCAGATCGTGCCGACCATCGACCTGGAGAACCAGCGCGCCGTGATCACTCCGCCGCCCGGGCTGATCGACCCCGAGCAGGCCGAGGTCGCGGAGGGCGCCTCCGCCGAGGTCGCGGAGGGCGTGGATGCCGACGGCGAGGACGGCGAGGACGGCGAGGACGGCGCGAAGGGCGTCGACGGCGCGGAGGAGTCGAAGTGAGCGAGATGGAGGGCGCCGCACAGGTGCAGAGCGGGATGCGGATCGACGTCGTCTCGATCTTCCCCGAGTACCTGGAGCCGCTGAACATCTCGCTGGTCGGCAAGGCCCGTGCCCGCGGCCAGCTGGACGTGCACGTCCACGACCTGCGCGGGTGGACCCACGACGTGCACCGAACCGTGGACGACAGCCCGTACGGCGGCGGCCCCGGCATGGTGATGAAGCCCGAGCCGTGGGGCGAGGCGCTGGACGCGGTGATCTCCGGCGGGCCCGAGGGCCGGCTGCCGACGCTCGTGGTGCCCACCCCGAGCGGGCGGCCGTTCACCCAGGAGCTCGCCCAGGAACTGGCGGGCCGCCCCTGGCTGGCGTTCACCCCCGCCCGGTACGAGGGCATCGACCGGCGCGTCATCGAGGAGGCGGCCACCCGGATGCCGGTGGTCGAGGCCTCGATCGGCGACTACGTGCTGGCTGGCGGCGAGGTCGCGGTACTGGTGATGGTCGAGGCGATCGCCCGGCTGCTGCCCGGGGTGCTCGGCAACGCCGAGTCCCACCGGGACGACTCCTTCGCGCCCGGCGCGATGGCCGACCTGCTGGAGGGCTCGGTCTACACCAAGCCCGCCGAGTGGCGCGGCCGCACCGTGCCGGACGTGCTGCTCAGCGGCAACCACGGCCGGATCGCCCGCTGGCGCCGGGAGCAGGCCTTCGCCCGGACCCTGGCGAACCGGCCCGACCTGGTCGAGCGCTGGCAGTACGGAGCCTTCGACAAGAAGGACCGGGAGGCGCTCAGCATCCTCGGCCTGGCCTGGGACGAGCGGCTCGGCCGATTTCGGTCCGTGGCCGGTGGTGTGGAAGAATAGGCCGCTGCTGTCTGTTGCTGGGCCCCCTCCGTAGGGGTCACGTGGACCGGCGTCCCCGCCACGGGGGGATCGTCGTCAGCCGATGCGGCCCGCAGCAAACCCCATTGTGACGAACTTCCGTGGGCGGCCCGTGGCGCTCGCGATGGAGAGCAACATGAGCAACAAGCTCGCTGCTGTCGACGCGGCCTCGCTGCGTAGCGACATCCCGGCCTTCCGCGCCGGTGACACCCTGAAGGTCCACGTCCGGGTCATCGAGGGCAACCGCTCCCGTGTCCAGGTCTTCCAGGGCGTCGTCATCCGCCGCCACGGCGCCGGCATCGGTGAGACCTTCACCGTTCGCAAGGTCAGCTTCAACGTCGGCGTGGAGCGCACCTTCCCGGTGCACACCCCGGTCGTCGAGAAGATCGAGGTCGTGACCCGTGGTGCGGTCCGCCGCGCCAAGCTGTACTACCTGCGTGACCTCCGCGGCAAGGCCGCGAAGATCAAGGAGAAGCGCGACCGCTGATCCACCGGCCCCCGGCCTCGCCGGGGGATCGGATCGCTCTGGGGGCCGGGCTGCCGCACGGTAAGCTCAGCCCCCGATGAGCACGCACGAACCACCCGCGGACCGCGACGGCAGTCCCGCACCCACCGGTGCGGACTCGCTGTCGCGGTCCGCGGTCGTTTCCGCGGCGGTTCCCGCTGCCGCTCCCGGAGGGGGTGCGGGGGCGGACGCCGGGCCGACCTCCCGGGATGCTGCCGAGGACGTCCCGGCGGCTGAGGACGCTCCAGAGCCCAAGGGCGTACCGGAGCGTGCGGTCGCACCGGAGCGCGAGGACGAACCGGGGCGTGCGGGCACACCGGAGGACGAGGAGGCGGCGGAGGACGAGGAGCCGGGCCACTCGCGCTCGCGGGACCTGCTGCTGCTCGTGGGGATCTGCCTGCTGGCCCTGCTGTTGGTGAACGCCTTCGTCGCGCGCCCGTTCTCGGTGCCGTCCGGGTCGATGGAGGACACCCTGCGCCCGGGCGACCGGCTGATCGCGAACAAGCTCGCCTACGCCTTCGGCGGTCACCCCCAGCGGGGCGACGTCGTGGTCTTCGACGGAACGGGCTCCTTCCTGCCGGAGTCGGACGAGCCGGCCGGCTTCTGGGACGGGCTGAGCTCGCTCGGCCGGGACCTCGGGCTGGCTCCGGCCGGGAACACGGTCTACGTCAAACGGGTGATCGGCGTGGGCGGGGACCGGGTGACCAGCACCGGCCCGGGCGGGCGGATCACCGTCAACGGGGTGCCGATCGACGAGTCCTCCTACCTGGCCCCCGGGGACCAGCCGTCGAGCGTGGCCTTCGACGTGCTGGTGCCGACCGGCAAGCTCTGGGTGATGGGGGACCACCGCAGCGCCTCCCGCGACTCGCGCGACCACCTCGGCGAGCCCGGCGGCGGCTTCGTGCCCGAGAGCAGGGTGATCGGCCGGGCGGACTGGGTGGTCTACCCGTTCTCGCGCTGGACCGGTCTGGACAGGCCTGCGGCCTTCGCCGCGACTGCGGGAACGGGCGGTCATGGGGACCAGAGGTAGGGGCCGACTGGCCGACCGTCGGGTTCCGCAGCCGGGCGATGGAGGATCGAAAGGCGCCGGGTCGAACGGTGTGGGACCCGACGGCGTGGGACCCGACGGCGTGCGGCCAGGAGGTGCCGTCCCCGGGGGCGTCGGCCCGGCCGAGACCGCGCCGGTCCGGGGCCGGGCCGCGCGCCGTCGCAGCGCCAGGCGGGCGGCCCGGCGGCGCAGCCGGTCGCTGCTGCGCGAGTTCCCGCTGATCATCCTGGTGGCGCTGCTGGTCGCGCTGGTGATGAAGACTTTCCTGATCCAGGTGTTCGTGATCCCCTCGGGTTCGATGGAGCAGACCATCCAGGTCGGGGACCGGGTGTTGGTGGACAAGCTGACCCCCTGGTTCGGCAGCGAGCCGCAGCGCGGCGACGTGGTGGTGTTCAAGGATCCGGGCGGCTGGTTGGAGAGCGACCGCAAGCTGTCCGGCGACGGTCCGGTACTGGGGGCGGCCAAGCAGGTCCTCACCTTCGTCGGGCTGCTGCCGTCGGACAGCGAGCAGGACTTGATCAAGCGGGTCATCGGTGTCGGCGGGGACACCGTGGAGTGCTGCGACGCGCAGGGGCGGCTCAGTGTCAACGGCACGCCGGTGGACGAGCAGTCGTACGTCGCGTCCGCCAACCCGCCGTCCCGGCAGCCCTTCAAGGTGAAGGTGCCGCAGGGGCGGCTCTGGGTCATGGGCGACCACCGGGACGTGTCCGCCGACTCCCGCTTCCACATGGGGAATCCGGGGCAGGGGACGATCCCGCTGAGCGGTGTGGTCGGCCGGGCCTTCGTGATCGCCTGGCCCCTGGACCGCTTCCATCAACTTGACGTGCCGAGTTCACTCTCCTCGTTGGCGCGGGCTCCGCAAGCGCGCGGAACTGTGCCGGAACCCGTGGGCGTTGGGCCGGTTCCGATGGAACCTCCGCTCGTTATGGGTGTGTTGGGCATCCTTCCGGTCGCCGTTCGCCGGCCTGGGCGGCCTTCTGTGTGAGCCTGGCCGGCCGTCGAGCGGCCGGGCCGCGCGCGTTGGACCGCGAGCCGGATGCCTTGGAGTGATAGAGAAGTGCAGGTGCGGCCGGGATTGGTCCCGGTCGCGTGCCGAGGCTGTGCTGGTGTCAGGGGAGCCCGCGATGGGCAGTTCCTGAACCGGCCGTGGTCACGGTGAGCGTGGTGCCCGCTGTGCGGCACTCTGAGCGCGGGCGCACGGGCGTCCGCACAGCAGGGAGGAGATGTTGTGGGGGATGTGGTGATCGGCGCCCGCTCAGGCGCGGGCGAGCCCGAGGGCTCCGGCCGTCGGGCGGCCCGGTCCGCCGAGTCCGGTGCCCCCTCGGCCTCGGCCGAGGACACGGCGGCCCAGTCCGCCGACGACCAGGGCGATGGGGCGCAGGGCCCCACCGGGGGCTCCTCGGAGTTCCAGCGGCCCGATGGCGAGTCGGCGGACCAGTCGGAATCGCAGGCCCCCGACAAGCAGCACAAGCAGCGTTCCTTCTGGAAGGAACTGCCGATCCTGATCGGCATCGCGCTGGTCCTGGCGCTCGTGATCAAGACCTTCTTCGTCCAGGCGTTCTCCATTCCGTCGGAGTCGATGCAGAACACGCTGCAGGTCGGCGACCGCGTCCTGGTGGACAAGCTGACCCCCTGGTTCGGGGCCGAGCCCGAGCGCGGCGAGGTCGTGGTGTTCCACGACCCGGGTGGCTGGCTGAACGACGAGCCGACCCAGCAGAGCAGCAACTCCTTCGTCCGGGGTGTCCAGGACGTGCTCAGCTTCGTCGGTCTGATGCCCTCGACCAACGAGAAGGACCTGATCAAGCGGGTCATCGCGGTCGGCGGGGACACCGTCGAGTGCCATGGCGAGGGACCGGTCAAGGTCAACGGAGACGCGCTCAACGAGCCGTACGTCTACCCGGGCAACACTCCCTGCGGTGACCACCCGTTCGGTCCACTGAAGGTGCCCGACGGTCGGATCTGGGTGATGGGCGACCACCGGGCGGACTCGCTGGACTCCCGGTTCCACATGGACCAGCCGGGCGGCGGCACCGTGCCGGTGGGCAACGTGGTCGGGCGCGCCTTCGTGGTGGCCTGGCCGATCAACCACTGGTCGACGCTTCCGGTGCCGAACACCTTCAACCAGACGGGGCTGGCGGCGGCCGCGCCGATGGCGCCGCCCGTGGCCGGTGCGGTGGGCGCGGTCGCGCTGCTCCCGCTGGTGCGTCGGGTGCGGGACCGGAAGGACCGCCGGAAGGATTCCTGAGCTCCACCGGGTTCACCCCAGGCCTTGCGCGGGCCGTGGTACCGACGAGTAATCTGCTCGGACGTGCCACGGCCCGTCGGCTTTTCCGCCGGGGCCTCCGGCGTGCCAGTGGAGTTCTCCGGTCGGCCAGAGGTGGACGGTTTCGATGAGCAGTGTCGTTGACCAGACCGCCGACCGCCCGGCTGCGCCCGCCCGTCCGGGCCGCCGGGCCGCCGCGGTGCTGCAGGGCGTGGCGATCGCGCTCGGGCTGGTGCTGATGATCGGCGGCTTCGCCCTGATCGCGATCGACTACCGGCCGTACAACATCCCGACCGCCTCGATGTCCCCCACGCTTCGGATCGGGGACACCGTGCTCGCCCGGAAGGTCGGCGGCGGGGCCGTCGGCCGGGGCGACGTGGTCGTCTTCCGGGACCAGGCCTGGGGCGGCGAGCTCATGGTCAAGCGGGTGGTCGCGGTCGGCGGGGACACCGTCGCGGCCAACGGGAACGACCACGGGCTGACGGTCGACGGCAAGCCGGTGGAGGAGCCCTACCTCGCGGCGCAGGGCCCGCAGGGCACCCCGTTCAGCGTCACCGTGCCGCCGGGGCGGCTGTTCCTGCTCGGCGACAACCGGCTGGGCTCGCTCGACTCCCGCACCCACCTGGAGGTCGACAGCGGGACCGTCCCGGCCGACGCGGTGGAGGCCCGGGTCGAGGCCACCCTGCTGCCGTTCGGCCGGATGGGTGACCTGGGTCGGACCACGGCCTTCGACGGGCTCGCGGGCCCGAAGGGCAGTGAGCCCGGGCCGCTGCAGCCGGCCGCCTACGCGACCGTTGCGGGCGCGGCGCTGATCCTCGTGGTGTCGGCGGTGGGCGGGGTGGCGGGCCTGGCCCGTCGGCTCCGCCGGGGGCGCAGCTCCTGACCGCGGCCGTCGAGGCCCGGGCCGCTCTGTCGAACATCGCCCCGGACGGCCGCGCCGGGTGGCAGGATCGGTAGCGCCACCGACGCGAACGGAAGGAGCGTGGAGCGCTGCCATGACGGCACAACGGCGTAGGGCGGCGCGGATCCTGCTGCTGGACGGGCAGGACCGCATCCTCCTCTTCCTGGGCTCCGACCCGGCGACGCCGGGGGAGGCCTGGTGGTTCACGCCCGGGGGCGGCTTGGAGCCCGGGGAGGACGTGCGGGAGGCCGCCGCTCGGGAACTCGCGGAGGAGACCGGCCTGCGGGGTGTGGACCTGGGGCCCTTGGTGGCGTACGGCACGGTGTCGTTCTCCTTTCAGGGACAGCGTTACGAGCAGGACCAGTGGTTCCACCTGGCCCGGACCACGGAGACGGGTCTCGACCACTCGGGGATGGGCGAGGACGAACACGCCCACCTGCTCGCGGCGCGCTGGTGGACGGTCGAGGAGTTGAGGGGGACCGCCGAGACGGTCTATCCGGTCGGACTGGCGGACTTCCTGGAGCGACTGCTGGCCCAGGGCCCGCCGGTCGCTCCGGTACGGCTCTGAGCGTGGGTGCGGTGGTCCACAATGGGTGGACGTGACAAGTTGAGGGGACGCCTGGATGAGTGCCGAAGATCTCGAGAAGTACGAGACCGAGATGGAGCTCAAGCTCTACCGGGAGTACCGGGACGTCGTCGGCCTGTTCAAGTACGTGATCGAGACCGAGCGACGTTTCTACCTCACCAACGACTACGAGTTGCAGGTGCACTCGGTCCAGGGCGAGGTCTTCTTCGAGGTGTCGATGGCGGATGCGTGGGTCTGGGACATGTACCGGCCGGCCCGGTTCGTCCGCAAGGTCCGGGTGCTGACCTTCAAGGACGTGAACATCGAGGAACTCGCGAAGAGCGATCTGGAGCTGCCCTCGGACGAGTCCGGCTTCGGGAACTGACGTTGGACTGCTCTGCCCCGCGTTGTCCAGCGGAATTTCGCGCGATCGGGGCCTCTCACTCCTGCGGGTGACAAAAGTTATCCACAGGCCTTGAGTTATCCACAGGGAATGGGAAATTCCCGGTCCCGCCGTGCTCGACGGTGCAGCCTCCACGGCGGAGGTGGTCACCGTGCAGAACACGATCGTGCAGGACCAGGCCGTACCGGGTGCGGCCGTACCGGACCCGACCGGAGCGGGCGGCGGCGTGCGGGAGGGCACGCGGGACGACCCGCAGGGCGGCGCCGGGCCGGGCTCGCGCCGCAGCACCAACGGCCGCAGCACCAACAACGGGCTCGGCCGTTACGGGGAGCGGGTCGCCGCCCGGCGCCTCATGGAGGCCGGGCTCCGCATCCTCGACCGCAACTGGCGCTGTGTCGAGGGGGAGCTGGACATCGTCGCCCTCGACGGCGACACCGTGGCGGTCTGCGAGGTGAAGACCCGCTCCGAGCGGGGCTTCCAGCAACCCAGCGAGGCCATCGGCCAGGCCAAGGCCGCCCGGCTGCAACGTCTGGCCGAGCGTTGGATGGCCGAGCGCTGGCCCGGCCACTTCGCGAAACTGGCCGGTCCCGGCTACGACCCGGGGCCGACGGACCCGCACTGGCCGCCCGCACCACCCGGGGGCGTGCGGATCGACCTGGTGGCAGTGGTCAACCGGGCCCGGGGTGCGGCCGTGGTCGACCACCTGCGGGGGGTGGTCTGAGATGGCCTTCGCCCGTACCTGTTCCGTCGCGCTGGTCGGCGTCGACGGAGTGATCGTCGAGGTCCAGGCCGATCTGGAGCCCGGGGTGGCCGCGTTCACCCTGGTCGGCCTGCCCGACAAAGCGCTGTCCGAGGCCCGCGACCGGGTACGCGCGGCCGTGGTCAACAGCGGCGAGGCGTGGCCGCAGCGCAAGCTGACAGTCGGGCTCAGCCCCGCCTCGGTGCCCAAGAGCGGCAGCGGCTTCGACCTCGCGGTGGCCTGTGCCGTCCTGGCCGCGGCCGAGCGGCTCGACCCGTCGTCCATCGCCGATCTGCTGATCATCGGCGAACTGGGGCTGGACGGCCGGGTGCGGCCGGTCCGCGGGGTGCTGCCGTCGGTGCTGGCCGCGGCCGACGCCGGATACCAGCGGGTCGTGGTCGCGGAGCAGACCGCGCCCGAGGCCTCGCTCGTCCCCGGGGTAAGCGTGATCGGAGTCCGCAGCCTGCGGCAGCTGGTCGCCGTCCTGACCGGCGCACCCGCGCCGGAGGAGCCGCCCGACCCGATCAGCGGCCGGCCGGACCCGCTGATGGCCGGCCTGATGCTGCCCAGCGCCGGCGTCCGGGGACTGCCCGACGACCGGGTGGCGCGCCTCGACCTGGCCGATGTGGCCGGCCAGTACGAGGCCCGGCGCGCCTTGGAGATCGCCGCCGCAGGCGGACACCACCTGTATCTCAAGGGCCCACCGGGCGCGGGCAAGACGATGCTGGCGGAGCGGCTGCCCTCGCTGCTCCCGCCGCTGACCCAGAAGGAGGCGCTGGAGGTCACCGCCGTGCACTCGGTCGCCGGGCTGCTTCCGGCCGGGCGCCCGCTCATCGACACGGCGCCGTACTGCGCCCCGCACCACTCCACGACGATGCCGGCGATCGTCGGTGGCGGCAGCGGTCTGCCGAGACCGGGGGCGGTCTCACTGGCCCACCGGGGCGTGCTGTTCCTGGACGAGGCACCGGAGTTCCCCGTCCGGGTGCTCGACGCGCTGCGCCAGCCGCTGGAGTCGGGCGAGGTGGTGATCGCCCGTTCGGCCGGATCGCTCCGGCTCCCGGCCAGGTTCCTGCTCTGCCTGGCCGCCAACCCCTGCCCGTGCGGCCGGTACTCACGGCGGGGCGAGGGGTGCGAGTGCAGCCCCGCGATGGTCAGCCGCTACCAGGGGAGGCTCTCCGGACCGCTGCTGGACCGGGTCGACCTCCAGGTCCAGGTCGCCCCGGTGACGAGGATCGAACTCATGGAGCGGGACGCCACGGCGGAGAGTACCGAGACCGTCGCGGCCCGGGTGCTGGCCGCGCGGGACCGGGCGGCGGCCCGCCTGGCGAGCACCCCGTGGCGGACCAACGCGGAAGTCCCGGGCCATGAGCTGCGCACCCGCTGGCAGCTCGAACCCGGCGCACTGAACGACGTCGGGCGCCAGTTGGAGCGGGGGTTGCTGACCGCCCGCGGCCTGGACCGGGTGCTCCGGGTCGCCTGGACGGTCGCGGACCTCGCCGGTCGCGACCGGCCGGACCAGCGGGACGTACGCACCGCGTTGGTCCTGCGCACCGGAGTCGAGCAGGGGCTGCCGCTGACCGAGCGGCTCTACGGCCGACTCGGGCGCATCCCGGCCCAGCGCGGTCCGGTCGACGATCCGTCCGAAGCGCAGGGCCGGGTGGGCCCGTTCGAGAAAGCCGACCACCCCGATCCTCCAGCCGACTCCGGTGGTCCAGGCGGCCCCGACCGTCCAGGCAGCCCCGGTCACCAGGACCGCCCCACCGGTCCTGACCAGTCCGCCCTCTCCAGCCCTGCCCGGCGGTCCAGGAAACGCGACCAGCATGCGGCGAACGAGGAGGGTGAGGCATGAACCCGATGATGACGCACAGCCAGCCGCCTGGTGGATCGGCGGCCGTGCCCGGGCGCGATCCGGAGCGCCTCGCCCGCGTCGTGCTCAGCCGGCTCAGCGAGCCCGGAGACGCGGTGGTCGGCCGATGGCTCGGCCAGCTCTCCGCCGCCGACACCGTCCAGGCGATCCGGGACGGGACGGTGCCCGCGCATCCCGGGCTGGACTCTCCCCGACTCGCCGGTTACCAGGCGAGACTCCCCGGTCTGGACCCGGCCGAGGACCTGGAACGGGTACGAGCCGTTGGTGGACGCTTCATCATTCCGGGGGACACGGAATGGCCCAGCCAACTCGACGATCTGGGTGACGGGCGGCCGATCGGGCTCTGGACGACCGGCACGGGCTCGCTGCGGCTGCTCGCACTCCGCTCGGTGGCGATGGTCGGCTCCCGGGCGTGCACGGCCTACGGCGCCCACGTCGCGGGGGAGTTGTCGGCCCAACTGGCCGAGCGCGGCTGGGTCGTGGTGTCCGGAGCCGCCTACGGAATCGACGCGGCCGCCCACCGAGGGGCGCTCGCCGTCGGCGGGATGACCGTCGGGGTGCTCGCCTGCGGGGTCGACGTGTCCTACCCGAAGGGCAACGCCGAACTGATCCGGCGGATCGGCGTCCAGGGGTTGCTGGTCAGTGAACTCCCGCCCGGGGAGCACCCGAACCGCTTCCGCTTCGTGCTCCGCAACCGGGTCATCGCGGCGCTCACCCGAGGCACCGTGGTGGTCGAGGCGGCGGTGCGCAGCGGTGCGCTGAGCACTGCCAGACGGGCGCGGGACCTCAACCGCCACACCATGGGCGTCGCCGGCCCGGTGACCTCGGCACTCTCGGCCGGGGTGCACGCCCTGATCCGCAGCGGCGGCGCCACGCTGGTCACCGACGCCGCCGAGATCACCGAGCTGATCGGGGCGATCGGGGACGACCTGGCGCCGCAGCGCAGTGGACCGGTGCTGCCCCGGGATCTGCTGGAGCCTGCGGTGGCCCGGGTGCTGGAGGCCGTCCCGGCGACGGCGGAGGGTGCGCCGGTCGAGCGGCTGGCCCGGCAGTCCGGACTTCCGCCGGACGAAGTACTGCAGCGGCTCTACGAGTTGGGATCGCTCGGCTACGTCGAGCGGCATGGTGCGCACTGGCGCCTGGTGCGGAGGAGGTGACGGCCCGAGCGAAGAGCACCTCTGCGCCGAGGGGAGGCGCGCCGGAATCGCCCGGCTGACCTGCTGATCCGGTTCTTCCGCTCGAGTGCCCGGATCCGGTGACACGAACGCCACCGGATCGAGGGACGACCGAGTGGCGGTAGCGCATTGCAGCGAGTCGGTCACGCTACGCTCCACATGTCTTCCCTATCAGCACATGACTCGGCAGAACGGCGCAGACCAACGCATGCCCACACACATTCCCGGACACAGAGTGACCGGTGGCGCCCGGTCCTCGGGAGGGCCGCGGACCGAGCGGCGCCCCGTGACCGAGTTCCCGCCCAAGGCGACGGGGACCATGGGAGGCTTGTCGCGCCAGGGCGGCCGGCCGTCGGCGGTGCCAGGCCAGACCGCCGACGCGGTCGGCGCCGCCGCCATCGACGGCGCACCCCACCCGAGCGCCGGCGGCCCCCTGGCGCCGGACGGCACCTCCCCGCCAGGCCCGGAGCAGGGGCCCAGCGGTCAGCGGCCCAGCGGTCAGAGGCTCGGCGGTCAGGGGCTCGGCGGGCAGGGGCCCGGGGCCCAGGGGTCTGGAGCCGAGGGACGCACCGCGCTCGAAGAGCTCTGGCGCTCGTACAAGGAGACCGGTGACCAGCGACTGCGCGAGCAGCTGATCCTGCACTACTCGCCGCTCGTCAAGTACGTGGCGGGGCGGGTCGGGGTCGGCCTGCCCTCCAACGTCGAGCAGGCCGACTTCGTCTCCTCGGGGGTCTTCGGGTTGATCGACGCGATCGAGAAGTTCGACATCGACCGCGCCATCAAGTTCGAGACCTACGCGATCAGCCGCATCCGCGGCGCGATCATCGACGAACTGCGGGCCCTGGACTGGATTCCGCGCTCGGTGCGGCAGAAGGCGAAAGCCGTCGAGCGGACATACGCGACGTTGGAGGCCCGGCTGCGCCGGACGCCGCACGATCCCGAGGTCGCGGCCGAGATGGGCATCGCGATCGAGGATCTGCACGCCATCTTCAGCCAGCTGTCCCTGGCCAACGTGGTGGCCCTGGACGAGCTGCTGCACCCGGTGGGGGAGGGCGGCGACCGGCTGAGCCTGATGGACACCCTGGTGGACCACGGCGCCGACAACCCGGTCGAGGTTGCCGAGGACCGTGAGCTGCGCCGACTGCTGGCCCAGGCGGTCAACACCCTCCCCGAGCGGGAGAAGACCGTGGTGACGCTCTATTACTACGAGGGCCTCACCCTCGCCGAGATCGGCCAGGTGCTCGGGGTGACGGAGAGCCGGGTGAGCCAGATCCACACCAAATCCGTCCTCCAGTTGCGCGCCAAGCTGTCGGACATTCGGTAGCGCGCGCCGGGCCTGCCCGGCGCGGCGGCATCCCCGGGTCGCACGCCTGTCCACTACCCCGGGAGGTATCCCCGGGGTGCGCGCCCGGCCTCAACCACGGGCTCCAGCCCGGCTGAACGCCTCACCGCACGCCCGCTCGTACGCCGCGTCGCGCGCCTGCGCTTCCCACCCAAATGCGCGGCGCCGTATCTGCCGCACGTAGGGCTCCGTACAGTGGGAGCGTGCCGAAGATCCGAGCGGCCACGGTGGCCGAGCATCGCCAGCTGCAGCGGGCAGCCCTCCTTGACGCTGCCCGCACCCTGCTCACCGAGGGCGGCATGGAGGCGCTGACCTTCCCCGCGCTCGCGGCGCGCACCGCTCTGGCGCGCTCCTCGGTCTACGAGTACTTCCGCTCCCGGGCCGCCGTGGTCGAGGCGCTCTGCGAGGTGGACTTCCCGCTCTGGGCGGCCGAGATCGAGGCCGGGATGGAGAGCTGCGACAGCGCGGCCGACCGGATCGAGGCGTATGTCCGGGGCCAACTGGCGCTGGCCGCCGATCCGCGCCACCGGGCGGTGGTGGCGATCTCCGCGCTGGAACTCGACGATGCCGCGCGCGAGCGCATCCGGGTGGCGCACGGCAAGCTGGTCGGCCTAGTGGTCCAGGCCCTGGAGGATCTCGGTCACGCGCAGCCCAGGCTCGCCGCGGCGCTGCTCCAGGGGATCGTGGAGGCGGCCGTCCGCCGGGCCGAGAAACTGGCCTCCGGGGAATGCAGCGGGTGTGCTGCCGAGCGCCCCGAGCTGATTGCGGACGCCGCCGTGGCCATGGCCCTGCACGGCCTCGACCGGACCTGAGCCACCAACCAGCCCAACCAGCCCGCCCGGCCCACCCGGCTCGTCCGGCCTGGTGTGCCCGGCGCCGCCCAGCGGCAGCAGTCGCGCCGCCCCCGCGCCGAACAGGGCCAGCGGGTCGAGATAGCGCCCGCCGCGCAGCAGCCCCCAGTGCAGGCAGTCCCGCGCGGGGCAGTGCCGCCCGTCGGGGGCGAGCCGCCCGATCACCTGCCCGGCGGTTAGCGCGGTGCCGACCGGGACGGTGCCGGCGACGGGCAGGTAGGTGGTCCGCAACGGAGGGGATCCCGAGCCCTGGTGGGTGACGGTCACTACCGGGCGTCCCGCCACCAGCCCGGAGAAGGTGACCGCTCCCGCGGCCGCCGCTCGTACCTCCGCCCCGGGCGCGCCGGCGAGGTCCACTCCCCGGTGCCCGGCGGCCCAGGGCTTGGCCGGCGGCTCGAACCGACCGAGCACCCCGCCGGGCCCGCCCACCGGCCAGGCCCGTTCGCCGCCCGGGCCGGGGCCGGCAGCTCCACCGAGAGCCGAGCTCCGCACCGCACCGTCATAGCCATAGCCATAGCCATAGCCATAGTCAGGAACGGAAGCCAGCAGCATCAGCGCCGCCAGCACGACGACCAACCCTCGCACCACACCCCTCTCCCTCCCCCTCTCCCTCCCCTTGCCCGTCCCGCCTACCCCGGCCTGACCGAACCGGCCCGGCGTGAACCGGCCCAGCACGAACCCGGCCGGCGTTGACCAGGCCGGCCCGACGGCGGACGGAGCCGGGCACCCGGCGCGAACAGTCATGCCCCGAGGCTCACTGCGTCGCCGCCCCCACACCACCCACTTCCGGATACCTGTGGACAAACCGCCCTCACGGCCTGCACCCATCCCTCCAAGGGGTGTACGGGCACCGCCATCCGGTGGACAAGCTGCATACCAGCGGCCTACCAGCAACGCACCACCGGTCGGCCACCGGCCGGCCACCGACCCACCACCGACGCGCCGACGGCCCCGCCGCCCCCTCTCCCGCCCCCGCGGACCCACCCGCCCCAGGCCCTCCGCCAGCCGCGGAGTCGCCCGCCCCTCGGCGCTTCCCGTACACTTCACACGCGACCCGGTCCGCCGGGTCGACTTCGCACGCCCCGCCACCGGTGGACGAACGCGGCTCAGCCGCTGCCTCCGCCAGGTGCGAGTGCCGCTCGGTCCGCCGAGCCCGCCCGGTCCCCGGATCGAGTGGGTGGAAGCGGCTCGGCACGTTCGGGGCGTCAGGCGTGGCTGTCACCTGGCCGCCACGGACAAACCGAGCCTGACCCGGCCGACCGCACCGCACGAGCGGGGAGCGCCACCGCGCGAACCGCCGTCCGCTGCGCGACCGCCGGGCCGTAACACCTGAGGAGCACGGCCATGGCCGTCGTCACGATGCGGGAGCTGCTGGAGAGCGGCGTCCACTTCGGTCACCAGACCCGCCGTTGGAACCCGAAGATGAAGCGCTTCATCATCACGGAGCGCAACGGCATCTACATCATCGACCTCCTGCAGTCGCTGAACTACATCGACCGCGCCTTCGAGTTCATCAAGGAGACCGTTGCCCACGGCGGCAGCGTCCTCTTCGTCGGCACGAAGAAGCAGGCCCAGGAGGCCATCGCCGAGCAGGCCACCCGCGTGGGCATGCCCTACGTGAACCAGCGCTGGCTCGGCGGCATGCTGACCAACTTCTCGACCGTCTACAAGCGCCTGCAGCGCCTGAAGGAGCTCGGCGAGCTGGACTTCGCGGACGTGGCCGGTTCCGGCCTCACCAAGAAGGAGCTCCTGGTCCTCCAGCGCGAGCACGACAAGCTGGAGAAGACCCTCGGCGGTATCCGCGACATGCAGCGCGTTCCCAGCGCCGTCTGGATCGTGGACACCAAGAAGGAGCACATCGCGGTCGGCGAGGCCCGGAAGCTCAACATCCCGGTCGTCGCCATCCTCGACACCAACTGTGACCCCGACGAGGTCGACTACAAGATCCCGGGCAACGACGACGCGATCCGCTCCGTCACCCTGCTGACCCGTGTGATCGCCGACGCCGTCGCCGAGGGCCTGAAGGCCCGTGCCGGTGTCGCCAAGGGCGACGTCAAGGCCGAGCCGGGTGCCGACCAGCCGCTGGCCGACTGGGAGAAGGACCTCATCGAGGGCGAGAAGAAGGCCGAGGAGGCCCCCGCCGCCGCTGAGGCTCCGGCCGAGGAGGCCCCCGCCGCCGAGGCCCCCGCCGCCGAGGCTCCGGCCACCGAGGCTCCGGCCACCGAGGCTCCGGCCGAGCAGGCCTGACGCACCAAGGGTGAGGGGCACCCGCCGGTACGACACCGGTAGGTGCCCCTCTCTCCCACGCCGGGACCGAACCATCGGTCCCGGCGTCTCCCCACGCAGACACGCGAGACGCGAGAAGAGATTCACACCATGGCGAACTTCACCGCCGCGGACGTCAAGAAGCTCCGTGAGCTCACCGGCGCCGGCATGATGGACTGCAAGAAGGCCCTGGACGAGGCCGAGGGCAACGTCGAGAAGGCCGTCGAGCTCCTGCGCATCAAGGGCCAGAAGGGCGTTGCCAAGCGCGAGGGCCGTGACGCCTCCAACGGCGCCGTCGCCGCGCTGATCGCCGAGGACAAGAAGTCCGGCGTTCTGGTCGAGCTGAACTGCGAGACCGACTTCGTCGCCAAGGGTGACAACTTCGTCAAGGTTGCCGACGCGATCGCCGCCCACGTGGCCAAGACCGCCCCGGCCGACCTGGACGCCGCCCTGGCGTCCGAGATCGAGGCCGGCAAGACCGTCCAGCAGTTCGTCGACGAGGCCAACGCGACCCTGGGCGAGAAGATCGTCTTCCGTCGTTTCGCTCAGTTCGACGGTGACGGCTTCGTCGCGGTCTACCTGCACAAGACCAGCCCCGACCTGCCGCCGGCCGTCGGCGTCCTGGTCGAGCTGGACAAGGAGAACGCCGAGGTCGCCAAGGACGTCGCGCAGCACATCGCCGCCTTCGCGCCGAAGTACCTGTCCCGCGAGGACATCCCGGCCGAGGACATCGAGAACGAGCGCCGCGTCGCCGAGGCCACCGCTCGCGAGGAGGGCAAGCCCGAGGCCGCCCTGCCGAAGATCGTCGAGGGTCGCGTCACCGGCTTCGTCAAGGAGAACTCCGTTCTGGAGCAGGCCTTCGCGAAGGACAACAAGAAGTCCGTCGCCAAGGTCCTCGAGGAGAACGGCGTCGCCCTCAAGCGCTTCGCCCGCTTCCGCGTCGGCGCCTGAGCCACGTTCCACCTGGTCCCCGGCAGCCTTACGCTGGGAACCGCCCCCGCCCGCTGACCAGGGCGGGCGGAACGCCGAACGGGCTCACCCAGTGCCAGCCGTCCACGGGCGGGCCGCGTCGGCACCATGAACGACGAGGAGGCCATTGCCGTGCAGGACACCGAACCGGTTCCCGCGGCAGTGGCCTCCTCTCGCGTACGCGCAGGCCGGGCATCCGCACACCCGCGCCTGTGAGCCAGTAGGTGCAAAAAGGAGAAGTCCATGCAGGAGACGCAGGAGACCGCGCAGGACCCCAAGGCCGGCTCGCGCCGCCGGGTGCTGCTCAAGCTGTCCGGTGAAGCCTTTGCCGGTGGTGGCGGACTCGGCGTCGACCCGGACGTCGTGCACGCGATCGCCCGGGAGATCGCCACCGTCGTCCGCGCCGGTACCGAGGTCGCGGTGGTCATCGGCGGCGGCAACTTCTTCCGGGGCGCCGAGCTGCAGGTGCGCGGCATGGACCGGGCGCGCTCCGACTACATGGGCATGCTCGGCACCGTGATGAACTGCCTGGCACTGCAGGACTTCCTGGTCAAGGAGGGCATCGAGACCCGGGTCCAGACCGCCATCACCATGGGTCAGGTCGCCGAGCCGTACCTGCCGCTGCGGGCCGTCCGGCACCTGGAGAAGGGCCGTGTGGTGATCTTCGGCGCCGGTATGGGCATGCCGTACTTCTCGACCGACACCACCGCCGTCCAGCGGGCCCTGGAGATCCACGCCGACGTCCTGCTGATGGGCAAGAACGGCGTGGACGGCGTCTACGACTCCGACCCCCGGACCAACCCGGACGCGGTGAAGTTCGACGCGCTGGAGTACTCCGAGGTCATCGCGCGCGACCTCAAGGTCGCCGACCTCACCGCGATCACGCTGTGCAAGGACAACAACCTTCCGATGCTGGTCTTCGAGCTGCTGGCGGAGGGCAATATCGCGCGTGCGGTGAAGAGTGAGAAGATCGGCACACTCATCAGCCAGGATTCTGTCCGGGCCTGAGCAGCAACCAGCCGTACGGGGCGGCGCCGTCGCCGTGACCGGCCTCGACGCCGATACCGGTCGGGACAACCGCAGATGAACCGGACAGGGAGATCACAGTGATCGAAGAGACCCTCCTCGAAGCCGAGGAGAAGATGGAGAAGGCCGTTGCCGTCGCCAAGGACGACTTCGCCGCCATCCGCACCGGCCGTGCCCACCCGGCGATGTTCGCCAAGATCGTCGCCGAGTACTACGGCGCCGTGACGCCGATCAACCAGCTGGCCTCGTTCTCGGTGCCGGAGCCCCGGATGGCGGTCGTCTCGCCGTTCGACAAGACCGCGCTGAAGGCGATCGAGCAGGCGATCCGGGACTCCGACCTGGGCGTCAACCCGTCCAACGACGGCTCCATCATCCGGGTGGTGCTGCCCGAGCTGACCGAGGAGCGCCGCCGGGAGTTCATCAAGGTCGCCCGTGGCAAGGGCGAGGACGCGAAGGTCTCGATCCGCGCGGTGCGCCGCAAGGCCAAGGACGCCATCGACAAGCTGGTCAAGGACGGCGAGGTCGGCGAGGACGACGGCCGCCGTGCCGAGAAGGAGCTCGACGACACCACGGCCAAGTACGTGGCCGCCGTCGACGAGCTGCTGAAGCACAAGGAAGCCGAGCTGCTCGAAGTCTGATGAACGACGCCCCTGACGCCCCTGGCTACTGGGGCCCGTCCGACCAGCAGTTCCAGCCCTACCGGCCGGCGCCGCAGGCACCGCCGCAGCAGGCGCACCCGGCGCCGGGGTACGGCGAGTACCCGGCGCCGCCGCAGGCCCAGGGCTACCCCGGCCACCCGGGCGGCCAGGCCGCCTACCCGGGTGCGCCGGGAGGTGCACCGGCCGCCCCCGGTCACCGTTCGGATCACCCGCAGCAGCCTCCGGTGTACTGGGGCGGCGACGCGGAGGAGACTCAGGTCATGCCTCCCGTACCGGCCGACCCCGGTCCGTTCCCCGGCGCGCCGGACCAGGCACCCCCGGCGGTCCCCGGCCGGTCGGCCGATCCCGCCGCCGGCCAGTCCCGGGAGGCCGGCCGGCTGAGCGGCCCGCTGTTCCGGGACGAGCAGCCCGAGGCGGCGGTGCCCGGCGTGACGGAGACGGTCGTGCTGCGCGCGATATCCGATGACGTCACCCCCGCCCCCGGCCGCGGCGCCCCGCCGTACCCGGGGGCCCCGGTGCCTCCCGTGCCGCCGCCGAGCCACCCGGCGGCCGGGCAGCCCCGCTTCGTGCCGTCGTCCCATCCAGGGCAGGAGACACCCGTGGCCGCCCAGTCCACCCCGCAGCCGCAGCCGCGCAAGCAGCGCGGTGGCCGTAACCTCCAGGCCGCCATAGGCGTCGGGGTCGGTCTCGGTGTGGTGATCATCGCCTCGCTGTTCGTGGTGAAGGCGCTGTTCCTGTTCGTCGTGATGGCCGCGGTGTCGGTCGGAGTCTGGGAGCTGACCAGCCGACTCGCCGAGCGCAAGCAGATCAAGGCGCCGCTGGTCCCGCTGGTCGCGGGCGGCATCGCGATGCTCGCCACCGGCTACTGGGCCGGGGTGCAGTGGGCCGCGGCCTCGCTCGTGCTGACCGGACTGGCGGTGATGGTCTGGCGGATGGTCGAGCCGCCGGAGAACTACCTGCGGGACATAACGGCCGGTGTGTTCACCGCCTTCTACGTGCCGTTCCTGGCCACTTTCGTGGCGTTGATGCTGGCGGCGGACGACGGCCCCCAGCGGATCGTGCTGTTCCTGATCGTCACGATCTGCAGCGACACCGGTGCCTACGCGGTGGGCTACAAGTTCGGCAGGACCAAGCTCGCCCCGACGATCAGCCCGGGCAAGACCCGCGAGGGCCTGGCCGGCGGCATCGGCCTGTCGATGCTGGCGGGCGCCGTCCTGATGCAGCTGATCATCGACGGCGGCAGCTGGTGGCAGGGACTGATCCTGGGCGGTTGCGCGGCGGTCACCGCGACCCTGGGCGACCTGGGCGAGTCGATGATCAAGCGCGACCTCGGGATCAAGGACATGGGTACGCTGCTGCCCGGCCACGGCGGCATCATGGACCGGCTGGACTCGCTCCTGCCGACCGCCCCGGTGGTCTGGCTGCTGCTGGCGGCCTTCGTCGGCAGCTGACGCGCCGAGCGGTCGAAGGGCCCCGGACGCCCGCGCGTCCGGGGCCCTCGCGCGTCCTGGCGTGCGTCCGGCGTCTGCGACACTGGATGAACCATGCCTAAGCCCGGAGAACTGACCTTTGTCGCGCCGCGTGGCGCCAAGCCCCCGCGACACCTCGCCGACCTGAGCCCCGCCGAGCGCAAGGAGGCCGTCGCCGAGCTGGGCGAGCAGCCGTTCCGCGCGAAGCAGCTCTCCAATCACTACTTCGGCCGGATGTCGAACGACCCGGCGGGCTGGACGGACATCCCCGCCGCCAGCCGGGAGAAGCTCACCGGGAGCCTGCTGCCGGAGCTGATGTCGGTGGTCCGACACGTCTCCTGCGACGACGACACCACGCGCAAGACGCTGTGGAAGCTCTTCGACGGCACGCTCGTCGAGTCGGTGCTGATGCGCTACCCGGACCGGGTCACCATGTGCATCAGCTCGCAGGCGGGCTGCGGCATGAACTGCCCGTTCTGCGCGACCGGCCAGGCCGGGCTGACCCGCAACCTCTCCACCGCCGAGATCGTCGAGCAGATCGCCGCCGGGATGCGCGCGCTCAAGGACGGCGAGATCCCCGGCGGCGAGGCGCGGCTGTCCAATGTGGTCTTCATGGGCATGGGCGAGCCGCTGGCCAACTACAACCGGGTGCTGGCCGCGATCCGCCGCCTGACCGACCCGGCGCCGGACGGCTTCGGCCTGTCCCAGCGCGGTATCACGGTGTCCACCGTCGGCCTGGTCCCGGCGATGAACCGGCTCGCGGACGAGGGCCTCAGCTGCCGCCTGGCGCTGTCGCTGCACGCCCCGGACGACGAGCTGCGCGACGAGCTGGTGCCGGTGAACACCCGCTGGAAGGTCGCCGAGGTGCTGGACGCCGCGTGGAACTACGCGGAGAAGTCCGGCCGGCGGATCTCCATCGAGTACGCGCTGATCAAGGACATCAACGACCAGGCGTGGCGGGCGGACCTGCTCGGCCGGCTGATCAAGAACCACCGGGTGCACGTCAACCTGATCCCGCTGAACCCGACGCCGGGCTCCAAGTGGACCGCCTCCCGGCCCGAGGACGAGCGCGAGTTCGTCCGCCGGCTCCAGTCGCACGGGGTGCCGACGACCGTCCGCGACACCCGCGGCCAGGAGATCGACGGCGCCTGCGGTCAGCTCGCCGCGGCGGGCTGACCCGGTAGGACGGGCCTGAGGCGGGTCCGACCCTTCGCGTCGCCCGCCCGGCGGGAGTGGCCGGACCCGCCTCAGCGCAGACCGGCGGCCGCCAGCGCGGCGGTCGCCCCGCCGGTCACCAGCAGCGTGGTGCCCACCGCCAGGGTGCGCAGCGCGACCGCGCCGAACAGCAGCCGGGGCGAGGTGCCCAGGCGCAGCAGCGCGTCGGTGACGCCCCGGCGGTCGGTGCGGACCTCGGTCAGCCGGACGGCCACGGCCGCCGCCGCGCACCCGAGCACCAGACAGGCCTCGATGGCCGGCAGCGCGTCGGCGCTGTCGGGCGTGCCGATCCAGTAGCGGATGGTGGTGAGCACCATCGCGAGGGCGAGGGTGAGCACGGCCAGCGGCGGGCCGAGGCGGCGGGCCTGGGCGGTGAGTCCGCGGCCGGCCAGCAGCCGCAGCGGGGTGGGCCGGCCGAGGGCGAGCAGCCGTCCGGTCCAGGACAGCAGCGGGCCGGTGAGCAGGGCGAGCCCGAGTGCGCTGGCGGCCCAGCCGCCGAACGCGGCGGTGCTGGTGGTGCCGAGCCCGGCGGGCAGGTGGATCGGCCGGTCGTCGACGGCGGCGCCGGGCCGCAGGGCGATGAGTTCGAGGGCGAGGCCGATCACGGAGAGCCCGACCGGCAGGGCGATCCGCCAGGCGCCGAAGCCGGTCGGGCCGTGGGCACGGGTGCGGCCGCCGGGCAGGGTCTCGTCGAGCGGCACCGCGCAGGCGGCGGCGATCCCGGCGGTGAGCGGCACCAGGGCGAGCAGGGTGACCGGTGCGGCGGCCGGCAGCGGCACACCCATGCCGAGGTCGGGGGCGAGCGTGGGCCCGGCGATGTCGTTGCGCAGGACCAGGAAGGCCAGCAGGGTGAGCACGCTGCCGAGGGCGCAGGCGAGTGCGACCTCGCCGGCGATCAGGGTGCGGACCCCGCCGGAGCCGGCTCCGGCGGCGCGCAGGCCGGTGATCCGTTCGGGCTGCTGGGCGGGCACCGCGCGGGCGGTGACGGCCGCGAACCAGGCGACGGCGGCGAGCGGGGGGAGGCACCAGAGCAGCCGCTCCAGCGCGTCCTCGCCGCCGAGCGGGTCGCTCATCGCCCGGCCGAGGGAGCGCAGCAGGAAGGCCGCGACCACGGCGGCGGCCAGCGTGGTGAGCAGCCAGCGGCCGAGGTCGGGCACCCGGTAGCCCCGGGCCAGACGGAGATAGAACACGTCGACTCTTTCAGCGGCTCGGCGTCGTCAGCGGCGGGTTGCCGAGACGGCGGACGCACTGGCCGTCCCCGGGGCGGCGGTGCCGCGCGGGACGGGGGCGGCGGGGGCGGTGAGCCGTCCGTCGACGAGGGCGACGGCGCGGTCCGCGAACCGGACGAGCTCGGGGTCGTGAGTGGCCAGGACGAGGGTGAGCTGGTGCGAGCGGGCCGCGCTGGTCAGTATCCGCAGGACCTGGTCGGAGGCCTCGCGGTGCAGCGGGGCGGTGGGGTCGTCGGCGAAGACCACCGGCGGCAGCGGGGCGAGGGCGCGGGCGACGGCGATCCGCTGGCACTGGCTCCGGACCAGCCGCTCGGGGCGCTGCCGGGCGACCTCGCCGACGTCGAGGCGCTCCAGCCATTCGTCGGCGGCGGTGTACGCGGCCTTGTTGCCGGCGCCGGCGAGCAGCAGCGGCAGCGCGACGTTCTCCCGGGCGGTCAGTTCGGGCACCAGGTGCGGTTCGGAGCCGACGAAGCCGAAGCGGTCGCGGCGCAGCCGTTCGCGGCCGGCCCGGCCGAGGGTGTGGACGGGCGCGCTGTTGAACCAGACCTCGCCCTTGTCGACCGGGAGGAGGGCGGAGAGGCATCCGAGCAGGGTGCTCTTTCCGGAGCCGCGCGGTCCGGTGACGGCGAGCACCTCGCCCTCGCGGACGCCGATCGAGATGCCGCGCAGAGCGGGGGTGCCGTGATGGGACTTGACGATCCCCCGGGCCCACAGCACGTCGTTGTCAGGCGGTGCCGCTGACATGAGGTTCCATCCTGGATGGCCGCAGGGATATGACAGTCGTCAGATTAGAACGACTGGGACCCGGTGCGGTTGCGGCGCTCAGGTCCATCGCGGGCAAATCACCCGCAATCAGGCATGTTTGTCGGGTGGAGCGTGCTGGAAAGCGCCGAAGGGCGGTCCCGGGGAAGTGGGACCGCCCTTCGGCGGAGGGTGGGGAAGGAGGATCAGGAGGTCAGATCTTCGCCCACGCGTCGGTGAGGCTGGTCCGCAGGATCTGCTCGATCTCGTCGAAGGTCGACTGGTCGGAGATCAGCGGCGGGGCCAGCTGGATGACCGGGTCGCCACGGTCGTCGGCGCGGCAGTACAGGCCGTTGTCGAACAGGGCCTTCGACAGGAAGCCGTAGAGCACGCGCTCGACCTCGTCGTCGTTGAACGACTCCTTGGTGACCTTGTCCTTCACGAGCTCGATGCCGTAGAAGTACCCGTTGCCGCGGACGTCGCCGACGATCGGCAGGTCGCGCAGCTTGTTCAGGGTGCTCAGGAAGGCGCCCTCGTTGTCCAGCACCTTCTGGTTCAGGCCCTCGCGCTCGAAGATGTCGAGGTTGGCCAGCGCCACCGCGGAGGAGACCGGGTGGCCACCGAAGGTGTAGCCGTGCAGGAAGGTGTTGTCACCCTTGTAGAACGGCTCGGCGAGGCGGTCCGAGATGATCGTGGCGCCGATCGGGGAGTAGCCCGAGGTCATGCCCTTGGCGCAGGTGATCATGTCGGGCTGGTAGCCGAACTTGTCGGCGCCGAACATGGTGCCCAGGCGGCCGAAGGCGCAGATGACCTCGTCCGAGACCAGCAGCACGTCGTGGCGGTCGCAGATTTCGCGCAGGCGCTGGAAGTACCCGGGCGGCGGCGGGAAGCAGCCACCGGCGTTCTGCACCGGCTCGACGAAGACGGCGGCGACGGTCTCGGCGCCCTCGTTGAGGATGGCCACCTCGATCTCGTCGGCGCACCAGCGGCCGTAGGCCTCGGGGTCGACCGTGCCGTCCGGGCCTTCGAGGAAGGCCGGGGCGCGGTAGATGTTGGTGTTCGGGGCCTTGTGGGTGCCCGGCACCAGCGGCTCGAACGGGGCCTTCAGGCCCGGCAGGCCGGTGATGGACAGGGCACCCTGCGGGGTGCCGTGGTAGGCGACGGCGCGCGAGATGACCTTGTACTTGGTCGGCTTGCCGGTCAGCTTGAAGTACTGCTTGGCGAGCTTCCAGGCGGTCTCGACGGCCTCGCCGCCACCGGTGGAGAAGAAGACCTTGTTCAGGTCGCCCGGGGCGTAGTTGGCCAGGCGCTCGGCCAGCTCGACGGCCTTCGGGTGGGCGTAGCTCCACACCGGGAAGAAGGCGAGCTCCTTGGCCTGCTTGGCGGCGGCCTCGGCGAGCTCCTCGCGGCCGTGGCCGGCCTGGACGACGAACAGGCCGGCGAGGCCGTCGAGGTACTTGCGCCCCTTGTCGTCCCAGACGTAGGTGCCTTCGCCCCTGACGATCGTCGGCACGGGGGAGTTCTCGTACGACGACATGCGGGTGAAGTGCATCCACAGGTGGTCGTAGGCGGTCTTGGAAAGGTCCTTCTGCGCCGGGTCGGCTGTCATCGGGTGCCCCAGGTGTAGGTCTGTTTCCGGAGCTTCAGGTAGACGAAGCTCTCGGTGCTCCGCACGCCGGGAAGCGCGCGGATGCGCTTGTTGATCATTTCGAGCAGGTGCTCGTCGTCCTCGCAGACCAGTTCGGCCAGGAGGTCGAACGAGCCTGCGGTGCAGACCACGTAGTCGACCTCGTCGAGGGCGGCCAGCGCGTCGGCGACGGGCTCGATATCACCCTCGACCCGGATGCCGACCATCGCCTGGCGGGTGAAGCCGACGGTGAGCGGGTCCGTGACGGCGACGATCTGCATCACGCCCTGGTCGAGCAGCTTCTGGACGCGCTGGCGCACGGCCGCCTCGGACAGGCCGACGGCCTTGCCGATGGCGGCGTACGGGCGGCGTCCGTCCTCCTGGAGCTGCTCGATGATCGCCTTGGAGGCGGCGTCGAGGGGAACGCTCGCGGTTCGGTCGCGGTTGGCCACGCCGCCACTGTGCCCGATCGTTCCCCTGTTCGCAAGCGAGGAATCTGCTGATTTCGTCGCGATCTTGGAAAACGTGTACGGATTTCATCGTCGGTGAGTGCTACGTCTGTCGATACCGGCAGTCGTGCGGCTACCCTGGCACGGTACGCGCGCCGCCCCGCAGCGCAGCGCGCGTTCCCCCAAACCAGTGGACCGCGCCGTCCAGGGCCCGGTCACTCGGCACCCTTCGTACGCCGGGCCCGCCGACGTACCATGGCGCCGGAATCTGCAACGCCGCAGGCCCAGACCGAGGAGAGACCCCGTGAGCGACCTTCGCACGCTGCGCAACTACATCAACGGTGAGTTCGTCGACGCGGCGGACGGCCGCACCCTCGACATCGTCGACCCCACCACCGGCGAGGTCTACGCGACGTCCCCGCTGTCCGGTGCCGCCGATGTGGACGCCGCCATGGCCTCGGCCGCCGCGGCGTTCCCGATCTGGCGCGACGCCACCCCGAGCACCCGCCAGAAGCTGCTGCTCAAGATCGCCGACGCGATCGAGGCGCGGGCCGACGAGATCGTCGACGCGGAGGTCCGCAACACCGGCAAGCCCCGCGCGCTGACTCTCTCCGAGGAGGTCGGCCCGATGGTGGACCAGATCCGGTTCTTCGCCGGCGCCGCCCGCCTGCTGGAGGGCAAGGCCGCCGGTGAGTACATGGACGGGATGACCTCGATCATCCGCCGTGAGCCGGTCGGTGTCTGCGCCCAGGTCGCGCCGTGGAACTACCCGATGATGATGGCGGTCTGGAAGTTCGCCCCGGCCATCGCCGCGGGCAACGCCGTCGTCCTGAAGCCCTCGGACACCACCCCGGCCTCCACCGTGCTGCTCGCGGAGATCATCGGCGGCATCCTCAAGGACCTGGAGCTGCCGGCCGGCGTCTTCAACGTCATCTGCGGCGACCGCGAGACCGGTCGGCTGATGGTCGAGCACGAGACCCCGGCGATGGCCTCCATCACCGGTTCGGTCCGGGCCGGCATCCAGGTCGCCGAGTCGGCCGCCAAGGACGTCAAGCGCGTCCACCTGGAGCTGGGCGGCAAGGCCCCGGTCGTGGTCTTCGAGGACGCCGACATCGCCGAGGCCGTCGAGGGCATCTCGGTGGCGGGCTTCTTCAACGCCGGCCAGGACTGCACCGCCGCCACCCGCGTGCTGGTGCACGAGTCGATCCACGACGCCTTCGTCGAGGCGCTGGCCAAGGCCGCGGCTGAGACCAAGACCGGCGGCGTGGACGACGAGGACGTGCTGTACGGCCCGCTGAACAACGCCAACCAGCTCAAGCAGGTGGCCGGCTTCATCGAGCGGCTGCCCGCCCACGCCAAGGTCGAGGCCGGTGGCCACCAGGTCGGCGACCAGGGCTACTTCTACGCCCCGACCGTCGTCTCCGGCCTGCGCCAGGACGACGAGATCATCCAGAACGAGGTCTTCGGCCCGGTCATCACCGTGCAGAGGTTTACCGACGAGGACCAGGCCGTGGACTACGCCAACGGCGTCGAGTTCGCGCTCGCCTCCTCGGTGTGGACCAAGGACCACGCCCGCGCCATGCGGATGTCCCGCCGGCTGGACTTCGGCTGCGTCTGGATCAACACCCACATCCCGCTGGTCGCCGAGATGCCGCACGGCGGCTTCAAGAAGTCCGGCTACGGCAAGGACCTGTCGTCCTACGGCTTCGAGGACTACACCCGGGTGAAGCACGTCATGACCGCGATCTAGCGGGTCATGGCCATCGGGCGCAGGATGACCGCGATCTAGCGGGTCATGGCCATCGGGCGCAGGATGACCGCGATCTAGCGGGTCGTGACCATCGGGCGCAGGATGACCGCGATCTAGCGGGTCGTTACCATTGGGCGCAGGATGACCGCGATCCGAGTACGCGCGTCCATCGGGTGAACTGACAATGGGCCCGGGTCTTTTCGACCCGGGCCCGGTGTCTTTGCATCCTGTCGGCCGTTCGCGTGACCGACTGACAAGATGAAACTGCCCTTCGGGGCCGGGACTCCCTAGCCTTACCGGCATGAGCATCCCCACCGCTGACTCAGCCGCCGGCCAGGCCGTCAAGGCCGCCGACCGCGCGCACGTCTTCCACTCGTGGTCCGCCCAGGCGCTGATCGACCCCCTCGCGGTGGCCGGCGCCGAGGGCTCGTACTTCTGGGACTACGACGGCAACCGCTACCTCGACTTCTCCTCCCAGCTGGTCAACACCAACATCGGTCACCAGCACCCGAAGGTGGTCGCGGCGATCCAGGAGCAGGCGGCGAAGCTCTGCACCATCGCCCCCGGGTTCGCCGTCGAGTCGCGCAGCGAGGCCGCCCGGCTGATCGCCGAGCGCACCCCCGGCGACCTCGACAAGATCTTCTTCACCAACGGCGGCGCCGAGGCGGTCGAGAACGCCATCCGGCTGGCCCGGCTGCACACCGGCCGGCAGAAGGTCATGTCGACCTACCGCTCGTACCACGGCGCCACCGCCAACGCGATCGCCCTCACCGGCGACCCGCGCCGCTGGGCCAACGAGACCGGCGTCTCCGGAGTGGTGCACTTCTGGGGCCCGTACGCCTACCGCTCCAACTTCCACGCCGAGAACGAGGCGCAGGAGTGCGAGCGCGCGCTGGAGCACCTGGAGCAGGTGATCGCCTTCGAGGGCCCCGGCACCGTCGCGGCGATCATCCTGGAGACCGTGGTCGGCACCGCCGGCATCCTGATCCCGCCGGCCGGCTACCTGGCCGGGGTGCGGGAGATCTGCGACCGCTACGGCATCGTCTTCATCCTCGACGAGGTGATGGCCGGCTTCGGCCGCACCGGCGAGTGGTTCGCCGCCGACCACTGGGGCATCACCCCGGACCTGCTGACCTTCGCCAAGGGCGTCAACTCGGGCTACGTCCCGCTGGGCGGCGTGGCGATCAACGCCGAGATCGCCGCCACCTTCGCCGAGCGGGCGTTCCCCGGCGGGCTCACCTACTCCGGCCACCCGCTGGCCTGCGCCTCGGCCGTCGCCACCATCAACGCCATGGCGGAGGAGGGCATCGTCGAGAACGCCAAGCACATCGGCGAGACCGTGCTCGGCCCCGGCCTGCGCGCGCTGGCCGAGCGGCACCCCTCGATCGGCGAGGTCCGCGGCCTCGGCGTGTTCTGGGCGCTCGACCTGGTGAAGAACCGCGAGACCCGCGAGCCGCTGGTCCCGTACAACGCCGCCGGCGCCGCCAACGCGCCGATGGCCGAGCTGGCCGCCGCCTGCAAGCAGCGCGGGCTCTGGCCGTTCGTCAACATGAACCGCTTCCACGTCGTCCCGCCGTGCACCGTCACCGCGGAGGAGGCCAAGTCCGGCCTCGCGGTGCTGGACGAGGTGCTGTCGCTCGCCGACGCGCACACCGTCTGACGTACCGATCGGACGGCCCCGGGTGTGTCGCGCACGCCCGGGGCCGTCCCACGCTCCGGAGGCCTCCCATGCTCAGCGCCACCACCCTGACCCGCCCCCGCAACTCCCGCTCGATACGCCGACGTTCGGTGCTCGGCGGGGCCGCGCTGCTCGGCGCCGGCACGCTGACCGGCTGCGGCATCCCGTCCGCCTACGTCGCCGAGGACCGTCGCTCGATCCCGGACCGCTCGGACCGCGAGAAGCGGCTCGCCTTCTCCAACTGGACGCAGTACATCGACACCGATGACGAGGGGCACCGGCCGACCCTGGACGCCTTCACCGAGCGGACCGGCATCGAGGTCACCTACACCGAGGACATCAACGACAACGACGAGTTCTTCGGCAAGATCAGCCCGGTGCTCACCCAGGGCGCCGACCCCGGCCGGGACCTCATGGTGATCAGCGACTGGATGGCCGGCCGGTACGTCTCGCTCGGCTGGGTGCAGGCCATGGACCGGGACAACCTGCCCAACGTCACCGCCAACCTGGACCCGCAGCTCGCCGATCCGGCCTTCGACCCCGGGCGCCGGCGCAGCGTGCCCTGGCAGTCCGGGATCACCGGCATCGCGTACAACCGCAAGGCGCTCGGCCGGGAGCTCAAGTCCACCGCGGACCTGTGGGCGCCCGACCTCAAGGGCCGGGTCACCCTGTTCGCCGGGCTGGACGAGGCGCTCGGGCTGCTGATGCTCTCCCAGGGCGCGAACGTCTCCCGGTTCGGCGACGACGACGCGCACCGGGCGATGGACATCGTGCAGAAGATGGTCGACACCGGCCACATCCGCCGCTTCACCGGCAACGACTACACCAGCGACCTCGCCTCCGGAGCGGCCGTCGCCTGCCAGGCCTACTCCGGCGACGCCGTCCAACTGACCGCCCAGAACCCGGACATCGAGTTCGTGGTGCCGGAGGAGGGCGGCGAACTGTGGGCGGAGAGCCTGCTGATCCCCAACCGGGCCCGGCACAAGCGCAACGCCGAGCTGCTGATCGACCACTACTACCAGCCCGAGGTGGCCGCCGAACTCGCCGCGTTCGTCCAGTACATCTGCCCGGTGCCGGCCGCCCGCGAGGTGCTGGCGGCCAGCGGCGACAAGGACAAGGCCGAACTGGCCGAGAACCCGCTGCTCTTCCCGACCGACGAGATGCGCGCCCGGCTGCACACCATGCGCGACGTCACCTCGGACGAGCGGCCCGCGCTGCACAAGGTCTGGGGGCGCATCACCGGGGTCTGACGGTCAGCGGCGGACGGCGTCCAGGGCGAGCAGCGCCACGTGCAGGGACAGGCAGGACTCCACCTGGTCGAGGTCGACGCCGAGGATCCGCTCGACCTTGTGCAGGCGGTCGTAGAAGGACGGCCGGGACAGGTGTGCGGCGTCGGCCGCCGCCGACTTGTTCCGGCCCTGCTCCAGGTAGATCCGCAGCATCTGCACCAACTGGCCGTTGTGCTCGGCGTCGTGGGCCAGCAGCGGGCCCAACTCCCGCTCCACGTAGGTCTGCAGCCGGGCGTCGTCGCGTAGCAGGTGGAGCAGGCCGCGCAGTCGGACGTCCGGCAGCCGGTAGTACGAGGCGGCCCGCCCGCCGGGTGCGTCGTGCAGGGCCGCGTCGGCGACCTGGGTGGCCTCCAGCAGGGTGCGCCGGGCGTCCCGGACCGAGCCGACCGAGGAGCCGACCGCGACCACCGGCGCCGGTACCGGGGCGTTCTCCCGCCCGGCCTCGGCCGACATCCGGCGCAGCGTGGCCGAGAAGGCGTCCAGCGCGGCGTGCTCGTCCTGCTGGGCGCCGAGCGCGATCAGCACGCCGACGCCCTCGTCGTCCAGCGCGCCGACCAGGGCGGAGAGCCGGCAGGCCCGCACGGCTCCGGCGGCCAGCTCGGTGAAGTCGCGCAGCCGGGCCTGCGCCTCCAGGGCGGCCGGGATCGGGCCGCGCCGCTGCCGCAGCACCACCCCGACCAGTCGGCGGCCCTCCAGCGGGACGCCGAGCGCCTGGGCGCGCAGGGCGACCTCGGAGACGGTCAGCGCGTGGGTGAGGACACCGGACAGCAGGGTGCGGTGGGTCTGCCGCTCCAGGCTCTCCCGGTCGCGCACCACCAGCCGGTTGAGCGCCAGCGCGGAGGCGCCGCGCTCCAGCAGCATGGTGTGCGGGTGCGCCTCGCCGCCGGGCAGCGCGCCCGGCTCCTGCACCAGGACCAGCCGGCCCCAGTCCTGGCCGCGGGCGCCGACCGTCGTCACCAGCCAGCCGCTGCGCGGGTCGTGGCCGGTGCGGCCGGGCGGGCGGACCCCGCGCGAGCGGCGCTCCCAGTCCTCCAGCAGCTCGGCCTCCGGGCGTCCGGCGGTGTCGTGGGCGAGCACCTGGTGGGCCAGGTTCTCCAGGACGACCGGCGCGCCCGCCATCCGAGCCACCTGGCGGATCACCTCGGGCGGCTCGGCGCCCTCCACCACCAGCTCGTTGAACACCTGGTGGACGGACTCGGAGATGCGCAGCTGCTCCAGCTGGGCGTTGACCACGAGCGCGTGCACGGCCTCGGTGACGGCGACGAAGCGCAGCTCGCGGCGGAGCGTGATCAGCGGCAGGCCGCGCTGCTCGGCGGCGTGCACCAGGGCGCGGGGCAGCGAGTCGAAGTAGCGCCGGCCGTACTCGACGACCAGGCCGGCGACCCCCACCTCGTCCAGCTCGCGGACGTAGCGGGCCAGGCCTTCGCGGTCGTCGGGCAGCGCGATGCCGGTGGTGAGCACCAGTTCGCCGCCCTGGAGCACCCCGGCGACGTCGGGCAGCTCGCTCACGTGGACCCAGCGGACCGGCCGCTCCAGGTGGTCGGCGCCGGCGACGACCTGGGGCAGGCCGCGCCGCATCACCTCCAGGTCGAGCACGCGGGCGACGGTGGGGAGCATCGCGGGGGCCTCCGGGGTCTCGGGGGGACCAGAGTGTCAGGTAAATCATCCATCCCGGCGACGACCTGTCGCCCTCGGTGAACCCTTGCACCCTGTAAGGCCCTTTACGCCGAGGTTGTCGCAGTGACCCTTGTCACGCCGGGGCGGTAACGGGCATGGTCAGCGGGTCGGCTGTGGCGAAAAACAGACCTCACGCCGGAATCCGTCGCGTTGACCGGAATGCAACAGCGGAATCCCTTGTCCGGAATCCGCCGGACTGCCAGGATCGCGCAACCCCGGTGATCAGCCGGTCGGATTCCCCCACCGCGGGAACCGTTGAATCCGTCGTGGGCAGTCGATCCACCGGCACTTGGAGGAACCAGATGGACCTGACCGACTTCGGCGCGGGCGCGCAGTACATCGCGGGCCGCCGGACCCGGGGGAGCGGCGAGCCTTTCCAGATCGTCAACCCCGCGAACGGCAGCGTGGTCGAGCAGGTCGCCCTGGCCACCACCGAGGACGTCGACGCGGCCGTCGCCGCCGCGAAGGCCGCCCTGCCCGGCTGGTCCGGCGCCACCCCCGGCGCCCGGTCCGAGGCGCTGACCAGGTTGGCCGCAGTCCTGACCGACGCGGGCGCCGACCTCGCCCGGGTGGAGACCGCGCAGACCGGCAAGCCGGTCAAGCTGGCCACCGAGTTCGACGTCCCCGGCACCATCGACAACGCCGTGTTCTTCGCGGGCGCCGCCCGCAACCTGGAGGGCAAGGCGGCCGGCGAGTACTCCGGCGACCACACCTCCTACGTGCGGCGCGAGGCGATCGGCGTGGTCGGCTCGATCTCGCCGTGGAACTACCCGCTGCAGATGGCCGCCTGGAAGATCCTGCCGGCGATCGCGGCGGGCAACACCATCGTGCTCAAGCCGTCCGAGCTCACCCCGCTCACCTCGCTGATGTTCGCGGCGGCCTGCACGGCGGCGGGCATCCCGGACGGCGTGGTCAACGTCGTGACCGGCGCCGGACGCACCACCGGTGAGCACCTGGTCTCGCACCCGGACATCGCGATGGTCTCCTTCACCGGCTCCACCCCGGTCGGCCGGAGGGTCGCCGAACTCGCCACCGCGAGCGTCAAGCGCACCCACCTGGAGCTCGGCGGCAAGGCCCCGTTCGTGGTCTTCGACGACGCCGACCTCGACGCCGCCGTGCACGGCGCGGTCGCCGCCTCGCTGATCAACGGCGGCCAGGACTGCACCGCCGCCACCCGCGCCTACGTCCAGCGCCCGCTGTACGACGCGTTCGTGGCCGGCGTGGCCGAGCTGTACGCCGCGATCAGGGTCGGCGACCCGCTCGACCCGCACACCGACCTCGGCCCGCTGGTCTCGTACACCCACCGGGACCGGGTGGCCGGCTTCGTCGAGCGCGCCCGCTCGTACGCCACCGTCGTCACCGGCGGCCGCGCGCCGGAGAAGGGCCACGACGGCACCGACCTCACCCGCGGCGCGTACTACCTGCCCACCCTGATCACCGGTGCCGCCCAGGACAGCGAGGTGGTCCAGGGCGAGATCTTCGGCCCGGTGCTGGTGGTGCTGCCCTTCGACACCGACGACGAGGGCCTGCGACTGGCCAACGACACCCCCTACGGCCTGGCCGCCTCCGCCTGGACGGGCAACGTGCACCGCTCGCTGCGCGCCACCCGGGAGATCGCGGCCGGGTGCGTCTGGGTCAACGACCACATCCCGATCATCAGCGAGATGCCGCACGGCGGCTACAAGGCGTCCGGCTACGGCAAGGACATGTCCCAGTACTCGCTGGACGAGTACACGCAGGTCAAGCACGTCATGTTCGACACCACCGCGGTCGCCCGCAAGGACTGGCACCGCACCGTCTTCGGAGACAGATAACACCGGCCAGGGGCGCCGCCCCCGGGTGCCCCGCTTCGACCTCTTACCCCCAGGAGGCCCGTTCCATGGCGTTCAACGAGTTCACCGACGGTCTGCCCGAACCGGTCCGCAAGGCCTGGGAACGCAGTCTGACCAGCGGCCGGGCCGCGATCGGCCGCCGCACCCTGCTGCGGGCCGCCGCGCTGACCGCCGGGGCGGGCACCCTGGCCGCCTGCGGCATCCCGGCGGCCAAGACCGCCGGCGGCGACTCGACCGCCAACGCCGCCAAGGACCTCTCGGAGACCGAGAAGGAGGTCAACTTCTCCAACTGGCCGCTGTACGTGGACACCGACGAGAAGGACAAGCAGAAGCACGGCACCCTGGACGCCTTCACCACGGCCACCGGCATCAAGGTCCGGTACAACGAGGACGTCAATGACAACGTCGAGTTCTTCGGCAAGATCAAGCCGCAGCTGGCGTCCGGCCAGGACACCGGCCGCGACCTGATGGTGCTCACCGACTGGATGGCCGCCCGGCTGATCCGGCTCGGCTGGGCGCAGAAGCTCAACCCGGCGAACGTCACCACCGCGATCACCAACGTCGACTCGCGCTTCCGCGCCCCCGACTGGGATCCGGGCCGGCTCTACTCCTACCCCTGGGCCGGCATCCAGGTCGTCATCGCCTACAACAAGAAGGCGACCAAGGGGAAGGAGGTCACCAGCGTCTCCCAACTGCTGGACGACCCCGACCTCAAGGGCCGGGTCACCTTCCTCTCCGAGATGCGCGACAGCATCGGGATCACCCTGCTGGACCTCGGCAAGGACCCGGCGAAGTTCACCGCCGACGACTACGACGCCGCCGTCGCCCGGCTGCAGAAGGGCGTCGACAGCAAGCAGATCCGCCGCTTCACCGGCAACGACTACGGCCAGGAGCTGTCCTCCGGCGACATCGCGGCCTGCGTCGCCTGGGGTGGAGACCTGATCCAACTGCGCGCCGACAACCCGGACATCGAGTTCGTCATCCCGGAGAAGGGCTACGTCTCCTCGACGGACAACATGCTGATCCCGGCCCGGGCCCAGCACAAGGCGAACGCGGAGAAGCTGATCGACTTCTACTATCAGCCGAAGATCGCGGCGCAGCTGGTCGCGGGCATCGGCTTCGTCTCCGCCGTCACCGGGATGAAGGAGGAACTCGCCACCCTCGCCCCGGACAGCGCGGCCAACCCGCTGGTCGTACCCACCCCCGAGATGGCGGCCAAGGCGCACGTGTTCCGCACCCTCACCGAGACCGAGGAGAGCGACTTCGAGCAGAAGTTCTCCAAGCTCATCGGCGCCTGACCCCCACTCCGGCAGAGAAGACCAGGAAGACACCCCATGACAGACCAGCAGCGCGACGCGGCCGCCGGCGGCGACGTCCGGCTCACCGGCATCGGCAAGACCTACGGCGCCTTCACCGCCGTCCACCCGCTCGACCTCACCGTCCCCCAGGGTTCCTTCTTCGCCCTGCTCGGCGCCTCCGGCTGCGGCAAGACCACCACCCTGCGCATGATCGCCGGCCTGGAGGAGCCCACCAGCGGCACCGTCCTGATCGGCGGCCAGGACGTCACCGCCCTGCCCCCGTACAAGCGGCCGGTGAACACCGTCTTCCAGAGCTACGCGCTCTTCCCGCACCTCGACATCTTCGAGAACGTCGCCTTCGGCCTGCGCCGCCGCGGGAAGAAGGACGTCAAGAAGCAGGTCGACGAGATGCTGGAACTGGTCGAACTCGGCCAGTACGCCCGGCGCAAGCCGCACCAGCTCTCCGGCGGCCAGCAGCAGCGCGTCGCCGTCGCCCGCGCCCTGATCAACCACCCGCAGGTGCTGCTCCTCGACGAGCCGCTCGGCGCGCTCGACCTCAAGCTGCGCCGCCAGATGCAGCTGGAGCTCAAGCGGATCCAGACCGAGGTCGGCATCACCTTCGTGCACGTCACCCACGACCAGGAGGAGGCCATGACCATGGCCGACACCATCGCGGTGATGAACGGCGGCCGGGTCGAGCAACTGGGCGCGCCCGCGGAGCTGTACGAGAACCCCGGCACCACCTTCGTGGCCAACTTCCTCGGCCAGTCCAACCTGCTGCCCGCCGAGGTCACCGGCACCGACGGCGGCGACCTGCTGCTCACCGCGGCCGGCGCCCGCCTCGCCGTGCCGAAGGCGCGCTGCGCCACCGACGCCAAGCAGGTCCACCTCGGCGTACGCCCGGAGAAGATCACCATCGCGCACGCCTCCGCCGAGGTCGCCGACGGCCGCAACCGGCTGGCCGGCACCGTCCTCGACTCCAGCTTCATCGGCGTCTCGACCCAGTACGTCGTGCGCACCGACGGCGGCCAGGAGGTCACCGTCTTCGAGCAGAACATGGAGCGCGACGCCCGGATCGTCCCCGGCGCCGCCGTGCTGCTGCACTGGAACCCGGCGCACTCCTTCGCCCTGGACGCCGCGCAGGCGATCGACGCGGGCACCGCGGAGGAGGCCGCATGACCACCACCACCCCGGCCGCGCCGCCGCAGGTCATCCCCCTGCCGGAGCCGGCGTCCAAGGTGAAGCGCAAGCTCACCCCGTACTGGCTGCTGCTGCCCGGCATCGCCTGGCTCGTCGTCTTCTTCGCCGTCCCGATGGTCTACCAGGCGTCCACCTCGCTGCAGACCGGCTCGCTCGAAGCGGGCTTCAAGGTCACCTGGCACCTCTCGACCTACTGGGACGCCCTGGTCGAGTACAAGTGGCACTTCGTCCGCTCGTTCTCCTACGCGGGCATCGCCACCGTGCTCTGCCTGGCCGTCGGCTACCCGCTCGCGTACACGATCGCCTTCAAGGCGAGCAAGCGCTGGCGCAACGTCATCCTGATCCTGGTAATCGCGCCGTTCTTCACCAGCTTCCTGATCCGCACGCTGGCCTGGAAGACCATCCTGTCCGACGGCGGGCCGGTGGTCGGCGTGCTCAACACCCTGCACGTCCTGGACGTCACCAACGCGCTCGGCCTCACCTCCGGTGACCGGGTGCTCGCCACGCCGCTCGCCGTGGTCTGCGGTCTGACCTACAACTTCCTGCCGTTCATGATCCTGCCGCTGTACACCTCGCTGGAGCGGATCGACCCGCGTCTGCACGAGGCCGCCGGCGACCTGTACGCCCGGCCGTTCACCACCTTCCGCAAGGTCACCTTCCCGATCTCGCTGCCCGGTGTGGTCGCCGGCACCCTGCTCACCTTCATCCCGGCCTCCGGCGACTACATCAACGCCCAGCTGCTGGGCTCGCCGAGCGAGCAGATGGTCGGCAACGGCATCCAGAAGCAGTTCCTGAACGTGCTCGACTACCCCACGGCGGCTGCGCTGAGCTTCATCCTGATGGCCCTGATCCTGGGCATGGTGACGGTCTACATGCGCAAGGCCGGGACGGAGGAACTGGTCTGATGTCCCGGATTATCAAGTGGATACGCACCCACCTGGTGGTGCTGGCCGGCCTGCTGGCCCTCGCCTACCTGGTGCTGCCCAACCTGGTCGTGCTCGCCTTCTCGTTCAACAAGCCGGTCGGCAAGTTCAACTACGAGTGGAACGAGTTCTCCACCGACGCCTGGACCAATCCCTGCGGCGTGGCCGACATGTGCCAGTCGCTCTCGCTCAGCCTGCAGATCGCGGTGCTCGCCACCATCGGCGCCACCGTGCTCGGCACCATGGTCGCCTTCGCCCTGGCCCGTTACCGCTTCCGCGGCCGCTCGGCCACCACCGCGATGATCTTCCTGCCGATGGCCATGCCCGAAGTGGTCATGGCCGCCTCGCTGGGCACGCTGTTCCTCAACATGCGCATCCCGTTCGGCTTCACCACCATCCTCATCGCGCACATCATGTTCTGCCTCAGCTTCGTGGTGACGGCGGTCAAGGCGCGCGTGATGAGCATGGACCCGAGGCTCGAACAGGCCGCCCAGGACCTCTACGCGACCCCCGTCCAGACCTTCCTGCGGGTCACCCTGCCGCTGGCCGCCCCCGGCATCGCCGCCGGCGCGCTGCTCAGCTTCGCGCTCTCCTTCGACGACTTCATCATCACCCAGTTCAACTCGGGCCCGACCACGGTCACCTTCCCGATGTTCGTCTGGGGCGCCTCGCAGCGCGGCATCCCGGTGCAGGTGAACGTCATCGGCACCGCGATGTTCATCGCCGCCGTCGCGCTGACCGTCGCCGGACAGTGGCTGGGCAACCGCCGGAAGGCCACCGCCTGACGTACGGTCGCGCGCCGTACCGTTGGGTCATGGTGGCCGAACAAACCATCGCCTAAGTACAGAAAGTGGCTGATAATGCATGGACTCCGCCCGCGCACTCAGTGACGCCAGGCCCACCCCCTTCTGGCTGGAGGATCCCGGTCGGCCGGCGGCCCTGCCCGCCCTGGTCGGCGACACCACCTGCGACCTGCTGGTCGTCGGCGGCGGCTACTCCGGCCTCTGGACCGCCCTCATCGCCAAGGAACGCGACCCCTCACTGGACGTCGTGCTGGTCGAGGGCAACGAGGTCGGGTGGGCCGCGTCCGGGCGCAACGGCGGATTCTGCGCGGCCAGCCTCACCCACGGCTTCGGCAACGGCCTGCAGCGCTGGCCCGCCGAACTCGCCCAGCTGGAACGCCTCGGTGCCGCCAACCTGGACGGCATCGAGGCCACCCTCAAGCGGTACGGCATCGACGCCGAGTGGGAGCGCACCGGGGAGATCGATGTCGCCACCCAGCCGCACCAGGTGGAGGAACTCCACGAGATCGCCGAGGCCGTCGCCCGGTACGGCTTCGACATCACCGTCCTGGACGCCGACGCGCTGCGCGCCGAGGTGAACTCGCCGACCTTCCTCGGCGGCCTCTGGGACAAGGAGGGCGTGGCGATGGTCCACCCCGCCAAGCTCGCCTGGGGCCTCCGGGACGCCTGCCTGGGCCAGGGCGTCCGGATCTTCGAACACACCCGGGCCACCGACCTGCGGGAGTACGGCAGCGGCATGGCCGTCCGCACCCCGTACGGGCGGGTCTTCGCCCGCCGCGTCGCGCTCGGCACCAACGTGTTCCCGTCGCTGGTCAAGCGGGTCCGCCCGTACATCGCGCCGGTGTACGACTACGCGCTGATGACCGAGCCGCTCAGCGACGAGCAGCTCGCCGCGATCGGCTGGCGCGGCCGGCAGGGGCTCGGCGACAGCGCCAACAAGTTCCACTACTTCCGGCTCTCCGCCGACAACCGGATCCTCTGGGGCGGTTACGACGCGGTCTACCACTACGGCGGCCACGTCCGGCACGAGTACGACCAGCGGCCGGAGACCTTCCGCACCCTGGCGAACCACTTCTTCCGCTGCTTCCCGCAGCTGGAGGGCCTGCGCTTCACCCACGCCTGGGGCGGTGCCATCGACACCTGCAGCCGGTTCTCGGCGTTCTTCGACACCGCCTACCGGGGCAAGGTCGCGTACGCGGCCGGGTACACCGGGCTCGGCGTCGGCGCGACGCGCTTCGGCGCCGAGGTGATGCTCGACCTGCTCTCCGGCGAGCGCACCGAGCGCACCTCGCTGGACATGGTGCGCAGCAAGCCGCTGCCGTTCCCGCCCGAGCCGGTGCGCTGGGCCGGGATCGAGATCACCACCCGGTCGCTGGAGCGCGCGGACCGCAACGGCGGCCACCGCAACCTCTGGCTGCGCACGCTCGACCGGCTGGGGCTCGGCTTCGACAGCTGACCGGGCAGCGATCCGCCCGGTTCCCGGGCCGTCCGGGTGCCCCGGGCATCCCGGGTGAGCCCGGGTGAGCCCGTGCGAGCGCATCCCGCGCATCCCGTGTAAGAGAGACCCGCCGTCCACCTCTTTCTTGGTGACGGCGGGTCTCGGTTTCCCCGCCGCGTCCTGACCGGGACGATCCGACCAGTACGAGCGGCAAGAAGCGGGGACAGACATGGAGATCACCGGACTGCACTGGCTCGCCCAGGTGGCACCGGACCCGGAGGCCTTCCGGGAACAGTGGGAGCGCACCGGGCTGGGCCTGATGCTGCTACCGGCAGGCCGCCGCTGGGACGTCCTCTCCGTCCCCGGACGGCTCGGGCGCCCGGCCCTGGAGGTTCTGGACAACGGCTCCCGCGGTCCCGTCCTCACCGACTTCGGGGACGAGCACGTCACCTTCCTGGTGCCCGTGGGCACCGCCGCCCGCTGGATCGGCACGGGCGTGCGCGCTGCCGGGGAGGGCACCTGGATCGTGGTCCCGCACCCCGAGCGAAGCAGCCGCGGGGTGCGCTGGCTGGTCCCACCCGACGGGTCCGGACGGCTCAACGACCCGGTGCTGCTGGAGCTCGCCCTGCACGAGGCCGCGGCCGGGCTCAGCGGCTGGTGAGACCGGACCCGGGCCGTCGGTGGTCTGGGCCGTCGGTGGTCCGGGGTGCGCGGTGGCCGTCGGGCGTCGGTGGCGCTGGGCTGCCGGTGGCGCGCGGGACGGGTGGTCGGGTCAGACTGGAGGCGTGACCACCGCCCCGGACGCCGTCGACGCGCCCCTTCGACCGGGCCCGGCCCAGCTGCGCCTCGCCGCACTGGCCGCCCCCGTCTGCGGCCGGTACGGGCTCGCCGTGGCCGGCGGGCACGCGTTGCGCGCCCACGGTGTCGCGGCCTGCCCGCAGGACGGACTCACCCTGGTGACCGGCGGTGCCGACCTGCCGGAGGTGGCCGCCGCGCTGGCCGGGGCCTACCGTGCGGCCGGCGGCGGGGTCGCCGAGCGCCCGGGCACGCCGCGCCTGGAACAGCTCACCGTCCGGCTCGCGCTCGGCGGGCGGTCGCACTCGGTGGAGCTGCGGAAGGAACCGCTGGCCCACCGGCCGGTCCGGTTCGACCTCGGCGCGCCCCCGTCCGGTGAGCCGCCGGTGGTCCTGCCTGTCGTCGCCCTGGAGGACGCCGCCGCGCTGACCACCGCGCTGCTGGTGGACCGGGGCATGCCGCGCGACCTGATCGACGTGCACGCCCTCACCGACTGCTACCGGGAGGGTGAACTCCTCGCACTGGCAACCGAGTTGGATGCCGACTTCCAGCCCGCGGCGCTCGCCGACCGACTGGAGACGCTGGCCGAGGCGGCGGACGGCCGGTTCCGCGCCCGGGGCGTCGCGGCGGAGGCGGTGGACGGGCTGAAGCGGTGGGCGCTCGTCTGGGCACAGGACCTGCGGCTGGACCTGCTGGAGACGCAGGAGGCCGCCGACGGTCTGCACGACCCGTACCTGGAGGACGAGGAGTCGCGGGACCCGTACCCGGAGGGCGAGACGTCCTGAGCCCCGGCGGGCGATCCGGATTCACGCTTTCGGCATTCACGCGTTCGGCATTCACGCGTTCGGCATTCACCTCTTCGGCCGAGCAACCGGACGACCTGTAAGGCTGAATCCGGGATCACCGTCAGCCTGTTCATTGAGGCCGGGCACGGTGGCCACCAGACTGGGAGACGAGCGCGGTAGCCCCGTGAATCCCGTCGCCCGGCCCACAAGCGGGCGGCGCCAGACAGGACCGGCGGCAGCATGCCGCCCGGGACTTCGGAGGCAGACGGACCTTGAGCAAGCACACCATTCACTGGATCGGCGGCAAGCCGGTCGCCACCGCCGGCGCGGCGCCCCGCCGCGGTGACATCTTCGACCCGGCCACCGGCCAGGTCGCCGGCCACGTCGACTTCGCCGAGATCGCCGAGGTCGACCAGGCCGTGGCCGCCGCCGCCTCGGCCTTCGCCGAGTGGCGCACCGCCTCGGTCGCCAAGCGCACCACGGTGCTCTTCGCCTTCCGCGAGCTGCTGAACGCCCGCCGCGACGAGCTGGCCGCGATCATCGTGTCCGAGCACGGCAAGGTCCACTCCGACGCGCTCGGCGAGATCGCCCGCGGTCTGGAGGTCGTCGAGTACGCCTGCGGCATCCCGCAGCTCGTCAAGGGCGGCTTCACCGAGCAGGCGTCCACCGGCATCGACGTCTACTCGATCCGCCAGCCGCTCGGCCCGGTCGCGATCATCTCGCCGTTCAACTTCCCGGCCATGGTGCCGATGTGGTTCTTCCCGATCGCCATCGCGGCCGGCAACACGGTCGTCCTGAAGCCCTCGGAGAAGGACCCGTCCGCCGCCAACTTCCTCGCCGAGCTGTGGAAGGAGGCCGGCCTGCCGGACGGCGTCTTCAACGTCGTGCACGGCGACAAGGCGGCGGTGGACCGCCTGCTGGAGCACCCGGACATCAAGTCCGTCAGCTTCGTCGGCTCCACCCCGATCGCCCGCTACGTCTACGAGACCGGCACCCGCTACGGCAAGCGCGTGCAGGCCCTGGGCGGCGCCAAGAACCACATGCTGGTGCTGCCCGACGCCGACCTCGACCTCGCCGCCGACGCCGCCGTCAACGCCGGCTTCGGTGCGGCCGGTGAGCGCTGCATGGCCGTGTCCGTCCTGGTCGCCGTCGACCCGATCGGCGACGAGCTGGTCGACAAGATCAAGCAGCGCATCGCCACCCTGAAGGTCGGCCCCGGCTGCAACGGCGACTCCGAGATGGGCCCGCTGGTCACCGGCCAGCACCGCGACAAGGTCACCTCCTACGTCGAGTCCGGTGTCGCCGACGGCGCCGAGCTCGCGGTGGACGGTCGCAAGCACCCGGTCACCGCCGAAGACAAGAACGGCGCCCCGACCTCGGACGGCTTCTGGCTCGGCCCCACCCTGTTCGACCACGTGAAGCCCGGCATGTCCGTGTACAACGACGAGATCTTCGGCCCGATCCTCTCCGTGGTGCGCGTCGCCTCCTACGACGAGGGCCTGGCGCTGATCAACGCGAACCCGTACGGCAACGGCACTGCCCTCTTCACCAACGACGGCGGTGCGGCCCGGCGCTTCCAGTTCGAGGTGGAGGTCGGCATGGTTGGCATCAACGTGCCGATCCCGGTCCCGGTCGCCTACTACTCCTTCGGCGGCTGGAAGTCCTCCCTGTTCGGCGACGCCCACGCGTACGGTCCGGACGGCGTGCAGTTCTTCACCCGCGGCAAGGCCGTGACCCAGCGCTGGCTGGACCCGTCGCACGGCGGCATCAACCTCGGCTTCCCCACCAACAGCTGAGCCCCGCTCCGCGGCCAGGCCGGCCGGACCCCTCTCCCCGGGGTCCGGCCGGCCCTTTGCGCTTTGCCCGCCGTTTGCATCCTCCCGCGATAGCGCGTAGAGTTCTTCGAGCTGCCTGGCAGGGAGCACCGGACACGCGATTGCGCGGACGGTCCCGAGGTAGCCAATCCTTCGAAACACCACTTCTCGGTTCGGGCTGGGTCGCGTCTTGTCGCGTCTCGGTTCTTATTCGGCGTGCTCGTTTTATTGGGTTGCGGTCGGATTCGCTTTTCGGAGCGGGGA
>NZ_JARXYZ010000039.1 GCF_029894125.1 Kitasatospora sp. MAA19
AAAGGAATCTCCAACCCCAGAAGAATCTGAGGCCGGGGATGTCAACATATCTGGCGTTGACTTTTGGCACGCTGTTGAGTTCTCAAGGAACGGACACTTCCTTCGGACCGCCTTCCAGCGGGCCCTCCGGGCGCTTCGTTCTTTCGTGTTTCCAGCTTATCAGATGTTTTCCGCTCCGTTTTCCGGAGTTTCATTTACCTGATCGGCTTTCGCCTTTCGGCGCTCCCGAACTCTATCAGAGTTTCTCGGGCCGTTTTCCGCGGTCCTTCTCGAATTCATATTCGAGGGCTTCCTGCGGGGCCGTCCCGTGGGGCAACCCGGAGAACATTACGCACCGGGCTGCCCCACGTCAAACCAGCCGTGGACCGGCCGCCGGGGTGCTTAGACCTCGACGACGACCGGCAGGATCATCGGCCGGCGGCGGTAGTTGTCCGCCACCCACTTGCCGATGGTCCGGCGGACCAGTTGCTGCACCTGACGGGGCTCCAGGACACCGTCGCTCGCCGAGCGGTCCAGGGCCTCCTGGAGCCTGGCGGCGACCGGCGTGAACGCGCTGTCCTCGATGCCGGAGCCGCGCGCCTGGATGGTCGGGCTGCCCACGATCTTGCCGTTGGTCGAGTCGACCGCGACGAAGACCGAGATGAAGCCCTCCTCGCCGAGGATCCTGCGGTCCTTGAGCGAGGCCTCGGTGATGTCGCCGACCGAGGCGCCGTCCACGTAGACGTACCCGGCCTGGACCTTGCCGACGATCCGGGCGACGCCCTTCTCCAGGTCGACGCAGACGCCGTCCTCGGCGATGACCACGCGGTTGCGCGGAATGCCGGTGGCGATGCCCAGCTCGGCGGCGGCCCGCAGGTGGCGCCACTCGCCGTGGACCGGCATCAGGTTGCGCGGCTTGCAGATGTTGAAGAAGTACAGCAGCTCGCCGGCCGAGGCGTGGCCGGAGACGTGCACCTTGGCGTTGCCCTTGTGCACGACCTTGGCGCCCCAGCGGGTGAGGCCGTTGATCACCCGGTAGACGGCGTTCTCGTTGCCCGGGATGAGCGAGGACGCCAGGACGACGGTGTCGCCCTCGACGATGCGGATCTGGTGGTCGCGGTTGGCCATCCGGGACAGCGCGGCCATCGGCTCGCCCTGCGAGCCGGTACAGATCAGCACGACCTCCTTGTCCGGCAGGTCGTCCAGCTGCTTGACGTCCACGACCATGTTGCCGGGGACCTTCAGGTAGCCGAGGTCGCGGGCGATGCCCATGTTGCGGACCATCGAGCGGCCGACGAAGGCGACCTTGCGCTTGTACTCGTGCGCGGCGTCCAGCACCTGCTGGATGCGGTGCACGTGGCTGGCGAAGGAGGCGACGATGATGCGCTTGTCCGCGTTCGCGAAAACGTTTCGCAGCGCGGCCGAGATGTCGCGCTCGTGCGGGATGAAGCCGGGGACCTCGGCGTTGGTGGAGTCCACCAGCAGCAGGTCCATGCCCTCCTCGGCCAGCTTGGCGAAGGTCGGCAGGTCGGTGAGGCGGCCGTCGAGCGGCAACTGGTCCATCTTGAAGTCACCGGTGGCGACGACCATGCCGGCGGGCGTGCGCACGGCGACCGCGAGCGCGTCCGGGATGGAGTGGTTGACCGCGATGAACTCGCAGTCGAAGGGGCCGATGCGCTCGCGCTCGCCCTCCTTGACCTCCAGCACGTACGGCCGGATGCGGTGCTCGACGAGCTTGGCCTCGATCAGGGCGAGGGTCAGCTTGGAGCCGATCAGCGGGATGTCCGGGTTCTCCCGCAGGAGGAACGGGACGGCGCCGATGTGGTCCTCGTGCCCGTGGGTGAGGACGATGCCGTCGATCTTGTCGAGGCGGTCCCGGATGTAGCTGAAGTCCGGGAGGATCAGGTCCACGCCGGGCTGCTCGTCCTCGGGGAAGAGGACGCCGCAGTCGACGATCAGAATGCGGTCCCCGAATTCGAGGACCGTCATGTTGCGGCCGATCTCGCCCAAGCCGCCGAGCGGAGTGATGCGGAGGGCGCCCTCCTTCAGGGCCGGGGGCGCGCCGAGTTCGGGATGCGGGTGGCTCAAAAGACTCTCCTCACGACGCACGCCACATGCCCGGGGTCCTCCCCCTGGAGACATATGGCGTGCGTACTCAGTGTCGTTTTCCTACCGGGTCTGTGCTCTCGCGCCTTCGATCCGGTCCAGCGGCGGGCCCGTGAGGGTCCGGCGAGCCGGGGCGCGCACGTCTTTGTCTGCTACAGGTGTACCCCGCCGGCGGCGAGATCCTTCGTCAATTGCGCGATCTCCTCGGGAGTCGCACCGACCAGGGGCAGCCGCAGCGGACCGGCCGGCAGTCCCTGGAGCTCCAGGGCGGCCTTGGCCAGGATGACTCCCTGCGTGCGGAACATACCGCTGAACACCGGGAGCAGGCTCTGGTGGATCGCCGTGGCCTTGGCCACATCGCCGGCCAGGTAGGCCTCGATCATCGCACGCAGTTCACCGGCCACGACGTGTCCGACGACGCTGACCACGCCGGCGGCGCCGACGGACAGCAGCGGCAGGTTCAGGATGTCGTCCCCGGAGTACCAGGCGAGGTCGGAGCGGGCGATGGCCCAGGCGGCGGCGCCGAGGTCGCCCTTGGCGTCCTTGTTGGCGACGATCCGCGGGTGCTCGCCGAGCCGGACCAGCGTCTCGTGGCTCAGCGCGACGCCGCTGCGGCCCGGGATGTCGTACAGCATGACCGGCAGCCCGGTGGCGTCGGCGATGTGCACGGTGTGCCGGTACAGGCCCTCCTGCGGGGGCTTGCTGTAGTACGGCGTGACGACCAGCAGGCCGTGGGCTCCGGCGGCCTCCGCCTGCCGGGCCAGTTCGGCGCTGTGGTGGGTGTCGTTGGTGCCGACGCCCGCCACCACGTGGGCGCGGTCCCCGACCGCCTCCACCACGGCGCGGACGAGCTGGGCCTTCTCGGCGTCGCTGGTGGTCGGGGACTCCCCGGTGGTGCCGTTGACGACGAGGCCGTCGTTGCCGGAGTCCACGAGGTGCGTGGCGAGGCGCTGGGCGCCGTCGAGGTCGAGTCCGCCGTCGGCGGTGAACGGGGTGACCATCGCGGTCAGGACCCGGCCGAACGGGGTCTGGGGGGTGGAGGTCGGAGCCATGCGTCCAAAGCTACTCGTAGGCGGTGGGACGGTACCCATGCCGGTCCAGGGTTCGGACAGGGCATGCGCGGTGAGCGGCGGAAACAGGCGGTGGGTGGGATCCCGGTGCTGCCCGCTCGGGGGTTCGGGCAGCACCGGAATCCGTGTTCACGAATGTAGGGAGCGGCCAGAAAAGCCGCAATCCAGACATGCCCGACACTCGGTCCATATGCCTATCGTCCCAGGTCAGGGAGCGACCCGGCCGTGCTTCTCGAAGGCCGCATGGGTGAGCGGCATGAGCCGCGCCCACTCCTGCTCCATCTGTTCGGCGACCATCTCGATCTCGCGCTGCGGGAAGGACGGCACCGCCGAGTTCTCTCGCTTGGTCCGCAGCGACAGGAAGTGCATCAGCGAGCGGGAGTTGCAGGTCGCGTACATCGAGGAGAACAGGCCGACCGGCAGCACCGCGCGGGCCACCTCGCGGGCCACGCCGGCCGCCAGCATCTCCTGGTAGCGCGCGTAGGCCTCGCGGTACGCGGCCTCCATCGCCTCGGTGGTGGTCTTGTGCTGCTCGGGGGTTCCGTCGACGAACTCGTAGCGGCCCGGGCGGCCCTGCTGGACGAGCTTGCGCTCCTCCGCCGGGACGTAGAAGACCGGCTGCAGCTCGCGGTAGCGGCCGGACTCCTCGTTGTAGGACCAGCCGCTGCGGTGCCGGTGGAACTCGCGGAACACGAAGATCGGCGCGCTGATGAAGAAGGTCATCGAGTTGTGCTCGAAGGGGGTGCCGTGCCGGTCCCGCATCAGGAAGTTGATCAGGCCCTTGGACTTCTCGGGGTCCTGCTGGACCGCCTCCAGGGACTGCTCCCCCGCGGTCGAGACGCGGGCCGCCCAGATGACGTCCGAGTCGGCGGCCGCGCTGCGGACCAGTTCCACGGTCACGTCGCTGCGGAAGCTGGGGGCCGTCGGTTCGTCGCTCACGCGTTACTCCTTGCGGGTTCGGTGCTGTGCAGCTTGATGGCGTGCTGCATGGTCTTGCGGGCGCGCGGGGTGTCGCCGGCGTCGGCGTACGCCACCGCGAGGCGGAACCAGACCCGCCAGTCGCCCGGCGCGGCCTCCGCCTCGCCCTGGCGGCGGGCGAACACCGCGTCGGCCGAGGCCCGGTCGATCCGCCCGCCGGTGGTGCGCTTGAGCTCGTCCACCGGCAGGCCGCCCTCGGCCTCCAGCTCCCGGGCGAGCTGCTCGCTGGCCCGGCCGAAGCGGACGGTCTGGCGCAGGAACCAGACGCCGATCACCGGGATGACGAAGGCGCAGAGGCCGATGCCGATGCCCAGCGGCTTGCCGGTGGCGACCAGCTGGACGCCCTCCCCGACACAGAGCAGGGCGACCAGCAGCAGTACGCCGGACAGGACGAAGAAACCGGTACGGGACGTCATGACGGGCTCACAGATCCAGGAAGTGTTCGAGGCCCAGGGTGAGGCCCGGCGTCTCGACGACCTTGCGCACGCCCAGCAGGATGCCCGGCATGAAGCTGCTGTGGTGCAGCGAGTCGTGCCGGATGGTGAGCGTCTCGCCGGTGTCGCCGAACATCACCTGCTGGTGGGCGAGCAGCCCGCGCAGCCGGACGGCGTGCACCGGCACCCCGTCCACGTCGGCGCCGCGCGCGCCGGGCAGGCTGTGGGTGGTCGGGTCCTGCTGCGGCGGCCGGCCGGCCTCGGCGCGGGCGGCGGCGATCAGCTGCGCGGTGCGGGTGGCGGTGCCGCTGGGGGCGTCGGCCTTGCGGTCGTGGTGCAGCTCGACCACCTCGACCGACTCGAAGTACTTCGCCGCCGTCTGGGCGAACTTCATGCCGAGCACCGCGCCGATGGAGAAGTTCGGCGCGATCAGCAGGCCCAGCTCCGGGGCCTGGTCGAGCCAGCCGCGGACGGTGGCCAGCCGCTCGTCCGTCCAGCCGGTCGTGCCGGTGACCACGTGGATGCCGTGGTGCAGGCAGTAGTCGAGGTTGCCCATCACCGAGTCCGGGTGGGTGAGCTCGACGGCGACCTGGACACCGGCCGCGGTCAGCTCCTCCAGCGCGGACCCGCGGCCGAGGGTGGCGACCAGGTCGAGGTCCGGCGCGGCCTCGACGGCCTTGACCGCCTCGGAGCCGATCCGGCCGTTGGCTCCGATCACGGCGACACGCAGCGTCATAGTGAAATGTCCTCTCACACCAGCAGATCGACGAGCTTGGCGGCCCGCTTGTCGTTGACCGGGCCGATCAGCGCCAGCGACGGCCGGTACGCGCCCAGCACATCACGGGCCACCGCCTGGACGTCGTCCAGGGTCACGGCCGCGATCCGCGCCAGCATGTCGTCCACCGACAGGTGGTGCCCGTAGCTCAGCTCGGCCTTGCCGATCCGGTTCATCAGCGAACCGGTGTCCTCCATGCCCAGCACGGTGGAGCCGGAGATCTGGCCGATCGCCCGCTGCAGCTCCTCCTCGGTGATGCCCTCGGCGACCACCTTGGCCAGCTCCTCGCGGCAGATCCGCAGCACCTCCTCGACCCGCTTGGGCTGGCAGCCGGCGTAGATGCCGAACAGGCCGCTGTCCGCGTAGGACGAGGAGTACGAGTACACCGAGTACGCCAGGCCGCGCTTCTCCCGGACCTCCTGGAACAGCCGGGAGCTCATCCCGCCGCCGAGGGCCGCGTTGAGCACGCCCATCGCCCAGCGGCGCTCGTCGTGCCGCGGCACCCCGGGCAGACCCAGCACCAGGTGGGCCTGTTCGGTGGAGCGGTTGAGCACCTCGACCCGGCCGGCCGTGCGCAGCGTCTTGACGCCGCGGCGGGCCTCGGCGGGGGCCGCGGTGGACTGGGCCAGCACCGGCGCGAAGGCCTGCTCGACCTGCTTGACCACCTTGCGGTGGTCGAGGTTGCCGGCGGCGGAGACGACCAGGTTCTCGGGCCGGTAGCGGCGGCGGTAGAAGCCGGCGATCTGGTCCCGGGTGAGCGCCTTGATGGTCTCCTGGGTGCCGAGGATCGGGCGGCCGAGCGGGCCGCTGCCGAAGATCACCTTGGCGAACAGGTCGTGCACCACGTCGCCCGGGTCGTCCTCGGCCATCGCCATCTCCTCGAGGATGACGCCGCGCTCGGAGTCGACGTCCTCGGAGCGGATCAGCGAGCCGGTGACCATGTCGCAGACCACGTCGATGGCCAGCGGCAGGTCGGTGTCCAGGACCCGGGCGTAGTAGCAGGTGTTCTCCTTCGCGGTGAAGGCGTTCATCTCGCCGCCGACCGCGTCCAGGGCGGCCGAGATGTCCAGCGCGCTGCGCCGCTCGGTGCCCTTGAAGAGCAGGTGCTCCAGGTAGTGGGTGGCGCCGTTCAGCTGCGGGGTCTCGTCCCGCGAGCCGACGCCGACCCAGATGCCGAAGGTCGCGGAGCGCACCGTCGGCAGGGTTTCGGTGACGACCCGAAGGCCGCCGGGGAGGACGGTGCGGCGCACCGTGCCGGCGCCGTCGGCGCCCTTGAGCAGGGTCCGGGTGGTGCCGGGGCGCTGCTTCGCCGCCGGGGCCTGAGCCACGGGGGGTACCTCCAGAGGAAACGCGCGTGGGAACGCACGGACGAACGCGGGGCAACAGGGTGCGGCCCGCACGCCGGGAGGCGTACGGGCCGCAAGGGGTCAGCTAGCGGCGCTTCACTCGGAAGCGGCCTCGCCGCCTTCCTCGCCCTCGACGACCGGGATCAGGGAGAGCTTGCCGCGCGGGTCGATCTCGGCGATCTCGACCTGGACCTTGGCGCCGACACCGAGGACGTCCTCGACGTTCTCGACGCGCTTGCCGCCGGCCAGCTTGCGGATCTGCGAGATGTGCAGCAGGCCGTCCTTGCCCGGCATGAGCGAGACGAACGCGCCGAACGTCGTGGTCTTGACCACGGTGCCCAGGTAGCGCTCGCCGACCTCCGGCATGGTCGGGTTGGCGATCTGGTTGATCGTGGTGCGGGCGGCCTCGGCGGCCGGTCCGTCGGCGGCACCGATGTAGATGGTGCCGTCGTCCTCGATCGTGATCTCGGCGCCGGTGTCCTCCTGGATCTGGTTGATCATCTTGCCCTTGGGGCCGATGACCTCGCCGATCTTGTCCACCGGGATCTTGATGGTGATGATGCGCGGCGCGTTCGGGGACATCTCGTCCGGGGAGTCGATGGCCTCGTTCATCACGTCGAGGATGTGCAGGCGGGCGTCGCGGGCCTGCTTCAGCGCGGCGCCGAGCACCGACGCCGGGATGCCGTTGAGCTTGGTGTCCAGCTGCAGCGCGGTGATGAAGTTGCGGGTACCGGCGACCTTGAAGTCCATGTCGCCGTACGCGTCCTCGGCACCGAGGATGTCGGTCAGCGCGACGTAGTGGGTCTCACCGTCGACCTCCTGGGAGATCAGGCCCATGGCGATACCGGCGACGGCGGCCTTCAGCGGCACACCGGCGTTCAGCAGCGACATGGTGGAGGCGCAGACCGAGCCCATCGAGGTGGAGCCGTTGGAGCCGAGCGCCTCGGAGACCTGGCGGATGGCGTACGGGAACTCCTCGCGGGAGGGCAGCACGGGGATGATCGCCCGCTCCGCCAGCGCGCCGTGGCCGATCTCGCGGCGCTTGGGCGCACCCACGCGGCCGGTCTCGCCGACCGAGTACGGCGGGAAGTTGTAGTTGTGCATGTAGCGGCGACGCGTCTCCGGGGAGAGCGTGTCCAGCTGCTGCTCCATGCGCAGCATGTTCAGGGTGGTGACGCCCAGGATCTGGGTCTCGCCACGCTCGAACAGGGCCGAGCCGTGAACGCGCGGGATGGCCTCGACCTCGGCGGCCAGGGTGCGGATGTCGGTGACACCGCGGCCGTCGATGCGGACCTTGTCCTTGATGACGCGCTCGCGGACGATCTTCTTGGTCAGCGCGTTGTAGGCGGCGCTGATCTCCTTCTCGCGGCCCTCGAACTCGGGGAGCAGCTTCTCCGCGGCCAGCGCCTTGACGCGGTCCAGCTCGTTGTTGCGCTCCTGCTTGCCCGGGATGGTGAGGGCCTGCGCGAGCTCGTCCTTGACGGCGGCGGTCAGCGCGGCGAGCACGTCGTCCTGGTAGTCCAGGAAGACCGGGAACTCGCCGGTCGGCTTGGCGGCCTGGGCGGCGAGCTGGGCCTGGGCGGCGCACAGCACCTTGATGAACGGCTTGGCGGCGTCCAGACCGGCGGCGACGACGTCCTCGGTCGGGGCCTCGGCGCCGTCGGCGACCAGCTTGATGGTCTTGTCGGTGGCCTCGGCCTCGACCATCATGATCGCGACGTCGCCGTCCGGCAGGACGCGACCGGCGACGACCATGTCGAAGACGGCCGACTCCAGCTCGCTGTGGGTCGGGAAGGCCACCCACTGGCCCTTGATCAGCGCGACGCGGACGCCGCCGATCGGGCCGGAGAACGGCAGGCCGGCCAGCTGGGTGGACGCGGAGGCGGCGTTGATGGCCACCACGTCGTACAGGTGGTCGGGGTTGAGCGCCATCACGGTGCAGACGACCTGAACCTCGTTGCGCAGGCCCTTGACGAAGGACGGGCGCAGCGGGCGGTCGATCAGGCGGCAGGTGAGGATCGCGTCCTCGGAGGGCCGGCCCTCACGACGGAAGAACGAGCCGGGGATCCGGCCCGCGGCGTACATCCGCTCCTCGACGTCCACGGTCAGCGGGAAGAAGTCGAAGTGCTCCTTCGGCTGCTTGGACGCGCTGGTGGCCGACAGCACCATGGTGTCGTCGTCCAGGTAGGCCACGGCGGAGCCGGCGGCCTGACGGGCCAGACGGCCGGTCTCGAAGCGGATGGTACGGGTGCCGAAGGAACCGTTGTCGATCACGGCCTCGGCGTAGAACACGTTCTCTTCCACCTGGAAGATCTCCTCTTTCGTACGTCTCCGGGAGAGCGTCCCCGCGCTGCCTGCCGGCTGGCCCTGGGTCCTCCCGTCAGGGAGGTGGCAGTCGGGCCGGTCTTCGATCGAAGCCTCCGGGGTGCTCCGCTCGGTCTGCGGGGCTTCCGGGGGCCACTACCGAGGACCGGCGCCTCACGGCTGCCGGGCCGGGGCGGGCGGTCCGCGTCTGGACGCTCTCTCGGATGCGGGCGGCTTCCGTTTGAAGCCTTCGGCCCGCGGGGGGTTCGGGTCCTTCTGCCCGGGTGGCGCGCTGGTGCGCCATCACCCGGCATGCCCACAACCCTACGGTGCAATCCTCGGCCACCAGGGGAGGTGCGCGCGAGTTGTTATGTCCGGGCGCCGCGGTCCGGCACGGCCGCGGCATACGCGCGAGGGGCGGCTCCCCGGTGTGGGGAGCCGCCCCGAGCGGCGTGCTTAGCGGGCGCCGCCGGCGGCACCGCGGCGGATGCCGAGACGGTCGACGAGCGTACGGAAGCGCTCGATGTCCTTCTTGGCCAGGTACTGCAGCAGGCGGCGACGCTGGCCGACCAGGATCAGCAGGCCACGACGCGAGTGGTGGTCGTGCTTGTGGGTCTTGAGGTGCTCGGTCAGGTCCGAGATACGACGGGAGAGCATGGCCACCTGGACCTCGGGGGAGCCGGTGTCGCCCTCCTTGGTGCCGAATTCGGCGATGATCTGCTTCTTGACGTCAGAGGCGAGAGCCACTGCAACTCCTTCAAGGTCTACCGAGCGGTCCTGGTCGACAACACAGGACTCATCGAGAACTCGGTGTCGTGACGGAGCACGGCCGGCGGTCTGCGACCCACCGGGGGCGGACACACGGCTGCGCTCGAAGGCCAAGGGTACCAGTGCCGCCCACCCGGGCCGGTCCGGTCCGGGTGGGCGGGCAGCCGGGCGGTCGGGGCGGTCAGCTGGTGGCGCCGCGGACCAGCCGGTAGATGTCCAGGACGGCGAGCGCCAGCGGGACGAGGGAGATCAGGGTGAGGCTGTCGACCAGGTCCAGGATGCGCCCCCAGAACGGGGAGACGCCGAGCCGCGGCACCACCAGGGCGATCGCGGCGAGCAGTGCGGCGCCGAACGCGATGGAGGCGGCCAGCCAGATGGTGCGCAGGTCGACCTCGGTGGAGCTGGCGGCGCGCAGGATGAACTGCGGCGTGTGCAGGGACAGGCCGACGATCAGCAGGGACAGGCCGAGCAGTCCGGCGATGGTGAGGCTGAAGACCTGCGCGGTGTAGCGGAACAGCCGGGCGCGCAGCATCGTGGCCAGGCCCAGGGCGAGCGCGAGCAGCTCGGGGAACGTCTTGTCGGTGAAGCCGAGGACGGCGCAGGAGCCGACCACGACCGCGGAGCAACCGCCGACCAGGCCGACCAGGACCTCGTGGCCGCGGCGGGCCTGGTGGGCGATCCGCTCGTACTGGACGGCCTCGGCGCGCTCGGCCTGCTCGTCGTAGTCGCGGCTGCGGGTGCGGGTCTGGCCGGGGGCGCTGAAGCCGACGGGCAGCCGGGCGAAGCGGGCGGAGAGGCTGGGCAGGAAGCCGACGGCCGCGACGGCGGTGACGCCGGTGACGGCGGCGATGTGCCCGGCCGGGGTGTCCGGCAGCAGGACGGCGGCGAAGGTGGCGAGCGCGCCGGCGGCCGCGACCAGGGCGGCGGCGACGAACACCGCGTCCTTCTCCGGCAGCAGGCCGACGAGCAGCACGGCGACCACGAGGACGGTGACGCAGCCGGCCAGGAACTGGAGCCGGCCGGGGCCGTCCCACGGGTGGGCGACGGGGAGCAGGCCGCTGCCGCCGATCATGGCGTGCGGCAGGGCGCCGAGGCCGAGCGCGAGGGCGGCGTGGGCGTCCTGGTAGACCCGGGCGCGGACGGCGGCCAGCGCGGTGAGGACGACGGCGGTGACGCCGGCCAGGACCCCGGGCAGGCCGTGCATGTCGTGGCGCAGGTCGGCGAACCAGAGCGCGAAGCCGAGCAGGGTGAGCAGCACTCCGGCGCCGATCAGGCCGAAGGCCCGCATGAGTTCGGCGCTCCAGAACCGGCGGTCGGTCTCGACGGCGCTGGCGATCGCGTCGGCGACGTCGTCGTAGACGGCCGGCGGGAGGGACTCGGCGAAGGGGCGCAGCGCGAGCAGGTCTCCGTCGCGGACCTGCTGGGCGGCGAGCGGCAGGCCGCTGTCGAGGACGGTGCCGTCGCGGCGGACCAGGTGGAAGCCGGTGGGTGCGCCGTCGGGCTGGGTCTGGTTGGCCAGGCGCAGCACCTCGGGGTAGACGTCCGCGAGCGGGACGTCCTCGGGCAGGGCGACGTCGATCCGGCGGTCCGGGGCGACGACGGTGACCCGGCAGTAGCCGGTCGCGGCGGGACTGCTCATCGCCGCACCTCGATCCTTCGACGCACTGGGCGCTCCCCCTTGTTGACGGTGCCGCTGGTCGGCGGTGCCGCGGCACGGCGGCGGTCGGTACGGCTGCTGCGCGGTGGCCGGCGGTCCGTGGAACCGGCCCGGGCGGGCCACCAGTTGGCGCGGCGTTACCCTACCCGGTCGGTTCGTGCCCGGCGCCGGTCCGGGCCGGGGCCCGGGTAGGCGGTACGGGGTCGGGGCCTGGCGGGCGGTGCGGGGGCGACCGTTAGGATCGGCCCCTGCGCGCGGTACGGGGGGCGGCGCCGTGTGGCGCGTCCTCGCCCGCGTGAAACCCGTACGAACCGTACGGGTCCAGTTGCATGAGGGCTGATGCCGAAGTGATCGATCGACGCCGCGGGGTGGATGACACATGGGTGTGATCACGGTCAAGCGCCCGGCCAGGGCCTATCCGCCGGCGGTGCCGGACGAGCCGGTGGAGCTGGTGACCCCGCCCGAACTGCCCCGGCAGGGCCGCGAGGACTGGCTGATGAGCATCCTGCCGATGCTCGGCATGGGCGGCTCGGCGGTGTTCTTCTTCTCGCCGGGCGCGGCGGCCCCGATGAAGATCATGGGCGGTCTGATGATCGCCTCGACGGTCGGCATGGTGCTGGCGCAGATCATGCGGGCCCGCAGGGGCGGTTCGACCGCGATGGCGGACGAGCGGCGCGACTACCTCAAGTACCTGCAGCAGATGCGCCGCCAGGTGCGCCGCACGGCGGAGCGCCAGCGCGGCGCACTGCTGTTCCTGAACCCGGCGCCGGACCAGCTGTGGTCGATCGTGGCGGACGGCCGGCGGCTGTGGGAGCGCCGGACCGGGGACGGCGACTTCGCGCAGATCCGGGTGGGTCTGGGCCCGGTGCAGCTGTCGACGCCGCTGGTGGCTCCGCAGACCGCGCCGATGGACGAGCTGGAGCCGCTGTCGGCCGCCGCGATGCACTCCTTCCTGAAGGCGCACGGCACGCTGCAGGACCTGCCGTTGGCGGTGTCGCTGCGCGCCTTCTACCACATCACGGTGTGCGGGGACGCGGACTCGGTGTACGGCAACGTGCGCGCGATGATCGCCCAACTGACCACTCTGCACTCGCCGGACGACCTGCTGGTCGCGGTGGCCGCGGCCCCGGGCGCGGCGGAGGAGTGGGAGTGGACCAAGTGGCTCCCGCACAACCAGCACCGCAAGGAGGCCGACGGCGCGGGTTCGCGCCGGCTGATCGCCACCGATCTGGCCGAGCTGGAGTTCCTGTTGCAGGACGAGCTGGCCGGCCGCCAGCGGTTCGTCCGGGACGCGGCGCCCGCGCCGGACCAGCCGCACCTGGTGGTGGTGATGGACGGCGCCGGGGTGCCGCACGACTCGCTGCTGGCGAGCCCCGAGGGGGTGCAGGGGGTGACCGTCATCGAGGTGGTGCCGGGCGACCTGGACGAGCCGAGCGGGCACCTGATGGTGACGGTCGGCCCGCAGGAGCTGGAGCTGCGCTCGGCCTCCGGCGCGACGTACACCGGCAAGCCGGACCTGCTCTCGGTCTGGCAGTCCGAGGCGCTGGCACGGCAGTTGGCGCCGTACCGGATCTCGGCCGGCGGGGACGACGAGCCGCTGCTGTCGAACCTGGACTTCACCGACCTGATGAGCTCGGGCGATCCGGGCTCCTTCGACGTGACGCGCAGCTGGCGGCCGCGCGCGCAGCACGAGCGGATGCGGGTGCCGATCGGGGTCGGCGCGAACGGCGAGCACGTCTACCTGGACATCAAGGAGGCCGCGCTGGAGGGCATGGGCCCGCACGGCCTGTGCGTGGGCGCGACCGGCTCCGGCAAGTCGGAGCTGCTGCGCACCCTGGTGCTGGCGCTGGCGATGACGCACTCCTCGGAGATCCTGAACTTCGTCCTCGCCGACTTCAAGGGCGGTGCGACCTTCTCCGGCATGACGGACATGCCGCACACCTCCGCGGTGATCACCAACCTGGAGGGCGAGCTCACCCTGGTCGACCGCATGCGGGACGCGATCGAGGGCGAGCTGCACCGCCGCCAGGAGCTGCTGCGCTCGGCGGGCAACTACGCCAACATCCACGAGTACGAGCGGGCCCGGGCGGCCGGCGCGGCGCTGGACCCGCTGCCCTCGCTGGTGCTGATCATCGACGAGTTCTCCGAACTGCTCACCGCCAAGCCGGACTTCATCGAGATGTTCATCCAGATCGGCCGGATCGGCCGGTCCCTGGGGGTGCACCTGCTGCTGGCCTCGCAGCGCCTGGAGGAGGGCAAGCTGCGCGGCCTGGACACCTACCTCTCCTACCGGATCGGCCTGCGCACCTTCTCCGCGGCCGAGTCCCGGGCGGCGATCGGCGTGCCGGACGCCTACCACCTGCCGCCGGTGCCGGGGGTCGGCTACCTCAAGTTCGGCGAGGACGTGATGGACCGGTTCAAGGCCGCGTACGTCTCGGGGCCCTACCGGGCGCCGGGGCAGCAGCGGTCGACCGGCGGGCGGCGGGTGAACGCCCGCCCGGTGCTGTTCACCGCGGCCCGGGTGGACCTGCCGGAGCCGACCGTGGAGGAGGAGGCGCCGCGGGCCCCGGAGCAGGACGACGCGCTGGTCGACACCGTGCTGGACGTGTTCGTGCAGCGGATGGCGGGCCAGGGCCCGGCCGCGCACCAGGTGTGGCTGCCGCCGCTGGAGGAGGCGCCGAGCATGGACCACCTGCTGCCGCCGCTGCAGGTGGTGCCGGAGCGCGGGCTGACCGCGCCCGGCTTCCCGGTGGGCCGGCTGCGGGTGCCGATCGGCATCGTGGACAAGCCGCGCGAGCAGAAGACCGACATCCTGGCGGTCGACTACGCGGGGGCGGCCGGCCACGGCCTGATCGTGGGCGGCCCGCGCTCGGGCAAGTCGACGGTGGTGCGCACCACGGTGGCCTCGTTCGGGCTCACCCACACCCCGCTGGAGGTGCAGTTCTACCTGCTGGACTTCGGCGCGGGCAGCTTCCAGTCGCTGGCCGGGCTGCCGCACGTCGGCGGGGTGGCCGGGCGTCTGGACGTCGACAAGGTGCGCCGGATGGTCTCCGAGGTGCACGGGGTGCTGAACCGGCGCGAGGAGCTGTTCCGCGCCGCGGGCATCGACACCATCGGGACGTACCGGGCCCGCCGGGCGGCCGGGCAGCTGCCGGACGAGGCGTTCGGCGACGTGTTCCTGGTGATCGACGGCTGGAACACCTTCAAGCAGGAGTTCGAGGCGCTGGAGCCGGTGATCGGCGACATCGCCCAGCGCGGCCTCGGCTACGGCGTCCACCTGATCGTCACCGCGGCCCGGTACGCGGAGGTGCGTCCGGCGCTGAAGGACCTGTTGCAGAACCGGACCGAGCTGAAGCTCGGCGACGCGATGGAGTCCGAGGTCGACCGCCGGGTGGCGCAGAACGTCCCGGCGCTGGCCGGGCGCGGCATCACCCCGGAGCGGCTGCACTTCCTGTCCGGCCTGCCGCGGCTGGACGGCGCCTCCACGGTGGAGGACCTGCAGGACGGGGTGGCCGGCCTGGTCACCGCCGTCGCCGGGGCCTGGACCGGCCCGCGCGCGCCGCAGGTGCGGATGCTGCCGGCCGTCCTGGACGGGGCCTCGCTGCCGAAGGGCTTCGAGCACCCGGAGCGCGGGATCGCCTTCGGCGTGGACGAGGCCGAGCTGGCGCCGGCGTTCGTGAACTTCGAGACCGACCCGCTGTTCATCGTCTTCGGCGACACCGAGTCGGGGAAGTCCGCGCTGCTGCGGATGCTGATCAAGCAGATCACCGAGCGGTACACCCCGGACCAGGCGGGCATCGTGGTCGGTGACTACCGGCGCGCGCTGCTGGGCACCGTGCCGCCGGAGTACCTGGTGGAGTACGCGGCCGCGCAGCCGGCCATGGCGACCATCGTGGACATGCTGCGCGGGGCCTGCGCGCGCCGCCTGCCGGGCCCGGACGTGACCGCCGAGCAGCTGCGCAACCGCAGCTGGTACAGCGGCAAGGACATGTTCGTGATCGTGGACGACTACGAGCTGGTCGCGACGAGCTCGGGCAACCCGCTGGCGCCGCTGGCGGAGTTCCTGCCGTTCGCCCGGGACATCGGCCTGCGGGTGATCGTGGCCCGCAGCGCGGGCGGCGCCGGCCGCTCGCTGTACGAGCCGGTGCTGCAGCGGATGCGCGAGCTGGGCGGGCAGGGCGTGATCCTCTCCGGGAACCGGGACGAGGGCGCGCTGCTGGGGACGGTCAAGCCGATGCCGCTGCCGCCGGGCCGCGGGGTGTACGTGTCGCGCCGGGCGACCGGCGGGCAGATGGTCCAGACGGGCTGGCTGCCGCTGGTGTGAGGACGCCGGCGCCACCGCGCCGACGACTACGGACAGTGATGGAGGGGTCGGGCTCGCAGGAGCCCGGCCCCTTTCGCGTCCCAGGTGTCGAAACGTTACCTAGATCTTTCCGGGTCGGGGCTGCGGTTCTCGTACCCCGCCCGAGGGTTGCGGCGGCCCGCGGGGGCGCCTGGACGTATCGCCTTCCGACTCCGCCAGCACCTTTGAATGGCGGTCTGCAACACTCCGTTCACCTTGGATTCAAGTGCAATGTGGCAGAGGTAACAAGTCGGACAAACCTCACAATGACCGTGCGTGATCATCGGATCGCATGTTTATGCCCTTCCGCGCAACGGATTCCGAAGCATTCGAGCCATTGACGCAATCAATACGCCAAGGTTCCATTGCGCCCCAGGAGCGACCGGACCAGAACCCGAGCAGCCAGCCAGCGGAGGCGATACCGCTCCCACCCACAGGACCGCACAGAGTCGATCGGAAGCCACATGACCGACACGCTTCGCCCGCCACGCGCCGCGACCACCGCGACGGCCGACACCGGCGCCGCGCCCCAGCAGCTCAAGCGCTCGATCGGCGTCGTGGGCGGGACACTGCTCACCCTGTCCTGCGTCACCCCGGCTTCCACACTCTTCGTGATCGTGCCTGAGCTGTTCTCCAGCATCGGCAGCGCCACCGCCCTGGCCATCGCCATCGGCACCGTCCTGTGCGTCGCCGTCGCGTTCTGCTACTCCGAGCTCGGCACCCTGATCCCCAGCGCCGGCGGCGAGTACGCGATGGTCGGCACCCTGGCCGGACGGCTGGCCGGCTGGCTGGTCTTCGTGCTCTCGCTGATCGTGGTGATGATCGTCCCCTCGGTCATCGCCCTCGGCACCGCCGACTACCTCGCCCCCGTGCTGCACCTCGACAAGGCCATGACCGGCGCCGCCGTGATGCTCGCCGCCACCCTGGCCGGCCTGCTCGACCTGCGCGCCAACGCCTGGATCACCGGCGTCTTCCTGGTCCTGGAGGTCATCGCGGCCGGCGTCGTCTCGGTGCTCGGCTTCTCCCACGCCAACAGCGGCGCCCCCAGCCTGCTGCACGGCGTGGTCACCGGGGACGGCGGCGCCACCACCACGGTGAGCATCGGCGCCATCGTCGGCGCGCTCGGCATCGCCCTGTTCATCACCCAGGGCTTCTCCACCGCCGTCTACCTCTCCGAGGAGCTGGAGAACCCCCGCCGCAACGTCTCCCGCACCGTGCTGTGGACGCTCGGCATCTCCTCCGCCGTCATCCTGGTCCCGGTCGTCGCCATCACCATGGGCGCCCCCGACCTGCAGACCCTGAGCTCCGGCGACATCTCCGGCATGGTCACCGCGTGGAGCAACTCCGCGGTCGGCACCTTCATCAGCCTCTGCGTCGCGCTGGCCATCATCAACGCCGGCATCGTCATGGTCATCCAGAACTCCCGGGTGCTGTTCGCCTCCGCCCGCGACAAGGCCTGGCCCGAGCCGGTCAACAAGGCCTTCGGCACCCTCGGCCGGTTCGGCTCCCCGTGGGTCGCCACCCTGGCCGTCGGCCTGCCCGGCGCCGCGCTCTGCTTCGTCAAGGGCGCGCTGCTCAGCAACATCACCGGCGTCGCCGTCACCGGGATGTACCTGCTGGTCGCGATCGCCGCGCTGCTCTCCCGCCGCGCCCACCACAAGCACGCCGCCGCCTGGCGGATGCCGCTGTGGCCGGCCGTCCCGGTGGTGCTGATCGCCGTCCTGGTGTACGTGATGACCCAGCTGGACACCGAGCCCCTGCTGTGGACCGGCGGCATCACCGCCGCCGCCACCCTCTACTGGCTGTTCTACCTGCGCCCCCGGCAGGACACCCGCTGGGTGATCAGCCTCCCCGAGGACCAGCAGTCCTGACCCCCACCCCTCCCCCACACGGCAGTGCCCCGGGCTCCCCCGGCCCGGGGCACCGCCACTTCTCGTCTCGCGTTACTTCTTGAGCTTCCACTCCGGGCTGGTGGCGATCGCCTTCAGCTGATCCAGGGTGAGCAGCGGCTTGCCGGTCGACCCCTGGGCGGCCATGACGCGCAGGTCACCCCGCAGGAGGTCCGCCATCTGCTGGTTCTTCGGGTTGGACGTGCCCGGGCCGTAGAGCTTGAGCCTGCCCCCTTCGGGAAGGACGGTCGCGCCCTCGAACAGCTTCTCCGTCGTCGGATCGCCCGGCTGTTGGACCAGCTTCTGCACCCGCAGGAGCAGCGATCCGGTGGTCGTCCCCTGGGCCAGCTGGACCTCGGCGAGGACCTCGTTACCGTCGATCTTGGTCACGGTCACGCCGGCGGGCAGCAGCTTGGCCAGGACCGCCTTACGGTCGTCCAGGGACAGCCCGGGGTCCTGCTGCGAGTTGTCGACACCGTCGGGCTGGAGCGCCGCGACGATCCGGTCCCAGGACTTGTCGGTGACGACGGCCTTCAACTGGTCCAGGGTGAGCGGCGGGTTGGGGCGGCTGTCGGGCGAGCCCTTCTCCTGCGCCGCGTTCCACTCGCTCATCATGATCTCCCGGCCGTCCGGCCCGGTCAGCACCGCCAGCCACTCCTTGGTGGTGGCACGGCCGTCCGGGTACTCGTAGCCCTGGCTGAGGAACAGCTTGGAGCCGTCCGCCAGCGTGGTGACCGCGCACGAGTCGATCCGGTTGATCTTGGGGTCCGGGCAGGAGCGGTCCTGGGTCTGCCCCTTGCGGTGCTTCTGGATCCCGATCTGGAGCAGCGACTTGCCGTGGCCGTCGTCGAACACCAGGTCCGCGCCCGCGAAGGTGCCCTTCGCCGGCCCGTCGTTCGTGCCTCGGCCCTTGGCCTCGGTGGTCTCGCCCTTGGGGAGCAGGGCCTGGAAGGCGGCCAGCACCTCGTCGCCGGTGACCGCGGGCGCCGCCGAGGCGGACGAGGCGGAGGCCGGGGTCGCCGAGCCGGTGGCGCTGCCCGCGCCGCCGGCCGTGCTCGGGGCGGCGGCCGCGCTCACCGTCGCCGTGCTCGACGGGGAGGAGCCGGTGAGGTACACCGCGCCGGTGCCCACCAGGGCCAGCGCGGCCGCGCCGCCCACCACCGCGACGGTCGAGCGGCGGCGCCAGCGGCGGCGGCCGCGCTGGTACCCGCCCGCGACCAGGTCGGACTGCTCGGTGCGGAAACCCTCACCCGTGCGGGTGATGGCGTAGAGAAGATCGTCCTCGAACTTGTCCGGTTCGGACATGGGTGATCACCGTCTCCTTGCGTCACGGATTACGAAAGTGGTCAGCGGGCGGCGAACTCGGCCAGCGAGTCGCCGAGCAGGGTGCGCAGCCGGGCCAGGGCCCGGCTGGTACGGGTGCGGACCGCGCCGGAGGAGACGCGCAGCACCTCGGCGGTCTCCTCGACGCTGCGGTCCTCCCAGTAGCGCAGCACCAGGACGGCGCGGTCCTTGGCCGGCATCCGGCCGAGGGCGTCGAGGAGGGTCAGCCGCAGGGTGCTGTCCGCCTCCCGCCCCGCCGGCTCGGGCAGGGCCTCGGTGGGGCGCTCGCCGCTGGAGCGACGGCGCTGCTGGGCGAGGAAGGTGCGCACCATCACGGTGTGGGTGTAGGCGGCCGGGTTGTCGATCCGGTCCCGGCCGCCCGTCCAGGCGCTGCGCCGCCAGAGCACGTACATCCGGCTGAGGGCCTCCTGGACGAGGTCCTCGGCGTAGTGGGTGTCGCCGCTGGTCAGCAGGCAGGCCGAGCGGTACAGGCGGCCGGTACGACTGGACACCAGTTCCAGGAACTCGGCGTCCTTGGCCTCCCGGCCCGCCCCGATCCGCCCCATGCGTGCCCCGCCCCCGTGTCCGCGCTCCCTGACACCTCTTGGATGCGGCGAGCGGCCCACGGTGTTACAGGCGTTTCAGAGGATTCTTCCGCGCACTCCCCGGGCACCGGTCAGGTGCCGTGCACCCGGATCAGTCGGCGGACCTGCGGCGGTGGTCACGCAGGACGACGCCGCCGCCGATGAGCAGCGCGACCAGCAGCGCCCCGACGCCGAGGACGTACGTCGCGGTGCGGCCGTCGCGGTCGGCCTGGGTCTCGCCGAAGCCGACCGGCCGGGGCACGATCGGAGCGGCGGCCAGTCGGACGGGGGCGTCCGGGGTGGCGGTGAACGGCGCGCTCTCGGGCGCCTTGGTGACGGCCTTGACCGGGTCGACCACGCCCCAGCCGATGAACTGGTCCGGGTCGCGCTGGGTGCGCTGGGCGGTCTGCTCGATCCAGGCCCGCACCTGGGCCGGCTTCCAGTTCGGGTGGGCGCCGACCAGCAGCGCGGCGAGCCCGGAGACGTACGGGGCGGAGAAGCTGGTGCCGTTGTCGACGCACTGGCCGCCCCTGGGGACGGTGGAGAGCATGTCGACGCCGGGTGCGGCGACCTTCACGAAGGAGCCGTACTGGGAGAACGGGGCGCGCTCGTTGTTGCGGTCGGAGGCACCGACGGCGAGCACGGTCGGGAACGCGGCGGGGTAGGTGTCGCCCTCCTTGCCGTCGTTGCCGGTGGAGGCGACCACCACGATGCCGTTGTCCTCGGCGGCCTGGACGGCGGCCTTCAGCTCCTGGTAGCCGCCGAAGCCCGCGGTGCCGGCGCCGCGGACGTCCTGGGAGATGTTGATGACCTTGGCCTGGGCCTTGATCGCCTCGTTGATGGCCTGGACGAGCGTGGAGACGTCGCCGTTGCCGTCGCTGTCGTTCTGGCGGATCGACAGGATCATGGCGTCGGGGGCGAGCCCGACGAAGCCGGTCTTGTCGTAACGGCGGGCGGCGATGATGCCGGCGACCTTGGTGCCGTGGCCGACCGGGTCGTCCTTGGAAGTGCCCGGGACCCTTTCCTTGGTCTCCCGGTTGACCAGCAGGCTGGCGCCCTCCACGACCTTGCCGGCCAGCTGCGGGTTCTGGTCGTCCACGCCGGTGTCGATGACCGCGACGGTCACCCCCACGCCGGTCGTCCGCCCGCCCTGCCAGAGTTCGTCGAGCAGCAGTCGCTGCAGCGACCACGGCACGGTCGGGACGTCGGGCGCGGACTTGGGGCAGTCGCCGGCGGCGGCCAGGCCGGGGCCGTCGGCGTACGCCGGGGCCGCGAGCGGACCGCCCAGCACGGCGAGCGCGGCCAGTGCCGCCGCCGCCTTCCGGTACCCGCGTCCGGACACCCTGCCACCCCTCATGTCGTCCACCCCGTGCCGCGCGTCGGGGGCGGGCACCCGGAGTCCGGGCACCCGCCCCCTGACGTTCCCGCCTGGAACGCGCGGTCAGTTCTGCCAGAGCTTGGCGTTGTTGTTCTCGGTGGTCTTGTAGCTCTGCGCGGCGTTGTCCAGCGAGGTCGCGATCTGCGCGCAGACCTTCTGCAGGTCGGAGGCGCGGGCGTCCCACTGGGCCTGGTGGGCCTGGTAGCCCTGCTGGGCCGCGCCCTGCCAGCTGGAGGCGATGCGGTTGACGTCGCCCTTGAGGTCGTTCAGCAGGTGGTCGATGCGGCCGGCCGAGGCGCGCACCTCCTCGGCCGCGTGGTGGACGGTCTCGAAGTTGACGAGGATGTGGTCGGACACGATGTCTCCCTTGACGAGGATGCGGAGCGCCCCGCGCTCAGCCGCGGGCGCCCCACCGAGCGGAAGGTCGGAACAGAACGGTGATCAGCGCGGTGCGGCCGATCAGCTCTGGGCGTTGGAGAACAGCGCCTTCTGCTCCTCTTCGGTGCTCGCGTAGTGCTTGGTGGTCAGCTCGATCGCGTGCTGGATCGCGCTCAGCGACTCCTTCAGCTTCGCGATGTCGGTGTTGACCTGGTCCTGCAGGGTCTTGTAGGCGGTCGCCGCCTGGCCCTGCCAGCCACCGGTGATGCCGTCGACCGTGCTGATGAGCTTCTGCCGCTCGGCCTCGATCTTCCCGATCGCGTCCTCGATCCGCTTGGCGAAAGCCAGCATCTCCTGCGCAGTCATCGTGAACTGACCCTGAGCCATGCTCCACCGTCCCCCATGAGACAAACATTGCGTATGCGGAGGGCCTTGCAGCCCGCCTGCCACATCACCCGAGTGATGTCCAGGAGCACTGTAGTCGGCACACGCAGCTCACCCAACACCGAGCACGGAGGAGTTACCAGACCATGACACGGACGCCAAGTCCGTTGCCGGGCTTGACCGATCAGGCGTTCTGCGGCTGGGCGGCGCTCTTCGCGGTCAGCGGCGGACCGGCCGGGACCAGGTCCGACCACTCACGCGGAACCGGGAGCGGCTGGACCTCCTTGTAGCCCAACCGGGCCTGGTTGGCGCCCGATTCGTCCTGCGGGGGCTGCTGCTGGTCCGGCGCGGTGGTGCTCGGCTGCGGGGTGGGCGTCCTCGGGGCGCCGCCCTGGCCCGGCTGCGCGCCCGGCGAGGCGGTGGCACCGCGGCCGCCGTCGCCGTTGGACGGGACGGAGTAGCGCAGGCCGGTCTCGGTGATCAGGAAGTCGGTGCCGGAGCCGCCCGCCGTGTTGTCCAGCGCGCGGTAGAAGAGGCCGTGACCGGGCGTCACGTACGCGGCGCCCGCGCCGTTGTTGTACGCCGCCGGGTAGGACGTCCCGGCCCAGACGCTGCGCCGGGGCGTGCGGCCGTCCTCGGCGACGCCGTCGAAGGTGCTGCAGACGACCAGGCGCGCGTCCTGCCGGTCCTGCCAGTTGTTGGCCGGCGCACCGGACTTCAGCGGCCAGTCGTCCCCGGTGTTCGGCAACCGGGTGTCACTACCGAGCGAGGCGTGGTCGGCCGGGGTCATCTCGTCGCTGCGAGGCCTCTTGTCGGCGTCGTACTTGTAGAGGTCCTGGTAGGCCGGGTTCTGCCGGATCAGCTCCGCCTGGAACGGCGTCACCAGGTAGAGCCTGTCCTTGCCGACCACGTAGTGGCGGTCCTGGTAGTGCACCAGCCGGCCGATCCGGCGGTCGGACTGGTTGCCCAGCGCCACCGAGGAGTTGGGGTTCGGGCTGTCCGCCACCCCGTCGATCTTCGGGAAGGCGATCGGGCTGCCGGTCACCAGGGTGTCCAGCCACTCGCGCTTGACCCGCTGCGGCACCGCGTTGGGCCCGAAGACCGCGGTGATCAGCGCCTTGCGCTCCTTGTCGTCCGCCTGCGCCGAGCCGATCCCGTGCTTGCGGCCCTGCGCGTCGACCAGGAAGACCTTCGCGTCCCCCGGCTTGGCGGCGGGCTGGCCCGGCGCCGGCTGCGCGGAGACCTGCTGCTCGTCCGCCTGCTGCACCAGCAGCAGCTGGTCCTGGCCGAGCATCCGGCCCTTGGCCCCCAGCGCCGCCGCGTCCGGACCGGCCGCCACGAACACCGCCTGGTTGACGGTCTCCTGCTTGTCGTCCGAGCCCGGGCGGTCGCAGACCGACCACTTCATCGGCTTGTCCGCGTTGTCCCTCGTCGGCAGCTTGTCCGGCGCGTACGGGATGCCGATGGTCGGGCCGTGGTTGGGGTAGCTGTCGAGCACCCCGTCGTCGACCACCACCACCTTGGCGTCGGCCGGCAGCACCAGCCGCGCCGAGGACATGTTGAGGACCTGGTGCAGGCGCTTGGTCTTGCCGTCCGGGTCGATCAGCACCACGTACCGGGTGGTCGACTTCTTGCCCTGGACGACGTTCTTGCCGTCGTCCCAGTGCAGCGGCGCGCTGGGCTTGAACACCCCCCACAGCCCGAACCCGGCGACCACCACGGCCCCGGCCAGGACGCTCGGCAGCACCGCCTTCACCGGACGCGGCGCGTCCTCGTCGCTGCCGCCGCCACCGGGCAGCAGGAAGGCCCCCACCGTGCGCTTGCGGGCGAAGGTGTACGCGTTCAGCTCGTCCCGGCGCGATGCCATCCTCGTCGTCCCCCTTGTCGGACATTGTCGGACCGGCCTGCCCCGCCGCCCGCACCCGCCGGGCGCGAACCCGCACGAACCCTCTACGATGCGGCAGCAGACGGTGAGTACGGTACGGGTACGGTCCGCGAACCATCCAGCCGGGCCGCGGCAACTGAGCAGAGAGGGTCACCCGGGGGATGCCAAACCAGACCGCTCCAGGACGCCGCGACTCGGCAACGGGCGGGCGGTCGCGCCGCTCCGGCCGGGCGCAGCGCGGCGGCCCCGCAACCGGGACCGCACCCACGCAGCAGCCCGGCGGTGGCGGTGGCGGGCCGGTCCAGATCCCGGTCAACCCCCGGCCCGGCCTGCTCGGCGGCCGGCTGAAGCTCCAACAGCTCGTCCTGGTCGAGGTCGCGGCGGCGCTGGTCGCGATGGGCTGGACGATCAGCCGGCCGGTCGCCGCCGGCTTCGGCGCCGTCGCGCTGGTCCTGGTCGTCCTCGCCGTGATCCCGCTGCGCGGCCGGACCATCCCCGAACTGCTGCGGGTGCGCGCCGCCCTCAAGTCCCGCCGCCGGCGGGCCCGCAGCACGCTGCCGCCGGCCGGCACCGACCCGGCGCTGGCCCCGACGCTGGAGCTCGAACCGGCGCTGCGCACCTGCACCCACGCCACCGAGGCCGACTTCGGGGGCCGCCCGGTCCGCCGGGAGACCGGCATGGTCGGCGACGGCACCTTCCTCAGCTCGGTGCTGCTCGTCCAGGCCAAGGACCAGCCGCTGCGCCCGGTGCGCACCGCGCTGCCGCTGCCCCTGGACGTGATCTGCTCGGCGCTGAAGGTGGACGACATCACCCTGGAGTCGGTGCAGCTCGTCCAGCACACCCAGCCGGCCCCGGCCCCGCACCTGCCCGAGCAGTCGCTGGCCGCCCGCGCCTACCGGGAGCTGCCGGACGGCACCGCCACCCCGGGGCTGCGGCTGACCTGGGTGGCGCTCAAGCTCGACCCGGAGCGGGCCGCGACCGCCGTCCGGGCCCGCGGCGGCGGCGAGGAGGGCGCCCGCAAGGCGCTGCAGCGGGTCACCGACCAGCTGGCCGGGCGGCTCAACAGCGCCGGGTTCAACGCGACCGTGCTGGACGAGCGCGAGCTGATCGCCGCGCTGGCCATCTCCACCTGCGCCAACCCGCTCGCGGTGGCCGGGCGCCAGGGCACCGGCAGCGGCGGCGGCACCACCCGCCGCACCCAGGAGAGCAACCGGTTCTGGCGGATCGACGACCGCTGGCACAGCACCTACTGGATCTCCCGCTGGCCGCAGCTCAGCCGCCCCGGCGGCACCCCCGGCCGGATCGCCGCGCCGGACCTGGTCAACCTGATCACCGGCTCCCCCGCGCTGGCCAGCACCTTCAGCCTGACCGCCGGCCACGGCACCGGCGGCTCGGTGACGGTCAGCGGGCACCTGCGGGTGACCGGGCGCAGCGAGAGCGAGGTGACGCAGGTCGGCCGCCAGGTGGAGGCCCGGGCGCAGGGCGCCGGACTCGGCCTGGTCCGGCTCGACCTGGAGCAGGCCCCCGGGGTGCTCGCCACCCTGCCGCTGGGAGGAGCGTCCTGATGGCGTACCAGACCTATCCGACCCCCGGGCCGCAGCGCGGCGCCGAGCAGCCCCGGGTGCGGACGCGGATCCTGCCCGGCTTCGGGCTGCGCGGCCCGCGCCGGGAGAAGCACGTGCTCGACGCCGCGGACCTCGGGGCGCTGGCCTTCCCGGTCGGCGACGACGGCGTGGTGATCGGCGCCGACCCGCAGGGGCTGCCCGCGGTGCTCGGCCTGTTCCGGCCCAGCGCGTACGACCTGGTGCTGGTCGGCGGTGTGTGGACGGCGCAGGTCATCGCGCTGCGGGCGGCCGCGATCGGCGCCCGGGTCGCGGTGGAGACCGCGCGCGGGCAGCTGTGGGGCCCGCTGGCGCAGGCCGCCGGCGGCGGGCAGCCGTGCGTGACGGTCCACCAGGTCGGCCGGCTCGGCCCGCAGGGCGCCTCGGTGACCTCGCCGGTGCTGGTGGTGCGCGACCTCGGCGCCCGCCCGCCGCGCAGCCGGCTCTCCGCGGCTCCCTGGCAGACCACCCTGACCCTGCTGCCGTACCTGGGCCCGAACGCGGCCCGGGTGCTCAACGCGGCCGACCTGGTGGGCGTGCAGCGGATCTCCCCGCAGGAGGCGGAACTGACCGGCCGGGTGCTGTCCCTCCCCCCCGAGGACGTCGCCGCGCTGCCCACCCTCGGCGACGACCTGACGCTGTGGGCCACGCGGATGCGGCGCCAGTACGTACGGGCCGTGGCCGGGCAGGCCGAGCAGCAGGTTCTCGGCGGTCCGCGCCGGATGGACTGAGCGGCGGCGCCGGGCCCGGAGGTCCGCTCCGGATCCGACGCCGCCTTCAAGGGGGGTTGCCGCACGGCCTAGTCTTTGATGCGGCAACGGCACCGCGGAAACCAGCGGCGGCGAACACGAGGGAGCCCTAGTGAGCAGCGATCGGGACGGCGTCTACGTCGGCGACAACGCGGCGGAGGACGACGACGACTGGTCCGACGCGCCCGACTACACTCCCCCGTCCTGGTACGTCCAGACGGACGCCGTGCAGACGCCGCCGCAGCCGCCGACCCCGGTGGCCGAGGCTCCGCACGTGGACAAGGCCGCACCGGCGGCACAGACCCCGGCGCCCCAGACCCCCCTGGCGGCTCAGGCCCCGGCCCCGGCCCCGACGCCGGATCAGGCGCCCGCGCCCGTCCAGGCCGCACCGCCCGTCCAGGCCGCACCGCCCGTCCAGCCCGCACCGCCCGTCCAGCCCGCCCAGGCCGAGGCGCAGCACGTCCCGTTCCCGGCACCCGGCCCCACCCCGGGCTGGCCGACGGCGGAGGCCCTGGCGCAGCCGCAGCCCGTCCCGGCTCCGCAGCAACCGCCGCAGCCGTACGCGTACCCGAGCCCGGCCCCGCAGCCGGTGCAGCCCGCCCAGCCGGTCCCGCCGCAGTCGTACGCGCAGCCGCCCGCGCAGCACCTGCCCCCGCAGCAGCAACCGCAGGACCCGCAGGCCGCCGCGTGGGCCGCCCAGCCGCAGCCCGTACAGCCGCAGCAGCCGCAGCCCGCCGCGCCGGTGGACCCGCGCCAGGGCGGCTGGCCGCAGCCCGCCGGCTATCCGCCGGCGGCCCAGCCCCAGCCCGGCCCGCAGCCCGGCGCCGCGCACCCGTGGCCGGCGCAGGACGCCGCCGTGCCGCCGCCCGTCGCGTTCCAGCAGTCCGCCGCCCCGCAGCAGGTCGCGCACGGCGCGCCGCTCGGCTACACCGCCGCGGTCGAGCTGTCCTCGGACCGGCTGCTGCGCAGCCAGCCCAAGCAGCAGCGCCAGCAGCCGCGCTTCCAGTTCGGCGGCAAGGCGGCGGCCGCCGAGAAGTCCCGCAAGCTGGAGATCATCCGCACCCCGGTGATGAGCTGCTACCGGATCGCCGTGATCAGCCTCAAGGGCGGGGTCGGCAAGACCACGACCACCACCGCGCTCGGCGCGACCCTGGCCAGCGAGCGCCAGGACAAGGTGATCGCGATCGACGCCAACCCGGACGCCGGCACCCTGGGCCGCCGGGTCAAGCGCCAGACCGGCGCGACCATCCGCGACCTGGTGACGGCCATCCCGCACCTGCGCAGTTACATGGACATCCGTCAGTTCACCTCGCAGGACCTCAACTCGGGCCTGGAGATCCTGGCGAACGACGTCGACCCGGCGGTCTCGACCACGTTCAACGACTCGGACTACCGCCAGGTCATCGAGGTGCTGGGCCGCCAGTACCCGATCATCCTGACCGACTCCGGCACCGGCCTGCTGTACAGCGCGATGCGTGGGGTGCTGGACCTCGCCGACCAGCTGATCATCGTCTCCACCCCGAGCGTGGACGGCGCCTCCAGCGCCTCGACCACGCTGGACTGGCTCTCCGCGCACGGCTACGCGGACCTGGTGCAGCGCAGCATCACGGTGGTCTCCGGGGTGCGCGAGACCAGCAAGATGATCAAGGTCGAGGACATCGTCGCGCACTTCCAGACCCGCTGCCGCGGGGTGGTCGTGGTGCCGTTCGACGAGAGCCTGGCGGCCGGCGCCGAGGTCAACCTCGACATGATGCGGCCCAAGGTCCGCGAGGCCTACTTCGAGCTGGCCACCCTGGTCGGCGAGGACATCATCCGGGCCCAGCAGGCCGCCGCCCAGCAGGCCGGGTGGCAGCAGCAGGCGCAGGCGGCGGCGTACCCGGCGCAGGCCGGCCAGCCGCAGCCGCAACCACAGCCGTACGCGGGGCAGCCGGGGCAGGCCGCCCAGCCGGCCCCCGGGGCGCCGTGGGCGCCGCAGCCCGGCCAGGCCCCGCCGCCCCCGCCCGGGTACGGCTACCCGCAGCAGCCCCCCGCCCCGGCGGCCTGGCCGCAGCCGGGCGCCCAGCAGCCGCCCGCGCCGCAGCCGGGCCCGGGCTACGGCTACCCGCCCGCCCAGGGCCAGCCGCCGCAGCCCGCCCCGCCGGCCCAGCCGGACGGCTACCAGCCGCCGCCCGGCTACGGCCCCCCGCAGCAGTGACGCCGAAGGGCCCGCCGACACCAGGTCGGCGGGCCCTTCCCCGTGGCGCGGCGGCGCTCAGGCGCCGTCGGTCAGCTCGCGGGCCTGCTTGACGTCGTCGGCCATCCGGTCGAGCAGCGCCTCGATGGAGTCGAACTTCTCCATCCCGCGCAGGTAGGCCAGGAAGTCCACGGCCACGTGCAGCCCGTACAGGTCCAGGCCGACCCGGTCGATGGCGTACGCCTCGACGGTGCGCGCGGTGCCGTCGAAGGTCGGGTTGGTGCCGACCGAGATGGCGGCGGGCATCCGCTCGCCGTCCGCGGTCAGCCAGCCCGCGTACACGCCGTCGGCCGGGATCGCGCTGTACGGCACGGTCTCGACGTTGGCGGTCGGGTAGCCGAGTTCACGGCCGCGCTGCGCGCCGCGCACCACCACGCCCTCGACCCGGTGCGGGCGGCCCAGCACCTCGCCGGCGCCGGCCATGTCCCCGGCCTCGACCAGCCGCCGGGTCAGGGTGGAGGAGAACGGCTCGCCGGCCCCGGCGGTGCCGCTCACCTGGAGGTCGACCACCTCGACGTCGAAGCCGGCCGACCGGCCCAGCTCGGCGAGCAGCGCGACGTCCCCGGCGGCCCGGTGCCCGAAGCGGAAGTTGGGGCCCTCGACGACGGCCCGGGCGTGCAGCGCGTCGACCAGGACCTGCCGGACGAAGGTCTCCGGCGACTCCTGGGACAGCTCCGGGGTGAACGGCAGCACCAGCACCGCGTCCACGCCGAGGCCCGCCATCAACTCGGCGCGGCGCGCCTGCGGGGCGAGCACCGCCGGGTGGCTGCCCGGACGGATGACCTCGCGCGGGTGCGGGTCGAAGGTCACCACGACCGCGGGGAGGCCGAGTTCGCGGGCGCGCTCGACCGCCCGGCCGATGATCAGCTGATGCCCGCGGTGCACCCCGTCGAACGAGCCGATGGTGACGACGCTGCGTCCCCAGTCACCGGGGATCTCCTCCAGGCCACGCCAGCGCTGCACCCTGACCGCTCCTTGTTCCGTACGGCGCGTACCCTCTGTACGCTCAAACGCTCAAACCCGAACCCCTATAGCGTGCCATGCGCCTGCTCCTGCTCCGGCACCGGAATACGGGTTGGGCGCACCGGCGGCCGTACGGCCCGCCCGAGCGCGGTCCGCTCCGCCTCGGCGGCGGCGTACTGCGGGTCGCGGCCGGCCGCCGCCAGGGCGCGCATCCGGGCCAGCCGGGGGCCGTCCGGCCGGGTCGGGGCGGCCTCCCGCGGCCACTGGGTGAGCAGCTGCGCGAACGCCGCCGAGCGGCCCGCGCAGCGCACCAGCAGCTCGTCGGCGGTCGGCAGGCCGGGTGTCGCCCGGGCCAGCACCGCCCGGGCCCGGGCGGGCTTCTCGGCCGCGCAGTGCTCGGCCAACCGCTCCACGGCCGCGGTCAGCACCGCCGGGTCGGTCTCGGTGGCGAGCAGGGTGTCCAGCAACTCGCAGCGCAGCGCGTCCGCCGCCGGGTCCGCCACCGGGACGGACAGCACCTGCGCGAACGGCCGCCGCACGCCCGCCGCACGGGCGGCCAGCGCGCCGCCGAGCAGCACCCGCAGCTCCAGCCGGGCGGCCGGGCCGGCGGTCGCGGCGCGCTCCAGGCGGCGGCCCAGGTAGTCGACGGCGACCGGCCCGGCCAGCGCCGGGTGGTCGCGCAGCAGCCGGGCGGCCAGTTCGGCGCCCCGCCGGGTGGCCACCGGGGTGCGGGCCTCGGCCAGTACCCGCAGGGTCTCGGCGGCGGCCGCGCCCGGGGCCGCCAGCCGGTCGGCGAGCGCGGCCAGCACGGGCTCCGGGTCGCTCTCCAGGGCCGGGGCGAGCGCCCGGGGGGTGAGGAAGGCGTCGCCGCCCGCCCGGTGCAGTGCGAGCGCGGCGGGGAGGTGCTCGGCCCGGGTCTCCGGATCGCCGACCAGCAGGGCGAGCGCGGCGCCGTGCAGGCCCGGTTCGTCCTCGCGGGCGAGCAGGGTCAGCGCGGTGAACCGCAGCAGTCCGGCGGCGGCTCCGGCGGCGTACGGGGCGACCCGCAGGGCGTGCACGGCGGCGGCGACGTGCCGCTCGGGCCGCCGGTCGTGGCTCCAGCGGTCCACCGCCCGGCAGAGCGCGGAGGGCTCCTCGACCGCGAGCACGGTGAGCAGCGCGTCCGCCCTCGGGTGCGCGGCGTCGGCCAGCGCGTCGGCCAATTCGTCCAGGGCGAGCCTGCGGTGGGCGTGTAGCAGGTCGTGGGCGAGGTCGGCGACGGTGCGGCCGGGACGGCCGGGCAGGCCGCGCGGGTCGTCGAACCAGGCGCAGAGCAGCGGGAACACCGCGGCCGGGTCGGCGCGCAGCCGCTCGGCCGCCGCGCCGAGGAACGGCTGCCCGGGCCCGTCGGCGGCCACCAGGCGGCGCAGCAGTGCGAGTTCGGCCTCGACGGGCAGGCCGAGCCCGGTCCAGAACGCCGGGCCGAACGCCCCGAGCCCCGCCGTCGGCAGCCCGTCCACCCCGCCCGCCGCGGCCGCCTGTTCGGCGATCCGCCCCGCCAACTGGTCGAGCAGTGCCCGGTGTTCGGCGGGATCGGGGCTGGCGGCCAGCCCGGCGGTGAGCAACCGGCAGGCCCACCAGGCCGGTTCGCTGCCCGACGGGCGCAGGTCCAGGGCGCGCCAGAGCCGGTGCAGCCACGGGTCCAGGGCGGGCGCGCCCCAGGTCTCGGCCAGCCGGCGCAGCGCGGCGGCGACCGGGCCGATCCGGTGCCGGGGGACGGCGCGCACCGCGCCGCTCGGGTGGGTCCCCGCTCCCCCGGCCCGGCCGCCGGGAGACGCCCCCAGCCCGTCGGCGGGCGAGGGGGGCGTGTCCTCGGTCTCGCCCAGCAGCATCCGCAGCGCGGCGTCCAGGTCCAGGTGCAGACCCTGCAGCCAGTCCGCGAACTCCCCGTGCGCGAACCGGAATCCGGGCCCGGCGGGGACGAACAGGCCCTCGGCGAGGACGGCCGTGGCCCAGCCGCCGGACGCCGGGAACAGCTCCTCGAACGCGGCCCGGCCCAGCCCGCCCGGCTCGGCGCCGAGCATCCGCCGGGCCGCCTCGTGCACCCGCCCGGCCACCGCCGCCGCCAGCCGCCGCACCCGCCCGTTAGACGGCCCGGCGGGCCGGGCGGAGCCCCGGCGGTGGGCGCCCGGGCGGCGCGGCCGGCCGTCCTCGGCCAGCCGCTGGGCCACCCGCAGGCAGCGCAGGTCCAGGTAGGCACCGAACAGCTCGCCCCGGCGCGCCGGTTCCCCGCGCAGGCCCTCCGCCCACAGCTCACCGGCCAGCCGGGCGGCCAGCGGGTGCCGCGCGTCGGCGGCGGCCGGCCAGCCCGGCGGCAGCCCGTACCGGCGGCGCACCCGCTCGGCCGCCTCGGCGGGCAGCGGGCCGAGCCGGTGCCCGCCGAGGGTCGGGGCGCCCGGGCCGGCGCCGTCCATCCGGACGGTGGGGGCGCTGGCCAGGTCGCCGCCCGGCTCCGGCTGGTCCGCGCACCGGGTACGGTCCGTGCCGCTGCCCCACTTCTGGGCCGCCAGCCGCTCCCAGGCCTCCTCGCCGCAGGCGGTCAGCAGCCGCGCCCCGCAGCCGGTCAGCCAGTCCCCGGCGCCGCGCAGCCAGCGCGGGTCCTGCGGCGCCGGGGACTCCTCGGGGCCGTCCAGGACCACCAGCAGCGGCCGCCCGGCCGCCGCGCACAGCGCCGCCACCGGCTCCGGCGCGGGCGCCGGGATGCCCAGTTCGGCCGCGGCGGCGGCCAGCGCCCGCTCCACCGGGGCGGCGAGCGAGCGGTCCTCGGCCAGCAGGTCGGCGCCGCGCAGCCAGAGGGTGGGCAGCGGCCGGGCGCCGTCGGCGCGGCGGGCGGCGAGGGCGGCGAGTTCGGTGGAGCGCCCGCTGCCGGGGGCGCCGACCAGCGCGGTGACGGTGGCCGGCGGTTCGTCCCCGGTCAGCCCGTCGGGCCGGTCGACCCGGTCGGCGGCGAGCCCGGCCACCCGGCCGGGTCCGGCCCCGGCGGCGGCCAGCTGCGCGGCGGTCAGCCGCAGCACCCCGGCCAGGTTGAGCGCGGTCCCGTAGGCGGGCACGGCCGCGGCGTTGCGAGCCAGCAGTTCGGCCAGCGGCGGGGCGACGACCGCGCCGCCACCGGCCGGTACCGCGGGCAGCGCGCCGCCGTACTGCGGGTCGCGCAGCGCGGGCACGGCCAGCGCCACCACGGCGCCGCTGCGGGCGTCCAGCACCGGCGCGCCGGCCGGCACCGCTACGCCGGCGAGCACCGGCGGGTCGAGCAGCAGCAGCCCGCCCGGCAGGTGGCCGCCGTCCGGCCGGACGTACCCGGCGCCGGTGACGCCCAGCAGGCCGCAGCGCAGCGCCACCGCCCGTTCCTCCTCACCGGCCAGCGCGGGCACCAGCACCTCGGGCCCGGCCCCGAGCGCGGCGACCGGCAGCGGCGGTACGGGCAGCCCGCCGACCGCCTCGGTGCGCACCAGGGCGAGCCCGTGCTCGGGCAGCGGCAGCACCGCGTCCGGGCCCACCACCCGGGTCTGCCCGCCGGGGGTGTGCAGGACGATCCGGTCCAGGCCGGTGACGCTCTCGTGCGCGGTGAGGACGGTGCCCTGCGGATCGGCGACGAACCCTAAGCCGTGCAGCCGCCCGTTGAGGTCGCGGATCCGCAGCAGGTACCGCCCGGGCTCCCCCGCCACACCGTCGCCGTCCAGGAATCCCGGCATTCGCACTGCCCTCCCCGCAGGGCCGGGCAGCCCGGGAGCGGACTCGTCACGGCGACCTGCTCGCCGCCGGGGAGCCTGCCCGCCCGGGAGCGGGCCCGACCGCGCCCGCGCCGCTCACCACGGCCGTTCACCTCGCGCGCCCCCCCGGACGAGTGAAACCCCCGCCGGGATGACTCCCGACGGGGGTGAACTGCGGCGAGGGGCCTCAGCCGACGAAGACCGCGACCGGCTTCGCCTGCCCGCCCTTCTCCTCGACCAGCGCGAGGAAGCGCCCGTCCGGCCCGAACACCGCGATCGGCCCGTCCACGCCCAGCCCGGGCGCCTTGAGCCGGGCGCCGTGCGACAGCTTCTCCGCCGCCGCCTCGTCCAGGTCCCAGCGCGGGAAGGCGGCCGCCGCGGCCTCGGCGATCGGCAGCACCTGCAGCCCCGCGGCGGAGTCGCCGGTGACGGCGGCCTCCAGCTGCTCCAGGGTGTGCGCCGACTCCACCGAGTACGGCCCGACCCTGGTCCGCCGCAGCGCGGTCAGGTGGCCGCCGACGCCGAGCCCGGCGCCCAGGTCGCGGGCCAGTGCCCGGATGTAGGTGCCGGAGGAGCACTCGACGGTCACGTCCAGGTCCACCACCGGCGTGCCGTCCTCGGCCACCGCCGCGCGCTGCCCGTGCACGGTGAAGGAGTGGATCGTGGTGGGCCGGGCCGCGAGCTCGAAGTCCTCGCCCTCGCGCACCCGCGCGTACGACCGCTTGCCGTCGATCTTGATCGCGCTGACCTTGGAGGGCACCTGCATGATCTCGCCGGTGAGCGCGGCGATCCCGGTGTCGATCGCCTCCCGGGTCACCCCGTCGGCCGGGGTGGCGGCGGTGACCTCGCCCTCCCGGTCGTCGGTGACGGTGGTCTGGCCGAGCCGGATGGTCGCCTCGTACGTCTTGGCGGTGAGCATCAGGTGCCCGAGCAGCCGGGTGGCCCGCTCGACGCCGATCACCAGCACGCCGGTGGCCATCGGGTCCAGCGTCCCGGCGTGCCCGACCTTCCGTGTCCCGGCCAGCCATCGCAGCTTGGCGACGACCCCGTGCGAGGTGATGCCCTCGGGCTTGTCGACGATCACCAGGCCGTCCGGGCCGGTGCCTTTGCGCTTCATCAAGTTCTTTCTCTAAAAAACGGTCAAGAGATGATCAACGTACCGGTCGCAGCGCGCCCCGGAACCGTTCGACCACCGCGGCCACGTCCTCCCGCGCGCTGAACCCGGCCGCGAAGACGTGCCCCCCGCCGCCCAGTTCGGCGCAGGCCGCGGCGACGTCCACCGCGCCCTTGGAACGCGAGGAGCCCCGCAGCGTGCCGTCCGGGTCCTGCTTGAGCACCAGCGCCACCTCGGCCTCGGCCGGGCGGCGCAGGATGTCGATCAGCCCCTCGATCTCCTCGACCGTGACGCTGAACAGCACCAGGTCCTGGTACGGCACCCAGGTCCACACCAGGCCCAGCCCGCCGGCCGCGTCCGGCTCGTAGACGGCCCGGTCCAGCGCGCCCGCGAGCACCTTGAGGTAGCCGAAGGAGGAGGTGTCCCACAGCTGCCGGGAGATCAGGTCGTGCCGGATGCCGGTGGCCAGCAGCCGCCCGGCGAGTTCGTGGGTGGCGGGCGTGGTGGCCCGGTACTTGAACGAGCCGGTGTCGGTGGCGACGCCGGTGTAGAGGCAGGTGGCCAGGTCCTGGTCGAGTTCGACGCCGAGCCGGCGCAGCAGTTCGTCGACCAGGACGGCGGTGGCCGGCGCGGTCGGATCGATCAGCTGGTGCGTGCCGAAGCCCGGATTGGAGGCGTGGTGGTCGATCACCACCAGCGCGGGCGCGGCGAAGGCCTTGCCGTGCAGCAGGCCGAGCCGGCTCTCCGCGGCCACGTCGAAGCAGAGCACCAGCTCGGGGACGTCCGGCACCTCGGCGGCCGGCACGATCAGCTCCTGACCGGGCAGGAAGGCCAGCGACTCGGGCACGATCTGCGGGTCGTCGCCGAAGGAGACCCGCACCTGCTTGCCGAGCCCGCGCAGCGCCAGCGCGGCCGCCAGCGAGGAGCCCAGGGCGTCGCCGTCCGGGCAGATGTGGCAGATCAGGTCGATCGAACGCGCCCGCCCGATCTCCGCCACCACCTGCTGCCAGAGCAGCTCGAAGCCGCTCTCCTCGGCGCGCGGCCCCGGGAGCGCCGCGAGGGCACCCTCCACCGTGCTGGTGGAGGACGCCCCCGTGGTCGAACCGGCTCGCGAGGCGGCCTTCGCCGGCTCACCCGCCATGACTACTCGTCCTCGTCGTCACGCTCGGACGCCGGAACCTTGTACGGGTCCGCGTCGCCGGCGTAGGTCGCGCCCGCGGCGGTGGTGCGCACCGCCGCGTCGATGGCCTTGGCCCGGTCGAGCAGGTCGTCGATGTTCCGGGCGTTGTCCGGCAGCGCGTCCGCGACGAAGGTCAGCGTCGGGGTGAAGCGCACCCCGATCTTGCCGACCTCGGAGCGGATCACGCCCTTGGCGCTCTCCAGCGCGGCGGCGGTCGCCTCGCGCTCGGTCTCGTCGCCGAAGACGGTGTAGAAGACGGTGGCCTCGCGCAGGTCCCCGGTCACCCGGGTGTCGGTGATGGTCACGAACCCCAGTCGCGGGTCCTTGATCCGCCGCTCCAGGGTCTGGGCGACGACCACCTGGATGCGGTCGGCGAGCTTGCGCGCCCTTGCGGTGTCGGTCACGTTGCCTCCTCGTGCAGTGGGTCCGGCATCCGGGCGGCTGCGCGCCCGTCGGGGCCCAAGCCCCAAAGTACCGGCCCGCGCCCGGCCTTGCGGGCGCTCTGGGTCCTGATCCGTGTGAGAACGGCGACTTCCGCCGACCGTCTCCACGGCTCTCATTCGTCGTCGTCGTTGTGGTAGCGCCTCCTCGCGGAGAGGAGTTGCACCTCGGGGCGGCCGGCGACCAACCGCTCACAGCTGTCCAGGATCTCGGTGACGTACCCGGCCTCGCCGGACACCACCGCGAGGCCGATCTCGGCCCTGCGGTGCAGATCCTGGTTCCCGGTCTCGGCAGCGCACACGCTGTACTTGCGCTGCAGTTCGGCCACGATGGGCCGCACGATCGAACGCTTCTCCTTGAGCGAGTGGACGTCGCCCAGCAGCAGGTCGAAGGTGAGTGTTCCCACGAACATGTGTGACAGGTCTAGCCGACCTGGAAGGCCTCGGGGGAAGCCGCCCGGAACCGGGCTGGCGTACGAGGACCGACCCTACACAGCGAGACCGGGGCCGGTCGACGGAAATACCACCCGTCGACCGGCCCCGGCGGCCACCCGCTTACGCGCGCGGCTTCTCGCGCATCTCGTAGGTCTCGATGACGTCGTCGACCTTGATGTCGTTGAACGACCCCAGGGTCACACCGGCCTCGAAGCCCTCGCGGACCTCGGTCGCGTCGTCCTTGAAGCGGCGCAGACCCTCGATGGTGAGGCTCTCCGCCACGACCTTGCCGTCGCGGATGAGGCGGGCCTTGGCGTTGCGGCGCAGCAGGCCCTCGCGGACCAGCACACCGGCGATGTTGCCGAACTTGGAGGAACGGAACACCTCGCGGATCTCCGCGGAGCCGAGGCGCACCTCCTCGTACTCGGGCTTGAGCATGCCCTTGAGGGCGTTCTCGATCTCCTCGATCGCCTGGTAGATGACCGAGTAGTACCGGACGTCCACGCCTTCCTTGTCGGCCGCAGCGCGCGCACGGCCTTCGGCGCGCACGTTGAAGCCGATGATGATGGCGTCCGAGCCCATCGCCAGGTCGACGTCGGACTCGGTGATCGCACCGACGCCGCGGTGCAGCACCCGGAGCTCGACCTCCTCGCCCACGTCCAGCTTGACCAGGGCGTCCTCAAGGGCCTCGACCGAACCGGAGACGTCACCCTTGATGATGAGGTTGAGCTGCTCGATGGAGCCGGCGGCGATGGCCTTGTCCAGGTCCTCCAGGGACACCCGGACCCGACGCTGCGCGAAGGCGGCGTTGCGGTCGCGGGCCGAGCGCTTCTCGGCGATCTGGCGGGCGGTGCGGTCCTCGTCGACGACGATGAAGCTGTCGCCGGCGCGGGGCACCGAGGTCAGACCGAGCAGCAGCACCGGACGGGACGGGCCGGCCTCGGTGAGGTGGTTGCCGTTCTCGTCCAGCATCGCGCGGACGCGGCCGTAGGCGTCGCCCACGACGATCGAGTCGCCGACGCGGAGCGTACCGCGCTGGACCAGCACGGTCGCCATGGCGCCGCGGCCCTTGTCGAGGTGCGCCTCGATGGCGATACCCTGCGCGTCCTGCTCGGGGTTGGCCCGCAGGTCGAGCGAGGCGTCGGCGGTGAGGACCACGGCCTCCAGCAGCTGGTCGATGTTCAGACCCTGGCGCGCGGAGATGTCGACGAACATGGTGTCGCCGCCGTACTCCTCGGCCACCAGACCGAACTCGGTCAGCTGACCGCGGACCTTGGTCGGGTCGGCGCCCTCGACGTCGATCTTGTTGACGGCGACCACGATCGGCACACCCGCGGCCTTGGCGTGGTTCAACGCCTCGACCGTCTGCGGCATGACACCGTCGTTGGCCGCGACCACCAGGATCGCGATGTCGGTGGACTTGGCACCACGGGCACGCATGGCGGAGAACGCCTCGTGACCCGGGGTGTCCAGGAAGGTGATCGGGCGCTCTTCGCCGTTCACGATCGTGGCCACCTGGTAGGCGCCGATGTGCTGGGTGATGCCACCGGCCTCGCCGGCCACCACGTTGGACTTGCGGATGGCGTCCAGCAGGCGGGTCTTACCGTGGTCGACGTGACCCATGACGGTGACGACCGGCGGGCGCGGGGCCAGCTGGTCCTCGTCGCCCTCGTCGGCGCCGAAGTCGATGTCGAACGACTCCAGCAGCTCGCGGTCCTCGTCGTCCCGGCTGACGATCTCCAGCTGGAAGCCCATCTCGCCGGCCAGCAGCTCGAGGGTCGCGTCGGAGACCGACTGGGTCGCGGTGACCATCTCACCGAGGTTGAACATGACGGAGACGAGCGCGGCCGGGTTGGCGTTGATCTTCTCCGCGAAGTCCATCAGCGAGGCGCCGCTCGACAGGCGAACGGTCTGGCCGTTGCCGCGGGGCAGCATCACACCGCCGACGGACGGGGCCTGCATGGCCTCGTACTCCTGGCGCTTCGCCCGCTTCGACTTGCGGCCACGCGCCGGGCGACCGCCCGGGCCACGGCCGAAGGCGCCCTGCGTGCCACCACGGGCACCCGGGCCGCCGGGACGACCACCGAAACCACCGGGGCGCGGGCCGAAGCCGCCGCCGCCACCCGGGGCACCGCCACCGGGACGCGGACCGCCGAAGCCGCCGCCACCGGCCGGACGCGAGCCCGGACCGGCCGGACGACCCTGGAAGCCCGGACGGGCGCCACCGGCACCACCCGGACCACCCGGACGGCCGCCGGGGCCACCCGGGCCACGGCCACCGGGGCCCGGACGCGGGCCGGGAGCCGGACGCTGCGGCATCATGCCCGGGTTCGGGCGCGGCATGCCGGACGGGGTCGGGCCGCCGGGACGCGGGCCGGCCGGACGGGGCATGCCATCCGGACGCGGACGGTCGCCACCGGGACGCGGGGCGCCACGGTCGGCACCGGGAGCACCAGCGGGACGCGGACGGTCGCCACCCGGACGCGGGGCGCCACGGTCGGCACCGGGAGCACCGGCCGGACGCGGACGGTCGCCACCCGGACGCGGGGCGCCACGGTCGGCACCGGGAGCACCGGCCGGACGCGGACGGTCGCCACCCGGACGGGGACGGTCACCGGAGGGAGCGCCGCCACCCGGACGGGCACCCGGCGCGGCCGGACGACGGTCGCCGGGGCGGGCCATGCCGGTGGCGCTGCCCGAGGTGAACGGGTTGTTGCCCGGACGCGGACCGGCCGGACGCGGGCCCGGACGGGCGCTGCCGCCGGCAGCGGCGGGGGCGGACGCCGGACGCTGGGCCTGGGCGGCCGGGCGCTCGGCGGGGGCCTCGGCCGGAGCCGGGGAGGAGAACTCGGCCGCCGGAGCCGCAGGTGCGGCGGGGCGGGCCGCCGGGCGCGGGCCCGGGGTCGGCGCACCCGCGGGGCGCGGGGCGGCGGGCGCGGCCGGGGCGGCGGGAGCCGCTGCGGCCGGGGTGGGACGGGGGCCCGGGGTCGCGGCAGGGCGCGGACCCGGGGTCGGGGCACCCGGCTTGGGTGCGGCCGCGCCGGCGGCGGAGCCACCGGCGGGCTGGGGCGCCGCGGGCTTGCGCGGGCCCGGCTTGGCAGCGGAACCACCGGTGGTGGGGGCCACTCCCAGAGCGTCAGTCAACTTGCGTACGACCGGCGCCTCGATGGTCGAGGACGCCGAACGGACGAACTCACCGAGCTCGGTGAGCTTGGCCATGACGGCCTTGCTCTCCAAGCCAAGCTCCTTGGCGAGTTCGTAAACCCGGACCTTAGCCACTTCACTCCTGATCTATGAGTCCGGGGTGTCTCGTCCGCCGGACCGTCGCTACTTCATGGGCGTACCCATCGCGTACTCATCGCGTACTCATCGAGTGCTCATCGCAATCTCGACCTACTTCCACTTCGCGAGGTACCTGACTGGTGCACGGCGTGCGGCTGCCCGCGCGCTGTGCTTGTTGCGGTGGTTCTCCGTCGCGCAGAGCGACGGCCGTAGCGGGAGGTTCCCCGGGCGGGCCTGAGTGGACTCAGGGCTCCGGGGTGTCGCCTGCCCGCTCCCCGATGAACTCGCGGAGCCGCTCCGTGTCGAGCGTGCCCTGGAGCCGGAAGGCCCGGGGGAACGCCCGACGGCGGACCGCGAGGTCGAGGCAGGCCGGATCGGGGTGCAGGTGCGCGCCCCGGCCCGGCAGTGCGCCACGGGGATCAGGGACGCAGACGCCCTCGACCGCCGTGACACGCAACAGCTGGTGCTTGGCCGCTCGCTTGCGGCAGCCCACGCAGGTGCGTTCCGGGCGTGCTCGGACATGCGTCCGGCCAGACGAAGGCAAGTCTACCCCTCCGAAGGGACATGGCGCCGCCCCGCCGATCCCGGGGGGAGCGGCGGGGGGCCTTTGGACAGAGCGAGCGGCCGGTCAGCGCCGCACTTAACGGTCGGCGTCCCGGTCGATGTCCCGGTCAGCGTCCCGGCCGCCGTCCTCCGGCTGGCCCTCGGTGTCCGGCCGGATGTCGATCCGCCAGCCGGTGAGGCGGGCGGCGAGGCGGGCGTTCTGCCCCTCCTTGCCGATCGCCAGCGACAGCTGGTAGTCGGGCACGATCACCCGGGCGGAGCGCTGGGCGAAATCGACGATCTCCACGCTGGTCACCCGTGCGGGGGACAGCGCCGCGGCGACCATCTCGCGAGGGTCCTCCGACCAGTCGACGATGTCGATCTTCTCGCCGTGCAGCTCGCCCATCACCGCGCGCACCCGGCTGCCCATCGGGCCGATGCAGGCGCCCTTGGCGTTCAGGCCCTGCCGGCGCGACCAGACCGCGATCTTGGTGCGGTGGCCGGCCTCACGGGCGATCGCGGCGATCTCCACGCTGCCGTCCGCGATCTCCGGGACCTCCAGCGCGAACAGCTTCTTCACCAGGCTCGGGTGCGTCCGCGACAGCGTCACCGAGGCCCCGCGGACACCGCGGCGCACCGCCACCACGTAGCACTTCAGCCGGGTGCCGTGCCGGTAGTCCTCGCCCGGGACCTGCTCCTGCGGCGGCAGGATGGCCTCCAGCTTGCCGATGTCGACCAGCACGTTCTTCGGGTCGTTGCCCTGCTGGACGACACCGGTGACGATGTCGCCCTCCTTGCCGGCGTACTCGCCGAAGGTCTGGTCGTCGGCGGCGTCGCGCAGGCGCTGCATCATCACCTGGATGCCGATGCTGGACGCGATCCGGCCGAAGCCGTTCGGGGTGTCGTCGAACTCCTTCGGCTCGACGCCCTCGTCCAGCTCCGCCGGGTCCTCCATCGCCCACACGGTGACGTGGCCGGACTTGCGGTCCAGGTGCACCCGGGCGCGACGGCGCGAGCCCTCGGTGCGGTGGTACGCGGTGAGGAGGGCGGACTCGATGGACTCGACCAGCAGGTCGAAGGGGATGTTCTTCTCGTTGACCAGCGTGCGCAGGGCACTCATGTCGATGTCCACGGCTACGCCTCCTCGTCTTTCGTCACGTTCGTCATGGTCCAGGCGGTGCGCAGGTCACTCCGCACCGTCGTCCCCCTCCTCGGAGGCGTCCGCGAAGTCCGCGGCCTCGTCGAGGAGCTCGTCGTCCTTGCGGTTGAACTCGACCTGGACGCGCGCCCGAGCCACCTCGGCGTACGCCAGACGGCGCTCCTTCGGACGACCGCGGCCCTTCACCGGCTGCACCTCGACCAGCGCGCCGTCCTCGTCCGCCTCCAGCACCCGGGCGACGATCTCCCCGCCGTCGACCAGGTGGATCTTGGCCAGCCGGCCCTCGGCGCGCTGCCAGTGCCGGGGCAGGTCCAGCGGGCGCTCCGCGCCCGGCGAACCGACCTCCAGCAGGTAGGGCTCGTCACCCATCAGGTCCGACTCGTCCAGGGCCTCACCGACCACCCGGCTGAACTCGGCGATGGCGTCCATGTCCACGCCGCCGTCGGTGTCGACGTCGATCTGCACCTGGCGGCGGTTGCCCGCCTTGGTGACCTTGACGTCCTCGAGGTCCAGTCCGGCCTGCACGGCCAGCGGCTCCAGCAACGCGCGCAGCCGGTCGGTGTGGGTGGTGCTCATCCGGGTGGACTCCTCGGCCGCGTCTGCTGTTGTCAGAAGGTCGCTCCGCACCCTCCGGCGCCGGTCCGGCGCACACCGGGTCACGGCAGCTCGGCCCAAAGCCTAGCCGGTGAAGCCGGGAACCACCGATTCCGGACCACCGCCGACCGGTCGCACGCCACCCACTGCGAGCAAGCTCACACCGGCCCCCGCCGAGCCCCGAGATCCGAAACCAGGCCCGAAATCGTGGGGATTCTGTAATCATTCACGCCAACGAGGACCGGCGGGGAGGCCGCCCTCCCGCACACGCCCCGGAGTGACACCGATGCAGCCGCCCAGCCGACGGAGCTTGCTGGCCCTCGGGCTGCTCGTCCTCACCGCATGTACCAGCGGCTACGACGGCAACGACGCCGCGCCCGGCAACCGCGGCCCGCTGCCGAACCCGGACGAACCGGTCGTCCTGCGCTCCATCGCCGCCACCGACACCCTGCTCAGCGGCTACGACACCCTGCTCGCCGGCCCTGGCGGCGCCCAGGCCGCCCTGCTCCAGCCGCTGCGGGCCGAGGTGGCCCAGCACCGCGCCGCGCTCGCCTACGGCCTGCCCGCCGCCTCGATCCCCCCGGCGCCCCCGGCCACGCCCACACCTTCGGGCCCGGCCACACCGTCGGGCCCATCCACGCCTTCGGGCACGCCGGCCGCCACCCCGACCGCCGCGCCGGTGACCACCCCCGCAGCACTCGCCGCGCTCGAACGGCAGACCGCCCAGACCCGCCTCGCCGACCTGGCCGCCGCCAGCCCGCCGCTCGCCCGCCTGCTCACCTCCGTCGCCGCCTCCGACGTCCTGCACGCCGTCGCACTCGGCGACACCACCGCGTCGGCCACCCCGCCCGCGGCCGCCGGCACGCCCACCGAAACGCCGACCGCGCCCCCGGGCGACAAGCCCACCGGCTCCCCCTCCCCCTCGGCCACTCCCTCCACCGCCGCGGCCGTCACCGCCCTCCAGGGCGCGCTCGGCGCCGAACACGCCGCCGTCTACGGCTACGGCGTGGTCGGCGCCCGGCTCCCCGAGGACCAGCAGCGCGCCGACGCCCGCACCGCCTACGCCGCCCACGAGGCCCGGCGGGACTCCTGGCAGCGGCTGCTCGCCTCCCTCGGCGCCACCCCGACCGCCGCCGCCGGCGGCTACCAGCTCCCGTTCGCCGTCACCGACACGGCCGGCGCCACCCGGCTCGCCGCCCACCTCGAAACCCGGCTCACCGCCGTCTACGCCGACCTCGTCGCCGCCGTCCCCGGCCCCCAGCGGAGCGCCGCCGCCGACGCCCTGCGCGAGTGCGCCCTGCGCGCCCACCGCTGGGGCGCCGCCGACACCGCCTTCCCCGGCATTCCCGAGCCCCTCCCCACTCCCACCGCCGCCCCTACGGCCACCCGGCCTTAGGGTCTGTCCGGGCCGCGCCGCTGACCTGCGGTTTCCCGTCCATGGCCGACAATGGACGGGTAGTACCAACGGGGGAGCGTCAACCGGAAGGCCGGCATGTCGGGAGCAGCACCGCAGATCACCGTCCCCACCTGGCTGGCGCACAGCGTCACCGCGAGCCAGGGCGAGCCGGGCCGGCAGTGGCTGGCCGGGCTCCCCGCGCGGGTGGCCACGTACCTGGCGCGCTGGGACCTCACCCTGGAGCGGGTGCTCGACCCCGGCGGCAGCCTGAGCCTGGTCGGGTACGTCCACCGTGACGACCTCTCCCCCGCCGTCCTCAAGACCGGACTGCGCACCCCCGAGACCGCCCTGGAGCACGCGGCGCTCGCCCACTGGGCCGGCCGCGGGGCCGTCCTGCTGCTGGACTCCGACCCGGCCGAGGGCGTCCTGCTGCTGGAGCGGCTGCACGGGGAGATCCCGCTGCGCTCGCTCGCCGAGGCGAAGGCGATGCTGGAAGCGACCAGCCTGCTGCACCGGCTCTGGTCCGACCTGCCGGAGGGCCACCCGTTCCCGTCGCTCGCGACACGGACCGCCGATACCTCGGAGCGGCTGCAAGGACTCCGCGCCCTTCCCGGAGCGGCCGAGGCCCAGTCGCTGGTCACCGAGGCGCTGGAGACGGCCGACGGCCTGGCCGGCTCCGCCACCGAGACCTTCCTGCTCCACGGGGACTTCCACCACGGCAACGTGCTCGCCGCCGACCGGGCACCCTGGCTGGCGATCGACCCGCGCCCGCTGGCCGGCGAGCGCGCCTTCGACCTGGCCCGGCTGGCCCTGGACCGGGCGGACACCCTGGTCGGCTCCCCGGGCGTGGCCGCGGCCGTCCGCCGCCGGCTGCACCAGCTCGCGGACGCGCTGGAGGTGGACCGGGAGCGGCTGCGCGGCTGGACGCTGTTCCGGGCCGTCGACCTCGCCCTGCGGGCCCTGGCGGCCGGCCGGCAGGAGGACGCCGAGCTCTACCTGGAGTTCGCCAGGGCGCTTTAGGGCGGGTCCGACGATTCCCGCCGGGCGTGCGACGCGCATCGTCGGACCCGCCCTGGCTAGGCCCTGGACGCGCCGGGCTCGCGCAGCGGAAGCCGCGCCCCCATCACCGCGTACAGCCGGTCCGTCGCGGGGAAGCGCACCGCGCGGGCGAGGTCCTGGTAGCCGAGCGCCCGGTAGAGGCGTCGCGCGGGGGTCTCCGCGTCGATCGCGGAGAGGATGCTGCGGTCCAGCCCGGAGTGCTCGCAGAGGGTGCGGATCAGCCGGGAGCCGACGCCCTGGCCCTGGAATTCGGGCAGCACGTGCAGCTCGGTGACGGCGAACACGTCGTCCAGCCAGCCGCCGTGGCCGCCCGCGCTCAGGTAGGGCTCGATCACCGTGCTCCACCAGTGCTCGCGCTGGTTGGGCATCCCGTAGCCGAAGCCGACCAGCCGATCGTCGCTCATCGCGCCGAACGCGATCACCCCGGCCTGGCGGGCGTGCCGTCCGACGATGTGCAGCCGGACCGCGACCTCCTCGGACGTCAGGCCGAACGCCACCGCCTGGACCTCCAGCGCCTGCGGCGCCCAGGCCGCAAGGTCGATGGCCTCGATCGTCACCCCGGTCAGCTGATCCATGCCCCGGACGTTACTACTAGCGGGCCGGTGGCGCGGGCGAGGATCGGAACCGAACACCCGGGGCCCGGAGTCAGAACAGGACGCTCATGAAGACGCCCACCTCGCGGAACCCCACCCGCCGATACGCCGCCCGGGCCCGCAGGTTGAAGTCGTTGACGTAGAGCGAGACCACCGGGGCGACCTCGCGCAGCGCGATGTCCAGGACGGCGGCCATGCCGCTCTCGGAGAGGCCCTGGCCCCGGTACGCGGGGGCGACCCAGACGCCCTGGACCTGGCAGGCGCCCTCGGTGACGGCGCCGATCTCGGCCTTGAAGACCACCTGGCCGTCCTCGGTGAAACGCGCGAACGACCGCCCGGTGGTGACGAGTTCGGCGACCCGGGCCTGGTAGAGCAGGCCGCCGTCGCCGGCCAGCGGGGAGACCCCGACCTCCTCGGTGAACATCGCCACGCAGGCGGGCAGCAGCGCCTCGACCTCGTCGCGCCGTACCCGCCGCACCAGCGGGTCGGGGGCGATCTCGGCGGAGGGCGCGGTGGTGGCCATCAGCGGCTGGTGGGCGCGGACTTCGCGGGCCGGGCCCCAACTGCGTTCCAGCAGCGCCCAGAAGGCGGCGGTGGCCTCGGCCGGTCCGACGATCGAGGAGCAGCGGCGGCCCTGCCGACGGGCCCGCTCGGCGAAGGCGGCGACGGCCTGCGGCCCGGCGTCGACCAGGACGAGGTTGGCTCCGGCGTAGCAGAGCGCGGCCAGGGTGCCGGCCCCGTCGTACCAGCCCCACATCTCGCCGCCGAGCCGCCACGGGTCCAGGCCGACGGCCTCGACCCGGGTGGCGACGAAGGCGTTGGCGACCGGGTCGCGGTGGAGGACCGCCAGGGCGTCCGCGAGGTCGGGGGGCTCCAGCACGCGGGTGGTGGCCAGGGAGCGGGCGGCCTGGAACGAGCCGGGGAGCATCACACCTCGATCGAGCATCGAGACAGCACCTCACTGAGACGAATCTGGCCGCACCCTACTCCGTGGCCCCACCCGGCTACGGCCGCGGGGCCGTCCGCGAACGGACGGCCCCGCTTCCGGAAAACTGCGCGCGGCGCACCCGCGCGGACCCCGCGCGGTCAGTCGGCGGCGACGACGGTCGGCGTACCGGCCTCGACGCCCGCCTCCTGCATCTGCTCGGCGAGCTTGAGCGCCTCCTCGATCAGGGTCTCGACGATCTTCGACTCGGGGACGGTCTTGATGACCTCTCCCTTGACGAAGATCTGGCCCTTGCCGTTGCCGGAGGCGACGCCGAGGTCGGCCTCGCGGGCCTCGCCCGGACCGTTGACGACGCAGCCCATGACGGCGACGCGCAGCGGCACCTCCATGCCCTCCAGCCCGGCGGTGACCTCCTCGGCGAGCTTGTAGACGTCGACCTGGGCGCGGCCGCAGGACGGGCAGGAGACGATCTCCAGGCCGCGCTGGCGCAGGCCGAGGGACTCCAGGATCTGGTTGCCGACCTTGATCTCCTCGGCCGGCGGGGCGGAGAGGGAGACCCGGATGGTGTCGCCGATGCCCTCGGCGAGCAGCGCGCCGAAGGCGACCGCGGACTTGATGGTGCCCTGGAAGGCGGGGCCGGCCTCGGTGACGCCCAGGTGCAGCGGGTAGTCACAGGCGGCGGCGAGCTGGCGGTAGGCGTTGATCATCACGACCGGGTCGTTGTGCTTGACCGAGATCTTGATGTCGCGGAAGTCGTGCTCCTCGAACAGCGAGCACTCCCAGAGCGCGGACTCGACCAGGGCCTCGGGGGTGGCACGGCCGTACTTCTCCAGCAGGCGCTTGTCGAGCGAGCCGGCGTTGACGCCGATCCGGATCGGCACGCCGGCGTCCCGGGCGGCCTTGGCGATCTCGCCGACCTTGTCGTCGAAGGCCTTGATGTTGCCCGGGTTGACGCGGACCGCGGCGCAGCCGGCGTCGATCGCGGCGAAGACGTACTTCGGCTGGAAGTGGATGTCGGCGATCACCGGGATCTGGGACTTCTTGGCGATGATCGGCAGCGCGTCGGCGTCGTCCTGGGAGGGGACGGCGACCCGGACGATCTGGCACCCGGACGCGGTGAGCTGGGCGATCTGCTGCAGCGTGGCGTTGATGTCCGAGGTCACGGTGGTGGTCATCGACTGCACCGAGACGGGGGCGTCGCCGCCGACCGGTACGTTGCCGACCATGATCTGCCGGGATACACGGCGCTTGGCGAGCGGCTTGAGCGGCAGGGACGGAATACCGAGCGAGATCGCGGTCATGTGCGCAGGGTTCCCCGGGGTTGAGGTGTGGTCGACCGCCCGGCCGTTGGGACGGCCGAGGCCAGGCGCGCGATCGAGGCGCGCCCGGCCCCCACGGTACGGCACGGCGCCGGGCCCCAGCACACCCGCCGTCCCCGGACCCGTTAGCCGATCTTCACCGGGTTCACCAGGTCGGCGACCATCACCAGCAGGGTGAAGCCGATGAAGACGCTGGCCACGACGTACGCCACGGGCATCAGCTTGGCGACGTCGAAGGGGCCCGGGTCGGGCCGCCTGAACATCCGTGCGAAGCGGCGCCGGACCGCCTCCCAGGCCGCACCGGCGATGTGGCCGCCGTCCAGCGGGAGCAGCGGCAGCATGTTGAACAGGAAGAGCGAGAGGTTGATGCCGGCCAGCAGGTTCACGAAGATCGCGACCCGCTGGGTGGCCGACTCGTGGAGCGAGAACACCTCGCCGCTGACCCGGGCCGCGCCGACCATCCCGATCGGCGAGTCCGGGTCGCGCGGGGCGTCACCCACCACGGCGTTCCACAGGCCCGGGATCTTGCCGGGCAGCGCGGCCAGCGACTTCACCCCGTTCTCGGCCATGTCGTACATCCGGTCGACGGACTGCCCGAAGCCGAGCTGGACGGTTTCGCTCTTGGGGGTGAACCCGAGGAACCCCGCCTGAACGGTCTGGCCCTTCACCGGCACGCCTCTGCCGTCGTACTTCTGCACGTCGTTGACGGCGATGGTGGGCTTGAAGGTGAGCCGCTCACCGCCGCGGTCCACGACGATCTCCACCTGCTTGCCGGCCGACTTCCGGATGTCCGCCTGGAACTGGTCGTAGTCGCGGATCCGGTCGCCGTCGAAGGAGAGCACCTTGTCGCCCTGGCGCAGACCCACCTCGTTGGCCGGGGTCTTGGGCGCGTCGGCGGGGCAGGTGTCGGTGGGCTGGCCGGCCTTGACGACGCACTGGGCGACCGAGCCGATGGTCGGCACCGCCATGGAGACGCCGAAGCCCATCATGACGGTCAGGAACAGCCCGAAGGCCAGGATCAGGTTCATGAACGGCCCGGCGAACATGACGATGATCCGCTGCCAGGGCTTGCGGGTGTAGAACAGCCGGTGCTCGTCGCCCTCCTGGAGCTCCTCGTAGGAGGCCTCCCGGGCGTCCTCGATCATGGTCCGCCAGGGCGAACTGCTGCGCTTGGTGATCCGGCCGTCCTCGCCGGGCGGGAACATCCCGATCATCCGGATGTAGCCGCCCAGCGGGATCGCCTTGAACCCGTACTCGGTGTCGCCCTTCTTGCGCGACCAGACGGTCGGGCCGAAGCCGACCATGTACTGCGGCACCCGGATGCCGAACAGCTTGGCCGTGGAGAGGTGGCCGAGCTCGTGCCAGGCGATCGAGACGAGCAGCCCGACCGCGAAGACCAGGATGCCGACCACCGTCAAAACCATTGCCACCGCTGGTCCTCCATGCCGCTCCGCTCGTCGTCTTGTCTTACCGCAGTCGCGCCGGGCCGGACACCCGGCACGGGCGTTCCCGGCCGGGAACGCCCCACGCCGTCAACCCGCCGCCGTCAGCCCGCCGCCAGCTCGCGGGCCCGGGCGCGGGCCCAGTCCTCCGCGTGCAGGACGTCCTCGACCGTCAGGGAAGTTCCCGGAACGGGCGTGCCGTGCTCGGCGACGACCTTGGCAACAGTGTCCACGATTCCCGTGAACGCGAGGCGGCCCTGCAGGAACGCCTCCACGCACTCCTCGTTCGCCGCGTTGAAGACCGCCGGGGCGGTACCGCCCAGGGTGCCCACCTCACGGGCCAGCTCCACCGCCGGGAAGGCGTCGTTGTCCAGCGGGAAGAACTCCCAGGTCGCGGCCTTGGTCCAGTCGCAGGCGGGGGCGGCGTCCGGCACCCGCTCCGGCCAGCCCAGGCCCAGTGCGATCGGCATCCGCATGTCCGGCGGGCTGGCCTGCGCCAGCGTCGAACCGTCGGTGAACTCCACCATCGAGTGCACCACCGACTGCGGATGGACCACGACCTCGATCCGGTCGAACGGCACGTCGTACAGGAGGTGCGCCTCGATCACCTCCAGGCCCTTGTTCACCAGGGTGGCCGAGTTGATCGTGACCACCGGGCCCATCGCCCAGGTCGGGTGCGCCAGCGCGTCCTGCGGGGTCACCCCGGCCAGCTGCGCACGGGTCCGACTGCGGAACGGGCCGCCGCTGGCCGTCACCACGAGCTTGCGCACCTCGGCCCGGGTGCCGCCGGCCAGCGCCTGGAACAGCGCGGCGTGCTCGGAGTCCACCGGCACGATCTGCCCCGGCTTCGCCACCGCCTTCACCAGCGGGCCGCCGACGATCAGCGACTCCTTGTTGGCCAGCACCAGCACCCGGCCCGCCGCCAGCGCGGCCAGCGTCGGGCGCAGCCCGATCGACCCGGTGATGCCGTTCAGCACCGAGTGGCACTCCATCGCGGTCAGCTCGGTCGCCGCGTCCGGCCCCGCCAGCACCGCCGGCAGCGGACCGCCGGCCGCCTTCTCCGCCAGCGCCGCGCGCAGCGCCGGCTCGGCCGCCGGGTCCGCCACCGCCACCGTGTGCACGCCCAGCCGCAGCGCCTGCTCGGCGAGCAGCTCCACCCGGCCGCCGGCCGCCGACAGGGCGACCACCCGGAAGCGGTCCGGGTTGCGGAGCACCACGTCGATGGCCTGGGTGCCGATCGACCCGGTCGAACCGAGGATCACCAGCTCCCGGGGGCCGGAAGGGTCCTGCACGATGGGCGTGAACCGCAGCTGCGGGTGGGCGAGCGAAGTCATGCGCCCATTGTGTCCTGCCCGCAGCCCTCCGCAGGACCCCCCTCGACCGAACGCCCGACAGGGGACCGCCACCGCGCGACGGCTCTCCACAGGACGCCGGGGCCCGCCCCGGGCTACCGTCGGAGCCATGCGTACCGTCATCGCCGGGGGCCACGGACAGATCGCGCTGAAGCTCGAACGGCTGCTCGCCGCGCGCGGCGACCGGCCCGCCGGGATCATCCGCCGCCCCGAACAGGCCCAGGACCTCGCCGACGCCGGAGCCGAACCGCTGCTGCTCGACCTGGAGTCCGCCACCGCCCCGCAGCTCGCCGAACTGCTCGCCGGCGCCGACGCGGTGGTCTTTTCCGCCGGCGCCGGACCGGGCAGCGGCGCCGCCCGCAAGAACACCGTGGACCGCGACGCCGCCGTCCTCCTCGCCGACGCCGCCGAACTCGCGGGCGTCCGGCGCTACCTGATGGTCTCCTCGATGGGCGCCGACGCCGACGCCCACCACCCCGCCGACGAGGTCTTCGAGACCTACCTGCGGGCCAAGGGCGCCGCCGACGACGCCGTCCGGGCCCGGACCGGGCTGGCCTGGACGGTGCTGCGCCCCGGCCGGCTCACCGACGGCCCCGGCACCGGCCTGGTCCGGCTCGCCCCCTCGGTCGCGCGCGGCGCCGTGGACCGGGCCGACGTCGCCGCCGTGCTCGCCGCGCTGCTGCGCGAACCGGGCACGGCCGGGCAGACGCTGGAACTCGTCGCCGGCAACGCCACGATCGAGGAGGCCGTCACCGTCGCGGCCGGGCACAACGGCTGAGCCGGAGCGGGGCGCCGGACCGGCCCCGACACGCGCGAAGGGCCCGGTCACCGGACCGGGCCCTTCGTCGGGGTCGCTCAGCGGGGGTCGATCAGAGGTCGAGGCCGGTGAGGACCAGGACCTTCTCGACCGTGTAGTCGTCCATCGCGTAGCGGACGCCCTCGCGGCCGACGCCGGAGTCCTTGACGCCGCCGTACGGCATCTGGTCGGCGCGGTAGGACGGCGCGTCGCCGATGATCACACCGCCGACCTCCAGCTCCCGGTGGGCGCGGAAGGCGGTCTGCAGGTCGTGCGTGAACACGCCCACCTGCAGGCCGAACGGCGAGTCGTTGGCGGCCGCGAACGCCTCGTCGACACCGTCCACCCGGTGCAGCGACAGGACCGGGCCGAACACCTCGGCCTTGGCCAGGATCGCGTCCGCCGGCAGCTCGGCCAGCACGGTCGGCGCGTAGGTCGCGCCGTCGCGGGTCCCGCCGGCGAGCACCTTGGCGCCCTTGGCCACCGCGTCGTCCACCCAGGACTCCACCCGCTTCGCGGCGTTCTCGTCCACCAGCGGGCCGACGTCCGTCGCGTCGTCGTTCGGGTCACCGGTGACCTGCGCCTTGACCTTGGCCACGACCTTCTCCACCAGCGCGTCGTACACCGACGCGTCGGCGATCACCCGCTGCACCGAGATGCAGGACTGGCCGCCCTGGTAGTTGGCGAACATCGCGATCCGGGTGGCCGCCCAGTCGAGGTCGGCCTCCGAGGACCAGTCGGCGAGCACCACGGCCGCGGCGTTGCCGCCCAGCTCCAGGGTGCAGTGCTTGCGCGGCACCGAGTCCATGATCTGGTAGCCGACCTTGTCCGAACCGGTGAAGGAGATCACCGGCAGGCGCTTGTCCTGCACCAGCGCCGGCATCCGGTCGTTCGGCACCGTCAGGATGCTCCAGGAACCGGTCGGCAGGTCGGTCTCGGCCAGGATCTCGCCCAGCACCATCGCCGACAGCGGGGTCGCCGGGGCCGGCTTCAGGATGATCGGGGCGCCGACCGCGATCGCCGGGGCGACCTTGTGGGCTACCAGGTTCAGCGGGAAGTTGAACGGGGCGATCCCCAGCACCACACCGCGCGGGAAGCGGCGCACCACCGCGAAACGGCCCACGCCGCCCGGGTCGGTGTCCAGCCGCATCGTCTCGCCGTTGGTCCGGCGGGCCTCCTCGGCCGCCCAGCGGAAGACCGAGACGGCACGGCCGACCTCGCCGCGGGCCCACTTGATCGGCTTGCCGTTCTCCGCGGTGATCAGCTGGGCGATCTCCTCGGTACGCTCGGTCAGGCGCTTGGCCACGTGGTCCAGCGCGGCGGCGCGCTGGTGCGCGGGCGTGGCGGCGAACACCGGCAGCGCGGCGACGGCGGCGTCCAGCGCCTCCTCGACCTGGGCCTCGGTCGGGATGCTCACCGTGCCGACCAGACGGCCGTCCCAGCTGTTGTGCACCTCGAAGTCGGCGTCGCCGCTCGCCCGGCGGCCGGCCAGCCAGAAATCGTACGTGGTGGTCACCGTGGTACCGGCCCTCTCCTCGTCGTCGTCAGGCCCACGGGAGTGGGACCCGAACCCGAGGGTAGGTGGGGCGGCGGGCCGACCGGATTGGCCGACCAGGAGTGTTCGACTCCGAGGCCACTCCATCCCGTCCAGGGCCTGCGGTCACTCCTCGCCGGAGCGCAGCGCCAGCCACAGCTCCATCCGCACGTCGGTGTCGTCCAGCGAACGCCCCAGCAGTTCCTCGACCCGGCGCATCCGGTAGCGCAGCGTGTGCCGGTGCACCCCGAGATCGGCCGCCGCCGCGTCCCACTGCCCGTGTCGGGACAGCCACGCCCGCAACGAGGCCACCAGATCACCGCGGGCCGTCCGGTCGTGCTCGCGCAGCGGCCGCAGCAGCCCCTCGGCGAACGCCGTCACGGCGTCCTCCCCGAGCAGCGGCAGCAGCGAACCCGCGCCGACCTCCTCGTGGTCCACCGACCGCCGGCCGCCGCGCAGCGCCACCGCCAGCGCCCGCTCGGCCTGCGCGTGCGCCGTCCCGGCCTCCTCCAGCGCGGCCGGCGCGGACACGCCCAGCGACAGGCCCTCGTGCTCCTCGACCGCGCCCAGACAGGCCCGGTGCACCGCGCCGTTGTCCAGCGCCAGCACCATCAGCCGCGGCCCGTGCGCCCCTTCCTCCCGCGCCACCAGCAGCTTCTCGCCCACCCGGGCGCCCGCCTGCTCGGCCCGGTCCCCCAGCTCCCCGAGGGCCTCCGCGGCCTCCGCGTTCGGCCCGGCCCCGGCCACCAGAACCCGTATCGTCCCCTCCGGCAGGCCGCCGAACAGCCCCACCGCCACCTGGCGGGCCGTCGCCACCTCTCCCGCCAGCACCATCCGCAGCAGCGCCGCGCCCATCCGCTCCTCCGCCTGCCGCAGCTCGCGCGAGCGCTCCAGCGTCAGGGTCAGCAGCGCCACCGCCGCGTTCAGCACGTACCGCTCGGTCGGGGTGATCCGGTCCTCGGTCCCCACCGCCAGGAAGCCCCGGGCCCGCCGGTCCGCCCCCAGCGACTGGACCACCACGTAGTCCTCGTCCGCCGTGTCTATCCCCGGCGCCCGCCCCTGCAGCGCGGCACTCGACGGCGCCGGGCGCCGGCGCAGCCGGTCCACCTCCGCCGCCAGCCGCCCCGCCCGGCGCGCCGCCCAGTCGGGCGCCACCACCGACAGCGCCCCCGACCCGTCGTACAGCGCGGCCCACCCGCCCAGCCGGGCCGCCAGCCGGCGCACCACCGCCGTCGTGCCGTCCTTGCCCAGCGCGGCCCGGGTCAGCTCCTCCTGCGCCTCGAAGGAGGTCGTCACCGCCTCGTACTGCTCCGCGGCCAGCGCCGCCGACACCACCTTGCTGATCGCGATGAACGGCGTCGGCTCCGGCACCCGCAGCAGCGGCAGCCCCCGCTGCGCGGCCGCGTCCACCAGCGGCTGCGGCACCTCCGTGTGCGACAGCCCCACCCCCAGGCCCAGTCCCACCACCCCGGCGTCGGCCAGCCGGTGCACGTACGCCTGCAGCCGCGCCGCCGTACGGCCCAGCTTGATCCCGGTGGTGAGCAGCAGCTCGCCACCCTCCAGGAACGGCGTCGGGTCGTCCAGCTCGCTGGTGTGCACCCAGCGGACCGGCCGCTCCAAGTGGTCCGCGCCGGCGAGGACCGTCAGATGGAGCGAGCTGTTGCGGACAACGGAGGCGAGTGTGGGGGGCATGGCACCTTCGGGGGATCGACCTGACCGCGCCGTTGCGGCCGGGCGAGGAGAGGGCAATGGGACAAGTGAGAGTCTCTCCCCTTCATTATGGACGCACCGGACAACCGGCACTGCCGAATCCACCTCGAAGGCGAGCTTGGGCCTCGCGCCCCGTCACCCCCGCAGATCCACCAGCAGCGGCGGCACCTGCTCCCCCGACACCGCCGTCAACGACACCACCGCGTGCCCCGCCGGCAGCGCGTGCGCCAGATCCGACGGCGACCACCGCAGCCGCTCCACCTCCCGCGTCGTCACCGACTCCGTCTGCGCCGCCGTCCCCGACAGCGCCCGCCGCCCCAGCCGGCCGGCCCGCCGCACCACGCCGCCGGAGGTGTCGGGGGTGTGGGTCACCGCGGTCTCCGACACCAGATGCGTCCCCCAGGCCTCGGAGAACATCCGCCCGTCCCACGGCGCGATCCCCGGGAACACCATCCGGCAGCCGACCGCGCCGAACAGCGGCGCCCGCAGCGCCTCCGGCAGGTCCACCAGCGTGCGCAGCAGCAGCACCGCGCCCGCGTTCGCCCCGCGCATCCGCTGCACCCCGCGCACCGCGGTCGCGTCCAGCGCCGCCGAGGCGTCGTCCACCACCAGGCCGGCGAACAGGGAACGGTCCTCGCGGGCCCCCGCCGCCTGCACGAACTGACCCACCACCAGCCGGGACAGCATCCGCGCGGCCTCCGGGTGGCTGCGCTCCGGCAGCTTCACCCGCACCCGCAGCGGATGGTCCAGCACCCGCATCGCGAACGGGGGCCGGCCGGTGCCGTCCGTCGCGAAGGCGCCCTCGAAGGCCGGCCGGTCCAGCAGTGCCAGCCGATCCGCCAGCAGCGCGCCGGGGTCGTCCGCCCGGCCGCGCTGGCGCTCCCGGTGCTCCAGGTCCCGCTCGTACACGGCCAGCCGGCCGGCCACCCCGAGCGCCTTCACCAGGGCCGCCAGCGCGTCCGGCTCCCCGGCCAGCAGCGCCCGCAGCTCCCGGACCCCCGGATAGCGGCCGTACGCGGCGTGGAATGGGCCCACCACCTGCTGCAGCGCCGTCCGGGCGTTCTCCGCGCGGGCCGTCAGCTCGTCCGGCAGCAGCGCCTCGGCCAGCCGGGCGGCCGCCTCGTCCGGATCCTGCGCCGCGCCGTAGAGGTCCAGCCCGTACACCGACGCCGGGTCACCGGGCGCGATCACCACGTCGTACCAGGCGTCCGGGCCGAGGTCGGCGTCCGCCGCCCCGACCACCACCGCGCACGCGGTACCGGCCAGCGCCTGCAGGCACAGCGCCTCCGCCACCGGCCGCGCCAACCGCGCCGTCTTCCCCGTCCCCGCCGGGCCCACCGCCAGCAGCGAGGTGCCCAGCACCGCCGGATCCAGCGCGAAGCCGGCCGCCCGGTGGCTCAACGGGTTCTTCGGCACGTCCTGGGCGGTCCCGAGGCAGACCTGACCCAGCAGCAGGTCGTGCCGCTCGGCGCGGCCCGCCAGCTCGCGCGACTCCGAGGGGTGCGCGAAGGCCGCCCCACCCCGCGCCGCCACCTGCTCGACGAAGGCCGGCACGAACGCCGGGTCCGCCTGCGCCGACTCCCACGCCCGCTGGATCCGGACGTAGTCGACGTCGCCGACCGCCTCCCGCTCCAGGCGCCCGGCCGCCTCGGCCGCCCCGCCCTGCCGCAGCCCGTCCCACGGGTCCGTCCCCCGGGTCACCTCCGCCGCCACCCGGGCCTCCTCGGCGGGCTGCTCCTGCGTCACCGTCCGTGACAGCAGCGGCGCCACGTACCGGCGCCACACCTCGGGCCAGCGGCCCATCCGGCCGAAGAGCTTGATGACGAGCGCGGCCACCAGGACGTTCAGGGTCAGCACGACCGATGTCGCGACGAACTCAGAACTCGACGGGAGGACGCCGATCACCGTCGCCCCGGCCTCCGCGAGCTCGACGCCGTAGACGTAGACCAACCACCCCACCACCGCGTTGAGCCCCGCCCGCAGCAGCAGCGGCCAGGCCGCGACCCGGGCCGCCTCCGCCCGCTCCGGGTCGATCCGGCGGTAGCCCAGCCGGTAGACGCCGGGCTCGGCCTCCGGGCGCGGGGCCGCGGCCCAGGTGGGGAGGTCGAAGGCGGGGGGCCCGTCGGCGCGGGTACCGGGCCGTTGGTGGGGCATCGGGGCCGGGGATCTGGTGGTGGTCCGATCGGTGTGGTGGTGTGCCCCGTCCTGCGCCATGTACGGCCCCGCTCCCTCGCCCGCCCGGCCCGACCGCCGTCGGTGCCGCCATACCCATGCCGCCGTACCGGCGACACGCCCGCGCTCAATGTAGTGGAGCGGGACCTGCGGGTAGTCTCACCACCCGCGCTGGCCGTGCCGGACAAGTCGGACGGCCCAGTGCTACCGAGTGGCGCATGCCCGGCCGGGGAGGGCGGCCGTAGCCTGCGAAGCACCGAGCCGAGAAGTCTGGAGAAACCCCATGAGCGCCGCAACGCCGCTCCCGCAGGAGCGCCGCCTGGTCACCGCGATCCCCGGTCCGAAGTCGCAGGAGCTGCAGGCCCGCAAGCTGGGTGCGGTGGCGGCCGGCGTCGGCACCACCCTGCCGGTGTACGTGTCCCGTGCCAACGGCGGTGTGCTGGAGGACGTGGACGGCAACTCGCTGATCGACTTCGGCTCCGGCATCGCCGTGACCAACGTCGGCAACAGCGCCGAGGCCGTGGTGGCCAAGGCGAGCGAGCAGCTGGCCGCCTTCACCCACACCTGCTTCATGGTGACCCCGTACGAGGGTTACGTGGCCGTCGCCGAGCAGCTGAACGAGCTGACCCCGGGCGACCATGACAAGCGCACCGCGCTCTTCAACTCGGGCGCCGAGGCGGTCGAGAACGCGGTGAAGGTCGCCCGCGCCTACACCAAGCGCACCGCCGTCGTGGTGTTCGACCACGGCTACCACGGCCGCACGAACCTGACCATGGGCCTGACGGCGAAGAACATGCCGTACAAGCAGGGCTTCGGGCCGTTCGCCCCGGAGATCTACCGGGTGCCGGTGGCCTACCCGTACCGCTGGCTGACGGGTGCGGAGAACTGCGCCGCCGAGGCCGCCGCGCAGGCGATCGAGATCATCAACAAGCAGATCGGCGCCGAGAACGTCGCCGCGATCATCATCGAGCCGATCCAGGGCGAAGGCGGCTTCATCGAACCGGCCAAGGGCTTCCTGCCGGCGATCGTGGAGTACGCGAAGGCGAACGGCATCGTGTTCGTCGCGGACGAGATCCAGACCGGTTTCTGCCGTACCGGCCAGTGGTTCGCGTGCGAGGACGAGGGCATCGTCCCGGACCTGATCACCACCGCGAAGGGCATCGCCGGCGGCCTGCCGCTGGCCGCGGTGACCGGTCGCGCCGAGATCATGGACGCCGCGCACGCGGGCGGCCTGGGCGGCACCTACGGCGGCAACCCGGTGGCCTGTGCGGCCGCGCTGGGCGCCATCGAGACGATGAAGGAGCAGGACCTCAACGGCAAGGCGCAGCGGATCGGCGAGATCATGCTGGGCCGCCTGCGGGCGATGCAGGAGAAGTTCGACATCATCGGCGAGGTCCGCGGCCGCGGCGCGATGATCGCCGTCGAGCTGGTGAAGCCGGGCGGCAAGGAGCCGAACGCGGAGGCCACCGCGGCCATCGCGAAGGCCTGCCACGCCGAGGGCCTGGTGGTGCTGACCGCCGGCACCTACGGCAACGTGCTGCGCTTCCTGCCGCCGCTGGTCATCCCGGAGCACCTCCTGGCCGAGGGCATGGACATCCTGGAGGGCGCGTTCGCCGCCGTCTGAGCGGTGTCGCCCGTCAGGTCGTGAGACCCCCTTCCGGAGGGATGTCCGGACAGCGCTGAACGGCCCGTGGGGACCTCTGGTCCCGCACGGGCCGTTCGGTTGTCGGCGGCCGGGCGGCGGGCCCGCCGCCCGGCCGGTCATGATCGTCGGGATGTCCGGAAGCGTTGCCCGGGGCAGGGCGGAAGCGTTGCCCGGGGCAGGGTGAAGATGATGTGCGGAATCGCTGAAGGCGCTCGGCGCGGAAGGGCTGTTGACGTAGTGTCATCGCAGATGGACAGCGAGCCTCAGCCATTGGCGGAGCCGTCCGCGGGGCCGCCCTCGGCGGTGGGTCCGCACGCGCGCCGCGAGGACAACCAGGTCGCCCCGGGAGGGGCGGCGCACACCGAAGGCCGATCGACCGACCGTCCGACCCACACCCCCCGGGGCGCACGGAACGGCGATCATCAGAGCCGCCCCGGAGCTCTCCCCCCTGCTCCGGGGCGGCTGTCCGGCGTTCCGGGCCGGGTGGCCCGCTCGGTGGCCGTGCCGGTGGTGGCGGCGGTCGTACTCCTGCTGGTGTCGTGGCAGGTGGCGGTGGACGGCCCGTTGCTCGGGCTGGACCGTTCGGTCCGCGCCGCCGTCCGGACCGCCCACCGGGAGCAGCCCGGCACGCTGCTCGACCACCTCGGCCACGCCCTGTCGGATCTGGGCAGCAGCGTGCCCGCGATCCCGGTGCTGCTGGCGGCCGGCGCACTCGCCGCGTGGCGGTGGCGCCGGGCGGACGCGGCGGGCCGCTGGTGGCTGCCGCTGCCGGTGGCGGTGCTGACGGCGGGGCTGATCCCGCTGCTCGTGGTGCCGGCGAAGGCCGCGTTCGCCCGGCCGGGCCCGCTCGGTGGTCCGCTGACGCCGGGCCAGTGGGGCTGGTACCCGTCCGGACACACCGCCACCGCGTCGCTCTCGTACGGGGTGGCGGCGCTGCTGCTGGTCCGGGTGACGGGCCCGCGCGCGGCGCGCCTGCTGACGGCGGGCGCGGCGCTGCTGGCGGTGGTGGTCGGCGCGGGGCTGGTGTGGAGCGACTTCCACTGGCTGCTGGACGTGGTGGCCGGCTGGTGCCTGGCCGCCCTGGTGCTGTGGGGGGCGGCCCGGTGGCTGCCCCGGCCGGGCGGCGGCGGGAGGCGTCAGGCCTCGGGGTCCTCGTTGCGGTGAACGAGGCCGGTCTCGCCGTTGTCGCGGTGCCACTCGATGACGAGTTCGTCGCGGGCGCCGAAGCGGACGAGGTGGCGGCCGACGACGTCCTCCAGGCCGGGCAGGTTCTCCCGCTCGCCCTCGACGGTGAGCAGCAGCGCGTCGGACGCGGCCTCCAGGGTGGCGGTGCCGGCGCCGAAGACCAGGGTGCCGCGACCGGTCTCCTCGGAGAAGGTGGCCTCGATCTTGCGGCCCATGTGGGCGGCGAGCTGCTTGGCGTAGCGGGCGGAGCGGTCGGTGGTGACGCGGGCTTCGGAGCGGGGCACGGGCCCTCCAGTGATCCGGGAAGGGAACTTAGGGTCCCCTCAGTTGAGGCTACGCTAACCCAGATACTGAGTCTGACTCAACATATTTCCCGGGCGCCCGTCCGCCGTCGGCCGCAGGCCCCGGACCGGCCGATACGCTTGGGCGGACGCCTGCCGAGGAGACCGCCGATGACCACCACGCCGACCGACGATCCGGCGGGCGCCTCCCCCACCCCGCCGGTGGGCTCCCCGGACACCGCCGCCGAGCTGGCGGACACCATGACCAGGGCGATCAAGCGGATCCGCCGCCGCACCAGCGAGCGGCTGGAACCGTACGGCATCACCCCCGGCCAGGGCCGGGCGCTGCGCGCGCTGGCCCACGCGCCCGGCTGCGAGCTGCCGGACCGCGCGATGCGGCTGAGCGACCTCGCCGACCGCCTGCACATCGCCCCGCGCTCGGCCACCACGGTGGTCGACGCCCTGGAGGAGGCCGGCCTGGTCGAGCGCAGCCCCGACCCCGCCGACCGGCGGGCCGTACGGATCCTGCTCACCGAGGCCGGCCAGGCGGCGGTGGAGCGGATCGGGCAGGTCCGGCACGAGGTGGCGCAGGAGTACTTCGGCCGGGTCAGCCCCGCCGACCAGGAGGTGCTGTTGCGAGTGCTGCGTTCCGCCGAGGCCGACTACGCGGCCGCCATGCCGCCGCGGCGGCCGGCATCCCCGGGCGCAGCGCGGTGATCCCGATCCCGGCGATCACGAGCAGCGCGGCGCCGGCCGCCATCGGGCTGATCCGCTCCCCGAGCAGCAGCCAGGCCGAGGACATCCCGAACACCGGCACCAGCAGCGAGTAGGGCGCGACGGCGGCGGCGTCGTAGGTGCGCAGCAGGAAGCTCCAGGCGACGAAGCCGAACAGGGTGGAGACCAGCCCGACGTAGCCGATCGCACCGAGCCCGACCGGGGTGATCTCGCGCAGCGCGCGCAGGTCCGCGTCCGGGCCCTCGACCAGCAGGGACAGGGCGAGCAGCGGCAGCGGCGGGACGGCGCTGACCCAGACCATCCAGCGCAGCGCGTCCGGCGGCGCGGCCCTGCGGGTCAGCACGTTGGACAGGCCCCAGGCGACGGCGGCCAGGACGACCGGGGCGAAGGCGCCGAGCGAACCGCCGAGGCCGTGGTCGGCGGAGCACGCGGGCTGATGCCCGGGGTGCTGGCCGACCTGCGGCAGCGCTGCCCGGAGCTGGACGTCCGGCTGCTGGAGTGCGACCCGTACCCGGCGGCCGAGTTGGTGGCCCGGGGCGAGGTGGATCTGGCGCTGGTGCAGGACTGGCCGACCGTCCCGCTGTCGGTGCAGGAGGGCCTGTCCCGGCTGGACCTCGGGACGGACCCGGTGGACCTGCTGCTGCCCGCCGAGGACGAGCTGGCCGAGCTCGTCGCGGTACCGGTGCAGCGGCTGCGCGGGCGGCGCTGGATCAGCGTGCCGCCGGGCAACATCTGCCACGACTGGCTGGTCCGCACCCTGCGGGAGGCCGGGGAGGAGCCGGATGTGCGCTACCAGGTCGGCGAGTTCGAGACCCAGATCGCGCTGGTCGCGGCCGGCCTGGGGATCGGCCTGGTGCCGCGGCTCGGCCGGGGCGCCCTGCCGCCCGGGGTGGTCGCCCGGCCGGTGGTGCCGGAGCCGACCCGCCGGGTGTACGCGCTCTGGCGCACCCAGGCCTCGCGGCGGCCGGCGATCACCGAGGCGCTGGCGGTGATGCGGGAGCGCTCTGCGCTGCTGGGCGCCCCGGCGCGTTAGATCCCGCCCTCGGCCGGATGGGCCCTCTGACAATTCGCGCCGCGCGCTGACGCGACGCGAATTGTCAGACAAGCCCTAACTGGCGAGGCCGATCACCAGCCACATGAAGCCCACCCCGGCGACGGTGCAGAGCAGGGTGCTGCGGGAGGGGTGCGGGCTGTGCGCCTCCGGGAGGATGTCGGAGGTGGCCAGGTAGAGCAGGAAACCGGAGAAGAAGCCGAGGTAGAGGCCGAGCAGGTGCTCGGGAATGGTGAAGGCGAGGGTGATCGCGGCGCCGGACACCGGGGCCAGGGCGTCCGCCGCGAGCAGGGTCACCGCCCGCCGCCGGTTGTTCCCGTAGAGCCGGGTGATCGTGTACGTGTTGAAGCCGTCGGCGAAGTCGTGCGCGACGACGGCGATGGCGACGACCGTTCCGACCGTGGTCCCGGCCTGGAAGGCGGCGCCGATCGCGAAACCGTCCATCACGCTGTGCCCGACCAGGGCCAGCGCGGCGGTCATGCCGATGCCCTGGCGCCCGGCGTGGTGGGCGTGCCCGTGCTGGTGGCCGTGGGTGTGCGCGGCGTACTCGCCCTCGTGGCCGCGGTGGATGGCGACCGCGCGTTCGACCACGTGGATGGTGAGGAAGCCGACCGCGAACATCAGCAGCGCCTGCGGCACGCCGTGCACCTCGTCCGGTGCCTGGCGCATGGCCTCGGGCAGCAGGTCGAAGGCGACCACGCCGAGCATGAGGCCGGCGGCGAAGCCGAGCACGAGGTGGCGGCGGTCGCCGGTGCGCTGGGCGACGAAGCCGCCGATCAGGGTCATCAGGAACGCCCCGGCGGCGACCAGGACGGCGGTCACCGGGCCGTCTCCGGGTGGGTCCACCCGCCGTGCGGGCGGCGGCGGTTCCCGCCGTGTGGTCTGCCGAGCGCTCTGCCCATTCCTCTCCCCCTGGGGTCCGCCCGCGGCCGGGCCGACCGCCGACCGTATCGGACGACCGTTCGATGCTGATCGTCCGGGGTGCCGTTGCTCGGCCGGGGCTGCTAATCAGCCTCGGGCCGGGGTCGGGGGCACGCCCGCCGGATGGGCCGTCGGGGTGAGCGCCGGGTGGGCGGCGGGAGCGGGTCAGCGGCCGGCGGCGAGGGGCAGGCCGAGGTGAGTGCGGGCGAGTTCGCGGACGCCGTCGCCGTCGACCAGGTGGATGTGCCGGTGGCTCTCCTCGCCGGTGAGGTCCAGGGCCTCGTCGGCGAAGCGGCCGGTGGTCAGCCGCAGGCCGCGCTCGGCGGACTCCTCCTGGACGGCCTCGGCCAGGGTGGCGATCTCCGCGGCGCTGACCGGTGCGGCGCCCCGGGAGGCCCAGACCACCCAGCGGCCGGGCAGCGCACTGCCCGGGGCCCCCTCACCGGTGGCGACCAGCCCGGCCGGGCTCCGCAGCCGGACGCTCCACTCGGCGAGCCCGCCCCGGGTGAGCAGGTCGCGCACCAGCTGGGCGAACTCGTTCGCGGACAGGTCGGGTGCGGCCGGTACGGCGGCCCCCGCCTGGGCGGCCGGCTGGACGCCCAGGCGGCCGTACGGGTCCGGGCTGACGGCGGCGCCGAGCTGGCGCAGGCGGACGAGCGCCTCGTCCTGCTCGGAATCGGCGTAGACGCCCTCGTCGTCGCGCTCCTCGTAGGGGGTGGCGGGCGGCAGCAGCCGGGTGCGGGCCAGCGCGTCGCGGTCGGCGTCCACACTGACCAGGCAGAGCGGCTCGGCGGTACCGGGCTCGCGCAGCCAGCCGTTGAGCACGACGCCCGCGAGTATCTCGTCGGTGTCGACGGCGTCGGCGGCCTGCAGGGCGCGCAGGGCGAGCCGGGCGACCAGGCGCAGGTAGTCGGTGGCCCGGTCGGCGGGCGGGCGCGGGACCGGGACGATGTCGCCGTCCGGGGCGAGCCGGTAGCCGGTGAGCGAGGGCACCAGGTCGAGCGGCGGCAGGTCGAGGTCCAGCACGGCGGTGCGGGTGAGCGGGCGGAAGACCGCACGGCAGGGGGCGGGCAGGTCCTGGGTGGCGGTCTCGGCGGCGGCGAGCGCCCGTTCCAGCAGCGACTCCACGGCGGCCGGCTCGGACAGCCGGTAGGCCCGCCGGCACTCCTCCAGGCTCTCGTTGTACTCGCGCACGGCGCGAGCGCGGGCCGCCTCGGCCGCCTCGTGGACGCGCCGGGACTCGTCGGCGGCCGGGCTGTCGGCCTCGGCCTGGCGGGTGCGCCACTCGCGCAGGGCGCGTTGGTGGGCCAGCCGGGCCTGAGCCAGTTCGCGCTGGTAGCCGGAGTCGAGCAGGCGGCGGGCCGGGGTGCCGTCGGGGTCGGCGACGGCCGGCTCGGCGGGCGCGAAGTCCGCCCAGCGGGGTTCGGCCTCGCGGTCGGCCTCCGGCCCGTCGGTCGGGTAGGGGCGGGGCTCGTAGTGGCGCAGCTGGCTCTCGAAGTCCATCGCCGAGACGGGCAGGGCGGCCCGCCGGAGCAGGTCGGCCAGCCGGTCGTGCTCGGCCTGGACGGTGAGCGTGCGGTGGTGGGTCAGAGCGGCGGCCCGGGCGTGGGCCGCGACGGACTCCTCGGGATCGGCCGCACCCGGTCCGGACGCGCCGCCACCGGGCGAGCCGTCACCGGGCAGGCCGTCTCCGGACGTGCCGTCACCGGGTGAGCCGGGGGCGGCCGGGCCGGGGGCGGCACCATCCGGGTTCGGGCCCTGGTCGGCGTTGAGGTCGCGGAAGACCGAGGCCAGGAAGCCCGGCCGGGGGAACTGGACGGTGGCGGTACCGTCGGGCTGGCCGTCTGCTGAGTGCTGCATCGGTCGTCGTTCCCCCATGCTCGTCCGGCGCCTGCCCGGGGCGGCCGGCGACACTGCGGCCCGCCCCTGCCGGACATTGTCCACCGAACGGGCGGCAGTGGTCAGCCAAGCCTCTCAGTTGGTCCGGGTGTTGGTCAGGTGCAGGCCGATGTAACCGACGTAGATCCGGCCACTGCCGGAGCAGTCGTCCAGGTAGTGCAGCCGGGGCGCGGTGCGGCCGCCGCCGATCCGCAGGTGTGCGCCCATGAACGCGCGCCGGGAGACGTCGACGCATTCCGGCACCGGCAGCATCCGTTCGCGCTTCCACTTGGTGTGGCTGAACACCGTCCGGGACTCGCCCCGCACCGCCTTGCGGGGCGGGAAGTGGTGGCAGCCCTCCGGGGTGTGCTCGCACCACTGCTTGAAGTCGCCGCCGGCCGCGCCGCGCACCGCCGCCTCGGCGTACTCCTGCAGGGCGGTCAGACCGTCCCAGGCGAGCCGGGCCCAGCCTGCGCCGGAGCACTGGAGCCCGTCCAGGGCGAGCGCGTTCTTCTGGTCGCCGGTGAAGGTCAGCAGCGGGAACTCGCCCATTCTGGCCATGAGTTCGGTGAAGTTCTCCGGCTTTCCGGGCCGACCGGACGGCCTGGCGGCGGGGTGCCCGGTGGTGCCCGGGACAGTCGGGACGGTCGGGACGGTGCAGTGGCGGGTGGTCAGGGCGCGGGAACCGGTCCGCACGTGACCGTCGCGGCCGTCGTGGCGCTCGTGCAGTTCGCGGAGCTCGCGGGGCTCCGGACGATCGTGGCCCTCACGGCCGTCCCGGTTGTCCCGACGCTCGCGGCGCAGCGTGCGCCGGACCCGCTCCAGCTCGTCGGCCCGGGCCTGCTGCTCTGCGCGGTCCTGCTGCTCCTCCTGGGCGAGCACGGCCAACTCGGCTCGGGCGGCGGCCGGGTCCTCGACCGGGCTGACGGCCGCGCGGGACGGCGCCGGCAGGACCCGCAGCACCGGGACGGCCGCCAGCGGGGGCGGCAGCGGCAGATCGGCGGCGAGCCGACGCGGCTCGCGGGCGAGCAGCCCGGCGGCGCGGCGGACATCCTGCTCTATTCGCCCCCGGGCGAGTACCGGGTGCCGGGCGCCGTCCTGCCGGGAGGCCGGGTCGACCTCGGGCAGGTAGGTGCGCACCGCCCCGCCGTAGACGCTGTGGTACTCCAGCGCGACGTTGAACCCCGTGCGGGCGCCCGGATCCAGGACGTAGGCGGTGGCGAGGCCGGGCAGCTGATGGCAGAGCGGGCGGACCACGTCCTCGACCCAGCGGTCCAGCGGGAGGTTCACCGGGACGCTGGCGACCACGGTGGGCAGTCGACGCTCCGGGTCGCAGAGCTCGTCGATCAGGTCGTCGACCTCGGCGGCGGTGATCACCCGGGGGGCCGGGTGGACGACGGCCGGACCGTCGGTGGCGTCGAGCAGCGGGAGGAGGGTGCGGGCGAGCTCGGGCACCGGCACCCGGCAGGGCGTCCGCACACCGCTGCCGGTGCTGTGCGTCTCGGCCTCCAGCCGGACCCAGGTGGGGCCGCCGGCCTTGGTGGCCACGGTCAGGGTCAACTGCCGGGTGCCGTGCGGGGCCGGGGTGCGCAGGCGTCGGCGGTCGTAGCGGCCGGCGGCCGCGCCGCCGCGCAGCGGGCCCTGGTCGCGGTCGAGCAGGACGCGGTCGCCCAGGCGGAGGCGCTCGGCGACGGGGGTCGATCCGAGTGGGGTCTGCCCGGGTGAGGCCTGTTCGGTCGGGGTCTGCCTGGAGGAGGGCGACCCGGCGGGGGCGCGGGGGGCCGGCGGGGGCTCCTCGCAGCCTTCCTGTTTCAGCCAGGCGGCGAGCTGCTCGTCGGCCAGGGCGACGGCCTCGGCGTGCGGGAGGGTGGTGGTGACGGTCATCCGGTAGGGCGTCGCGGGGCCGGGTAGGTCGGCGCCGGCGGGCGACGGGAAGCGGTCTGAGGTCATGCGCATACCTCCGTGGTGCGGGGTGGGGTCTGGTCTCCTCCATCGATGGGTTATTCGTCCGGTTCGGCCGGATCCTTGCCCAGGAAACGCCACGGCCCGGAGCGGAAGTTCCAACTCCGGGCCACGTCAATACGTTCGGGTGAATCTGCTCAAGCCGCGCGCCGCGTGGCGCGGCGCCTGGGCTAAGGACTGCCCGGTCTTGCCAGGCCTGCGAGGCCGGGCATCCCGCTCAGACCCCGGCGGGCCCGCCGTCGCTGCGGCTCCACGCGGGTGCCGGGACCGGCACCGCCAGCGGGCGGTCGGCCGGGGCGGCGTAACTCGCGATCAGCACCACGGGCTCGTCCCCGAGGTTGCGTCCCACATGGATGTGGACCGGACCGGCCTCCTCGACCAGCGAGTCCCCGGCCCGGCTGACCTCGACCCGGCCGTCGTGCAGGGTCCGGGTCAGCGTCCCGGACAGCACCACCACGTCCACCCGGCCCGGGTGGAAGTGCCAGCCGGTGCTGGCGCCCGGGGGCAGGGTGATGGTCTGGACGACGGGCATCTCGGGCCGGCTTCCTGGTCGACGACCGGATCAGGCTAGACAGGCCCCGCAAGGCGCCGACACGGATCGGCCGGGATCCGGCCGATTATGTCCGAAAGCGGCGCCGCCGCCGGATCCGCCGTCAGACCGGTACCTCGACGTACGTCCGACCGGCCGGGACCGCGACGGCCGTACCGCCGGTCGCCTCGGCCAGCCAGGTGTGGAAGGCCGCCACCTCCGGTTCCGGTACGCCCACCTCGATCCGTACCCCGGTCGGCTCGTAGGCCAGGTCGCTCACCGCGTACCCGGCCGCCCGCAGGTCGTTCTCCACCCGCCCGGCCCGCACGTGGTCCGCCGTCACCGCGAGCAGGGCGACCGGCCGCCGCTCCAGCAGGCCGATCTCGTCCACCGCTTCCGACACCGCGCTCCCGTAGGCCCGCACCAGGCCGCCCGCACCGAGCTTGATGCCGCCGAAGTACCTGGTCACCACGGCGGCGGTGTCGGTCAGACCTCGTCGGCGCAGCACCTCCAGCATCGGCACCCCGGCCGTACCGCCGGGCTCGCCGTCGTCGCTGGAGCGCTCGCGGCGCTGCTCGTCGCCGACCACGAAGGCGGTGCAGTTGTGCCGCGCGTCCCAGTACTGCTTGCGGATACCGGCGATGAAGGCCTGCGCCTCCTCCTCGTCGGCCACCCGGGCGAGGTGGCAGATGAACCGGGACTTCTTGATCTCGATCTCGTGGCTGCCGGCCCGCCGGATGGAGAGGTAGGGCCTGGCGGTCGGTTCCGGCGTGGCGGACATGGCGCGGTGGTTCTCCCGGAAACGACGACGGCTGGCGGCGCACACCCCGGGTGTCCGGGGCGGCACCGCCAGCCTATGGCCCGCGGTCAGCGCCCGGCCAGGGCGTCGAGCCGGGCACGGTCCAGGCCGGTCAGCGCGGTGACCTCGGCCGGGTCGACGGCGCCGCAGTCCAGGCCGCGCAGCACGTAGCCGCTGAGCGCCCGGGCGGTGGCCGGCTCGTCCATCACGTCGCCGCCCGCCTTGGCGACGTACGCGGCCAGCCGGGCGGCGGCGGCCGCCAGACCCTCGCGGTAGAAGGAGTACACCGCGACGTACCGGGTCGGCAGGTGGGCCGGGTGCATGTCCCAGCCCTGGTAGTAGGCGCGGGCCAGCGAGCGGCGGACCAGGTCGTGGTGGAGCTTCCAGGCCGCGTGCACCTGCTCGGTGGAGCCGGTCGGGATGACGTTGGTCGAGCCGTCGGAGAGCCGGACCCCGGTGCCGGCCGCGGCGACCTGCATGACCGCCTTCGCGTGGTCGGCGACCGGGTGGTCCATGCTCTGGTGGGCCGCGCTGACGCCGCAGGAGGCGCTGTAGTCGAAGGTGCCGTAGTGCAGCCCGGTGGCGCGACCCTCGGCGGCCTCGATCATCCGGGCCACGGTGGCCCGGCCGTCCGGGCCGACGATGGCCTGGGTGGTCTCGATCTGGATCTCGAAGCCGATCCGGCCGGCGGGCAGCCCGGCGCGGCATTCGAAGTCCTCCAGCAGCCGGACCAGCGCGGTGACCTGCTCGGCGTAGGTCACCTTGGGCAGGGTGAGGACCAGGCCCTCCGGCAGACCGCCGTTGGCCAACAGGGTGGCCAGGAACAGCTCCAGGGTGCGGATGCCGCGGTCACGGACGGCCGCCTCCAGGCACTTGATCCGGATTCCGATGTACGGCGGCGCGGCGCCCTCGGCCACGGCTGTGGCGACCAGTTCGGCGGTGCGGACGGCGGCGGCGTCCTCCTCGGCGTCCGGGCGGGGGCCGTAGCCGTCCTCGAAGTCGATCCGCAGGTCCTCGATCGGCTCGCGCTCCAGCTTGGCGCGGACCCGGGCGTGCACGTCGGCGAGCAGGTCGTCGTCGGCCACGCCGAGGGCGCGGGCCAGCTCGGCGGGGGTGCCGGCGTGGGTGTCGAAGGCCTCCAGGGCCTGGCGGCCCCACTCCCGTACGGTGTCGGCGGCGAAGGCGTCGGCAGGGACGTAGACGGTGTGCACCGGCTGCCTGGTCCCGGTGTCGCCCGGGTAGCGGCGCGCCAGATCGGCGTCGACCGGGGCCAGCAGCGCCTCCACGGCGGCGCGGGCGGCGGCGGAGAAGGAGGCCCCGCCCGTCGGTTCGTTACCGTCGACCTCGACCTGCGACATCCGCACTCCTCCACGCCGAACCAGCACTTCAACAGTTTGTTGAGGCGAAGGTAGCTCCGACCGGATCGGGCGTCAATGGCCGACCGGGCGGTGGACGGAGGGCGCCGGACGGGGCGGCGGCCTGGTCAGTCCCTCCCGGCGGCGGCGTAGCGGTCGCGCAGCTGCGGGTAGAGCTCGGCGACGTCCTTGGGGTGGACCGAGCCGTCCGGGCGGTTGCCGGTGACGCCGTACTCCTTGGTCAGCCACTCGGCGAGGCGCTGGGGATCGGGCTGGTGCTCGTGGTTGTCCATGTAACTGACCAGGGCGTCGTAGGCCAGGTCCGGGTCCAGCCGGGCGGGCGCCGAGCGGGGCGCGGGCTCCTCGGCGTGCGCGGACCGCTCGACCGACACGGGCTGCTCGGCATGAACGGGCTGTCCGGGGTGAACCGGCTGTCCGGGGTGCTGGGGCTGCGGCTCGGCGGCGAGCCCCGTCTCCTGGACGGGCTGGGCCGGCAGCTGCAGGGCGGGGGCCTGCTCCTCGACGACCGGCCGCGGGGGCTTGAACCACGGCGAGGCCTGGCCGGGCACCCGCCCGCCCGGGGCGGCGTCGGACGGGTGGCCCGTCGTGCGCACCGGGCGCTCGGTCCACACGTTCAGCTCCTCGCGGGGCGACTGCGGGGCCTCCACCGCCACGCCGTCCGGCTCCTGCGCGGCACGCAGCCGGACCGCGGCCAGCTTCGCCAGCATCGGCGCGGCCACCTCGGCGGACATCGGCGCGACGACGGCCGGGGCCGGTTCGGGCTGGGCCTGGGTCTGAGGTTCGGGCTGGGGCTGGGGCTGGGTCTGGGGCTGCCGGGTCGGCTCCGGCCGGGCGGCAGCGGGGACGGCCGCGACCGGAACGACGCCGACGGGAGCCGCAGGGGCGGCGGCCTCGACCGGGGCGATGGCCGTGGCGGCCCGGCCCTCCTGCTGCCGCTGGAGCTCCAGGGCCTCCTTCTCCGCCTGGGCCTCCCGGGCCTCGCGCTCGCGCGCCTCCTCGTCCAGCCGGTCGAACAGCGCCGGGTCCAGCGGCACCCCGTACTTGGCCAGCTTGAGCGGCAGCAGCGCCTGGATCGGCGCCGAGCGGCGCCACCCGCGCCCGTACCGGAAGCGCAGCTGCGCCCGGTAGACCAGGCGGTTCTGCTCCAGCCGGACGACCTCGTCGTAGGAGCGCAGCTCCCAGAGCTTCATCCGTCGCCAGAGTCGGAAGGTCGGCACCGGGGAGAGCAACCAGCGCATCACCCGGACCGAGTCCATGTGCCGATCGGCCGTGATCGCCGCGATCCGGCCGACCGCGTGCCGAGAGGCCTCGACCACGACCACGAAGAGCACCGGGATGACGGCGTGCATCCCCATGCCGAGCGGGTCGCCCCAGGAGGCGGCCGCGTTGAAGGCGATGGTGGCGACGGTCAGCAGCCAGGCGGTCTGCCGCAGCATCGGGAAGGGGATCCGCAGCCAGGTCAGCACCAGGTCGAGCGAGAGGAGCACGACGATGCCGGCGTCGACGCCGATCGGGAAGGCGTAAGAGAAGGCGCCGAAACCTTTTTGCTCGGCCAGCTCGCGCACCGCGTTGTACGAACCCGCGAAACCGATGCCCGAGATGATGCAGGCCCCGGCCGCGACCAGGCCGAGCAGGCCCCGATGGGCCTTGGTGAGCGTTGGGCGTGCCATTACGTCTATCAACCCCTGGATGTCGGCTGCTGCCGTACGCTGCCTCGGCTGCCGGTTCCCGCTTGTCGGGGCGCCGGACGGCTGAGCGACCTCCGGGCTCGGCCCACCGGAGTTTACTCGTACACCTGTTTCAGCGTTTCCACAGCCCGGCGTGTCACCATCCGGAGCACGGAGGACCCGGGCGGTGCCGGGCGGATCGTCAGCCCTTCGGCCCAGCCGTGTCGTTGAGGTAGGTCAGCACCGCGAGCACCCGGCGGTTGGCGTCCTCGTCCGGGGCCAGTTCGAGCTTGGTGAAGATGTTGGCGATGTGCTTGGCCACCGCACCGTCGCTCACCGCCAGGCGGGCGGCGATCGCCGAGTTGGAACAGCCCTCGGCCATCAGCTCCAGCACCTCGCGCTCGCGCGGGGACAGCCGCAGCAGCGGGCCGGGCCGGCGCGAGGTGGTCTGCATCAGCTTCGCGATCACGTCCGGGTCCATCGCCGTCCCCCCGGCGGCCACCCGGCGGACCGCATCGATGAACTGATCGGCGTTGAACACCCGGTCCTTCAGCAGGTAGCCGATCCCGCCCGTGCCGTCGGCCAGCAACTCCCGCGCGTACAACTGCTGGACGTGCTGCGACAGCACCAGCACCGGCAAGCCCTGGATCTCCTTGCGCGCCTTGAGCGCCGCCTGCAGCCCCTCGTCGGTGAGCGTCGGCGGCAGCCGGACGTCGACGACGGCGACGTCCGGCCTATGGGCCAACAACGCCTCCAGCAGCTCGGGGCCGGTCTCCACCGCCGCGGCGATGGTGAAACCATGCGCTTCCAGCAGCCGGATCAGGCCTTCCCGAAGGAGGTAGAGGTCCTCGGCGAGGACAACTCGCACGGCAACTCCAAGGTGATGGTGGTCGGACCGCCCGACGTGCTGTCGATGGCGAGGACACCGTCGAAGGTACCCAATCGCCGCTCTATCCCGCGCAGGCCCGTCCCCCGGGCCGGATCCGCCACGCCCACCCCGTCGTCCGTCACCGTGACTCGCAGCGACCCGGCCCGGTACAGGATGTCCACCCACACCTGCTCCGCCGCCGAGTGCTTGGCCGCGTTCGCCAGCAGCTCGCAGATGCTGAAGTACACGGCCGCCTCCACCGGCGCCGGCGGACGGTCCGGCAGGCTCACGCACACCTCGGTCGGCAGCGCGCTGTCCAGCGCCAAAGCCCGTACGGCGTCGCCCAGTCCGCGCTCGGCGAGCACCGGCGGGTGGATGCCGCGGACCAGGTCCCGCAGCTCCTGCAGGGCCCTGGCCGACGACTGCCTGGCCTCGGCGAGCAGCTCCCGGGCGGCCGCCTGGTCGGTGTCCATCAGGTGCTCGATCGTGCCCAGCGTCATCCCGATCGCGACCAGTCGTGCCTGCGCTCCGTCGTGCAGGTCGCGCTCGATCCGCCGCAGCTCGGCCGCCTGGTCGCCGACCGCCTCCGCCCGGGTCTCGGTCAGCTCGGCCACCCGCTTGGTCAGCTGGGCGTGCGTCGCCCGCCCGTCCTGGTCCAGCACCCGGCGGGCCATCTCCGCGTACCCGCGCACCGCGTGCGGCGCCGCGAACACCCCGACGGCGATCATGCCGAGCCCGAGCACCGCGCTCAGCAGGATCGACACCAGGCGCGGGCTCAGCACGCCGATCCCGTCCGCCGGCAGCGGCCCCGCCAGGGTGTAGACCGAACCCAGCAGTATCAGTGCGGCCACCGGCCCGGCCAGAGCCACCACCAGGACGGGATTGATGACCAGCCAGGCCATCTCCGAGCGGGTGGTCCGGTCCCGGAAGCCCCAGTGCACCAGCTGTGCGTACTTCGCGACCGTCCGGGAGCGATGGTACGAGTACCCCGTCCACCAGTGCCCGCGCTCGTCCAACTCCATCGCCGGCAGCGGCCCGTACGCGACCGGCAGGCGGATGCCGTACCAGCGTTCCAGCTGTCGGCGCGTCCGGTTCGCGGTGCGGCGGATGAACTGGGCCGCCACCACGATGCCGGCGATGAGCGCCGCGGCGAAGGCGACGAAGAACACCGAGTAGTAGTACTCCAGGATCCTGACCGCCACCACGCCCGCGGCCACCGCCGCCCCCACGGGCAGCACCAGCCCCGGCAGCGCGCCGACCACCAGCAGAGCCAGCCGTGCCAGCCCCTGGCCGCCCGAGGCGAGGGCCGCCTCGGTCTGCGCGCGCACCGTCGCACCGCTCGTTCGACTCGCTGTTGTCACCAAAGCTCCTGATGCCGGTCTCGATCGTCCTCCTCAAGTGTTCACGAACGACCCGCTCCAGGCACTGGCCATGCCACCCCAATTCCGAGGTGGTCCTAGCACCACCTGCGGGTGGACATAGCCCGAGCGGACTGCCGAGATTGTCCGGAAATGCAGAGAACCCCCATCCGGTTTCCCGGATGGGGGTTCTTCTGAATGATTGTTCGGCGGCGTCCTACTCTCCCACAGGGTCCCCCCTGCAGTACCATCGGCGCTGTAAGGCTTAGCTTCCGGGTTCGGAATGTAAC
>NZ_JARXYZ010000040.1 GCF_029894125.1 Kitasatospora sp. MAA19
GCCTTACAGCGCCGATGGTACTGCAGGGGGGACCCTGTGGGAGAGTAGGACGCCGCCGAACAATCATTCAGAAGAACCCCCATCCGGGAAACCGGGTGGGGGTTTTTCGCATTTCCGGTGACGTATCGTCGGGGCATGGACGATCAGACAGCGGTCATTGCGAACAGTGTGCTCCGCCCCGAGCAGCGCGACGGCGCCCTGCGCGTTCTGGCGGATGCCCAGGCGGTGGACGGTCGGGCTGCCGTGTCCGAGCAGGGCCGGCTCCGGCTGCGTTCCTCGGAGACGTCGCGCCCGGGTGTCAGCCATCTCATCGAGAGCGAGCAGGCCGGCGCCTCCGTCGTCGGCTACGGCCAGCTCGAAGTCCCGGAGGCGCCGTCCGCCAACCCCGCCGTCGAGCTGGTGGTCGACCCGGCCGCCCGCGGGCGCGGCCTGGCCCGGCCGCTGGTGGACGCGGTGCTCGCGGAGGCCCACCGGGCGGGCCGCGATGCGGTGGACTTCTGGGTACACGGCGGTCACCCGGCGGCCCGGCACCTGGCCGGGCGGTACGGTGCCGAGCTGGTCCGCGAGCTGCGGCAGATGCGTCGCACCGGGCCGCAGACCGAGGCCGTCGCCGTCCCGGAGGGCGTCGAGCTCCGCACCTTCCGTCCCGGCGAGGACGACGCCGAGTGGCTGCGGCTGAACGCGCTGGCCTTCGCCCACCACCCGGAGCAGGGCGCCTGGACGGAGCGTGACCTGGCCGAACGGCTGGCGGAGCCGTGGTTCGACCCGGCCGGCTTCTTCCTCGCCACCCGGAACGGCAAGGTGGTCGGTTTCCACTGGACCAAGGTGCACCCGGCCGACGCCACCCAGCCGGCCCTCGGAGAGGTGTACGTCGTCGGGGTGGACCCGGCGGAGCAGGGCAGCGGCCTCGGCCGCGCGCTGACCGCCGCGGGTCTGCGCCATCTGACCGGTTCGGACGCGGGCGAGCGCGGACTGGAGACGGTCCTGCTCTACGTCGACGCCGACAATCCGGCCGCTGTGCGGGTATATGAACGACTGGGGTTCACCATCCACGAGGTGGACCTCATGTACCGAGTCCAGTACCGCGAAGGCCGGCCGGGCCAAGCGGGCTGGACGGGCCAAGCGGGCTAGACGAGTCGGACAGGCCGAACGGGCCGAACGGACCGGACGGCTTAGCCGCACCGGGTGGTCCGGGGCAAGGGGTCGGACGGCCCCGTCCCTTGCCCCGACCGACTCAGCTTTCCTCCTGGCCATGCGGTGTTTACCGTGGATTCAATTGCTGCCGCGAAGATCACAGGATGAAGTCCGTAGTGTCTCGCTCGTGCAGAGTCGACCGCCACGTGCCGGTCGACCCTGTAAGGACCGCGCCCGGCGGGTGGGCGCTGGTCCTGGGCGAGGACGACGGCTCGCAGAGCCATTCGCGTCCGGACGCCGTCCTGCTGCTGGAGGAGCTGGAGCCCATGAGCATCCCCCGCCCCGTCTCTGCCCCGCTTTCCCCGCCGGCCCGGATGTCCAGTGCGCTGGGGATACCGCCAGAGCTGCCGGCCGAGGACGAGCAGGAGTTCGACGCGCTGCCGCAGGGCCGCTTCCTCGATCGCGAGCGCAGTTGGCTCGCCTTCAACGAGCGGGTCCTGGAGCTGGCCGAGGACTCGGGCATCCCGCTGCTGGAGCGGGCCAAGTTCCTCGCGATCTTCGCGAGCAACCTGGACGAGTTCTTCATGGTCCGGGTAGCCGGCCTGAAGCGCCGGATTGCCACGGGCGTCGCCCAGCGCAGCGCGTCCGGCCTGCAGCCGCGCGAGGTGCTGGACCTGATCTGGACCCGCTCGCGCGAGCTGATGGCGCGGCACGCCGCCGCCTTCCAGCAGGAGGTGCTGCCGGACCTCGCGACCGAGGGCATCGAGGTGGTCCGCTGGCCGGAGCTGGCCGAGAAGGAGCAGGCCCGGCTGCACACCCTGTTCCGGCAGAAGATCTTCCCGGTCCTCACCCCGCTGGCGGTCGACCCGGCGCACCCCTTCCCGTACATATCGGGACTCTCGCTCAACCTGGCCGTCGTGGTGCGCAACCCGGTGTCGGGCCACAAGCACTTCGCCCGGGTGAAGGTGCCGCAGTCGCTGGCCCGCTTCCTGGAGGCCTCGCCGCAGCGTTACGTCCCGCTGGAGGACGTGATGGGCGCGCACCTGGAGGAGCTGTTCCCGGGCATGGAGGTGCTCGCCCACCACGCCTTCCGGGTGACCCGCAACGAGGACCTGGAGGTGGAGGAGGACGACACCGAGAACATCCTCAAGGCCCTGGAGAAGGAGCTGATGCGGCGGCGCTTCGGCCCGCCGGTGCGGCTGGAGGTCGAGGAGTCGATCGACCCCTACATCCTGGACCTGCTGGTGCGGGAGCTGAACATCACCGAGGCGGAGGTCTTCCCGCTGCCCGGGCCGCTCGACCTGACCGGCCTGTTCGGGATCGCCGAGCTGGACCGCCCGGAGCTGAAGTACCCGAAGTTCGTGGCCGGCACCGCCCGCGGGCTGACCGACGTCGAGTCGGCGTCCCAGCCGGACATCTTCGCCGCGATGCGCGAGCGGGACGTCCTGCTGCACCACCCGTACGACAGCTTCTCCACCTCGGTGCAGGCCTTCCTGGAACAGGCCGCCGCCGACCCGGACGTCCTGGCGATCAAGCAGACGCTGTACCGCACCTCGGGCGACTCGCCGATCGTGGACGCGCTGATCGACGCGGCGGAGTCGGGCAAGCAGGTGCTGGTCCTGGTGGAGATCAAGGCGCGCTTCGACGAGCAGGCCAACATCAAGTGGGCCCGCAAGCTGGAGGAGGCCGGCTGCCACGTGGTCTACGGCCTGGTCGGGCTGAAGACGCACTGCAAGCTGTCGCTGGTGGTCCGCCAGGAGGGCGACACCCTGCGCCGCTACTCGCACGTGGGCACCGGCAACTACCACCCGAAGACCGCCCGGCTGTACGAGGACCTGGGGCTGCTGACCTCGGACCCGCAGGTCGGGGCCGACCTCTCGGACCTGTTCAACCGGCTGTCCGGTTACTCGCGCCGCGAGTCCTACCGCCGCCTGCTGACCGCCCCGCGCGGTCTGCGCGACGGGCTGATCTCCCGGATCCACAACGAGATCGCCCACCACCGGGCCGGCCGGCCGGCGTACGTGAAGCTCAAGGTCAACTCGATCGTCGACGAGGCCGTGATCGACGCGCTGTACCGGGCGTCGCAGGCCGGCGTGCCGGTGGACGTCTGGGTGCGCGGGATCTGCGCGATCCGGCCGGGTGTGCCGGGGCTGAGCGAGAACATCCGGGTCCGCAGCATCCTGGGCCGCTTCCTGGAGCACTCCCGGATCTTCGTGTTCGGCAACAACGGCGATCCGGAGGTCTGGATCGGCAGCGCCGACATGATGCACCGCAACCTGGACCGCCGGATAGAGGCGCTGCTGCGGATCACCGATCCGGCGCACCGGGCCGAGCTGTCCGGGCTGATCGACCTCGGGATGTCGGACGAGAGCGAGTCCTGGCACCTGGGGCCGGACGGTGCGTGGGCCCGCCACCCGCAGGACGCCGAGGGCAGGCCGTTGCGGCACGTCCAGGATCTGCTGATCGACTCGCGCCAGCGCCGCCGGGCCGCCACCTCGCGCTGACACGACCACTGATGCGAGCCGCTGGAACCGCAGGGGACCGGTTCCAGCGGTCGGCCACCAGCCCCGGGGGGACGAACCCGGGGGAACGGGGATCTACCACGCCATGACCGATGCGCCGATGACGGCCCAGGCGGCTGCCACAGCGACCGCCGGGGACATCCTCTCCAGCCATCTCACCGCCCAGGCCGGCGCGTTCCTTCGTGCCCTGCCGCTGGCGGTGGGCGAGGTCGGCGCCAGACCGGGGACGGCCGCGGTCGTTCCGGCGGCCGGTACCGCCGACCTGCTGCGGACGGTCCGGCGGATCGGCGGGCTGCTGCACACCTTCGGTTCCGTCTTCGAGCAGGCCTGGGCGCAGGAGTCGCGCACCGAACTGCGCTGGCTGCTCAACCTGTTGGCGCTGGAGCCCGGGTACGTCCGCCGCTCGGCCCGGCTGCTGGGCGCGCTGGACTCGCTGAGCGGCAGCGACCCGGACGGGGCGGGCATGCTGGCCGGGCACGCCGGGGCGCCCAAGGCGCGGGCGCTGCTGGACCGGCAGCTGACCCTGGCCCGGACCAGGGCGCACTCCTCGGTGCTCCAGGAGCTCCGGTCGGCCCGGCTGCACGCGCTGGCGGACCGGATGACGCTGCTGGTCGGCGAGGCGCCGCTGCTGGAGGCGGCGGGCGGCCGGGCGCCGGCGGTGCTGCTGCCGCAGGCGGCCGCCGCGGTCGCGGTGCTGTCCGCGAGCGCCCAGCAGCTGCCGCTGCGGCGGGCCGCCACCCCGTATGGCGGGGACGGGCTGCGCCGGCTGGGCGTCGTCCCGGCGGCGCGCGGCGCGGTGGACGCGGACGCGGCGCTGGCGGCCGACGACGCGCCGTGGGCCCGGATGCGGATCCTGGTGAAGCGGGCCCGGTACGCGCTGGAGGTCTGCGGCCGTACCTCCGCCGAGCTGGACGAGCTGGACGGGGTGCTGGGCCGGCACCAGGAGGCGGCGGACGCCGCGGTCACGGTGGCCACCGCGGCGCGGACTCCGCGGATCACCCCGGCGACCGCGTACGTGCTGGGCGTGGTGCACGCTGATCAGCGACTGGAGGTGGAGGCGGCGCGGTACGCCTTCGGCCACCGGTGGCCAGACCTCCCGCCCGGCCTGGACGGCTGGCTGGACCTCCCCCCTGCCGAGGGCTGGGGGCATTCCCCCGCACCACGGACGGCCTGAGTTGCGCGATCGTCTGAGCACCGGGCCGGGAGTGGGGGCAACCGCGACCGGGGCGGGGCGCGCCCCGGTGGTCCTGGCGGCCGGCGCGGTGCTGTGGCTGCCGGGCCGGCCGAAGAAGAGCGGCCGACTGGGGCGGCCGCGGATCGCGGTGATCCACCGGCCCAAGTACGACGACTGGAGCCTGCCGAAGGGCAAGCTCGATCCGGGGGAGGGCGTGGTCGCGGCGGCGCTGCGCGAGGTGCACGAGGAGACCGGGTTCTCCTGCCTGCTCGGTCCGGAGCTGCCGACCCAGCACTACCTGGCGCAGGGCCGGCCGAAGGAGGTGCGCTACTGGGCGGCGGTGCCGTCGAGCGGGGCGTTCCGGCCGAACCGCGAGGTGGACCGGTTGGAGTGGTTGCCCGCCGGAAAGGCCCGCGCCCGGCTGACGCACGACCGCGACCGGTTGCTGGTCGACGCCCTGCTGGTGATGCTGGGTGCGAAGCCCGTACGGGCGGACGACCTGCCATCGGCGAAGGGACGGTGGAAGTGATCACGTCGCGCCCTTGCCGTGACGCAACCGTTACTACCTGACGTAGTTTCCTGTCATCCGTTCGAGGTTCACTCTCCGTTCACTTGCGACCGGCTGTCGTGTCACCTACCCGGCCTAACTTCGGGTTTACCGGAGGGCCGAACGGGCCCCGGACCACAGCAAAACCCGCGCTCCGCCGTCCTCGTACGGCCCGCGCGCCGGGCAATGCCACAGAAAGGGACACCCCAGTGAAGCTCCAGCGGAACGGCCGCTCCAAGGCCCTCGCCATCGGTGCCATGGCGCTCGTCAGCTCGCTGTCGCTCGCCGCCTGCGGCTCGGACAACAACAACGACACCAAGGCGTCCGGTGGCTCCAGCGGCGGCTCGTCGGCCGCGGCGATCAACTGTGGCAAGTCGGGCACGCTGCTCGCCTCGGGCTCCACCGCCCAGGGCAACGCGATGGACGTCTGGAAGACCAACTTCGGCGCCGCCTGCTCCGGCAGCACGATCAACTACGGTGGCGGCGGCTCCGGCACGGGTGTCCAGCAGTTCAACCAGGGCAAGGTCCAGTTCGCGGGTTCGGACTCGGCCCTGAAGCCGGCCGAGGTCGAGGACAGCAAGAAGGTCTGCACCGGCGGCCAGGGCATCGACCTGCCGATGGTCGGCGGCCTGATCTCGCTGATCTACAACATCGAGGGTGTCGACAACCTGGTCCTGGACGGCCCGACCGCCGCCAAGATCTTCGACTCGCAGATCACCAAGTGGAACGACCCGGCGATCGTCGCCCTGAACCCGGGCGCCAAGCTGCCGGACGCCGACATCCAGGCCTTCCACCGCTCGGACGACTCCGGCACCACGGAGAACCTGACCAAGTACTTCGCCAAGACCTCCGGCGGCGCCTGGAGCTACCCGGCCGCCAAGGCCTGGGCGGGCAAGGGTGGCCAGTCGGCCAAGGAGTCCGCCGGTGTCTCGGCCCAGGTGAAGCAGGTCAAGAACTCGATCAGCTACGCCGAGCTCTCCTACGCGCAGACCAACAACCTGAAGAGCGCCGCCATCAACACCGGCGCCGCCAAGCCGATCGAGGCCACCGCCGTCAACGCCGCCAACACCTTCGCCAAGGCGAAGGTCGCCGGCACCGGCAGCGACCTGGCGCTGACCCTCGACTACGCGACCAAGGACGAGGGCTCGTACCCGCTGGTCCTGGTCACCTACGAGATCGTCTGCGACAAGGGCAACAAGGCCGACACCCTCGACACCGTGAAGGCCTTCCTGACCTACGCCGCCAGCGACGCCGGCCAGAAGGCCATCGGCGACACGGGCTACGTCCCGCTCCCCAAGGAGCTGACGGACAAGGTCAACGCCATCATCCCGACGCTGGCCTGATCCAGTAGGACCTCCCGGTGGGGCGGCCCCGTGAACGAGGGGGGCCGGGGCCGCCCCCACCGGGAAGCAGTGACGAAAAAGCACGTCCGGGGCACCGCCGCCAGGGTGCCGCCCCCTCGGGGCAGCACCACCAGACCGGAGTAGACCAATGACTTCATCCTCCCCTGCCGCCCCGCGAGGCAGGGAACGCCGCAAGCGTGACAGCCGGGTCGGCGACAAGATCTTCATGAACGCCGCTCGTGGGTCGGGCATCCTGCTGCTGGTCATCATGGCCGCCATCGCGGGCTTCCTGACCTGGCGTTCGGGCATCGCCCTGAGCAAGAACGAGGGCAACTTCCTCACCACCTTCGAGTGGACGCCGGACGCCCCGAAGCCGGTCTTCGGCATCGCGGTCCTCGCGTTCGGCACCATCGTCAGCGCGTTGATCGCGATGGCGATCGCCGTCCCGGTGGCCATCGGGATCGCGCTGTTCATCTCGCACTACGCGCCGCGCAAGATCGCCCAGCCGTTCGCCTACCTGGTGGACCTGCTCGCGGCCGTCCCCAGCGTCGTGTACGGCCTCTGGGGCGCGCTGTTCCTGGTGCCGCACCTGGACGGGCTGACCAGCTGGCTGAACGACTACCTCGGCTGGACGTACATCTTCGACCAGTCCCGGGCCGGCACCACGCCGCGCAACCTGTTCACCGTCGGCATCCTGCTGGCCATCATGATCCTGCCGATCATCACCGCGGTCAGCCGCGAGGTCTTCCGGCAGGTGCCGCGGATGCACGAGGAGGCGGCGCTCGCGCTCGGCGCGACCCGCTGGGAGATGATCCGCACCGCGGTGCTGCCGTTCGGCCGCCCCGGCATCATCTCGGCCTCGATGCTCGGCCTCGGCCGCGCGCTCGGCGAGACCATCGCGGTGGCGATCGTGCTCTCGTCCAACAACGTCCTGTCGCTGCACCTGCTCGACCCGGGCGGCGGCACCTTCGCGCAGAACATCGCGCTGAAGTTCAACGAGGCCCAGCCCTTCGGCCGGGACGCGTTGATGGCCTCCGGCCTCGTCCTGTTCGTGATCACCCTGCTGGTGAACGGTGCCGCGCGGCTGATCGTCGCCCGCCGCAAGGAGTACTCGGGGGCCAACGCATGAGCACTGCTACGACCTCGGTTCCGGCGGACACCCGCCTGGTCAACCGTCCGCTCACCGCGAACCGGCTGCCCAAGTGGGCCCCGGCCGCCGTCGCCGGCGGCTCCATCGCGCTCGGCTGCGCGATCGGCGCGATCGGCGGCCTGGCCAGCCACCTGCAGTGGGGCCTGATCTCCGCCGCCCTGTTCGTGGTGATCAGCTACGTGCTCTCGGCCCAGGTCGAGGGCCGCCGCCAGGCCAAGGACCGGCTCGCCACCTCGGTGGTCTGGGTCGCCTTCATCCTGGCCGTGGTGCCGCTCGCGGCGCTGACCTTCTACACCGTCCAGCAGGGCGCCAGCGTGGTGGACGGGAACTTCCTGACCCACTCCATGAAGGGCATCCGCACCTCCGGCCCCGGCGGCGGCATCTACCACGCGCTGATCGGCACGCTGGAGCAGGTCGGCCTGGCCACCGCGATGGCCGCCCCGATCGGTCTGCTGACCGCCGTCTACCTGGTCGAGTACGGCCGCGGCACGCTCGCCAAGGTGGTCACCTTCTTCGTCGACGTCATGACGGGTGTCCCGTCGATCGTCGCCGGTCTGTTCATCCTCTCGCTCTGGAACCTCGTCCTCGGCTTCAACTACTCCGGCTTCTCGGGCAGCCTCGCGCTGGCGATCCTGATGATGCCGGTCGTGGTCCGCTCGACCGAGGAGATGCTCAAGCTCGTCCCGAACGAGCTGCGCGAGGCTTCGTACGCGCTCGGCGTGCCGAAGTGGAAGACCATCCTGCGGATCGTCATCCCCACCGCTATCGGCGGCATCACCACCGGTGTGATGCTCTCGGTCGCCCGCATCACGGGCGAGACCGCCCCGGTGATGATGCTGGTGTTCGGTGCCGACTACATCAACACCAACCCGTTCGACGGACCGCAGCAGTCCCTGCCGATGTACATCTGGCAGCAGTACTCGATGGTCAACAACGACTTCGGCTACGCCCGCGCCTGGGGCGCCGCGCTGGTGCTGATCGCCTTCGTGATGGGGCTCAACCTCATCGCCCGGGGCATCGCACGCTGGCGCTCGCCCAAGGGCGGACACTGAGCGCCCGACTGACGTACGAACCAGAATTCATTAGCGGCTCCGCCGCAGGCGAGAGAAGAACGATCATGGCCAAGCGCATCGACGTCAGCGGACTGTCCGCCTTCTACGGCACCACCAAGGCCATCGAGGACATCTCGATGAGCATCGAGCCCCGCTCGGTGACGGCCTTCATCGGCCCCTCCGGCTGCGGCAAGTCGACCTTCCTGCGCACCCTCAACCGGATGCACGAGGTGATCCCCGGCGCCCGCGTCGAGGGCAAGGTGCTCCTGGACGACGAGAACCTGTACGGCGCCAGCGTCGACCCGGTCGCCGTCCGCCGTTCGGTCGGCATGGTCTTCCAGCGCCCGAACCCGTTCCCGACCATGTCGATCTACGACAACGTGGTCGCCGGGCTGAAGCTCGCGGGTGTGCGCAAGAAGTCCCTCCTGGACGGCGTGGTGGAGAAGTCCCTCCAGGGCGCCAACCTGTGGAACGAGGTCAAGGACCGGCTGAACAAGCCGGGCGCCGGCCTCTCCGGCGGGCAGCAGCAGCGACTGTGCATCGCCCGCGCCATCGCGGTCGAGCCGCAGGTCCTGCTGATGGACGAGCCCTGCTCCGCGCTCGACCCGATCTCGACCCTCGCGATCGAGGACCTGATCGGCGAGCTGAAGTCGCAGTTCACCATCGTCATCGTGACCCACAACATGCAGCAGGCGGCCCGCGTCAGCGACCGCACCGCCTTCTTCAATCTGGCCGGTGTCGGCCAGCCGGGCAAGCTGGTCGAGCTGGACGACACCCAGCGGATCTTCTCCAACCCGTCGGTCCAGGCGACCGAGGACTACATCTCCGGCCGCTTCGGCTAGGCCGGCCCCGTCACGAGCCCCGGACCGGAGCGTCCGGAGGCGAACGGCGCGACACAGACTGCTCCGCGGTGCTGCATGGCGGTGCCGCCGTGGGGCATGAAGAAGGGCCCGCCCCCGAGATGTGGGGGCGGGCCCTGTTTCACGTCCGGGGGCGGTCAGCCCCAGAACAGGTGGACGAACCAGTACACCAGCGCTGCGACGACGGCGGCCGCCGGCATCGTGATGAACCAGCCGAGCACGATGTTCTTCGCGACGCCCCAGCGCACCGCGCGGATCCGCTTGGTGGCCCCCGCGCCCATGATCGCCGCGGTGATCACGTGGGTGGTGGAGATCGGCGCCTTGAAGACGAACGACGTGACGTACATGACCGTCGCGGCGGTGGCCTCGGCCGCGAAGCCCTGCGGCGGGTCCAGCTCGATGATCTTGCGGCCGAGCGTCCGCATGATCCGCCAGCCGCCCGCGTAGGTGCCCAGCGAGAGCATGGTGGCGCAGGAGATCTTCACCCACACCGGGATGCCCTCACCGGTGTGGTGGCCGGAGATGGTGAGCGCCATCACCACGATGCCCATGGTCTTCTGCGCGTCCTGCAGACCGTGCGCCAGCGCCATCGCGGCGGCCGAGGCGGTCTGGGCGACCCGGAAGTTGCGCTTGGCGCGGTGCGGGTTGGCCCGGCGGAAGATCCACAGGATCGCCAGCATCACCAGGAAGCCGCCGACCAGGCCGACCACCGGCGAGACGATCATCGGAATGACGATCTTGTCGAGGACCCCGTTCCAGAACACCTCGATGCCGCCGGCCAGGCCCGCGCCCACCATGCCGCCGAACAGCGCGTGCGAGGAGGAGGACGGCAGGCCGAAGTACCAGGTGACCAGGTTCCAGGCGATCGCGCCGATCAGGGCGGCGAACAGGATCGCCATCCCCTGGTTGCCGCTGGGGGTCTCGATGATCCCCTGGGAGACGGTGTGCGCCACGCCGCTGCCGAGGAAGGCGCCGGCCAGGTTCATCACCGCGGCCATCGCGAGTGCGGCCCTGGGGGTCAGCGCCCGGGTGGAGACCGAGGTGGCGATCGCGTTCGCCGAGTCGTGGAAGCCGTTGGTGTAGGTGAAGAAGAACGCAACGCCGACGACGGCGATGAGTGCTGCCATGTCCACGAGGGTCAGGACTCCTTGACGGCGATGGTCTCCACCGTGTTGGCGACGTGCTCGAACGCGTCCGCCGCCTCCTCAAGGACGTCCACGACCTGCTTGAGCTTGAGCACCTCGATGGCGTCGTACTGGCCGGAGAACAGGTGGGCGAGCAGCTTGCGGTGGATCTGGTCGGCCTGGTTCTCCAGCCGGTTGACCTCGATCCAGTACTCGGTGAGGTTCGACATGCTGCGCAGGTTCGGCATCGCCTCGGCGGTGAGCTCGGCGGCCCGTGCCAGTACCTCGATCTGCTGCTCGATCCCCTTCGGCAGCGTCTGGATGTCGTAGAGGACGACCAGGTCGACGGCTTCCTCCATGAAGTCCATGATGTCGTCCAGCGACGAGGCGAGGTTGTAGATGTCCTCACGGTCGAAGGGCGTGATGAAGGACGAGTTCAGCTGGTGGAAGACGGCATGGGTGGTGTCGTCCCCAGCGTGCTCGGCGGCGCGCATGCGCTCGACGATCTCCGCGCGGGCCGACACGTCTGATCCCAGTAGTTCCAGCAGGAGTTTCGAACCGACGACGAGGTTGTCCGCAGCGGCGGCGAACATGTCGTAGAAGCTCGTCTCCTTCGGGGTCAGGCTAAAACGCACGGAAATCTCCGATGTGCGGGGTAGGGACTGAACGATGCTAGGTGCAACCAAGCTCAATCACGCAAACGGGGTGCTGACGGTGGAGGCGGAACCTCCCCTTCCGTTCGGCTGCCGCACCAGCTGACCCGGACCGCACACCCATGTGCGGACGGGAGCCCCCAGTCTGACGGAACCTCGCCCGGATTGTCCTCGTCGGGCCTGCGGAAGACGGGGGCGCCGCTCAGACGGCTCAACCGCGCGGGGGCCGGTCCGAGGCCCTTCGGCACATGCCGCGTCGGCCATCGGAACACCACGGACGGCCCTGGTGTTGGACACTGGTGGCCGACGCAGCCACCAGGCATCCAGACGAAGGCGGGCCGATGACCACGACGCAAGCGCGCACCGAGCCGGACCACGTGCACGGGACCGAGCCGTCCGCCGACGCGCCCCCCGCCCTCGCGGCCGCCGGGCACCACGGCCCGCACGGCTACAGCGCGCAGAAGGACGCCCACCTCAAGCGGCTGCGCCGGATCGAGGGCCAGATCCGCGGCCTCCAGCGGATGGTCGACGAGGACGTCTACTGCATCGACGTGCTCACCCAGGTGTCGGCCGGTACCAAGGCGCTGCAGTCCTTCGCGCTCTCCCTGCTGGAGGAGCACCTGCGGCACTGCGTCGCGGCCGCCGCCGAGGAGGGTGGCGCGGAGCTCGACGCCAAGGTGGCGGAGGCCACGGCCGCGATCGCCCGACTGCTGCGCAGCTGAGACACGCCCCGGGGCGCGCCTCAGTCGTCGGCGGCCCGCCCGGTCTCCCCCTCGGCCTGCCCCGGTTCGGCCCGGTCGAGCAGGACCTCGTCGATCCGCTCGGTCGGCAGCCGGTCGCCGGTGCTGGCCGTCGCGGCGATCATCAGCTCGCCGGCCAGCTCGATCTCGTCGAGGGCCGCGTCGTCGTGGCCGCCGCTGCGGCCACCCGTGGACGACACCACCTGCACCACCCCTTCAGCGCCTCGCCAGCCCGGGCGGCAGCCACCCGACGTCCAGCCTAGGCACTTCGGGGCCCGTCCACATGGCACGGACGGGCCATCTCGGCGCCGCCGAAACGGGTGACCGCCGCTCCCCGGGAGGCCACCCGCTCCGGCGGCGCCCCGTTTCGCCCCGGCGCCGGAGCCCTGCCCCGGCGGCCTACTTGGGGCTCTCCGTGGGCTTCATCGCGTAGATGTCCGAGGCCGGCGGCTCGGCCGCCTCCACCGGCTTGCCGAAGTCCGTCAGTGAGGTGGTCGACGTCACCTTCACCTGGTCCTTGGCCTCCTTCGAGCCGGCCACCCCGGCGAAGGTGAACACCTCGACCACCTTGTGCAGCCGGCCCTGGTCGTCCAGCCAGGCGTCGTACGGGACCTCCTTCGCGGTGAAGGTCTGGGCCCCCACCCGCAGGCCGTCCCCGCCCCGGCCACCGGTCGCGTCGGCCGCCTTGGCCAGGTCCAGGGTGCCGCGGTAGTGGTGCAGCGGTACCCCGTCGACGGTCTCGGTGCCGACCGCGTCCGCCTTCTGCGCCCCGCGCAGCGCGCCCGCCGCGGTGGCCGGATCGGTGGCGCCGCCGCTGACCAGGTTGCCGTCCGGCAGCTGACGCACGTCCAGCTTGACCCACTTGCCCTCGGGCACCTTGGCGCCGCTGTTCTGCAGGTAGACGGTGCCCGGCAGGACCACCTCGACGATCTTCCCGGTGGTCGCCGCGCCCGGGGGCACCTGGACCTCCAGCCGGCCGATCCGCTTCACGTAGTCGTAGCCGCCCGTCCCGGTGAAGGCGGCCTTCTTCTCGGACGACTCGGTGACCAGCTCGGTGGCGGTGTGCGCGGAGCCGGTGCGGCCGGTGATGTCGGCGGCGTTGCGCACCGCCGTCAGCGGGTCGGCGGCGAGCTGGTCGGGGGCTCCCGACCGCTGGTCCGAGGAGCCGCCGCCGGAGCCGGCCGCGCAGCCGGCGGACAGGCCCGCCAGGGCGGCGGCGAGCAGGGCGGCCCCGGCCGCCGAACGCAGGTGCGGCATCGGACGGCGCTCCGGCCGCCCGGTGCGCTGCTGGTCGGTCATCTTCATCCTCGCGACAACCCCCTCGGGCCCGACTGCCCTGCCGACACCACCAGGTGGGCAGAGCTCTTTCCGGGCAAACGAGTTGAGGCGCGAAGGGTTACGCGGAACGGGGCCCACGGACGGCTTCGCACGCCGGGCGTCCGGCGCGCTACGGTGAACCACGTGCACAGTGAGCTGCCGGCCTCCCCCGGCACCGTCCGGATGCCCGAGCACCGTGTCGCGATCAGCGAGCGCGGTTCCTTCGCCTTCGCGACCTGTAGCTGTGGCTGGTACTCACCGGCCCGCCGCTCGCGCGACCTGGCCCGGAGGGAGGCGGACGACCACCTCGTCCTCGCCGAGGGCGGAGACCGGCCGGGGTAGCCGTGCGACTCACGCCGCCAGATCGGACTCCGGCGGCTGCTCCTCGGAGCGCACCGCCCGCCGCTCACGCCCGCGGCGTCGGCCGCGCGGGCCGGCGCCGCCGCGCTCCGGCGCCCGGATCAGCGGGGCGACGGCGGTCCGGCTCAGCGCGTGGCAGAGCGGGACCAGCACCGCCATCGCGATCGGCGCCAGCAGCAGGACGACCGCGGCGGCGAGCGCGAAGCCGCCGATCACGTCGGTCGGGTAGTGGACGCCCATGAACATCCGGCAGAAGCCCTGCAGCAGGGCCAGTCCCCCGGCGATCCAGCCGAGCCGCCGGTTCACCAGGAACAGCGCCACCGCCACGCCCATCGTCATGGTCGAGTGGTCGCTGACGAAGGAGTGGGTGCCGGCCTTGCCGTCCACCAGCACCAGCAGCCCGCTGTGGTCGACGAACGGGCGCGGGCGGTTCACGATCGCGGCGATCGGCAGGTTGGCCAGCTCGGCGATGGCGACCGAGAGCGGCACCCAGAGCAGCCCGGCGACGGCCACCGGCGCGTCCGGCCGGCGTCTGGCCTGCAGCCAGGCCACCAGGCCGAGCATCGCCAGGCCGATCAGGATGCCGTACTCGCCGATCCACGAGACGAGGTGGTCCAGCCACTGCGGGGAGCGCTTGGCCAGGCCGTTGACGGCGTAGAGCAGGCCGAGGTCGGGATTGGTCGTGTCGGCAAGCGGCGTCGACACGCCGCACCTCCTTCTGGTCCGCTGCACCTGTTCGTTCCGGCCGGGCCCCTCCCGGCGCGGGAATCTGACGGTGGGCCATCGGGACCAACGTCATCGCCGGGGCACAGCGTTCCACGGAAACGCGCGGTTATGGAAACTTGACTCAGCGTCCACAGGGCACTCACACCTCGGGCTTCGGGCGGCTCAGCCCTTGGCCGCCGGCTGACCCGTCCCGGCGGGGCCAGGACCGGCCGGGGCGGGCGGCGCGGCGGCCGTGGGTGGGGCGGCGGCGGTCGCCGGGGCAGTGGCGGGAGGGTTCGGGGCCGCGAGGGTGTTCGGGTCCGCCGGGGTGGTCGGTGCCGTCGTGCCTGGGCGGCTCGGGGCGCTGACGGAGCCGTCCGCGTTGCGGTTCGGCAGCGCCTGGGCGCCGTCCGAGGTGACCCGGGTCGCGCCGATGTACTCCTTGGTGTCGATCTTGTCGTAGCGGATCACCGCGCCGGTGTGCGGCGCGTTGATCATGTACCCGCCGCCGACGTAGATCCCGACGTGGTGGATGCTGCGCGGATCGTTCAGGTCCGTCGCCCAGAACACCAGGTCGCCCGGCCGCAGCTGGTCGCGCGACGGGTGCGGCCCGGCGTACCACTGGTCGTTCGCCACCCGGGGCAGGGTGATGCCCACGCTGGCGAACGCGGCCACGGTCAGGCCCGAGCAGTCGAACCGGCCGTTCTGCCAGGCCAGTCCGTCCCCGCCCCACAGGTACGGCGTCCCCAGCTTGCTCTGCGCGAAGTAGATCGCCCCGGCCGACTGCCCGGACACCTCCACCGGCGCCGTGGGCGCGGTGAAGCTGCGGGCCATCGCCTGAATGTTCCTCACATACCCCTGGGTCTCCTTGTACGGCGGCACCCCGCTGTACTTGGTCACCGCGTACGGGCCGGCGTTGTAGGCGGCCAGCACGTTGGCCTGCCGGTCGCCCGGGACCTTGGCGACGTCCTTCGCGAGCGCGCAGTCGAAGGTCGCCGCCGAGGCGATCGCGTCCAGCGGGTCCCAGACGTCCTTCTTGCCGTCCCCATTGGCGTCCGTGCCGTACGCCGCCCAGGTGTCGGGCATGAACTGCGCCATTCCCTGGGCCCCGACGCCGGATTGGGCCTTCGGATCGAAACCGCTTTCCTGGTACAGCTGCGCCGCGAGCATCGGCGGGGAGATCTCCGGGCAGAGCGTTCCCCACTGCTGGATCGGGGCCTGGTAGGCCGCCGGGACCGTCCCCGGTGAGAGCGCCACGCGATTCGCGGACTGCTGCGGCGCCCCACTCGCCGCAAACGTCCCCACTGACACCAGACCGAGGAATCCGAACGTCACAACTCCCGCAGCGGCGGCGGCCGTACCGGCCTTCCGGAGTACCATCAGCACCATCCCGACGAATCGTCAGTCGAAGTGTTCCGGAAGGCGTTGCTCACCGCAATCATCAGAGATACAAAGAGTGAGCGCTATCCTTCGTACGGTGGACATCCTCGCGTACGTGGCCGAGTCCTCACGACCAATCCGCGAGAAGTAGCCAAGTCGACATCAGATCTGGCCAAGAATAGGTACCGACCCTTCGCGCGGGCGGGGTCAGGGCCCTTGAATTTGCCTGATCGGGCGGTGAGATGGAAATGAACCTGAGCAGCGTGCACACGAACGCGATCGGCCACCTGGCCGAGGACCCTCCAAAGAAGCCGAATATCGACACCATCATCGGCGGGATCGCCCCGGACTGGGGTCCGTTCGCGAGCCTCGGCTCGGAGGCCCGGGTGATGGTCGAGGTCGTCATGGCCGTCGCCATCCTCATCTGCCTCGGCATCGCCGTCTGGGGGGCGGCCAAACAGCGGATCGGTGCGACCGCGATGCGCGACAGCTTCGGCGCCGAGCAGGGCAAGGGGCTGATCGTCGCCGGCCTGACCGGCGTGTTCATCATTGGATCGCTCGGCACTCTGTTCACCATTGTCTACGGCATGGCGGTCTGACGATCGGACAGCAGTAGGCCGGCGGGCCCGAGATCGGGTCCCCGTCCCGGACCGCCCCGAGCCCGCCCGCCAGCAGTCCACCCCCGTTCCCACCCTCCGTCCGCGCCCGCCCACGGGCGGAGGGCCCCCGGAGCCGCCCCGGCTCCCCGCACCAGGAGGGCCGCCGTGCCGTTGTCCGACGACCAGCCGCACACCCGCACGCGGCTGCCGGTCGGCGAACAGCCCTCCTCCCAGCCGACCCAGCGTCAGTCGCGCCCGCTCCGCACCCTGCTGACGGTCCTCGTCGTCGTCACCCTGCTCGTCGTGGCCATCTCCATCGCCAACCGCGGCAAGGCCGACCCCGGCAGCACCGGTACCTCCGCCGACCGCGCCGCCCCGACCGCGCCGACCGGCGCCGGCCCCGCCCCCAGCGGCGACCAGCCCGTCGGCACCACCACCAACGGCATCGGGTCCGGCTACCCGCACACCGACCAGGGCGCCCAGTCCGCCGCCGCCAACTACGCGGTGGCGATCGGCTCCGCGGACATGTTCCGCACCGACAGCCGGCACACCATCGTCTCCACCATCGCGGACCCGGCCGCGGCCCCGGCGCTGCAGAGCCGGCTGGACCAGGGGTTCGGCGGCGACACCGCCTCCCGTTACGGCCTCGACGCCCAGGGCCGCGCCCCCAAGGGCCTCACCTTCGTCAGCCGTACCGTCCCGGTCGGTACCAGGTCGACCGGCTACAGCGACGCCGACACCAAGGTCGAGGTCTGGTCCACCGGCCTCACCGGCCTCGCCGGCGAACACTCCGTCCAGCCCGTGACGACGACCTGGTTCACCCTCACGCTCTCGCTCCACTGGACGGGCAGCGACTGGAAGCTCACCGACTTCACCAGCAAGCAGGGGCCCGCACCGATGCCGGGTGACCAGCAGGCCGCCACCGCCGACGAGATCACCGGCGCCGTCCAGCAGTTCGGGGGGTTCCGCTATGCCCGTTGACCAGACCTCGCACCGTTCCACCGCACGCCGAGCGGGCACACTGGCGGGCGCGCTCGTCGGCCTGCAGGTCGCGGCGCTGCTGGCGGCCCAGCGGGTGTTCGCCGAGCCGTCGCCGACGCCATCCGCCACTCCCACGTGCCAGAAGGTCGATCTGCCGATCCCCGGCAGCGACGCCGGTTGTGCGCCGAACGGCGCGACGGTCATCCCCGGCGGCACCATCGGGAGCATGACCGATCCGCTGGGGTCGTTGGCCAAGGGCTGTGCCCAGGCGGCGGCCTGGGTGGTGCGGAAGCTGTCGAGCGCGATCGACGGGACGACGCAGGTGGACTTCACCAACGTGTCGTTCCTGCAGCAGTACGCGGTGGTGTTCGCCGTGTCGACGGTGATCACGCTGGTGCTGTGGCTGCTGGCGGTGACGAAGCGGGCGGTGCGGGGGGCGCCGTTGACGACGGCGTTCACGGAGGCGATCGGCTTCCTGTGGCTGACCGTCGTGGCGTCCGCGTTCACGCCGCTGATCCTCTACACCGTGGTGAGCGTGACGGACGGGCTGACCAAGGCGATCGCGGTGGGGACGAAGTCCGACACCGGGACGTACCTGGGCGGGTTCGCCGACACCCTGGAGAAGGGGGACATGGGCGGCGGCCCGCTGATCCTGATCATCGTGTCGCTGGTGGCGGTGCTGGCGGCGGCGGTGCTCTGGATCGAGCTGCTGATCCGGGCGGCGATGCTCTACGTGGGCGCGCTGCTGGGTACGGCGGTGTACGCGGGGTTGGTGGACAAGCAGCTGTGGAAGCACGTGCGCCGGTGGGCGGGGGTGATGGTGGCGGTGGACCTGGCGAAGCCGATCATCGTGGTCATCCTGGGCCTGGCGGGCGCGGTGGCGACCGGCGCCGGGGCCACCGACGACTTCGCGCGGGTGCTGTCCGGTCTGGCGATCCTGTTCCTGTCGATCTTCGCGAGCGCCGCCGTGTACCGCTTCGTGCCGGGCTTCGGCGACGAGCTGCTGAACATGCGCAGCGCCCGGGCGAGCGCGGTGTCGGCCGGTTCGGCGATGATCAACGGCACCGCGAACCTGATGAAGCAGGGCATCACCACCCACGGCGACCGCGGTCCGGTCGGTGCGAGTGGTGGCGGCGGGGGCGCGGGCGGCGGCTCCGTCGCGCCCGGCATCGCCGCGCACGCCGGCCGGACGCCGGCCCCACCGCCGCAGGCCGGGCCTCCGCAGGGCTCGGTTCCGATCCGCGACAGCAACTCAGCGAAGGGAGGGTGACGGGTAAGTGAGCAGCGAACCGCTCGGCCAGTACGGCGCCCAGTACGCCCAGCCGTACGTGCACCAGCGCCGCACCTACCTGATCGGCAAGGCCCGCCCGAACGCGCCGATCGGCCGGAACCGGGAGTCCGGCGAGATCATGCTGATCATCTTCGGGGCGTTCCTCGGCATGCTCTGGGGCCTGCTGATGCCGATCCTGCCGTTGCGGATCGGCGGTCTGATCGGCCTGCCCCTGGTGGCCATCGCGGCGGTGTACGTGCCGTACCGCAAGCGGACGTTCTACAAGTGGGCGGAGATCAACCGCACCTACCGCCGGACGGTCCGCAACGGCCGCTCGGTGTGGCGCTCGGACGTGATGGACGCCGGCACCCGGATGGACGGCCGGGAGGTGGAGGTCGGTCCGCCGCCCGGGGTGGGGCGGCTGCGCTGGCTGACCGCGCCGTTCGGGCCGGACGAGGTCGGGGTGCTGATGCACCTGGAGCGGCGGACGGTGACGGCCGCGATCGAGATCGAGGGCCCGGGCGTCGGCCTGCGCGACTCGGAGGACCAGGAGGCGCTGGTCGACCGGTTCGGCACCCTGCTGAAGCACGTCGCCAACGGGGACGGCTTCGTGACGCGGCTGCAGATCCTGGCCCGGACGCTGCCGGCCGACCCGGACGCGCACGCGAAGGACGTCGAGCGGCGCGGTGACCACGACGCGCCGCGCTGGCTGCAGGAGTCGTACGACCAGCTGCAGTCGATGGTGTCGACCTCCTCGGAGCAGCACCGGGCGTACCTGGTGGCCTGCATGCACTACACCCGCGACCTCGCGGCCGAGGCGCACGCGATGGGCCGTACGGCGACCGGTCGGCGGGCCCGGGACGACGAGGGGCTGGCGGCCGTGATGGCGCGCGAGCTGACCGACATCTGCGCCCGGCTGGCGGAGGCGGACATCCGGGTGCGCCAGCCGCTGGGCCAGGCCCGGCTGTCCTCGCTGCTGCACTCGATGTACGACCCGGACCACCCGATCGACCACATCCAGGCGATGTCCCGGCGCAACGCCTGGCCGGCCGAGCTGGACGCGACCCACCCGCAGTACCTGCAGGCGAAGACCCGCGAGTCGGCGACCCGGGAGCCGTGGTGCCACGCCACCGCCTGGGTCAAGGAGTGGCCGCTGACCCCGGTGGGGGTCAACTTCCTGGCGCCGCTGCTGGTGCACACCCCGGACGTGATCCGGACGGTCGCGGTGACGATGGACCTGGAGCCCACCGACGTCGCGATCGAGCGGATGCTGACGGAGAAGACCAACGACGAGGCGGAGGCCAGCCGCGCGGCCAAGATGAACCGGACGGTCGACCCGCGCGACCTGGCGCACACCGGCCGGGTGGACCAGCGCGGCGACGACCTGGCCTCCGGCGCGGCCGGCGTGAACCTGGTCGGCTACATCACGGTGTCCTCGCGCAACCCCGACGCGCTGGCCCGGGACAAGCGGACCATCCGGGCCTCGGCCGGCAAGAGCTACCTCAAGCTGGAGTGGTGCGACCGCGAGCACCACCGGGCCTTCGTCAACACCCTGCCGTTCGCCACCGGCATCCGCCGCTGACGTCCGGACCGTCAGCCCTCACCACCGCCCGCCGACCAGACCAGGAGGCCGCACATGGCGCTCGGCAACCTCACCGAGGCGTTCACCAGCCTGATGTTCGGCAAGGTGGAGACCACCCGGCTGCCGGTGCGCACGTCCACCGGCCAGGCGCAGGCGGTCTACCTGCCCACCGCCGCGCCGGGGCTGGGCGACTCGGGCGTGATCATCGGCCGTGAGGTGTACAGCGGCAAGGGGTACGTCTACGACCCCTTCCAGCTGTACGGGCAGCAGCTGCCGGCCCCGCACTGGCTGGTGCTCGGGGAGTCCGGCAACGGCAAGTCGGCGCTGGAGAAGACGTACGTGCTGCGGCAGTTGAGGTTCCGCGACCGCCAGGTCGTGGTGCTCGACGCGCAGGGCGAGGACGGCGTCGGCGAGTGGAACCTGATCGCCAACGCGCTGGGGATAAAGCCGGTCCGGCTCGACCCGATGGCGGCCCGGGACGGTGGGGTGAAGCTCAACCCGCTGGACCCGGCGATCACCCAGACCGGTCAGCTGTCGCTGCTGCGCACCATCGTCGAGGTGGCGATGGGACGCGGTCTGGAGGAGCGGGCCGGGTTCGCGCTGAAGGCCGCGCACGCGCACGTGGTGGGCACGGTGACGGACCGCCAGCCGGTGCTCGACGACATCATCGACACCCTGCGCAACCCCGACCTGTCCTCGGTGGAGTCGCTGGGCGTGGCGGTGGACGAGGTGCAGTCCTGGGGCCTGGACGTGGCGCTGGTGCTGGACCGCCTGGTCGACGGCGACCTGCGCGGCATGTTCGACGGGTCGACCACCGACGGCATCGACCTGGACGCGCCGCTGATCGTCTTCGACCTCTCGCACATCGACCGCAACTCGATCGCGATGCCGATCCTGATGGCGATCGTCGGCGTGTGGCTGGAGCACACCTGGATCCGGCCGGACCGGAAGAAGCGCATCTTCCTGGTCGAGGAGGCCTGGCACATCATCAACAGCCCCTTCGTGGCCCAGCTGTTCCAGCGGCTGCTGAAGTTCGGCCGTCGGCTCGGGCTCTCCTTCGTCGCGGTGGTGCACCACCTGTCGGACGTGGTGGACGGCGCGGCGGCCAAGGAGGCGTCGGCGATCCTGAAGATGGCCTCCACCCGGACGATCTACATGCAGAAGGCCGAGGAGGCGCGGGCCACCGGCCGGGTGCTGGGCCTGCCGCGCTGGGCGGTGGAGATCATTCCCACCCTCTCGCCGGGTATCGCGGTCTGGGACGTCAACGGCAACGTGCAGGTGGTCAAGCACATCATCACCGAGGCCGAGCGGCCGCTGGTGTACACCGACCGCGCGATGACCGAGGACGCGGTGGCCGAACGGGACCGGGCCGAGCGGCAGTTGGCGGCCGAGCCGGGGGTCTGAGCGGCCGGGTCGTGGGTTCGAGCGGCCGGGTCGGGCGGATGGGCGGGCGGCCGTTCCGGCGGTGCGGGCGTGCGCGCCGGAACCGTCGCGGCTCCCGTCGGACGGCGATGGTTCGTCAGCAGGTAATCCTCTCGTTACGTTCAACGTCCTGACAGCTACGCGCGTTGACCCTAGGCTTCACAGGCGCAACACATCGCCCAGACGCCCGGTCCAGTTCACAGCGGGCGCTCCTCCAAGGTGCAGGGGACCCTCATGCTCTCCGTCAGATCCCGACGCGCGGCGCTCGCCGTCGTCGCCGCCGCAGGTCTGTTCGGCACGGTGGCCGTGCCGACGGCCGCGCAGGCCGCCGACGCCAACGCCAAGCGTCACAAGACCGTCAACCTCCAATTGCTGGCGATCAACGACTTCCACGGCAACCTGGAGCCCCCGGCCGGTTCGTCCGGCACCGTCAAGGAGATCGACCCGGCCACCGGCAAGGAGGTCTCGACCCCGGCCGGCGGCATCGAGTACCTGGCCACCGAGCTGCGCAAGGCCCGGATCCCGGCCGATGACTCGATCACCGTCGCGGCCGGCGACATCATCGGCGCCAGCCCGCTCACCTCGGCGCTCTTCCACGACGAGCCGACCATCGAGGCGATGGACAAGCTCGGCCTGGACGTCACCTCGGTGGGCAACCACGAGTTCGACGAGGGCGCGCAGGAACTGCTGCGCATGCAGGACGGCGGCTGCCACCCGGTCGACGGCTGCTACGAGCCCGGCCGGACGTTCAAGGGCGCCAACTTCAACTACCTGTCGGCCAACGTCACCGACGAGAAGACCGGCAAGCCGCTGCTGGCCCCGTACTGGGTGACCAAGTCGCAGGGCGTGAAGGTCGGCTTCATCGGCGTCACCCTGGAGGGCACGCCGAACATCGTGACCGCCGAGGGCGTCAAGGGCCTGAAGTTCGCCAACGAGGTCACCACGATCAACAAGTACGCCGCCGAGCTCAAGGCCAAGGGCGTCAACTCGATCGTCGCGCTGATCCACGAGGGCGGCTACCCGGCCAGCGGCGTCTACAACTACGACTGCGGCCCGGCGGGCCAGGGCATATCCGGCCCGATCGTCGACATCTCCAAGAAGCTCGACCCGTCGATCGGCGCCATCGTCACCGGCCACACCCACAACGCGTACGCCTGCAGCATCCCCGACCCCAGCGGCGTCCCGCGCTCGGTGACCAGCGCCGCCTCCTTCGGCCGGCTCTACACCGAGATCGACCTGAAGCTGGACAAGACCACCGGCGAGATCGTCCGCCCGTCGGTCAAGGCCGAGAACCACGTGGTGCGTCGCACCGTCGAGAAGGCGCCCGACATGACGGCGCTGATCGACCACTACTCCAAGCTGGCCGCCCCGATCGCCAACCGTCCGATCGGCTACATCGGCGCGGACATCAACGGCCGTGGCAGCAGCGACCTGGAGAAGCCGCTCGGCGACCTGATCGCCGACGCCCAGCAGGAGGGGCTCGCCGCGGCCGACAAGGGCGGGGCGCAGGTCGCCTTCATGAACCCCGGCGGCATCCGCTCCGACCTGGTCTACAAGGCCTCCGCCGGTGAGGGCGACGGCGTGGTGACCTACGGCGAGGCGTTCACCGTCCAGCCGTTCACCAACATGATGCAGGTCAAGACGCTGACCGGCGCCCAGCTGATCCAGCTGCTCCAGCAGCAGGTCAGCGGCTCCAACGAGGCCGCGCCGAAGATCCTCCAGCCGTCCTCGAACCTCCACTACACCCTGGACATGCGCAAGACCGGCGCGGACCGGCTGATCGCCGACTCGGTCCGGCTGAACGGCGCCCCGGTCGACCCGGCCGCCAAGTACCGGGTCGCGGCCAACGAGTTCCTGGCCGGCGGCGGCGACGGCTTCCCGGCCTTCGCGGCCGGCACCGACAAGCTCGTCGGCGCCTCCGACCTGGACGTCTTCACCGCCTACCTGGGCGCCCACAGCTCGGCGGCCTCGCCGCTGAAGGCCCCGGCGCAGGACCGGATCAAGGTCATCGGCCCGGGCAGCGACATCGACTGACCGTGAGCCGGCACAGGACGGGCGGGGCGCTGTCGGGGCGCCCCGCCCGTCCTGCGTCATTCGGGGGCTGGGCCGCCGGGCAGCCGGACGGTCGCCAGCGTGCCCGGACCGCCGTCCCCGGCCGGGCCCAGCGACACCTCGCCGCCCGCCTCCCGGACGCTCTGCGCGACGATCGACAGGCCGAGCCCGGAGCCGGGCAGCTGCCGCGAGGACGGCGAACGCCAGAACCGGTCGAACACGTACTGCAGTTCGTCCGGCGGAATGCCGGGGCCGTGGTCGCGGACGGTCAGCATCCCCTGCTGGAGGCGGACGTCGATGGTGCCGCCGGGTGGGCTGTACTTGACCGCGTTGTCCAACAGGTTGATCACCGCCCGTTCGAGCGCGGCGGCGTCGCCCTGCACGAACCAGGGCTCGGTCGCGGTCTCGAAGACCAGCCCGGGGCCGCGCAGCTTCGCCCGCTCGACCGCCCGCCCGGCGATCTCGTGCAGCGCCACCACGGAGAGGTTGCGGACCGGCTTGGGGGAGTCCGGGCGGGACAGCTGGAGCAGGTCGCCGATCAGGACGGTGAGCTCCTGCATCTGGGCCTTCATGTTGCCCAGCAGCTTGGTCTTGGTCGCGGCGGGCAGCGGGCGGCCGGTCTCGTTGCTGCGGATCAGCAGGTCGACGTTGGTGCGCAGGGAGGTCAGCGGGGTGCGGAGCTCGTGGCCGGCGTCGGCGATCAGCCGGGTCTGCCGCTCGCGGGAGTTGGCGAGGGCGGTGCTCATGGAGTTGAAGGAGGTGGAGAGGCGGGCGATCTCGTCGTCCCCGTGGACGGGGATGGTGGTGCCGACCTCCTCGGTGCGGGCGATGTGCTCGACGGCTTCGGTGAGCTGGTCGACGGGCTTGAGCGCGGACCGGGCGACCAGGCGGCCGGCGATGGCGGCGAGGGCGATGCCGCCGAGGGCGACGGCGCCGAGGAGGATGGCGAGTTGTCGGAGGGACTCCTCGGCGGCCTGGGTGGAGGTGGCGACCAGCACCAGCGCGGTCGGGTAACCGAGGACCTCCGAGCGGGCACTGGTCACCAGGACCATGGCGGGCTTGCCGTTGGTGTAACGGCCGTCCCGGATGATCGACTGACCGGGCTTGAGGTTCAGGGCCTTGCTGTCGTCCGTCTGGACCAGGATCGCCTTGTTGGAGCTCATGGGCAGGCAGACCAGGGGAGGACCGGACGGGCTGAGCAGGACGTACTGGGTGTCGCGGGGGACCGAGGCCCCGACCGGGGGCTGCCGGGAGTTGTTCTGGAGGTTCTTGAGGGCGGACTGCGGGGTCGCGGCGCAGTCGTTGGGGCTGATCGGGGGGAGTTGGACCCGGATGCTCTGGAGGTCGCTGCGGACCAGCCCGTACATCCGCTGTTCCACGATGAACCAGCAGGCCAGCGCGGACAGGGCGATGGCCACCGCCACCGCCGCCGAGGTCAGGAAGATGAGGCGGCTGCGGAGGGAGCGGGAGCGGAACCACTGGGTGAGGCGCCGGCGGCGGGGGATGAGCGGGGGTGCCAGCGGCGGGGGTGGGATGGGGGCGTCGGAGGTCACGTGGTGGCGCCGGCGGCCGGGCGCAGGGCGTAGCCGACGCCGCGTACGGTCTGGATCAGGCGGGGCATGCCGCCCTGCTCGGTCTTGCGGCGCAGGTACATCACGTAGACGTCCAGGGAGTTGGAGGAGGGCTCGAAGTCGAAGCCCCAGACGGCCTTGAGGATCTGCTCGCGGGTGAGGACCTGGCGGGGGTGGGAGAGGAACATCTCCAGCAGCATGAACTCGGTGCGGGTGAGTTCGACGGGCTTGCCGGCGCGGGTGACCTCGCGGGTGGCGGTGTTCATCCGCAGGTCGGCGAAGGCCAGCACCTCGCTCTCGTCCTCGGCGGCGGCGCGGGCGGCGGCCTCGGTGGCGAGGGCGTTGCGGCGCAGCAGGGCGCGGACGCGGGCGAGCAGTTCGTCGAGCTCGAAGGGCTTGGCGAGGTAGTCGTCGGCGCCGACGTCGAGGCCGGTGACGCGGTCGCCGACGGCGTCGCGGGCGGTGAGCATCAGGACCGGGACGGTGTCGCCGCGCGAGCGCATCCGGCGGACGGCGGTGAGGCCGTCCATCCGGGGCATCATGATGTCCAGCAGGACGAGGTCGGGCCGGTCGCGTTCGACGGATTCCAGGGCCTCGTAGCCGTCGGTGGCGGTGGCGACCTCGTAGCCCTCGAAGGCGAGGCTGCTCTCCAGGGCGTCCCGGAGGGCGGGTTCGTCGTCGACCACGAGCAGCCGGGCGGACAGGTGGCCGGGCTCGGCGGGGGTGCGGTCGTCGGCGGACGGGGTCATGGGCGGCTGCCCTTTCTCGTCGGGTGGAGGGCCTACTGGGAGTAATTGTCCGTCTTACAGGTTCTGGCCGGCCTGCAGTTTCGGCAGAACCTGCTTGATGTCGTTGATCGGGATGGCGAAGCCGAGGCCCACGCTGCCGGCACTACCGCCGCCGGCGGTGGAGCTGGTGCCGCTGGGGGCGTACATCGCCGAGTTGATGCCGATGACCTGGCCGTTGGCGTTGATGAGCGGGCCGCCGGAGTTGCCGGGGTTGAGGGCGGCGTCGGTCTGGAAGGCCTTGTAGGTGGTGGTGCTGCCGCTGTTCTGCTGCGGGAGGCTGCCGCGCAGGCCGGGCAGGTTGGGGAAGCCGAAGCCGCCGTTGTTGCTGGTGCTGCCCTCGTCGAGCTGGACGGTGACGTCGCGGTTCTCGGCGCTGATGATGCCGGAGGTGACGGTGCCGGTGAGTCCGTCGGGGTTGCCGATGGCGACGACCGGGTCGCCGACGGCCACGGTGGAGGAGTCGCCGAGGGTGGCGGGGGTGAGGTTCTTGGCACCGCTCGCGGTGATCACGGCGACGTCGAGGGACTTGTCGGTGCCGGTGACGGTGGCCGGGGCGGTGGAGCCGTCCTTGAAGGTGACGGTGATCTGGCCGCCGTCGGCCGCGGTGTCGATGACGTGGTAGTTGGTCAGGATCCGCCCGCTGGTGTCGAGGACGACGCCGGTGCCGGTGGCGGTGCCCTTGCCGTTCTTGACGGTGATCTGCACGACACTCGGCGAGACGGCGGCGGCGATGGCGGTCACGTCGGCGCCGCCGTCGGAGCGGGCGGAGACGGGGCTGGCGATGGTGCTGGTGCGGGTGCCGGAGGAGTGCTGCTCGGCGGCGACGAACCCGCCGGTGACACCGCCGAGGACAGCGGCGACCGCGGCGACGGCGGTGACCAGGGCCAGCCGTCCGCGCAGCAGGCCGCGCCGGGCGCGGTTGCCGTGGCCGCCGGGCTGGCCGGCGGTGGGCGGTGCGGGGGGCATGGACGGCGGGGGCGGGGCGTCGAAGCCGCCGTCGGAGTGGTCCTCGCGGTACCCGTAGGCGGTCGTGGCGGCGCTGCTGCCGAGGACGGTGCCCTCGACCACGCGGGGCTCGTACGGACCGTACTGCTCGTCGTGGTGCTGCTGCTGTTCGCTCATGCCGACTAACGTCCGCCCGGGGCATGAGGATCGGATGAGAACCGGCTCAGAAGGGTCCGAGAAGCCCGTTGGGTTCTCATAAAGCCTGGTCAGGCGGTGTGCGGCGGCCGGTTTGGCGGAGGCTGCTACTCCGCTTCCCCGGACGGGGCCGGGGCGGCGCCGTCGCAGCCGCAGGAGCGGCGGATGACGAGGCGGGACGGGAACTTGCGGACCCGCTCGGTGTCCGATCCGGGCACCATCAGCGAGTCGTCGAGCACCAGGTCCACGGCGGCCCGGGCCATCGCGTCGCGGTCGGAGGCGACGGTGGTCAGCGGCGGGTCGGCGAGCGCGGCCTCGGGCACGTCGTCGAAGCCGGCCACCGCGAGGTCCTCCGGGACCTTCAGGCCGACCTCGCGGGCGGCCCGCAGCACGCCGATCGCCTGGTCGTCGGTGGAGCAGAAGATCGCCGACGGCCGGTCCGGCGAGCGCAGCAGGTCGAGCGCGACGTCGTACGCGCCGTAGCGGTGGAAGGGCGCGTCGATCAGGTGGGGCTCGGTGGGCAGGCCGTGCGCGTCCATGGCGCGCTGCCAGCCCTCGACGTGGTCGATGACCGGGTCGCCGGGGGCGGGGGACTCGACCGGGCCGCCGAAGCAGGCCACGTACGGGTGCCCGTGCACCTCCAGCAGGTGACGGACGACGGCCTCGGCGCCGCCCACGTCGTCGGTGACCACCGCGACGTCGTCTATGGCCTCGGGGCGGCGGTGCAGCAGGACGACCTTCGCGCCCTCCATCGCGGCGAACTCCTCGGCGGCGCGCTGCGAGGGGCCCTGGCTGACCAGGATCAGGCCGGAGACGCGCATGCCGAGGAAGGCCCGGACGTAGTGCACCTCGCGGTCGTCCACGTAGTCGGAGTTGCCGATCAGTACGAGCTTGCCGCGATCGGAGGCGGCCCGTTCCACGGCGTGCGCCATCTCGGCGAAGAAGGGCTGGCGGGCGTCCGGGACGACCATGCCGATCAGGTTGGTCCGGCGCGAGGCCATGGCCTGGGCGACGCTGTTCGGCCGGTAGCCGAGCTGCTCGATCGCGGCGAGGACCTTCTCCCGGGTCGCGGGCGCGACCGGGCGCGGCCCGTTGTTGATGACGTAGCTGACGACCGCGGTCGAGGTACCAGCCAGCCGGGCTACATCGTCGCGCGTCACTTTGGCCACGGGGGGAGTCTACGCGTGTGGCGTCCGCGTCGGCAGTGGGTCCTGGGGGCTGCCGGCGGGTGCACTGCGGGTGCCGAGGGGGCGAACCGGACAAGCCGGGCGGGGCCGACCCCGCCCGGCCTCCGTCAGGCCTCCAACGGTGCCGAGGGGCGCTGGGCGAGCTCCGGGCGCTCGCCCTTCTCGGGCTTCTCCGGGACGACGAAGCGGTAGCCGACGTTGCGCACGGTGCCGATCAGCTGCTCGTGCTCGACGCCGAGCTTGGCGCGCAGCCGTCGGACGTGCACGTCGACCGTCCGGGTGCCGCCGAAGTAGTCGTAGCCCCAGACCTCCTGCAGCAGCTGCGCCCGGGTGAAGACCCGGCCGGGGTGCTGGGCGAGGTACTTGATCAGCTCGAACTCCTTGAAGGTGAGGTCGAGCGCCCGGCCCTTGAGCTTGGCGGAGTAGGTGGCCTCGTCGACCGAGAGGTCGCCGTTGCGGATCTCCATCGGGCTGTCGTCGGTGGCGACCTGGAGTCGCCCGAGTGCGAGCCGCAGCCGGGCCTCGACCTCGGCCGGGCCGGCGGTGTCCAGCAGGACGTCGTCGATGCCCCACTCGGCGGTGACGGCGGCGAGGCCGCCCTCGGTGACGACCAGGATCAGCGGGCAGCCGATGCCGGTGGAGCGCAGCAGCTGGCAGAGGCTGCGGATCTGCGGCAGGTCGCGGCGGCCGTCGACCAGGATGACGTCCGCGCTGGGGGTGTCCACCAGGGCGGATCCCTCGGCGGGAGCCACCCGGACGTTGTGCAGCAGCAGGCCGAGGGCCGGCAGCACCTCCGCGGAGGGTTGCAGCGCGTTGGTGAGGAGGAGGAGAGAACTCATACCCGGTAGTCCCCTTTCCGGGTCGTCGCGGTCGCGTTACGGCTGCCGCCACAGCCGGATGGCGCACGTGCTGAGGTGAGGGGGAGGACGGCGGGCGCCTGAGGAGTACCGGAGGATCGGCCGGCGCGCAGGACGCGGCGGCGCACGCGCCGAGGGTCCCGCAACCCCTGGCGCACCGTTTCTGCCCTGCTCATCCCGCGAACCCTCCGGTCTGGTCCGGCCCCGGGCGGCGGCCCGGTCGCCGGGTGGCGACACCCCGGCCGGCCGCGGCACGTCGTTGTGCCGCGTGAGGCGGGGAGCGGTTCCCACGACGCGCCGGGGGTGGGCCGACGAATCGCAAGAACGTCCGTACTGGCGTCCTGAAAGCACAAAAGGACCCGGGGGCGACTCTGCCCGGATCCCTCTTGGACGTCGAGGATAGCCGACCGGCCTGCGCACCGGGAGGGCTCGAATCCGGCGGTTCGCCCAATCCGGGCGTGCGCCGGGTGAGCCTGGACACAGCTTCGACCGGTCCTCCGGGCGCCCTGGGCCAGGGCGATTGCCGGTCGTGGCGGCGGACACGCCATCATGGGACGCACATCGGCGGCGCCGTGCGAGTCCATCTTTCGGGTGGTCTGGCGGGCACTCCGGTGGCGAGCCGGACCGGGGTACCGGGGCCGGGCGAGGACGACGAGAAGGGGTGGCCCGATGGGTGCGACCACGGAGCCCGCGAGCGGCGCCCGGGTGCGCGGGACGATCCGCTACTGGGCGGCCGCGAAGTCCGAGGCCGGGCTGGCCGAGGAGCCGTACGAGGCGGTGACCCTGGCGGAGGCGCTCGCGGCGGCCAAGCGGCGGCACGCGGACCGGCCGAAGCTCGTCCAGTTGTTCGGGCACTGCTCCTACCTGGTCGACGGCGCCCAGGTCGGCGGCCGGGACCACGCGACCGTCGCCCTCACCGAGGGCGGAACGGTCGAGGTACTGCCGCCGTTCGCGGGAGGCTGAGCGGCGTGACGGACATGAACAACGCGAACCAGGGCGGCTACGGCGAATGGCCGCAACAGCCCCAGCAGCAGTATCCGCAGCAGGGGCAGCACGCGCAGCCGCAGCAGCAGTACCCGCAGCCGCAACAGGGGCAGTACCCGCAGCACCCGCAGGCTCAGCAGGGGCAGTACCCGCAGCAGGGGCAGCAGCCGCCGTACGGCTACCCCGGCCACGGGCAGCCGCCGATGGAGGACGCCGCGACGACGCTGCTGCCGCCCGTGCCGGCGATGGACGACGCGGCCACCACGCTGCTGCCGCCCGTGCCGGCGATGGACGACGCGGCCACCACCCTGCTGCCGCCGGTCCCTCCGATGGAGGACGCGGCCGCGACCACGCTGCTGCCGCCGGTGGTCGTGTCCGGCACGATGCCGGTCGCCCCACCGGCCCGGACGCCCGCCCAGCCGCCGGCCGGGCACGCCGCCCCCGCCGCTCCTGCACCGGCCCCGGCGCCGTACGCGGGGACCCCAGCCTTCGACCCGCCGACCATGACGCTCAAGCGCCCGGTCGCCCCGGGCGCCCCGGCGGGTACCCCGGCCGCGCCGCCGTACGGGGCCGTCCCGGCGCAGCCCGCGCCGGTGGCACCGCCCGCCGGCCCGCGCGGCCGGACCGGCTCGCCGATCATCGACCCGGGCCTGCAGCCCGCGCTGATCACCGCCGGCGTGGCCGCGCTGCTGGCCGGCGGCGCCGCGCTCGGGCAGGTGGCGCTGGCACTGGTGGTGGCGCTGCTCCAGGTGCTGACGGCGGCCGGCTGGTTCCGGCTGAACGGGATGTGGCCGGCCCGCCAGGGCATCGCGCTCGCCGCGCTGGCCGGGCTCACCGCGGACGCGGCGGTGCTGCTGGCGGACTCCGACGGCAGTGTGGCGGCGGTGGTCGGCACGCTGGGCGGGTTCTTCCTGCTGGTCCTGGTGCTGCAGACGTTCCGCCCCTCGGACCCGAAGGAGCGGTTCTACGCGTTGACGGTGCTCGGCTCGGCCACGGTGGTGACGGTGCTGTGCACCACGCTGCTGGTGGCCGACTGGGTGCCGGCCGGGGTGGGCGCGGTCGCGCTGGCCACCGTGCTGGCCGCGGCGCCGCTGCCCGGCCCGAAGCAGCTGGGCCCGGTGCTGGGCCTGCTGGCGGCGGTGCTGCTGGGTCTGCTGGTGGGTGCGCCGCTGGCGCTGGGCGCGCTGGCGGGGCTGGGGGCGCTGGTCGGCCGCCGGGTCGCGGCGTACGACTTCCCGTCCCGGTTCGTGCACATGACGGCGGGCGTGGCGCTGCCGCTGGCGGTGGCCGCGCCGCTGATCTGGCTCGCCACCGACCTGCTGGCCGGCTGACCCCGGCCGTCGACCGTGACGTCCCGCCTCGGAACCACGCTCCGGGGCGGGACGTCGTACGGTCGTGCGGGAGCGGCCTCGGCCGGGCGGCCTCCACGGGACACCGGACGACGGCCGCGAACGACCACGACGAACGACGGCCACGAACGACGACCACGAACGACGACTACGACGAACAGCGACACCGAACGACGACAGCGACCGGCGACGGCGGGGGAGAGCGATGCGCGGATGGCTGAAGGCGACGATCGGCCTGGTGGTGGTGTCCGGCCTGCTGGTCGGCGCCGACCGGATCGCGGTCGGCGTGGCCGAGGACCAGGCCGCCGACCGGATGGTGAGCAGCGGCCGGATGAGCCAGCGGCCGGACGTCTCGATCGAGGGCTTCCCGTTCCTCACCCAGGCGCTGTCGATGAAGCTGGACGACGTCCGGATCTCCTCCGACGGCCTGACCGTCGGTGACGGCGGTCACCAGGTGGCGCTGCACTCGTTCAAGGCCAAGCTCTCCGGCGTCACCGTGAGCGACAGCTTGAAGAGCGCCACGGTGGACGACGGCACCGGCAGCGGCCTGATCTCGTACGCGGACCTCGCGCAGCTGCTGCCACCGGCCTCCCAGCTGATGTCGGGGGCGGGCAAGCTGCCGGTGGGCGGCAACTCCCGGCTGACCCTGTCGTACGCCGGGCCGGGCAAGATCAAGGCCGCGCTGGGGCCGGTCGCGGTCGGTGAGGGCTCGGTGCACAACAACGGGAACACCGTGACCGCGGACGGCTTCCAGCTCAGCGGGCTGGCCGGCGTGGTCGCCGGGATCACCAACCAGAGGCTGGAGCCGATGAGCTTCACGCTCGACTCGCTCCCGGCCGGGCTGAAGCTGGCCGACAAGGACGGGGCGACGCCGCTGCCTGAGGGCCTGCAGCTGACCTTCGAGGGCAAGGGCGTCAAGCTGCTGGGCTGATGGCCGCCCCGTCACTCCCGTCCTGTTCCGCTCCGCGAGACGCGCCGTCCAGCGCGGGTCGCGGAGCGGTTCCGTTTCCACCGGTTGTGTGCCGCCCGGGGCCGCCGGACCTGCCCCGGCCTGTCGCCCGGTCGGCCGTGAAAAGCTCAAATCTCGGCATTCGGGCCATTTGGTCTCAATATTCGGTACGCTGATGACAGCGGGGCTTCGGTGTCCCTAGCATCGTCGACATGAAGCGACAGACGGATCTCACGAAGCGGCGGGCGGTCGACCTGTGCCGCGTGGCCGCCTGTCTGTGTCGAATGCGCTGACTCGGCGTCTTGGCTGGGCAGTTGACGCCCGCCCGCCGATCCTCCCGGTGACCATGCCAGGCCCTCTCGGCCGGCCGTCGTCGCCGCACCCCGCAGTCTCCTGGCCGGCAGGCCCGGGCCACCGTCCCGTCCCAGTATTCGGACAGGAATTCGGACGGCAGTCGTCCGGGCGCCGCGCAGCACCTCCTGAGCAGAACCTTCCGCAAACCGCCCTCGGATGGAGAACACCACCATGAGCCGCAGCGACGTCCTGGTCGACGCCGACTGGGTCCAGGCCCGCCTGGACGACCCGAAGGTCGTCATCGTCGAGGTCGACGAGGACACCTCCGCGTACGACAAGAACCACATCCGCAACGCCGTCCGGATCGACTGGAAGAAGGACCTCCAGGACCCGGTCCGCCGCGACTTCATCGACCAGGCCGGCTTCGAGGCGCTGCTCAGCGCCAAGGGCATCGCCAACGACGACACCGTCGTGCTCTACGGCGGCAACAACAACTGGTTCGCCTCGTACGCCTACTGGTACTTCAAGCTGTACGGCCACGGCGACGTCCGCCTGCTGGACGGCGGCCGCAAGAAGTGGGAGCTGGACTCGCGCGACCTGGTCTCCGAGGTGCCGGCCCGCGAGGCCACCGCGTACCGGGCGCAGGCCGCCGACTCCTCGATCCGTGCCTTCCGCGACGACGTGATCGCGGCCATCGGCAGCCTCAACCTGGTCGACGTCCGCTCGCCCGACGAGTTCTCCGGCAAGCTGCTCGCCCCGGCCCACCTCCCGCAGGAGCAGTCGCAGCGCCCCGGCCACGTGCCGAGCGCCCGCAACATCCCGTGGGCCAAGAACGCCAACGACGACGGCACCTTCAAGAGCGACGACGAGCTCAAGGCCCTGTACGAGGCCGAGGGCATCGACCTGGCGAAGGACACCATCGCCTACTGCCGCATCGGCGAGCGCTCCGCGCTCACCTGGTTCGTCCTGCACGAGCTGCTCGGCCAGGAGAACGTCAAGAACTACGACGGTTCGTGGACCGAGTACGGCAGCCTGGTCGGCGTGCCGATCGAGCTCGGCAACTGAGCCCGCGGCTCGACCGTCGTCAGAAGGGAAGACAAGACATGTGCGGTGCGAAGGCCGGCGGCCCGGACCTGGCAGGAGTTGACGTGGCGAACGAGACGATCATCCAGGGTTCGGTGACCCGCGACGGTGAGCCGGTCAACGGCTACGTGCGGTTGCTCGACGAGGGCGGCGAGTTCACGGCCGAGGTGCCCACCTCGGCGACCGGCCAGTTCCGGTTCTTCGCCCGCCCGGGCAAGTGGACCCTGCGCGCGCTGGTGCCGGGCCAGACCGTGGACCGTCAGGTGGTGGCCTCCCAGGGCACCGCCGTCGAGGTCGCGATCGCGGTCTGATCCGCGGACGAACCTCACCGAGGGCCCTGCCATGGCGGGGCCCTCGGTCGTACCGTGGAGTGGTGCAGGCAAGGCGGCGGCGTCGCTTCTACTTCGCCATGATGGGCGTGTGTCTGGGCCTGTTCGTGCTGGCCTGGGGCGTGGTGAGGTTCTTCTCCGTGCCCGCCGCGATCGGCATGTGCGTGGTCGCGATGGTGATCCCGCCGGCCGCCGCGGTGTTCGCCAACAAGCGGGACCCGGACGACGACTGGTGGAACGACCCGCGCTGGGACGACCCGAAGTGGGACGATCCCGGCCACGACCGGGACCGCCCCGACCACGAGGAGCGTCAGTAGAGGAGCGCCAGGGGACGAGGGCCGGTGGACGAGCTAGTAGACGAGGGCCTGGACGCCGTCGGCCATGATCTCGCTGACGAAGACCTGCGCGCCCGCGATCCGGACGCCCTCGACGGTGTCCTTCTGCACGATCCCCCGCCGCGCCGCGCACTGGGTGCACAGCGTCACCGCGCCGCTGGCGAGGATCGCCTCCAGCAGGTCCGGCAGCGGCGCGGCGTGCGGCAGCTCGAACTCCGCCGCCCGCCCCGGCAGGGCGAACCAGGAGGACTCCCCGGTCAGCCAGAGCGAGACCTCGATCCCGCTGGCGACGGCCACCGCCGCGACCGTGAACGCCTGCGCACACCGTTCCGGCGCGTCGGCCCCGGCGGTGACCTTGATGACGAGTTTCTTCGACATGGCGCCACCTTAGAGCGCCCGCGGCCCCCGCTCGCCGTCATCCCGGGATCCCTTGGGGAAACCTTGGGCGGCGTGGGAACATCGGCGCGATCGGCGACGTGGTGGGGCTCACCGCGACCGGCCGATGACCGGCGGATAGAGTGAGCGACAGCAAAATCCACCACACTGTCGCCGCCTGGGAGCCCCCCGTGTCCGGTCTGGAAATGTTCTTCGACGGTCTGCTGGCCCTCATGGCCGTGCTGATCACCTGGTTCGCCATCTTCTCGGTGATGAAGCTCTACCAGGGCCAGCGCTGATCCTGCCGTACGGTTGAGGCAGCCCCACACCGACGACGACAGCGACCAGGAACATGATCGAGATCCCCTCTGACCTCCACAAGGACGTCGTCCCGCTCGCCTTCCTCCTCGGCACCTGGGAGGGCGCGGGCGTCTACGACTTCCCGGGCACGGAGAAGTGCAACTTCGGCCAGGAGATCGTGATCCGGCACGACGGCCGGCCCTTCCTGGAGTTCCGCTCCCGCACCTGGGTGCTGAACAACGAGGGCGAGAAGGTCCGTCCGCTGGAGAACGAGCACGCGTTCTGGCGCATCACCAGCAACCAGGACGGCACCAGCGGTGCCCGCGGGATCGAGATCTCCTCCGTCCGTGACGACGGCACGGTGGAGATCTGGTACGGCGAACTGGCCGACGGCAAGCCGCAGATCGACGTCTCCACGGACGCGGTGGCCCGGATCGAGGGCTCGCCGGAGTACTCGGGCGGCAAGCGGCTGTACGGCTTCGTCAACGACGAGCTGCTCTGGGTCGGCGAGAAGGCCGCTCCGAACGTGCCGCTGCGTCCGTACATGTCGGCCCAGCTGAAGAAGGTGCTCAGCCCGGCGCAGTTGATCAAGGACATCAACGACCTGCCGGACGACGGCATCGCCTTCTTCAAGTGAGCCCGGCCTTCCGCTGAGCGGTACTGCTTTCACGAGAGGTAGGGACCGGCCCCCGGGCCGGTCCCTACACTTGCTTCAGGACCCCCGACTTTGGCAGGGACAGCACCGTGGCGGACACCGGCACCACCGACTGGCAGCTCTCCGGCGACTGGAAGACCGACCTGCGCGAACGCGGCTACCGGCTGACCCCGCAGCGGCAGCTCGTGCTCGAGGCCGTCGACGTCCTGGACCACGCCACCCCCGACGACATCCTCTGCCACGTCCGGCAGACCGCCAGCGGCGTCAACATCTCCACCGTCTACCGGACGCTGGAGCTGCTGGAGGAGCTCGGCCTGGTCTCGCACGCCCACCTCGGCCACGGCGCCCCGACCTACCACCTGGCCGGCCGCCATCACCACCTGCACCTGGTCTGCCGGGACTGCGACAAGGTCGCCGAGACCGGCACCGAGATCGCCGAGCCGCTGATCCGGAGCCTGCGCGAGCAGCACGGTTTCGACACCGACCTCAAGCACTTCGCCATCTTCGGCCGCTGCGCCGACTGCGCCGCCAAGCTCGCGGACGGCGGGTCGTAGGGCCTGTCGCACGACGCCGCGGGCCCCGTTGCCGGCCGGTCTAAGCTGGCCGGTATGAAGAGCCCGCTGCTGAGCCTGCCCGGAGCCGTTCCCGCCGAAGGTGCCGACGAGGGCGTCGCCGCCCACTACGGCGACATCTTCCGCGAGCAACGCAACCTCGCGCAGGGCACGGGCTTCGTCGACCTCTCGCACCGCGGCGTGATCACCGTCACCGGCCAGGACCGCCTCGCCTGGCTGCACCTGCTGCTCACCCAGCACGTCAGCTCGCTGGAGCCGCAGGAGGCCACCGAGGCGCTGGTGCTCTCCCCGCACGGGCACGTCGAGCACGCGCTCTACCTGGTCGACGACGGCACCACCACCTGGGCGCACGTCGAGCCGGGCACCCAGGAGGCGCTGCTGGGCTACCTGGAGAGCATGAAGTTCTTCTACCGGGTGGAGGTCGCCGACGCGACCGCCGAGTACGCCGTGGTGCACCTGCCAGCGGGCTCCGTCGTCTCCGTCGAGGGCGTCGCCGCGGTGCGCGAACTCCCGTACGGGCGGGACCTGTTCGTGCCGCGCGCCGGGCTGGAGGAGCTGACCGCCGGCTACGGCCCGGCGGCGGGGGTCTGGGCGTACGAGGCGCTGCGGATCGAGGGCCACCGGCCGCGGCTGGGCTTCGAGACCGATCACCGGACCATCCCGCACGAGGTGGACTGGCTGCGCACCGCCGTCCACCTGCAGAAGGGCTGCTACCGCGGGCAGGAGACCGTCGCCCGGGTGCACAACCTGGGCCGCCCGCCGCGCCGGCTGGTCTTCCTGCACCTGGACGGCACCGAGGAGACGCTGCCCCCGCACGGGACGGAGGTGCGGCTGGCCGCCGAGCCGGACGGGCGCCCGCTCGGCTTCGTCACGTCCTCCGCCCGCCACCACGAGCTGGGGCCGATCGCGCTGGCGATCGTCAAGCGGAACGTCCCGGTGGACGCGGTGCTGCTGGCCGGGACGGTGCCGGGCACCCAGGACGTGATCGTCCCTCAGTAGGGCCTTCGCCGAGGGCCTGCCGGCCGGACAAGCCCTGGGGTCAGACCTCGACGAGGACGGTGAACGGGCCGTCGTTCACCAGCGCCACCTGCATGTCGGCGCCGAACCGGCCCGTCTCCACCTTGGCGCCGAGCTCGCGCAGCCGGGCGACCACCTCGTCCACCAGCGGCTCGGCGACCGGGCCGGGGGCAGCGGCGTTCCAGGTGGGGCGGCGGCCCTTGCGGGCGTCGCCGTAGAGGGTGAACTGGCTGATCACCAGCAGCGGGGCGCCGAGGTCGGAGCAGGACTGCTCCACGCCCGCGTCGTCGGCGGGCAGCAGCCGCAGCGTCCACAGCTTGCGGGCCAGCTGCGCGGCCTTGGCCGGGGTGTCGTCGTGGGTGGCGCCGACCAGGACGCAGAGCCCCGGTCCCTCGATCGCGCCGACGGTCTCGCCGGCCACGGTCACCCTGGCCTCGGTCACTCGCTGCACCACTGCTCGCATGCCGCCATTGTGCCGGAGCCCGCCGGGCCGTCCGACGGTACCCGGTGCGCACACAAGGGGCGCGTACGTTGGTGTCGCACGCCGTGTATTGCGCGCCTGCGCGGAGTCGGGCGCCGCTCTTCCTGCGGAAAGACCCGGTCATATCAGCCACCCCCGTTCGCCAGGGGGCCGTTCGGGTGCACGGGCCGTGCGCACGCGCCGGGCGGGGTGGCACGCTGGTGGACCGTACGAAGGGCTCGGGGCGCCATGGGGTCCGCCGCACCGGGCCGGGTTCGGCCGGGCGGTCGAGCCGGTAGGTCAGACGTTCCCGCGGTGTCGCCCCGAGGGGTGGTTCCGGCCGGGAACCGGAACCACCGGGGGCGGCCGGGCGTGCCAACGGACGGGACGTGTGAGCCCGTCGGGGGACGGGCGGGACCGGCGGCAGGGACGGAGTGCCGCGAGCGGGCGGGATCGGACGACGGCAGGTGGTTGGTTGATGGACGCGAGCAGCGCGGCGTGGGACCGGTCCGGGCACGTGGCGGAGGTCGCCGAGGGCGCCGAGGCCCTGGGAACGGCGATAGAGCCCGATCTGGAGCGGCTGGGCCTGGACCAGCTGCGGATCCTGCGCCGGGAGACCTTGGAGCAGGAGGCCGACCTCTCCTACCTGCGGCGGCTGCTGCACGGGCGGATGGACATCCTGCGCGCCGAACTCGACCGCAGGCCCGGCGGCCCGGTCCGCGCGGCCGGGGCGGGCGGCACCGACGGGCTCCCCGGCGACCTGCTGGACCGCCTCCCGGCCATCCTGACCGACGCGCCCTCCAGCGTGCGGCGCTCGGCTCGGCACGTCACGCTCGGGCCGCCGCGCGGCCACGAGTCCCAGCTGGAGGCGGACACGCTGATGGGGGACGTCCAGCTCGCCGACCTGGCCGCGCACCCGGCCGAGGAACTGCTGGCCGCGCTGGAGCGGCTGCGCGCGCACGAGCGCGAGGTGTCCGGGCGGCGGCAGCGGCTGCTGCGGACGGCCGACGGTTGCAATGCCGAGATCACCCGCAGGTACCGTGATGGGGAAGCACGGGTCGACGACCTGCTCGCAGGGGGGCCGCTCTGACCGGGTGAGGCACCATGGGCGGGTGCGCCCGGCTCTCCCCGGTCCACCCTCACCCCGGAAGGCCTCGCCATGTCCCAGTCCGTCACCCCGTCCGTCCTGGCCGAGGTCATACGCTCGGGTTTCACCGAGGGCCGGCACCACGGCTCGCTGGTGCTGCTCGCCGCCGACGGCTCGGTCGACTTCGCGCTCGGTGACCCCGACGCGCCGGTCTTCCCCCGGTCGACCGCCAAGCCGTTCCAGGCGGTGGCCACGCTGCGGGCCGGACTGGCGATCGGGGGCGAGCTGCTGGCGCTGGCCGCCTCCAGTCACTCTGCGGAATCGTTTCACCTCGACGGCGTCCGGACGATCCTGAGCTCCGCCGGGCTCGACGAGTCCGCCCTGCGCACCCCGGCCGACCTGCCACTGGACGAGACCGAGGCGGAACTGCTGCTCGGCTCCGGCGGCCGTCGCACCCCCATCCTGATGGACTGCTCCGGCAAGCACGCCGGCTGGCTGGCCGCCTGCGTCGCCAACGGCTGGGACACCGAGGGCTACCTGGACCCGGAGCACCCGATCCAGCGGCTGGCCCACGAGGCCCTGGAGGAGGGCACCGGCGAGACCGCCGCGCACGTCGGGGTGGACGGCTGCGGCGCGCCGCTGCTGGCCGTCACGCTGACCGGCCTGGCCCGCGGCTACCGCGGCCTGCTGCTGGCCGCCGAGGGCACCGCGCCGCGCCGGGTGGCCGACGCGATGCGCGCCCACCCCGAGTACGTGGCCGGCACCCGCCGGGCCGACACCTGGCTGATGCGGGCCGTCCCGGGCGCGCTGTCCAAGATGGGCGCCGAGGCCGTCCAGGTGGTGGCGCTGCCGGACGGGCGGGCGCTCGCCTTCAAGATCGACGACGGCGGCGAGCGGGCCCGCGGCCCGGTGCTGGCGGCCGCGCTGCGTCGACTCGGGGTGACCGGTGCGGACGACACCGTCGAGCGGATCGGCGCGGCCCCGCTGCTGGGCGGCGGCGCGCCCGTCGGACAGGTGCGGGCGGCGTTCTAGCGCTTGCCGGACAAGCGCTGGGACCTCCCGTCGGCGTGCGGGCGGACCGGCGGCGGTGCACGGTGGACCTGGGGCCGTCGCACAGCTGAGGGAGTCCGTCATGACTGACCACGTGTACCGGGTGACCGAGATCGTCGGATCCTCGACCGAGAGTGTCGACGCCGCGATCCGCAACGCGGTGGAGCGGGCCTCCCGGACGCTGCGCAACCTCGACTGGTTCGAGGTGACGCAGGTCCGGGGCCACCTGGAGGACGGGCAGGTGAAGCACTACCAGGTCGGCCTGAAGCTCGGCTTCCGGCTGGAGGACTGAGCCCGCTCAGCCCCGCTCAGCCCCGCTCGGGCAGCACCAGCGGCACCCCGGTGCGCGGGTGCGGCAGCACCTCGACCGGGTGGCCGTACACCTCGCTGAGCAGCGGGGCGCGCAGCACCTCGGCGACCGGCCCGTCCGCGACCGTCGCCCCGGCCGTCAGCAGCACCACGCGGTCCGCGTACGCCGCCGCCAGGGACAGGTCGTGCAGCACCACGACCACGCCGTCCCCGGCGGCGGCGCGCGCCCGGGCGACCCGCAGCACCAACTCCTGGTGGCGCAGGTCGAGGGCGGCGGTCGGCTCGTCCAGGAGCAGCAGCGGGGCGCGCTGGGCCAGCACCCGGGCCAGCGCCACCCGGGCCCGCTCGCCGCCGGACAGGGCGGTGAACGGGCGCCCGGCGAAGGCGGCGGACTCGGTGGCGGCCATCGCCTCGGCGACCACGGCCTCGTCCTCGGTGGCGGCGGCGGTGCCGGCCCAGGGGGCGCGGCCCATCCGGACCACCTCGTCGGCCGGGAACGGAAAGGACAGCGCGGCGGACTGCGGCAGCAGCGCGCGGTGCAGGGCGAGCTCGGCGGCGCCGTAGCCGGCCAGCGGGCGGCCGCGCAGCCGGACCTCGCCGCCGTCCGGCCGGACGTCGCCGGCCAGCACGGACAGCAGGGTGGACTTGCCGGCGCCGTTCGGCCCGAGCAGCGCGACCACCTCGCCGGCGGCGACCCGTACCGACGCGCCGTCCAGCAGGGCACGCCCGCCGACGGCCAGCCGGACGGCCTCGGCCGTCAGCAACTCCGTGCCGGGGGACGGCCGTTCGGGCACCTCCCGAGGGGTCCGCAGTCTCATGCCCAGCCTCCCTGCCTGGTCCTGGTCCGGCGCAGCAGCCAGAAGAAGAACGGGCTGCCGATCAACGCGGTGAGCACCCCGAGCGGCAGCTCGGCCGGCTCGGCGACGGTCCGGGCGGCGAGGTCGGCGGCCACCAGGACCAGCGCGCCGCCGAGCGCCGAGGCGGGCAGCAGGAAGCGGTGGCCGGGCCCGGCCAGCATCCGCAGCAGGTGCGGGACGACCAGTCCGACGAAGCCGATGATGCCGCTGACCGCGACGGCCGCGGCGGTCAGCAGCGCGACGACGGTGATCAGCACCAGCCGCATCCGCTCGACGTCCACCCCGAGGTGGCGGGCCGGGCGCTCGCCGAGGGCCAGCAGGTCCAGCTTGCGGGCGTACAGCGGGGCGACGGCCAGGCCGACGAGGGCGAACGGCAGGACGGCGAGCACCTTGCCCCAGGTGGCCTGGGAGAGCGAGCCGAGCTGCCAGAAGGTGACCTGGCTGATCGCGGCGGAGTCGGCGGTGAACAGGAAGATCCCGATCAGCGCGCCGCAGAAGGCGTTCACGGCGACCCCGGTGAGGATCAGCGTGACCACCTCGGTGCGCCCGCCGGAGCGGGCCATCAGGTACACCGCGAAGACCGTCAGCAGGCCGCTGGCGAAGGCGAAGGCGGTGACCGTCCAGCTGCCGAGGGCGTCCAGGCCGAGCACGATGCAGGCCACCGCGCCGACCGCGCCGCCCGAGGAGACGCCGATCACGGCGGGCTCGGCCAGCGGGTTGCCGAACACGCCCTGCATCAGCGCCCCGGCGCAGCCGAGCGAGCCGCCGACCAGCAGGGCGAGCACCACCCGGGGCAGCCGGACGTTCCACAGCACGGACTCGGGCACCCGGTCCAGGGCGTGCCCGCCGAGGCCGAGCCGGTGGGCGGCGGAGGCCAGGATGTCGCCGAGCGGGATGCGGTAGGCGCCGACGCCGGCCGCGAGCAGGGCGCAGAGCACCAGGGCGGCGGCGAGCACGGCGGTGATCAGGGTGGTCCTGCTGACGGTGGGTGCGGCCTTCGACCGTACGGCGGTGGTCACTTGGCGTCCGCCGGGTAGAGCTGGGCGGCGATCTCGCGCAGCACCTGGGGGGTGCGCGGGCCGTAGCTGAGCAGTTGGCCGTCCTCGATCGAGACGATCCGGCGGTCGAGGCCGGCCGGGGTCTGGGCGACGCCGGGCAGTTTGAGCAGGCCGTCGACGCCGCCGACCGAATCCAGGCCCTTGCTCATCACCAGGATCACGTCGGGCGCGGCCTTGACCAGGGCCTCGCTGGTCAGCGGGGTGAAGTCGCCGCTGAGGCCGGCGGCGGTGCCGGCGTCCTCGCCGCCGACCGCCTCGATCAGCGAGCCGGCGCCGGAGGCGGGCCCGCCGAGCAGGTAGACGGAGGCGCTGCCGCGCAGGTAGAGGAAGGCGACCTTGGGGCGGCGGCCCGCGGTCGGGACGGCGGCCTTGGCCTCATCGATCCGCTGTCCGGTGCGCTCCGTCAACTGCCGGCCGGCGTCCGGGACCCCGAGGGCGGCGGCGACGGTGTCGATGCGCGGACCGACGTCGGCGAGCCGCTTGGCGTCGTCCAGGACGAGCAGCGGGACGCCGGCCGCGCGGATCTGCGCGATGGCCTCGGCCGGACCGGTGGAGCGGTCGGCGAGGACGACGGTGGGGTGCAACGAGAGCACGCCCTCGGCCGAGACGTCGTGGGCCTGGGTGATCACCGGCAGGGCGGCGGCCTGCTGGAAGGTGGTGGAAACGTCCCGGGCGACGACCTTGGGGCCGAGGCCGAGGCTGAACACCAGCTCGGCGAGGCTGCCGTTGAGCGGGATGATCCGCTCGGCGCTGGTGACGGTGACCTGGCGGCCGTCGACGGAGGCGGTGGTGGCCGGGAGCTGCGGGACGGGCTCCACGGGCAGCGGCTCGACCGCGTCGGGGGCCCGGGAGGAGCCCGCCGCGGTCGCCTTGGCGGCCGTGCCGGACGGGCCGCAGGCGGTGAGGGCGAGCAGGAGGCCGAGGGCGAGCAGCAGGAGGGCGGGCCCGCGGGCCACCCGGGGTCGGATCGTACTGCTGCTCAACGTGCTTCCCTTCGCCGGGAGTTGTCGCCGCTTCGGTCCTGGTCGGGGGGTCGCGGCGGGACTCTTGACTCATATATTAGGTTAGCCTTACCTGAGTTCCGCAAGGGGGTCGGCAGCACACCGGACCCTTCCCTTGCCGCGCCCCCGCACCCTGCCGAGGAGTGATCCGCCGTGCCCCTGCCCAGCCGGCTCCGCCGTCTGGCCGCCACCCTGGTGGCCGCCCTCGCCGCCCTGCTGGTGGTGGGCCTGTCACCCGGCCAGGCGGTGGCGGCGGAGGGCAAGGTCGCCGGCGGACGGCTGGACTGGGGGATCAAGCAGTCCTTCCTGACGTACATCACCGGGCCCATCGCCAAGGGAAGTTGGACGCTCACCGGCGGCGCCGCCACGGTCGGCGGCAGCACCTTCCGGTTCCACTCCGCGACCGGTGGCTACGACCCGGCGACCGGCGCACTGACCGCCTCCTTCTCCGGCGGCGTCCGGTTCACCGGGCACCAGGAGAACGGCGCCAACGCGCTCGATCTGAGCGTCAGCCGGCTCGGCTTCCGGGCCGTCCAGGGCGGCGCGGCCGGGCTGTACGCCGACGTCAGCAGCAAGTCCAAGGACACCGGGCAGGTCAGCAGCGCGAGCCAGGCCAAGCTGGCCGACCTCTCGCTGGCCGGCGTCGACCTGCGGGGCGCGGCCGGGACCCTGACGCTCAGCAACGTGCCGGGCACCCTCACCGACGCGGGGGCGAAGGCCTTCGGCGACTTCTACCCCGCCGGGACGGCCCTCGACCCGCTCACCCTGTCGGTCAACCTGCCCGCCGCGCAGGCCACGTCCTCCGCCCCGTCCGCTCCGTCGCCGACCGCCGTGCCGTCGCCCTCGGCGGCCGCCGAGCCCCCGGCCGCGTCCTCTGCTCCGGCCGCACCGGCCGGTACGCCCGGCACCCGGGCCCCGGCCCGGACCGAGTTCGCCGGCGGCGCCCTCGACTGGGGCGTGCGCCGTACCTTCCGCGACTACGTCACCGGCGCGATCGCCCACGGCCGTTGGGAACTCGGCGCCGGTGCGGCGGACGGCGGCGCCTTCTTCCGCTGGACCCCGGCCAAGGGCCGGTACGACCCCGCGAACGGCGACCTCACCGCCGCCTTCGCCGGCACCGTGCGCTTCACCGGCCTGCGCAGCGGCGACACCTACGGCCTGGACCTCACCCTCGCCAACCCGGGTGTCACCGTGTCCGGCGGTCAGGGCCGACTGGTCGCGGACGTCTCCGGCCGCACCCCGGACGGTGCCACCCAGCAGCTCACCGGCGTCGAGCTGGCGGCCTTCGACCCGGCCGGGCTCAAGCCCGAGGGCGGCCTGCTGAAGGCCGTCGAGGTGCCGCTGAAGCTCACCGAGGGCGGCGCCAAGGCCTTCGGCGGCCTCTACCCGGCCGGCACCGAGATGGACCCGCTGAGCTTCGCCGTCGCGCTCGACCCGGCGGCCGCGCTGCCCCCGCTGCCCGATCTCGGCAGTGCCCCGGCCACCGCGCCGAGCGCCACCGCGAGCCCCGCCGCGAGCCCCGCCACCGGGCCCGTCGCCGCGTCCTCCTCGGACGGCTTCCCGGTGGCGGCCGTGGTCGGTGGCGCGGTGCTGGTGGCCGTGCTCGCCGCGACCAGTGGCCTGCTCGTCCGGCGCCGCCGCGCGGCCGCCGCGCCGGTCGCGGGCGCCGAGGCCGGCACCGGCACCGGCACCGGCTCCGGCCCCGGTGCCGCGCCGGGCCCCGACAGCGTGGCCTGATCCCCTCCGGAGCGTCTCCCCCCGCGTTCCCTCCCCCCGCCCCACCCGAACGGAGTAACCACCATGTCCCGCAACCGCACCCGGCTGGCCGCCCTCGCGGCTGCCACCGTCGGCCTCGGCCTGACCGCCCTCGGCGCCCCCGCGCTGGCGTTCGGCGCGGGCGGCCCCGGCAGCGTCACGTACGACACCGGCGCGCTGGACTGGGGCGTGAAGGCCAGCTTCCGCACCTACATCGGCGGTCCGGCCTCCCAGGGCGGTGCGATCGAACTGACCGGCGGCGCCACCACCAACGCCGACGGCACCTTCCACTTCGGCCTGGCGAACGCCACGTACGACCTCGCCACCCACGCGCTCAGCTCCTCCTTCACCGGCGGGGTCCACTTCACCGCCCACCACGGCGCACTGGACGTCGCGATCAGCGATCTCAAGATCACCACCGCCGGGACGACCGGCACGCTCACCGCCGACACCGCGTCCAAGGAGGCGATGGGTGCCACCGAGATCACCCGGCGGGAGGACGTGCCGCTGGTGACGTTCACCGTCGTGCGGGACACCACCACCGGGGTGCCGGCCGCGGCCAAACTGAGCGAGCAGGGTGCCAAGGCCTTCGCGGGCTTCTATGCGGCCGGGGCGGACATGGACCCGCTGTCGCTGCTGCTGAAGCAGAGCCCGGCGACGCCGTCGCCGACCGCCACGGCCACCTCCTCGCCGTCCGCGACGCAGTCGCCGAGCGGCACCTCCTCGCCGTCCGCGAGCACGACCCCGTCCACGAGCGCGACCCCGTCCACGAGCGCGACCCCGTCCACGAGCGCGACCCCGTCCACGAGCGCCACCCCGCCCGCGAGCGCCACCCCGTCCACGAGCGCCACCCCGCCCGCGACCGGGAGCCCCGCGCCCACCACCGCGCCGGGCCGGCTGCCCGTGGTGAACGGCACCCTCGACTGGACGGTCAAGGAGAGCTTCCGCGCGTACCTGGCCACCCCGATGGCGAGCGGCAAGGTCGAGTTCGGCGGCGGCGCGGCCGACTACCGCTTCGGCGGCGCCACCGGCGGCTACAACACCGCCGACCACTCGCTGACCGCCGCGTTCAACGGCTCGGTGCGCTTCCTCGGCCACCCCGGCAAGGACGGCTGGGCGCTCGACACCACGCTCTCCAAGCTGGGCCTGACGATCGACCAGGGCGGCGCCTTCCTGACCGCCGACGTGAACGGCAAGTCCCCCGACGGCAAGGCGACGTCGCTGAGCGGCGCGCGGATCGCCAAGCTGGAGGTGCCCGCCGCCGCCCTGCAGCCGGTCAACGGCGTGGTGACGCTCTCCGGCGTCCCGGCCACGCTCACCGCCGAGGGCGTCCCGGTGTTCTCCAACTACCCGGCGGGCACGGCCCTGGACCCGGTCAGCGCCACCCTGGCGTTCGACAAGGACGCCAAGCGCCCGGCCGCCCCGTCGGCCGGCGGGTCCGGCACCGGCGCCAACCAGGTGGCCGGAGGCCAGGGTTCGGGCACCGGCACGGTCGGCGGCGCCTCGCTGACGACCGGCAGCGGCCTGAGCGGTACGGGCGGCGCGGGCGGCGTGCTGGCCGCCACCGGCTCGGACACCCCGGTGGTCCCGCTGCTGGCCACCGCGGCCGGTCTGCTGCTGGTCGGCGGCAGCGCCACCGTTCTGGTGCGCAACCGGCGCGGCGCGCGCTCCTGACGCACCCCCGGGGCGCGCGACGGCCCCGGCGAGCAACTGCTCGCCGGGGCCGATCCGTTCGTGCCGCCGATCCCTTGGCGTGACGGGGAGAAACGTTCAGGCACTCAGCGGGTAGCGCGCGTCCAGGTCCCGGAAGACGGCGCCGTTGAGCACGAAGGCCCGCTTGCACTCCTCGACCACCCGGCGGCGCTCGACCTCGTCCATCGCCAGCCCGGCCGCGTCCAGCCGGGCCCGGTACTCACGCTTGAAGGCGGCCGGGTTGTCGACCTCCTCGAAGACGTAGAACCGCACGCCGTCGCCCTTGCGCTCGAAGCCCCAGGTCTTCTCGGCCACCCCGCGGATGATCTGGCCGCCGGACAGGTCGCCCAGGTAGCGGGTGTAGTGGTGCGCGATGTACCCGGCCGGCCACGTCTCGGCCAGTTCCTCCACCCGTGCGACGTACGCGGCGGTGGCCGGCAGCGGCTCCAGCCCGTCCCGCCAGTGCGGCCCGCGCAGGTGCGCCAGGTCGCGCTCGATGGCGGCGGTGCGCAGCAGTGCCCGGTCGATGAAGGGCCCGGCGAGCGGGTGCCGCGCCAGTTGTCCGGCTCGGCTCTCCAGGGCTTGGTAGACGTACCAGAGCTGGCCGGTGAGGTCGGCGTACGCCTCGATTCCGAGCCGTCCACCCAGCAGGTGGCTCATGAACGAGGACTGCTCCGCGGCCTCGTGTTCCTGGCTGCTGGCGGTGCGGAGCGCGGTGGAGAACGGGACGGGCTCGGGCGTGGGCATGTGTGGCCTCCAGGGATCGGATCCGCCCCCGACAGTTATGGTTAGCCTAACCTAATCAGGCGTCATGCCGACAGCCTGTCGGTAAAACGGTCGCACCGGCCCCGGGATACGGCAAAGGCCGGGGCCCGCGGACGAATCCGCGAACCCCGGCCTTCGGCTGCCCCGACCTACCTCGAACTTCCTGGTCGAACGAGATCGGAACGACGGCTCAGTGGCCGCCCTGCTCCGCCAGACGCTTGATCGAAGCGGTGACCTCGGCCTCGGCCTCGGCGCGGCCGACCCAGTTGGCGCCCTCGACGGACTTGCCCGGCTCCAGGTCCTTGTAGACCTCGAAGAAGTGCTGGATCTCCAGGCGGTCGAACTCCGACACGTGGTGGATGTCCCGCAGGTGCTCCCAGCGCGGGTCGGTCGCCGGGACGCACAGCAGCTTGTCGTCGCCGCCGGCCTCGTCGGTCATCTGGAACATGCCGATGGCGCGGCACTTGATGAGGCAACCCGGGAAGGTCGGCTCGTCCAGGATCACCAGCGCGTCCAGCGGGTCGCCGTCCTCGCCGAGCGTGCCCTCGACGTAGCCGTAGTCGGCCGGGTAGCGAGTCGAGGTGAAGAGCATCCGGTCGAGCCGCAGACGGCCGGTCTCGTGGTCGACCTCGTACTTGTTACGAGAGCCCTTCGGGATTTCGATAAGGACGTCGAACTCCAACGGTTCCTCCAAGGTAGGGACTGACAGAATCCAAGTGTCTCCTACGGGAGTGAGTGCTCAGGAAAGGGGCCGGTCGGTGGGAGCAGGGGTCGGGGCGGCGCGCCGCCGCAGGGGGACGACCGCCGGACTGTTCGGGGCGGCGCTGCTGGTCGCCGGAACGGTCCTGACCTCGGGCGGAGCGTACGCACAGCCCTCCCCGAACCCGAGCGGCCACAGCACCGAGCACGGCGAGGGCGACGACCGGGACGGCCGGGACGACCGGAAGGGCGAGCCCGGGAAGGGCGACGGCAAGCCCAAGGCGGGCGACACCGTGACCACCCGCCCGGCCGAACAGCCCGCCGGGCCCGGTACCGCCGCCGGATCCACCCCCACCGCCCCGGGCCCTACGGGCTCCGCCCCCGCCCCGAGCGGCAGCGCCCGCCCGGCCCCCGCCCCCGGCGCCGTCCTGGCCACCGTCGAGGCCGGTGGCGCCGCCGCCGCACCCACCGCCCAGGGCCTCCAGCAGGCGCTCGCGACCATCCTCGCCGACAAGAGCCTCGGCACCGTCACCTTCGCCGTCGCGGACGCCGTCGACGGCCAACTCCTGTACGGCTCCGGCGAGAACACCCCGGCCACGCCCGCCTCCACCACCAAACTGGCCACCTCGATCGCGGCCCTGGCGCTGATCCCCGGCGACACCCGGCTGACCACCCGGGTGGTCCAGGGGGCGGAGCCCGGCACGATCACCCTGGTCGGTGGCGGTGACCCGACGCTCACCGCGCTGCCCGCCGACCAGGTGCAGATCGGCGGGCAGGCCGCCGACGCCGACACCGCCCCCGCCTCGCTCGACGCCCTGGCCCGGCAGACCGCCGCCGCCCTCAAGGCCGCCGGCACCACCACCGTCAAGCTCGACTACGACCTGTCGATGTACGCGGGCAACCCGCAGCACAAGAACCACGACGCGCAGAACATCGCCCTGGTCGTCCCGCTGATGATCGACGAGGGCAAGGTCGACCCCAAGAGCCGCGACGAGGCGCCGGCCCGGGTCGCCGACCCGGCCGGGAGCGCCGCCGAGAGCTTCGCCGCCCTGCTCAGGGCCCAGGGGGTCACCGTCGACGGCAAGGCCAAGCCCGCCGCCGCCCCGGCCGCACCCGGCGCCGCCGTCCTCGGCCGGGTGGACTCGCCGACCGTCGCCCGGCTGGTCGAGCGCCTGCTCACCACCTCCGACAACCAGCTCGCCGAGGCGATGGCCCGCCAAGTCGCCCTCGCCGCCCACCAACCGGCCGGCTTCGAGGGCGCCGCCACCGCCGTCACCCAGGAACTCGCCAAGCTCGGTGTCCCGATGGCCGGCGTGGTCCTCAACGACGGCAGCGGCCTGAACCCGGACAACGCGATACCGCCGGCCGTCCTGGTCCGACTCCTCGCCCTGGCCGCCTCCGACCAGCACCCGACCCTGCGCCCGATCCTCACCGGCCTGCCCATCGCCGGCTTCACCGGCACCCTCGGCAAGCGCTACGGCTCCGGCTCGGGCGCCGCCGACGCGGCCGGCCTGATCCGCGCCAAGACCGGCACCCTCAGAGGCGTCAACACCCTCGCCGGCACCGTCGTCGACGCCGACGGCCGCCTCCTCACCTTCGCCGTCATGACCCGCACCACCGCCCCCGCCGACACCGCCCGCGCCGCCATGGACCGCATCGCCGCCCGCCTCACCACCTGCGGCTGCCACTGACCCACCCGCACCGTCAGCGGGCGTCGGAAAGGATCGGGACCCCGAAGGCCCTGGCGCCGCCGACCTTGCTGCGCTTCCGTTGCACCCCGCCCCACCGGCTGCTTCCTCGCCCTGCCGGCGAGCCTCGCCAGGTGGCCACGACGGCCGCGCGGGCGGCCGGTGCAGGGTGCGGCCCGGGTGGGGGCATCCGCCGGGGGCATGGGGGGTGGACGTGCGGGCTGAGGGTGTTCGGGACGGGTGGCTGCCGTCGGCGGGTGGGAGCACGTACGGTGAGGGCATGACGAGCGCGAGTGGCGGTGCTGGCATGGTCGACTGGAATCTCGCGGTCGCAACCGCGACCAGGTTGGTGCGGCCGGGGCCGGAGGTGAGCCGGGCGGAGGCGGCGGCGGTGGTCGCCGAACTGCGCCGGCACGCGCTGGAGGCCGAGGAGCACGTCCGGGCGTTCACGGGGATGCGGTCGAGCAGTCTGGCGGCGGCCGCCGCGACGCCGGTGCTGGTGGTGGACCGTCCGGGCTGGGTGCGGGCGAACGTGGCCGGCTTCCGTACGGTGGTCCAGCCGCTGGTGGAGAAGCTCCAGGCGCGCCGGGCGAGCAGTCCGACGGCGGGGGTGTTCGGCGCGGTGGGGGAGAAGGCCACCGGGATCGAGGTGGGCGCGCTGCTGGCGTTCCTCGCCGGCAAGGTGCTCGGCCAGTACGAGACCTTCGCCCCGGCGGAGCCTTCGCTGGAGGCCCCGGACAGCCCGGCGGCGCTGTTCGACAAGCCGCGGCTGGGGCCGGAGGGGCCCGGCCCCGGCCGGCTGCTGCTGGTGGCGCCGAACATCGTGCACGTCGAGCGGGAGCTGGACGTCGACCCGTCCGACTTCCGGCTCTGGGTGTGCCTGCACGAGGAGACGCACCGCACGCAGTTCACCGCGGTGCCGTGGCTGCGGGATCACATCCAGTCCGAGGTGCAGGCGTTCCTGGCGGAGACGGACGTGGATCCGGGCGCCCTGCTGGACCGGCTGCGGGACGCGGCGGGCTCGCTCGGCGGCGGGCTGCCGGGTGTCGGGGGCCGGGAGGGCCTGCCCTCGGCGGGGCTGATGGAGATCGTCCAGTCGCCCGCCCAGCGCGAGATCCTGAGCCGGCTGACGGCGGTGATGTCGCTGCTGGAGGGCCACGCGGACGTGGTGATGGACGGGGTCGGCCCGGCGGTGGTGCCGACGGTGGCGGAGATCCGGGAGAAGTTCCAGCAGCGCCGGGACCGCGGCGCGAACCGGCTGGACCTGCTGTTGCGCCGGCTGCTCGGCATGGACGCCAAGCTGCGCCAGTACCAGGACGGCGCGGTGTTCGTGCGCGGGGTGGTGGAGCAGGTCGGCATGGAGGGCTTCAACCGGGTGTGGACCTCCCCGAACACGCTGCCGACCAAGGAGGAGATCCACGACCCGGCCGCCTGGGTCGCCCGCGTCGCCCGCTGACGGCGTCCGGCCGCCGCTGGACGCGCGGTGGTCGGCGGTGGTCAAACCCGCTCGTACGAGTGGTCCAATCGGGCAGACCGACGGTGAAGATACGTTTCTCCATTCACCCGAACGTGGGACGGTGGTCGTACCGGTGGCGCGGGTGGCGTAGCGGGTCGCTGCTTTCTGCCACCATCTGTGAGCGCCCGGTAACAGGGCGCTCATGCGAGGTGCGCGGCCCGGCCGCGCGAACCGCAGTCCTGTCCCCTCCGTCGAGGAGTCGTCCGCCGTGGGCCCTCACCCCGCCGTCGCCGCGATACGTCTGGCCGTTCGCCGCACGCTCACCGACCTCGCCGCCGAGGCCGGTACCACCTTCACCGCGCCCGTGCGCGAGCCCCGCGAGCGCCCGGCCGGGGTGCCGCTGGTGGGTGCCGCCGTCGGCACCACCCTGATCGGCAACGCCGCGCGCCACCCGTCCGGGCTGCCCCGGACCCCGGCCGCCCCCGGCTCGCCGCTGGTGCTGGTCGCCGTCAGCGGCGGCGCCGATTCGATGGCGCTGGCCATCGCCGCCGCCTTCGAGGCCCCCAAGATCGGCCTGCGGGTCGGCGCCGTCACCGTGGACCACGGCCTGCAGCCCGGCTCCGCCGACCGGGCCGCCCAGGTGGCCGAACGACTGCGCTCGCTCGGCCTGGACCCGGTCGAGGCGATCCCGGTGCACGTCGGCCGGTCCGGCGGCCCGGAGGCCGCCGCCCGGGACGCCCGCTACGCGGCCCTGGACGAGGCCGCCGAGCGGCTCGGCGCGGTCGCCGTGCTGCTCGGCCACACCCGGGACGACCAGGCCGAGACGGTGCTGCTGGGCCTGGCCCGCGGCTCCGGCTCCCGCTCGCTGGCCGGGATGCCTGCGCAGAAGGGCCGTTACCGCCGCCCGCTGCTGGAGCTGGACCGGGCCGCCACCCGGCAGGCCTGCTCCGCCCAGGCGATCCCGGTCTGGGACGACCCGCACAACTGTGACCCTGCCTACACCCGCTCCCGGGTCCGGCACGAGGTGCTGCCGGTGCTGGAGAAGCACCTGGGCGGCGGCGTGGTGGAGGCGCTGGCCCGGACCGCCCGGCTGTTCCGGGACGACGCCGACGCCCTCGACCAGTGGGCCTCTTTGGCCGAACGCGACCTCCGGACCGGCGACGGGGCCCTGGACGCCGTGAAACTCGCCGAACTCCCCCCCGCGGTCCGCCGCCGGGTGCTGCGCCGGGCCGCGCTGCGGGCGGGCTGCCCGGCCGGGGACCTGTTCGCGCGGCACCTGGAGACGATCGACCTGCTGGTCACCGGATGGCGCGGTCAGGGGCCGCTGCACCTACCCGGGGGCGTCGAGGCCACCCGCAGGTGTGGCACGCTGGTCTTTCGGCGGCAGGGCGACTGACGGGCGGGCATGTCCCGGGGTAGCCGGCCGCCGGCCACACAGACCCCGAACGTTTGAGGACGTATCCCCGGTGGACCAGAACGACATGGGCGCTGACCTCGCGAAGGTGCTCATCAGCAAGGACGAGATCGACGCCAAGCTCCTGGAGCTGGCCGAGCGCATCGACCGGGACTACGCAGGCAAGGATCTGCTGATCGTCGGCGTCCTCAAGGGGGCCGTGATGGTCATGGCCGACCTGGCCCGTACCCTGCACTCGCAGGTCACCATGGACTGGATGGCGGTGTCCTCCTACGGCATGGGCACCAAGTCCTCCGGGGTCGTCCGCATCCTGAAGGACCTGGACACCGACATCGCCGGCCGGGACGTCCTGATCGTCGAGGACATCATCGACTCCGGTCTGACCCTGTCCTGGCTGCTGGGCAACCTGGGTTCGCGCGGTCCGGCCTCGCTGGAGGTCTGCACCCTGCTGCGCAAGCCGGACGCGGCCAAGGTCGAGATCGACGTGAAGTACGTCGGTTTCGACATTCCGAACGAGTTCGTGGTCGGCTACGGGCTGGACTACGCGGAGAAGCTGCGTAACCTGCCCTTCATCGGGACGCTCGCCCCGCACGTCTACGGGGGCTGAGCGCCCGTTCGGGCTACGGGTGGGAACAGGAGTCGGTTCCCGCCCGTTGGACCGGGGGGACAAAGAACGACAGCCGTGTCGCTGCGCTCCCGCCACGGGCGGGTGCGACTGCGGTACGGTCCATTAAAACCGCTCTTCACATGAGCACCGACCCGATGCGCCGCGGCCCCCCAGCCCCCCGGCGCCGTTGAGTGGCAGGAGGGACGGGGCGGCAACGCCCCGCATGGATGGACGTCAAGCGATACTTCCGTGCGCCGATCATGTGGATCGTGCTGGCCGTCCTCGCTGTCATCGTGCTGATGCAGGTCGTTTCGGATTCGAACGGCTACAAGACGGTGGACACCGGGCAGGTCGTCGCAGCGATCGATGCCAAGCAGGTCAAGTCGGCGCAGATCACCACTGGTGACTCGAACACGATCAAGATCCAGCTGAAGGACGGCGCCACGCTGTCCAACGCCGGGACCGGCAAGCAGCCGTCCGGCAGCAAGTTCCAGGCCTCGTACATCGGCGACCAGGGTGTTGCGATCGCCGACAAGCTCCAGGCCCAGATCAACGACAACGACTCGAGCACGCTCGCCGAGGGCTACACCATCAGCCCCGAGAAGCAGAGCACCTTCGTCAGCCTGCTGCTGTCGATGCTCCCGATCGTCATCATCGTCCTGGTCTTCCTGTTCCTGATGAATCAGATGCAGGGCGGCGGCTCCCGGGTCATGCAGTTCGGCAAGTCCAAGGCCAAGCTGCTCACCAAGGACACCCCGAAGACGACCTTCGCGGACGTCGCGGGTGCCGACGAGGCGGTCGAGGAGCTCCACGAGATCAAGGAGTTCCTGCAGGAGCCGGCCAAGTTCCAGGCCGTCGGCGCCAAGATCCCCAAGGGTGTGCTGCTCTACGGCCCGCCCGGTACCGGCAAGACCCTGCTGGCGCGTGCCGTCGCGGGTGAGGCCGGGGTGCCGTTCTACTCGATCTCCGGCTCGGACTTCGTCGAGATGTTCGTGGGTGTCGGCGCCAGCCGCGTCCGCGACCTCTTCGAGCAGGCCAAGGCGAACGCCCCGGCGATCGTCTTCGTCGACGAGATCGACGCCGTCGGCCGGCACCGCGGTGCGGGTCTGGGCGGCGGCCACGACGAGCGCGAGCAGACCCTCAACCAGCTGCTGGTCGAGATGGACGGCTTCGACGTCAAGGGTGGCGTGATCCTGATCGCGGCCACCAACCGCCCCGACATCCTGGACCCGGCGCTGCTGCGCCCGGGCCGCTTCGACCGCCAGATCGCGGTGGAGCGCCCCGACCTCCAGGGCCGGCTGGACATCCTCAAGGTGCACCAGAAGGGCAAGCCGATCGCGCCCGACGTCGACCTCTCGGCCGTCGCCAAGCGCACCCCCGGCTTCACCGGCGCGGACCTGTCGAACGTCCTCAACGAGGCCGCGCTGCTGACCGCCCGCTCGGACAAGAAGCTGATCGACAACGGCATCCTGGACGAGGCGATCGACCGCGTCGTGGCCGGTCCGCAGAAGCGGACCCGGATCATGTCGGAGAAGGAAAAGAAGATCACCGCGTACCACGAGGGCGGCCACGCCCTGGTGGCGGCGGCGTGCCCCAACAGCGACCCGGTGCACAAGATCACCATCCTGTCCCGCGGCCGGGCCCTCGGCTACACCATGGTGCTGCCGGACGAGGACAAGTACTCCACCACCCGCAACGAGATGCTCGACCAGCTGGCCTACATGCTGGGCGGGCGCGCGGCGGAGGAGCTGGTCTTCCACGACCCGACCACCGGCGCCTCGAACGACATCGAGAAGGCCACCGCCACGGCGCGGGCCATGGTCACCCAGTACGGCATGACCGAGCGCCTCGGTGCGATCAAGTTCGGCTCGGACAACTCGGAGCCGTTCCTGGGCCGTGAGATGGGCCACCAGCGCGACTACTCGGAAGAGGTCGCCGGGCTGGTCGACGAAGAGGTCAAGAAGCTCATCGAGAACGCGCACAACGAGGCCTGGGAGATCCTGGTCGAGAACCGCGACGTGCTCGACAACCTGGTTCTGGAGCTCCTGGAGAAGGAGACCCTGAACAAGGAGCAGATCGCCGAGATCTTCAAGCCGATCGTCAAGCGCCCGGCCCGGCCGGCCTGGACGGGTTCCTCCCGTCGCACGCCGTCCACCCGGCCCCCGGTGCAGTCCCCGAAGGAGCTGGCGCTCACCAACGGCGCCGCCACGGTCGACACCGCCCCGGTGGACATCGTGAAGCTCCCGCCGCTGCCGACCGCGGAGCCGCCCGCGGAGGGCTGAGCCCGCCGCACCGTACGGAATGGATGCCGCGTCACCGGGGTTTGTACCCTGGAGGCGCGGCATCCGTGCTGTACAGCAAAGTCGTCCCAAGTAAGCGAGGCCCGCATGATCGACCCGGTGACGCTCGACGGTCCGCCCGCCGTCGGGACCTTCGACCAGAAGCGGGCCGAGAACGCCATCCGCGAGCTGCTGCTCGCCGTGGGTGAGGACCCGGACCGCGAGGGTCTGCTGGAGACCCCGGCCCGGGTCGCGCGCGCCTACAAGGAGATATTCGCGGGCCTCTGGCAGGAGCCCGAGGACGTCCTCACCACCACCTTCGACCTCGGGCACGACGAGATGGTGCTCGTGAAGGACATCGAGCTGACGTCCGTCTGCGAGCACCACCTGGTGCCGTTCCGCGGGGTGGCGCACGTCGGGTACATCCCGTCCACCAGTGGCAAGATCACCGGCCTGTCCAAGCTGGCCCGGCTGGTCGACGTCTACGCCCGCCGCCCGCAGGTGCAGGAGCGGCTCACCAGCCAGGTGGCCGACGCGCTGATGCGGATCCTGGAGCCGCGCGGGGCGATCGTCGTGATCGAGTGCGAGCACATGTGCATGTCGATGCGCGGCATCCGCAAGCCCGGCGCCAAGACCATCACCTCCTGCGTCCGCGGCCAGCTGCGCGATCCGGCCACCCGGGCCGAGGCGATGAGCCTGATCATCGGCCGCTGACGGCCTTCCGGCCGCTCAGGGCACCTCGTGCCCGGCGTGCGGCGGGGCCGGGGTGCCCAGGGCGTTGCGGTGCTCGGGCATGCGCAGCGTCACCATCCGCCGCCAGCCGAAGGCGCGGTCGTACAGGTAGAGGGCGTGCACCCCGAGGGTGACGACGGCCAGCTTCCAGCGCGGCCAGCGCAGGATCCCCGCCATCCGGGACGTCACCGCGAGGCCGACGTCCCGGTAGGTGCGGATCTCGCCGCGGGCGCTGGTCTCCAGGGCGTGCCGGATGTACGGGCCGTGGCCCTCGGAGGCGAGCCGCAGCAGCTCCTCGTGGCAGTACGCGAGGTGGTCGTCCTCGTCGGCGGAGATCATCCGCATCGCCCGGCCGAGCTCGGGGTGGTCCCCGAAGACCTTGACCAGCTGGCGCATCTGCTCGGCGGCGCGCTGCTCGGTGACCCGGCTGTGCACGAGGTAGGTGATGATCTCGCGCTCGGTCAGCGGGAGGTCGCTGTTCAGCCGCTCGTGCGAGAGGCCGATGCCCTGGCGCTCCAGCAGCATGCAGTAGTCGGCCTCGTCCGGGACGGGCACCTTGGGCAGGCCGCGCTTGTTCAGCAGCCGGGTGAAGATCCGGCCGTGCTTGCGTTCGTCGGCCCCGTGCCGGGCGACCTTGGGGGCCAGGACCGGATCCCGGGTGAGGGCGGTGATCCGCTCGTTCTCCCAGCCGCCCTGGTCCTCGCCGCCGGCGGCGATGCTGCAGAACAGCTGGTACGCCTGGTCGTTCCGGTAGATCTCGTTGAAGAGCGAGCGGGTGCTCAGCACGGCGCCTCCTGCGCGGGTCCGGGGCGGCGCCCGCCGGGGTGGGACGGGCGGGGCGGGACGGGCGGTCGCGATACGTTCCCCCGGGCGGGCGGCCGGTCCGGGGGACCGGCCGGTAGTCACCCGCCTGCGTCAGCCGAGACGCCCGCCGATCCACTCCAGTGAGGACGGCAGTTCGCGGGTCCAGCTGTCGAAGTTGTGGCCGCCGTCGTCCAGGTAGAGCGAGTCGACCTTGAACTGCGGGTTGGCCGCCGCGACCTGCTGGGCGTGGTCGACGAACTGGAGGGTCTGGTCGAAGTCGCCCTCCTTGCGGGAGGAGACCACCAGCAGTGAGAGGGCGGGGGCCGGGAGGTTCTTCAGCCGCCAGTTGAGGTCGCTCTGCTGGGCCAGGGCGTCGTCGTCGCCGAACAGGCTGCCGCCGGTGAACTGGTCCTCCTTGACCTTGTAGTCGCCGTGCAGGCCCACCGCGCTGCTGTAGACGTTCGGGAAGCGCATCGCCAGCCGCAGCGCGCAGCTGCCTCCCGTCGAGTAGCCGAAGACGGACCAGGAGGCGGCCGAGCGGCCGGTCCGGTAGGTGGTGCGGAGCGCCTCGGGCAGGTCCTTGGTGAACCAGGTCTCGGCGCGCGGGCCGTCGGGGACGTCCACGCACTCGGTGTTGCGCGGCGGGGCGACGGTCGGGCGGGTCATGACCACGATGGTCGGCGGCATCTTGCCGGACTTCTGCAGCTCCGCCGCGGTGTGCAGGACGGGCAGTTCCTTCACCAGGTTGAGCGTGGTGCCGGGGAAGCCGGCGATGGAGACCAGGACGGGGAAGCGGATCAGGGCGAACTTGGGGTCGAAGTACTCGGGCGGCAGGTAGACGAACATCTGGTCGGACAGCCCGGTCTCCTTGCCGGTGACCCGGACCGACTCGACCTTGCCGACCTCCTCGGGCGGTCCCTTGGGCAGGTCGGTGATCGTCTCCAGCCCGCCCTCGGTGGTCGGCTGGATCGGTTCGTCCGAGGCCGGGGCGCCGCCCTTGTGGTTCTCGTTGCTGGTCAGCGCGAGCTTGGCGCTGCCCGGGCTGAGCAGGTCGTCCCACGAGGTGTAGAACCCGAAGGAGTTGTTCACCGCCAGTGCCAGCACGGCCACGACCGAGACCTGAGTGACGGTCAGCAGTCCGATGCGGCCGAGGACGGGGAGCGGGCGCTGGCGCGCCAGCCGGGGCCAGAGCCACAGGGTGGTGACGAGGGCCGCAGCCCCGAGTGCGAGCAGCGAGTTCACCAGCGCGTCGCTGGTCAGTTCCATGCCGTCGGCCTTCCGATGGGACACTGTCGGTGCACGCTTCATCGTCTGGCGGTCCGTCAGCTCGGGCCACCGCGGCTAGGCCGTCCGGATACCCGGACCGACCGGGAGGGTGGGGGGAGTCGCAGGCAACCGGCGCCCTAGAATGCGGCGTCCACCGTACGTACGGCGTACCGGAGGGCCCTGTCGCGCCACGTGGTGGCAGGTCCCCGGCTCCCACCCCGGCTCAACCGCAGCGCGCCCACGGCGCCGGATTACCGACCGTTTCCGGATCCTTGGTATGCGCATTGCCTGATGAAGGAATAGGCATGAAGGTCCATCACACGTGCTCCCCCGGAGTGCCCGGGCAGCGCCCCGCAGCCTCTACGCTGAGCTCCCATGAGCGTTCCCGTGTCCGTTGAGCCGAGCCCCGAGCAGCCGCGTCGTCGTCGCGGTCTGCAGACGCTTCGCACCCAGGCGGCGGCCGTGCCGAGGGCCTGGCTACCCGGCGCGGTCGGGTACGCCTGTCTGCTGATCGGGCTGCTCGACATCGCCAGCGCGGTGTTCCCCAAGCTCCGGCACTCCAGGATGCACACCTTCACCGGGCAGCTGCCGGGCGGCACCACCTCGCTGGCCGCGGTCGGGACGATGATGGTCGGCCTGCTGCTGGTGCTGCTGGCGCACGCGCTGCGCCGGCGCAAGCGGCGGGCCTGGCGGGCGGTGTGCGTGCTGCTGCCGGTCGGTGCGGCGCTGCACATCGTGCGCTGGCACCAGGTCGGCCCGGCGGTCGTCTCGCTGGCGGTCTTCGCCGTGATGCTGGTGCACCAGCGCGAGTTCTACGCCAAGGCCGACCCGCGCACCCGTTGGCGGGCACTGGTCAACCTGATCGTGATGGGCGCCGTCAGCGTGCTGCTCGGCCTGCTGATCGTGAGCACCCGGACCAAGTACGAGATCGGCCACCCGGCACTGTCCGAGCGGCTCCAGCACGTCGTGTACGGGCTGTTCGGCTTCGAGGGGCCAATCCGGTACAACAACGTCCGGATGTCCGACCTGGTCGCCTACCTGCTCGGCGGGCTGGGCCTGCTGACCGCCTTCACCACCGCCTACCTGGCGCTGCGCCCGGGCAAGCCGAAGCCGGAGCTGACGGCGGAGGACGAGGAGAAGGTCCGCGCGCTGCTGGCCCGCCACGGCGAGCGCGACTCGCTCGGCTACTTCGCGCTGCGCCGCGACAAGAGCGTGCTGTTCTCGCCCACCGGCAAGGCCGCGATCTCCTACCGGGTGGTCTCCGGCGTGATGCTGGCCTCCGGCGACCCGGTCGGCGACGTCGAGGCCTGGCCGGGCGCGATCAAGGTGTTCATGGCCGAGGCCCGCGAGCACGCCTGGGTGCCGGCCGTGATGGGCTGCAGCGAGGTCGGCGGCGAGGTCTGGACCCGCGAGGCGGGCCTGGACGCGCTGGAGCTGGGCGACGAGGCGATCGTCGACACCGCCACCTTCTCGCTGGCCGGCCGGGCCATGCGCAACGTCCGCCAGATGGTCAAGCGGATCGAGCGCAACGGCTACTCCTGCCAGGTGCGCCGGGTCTCCGACCTCACCGCGGACGAGAAGTACCGGATCGCCGACGCCGCCGCCCGCTGGCGCGGCACCGACACCGAGCGCGGCTTCTCGATGGCCCTCGGGCGCTTCGGCGACCCGCTGGACGACGACTGCGTGGTGGTCACCGCCCACAAGGCCCCGGAGGAGGGCGAGAGCGGCGACGACCTGAAGGCCGTGCTGCACTTCGTGCCCTGGGGGCCGGACGGCATCTCGCTGGAGCTGATGCGCCGCGACCGCGCCGCCGACCCGGGCCTGAACGAGCTGCTGATCGTGGCCGCCCTGCAGGCCGTGCCCGCGATGGGCGTGCGCCGGGTGTCGCTCAACTTCGCGATGTTCCGCTCGGCGCTGGCCCGCGGCGAGCGGATCGGCGCCGGCCCGGTGCTGCGGGCCTGGCGGGGACTGCTGGTGTTCCTCTCGCGCTGGTTCCAGATCGAGTCGCTGTACAAGTTCAACGCCAAGTTCCAGCCCGAGTGGGAGCCGCGCTTCCTGGTCTTCCCGAACACCCGGGACCTGCCGCGGATCGGCTTCGCCGCGATGCAGGCCGAGGCTTTCATCACCCTCGGCATGCCGCGCTTCGGCCGCCGGCGCCAGCGGGAGGGCCTGATGCCCACCCCGGGTGCCCGGGAGGTCACCGAGGCCGCCTGAGGCACCGCCGTCGCGAACGGGGCCCCCGCCGAGCATGCTCGGCGGGGGCCCCGTTCGATAATGAGGGCATGAGCAACTCGCCGTCCTTCTCCCTGCCGGCCGGACTGCCGCGGCTCGACCGCTGCGCCGTGATGGGCGTGGTCAACGTCACGCTCGACTCCTTCTCGGACGGCGGTCTGTGGCACGACCCCGCCAAGGCGATCGCGCACGGGCTCGCCCTGCGCGCCCGCGGCGCGGACCTGGTGGACGTCGGGGGCGAGTCCACCCGGCCCGGTGCGCAGCGGGTGCCCGAGGAGGAGGAGCTGCGCCGGGTGCTGCCGGTGGTGCGCGAACTCGCCGCCGCCGGGATGGTGGTGTCCGTCGACACCATGCGGGCCTCCGTCGCCGAGCAGGCCGTCGAGGCCGGCGCCGCGATCGTCAACGACGTCTCCGGCGGGCTGGCCGACCCGGCGATGGCCCGGGTGGTCGCCGACACCGGCGCGCCGTTCGTGGTGATGCACTGGCGCGGCCAGTCCGCGGACATGGAGCGGCTGGCGGTCTACCGGGACGTGGTGGCGGACGTGGTCGCCGAGCTGACCGTCCGGGTCGACGCGCTGCTGGCGGCCGGGGTCAAGGAGGACCAGCTGATCCTCGACCCGGGGCTCGGCTTCGCCAAGACCGCCGAGCACAACTGGGCGCTGCTCGGCCGCCTGGACGCGCTCACCGCGCTCGGCCGTCCCGTCCTCGTCGCCGCATCGCGCAAGCGGTTCCTGGGTACGCTGCTCGCCGACCCGCAATCCGGGGCGCTGCGCCCGGCCAGGGAGCGCGACGACGCGACCGCCGCGGTGTCGGCGCTGTCGGCCCAGGCCGGCGCCTGGGCGGTGCGGGTGCACGACGTGTCCGGCACGGCGGATGCCGTCCGGGTGGTCGCGGCCTGGCAGCACGCGGCCCGACAAGGGGTGAGGGAGGGTCTGTGACAGGTGACGGCAGGCTGAGCGGCGGGACGGCCGGTCGGGCCCGCGAGGCGGACCTGGAGGCGGTGCTCGCGGCGAACCGGGCGCTCTACCAGGCGCTGGAGGAGGGGGACCTGGAGGCGGTCGAGGACGCCTGGCTGGGCGCCGCGGACGCGGACGACAAGGGCGGCGTGGTGTGCGTGCACCCCGGCTGGCCGGTGTTGCGCGGGCGGGCGCAGGTGACCCGCTCGTACATGCTGATCATGATGAACACGGAGTACATCCAGTTCTTCCTGACCGATGTCGAGGCCGAGGTCCACGGAGATGTGGCCCTTGTCACGTGTACCGAGAACATCCTCTCCGGCGGCGAGGCGGAGGAGGAGGGCGAACTCGGCCCGCTGGTCGGCGGAAAGGTCGTCTCGACCAATCTGTTCCGCCGCACCCCGGCCGGGTGGAAGCTCTGGTCGCACCACGGTTCACCCGTTCTGACCAGCGGCGACGAGGACGACGAGGACTGATCGGGGCCGCCTCGGGGAAATGCCCTCGGGAGGTCGCCCGGGAATTTCCGAGTGGTCACCGAACGTTCACGTCAATCGCCATTCCGGTGCGCGTGGCGACGGTTCGTGCCGGGTAGGACGGTCAGACGTTGTCAGCACCCGCGGGTAGATTCGAAACGGAGTGGCGGGTGTGCTGCCCGCCTTCGCCCTGCCCGTCCATGCCATTCTCCGGGTGGGGCCCGTCCGACTGGGAGCAGTGATTCGTTTGCTGGACCGCATCACCCTGCGGGGTCTGCGTGCCCGGGGGCACCACGGCGTCTTCGAGCGCGAGCGCGTCGAGGGCCAGACCTTCGTGGTCGACCTCGTGCTGTACCTGGACACCCGCCCCGCCGCGGCCGGCGACGACCTCACCCGCACGGCGCACTACGGCATCGTGGCCGAGGAGGTCACCGCGATCATCGCCGGGGAGCCGGTCGACCTGGTCGAGACCCTGGCCCAGCGCATCGCCGACCAGTGCCTCAAGCACGACGCGGTCGAGGAGGTCGAGGTGACGGTGCACAAGCCGGACGCCCCGATCACCGTGCCGTTCGACGACGTGACCGTGACCATCCACCGGGGCCGTGCGTGACCGCCGTCGCGCGCCGCGTTCCAGTCGCAGAGCCCCGTTTGCCTTAGTAGAGGACGTCCGATGAGTACGAGTGACCCGACCGCCTCGCCGACCACGTTCGACCTGGAGAGCCGGGTGGACTCCGCCGACACCACACTGCACAGCCAGCGCTGCGCCGTGATCGCGCTCGGCAGCAACCTGGGCAACCGCCTGGACACCCTCCAGGGCGCCGTCGACGCCCTCGCCGACACCCCCGGGCTCAAGATCAAGGCCGTCTCCGCGGTCTACGAGACCGAGGCCGTCGGCGGGCCCGAGGAACAGCCCAACTACTACAACGCCGTCGTCGTGCTGCGCACCTCGCTGCCCCCGCGCGACCTGCTGGAGCGCGGCAACGCGATCGAGGACGCCTTCGGCCGGGTCCGGACGGTGCACTGGGGTCCGCGGACCCTGGACGTCGACATCCTGGCCTACGAGGGCGTGCTCAGCGACGACCCGCAGCTGCTGCTGCCGCACCCGCGCTCGCACGAGCGGGCCTTCGTGCTCGCCCCCTGGCTGGACGCCCAGCCGGAGGCCGAGGTGCCCGGGCACGGGCAGGTCGGCGAGCTGCTGGAGGCGCTCGGCGGCCCGGGCGCGCAGGGCGTCCGGCGACGGGACGACATCCGGCTGACGCTGCCGGAGTGACCGGCCGCGCCGGGGGCCCGGCCGGGGAACTCGGCCGGGGGGCCCGGCCGTCCGAGTAGGTGTCCGCCGTTCGCGCGGGTGTCCGCCCGGTCGGGCCCGGTACGGTGGCCTGGCGCTGCCGCACCGGGTCACCGGGCGACGGCCGGCTCTGGTAACCCCGGGAAGGACCCCCTCCGAGTGAAGCTGCTTCGCCTCCGCCTGCTGGTCGGCATCACCGCTGTCACCACGGCGCTGTCCTGGGCCGGTGCCAAGCTGTGGGCCTCCCTGGACACGCTGCCGGCCGTGCCGGTCGCGGCCCCGGTGGTGCTGGCGGCGGTGGCGGTGATCCTGCTGGCGACCGCGCTCTCGCTGCGGGCCCGGCTGAAGGCGGTGCGCGAGCGGCAGCCCGGCGCGAAGGGGGTCGACCCGCTGCTGGCGGCCCGGGCGGTGGTGCTGGGACAGGCCAGCGCGCTGGTCTCGGCGGTGGTCACCGGCGTCTACGCGGGTGCGGGGATCTTCCTGCTGGGCGAGCTGGACGTGTCGGCGCGCAAGGACCAGGCCGTCACGGCCGGGCTCGCGGTGCTGGCGGGGGCCGCGGTGATCGCGGCGTCGCTCTGGCTGCAGCACGTGTGCAAGCTGCCGGAGAACCACGACGATCCGGGCGGTCCGGCGCCTTCGCACCGCTGAGCAGGGATTTTTTCGTGATCTTGCGTGAAACGCCGGGCACGCGCGGTAAAACCTGCACCCTGTCAAGGGCGGAAGCGGACCCTGGGCTGACACGGCCCCAATTCGCACGCTAGTTTCTTGGCATGTCTCGCGGACGCCACCGTCATTCCTCCGTCCTCGGCCGGATCTTTCCCCCCACCGCCGCCGGCGTGCTGCTCGTAGCCGCGCTGGCCGCTCTGCTTTTCAGTCAGGACACCATCCTGGTGCGCTCGGTGGGTGTCGCGGCGGTGATCGCGACACTCGGCTTCGCGCTGCTGCTGCGCCAGCGGGACAAGGCGGCCCGGGCGGCCGCCGAGATGGCCGCCGCGCAGCGGCTGCGGGCCGAGGAGCGGTTCGAGGAGCAGCTGGCGGAGGCGGAGTACGCGGCGGAGGTCGCCGAGGAGCGGGCCACCCGGTTCGGGCGGCGGCTCACGGCGGAGAAGTCGCGGCTGGCGAAGGCCGAGACCGAGATCGCCCGGCTGCTGCGGGAGCGGGCCGTGGCGGTGGCCGAGCAGGCGCTCAAGGAGGCCGAGGCGGCCCAGCGGGCGCTCGCCGCGAGCCGTCCCAAGTACCCGGCCAGCCCGGCCGCGTTCGTCCGGGCCGCGGCCGTGCTGCGGCTGCTGGAGCGGCGGGCGGCGGCACAGGAGGAGCAGCGGGAGCGGACGGCGGGCGCGGAGGTCGCGCTGCGGGCGCGTACGGCGCCTGTCGCGCAGGCTCCGGCCCCGGCACCCGCGCCCACCCCGGTGACGCCCGCAGTGCCGGCTCCGGCGGCTCCTGCGGTGCCCACCCCGGAGCAGGCTCCGGTGGCCGAGACCCCGGCGGCCAAGACGCCGGTGCAGCCCGCGCCGGTGCGTCCGGCGCTGACCGCCGCGGTCGGGCAACTCGGCGGGACGCCGTCCGCCCCGGCCGCGACGCCGTCGGCGTCGTCGCCGTCGGTTCCGCCGACGGCGGTGGAGCGGCAGCGGCCGCGTCCGGCGCGCGGGCAGGGCTTCAGCTTCTTCGGCCGCAACGCGGGCGCGGGCGCGGCCGTACGGGCGGTGGCCCCGGCACCGGCGGTGGGCAGCATCGCCGAGCTGGGGGAGCGTACGGACCTGGCGGACGTGGTGGGCGACGAGGCGGTGGCCGCGCAGGCGAAGGCCGAAGCGCAGGAGGCCCGGGCGGCCGCGGCCGACCCGCAGGCGCCGCAGCCGGCGGACGAGACGGCGCCGGGCGCACCCGAGGTGGTGGACCTGACCCCGGAGGACGAGACCGAGCTGATCCAGCTGCCGGAGCTGCGCGCCTCGCGCTGAGCCCCGGGCGGGCGGCTCGCGAAGATCGAGAACGGAAGCGGCGCGGGAAGTCGGTGTGACCGACTTCCCGCGCCGCGGTGTTCCGGGTGTTCCGCCGGGGCCCGGCGGGGCGTCAGAGCTGGACGCCGAAGTCCTGGGCGATGCCGGCCAGGCCGGAGGCGTAGCCCTGGCCGACGGCGCGGAACTTCCACTCGCCGCCGTTGCGGTAGAGCTCACCGAAGATCATCGCGGTCTCGGTCGCGGCGTCCTCGGAGAGGTCGTAGCGGGCGATCTCGGCGCCGCCGGCGGCGTTCACCACGCGGATGTAGGCGTTGCGGACCTGGCCGAAGCTCTGGCCGCGGGCGACGCCGTCGTAGATGGTGACCGGGAAGGTGATCTTGACCGCCTCGGCCGGCAGGCCGGCCAGGTTGACGTTGATCGACTCGTCGTCGCCCGCGCCCTCGCCGGTGCGGTTGTCGCCGGTGTGCACGACGGTGTTGTCCGGGCTGCTGGTGTTGTTGAAGAAGACGAAGTGCCCGTTCGACAGCACCTTGCCGTCCGCGTTCAGGACGATCGCGCTGGCGTCGAGGTCGAATTCGGCGCCGGTCGTGGTCCGGACGTCCCAGCCCAGGCCGACGCTGACCGCGGACAGGCCGGGGGCCTCCTTGGTCAGCGAGACGTTGCCACCCTTGGAGAGGCTCACTGGCATGGCGATTGCAGTCCCTTCGTTCGCTTTTCCCGGGACAACGCAATAGTCCGGTGGGTTGGTTCCGCGAAGTTCGTGAATTCTTCGTGCCTGCCTTTGCCGGTCAATGCCGGGCAAAGGTGGGGCAATACCCGGGTCAGACCCGGGGGAACCGTCCCTGCAGCGACCAGATGTTCGGATTGTCGGCCAGTTCGGGGTGCATATCGAAGAGGTCGGCGAGGGTGTCCTGGAGGAAGTCCCGGGCCTCGCGCCGCAGCTCGCCGTGGCGGACCACGGCGGGCGGCTCGTCCGGGAGCCAGGTCGCGGTGATCTCGACCCAGTTGAAGCGGCGGGCGAACCGCAGCAGCTCGGTGTTCTGGGTGAAGTCGAGGTCGGCGGTCTGCACCCGGGCGGCCCGGCCGCCGTCCGGGTCGCGGTCCAGCTCTTCGACGATGTCGCACAGCGCCCAGGCGAAGTCGAGCACCGGCACCCACCCCCAGGCGGTGGACAGCTCGGCGCCCTCGGCGTCCAGGTAGACGTCGCCGCAGAACAGGTCGTACCGCAGCGCGCGCACCGGGGCGGAGCGGTAGTCCGTCTGCGGGGGGTCGGGGAAGCGGTTGGAGAGGGAGTAGCCGAGCTCGATCACGTACGCCATTGTCCGGGCTGCGGGCAGCGGTGCGGAACCGGGCCGTCGCCCGTCGCGATAACCGGGTGACCGGGCGGGGCGGGCGCGGGATGATGGACGCATGCCCGAGCCCATCCGCGTACGGGGGTCGGTGGTCGTCCCCGACGCCGAGCTCGTCTGGCGCTTCTCGCGTTCCTCCGGCCCCGGTGGCCAGCACGTCAACACCTCCGACAGCAAGGTCGAGCTGCGCTACGACCTGGCGGCGTCCAAGGCGCTGCCCGAAGTGTGGCGCCAGCGCGCGCTGGAGCGGCTGGCCGGGCGGCTGGTGGACGGCCGGGTGCTGGTGATCCACGCCTCGGAGTTCCGCTCGCAGTGGCGCAACCGGGAGGCGGCCGCGGCCCGGCTGTCGGCGCTGCTGACCGAGGCGTGCGCGCCGCCGCCGAAGGCTCGCCGGGCGACCCGGCCGAGCCGGGGGATGGTCGAGCGGCGGCTGTCCAGCAAGCGGCACCGCTCCGAGCTGAAGCAGGGGCGGCAGGCGCCCAAGGGCGAGTAGCCCGCCGTGCGGGGCGGCTCAGCCGAGGGTGCGGTAGCCGCCGCGGAAGTAGAGCAGCGGGCGGCCGGCCGGGTTGGGCACCGTGGCCTCCAGGACGCGGCCGAGCAGCAGGGTGTGGTCGCCCGCCGGTATCCGCTGCTCGGTGCGGCACTCGACGGTGGCGAGCGCGCCGTCGACCAGCGGGGCGCCGGAGCGCGGGCCGCGGCGGTGCGGGGTGTCCGCGAACAGCAGCCGGTCGCTGAGCCGGCCCTTCATGGCGAAGCGGGAGCCGAGTGCCTTCTGCCCCTCGTCGAGCAGCGAGACCGCCCAGGTGTCGGTCCGGGAGAGCACCTCGTCCATCCGGGAGTCCTCGCGGACCGAGATCAGCACCAGCGGCGGTTCCAGCGACACCGAGAGGAAGGACGTGGCCGTCATGCCGGCGTCCTCGCCGTCCTCCGGGTCGTGGACGGTCACGAGGCTCACGCCGGAGGCGAGCTGGGAGAGTGCGGCCCGGAATTCGTCGGGCGTGGCGTGGGGGGCAGCTTCGGGCTGCGGGGACGGGTACACGTACCGCACGGTAGTCGGCGGCCACCGGAATCGGCATCGGGCCGAGGTCGTAGGACCATCGGTGCAGTGGCGGGTTACGGCTGGCGACGGGGCTCACTCTCAGGAGTGAAGCGAGACGTCTGCCGGGCGGCAGTCGACTTCAGCGCGGGGCCGATGCGGTCGACCACGTGAAATGTTCCGATAGCGCTTTATGTCCCGCTATGGGGCGGATGAGCTGATTAAGGGTGCATTAGTGCCGTGTGATTTAAGTCACAAGTGGCAGCCTATTGCTGACCGAGCGTGCCGAACGCTGTGCTCCCTGTGATTCAGTTCTTCTGGCAATCGGACGATAACCAATCAAGAACTATCCGAAGCAGCCGGGGAGCCCCCGCATGGAAGCCGAGTCGGAGCCGTACGTCCGTCTCGCGACCCTCCGCACCTTGCACCGGGTCGTGGCGGACCTCAACGCTGCCCGCAGCCTGGCGGGCACGCTGCAGGCCGTCGTCGAGGGCGCGGTGCACGGGCTCGGCTTCGACGCCGCCGCGGTCAGCCTGGTCCGCCCGGACGGCGACCTCGTGGTGGCGGCCGTCTGGGAGCTGGAGGAGAGCACCATGGGCGGCCCCTCCGTCCTGCTCGGCCAGGTCGGCTCACGCGAATCCTGGGACCGGCTGCTCGGCGTCAGCGACCACTGGGGCACCCTGCGCTTCCTCCCGTACGACCGCGGCTGGGCCGTCGCCAGCGACATCCCGCGCTGGATCGGGGAGGGCCCGCTGCCCGTCTACGCCAACGACTGGCACCCCGCCGACGGCCTGCTCGCCCCGATGTACAGCGCCGGCGGCGACCTGCTCGGCGTCCTCTCGGTGGACCGCCCGCGCAGCGGCAAGCGGCCCGGGGCGTGGACCCGCGAGGCGCTGGAGATGTTCTCGCTGCAGGCCTCCATCGCGATCGGCAACGCCCGGCTGCGGGCCGAGATGCAACGCGCGCTGGCCCGCCTGGAGAAGGAGCAGCAGGCGCTGCGGGCCAGCGAGGAGAGCTTCCGCCAGGCCTTCGAGTACGCGCCCAGCGGGATGGCCATCACCGAACTGCACGGCGCCGGGCGCGGCCAGCTGACCAGGGTCAACGACGCCCTCTGTCGCCTGCTCGGCCGCCCCCGCGCGGTGCTGCGCCAGCAGAGCTTCGTCGACCTCGTCCACCCCGAGGACCGGGCCCTGCTGGAGCGCACCAGCGCCGAGAGCGGCCGGGCGGAACTCCGGCTGTCCCGGCGGGACGGCGGCTACCAGTGGGTGTGCCTGCGCAACTCGATCGTGGCGGACGCGGCCGAGGGCCCGAGCTTCCTGCTCACTCACGTCGAGGACATCGAGGACCGCAAGCGGCACGAGTTCCAGCTCGCCCACCGGGCCAGCCACGACGCGCTCACCGGCCTGCCGAACAGTGCCGAACTGAAGTCCCGGCTGGCCCGCCGGCTCTGCGGCGAGCCGCAGACCGTCGGGGCCGCCGCCGGGCCGGACGAGTCGGCCTACCCGGCGCCGTACGGCTACCCGGCCGACTCCTACAGCGCGCACGCCGCCTACGACCGGCTGGAGGGCGCGGACCGGTACGCCGGGCCGGTGCACGGCTACGGGATGCCCGAGGGCGGCCCGCTGCCCGGCCTCGCCCCGGGCTACGGGGAGCACGTGCACGCGGTGGTCCCGGCCGACCAGGGCCCGGGCGGCGAGGCGTGGTCCGCCCCGTTCCGCTCCGGCGCGGCGGCCGCCCTGGCGGACAAGGGACTCGCGGTGCTCTTCTGCGACCTGGACGGCTTCAAGTCGATCAACGACCGGTTCGGCCACAACGCGGGCGACGCGGTGCTGGTCGAGGTGGCCCGGCGGCTGAGCCAGGCCGTCCGGGACGGCGACACGGTGGCCCGGCTCGGCGGCGACGAGTTCGTCGTGCTGGCCGACGGGATCGGCCGTGAGGAGGCCAAGGACCTGGCCCACCGGTTGCGCAACGCGATCATCCCGCCGATGCGGATCGACGGGAGGGCGATGCGGGTCGGGGTGAGCCTCGGGATCGGCTGGGCGGGCTGCGGGATGAGCATCGAGGAGGTGCTGCACACCGCGGACGAGCGGATGTACGACGAGAAGCGGGCCCGGGGCGGCGCGGTGCGCGGCGCGCGGGGCGAGCGCTCGCACCGGCGGGCCGGCTGAGAGCGCGCCGGGCGGCCCAGGTTACCCACGGGTTGTCAAGGGCTCTTTTCCGGCTGTCGCGTAGGGCAGGTAGGGTTCCCGGGTACGACAGCGTCCATGATCTGCGCCGGCGGCCCGCAGCCCCGCGGCGCGAACCGGATGGGGGAGTTGACCACCGTGACGACCGCCGGCAACAACGGAGTGCCCGAGGGCCAGGGGGGCGGTGCCCCGCAGGACGACGACCCGTTCGGCTACCTCTACCGCCCGGCCGAGGGCTCCGCCGGGCAGTCGGCCGAGCCGCAGCAGGGTGTGCCCCGGACGTCGTACAGCCGCCCGATGGAGGTCGGCCGGGCGCAGTACGGCCAGCAGCCCTACCAGCCGCGGCCGCAGCAGGCCCCCTACGGCCAGCAGGGCGGTCCGCAGCAGGGCTACCCCGGTGGCCAGCCGTACCAGCACCAGCAGCAACAGCAGCCCGAGTACGGCAGCGCGCCCACCCAGCAGACCCGTTACGCCGAGCACTCCCGGCCGCAGCCGGGGGAGGAGCGGCCGAGCGGCGGCCGGAGCAAGGGCGCGGTGATCGGCGCGGTCGCGGTGGTCGCGGCCATCGCGATCGGGGCCGGGATCGCGCTCTCCACGGGCGACCCGGAGACCGACAAGACCGCCAAGGGCGGCGCCCAGACCTCCGCCGCGGTTTCCCCCACCACCTCGGCGTCCGGCAGTTCGTCCCCGACCGCCTCGCCCTCGGCGAGTGCCACCGTCGCGGCCGGCCCGTTGACCGTGGACGCGGGCCAGCTGCAGGCCCAGAACGCGCCGTCCGGCAACGGCATCAAGGGGAGCAAGTCCGCGGACGGCAGTTACCTGACGCTCCAGCCGGGCGGCTCGGTGACCTGGAACGGCGAGATCGCCACGGCCGGGACGTACAAGCTGACCGTGCACTTCAACAACGTCGGCGCGGACCTCAAGGGCGCGGCCTCGGTGAACGGCAAGGACTGGCCGAGCGGGCTGCTGTTCAAGAACTTCGGGTCCAGCAAGGATCCGGCGGCCGCCTGGTACAACACCTGGATACTCCCGCAGTTCCAGGCCGGGCCGAACAGCGTCGTCATCACCGTGCCGTCCGGGTCGATCCTGATCGACCAGATCACCGTCGAGCCGAACGGCTGAGCAGCCGAGCCGGCCCGCACGACGGCCGCCCGTCCCCAGGGGGAAGGGCGGCCGTCGTGCGTTCTGGAGGCCGTCAGCCGGGCTTCACCACGTCGAAGCGCTCGCCGCCGAGGACCCACCGGCCGCGGCGCATGACGGCGACCAGGTCGTGGCTCTCGGAGTCGAGAACGACGAGGTCGGCGTGCTTGCCGGTCTCCAGCGAGCCGATCGAGTCGGCGAGGCCCAGCAGGCGGGCCGGGGTGGTGGACAACGATTCGACGGTCTGGTTCAGGCTCAGGCCGTTGACGGTGAGCGAGCGCTTGAACGCGACGTCCAGGGTGAGGGTGGAGCCGGCGATCGCGCCGCCCTCGACCAGCCGGGCGACGCCGTCCTTGACCTCGACCTGGAGGGGGCCGAGGGGGTAGAGGCCGTCGCCCATGCCGGCGGCGCCCATGGCGTCGGTGATCAGGGCGACCCGGGTGGCGCCGGCGGTGCCGTAGGCGAGGTCGAGGACGGAGGGGTGCAGGTGCACGCCGTCGTTGATGAGTTCGACGGTGACGCGTTCGTCTTCGAGGAGGGCGACGATCGGGCCGGGGGCGCGGTGGGCGATGCCGGGCATGGCGTTGAAGAGGTGGGTGGCGACGGTGGCGCCGGCGTCGATGGCCTGGAGGGTGGTGGCGTAGTCGGAGTCGGTGTGGCCGATGGCGGCGATGACGCCGAGGTCGGCGAGCATGCGGACGGAGTCCAGGCCGCCGGGGAGTTCGGGGGCGAGGGTGACCATCGTGGCGTGGCCGCGGGCGGCGTCGACGAGTTTGCGGACCAGGGCGGGGTCGGGGTCGCGGAG
>NZ_JARXYZ010000041.1 GCF_029894125.1 Kitasatospora sp. MAA19
GCTTCGGTCAGTCCGGCGTCGGGGGCGGCGGGGTCGGTGGTGACGCTGACGGGCAGCGGGTTCACGGGGGCGTCGGCGGTGCGGTTCGGTGCCGTTGCGGCCTCGTCGTTCACGGTGGTGTCGGCGACGCAGATCATCGCGACGGTGCCGGCGGGCTCGGGCTCGGTGCTGGTGACGGTGACGACGCCTGGAGGAACCAGTAACGGTGTCGCGTTCACGTACACGGTCGCTGCTCCGGTGCTTGCTTCGGTCAGTCCGGCGTCGGGGGCGGCGGGGTCGGTGGTGACGCTGACGGGCAGCGGGTTCACGGGGGCGTCGGCGGTGCGGTTCGGTGCCGTTGCGGCCTCGTCGTTCACGGTGGTGTCGGCGACGCAGATCATCGCGACGGTGCCGGCGGGCTCGGGCTCGGTGCTGGTGACGGTGACGACGCCTGGAGGAACCAGTAACGGTGTCGCGTTCACGTACACGGTCGCTGCTCCGGTGCTTGCTTCGGTCAGTCCGGCGTCGGGGGCGGCGGGGTCGGTGGTGACGCTGACGGGCAGCGGGTTCACGGGGGCGACGGCGGTGCGGTTCGGTGCCGTCGCCGCCACGTCGTTCACGGTGGTGTCGGCGACGCAGATCACCGCGACGGTGCCGGCGGGCTCGGGCTCGGTGCTGGTGACGGTGACGACGCCTGGAGGAACCAGCAACGGTGTCGCGTTCACCTACGTTCCCGTTCCCCAACTGGTGAGTGTGGTTCCTACGGCGGGGCCGACCTCGGGTGGGACCACGGTCACGCTGGCGGGGAGCGGGCTGAGCGCCGCCACCGCGGTCACCTTCGGGTCCGCTCCGGCCGCCTTCACCGTCGTGTCGGACAGCTACCTGGTCGCCACGGCGCCGGCGGGCTCGGGCACGGTGCAGGTGACGGTGACCACCCCCGGCGGCACCAGCAACAGCCTCGCCTACACCTACACCGCCCCACCGGTGGTGACCACGATCGTCCCGCCCCAGGGGCCGGCGTCCGGTGGCAATACGGTGACGCTGACGGGCAGCGGGTTCACGGGGGTGACGGCGGTGCGGTTCGGTGCCGTCGCCGCCACGTCGTTCACGGTGGTGTCGGCGACGCAGATCACGGCGACGGTGCCAGCCGGAGGGCCCGGGCCGTCCGGCGTCACCGTCACCACGGCCGGTGGCACCAGCCTCCCCGTGCCCTACTACTACCTGAGCAACCCCCAGCTCACCGCCGTGGTCCCCGACGAAGGGCCTGTTCTCGGCGGAACCACCGTCACCCTCACAGGAAGCAATCTGCTGGGGGCGACGGCGGTGCGGTTCGGTGCCGTCGCCGCCACGTCGTTCACGGTGGTGTCGGCGACGCAGATCACCGCGACGGTGCCGGCGGGCTCGGGCACGGTGCTGGTGACGGTGACGACGCCTGGAGGAACCAGCAACGGTGTCGCGTTCACCTACGTTCCCGTTCCCCAACTGGTGAGTGTGGTTCCTACGGCGGGGCCGACCTCGGGTGGGACCACGGTCACGCTGGCGGGGAGCGGGCTGAGCGCCGCCACCGCGGTCACCTTCGGGTCCGCTCCGGCCGCCTTCACCGTCGTGTCGGACAGCTACCTGGTCGCCACGGCGCCGGCGGGCTCGGGCACGGTGCAGGTGACGGTGACCACCCCCGGCGGCACCAGCAACAGCCTCGCCTACACCTACACCGCCCCACCGACGATCTAGGGTCGCCTCCTCTTCCGAGAGCGGCGCGGACATCGGAATCCCGCCCCCGACCGAGCGTCCGACAAGCAGTGAGCTCCGACAGCGCGGCCGCTGTCGGAGCTCACTGTTCTCATCCCGCCGGATCATGTCGCGCACGGACCGGCGGTCGGCCGCCGTCCTACAGGTAGGTGTAGGAGGAACCGTTGCTGGTGCCGGCGGGCGTGACCACCGTGACGGGGACGGTTCCGGTTCCGGGCGGGGAGACGGCCAGGACGGCGCCGTCGCCCAGCACGGTGAAGTTCGTGGCGTTGGTGGCGCCGAACAGGACCGACGTCGCGCCGGACAGGCCGTGACCCACGATGAGGACGGGCAGGCCACCCATGGCCAGGCCGATCGGCGGCACGAGCGCGAGGATGGTCGGCGGGGCCGGCAGCTGGTAGGTGTAGCTGAGGTTGTTGCTGGTGCCGGACGACGTGACCACCGTGACCGGGACCGTCCCGGTCCCGGGCGGGGCGACAGCCGTGATGGCCCCGTCGAACTGGACGGTGAAGCTGAGCGCGGGGGTGGCGCCGAACAGGACCGCCGTCGCGCCGGTCAGTCCGGCGCCGACCAGGAGCACGGGGTTACCCCCGGTCGTCGGACCCTGCGAGGGGACGAGCGCGAGGAGAATCGGGGACATAGGATTCCTCTTTTCCGATTTCCGAACGCCGGACAAGGCCATTGTGGCCAAGTCGACGAGGCGTTTCACTCACGGTAGGTTCGGGCGCCATTGGGTGGCAATAGGGAATTTGCTAAAGGTGGGAGCAAAGTCCGCATCGGGGGCGCGAAATCTCTTCGACGCCTCGCCGGAGGGGGCCGGTAACGACAAAAGACTTGCCGCTGGGCATTTTAGGTGAGCGCGAGCGAGTGCCTTCCCGGACGACCGTCGAAGAGTTCTCGAGGATCCGGGCAGGAATCGTGCCGAGAGCGCCCGGAAACTGGGGATGAAACCTGCGGAAATCGGCCAAGATAGCCGTCTGACCTGCAGCTATGCCAATGGCATGGCGCAACCGGGAGAGCGTGGCGAAGTCTTCGTATTTATTCTTTCCAGTGATTCCCGGCTGGGCTTTATTCAGATAACATCACGGCTGGCACCCCTGTGGACTGCGATGCGCGTGCGCCCCTATCGCACTTCATGCGCTGTTGAGATTCCTGGGTTGACCGGCCTTCCCTGCGGGTATTCAGGGTGTGCGCCGTCAATCGGATGCTTGATCCTCCTCGAAGAATTATTTAGCGGTTTTGAATGGGTGAGGTGAGTGTCACGTCCCACTGTCTGCTCGTCTTCCTCAAGGGCGGCCCGAGTGACATTCCTGAGATTCGGGAAGTGAAATCTGGAAGTATTGAGGATCGGTTGAAGATTCCTCGCGGAAACGGCTATGAGCACTTCGAGATCACGCAGGAATTCAAAGACGTCGGGGGCGTACTGATGCGGGTCTACCGGTGGTCGTATCGAACCGCCATCGCCGAGTAGCGCCCGTCACCGTCTCCCCCCGCATCCGACGCCGGCGCCGGGTCCCAGCAGCCGCACACCAACGCGGCGCCGTCCCGCATCACCCCATCCCCACACCCCGAGGTGAGCAATGATCAGCAACCTTCCCGCACCGGTACGGAAAGAGCGTCCGCCCCGCACTCTCGGGTACGCGTCGTGAGCAGGCCCTCCAGCGCGCGCCCACGAGGCGCCACCGGCGGGCGGGACACCATGGTCACCGGCATGGGGTTCTGCCTGCCGGGCGAGGAGCAGCCGCTGTTCACCGCGGACGAACTCTGGGACGTGGCCGCCAACGGCCGCTCGTGCCTGAAGCACCACGGCGTCTACTACGGCTCCGTCGATCTGCCGGACACGGCCTTCGCGGAGCGCCTGCCGGACGTGCCGGGCATCTTCTCCCAGCACTACACCAACGCGCACCGCTATGGGCTGGTGTCCCTCGTGGAAGCCTGCGCGGACGCCCAACTGAGCATCCGAGACGGTGACCTCACCGACGCCGCCGTCCTGGTCGGGCGCGGGGGCATCGATGCCAACGTCTCCAGCTACCTCGAAGTCCTGCACGCCGACGCACGCACCACCACCCCGAACCAGGCGATGGAGCTGTTCGTCAGGGCTCAGCAGGGACTCACCCCTTCTGACGTGGCACTGGTCCAAGGGGCGCTGATGCGCACGACCGGCCCCTGCTTCACCGTCTCGTGCGGCTGTGCGTCCTCCGCCGTCCAGATCGGCAACGCCCGCCGCATGATCGCGGACGGTGACATCGACCTCGCCGTCGTCACCGGCGTCGACGTGTTCGGTGTGGATGTGATCCAGAACGTCCAGCGTCTGCTGCACGGTGCCCAGCGTGCCTACGATTCCATCCGCGTCGACGGCATGCCCGAACTCCTCCCGGCCTTCGACCGGATCATGAGGCCCTACGACCGGCGGGCCGACTGCGTGAACCACGGGGAGGGATCGGTGACCCTGGTGCTGGAAAGCCGCGACCGTGCCCAGCAACGCGGGGCGTACACCTACGGCCGGGTCCTGTCGCACGGTATGACCCGCGACGGCCTGTCCAATCCGCTCGCAAGCGACGAGAACGGCGCGTCACTGGTCGCCGCCATCCGCAAGTGCCTCGGCGACCGGTGGGACATCGGCCAGGTCCCCTACATCCACGGCGGAAGCGACGGCGACGTCGTCGTGACCGCGTTCGAGGCGAACGCAGCCAGGCAGCTCTACGGCGACGCTGTCGAAGACCTCCTGATGACCTCCCAGGAAGCCTGCTTCGGCCACAACGGCGCCCCGGCGGGAGCCCTGGGTGTCGCCCTGACCCTCCTGATGCTGGAGCAGGGAGAGGTGTGCCCCACCGCGAACTGCGAGGAGCCGGCCGACAACATCTGCTTCGATCCCGTCCCCGGCCTCCACACCCGGCACCTGGAGTTCGACTACGCACTGACCTGCAACTACCAGATCGGAGGTGTCAAGAGCGCGATCCTGCTGGGCAGTTCGGACGTCGACTGACCCCGGCCCCCGGCGGCCACATCGCCGGACGGAGAGCTCTCCCCACCCCCCGTTCACGCAAGCGCGTAGGAGACCATGTGATGGGCCACGCAGAGAACCCGAGAGCCGCCGATGCGCACATCGCCATCGTCGGCATGGGATGCCGACTTCCCCGCGACATCGATTCGCCCGCCGCGCTGTGGCGGCTGCTCGAAGCCGGCCAGGACGCGGTCGGCGAACCGCCGATAAGCCGCGCGGGGCACGTGGCTGGCGCCCACACCGCCGGGCCGATGCCGCTGTGGGGGGGCTACCTTCGCGACGTCGCCGGTTTCGACGCCGACTTCTTCGGGGTCTCGGGCAAGGAGGCCGACGTTCTAGACCCCCAGCACCGGCTGCTCCTGGAAGTGACGTGGGAGGCGCTCGAACACGCCGGACTTCCCCCGGAGCGACTGGCGGGAACCTCAACGGGACTGTTCTCGGGCCTGAGCTACACCGACTACATGGAGGCCCTCTCCGGCCAGCCCCGTGAACTCGAGGGCGCGATCCTGACCAACGGGCACTGCGTCGCCCCGGGGCGCATCTCCTACCTGCTGGGCCTACAGGGCCCTTGCGTGGCGCTGGACACCGCGTGCTCGTCCTCGCTCGTGGCGGTCCACCTGGCCTGTCAAGCCCTGCGGAACGACGAGTGCGATCTCGCGCTGGCCGGCGGCGTCACCCTCGTGCTGGGCGCCAGGACGACGATGTCCTTCGCCCGCATGGGAATGCTCTCGCCCACCGGTCACTGCCGGACCTTCGACGCGGCCGCGGACGGCTTCGTACGCGGCGAAGGCTGCGGCGTCGTCGTCCTCAAACGCCTTGAAGACGCGCTACGGGACGACGACCGCGTCCTGGCCCTGGTCCGCGGCTCGGCCGTCAACCAGGACGGCCGCTCCGACGTCCTGGCCTCGCCCTCCGCCGTAGCCCAGCAGGCCCTCTACCACCAGGCCCTCGCCCGATCCGGAACCGACCCGCGCGACGTGGGCCTGGTGGAAACGCACGGCACCGGCACACCCGTCGGCGACCCCGTCGAGTTCTCCAGCCTGGCCGCGGTCTACGGGGTAGGACAGGGGCGCTGTGCGCTGGGTTCGGTGAAGACGAACGTGGGCCACCTGGAACCGGCGGCCGGCGTCATCGGCCTGATCAAGGCAGTGCTCTGCCTCCAGCGCGGGCTCGTCCCGCCCAATCTGCACTTCACCCGGTGGAACCCGGCCATCAGCGCCGAAGGCACCCGCCTGTTCGTCCCCACCAACCTGTCCGCCTGGCCCACCCGGACGGCCTCGCGATTGGCCGCGGTGTCCTCCTTCGGCTTCTCCGGGACCAACGCCCACGTGATCCTCGAACAGGCCCCCGCCCGCCGCCGCACCGTCATCCTCCCCGACGGTCCCACCGCCGGCACTCCCACACACGCGGCCGCCGTCCCCACCGACGCCCCGTCATCGCAGGCGCAGGCCTCCTCACCCCACGTCTTCCTCCTGGCCGCCGGCTCCCCGGACGCACTGCCCACCGCCGCCGCGCGCCTGGCCCACTGGCTGGAGACCGAGGGAGCCGCCACCCCGCTGCACGACATCGCACACACCCTCGCCCTGCGCCGCTCCCCTGGGCACGGCCGGCTCGGCGTGGTGGCCGACTCCCACCGTGACCTGACGCACGCCCTGCGTTCCTTCGAAGCAGGTCGAGCCCACCCCGGCGTCGTTCGCGGCCACGTGGGCGCGGGCGTCAGCCGCCGTCCCGTCTGGGTGTTCTCCGGTCAGGGCTCGCAGTGGCAGGGCATGGGGCACGGCCTGCTCCACCACGAGCCGGCCTTCGCCGAGACCCTGGCCGAAGCCGATGCGCTGATCACCGCCGAAACCGGGTTCTCCGTTCTGCGAGCCGTCCGCGACCGCGAACACGTCAGCGGCTGCGGCCACGTGCAACCCGCGTTGTTCGCCCTGCAGGTCGCCCTGGCCGCCGCCTGGCGCGATCACGGGACCGAGCCGGCCGCAGTCATCGGCCATTCCATGGGCGAAGTCGCGGCCGCCGTCACCGCCGGAGCACTCACCCTGGCCGACGGCGTCCGCGTCATCTGCCGACGATCCGCTCTCCTCACCCGCATCGCCGGAGCCGGCGCCATGGCGAGCGTCGGCCTCGACAGCGCGACCGTCGAGAACGATCTCGCCGCCATCGGCGACGACACGGTGTCCGTGGCCGTCGTCGCCGCGCCCGACTCGACCGTCGTCGCCGGCACCGTGGCAGCCATCCGGCACCTGACCACCACCTGGCAGGCCCGCGGAGTCGTGGCACGCATGATCGACGTCGACGTCGCCTCGCACTGCCCCCAGGTCGACCCGCTGCTCGCGGACCTCGCCGCCGCGCTCGCCGAGCTCACCCCCAGCCAACCGACCATCCCCTTCTACACCACCGTCCTGGACGACCCCCGCGACACCCCGGTCTTCGACGCCGCCTACTGGTGCGCCAACCTGCGCCGCCCCGTACGCTTCAGCGCCGCCGTGGCCGCAGCCGCCGCCGACCGCCACCAGGTGTACCTCGAGATCTCGCCCCACGCCGTCGTCACCCGCCCCCTCTCCCAGAGCCTGACCGGCCTGCTCCACGAACCCGTGATCCTGTCGACACTGCGCAAGGGGGAAGACGACCGCACCACCTTTCGCACACAGCTCGCCGCCCTGCACTGCGCGGGAGTCGGCGTCGACTGGTCCCGCCTCTACGCCGAGGGCCGCCTGACCGACGTACCTGCGCTGACCTTCAACCGTCGACCCCACTGGACCGACATCACCCCACCCCGAGCGGCCTCCCAGCACGCCGAAGGCGCACCCGCCGGCCTGCCGGGCACACACACGGAGGTGCCCGGCGAGCAACCCCGCCACACCTGGCGCGGCGACACCGGCACCGACGTCCTGCCCTGGATGGCCGACCACCGTGTCCACGGCCAACCGGTCCTGCCCGGCGCCGCCTATTGCGCCCTGGCCCTGACCGCGGCCAGCGAGATCTTCCACGGTGCCGCGCACGATGTCGAAGCAGCCGACATCCACTTCCGCGAGCTGATGCACCTCGACGCCCGCACGCCCATCGGCACGACCGTCACCCTGACCGGCGCCGACCGGGCCGACTGCGAAGTCTTCGGCCAGGACGAGGACGGAACCTGGGTTCGGCAGGCCAGCGCGGTTCTGCGTCGCATCGACGCCGCCCCCCGGACATCGGCGTTCTCCGTGGCCGGACTGACCGCCGACCACCCCGTCGTCCTGGATCCGCACGCCCTCTACGCGAGTCTGCGCGCACGGGGCCTGGAGCACGGCCCGGCCTTCAGCGGCATCACCGAGCTGCACACGTCCGCCCAGGGTGACAGCTTCTGGGCTCGCGTGACGCTGCCGGAGTCGGCACGGACCGCCCGCCACGGCCTACGGATTCACCCGGTCCTCCTTGACCTGTGCGCCCAGCTCGTCGTCGCCGGCCTGATCCACGAACCAGGCCACGGCCTGGTACTGCCCGTCCAGATGCACGCCATGCGAATACTCGCAGCCCCCGAGGACGCCCGCTACGCGCACGCCCGGCTCACCCACTGCGCCGCGGACAGCATCATCGGAGATGTGCGGCTGCTGGACGAGGCGGGAAACCCCCTCGTCGAGATCGACGCACTGCGCTTCATACGCCACGGCGCGCGGGCCGAGGAAACCGTCGACCGGTGGTTCCTCGAAACCCGCTGGCAGCCCGTGCCGCGCCGGGAGAACCTCGACCCGGCCGGCCCGGGACCCTGGCTCGTCATCGGCGAGGCGGACGGATCCGCCCGGGCACTGGCGGACGCCCTCGAGCGCGCCGGAGCACGCACCGAAGTCCTCGACGCTCCCGTCGACGGCGCCACCCTCCAGCCGCTCAAGCAGACCATCGCCCGACCCTGGGACTCCTCACCCGCACCATGCGCCGTGGTCCTCCTGTCCGCGCCGTCCGCGCCCGAGGACGACGCCGCCGCGATCGCACTGCACCGTACCCGCCGCCTGCTCGCCGCCGCACAGAGCGCGATCGCGCACAGCGCGCCCACACGCCTGTTCGCCGTCACCCGATCCGCCCACGATCCAGAGCCGGGGCAACCCTCCGACCCCGCCCAGAGCGCCCTGCGCGGACTCGTGCGTGTCCTGACACACGAACACCCGGAGCTACGAGCGACCCTCATCGACGCGGATCCCGCCGACGTCGACCTGCGCCGACTCGCGGCCGAACTCCTCACCGACCCCCCCGAGGACGAGATCGCCCTGCGCGGTGACACCCGCCACATCGCCCGGCTGGCCTACACCCCCCTGTCCGAAACCGAACGCGCCACCGCCGTCACCCGCACCGTGCGCTACGGCGCCGACCGCTTCCAGCTCCACGCAGGGCGGCTCGGCGACCTTGACGCCCTGCGCCTGACCACCACTCCACGACGCGCTCCTGGCCCGGGCGAGGTCGAACTGCGCCTCCACGCCGCAGGCGTGAACTTCCGCGACGTGCTCACCGCCATGGGCATGCTGGCGACCGACGATGAAGCGGGCTACCGCATCGGCTTCGAAGCCGCCGGCGTGATCACCGCCGTCGGACCGGGCGTCAGGCACCTGCGCGTCGGCCACAGAGTCCTCGCCGTCGACGTGGGAGGCGGCCTCTTCACCACGTTCACCACCGTGCCCGCCGCTGCCGTCGCCCCCATCCCGGCGGGCCTGTCCGCCGAGACGGCCGCCGGGCTGCCCATCGCCTACCTCACCGCCTGGTACGCACTGCGCCACGTCGCCAGGCTCACCAGCGGCGAGCGTGTCCTGATCCACAGCGCCACCGGTGGAACAGGACTGGCCGCGATCGCGGTCGCGCAGCGCCTGGGCGCTGAAGTGCTCGCCACCGCCGGCAGCGAGGACAAGCGCCGATACCTGCGCGCGATGGGCATCCGGCACATCATGGACTCCCGCTCACTGGACTTCGCCGAGCAGACCCGCGCCGCCACCGCCGGAGAGGGTGTCGACGTGGTCCTCAACTCCCTCTCCGGACACGCCATCAGGGCCGGACTCGAAACGCTGCGCCCCTTCGGCAGGTTCGTCGAGCTGGGTGTACGCGACATCCTCGCCGACACCCCGCTTGGTCTCGCACCGCTACGGCACAACATCACCATGAGCACGGTCGACCTCGTCGAGCTCCAGCACGCCCGCGCGGACACCTTCGCTGAGCTGCTGGGCGAGGTCCTGGCCGAATTCAACCGGGGCGGCCTGGCCCCGTTGCCATGCGGGACCTATCCGCTCGCGCAGGCCGCCGACGCTTTTCGCTTCATGGCCGGTGCCGGGCACATCGGCAAACTGGTCCTGACAGTACCCGGCGAAGGCCACACCACCGCCGTACTGCGCGACCCGCCCTCGCCGGTGCGAGCAGACGGCGCCTACGTCATCACTGGAGGCCTGCGCGGCGTCGGCCTCGCCACGGCCCACTGGCTGGCAGGCCAAGGCGCCGCCCACCTCGTACTCAACGGACGCACACCGCCCTCGGCCGACACCGAACGGGTCCTTGCCGGACTGCTCGAACAGGGGACCCGCATCAGCGTCGTGCTCGGCGACATCGCGCAGCCCGGCATCGCCGAGCAACTGGTGGCCGAGGCCACCGCCGACGGCGGGACACTGCGCGGCGTCATCCACGCCGCGATGGTCCTCGACGACGCCGCGGTGTCCAACATCACCGACGACCAGCTGGAACGCGTCTGGCGTCCCAAAGTCACCGGCGCCTGGCGTCTCCACCAGGCCACCACCCGACTGCCACTCGACTGGTTCGTTCTCTATTCCTCCATGGCCTCCCTGCTCGGCAACCCGGGCCAGGGCGCTTACTCGGCCGCCAACGCGTGGCTTGACGCGTTCGCCACCTGGCGCACCGCCCTGGACCTGCCCACGTTGGCCGTGAACTGGGGCCCCTGGGGCGAAATCGGGGTCGCCACCGACTTCGCGACCCGCGGCTACCAGACCATTCCCACCGCCGACGGACTCGAGGCCCTCGCGGCGCTCCTGACCCACAGCCGAGTACGCACCGGCGTCATCCCCGGCCCGCCGGACACCTGGATCCCCTCGGCCGGCCGAACGTCATCGCTGTTCGCCCTCCTCACGCCCGAGGCGCCCGACACCTCCATGCAGATGCAGACGGTCGGCCAGGACGCGGCGAGCGACATCCGACGCGAGCTGCGGGCCGCGGAACCCGGCCTCGCCCGCCGCACGGTCCTCGAGGACTACCTGGCCGAACACATCCGCACCGTCCTCCGGCTGGGCGCCAGCACCCTGGATCCGCAGACCCCGCTGAATGCACTCGGGTTCGATTCCCTGCTCCGCATCGAACTGCGAACCCGGCTGGAAGCCTCGCTCGACGTCAGACTCGCCGGCGACTTCGTCGCGTGCCACCCGACTCTGGCGGCTCTCGCCGACGGCATCGCACAGCACATCGGCATCGGCCTGACCACCGACACCCCACCGGATTCCACAGCCGACACCGAGCCGCTGAGGAAGCACTCATGAGCTCACCTCGGGCCGTCGGCGCGCGAAGCCACTGCCGGACCGCGAGGCACGGGATTCCGCCTTCGGCGGGGGAAGGGAACCAGGGGACGACCATGACCTCGACAGACCTGCCATGCCTGGGCGCGCATGACATGCAGAGGCGACGCCTCACCATGCTCGTGTTGCCGGAGCCGCACTGCGTGCGGCCCGTACGCCATGCCGTGAAGGCCATTCTCGGCCACTGGGAGATGGCACACCTCACCGAGGACGCCGAACTCCTGACCACTGAGCTTCTGACGAACGCGATCAGGCATACCGATAGCGAGCAGCCGATCAGGGTGACGATCGCGCTCGAGCAGCGGTGGCTCGCGATCGGTATTCGAGACCGCTCCGCGAGCGCTCCCCAGGCGCGCCGGGCAACCGCCTGTCAAGAAGGCGGACGCGGGCTGCTTCTGGTGGAGAGCATTGCCGGCGCATGGGCGTACCGTTTCCATCTCGACGGAACCAAGACGGTCTCCTGCCGACTGCCGCTGTGAGGCCGCGAGCCGTCTCCCGCGCCCGCCGTGATTCGGGGTTCCGACGTCACCGAACCTGCCGCACGAACGATTCGATGCCAATCCTCGCATGCGCGCGATTCGAGCGTCCTTTAATATGCAATTCCGGCATCGCTCGGAAGAATTCCCGGGAATGCAAGGAGGTTATGTGGCGAAGTCGGGACTCAATCTCGGGCGGAAGGCGGCGGCGTACCCCCCACCGCTCTCCGAAATTGTCCATCACATATCCAAAAAGAAACGTTTCCGCCCCTTGAGCGGTTCTGTTGCATGCTATATCTTTCGACCGTGCCTGGCGGTCGCCGCTAATGCAAGACGCTTTGCGGCGGCGAAGTCCGATAGTCAGGGGGTTTGGATGCTCAGTGCAGAGGAATACAAAGAGGCTTACGCCTTGCGCCAGCGGGGCTGGTCCATCTCTGCGATCGCCCGATGCCTGGGCCGTGACCGCAAGACGGTCAGGGCCTACCTCAACGGAGAGCGGAGCGTAGGGGTTCGAACAATGACCTGTGATGAGTTCCTGCAGTTCGTCCCGTACTGTCGGCAGCGCCTTGAGGACGATCCGCACCTACAGGCGAAGGTGCTCCACAGCGAGATCGTCGAGCTGGGCTACAACCGCGCCTACTCGACCTTCACCCGCGCCCTGCGCAGGCACCTGACGCGGCCGCACTGCGGACCGTGCCACCGCGGGAGGGCCAGCCCCAGCCGCGGCATCTTCGAAGACGTGCAGTTCGACTGGGTACAGCTCCCGCCCCCGCCGGTCGCATGGGACTGCGGGCGCGAGATGCACCTGCTCATGGGTTCGCTCACGCGATCCGGCCACTGGCGGGCCGCCTTGGCCGACACCGACGACCTCCCGCACTACGTGGAAGCCCTGGACCAGGTGCTGCGTCGCCTCGGCGGCACCGGCGAGCGCTGGCTATTCGACCGGACCCGGCCGGTCTGCTCAACGGCCGGCAAGGTGACCGCCGTCTTCCACGGGATCGCGATCCACTACGGTGCCTCCATCGCGATCCGCCCGCAGATGAGAGCGTCCAGCCCCGTCGTCCGCGCCCACCGCTCCGTCGTCCTTCACTGGTGGAACACCGCGGTCAACGAACTCAGCGTGCAGGCGGCCCAGGACAGCCTTGACCGCCTGTCCGAGCGCTCGGACAGTTGGCACCGACGGACGAGTTGCAACGTTCGAGCACTGCTGCCGCTGCCCTCGAAGCCGTTCCCGGCTCGCATCTGCGTTCAGCGCAGGGTCGATCCTCACGGACTCGTGTCCTTCGAGGGCAACTTCTACCTGCTCCCCCCGGGTCTCGCTGGTAACGAGGTGGGGATCCGCCGACGGCTGGACGAACCACACCTGTCGATCACCACCACTCGCGGGGCGGTCATCGCCCGCTTCCCGAGGGCTCCGAGGGGGGCAGGCCAGACGGTCGCCGAGCACAGTGGCCCGATCACTTTGGAACGGCCCAACCGGACCTCCGGCGCCGGGGCGCGAGCCTGGGCGGCGGGAAGAACCCGTCGCCCGCGGTGTCGGGCCGCCATGGACGAGGACCAAGCCCTGTCCCGGCGCGACGACCAGCAACCCACCAAGCCTCTCGCCCGCACCGCAGAATCACGAGACGGATCAGCCTCCCCCGCGCGGAGTCGGCTCCGGTACCGCGCATCCGCACCGGAAGGAGCGGACTGACGGCCGCCGAGCGCGCCAGCACCGTCTTATGGCTGCGGAGGAGATCAGCCGGGTATGACGTTGACTGCCGTCCCGCAGCGCACCCCGAGCGGTGCGCCCCGAGTGTCCGTCACCGACCGAGCTCCCGAAAGCCCGAACACAACCCGGTGAGCCTCGACTCGACCAGCGACCGCAGCCTGTCCCCCCACCGGCGTGGCAGGACGAAGCGTCGAGGCGCCGGTCGCTCGCGTCGCCGTGGAAGCGGGCCCAGCCATGGAAACGGTGCTGTCACGTTGATCGATGCGTGAGGCAGCCCGCACGCCGGAATACCTGTTGCTCTCGCGCTCGGCCATCTGGCTGAGTTCCCGTGAGCATCCTTGCGGCGAAGGGCATCCTTTTGGGCTACTGGCTGTATTCCGAACCAGTACACCCCACTGCGGTGCCTGCCATTGGGAGAGCCTGATGCCACTGTCCCCGAACCAGGGCTCCACGGGGGGTCGCACCTCCGTGACGATAACCAGCACCACGGCCCACGCCCTGAGTACCGTCAGCCAGGTGCTGTTCGGCGACACTCCGGCCGCCAACGTCGCCTACAACGCGGGCGCCGACCATGTCACCTGCCTCTCTCCCGCCGGGGCGGGCGTGGTGGATGTGACGGTGGTCCTCGCCAACGGTCAGGTCAGCGACGGTGTGCCCTTCTACTACATCCCGGCGCCCGTGGAGTCGACGCTGAGCCCCACGGCCGGGCCACTGGCCAGCGGCACCGGGGTCGTCATCACCGGCTCTGGCCTGGACACCACCAGCGCGGTGTCGTTCGGCGCCAGCGCCGCGACCGTGGTCTCCAAGACCGACGGTCAGCTCAATGTCACCGCCCCGGCGGGCGCGGCCGGATCAGTGAACGTCAGTGTCACGACCGCCGCGGGCACCTTCGGCGGCCTGTCATACACCTACGTCGCCAGCCCCGGCACGCTGACGATCACTCCGAACACCGGATTACTCACCGGCGGCACCCACGTCACGATCACGACCACCGGAGACGCGACGACCACGTCGCAGGTCCTGTTCGGCAGCACCTCCATGCCCTTCGCCGTCGGCGGCACCCACACGCTCACGCTCTACACGCCCCCCGGGGCTCTGCTCGGCGCGGTCAACGTCTCCGTCACCACGGCGGGCGGCGCCAGCACCGCCACCAACGGCTACACCTACGTCTGATCCCAGGGCTTCGGTGTAGAAGCAGGCCGTCCGGTTGGTGACGATCTGTCGGACAGTGCGGCCCCGGGAACGTGACAGGCACGGTCTCCGATATCACGGAGTTCTCTACGCCCCGTGATCCGAGTGGAAGACCGTGCCTGCCGACGCGTCATCCCTGATCCCTGCCGCTCTTGACCAGCTTCGCGAGCACTCTCAGGCAGCGCCCGAGGAGGTCCCCCAGCTGCGAACCGGCAACGCACCGCGCGCGATGGCGACCTGGCGCAACCTGGCCATCGGCGCCCTGAAGCTGTCCGACGCCACCAATATCGCTGCCGCGCTCTGCCGCAACGCCCGCGATCCGCACCGCTCGCTGGTTCTCCTCGGCCTCGCATGATCACAAAACGGACGTCACACGACTACGCCGAAGCCCTGGACCAGCGACAAGTGAAACGCCGGAAATTGCTAACCGAATTCCCCATCCCGCCCTTCCAGGCCTCGGACTCCGGTCTTCCCTATAGTAGCTCGGATGGAGCAGCGCCAAGTTGTATGAAGACTACTGAATTCGCCTTCGATTGCAGGAACGCCAATTCTTCGCACCACTCTGCCGGTCTGCGCGCCCTGCCGCCCGCCCTTGGCGGTGAATTACGTTCCGTTCCTGCTGGCGTCCCACCAGCAGGAACGCTTTTTTTCGGAGGGGATTCGGATGACCCGTTCTCGTCTTGCCGCCAGCGTCGTCGCCGTCGCCATCGCATCCGGCGCCGCCCTCGCCATCGCCCCCGCGGCGCGGGCAGCGGAAGCTCCCAGGCTCCAGGTGTCGAGGTGTGCCGCCGATCTCACGGCTGCGCTCGACAGGAACGCAGCCGCCATCGACGCCGACTCCGTCGGCGACACCGCCGGCGCTCGCACCTACAACCTCCGCACCCTCGTCATCCTGGCCGGAGCGGGGCTCACCTGCTTCTGCCAGCCGGCCCAGGTCCACGCGGACATCATCGCCGCGGCGACCGACAGCATCCATGCGGCGATGTCCAACGCGATCGGCGATTCCGCCGCTGCCTCGAATAGCGAGGACGCCGTGGCGGCCGAGTTGACGGACGCCCTGGAGGTTGTCCGGTATGCCGAGGTGTGAGGTCTCACGGCACACGGGTGCGGGATTTGCCCTATCTCGTAGACACTTTCCTGCTATGCGGCCAAGTCACTGTCGCCAGGTACATCCACGACCCGCCGACCGGCAGGTACGAGATGTCCCCGCACCAGCGCACGTCCGGCACCTCAGCCGCGAACACGCGCCCCACCAGGTCCGGCGCCGGTGGCACGCTCCGGTCCGCGGCCGTCGTGCGCACCGTACGCCGCAGGTGCCGGCCGGCCAGCCCGCGTTCGCGTATCAGCCAGGCGACGCGCTTGTGGTTGACCACACCGTGCCGCTCCCGCAGCTCCCGGGTGATCCGTGGGACGCCGTAGGCGCCGTTCGACTCCTCATGGATCTCCTCGATCCGCGCGTCCGCTCCCTGGCGGACGCCATCACCAGCGCACTCGCCAACCCCGCGTACCGCCGCAACGCGAAGCACATGGCACAGTGACTGGCAAGGGAGAACGGCGCGAGAGCGGTGACCTCCGCGGTCGACCGTGGCCGAAGAGACGCGATGACACCCCCCGAAGGCAGCCGGGCCGGACGACCAGCCACGGACTGCAGCACCCTCCGGGCGAAGCCCCTTACACCTGACTCCGGACAAGCCTGTCACCGCTGGGGCAGATGGTGCAGGTCCCGTTGTTTCACGCAGTCTGCGAACATGACATTTTCGCTCAAACCCGTGAGCAGATCGAGGACAGCGGCAAGCGGCTGATATTCCGTGCGGATGGCCGGGCGCTCACCACTGGCCTTCAAATGCTCCCAAAGCGCGTGGAAGTAGTCCTCGAGCTCCAGACGCGCGTCGAACTGCGCGCTGAGCCGTTCGGGATCGAGGCGACGCAGGGCGTCGCGGTCGAGCTGAGTCACCGAGTTGATGATGCTATTGACGACTTCACGGTTCTCGGTGCTTGAGCTGGGCATGGGTTCTCCTAACGATGTGCGCAGTGGATGATTGAGGTTCGACGCCCGATGTGCCGTCCGGCCTGGTCGGATCGCGGGCGCCCGCACGCCGGCGGACGCAACCGGTGGCGGGTGGTGTCAGGGAACACCGCGTCGCTCCCCGGAGCCGGCTTGCCGGCCGGGCACCGGCACCTGCGGCGCGTGGCCGGCGACCGCCCCTGAACGGTCACCACGCGGCAGTGCTCCGACTGGACAGCGGGACGGCGGCCCACACCGAGCAGCTGCCGTCCATGCTCAGCCGCATCCCCCACTCCTGCGAGTAGCCCGCAACGAGCGCCAGGCCTCTGCCGTGGTCCTCGTCCGGCGTGGCGCGGTGCAGCCGCGGCACCGAGGAAGTCTTTCCCTGATCACGGACCTCCAGCAGGAGCCGGTCCGCGGTCCGGCGCAACCAACCGGTGATGTGTGCACTGTCGGAGTGCTCGAGGGCATTTGTGACCAGTTCGGAGATCACGAGCAAGGCCGCGTCCCGGGCATGGTTGGCCCGAACGTCCTCGGCGTCCAGCCACAGCCCTGCCAGCTGCCGGGCGATCGGTACCGCGCGACCGAGAGATGGCAGCCTGAAGGACAGCGGACGGCCGCTGACCCAGTGGCTCAGGACATCCTCGGCGAGAGCTCCCGTCGGCCGTTCATTGATCTCTGCGGTGGTCAGTGAAATCTCCTCCTCGGTGAACGGCGGGGTCGCTTCTCGGCTCACGAGCCGAAAGCAGCTGCCGGTATGACTGCTCGTGGCTTCGCGGCTCAGGCCGCGCCCGCTGCATGAGGACCATTCCCTCCGGCGAGCAGGCGGCTCCCTGTTCGCTCGACACTGGTTCATGCGTTCTCCACGGCTCATGGCCCACGTTTCGCCGGGGAAGGCTCCTCGGTCCGTCCAGGGCTCTTCTCCCACCGGAGGATTGGAGCAGCTGGCCGAACGGGTGCCGGACTGGTCGAAGTAAATCAGAAATAGATTATCCGCGGGGAGCGATCCGTTCCAAAAAAAAGGGGGCGTGTTTGTGAAATGCAGGCGCCTAGTGTGACGGTAAGAAGAGTTGTTCGCGCCGCTGGGGATCTGACGGAATGAGCTTGGCTTGTTTCGTTCACTCAAGTCCGGGTTTCGCGGCGAATGGCGGATGGCCAGGGCCATTGATCTTGGTCTTCGATGGAGCCATTCGGGCAAGTTTTCTTCCAGGTGTCCGAGGGCGACCGGCAACTCGCTCATGGAATTCCGCACCGACCTGGCCGAAATCAGCCGTTCCGCTTGTGCGCGTTATGGCCGGGACGGCGTCCGGCCCGCCGACCGCCTTCCGGACCGGTCCCTCCCAAGCGGCTGGCCGACGAGGAGGAGCCGGGGCCGTGCGTCTAGTCAGCCAGACGTTGCGTCGAAACCGGCGGCATCGCCGACGAGCAGGCGGCCACCAATAGCACCGACGGCCCCGAGGAACTGCGCTGACTGGGCGGAATCCGGCGCCGGTTCTCTACTGAAGGCTCTTCGAGCACCGCGTCGGCGCCCGAGAACCCGACTGCGAGAGGGCGGCGAGCCGACTCCTGTCCGTGGACGTCCGTGATGCTTGCGGACTCGACGGGGCGCCCAGCGGACTGCTTGCGCCGTGGGCTTCGACCAGCCCGATTGCACCGGGGGTGAGCCTCTGCCGGCTCTTACGGAGGCGACCCCGTGAGCCGCTGCGGGCCGGTGCGACAAGAATCGCACCGGCCCGCGGATCCAATTCCTCAACCGGGGGATGGCAACACGCCTCTTCAGCGATGAGGCGCAAGCCGGAAGCGCTGGCAGACGCGGCAGCTGCTTATCCCCTGGAGAGGATGGGTGACCCACCCGGTTCGGATGTACCTAGTTACCCATCGAGCCGAAATGGCCGCAATCCCCTGGTCGACCGATTCACCCGCATGGCCGAGCGCGCCGGAAACGCAAACGCCTGTGCGATCGGACCGGAAACCCCCCGCCGGACAATTTTCATATTCTGACTGCTCGCTCGGAAAATTGGACAGCATATCCGAAGGGAACTGCCGAATGATCGCGGAATACCGCCCGTGGGAGCCGGTCGGGATCCGTGACAGCGATCAGGACACTGACATAGCTCAGATCGGATCGCAGACCCTTCTCACCACGAGTGGCTTCCACAACACTCATGCTGACGTGAACAGCCGAGTCTTTGATCGCCTCGGAAACCGCGGCCTCAAGCTCGGACAGCACCGGAGCGGGCAGCTCTCGCGAGAGACCTGCAAACGGGGAAGCCAATCCTTCCGTGAGGCGCCGCCCGAAGCGCTGTGGGTCGCCTCCGAGTGGACCGTCTCGGTGATCCGGGCAAGCATCACGCTTGCGATGTGCCAGTGGATCGCCGCACGCCGGACCCCTTGCCGGATGTACCGGAGGATTTCATCCCCAGTAAGTGCTGCCACTGCCCATCCCGCGCGCAACTGAATTGGCGCAGCGATGCCTCCATCTCCTGCGGGCACTTTGCCTAGGAGGGAAGGTGGAGATATGCATTCGAAGGTGTTGTTTCGTTGCCGCGCCACCAGAGAATTGCAATTATCCGAAGATGACGCCAAGATTCCCAGTCCCAGCGTACGTTCGATCTTCCCTGTGCCGGTTCGATTACATTTTGACCGGTTTTTCGGCAAAGCCAAACGTTGACGGTGCACTGACTTCCAGACAAACGCAGGAGGCCTACCACTCGTGACACACGCGGGACGGCGCCCGCGATGGACCTGCAATCGGCGATGATCACGGCGGACTCCCCAGGCAGTCTCCGGCCTCCGGTCCGGTCGCGGGGACGCCCGCGCAGGTCCCCGCGCCCGGTCGGCCCTTGGCCCCAGGGGGCAACTGGCGGACCACCGGAAAGGCGGACATGACGAGAGGTCCCACGATGGCGTCTCGCAGGCCCCGGTCGCGCTGTGGCGACCACGCCGGCCTTCCCTGCATCAGGTCGGCCGTCCCGCCGTGGAGCAGGATCAGAAGCCGCGACGGCCTCCAGGGGCGCGTCGCGGAGCCCGGTGTCGTGCCCGCGCGCCTGGTCGGTGCTTCCTCGACCGGTGCCCTCCTGGCGGGCGGCTTCGGTGGCGCCCTGCCGACGGGGTCCGGCAAAGGCGGTGCGGGCCGCCGACAGATCCTCGCCGGCCCGGGCACGGGCTTGTTCCCGCTCAAGTCGGCGAGCGGCAAGCCGCCGACGAAGGACGGTTCCTTCCGACTCGTCGCCCTCTGTCGCCATCCGGTCCGAGAGCCCGCTCGGGGCGGCTGTTGGCGTACTCCGTCGGTGGACGGGCGCGGGCGGCGCCGTGAGCGGGTCTCTTAGGGGTGGCGCGTCCCACTGGTGACCGGATAGCTCCCACTGCTCCCGAAGCCGACGGCAGGCGGCAGCGGCGGCGGCGGGACCGCAGGATCGGCAGGTTTCCGGGTCCTCGGCGTCGCGGACGACCAGGGGCCCGCGGCAGAGTGCGCACTCGGGGCTTCGGACCGGCCTGGTCCCTGTGACCGTCTCGCTTGCCCGGTCGACGACCCTGATCAGCCAGGGAAGCGGGGAGACCACCGAAGACCACGGCACAGCGCCGACCGGCTCCCTGCGTCGCGCGAACTCGCACGCTGACTCGAGAGCTTTGAGGATCACGGCGCCATGGACCTCAGGGGATGTGCTGTAGTCGGTGAATGTTGCGACAATGTGCTGAGTGAGGAGGTCGAGGTGTCGCTCGGTCAGCCGGTCCGCGAGTTGCCTCGGCAGGCGCCCAAGAGCCGATGACGCGGCTTGCTGTCCCCATCGCCTCTGCTCGTTGGTCATCGACTGGATCATCTTCTGGTCGGCTTGCCCTGTGCCGTGCCCTGCCGGGCTTGCTCCGCCCCCCGTGGCTCCCGCCGCGCGTCCTCGCGCGCGGGGGCGCGCGGTTTCCGGTTCGCGGGACGAACAACCACCCACGACGGCCGACATGTTCAGCACGTCATGTTGGGGGGATCGTGTTTCTGTCACCGGATCGGGGGGGCTCAGTGTCACCGGACTGGGGGAGCCGGCTGTCGCCGAACCGGGAGCTTCCCGGCACACGCCGAGCGAGGCGCCGCGAAGGGAATCCGGTCCGGAGCCGAAGACCTCGACACCGCCGCCTGCGGGCCCGTCCGCGGATCGCAGCGCGGGAACGGGCCCGTTCGGGAGAGACTCGCTCGGCCCACTCGGTACGCGGACGGGCATGGGGTGGACGACGTATCTGTATCCCCTCTTCTCACTCTGTCCTCTGCTCACCCAGCCCTGGACCAGGAGTTCGGCCACCGCTTCGCGGGCCGTGTCCTCCTTTATCTGGCACTCGCGTGCGATTCGCGCGACGGGAGTCGATTCGGTGAACTGCTGCCGTAGGGAGAGCAACGCATAAACCTTGAACCGAGTACCCGCCAGATGCGCCCGAGCATATGAGCCGACGCACACGGCCAGCTCATCGTTGGCCAGTGGGCGAACACGCCGGTTCATGGTTCGGGTGGCAGGATTTCGAGACGCGCGAACCAGATTCTTGGCCTTTGCCTTGGCGATTAGGCGGTTCACACCGCCCCGGGACAGCCCCAGCTGTCTCCCGATCGTCTCGTCAGCGGCGAAGCACAATCCTGACTTCCAGCCGTAGTCCTGTACCAGCGTCACGACCCGGATCAGGTCACCGGTCAAGTCCCTGTCACTGAGCCACGCCGCTGGGAACCGGGTAGCGGGCAGGCGAACTTGCTCGGTCGCACGCGCGTGCCCGTGAGCAGGCCCGGGACCCCCGGCCGGTTTCGTGGGCATGGCGCCCGAGTATCGCGGACTCACGGAGCACCGCCGAAAGCCCGATGCTCGCTCACTTCCCTGGCCGGCCCGGCCGACCGCCCATCGACACCCGGATTGGTCGAGGAGCGATGCACCGACCGTCCCGAAGTCGTCGAGGCGACTTTTTCCGCGGTCGGCTCCATTTGAGCGTTGATCACTCGTGCTCGAGAGCCTGCTTGGGGAGGTCCTTGGAGGTTTCGCTCATTGAGGACTCTGTGCCCTCCTCCTAGACGGATGGAGCGACGACCCAGGACACGGGCAGGGGCGAGCTGGCAGATTTTGATTCGGTGATGCAAAATGGCATTGCCTACTTACGGACGTGTGAGGAGGCAGCGGCCCGTCAGGACACAGGTTCTCGCAGGATCCCAGGTGTGCAGATGGGCCGAGGCAGTGGTGGATTCCGTCGCCGACTCGGGCATGCGCTCAGTGACGGCGGAAGCAAAGCGTTCAGATGCCGAGGCATGTACTTGGCGCAAAGACGGTGAAGGTCCGGTGGTGCGGACGGAGCCGTCTCGTTGCTGCTAGGTCATGTCAAGACCTCCCCGTAGGGGAGCAGGGTGGTTGAAGAAGGCCGAACGAACAGTGAGAAGCGATCATGAGCGGTCGCTTCTGCCAGGCGCGGTTTCGAGTCCAGATGCCTGAGGGGTGATCTGGAACAGCGATGTCGCGCCGACTGCCCCTGGAGCCGTCCGGACCTGCCAGAGTCCGGGCGGCTGATCCATGACTGGGCCATGGCTTGACCAAGAGTACCCGCTTCATAACAGAGTGTGAATACTCTCGTACACGACTCATCTCCGGGGCCACTGCAACTGCTTGCGGGAAAGTTCGTTCGAGTCGACCGGCGGACGGCTCGAACGCTCCCGTTCCCGTCGCCGGGGAAGGTTTCGGGCGGGACGGTCGAAACCCACGGTCTGCCGAAGATTCCGCGGTCGCGATGGGACGCCGCCACCAGTCATCCACGGGTCGACACGGAGGCTGCCAGTTGATCACCAAGTGGGGTGCAGTTGCGTCGATCGCCACCACGGCTCATGTCGACGGCCATAGCGCGGCATCAAACGGTCCTGTCGCTGGTCACCCAAATGAGACACACAACTGACGTACCGCTCAGACAACCTGAGCGTCCGTCAACCGGCCGGCTGAACGGGCAAGGGGCGCAACGGTGCGTCCGCCCGAAGTCTGGCCACCTGCGGCTCCGCGCGCCGGCGCGTCATGTTGGGGAGAATCGCAGAGTATCTGGCCCCCTTCGCGGCCACCGTGCCTGGAAAGTGGGGAAGCCGAGCGAGCGGAGAAGGTAACGCTCGCTTCGATCGCTCCCCTCCAAGGCCAGTCGCAGGACCGCTGCACGCTCGGGCGAGGAGCTCGGTGACCTGAGTAAAAGCTCTGAGCGCGGGCGGCGTGAGCATATTTCAGGACACCCGGATGCCGTACATTTCTCGGTGATTAGCCCATCGTTGTCGGGGCATGAGTCCAACAGCCAAGCCGCCTGTTCCATTGCTGCTGGAGCGAGACAGGATCTGTAGTGCCGGTGATAACTGGCTATTCGTTCCAGGCCGGAGGAATGCCGTGGGTGATCTCGAAGGTGGTTATCTCGTAAAGAATGGCGAACGCGTGGTGCTGACGCATTGCTCACGCCAGCTGGCCGAACTCTTCCGCATCCTGCGTCGGCTCGAGTTTGAATTCTCGATGCGGCTGTATCGATCAGAGAACGACTGATTGAGACCGCCAGTCGAGATCCATGATGACGCGAACAGGAGGGTTGCTTTGCACGAGTCAACGAACACCGCTTTCAACCCCTACTACGCAGCTGGATTCATCCCCGATGACGAAGTGATACACAACCACGCCCTCTGGCCGCCCACCGGGCAGCTGGCCGCCGACCTGTCCTATCCGGTCGTCAATGGCTGGGCCGATCCAGGCCTGCAGTCATACCCTTCGGATGCGGAAGCGCTCGAAGAGGAAGCCGGCCTGCAGGCCATGGGCTTCCGCCCCCAGTTAGTCGCTAACCGCCGGGAGCGTCACGCACGCCCGGCGCGCCGCCGGTCCGACATCATGGGATCCGTCATCGGATTCCTGACTGCAACGATCGTCACTGTGGTGTGCATCCTCGGATGGATAATCTCCTATCACCCTCTGCAGGACATGGCCCTTTCCCAGCTGCCGAGGGGTCTGTCCCAGTACTGGCCGGCCGTCGTCTACGGGCCGTGGATGGCCGCTTCCCTCTCCGTTCTGCGGGCCGCTCTGGGAGGACGAAAGGCGGCGAATTCCTGGACGGTCATCCTGGTGTTCGCAGGTATAGCCAGTTTCCTGTGTATCGTCGACACGCCCAGCACAATGCCTGAGGCCGTGGTCACGGGCCTTCCGCCGGTGACAGCTGTGGTGTCCTTGCAGCAGATGGTGCGCCAGCTGCTCGTAACCCGACAAATGCGCCAGGAGGATCCTCGGCAGAAACTCTCACACCGGGCATCTCGCTAGTGCTCTGACTGGCAACGTTCGCCGGGTTGGCGGTGACTGCGCCTTACTGACTTCGGCTCGTCGGGGTGAATTTTCCCGAAGTCCCTGATGGGCTTGGTGTGGTGGCTGTATTCGGTGGCGTGTGAGATATGCGGATGGGGGCGGACTGACCGCTGAGGGACGGCTGCGCCGGGAGTCGGTGCGGATGCAGGCGGCCGAGCTGTTCGAGCAGAGGATCGAGCCGTCGGAAGTGGCACGGCGTCTGCGGGTGAGCCCGAAGTCGGCTCACCAGTGGCATGAGTTGTGGCGGGATGGCGGTGTGCAGGCTCTGGCCTCTCGCGGCTCGGGTGGGTCGCGGTGCCGTCTGTCGCCGCGCTGTCTGGAGAAACTCGCCGGGTATCTGGAGAAGGGTCCGGCCGCGCACGGCTGGGTGGAGGACCAGATGTGGACCGCGGCGCGGGTGGCCACGCTGATCGGCCGGAAGTTCCACGTCTCCTACAGCGTCTCGGGCGCCACGAGGCTGATGCGCCGGCTCGGCTTCAGCCCGCAGGTCCCCGCACGGCGGGTCGCCGAGCGGGACGAGCAGGCCGTCACCGCGTGGAAGGAGGCGACCTGGGCGGAGGTGAAAGCGCCCGGGCGGCCTGCGGGGGCTACATCTGCTTCGAGGACGAGGCAGGCTTCACCCGCCGTCCGCCCAGAGGACGCACCTGGGGACGTCGCGGACGCACACCTGTCGTGACGGTCAGCGGCCGCCGTTCGGGACGGCTGTCGGTGGCGGGGCTGATCGCCATGCGGCCCGGCTCCCGCACCCGGCTGTGCCACCGCCTGCGCACCCACCCGGCGGGCAGAGGCAAGCGCCGCAGCCTGGCCAACCTCGCCGTGGTCGCCCTCGACCGCCTCGAGACCTCGTACGCAACCGGCTCAAACGCCTGCAGTACCGACCCGACACCCTCGACGGCTTCATAGCCGGCACCGGTCTGACTCTCGACATTCCAACCTCACCCTGACACGCCGAAGTCAGTAGGGCAGTGTCCATGGCCTGCTGTCCTGGTGTTGCCAACCTTCCCAGGGGTGATGAGGACGACCGCACGGTCATGATCATCGCCGATCCAGCACGTCAGGGGGCAGGGGCGTGATGCGAGAGACGATCGACAGGTGAAGTAGCGTTCCCATCATCGACCACGTCAAGTCATCATTGGAGGCTGTGAAACCACTCAGCCTCGTACCGCCTTCTCGACACCGTGTGACTGGTTGCCCGAGAATAGTTCGAATTACATAGACGCCGACTTGGGCAACTGGTTCTGCCTGTCCTATCTGTCACGGTGGGGCGGCGGGACGACCAGGGCGTCGAGGGCCTGTTGGGCTCGGCCGAGGTTGTCCTTGCCTGCGCGGCGGAGGCCGGCCTTGGCGTACTTCTCGACCATGGTGGTGGACTTCCAGTCCTCGGTGATGACCAGGATCTCCGCCGCGCTGTAGCCCTGGGCGGCGAGGTCGGCGGGGACGCCGGCGCGCAGGCCGTGGCTGGTGGCGTTCTTGGCATCGAAGCCGGGAGTGCGGGTGACCATGCGTTTGAAGGCGCGGTTCACCGCGTGGCCGGTCATGCCGGTTCCGGAGGCGGGGACGGGCATGAGCCGGCCCCACCGGGTGATGCCGCGCAGCAGCGGCAATTGCGGCTCTGCTTGGCCGAGTTCGGCGAGCAATGACATGTAGGTGCGCACGACGGTGACCGCCACCGGGTCGCGGATGACGTACTCGCGGCCGGTGGACCAGTGGTCGTTCTTGCTAGTGCGCTTGCCGACGACCATCTGTTCAGTGCCGTCTTCCGGGTATTCGAAGACGATGGAGTCGATTCGGTAGGCCGCCTGTTCGGAGCGGCGGGCCCGGGTTCGATAGCCGAGGTGCAGGATCGTCAGGTCGCGCCAGCGGGCGAGTGGGATGTCGGCGGTCGTGCCCTGTTGGAGGTGGGCGATGCGGGCGGCGTCGACGGGTGGGCTCGATTTCGGGGTGCGGCGGGTGCGGGCGTGGTCGGCGGCCTGCTTGCGGATCAGTTCGGCGGTCGCCTTCTTCGGGGGCCAGCTCTCGTACCCCGCCCGGGCGTTGGCGTCTCGGATCGCGGCCATCGCCAGGCGTAGGGAACTGACGGGCGCGCCCGTGCCGTCGCGTCCGCCGAGGCGGCGTAGGTGGGAGATGTAGGAGACCATGTTCGCCTCGCTGGTGCGCGGCCCCGGGTGGCGGCCGTTGTCGGTGCACCAGCGGGCGAAGTAGCGCCACTGTTCGGCGTAGGTCTGACTGGTGCGTGCCGGCCGGGCGGAGGCGAGGTCGTCGGCTGCGTCCTCGGTCAGCGTCTCGTTCGGGTCGACCCCGTCGAGCGCGAACGGCACGAGGACGTGACTGTCGTCCACCAGCTCGCCGATCACCACCTTGGTGGCGCGCTCCACCAGAGCAGGCAGGTTCTCCGCGTCCGCGTCCACAGGCGCTCTCCATTCGGTGTGGCGGGCTGATGATCCGTCCGGGACAGCCTATCTGTACCAGGTCCTGTGTTGCGTCCTCTAAATCCAGTTAGAGGATGCAATACAGAAGTTGATACATAAGAAGCGCTCGAAGCGGCTCCTCTCGTCTCTGGCGTGTTTGTCGTGCTTATTTGTGTTCAGGCATCTGAGCTGCGAGGCTGTCCGCCATGAAGATCACGATCACCGTAGAGAATCCGACCCCTGAGGCACTCGAGAAGCTGCTCGCCCTCGCCGCCATGCCGGCCGCCGTCGTGACTGCGGAGCCCGACGACCGCTGGACCCCCGAACGCGCCCGCTCGTACTTCGACCGCCTGCCGCCCCGCGCACAGCAGATCCTCCTCCAGGTCCTCGAAGGCGAAGGCGAGTGCGCCGCAGAGGAGTTGAAAGCAAGCGGCCGAAGCCTGAGGGGATCCACCGGCGCATTCCGCCGGGTGCTCACGGAGGGCAAGCGCACCGGCCTATGGCCTGACGCACTCCCGGTACCGCTGGTCTCCCACATCGTCGGCGGACAGCTCAAGAAGCTCGAGATGCCAGGGCACGGCACCGAGCACTACGCACTCCCGGCCTTCGAGGAAGGCCTGCGTGATCTGCGGACTGGCGGCTGACAAGACGACCTGCTCGACCTCTGCGGGCGAGGCGCGAAGACCGGCCCACGGACGCATATCCGAAAGCTCGGTCAGCAAGGCCGCCCGTCAGCCCGACCAGCGGGAAGCCAAGAGCGTGAGCGTAAGACCCCCGCCAGGAAGCCTAGTTGGGCCAAGGGAGTCAGGAAACGTGTACCGCCACGCCGCACAAGCCGAGCCCGATCTCGGCCGCGGCGCGCCACAGCCGCAGCGGGCCGTCAAGGACAGACTCCTCTCGGGGCGAGTAGTGCAGCCAGTCCTGAGCATCCGCCGCAGAACGTTCAGCCTCGGTGAAGGTGAGGGCTCGCTCCACGCGCGGCAAGGTCTGGCGGACCTGGGCGGAGGTGAGGAGGAAGTTGCCGCACCAGCCCGGAATGAGGGAAGCGCGGGCCGGGCCGATGGCATGGAACAGCGACGCGATTGCGTACTCCTTGGAATTGGCCGAGGCGAAAAGGCCGTCTCCTGGATGATTCGTCCACACATCGTCGATGACACAGAAGTCCGGATCGGCCTCTCCCCAGCACATATCGTCAACGTTGAGCCCTGGGGCGGTGAGCTCCCGGAACGATTCCACTGCGGCATTGTCGGCCAGCGTGGACCCTGAACTCCTGTACCAGGTCCGGTAGTCGGGCAGAGGAGCCTGCAGCCAGCGTTCCCATCGCTCTTGAGTACGGGGCTGGGACCGGTCTGCCTCCATAGCGGGTAGTAACCGGGGAGACAGGTCGGAGATAAAGGAATCCGAGTGGCTGGTGATCGCCCAAACGCTGGTGAAGCCCATACTCTGGACGTTAGTACCCGCCGCTGACATCGACAGCAGTAGCCTGATTCCGGTGGACACGGTTCGACCGCTGCCGTTGCGCACCCCAGCTGCATTCGCCCCGGCGGTCTGACGATCCGTGCCGCTTCCGCCGCCCGGGCCGGTCGCCGTCGTCGGCTGCACACCGTACCGAGTGGGCGTCACTGCGCCGATCACGGAAGTCCGGCTGCCGCCGGACCCGGGCCTTGACGGCCCTTTCCGCGCTCAACCATTCGAGCGGCCGGCCACCGTCCGTCCCGAACATCCCGCTCGAAGGCATGGGGAAGCAGTGACCATGTCGATGACCACTCCAGGTTCCGCATTGTGTGAGTCACTGCCGGACAGACTCTTCAGCAGCCGCGAGTGCGGCCTCCCACGGGTAGGCCTCCGGTTGCCCCTGGCCGGGAGCGTTCGGGACGAAGCCTCCTTCGCCGAGCAGCACGCGCACGCCGGCTTCGCGCAGCGTGGCGACGCTCCGGGGGAACTGGGGGTGGCCGGTCAGCGCCGTGTTCGTGCACGGCATCACCGTCAGCGGGATTCCCTTGCCGATCGCCTCGGCCGCGAACCCTATGACCCAGGAGGTCGTGATGCCGAGGGCCAGGCTGTTGATGCTGTTCATCGTGGCGGGCGCGAAGAGGACCGCGTCGGCGGGCGGGAGTACGTCCGGGTCGCCTGGCCGACGGTACACGGACTTCACCGGATGGCCGGTCAGACGCCTCAGCTTGGGGAGCTCGTCCTGGAGCCAGCTCTCCGCAGTCGGGGTGAGCCCGAGCGAGACCTCCCATCCCCTGAACTGGGCGTGGCGCACGACCTGCGCCATGTTCAGGACTGGCGGGGCAGCGGAGCCGAAGAGATACAGAACCGGGCGCGTGGTGGGCATGGCAGTCATCGAACCCTGTGGGGACGGCCGGCGGCAAACCCTGCCGAATTCGGTGATGCACCTGACTACTTGGCGCTACCGTCGGATCATCAGGCCGAAACTCCTCAAGGGACGCGCCGTGACCGACTTCACGCCTGACACCGTAGGCAAGCGGATCAAGCAGACCCGCAAACTCCGACACATGACCCAGACCGAACTCGCCCTGAAGGCACGGATCTCGGCATCCCACATGGCTCAGATCGAGCGGGGCAAGCGGCAGGCCAGCCCGGCTGTCCTCGCCTCCATCGCCAGGGCCTTGTCCGTGCCCACGGCCGATCTCGAAGGGCGCCCGTACATCGAGGAGTTGCGGCGCGACCAGCTGGACGGGCTGATCCAGCCGATCCGGGAGTCCCTGGACATCTTCGACCTGGGAGCCGACCCGGACGTGGCACCGCGCCCGGCTGAGGAACTCGTCGCGCACACCGACCGGGTCTGCGGCCTGATCCGGGCGTCGGATCTGCGCAGCGCGGCGGCCGAGCTGCCCGGCCTGATCACCGAGACCACGACCGCGGCGCACAGCAGCGGTGATCGGCGTCTGTGGCAGGCCCTCGCCGTGCAGTACCGCTCCGGCTACGACCTCGCGAGTAAGCTCGGATTCCAGGACCTCGCGTCGATCTCCCTCGACCGCATGGGATGGGCGGCGGAGCGGGCGTCCGACGCCGTGACCGGGGCGATCAGGCAGTACAGCCGGGCGCTGGCCTACCTGCGTGCCGGCCAGTACCGGACCGGTATCCGGATCGCGGAGCTTGCCCGGCAGACGGCCGAGCAGGCCGATCCGGGCGTTGAGCGGGACGCTGTGCCTGTACCTGGTCTGCACGCCAACGGGTATGCCGATCCTGTGGGCACTGGCCACCCCGAAGCTCGACGAGCGCGAAGTCTTGGCCGCGACGCTTGAAGTCGACGCCGAACTTGTCGCCGAGCGGACGGGCATCCTGCTGATCTCCGACAAGGGGTTCGCCTCGAAGGCGTTCGAGCGCGAGCTCGCCGATATGGGCATCGACCTTCTGCGGCCCTCGTTCAAACGCGAGGGCCGCAGAAGCGGCGAGCCGCTGCTCAAGAAGGTCCGCCAGCTGATCGAGTCGGTCAACGACACCCTCAAAGGCCAGCTCGACCTGGAACAACACGGCGGACGGACTTTCGAAGGCGTCGCGGTCCGGGTCGCCCAGCGAATCCTCGCCCTGGCAACCGGCATCTGGCACAACAACCGCATCGGTGCACCAGTCACCCGGTCTCTGATCGCCTACGACCACTGATCACATCGGACTTACTCGTCTAGATGATCAATTCCAAGGGATGCCTGCGGAGGGTGTGGGGTGGGCGGCGGCCGAAGCCACCGCGAGACGGTCAGGCGGCGGGCTGCCGACCCTGGTTGTCGAGGTGGCAGCGGGCGGTCAGGCGTCAGGGTCGACTTCGGGGTGCGTGAACCGCACGGGCTTGCCCAGCGACCGGGCGTAGGCGATTTCGGCTCGGGTGCTGTCTCCGATGTAGTCGCCGACTACGAGCACCTCATCAGCGAGCCGGATCTTCGCCCGGTGCAGATCGTCGAGTCGAACCTTCAGCGCCTCGGCCTCGACAGGATCGGACCAAAGTTCGTGCGGCGACTTCATGTCACAGCCCGGTTTGACGACAATCTTTCCGGCTTTGGTCTCCCGCAGATCGGCCTCGTTCATCTCGGTCATGAAGCGGGTGGAGCCGCAGATCACGACGATACGCGGGAGGCTCAACAGCTTCTTCGCGTCGGCGAGCTTGTCCGCGGGGGTGAGCAGATGCGGGTATGACACTGGTTCCACCTGGTGGTGTGGTCCAAGGGGTGCCTGCGGAGACGAGAACGAGGGTGTCCAAGATCGTTTTGTGACGAACGACGTGGACACCCTCGCGACAGCACTCTATGCGACGACCGACGACATGCTGAAGGAGCATCCCGACCTGGCGCCGTGGCGCCCGCCGACCGGCATTACGCCCCGCCTGAGCGATGCCGAACTGGTCACCCTCGCCACGATGCAGGCCATACTCGGCTACACCTCCGAGGCCAAATGGCTCCGCCATGCCCGTGCCCACCTGCGCCACCTCTTCCCCTACCTGCCCCAGCAGCCCGGCTACAACAAGCGGCTGCGCAAGGCCGCCGGTCTGATGCGAAGCGTCAACCGGATCCTGGCCACCACCACCTCGGTGTGGAGCGACGACGTATGGGTCGTGGACTCCACCCCGGTGGAATGCGGCCGCTCCCGCGAGACCGTCAAACGCTCCGACCTGGCAGGTTGGGCCGAATACGGCTACTGCGCCAGCCACAGCCGCTTCTTCTGGGGCCTGCGCCTGCACCTGGTCTGCACCCTTCAGGGCCTGCCCATCGCCTTCGCCCTGACCGGGGCCAAGGCCGACGAACGCGAGACCCTCCTTGACCTCCTGGCAGCCGAACGCGAGCTTCTGCGAGAGCGCCCCCGACAGACTCTCATCGGCGACAAGAACTACTTCGGCCGTGGTTTCGAACACGAACTGTCCGAGCATGGAGTCCAGTTGCTGCGGCCTGCCCGTAAAGGTGAACGGGAACGGCCTGGCGCAGCCCTGTTCAAGCCGCTGCGACAGGTCATCGAATCGATCAACGAGACCTTCAAGGGACAGCTTGACCTCGAACGGCACCGAGGGCGCACGCCCGGAGGTGTCATAGCCCGCGTCATGCAACGCATCCTCGCGCTGACCGCCGCGATCTGGCACAACGACGCCACCGGACAAACCGTCCTACGCTCACTGATCGCCTATGATCACTGACCCCTTGGAATAGATCATCTAGAAAACCGACCGTCGTCTGAACCGTCGGCTGACCCCCGCGGGTGCGGGGAGGACGTCGGGCGGACCGTGTAGTAGACGGTGTCGAGCGGCTGACCCCCGCGGGTGCGGGGAGGACATGGCGGTCTCGTTGAACGTGATGCTCAGCCACGGCTGACCCCTGCGGGTGCGGGGAGGACACGTCCGACGGACCCGACTTCCCGTCCTGCACCGGCTGACCCCCGCGGGTGCGGGGAGGACGCAAGATCCACTGGGAGGGAATGGGAGATGATCGGCTGACCCCCGCGGGTGCGGGGAGGACGCCGGCGCCGAAGACCTGCTGCGGCACGCGCGCGGCTGACCCCCGCGGGTGCGGGGAGGACCGGCCGTCGGTGATCTCGACGCGGCCGAATCACGGCTGACCCCCGCGGGTGCGGGGAGGACATGTCGAGGCGGGCCAGCTCGTTGCCCGCCGCCGGCTGACCCCCGCGGGTGCGGGGAGGACGCCTGCGTGAGGCGGAACGAGAGCTGCGTCTCCGGCTGACCCCCGCGGGTGCGGGGAGGACGCCTTCATCACCAGCGCCACCGGGACGCTCCCCGGCTGACCCCCGCGGGTGCGGGGAGGGCAGAGGCAGGTCGTGCGACGGCGAAGGGCCCGACGGCTGACCCCCGCGGGTGCGGGGAGGACGGGACCTCGGTACCGCGAGCTGCGTGAATGGGGGGCTGACCCCCGCGGGTGCGGGGAGGACTTTACCTGCGATCCGGACCGGCTGAGCGACTACGGCTGACCCCCGCGGGTGCGGGGAGGACCGCCCAGGCAGCGGTGATCGTCTCGACCGCCACGGCTGACCCCCGCGGGTGCGGGGAGGACAGGTCCTCGGCGTCCTTCACCGTCTCCAGTCGCGGCTGACCCCCGCGGGTGCGGGGAGGACTAGAGCAGGGGCGGTTGGCGCCCGGCCAGAGGCGGCTGACCCCCGCGGGTGCGGGGAGGACACAATCACGTGCAAGTGCGGGTGCCACCCATTCGGCTGACCCCCGCGGGTGCGGGGAGGACTCCAGCACGATGGGCTCGTTCTCGGTCACGCGCGGCTGACCCCCGCGGGTGCGGGGAGGACCCGATGGCCGGATATGCCGAGATTGCGGCGTACGGCTGACCCCCGCGGGTGCGGGGAGGACTTGACCATGCGGTAGCCCTGCCCCTTGGACCACGGCTGACCCCCGCGGGTGCGGGGAGGACCTCACCCAACTCGGCCACGTCGCGGCCGGCCACGGCTGACCCCCGCGGGTGCGGGGAGGACTGCCGCTGTACGGCATCTCCCCTCCTCCCCTACGGCTGACCCCCGCGGGTGCGGGGAGGACGGCGAGCAGCGAGAAAGGGACCTGCTGGGCCGCCGGCTGACCCCCGCGGGTGCGGGGAGGACAGGACCTCGACGCGGGCGAGGGTGCGCGCATCCGGCTGACCCCCGCGGGTGCGGGGAGGACGTGCCGTCCACGGACGGGCCGAGGTCGACGGGCGGCTGACCCCCGCGGGTGCGGGGAGGACGCATCGAGGCCCGCAAGAACGCCAAGGGCGGACGGCTGACCCCCGCGGGTGCGGGGAGGACCGGGGCTGGGCGGCAGGTCTGTCGGTGTGGGGCGGCTGACCCCCGCGGGTGCGGGGAGGACGGGCGACCGTCGGCCGGACGAGCGGCTCGGGCGGCTGACCCCCGCGGGTGCGGGGAGGACCGGCCAGGAAGGGCCGAAGTCGTCCCCGGTGACGGCTGACCCCCGCGGGTGCGGGGAGGACGTCCGCCGGATCGAACAGCGCCCGCTGCTCGACGGCTGACCCCCGCGGGTGCGGGGAGGACCGTGGGGCACGGCTGACTTGGAGTCAAGGAACCGGCTGACCCCCGCGGGTGCGGGGAGGACATAACGGCGGAGGGAGGGCTAAGGTATCGTCACGGCTGACCCCCGCGGGTGCGGGGAGGACAGCGAAGGCGGAGTGGTAGCCGACCGTCGTGCCGGCTGACCCCCGCGGGTGCGGGGAGGACCCTTCGCGACCTGGGACGATGCGGCGGCTTTGTCATTTCTTTGCAAAGCTTGGTGCGCCGCTGTTCGAAGGTCTCAACGTCGCATGTGAGCTGTTGAGGTGTCAAAGAACCTGAGAAGCATCCCACCTGCCCGTGTCGCGTGGGTGGTTGGGACCGCCTGCGCGGAGAGCCTGTTACTTCGAACGTTGCAGTGTGCCGAATCCGGAGTGTCTTCGCGCCCGACACCGGCTGGGTAGCATCGTGCGGCTACTGACGGCTATCCGACGATACTGGGGAACGGGCGCAGTGATGACGAGTCAGAACCAGGAGGGTATGACGCCGTTGCGGCCGGGGGATTCGGATGACGTCGCTGGCTACCCGCTGCTGCGTCGGATCGGCGAAGGTGGCATGGGGACCGTCTTCCTATCCCGGACGCGCGGCGGCCAGCCGATTGCCCTGAAGGTGATCCGCGAGGAGTTCGCCCGGGGCGCGGGGGTTCCGGCGCCGGTTCCAGCAGGAGGTCCGCGCGGCCCGTACCGTGCAGGGCTACCACGTGGTGCCCGTGGTCGACCACGACACCGGCAGCACCACCCCCTGGCTGGCCTGCCGGTACGTCCCCGGTCTGACGTACCGTTTGGCGTCAAGGGCGGTTCGGATCGAGTTCATGGCAGTTAACGCGCGGGCGCGCCTGCTGAGTACGGCCTCTTTCCCGCGCGCACGCTACGGTGGACGCCCTGCCGGCCGCCCCGTTCACCGAGCACGACACGCCGTCCGGCAGTGGGCGCTGACGATCCGACGGGAGGCCGCCGCGTGGACCGGTTGATGCAGGACCCGCGCTTCCTGGACACGACCTTCGTCGTGATCGACTTCGAGGCGCTCACCCCCACCGGGCGGGCTGCCGAGCCGGTCGAGGTCGCCGCTCTCGCCCTGCGCGCCGATGGCGGCCGACTGGTGGAGATCGGCCGGTTCGAGGAGCTGATCCGGCCGCCCGCCGACGTCCCCGTCACCCCGATGGACACCGCGCAGACTGGACTCACCGCCGCGATGCTCGCCACCGCGGCCCCGGCCTCCGCGGTGATGGCCCGACTCGATGCACACCTGAGTGCGCCGCCGTACCGGCTGGTGGCCCACCACGCGCCCACCGAAGCCGGGCTGATCGCTCACCAGGGTGATCACTGCCCCGTCCTGGCCGGCACGCCGCTGCTCGACACGGTGCGCATGGCCAAGCACGTCCTGCCCGGGCTCGGCTCCTACCGGCTCGACAACCTGCTCGGCCACTACGACATCCCCAAGCCCCCGGACCGGCACCGGGCCATGCCGGACGTCGAGGCGACCCGCCAGGTCCTCGGCCGGCTGCTCACCGAGGGGTGTGCTTCCGGCCGGTGGCGCACCCTGCTCGAATTGGACATGGCCGCCGGGCTGCAGCCCAAGCGCCTCACCCCGGCAGGTTCACAGGCGGAGCAGAACTCCCTGTTCTGACCCCGGGGCCCGCGTTGCCAGGCGCTGCGACCCGTCGGCGATCGTGCCGAAGAGCTGCTTCAGCCGGAGGCGGGAGTCCTTCGACGGACCGGCGTCTCGGCGGTTCGGCCGGGAGGCCGAAGGGTTCGGCAGGGCGGTTGTACGCGCTCGGCCCGGCCGGGCCGCCGTTATTCCGGCGGCAGAGCGAAAACGGTCGAGCCCAGCTTCGCGAGCAGCCGTTGGCCGTCGGTGGCCAGGGTCCACTTCCGGTTCTCGGTGGTCACCGGGTAGGTGTTCACGGCGAAGGTCCACCGCAGGCGGCCCGTCTTCACGTCCACCGCGTGGACGCCCTCGATGCCCTGGCCGGCCACGAAGAGGGTGTCCTGGACGAGCACGGGCTCGGTCTCGGACGGTCGGAAGGGCACCGGGCAGGTCCAGAGCTGCCGTCCGGTCCGCGCGTCCCAGGCACAGACCGCCGCCGTCCCGTTCCCGCCGTAGACCACGCCGTTCGCGGCCGTCACCGGCGGGAACGCCCCGGTCGCGCCGTCGACGAGCTCGACCTCCCACAGCCGTCTGCCGTCGGCCAGACTGACCGCCCGCAGGGCGTTCCTGCCCGCAAGGCAGTAGGCCTGGCCGTCCGCCACGGCGGGCGGGATCGTGTCGGTGGCACCGGTCTCGACGAGCCACAGCTGCCGACCGTCCTGGCCGCTTCGGGCAACCAGGTCGCACCTGCCGTTGGTGTAGTAGAGATTGCCGCCCACGGCCGCGTTGTCGAGGTACTGCGCTCGCTCCCCCACCTCCATCGGTACGGACCAGAGCTTCTCGTGCGTGTCGATCGAGTAGGCCAGTACGACCGGCGCCGGTGCTGTGGTGGCCCCGTACGGTTTGGCGTTGGCGAGCGCGTAGAGCACCTTGTCGTCGGCACGGAGCGCGTAGACGTTGGAGAGGTCGTCGGCGTTGTTCTCGCGGTTGACGGTGTTCCACGTCTCCGCGCCGGTGGCCGCGTCGTACCCGGTGGCGCCCTGGAACGAGCCGACGAACACGTGCCCGGCTCCGGCGGCCGTGTACAGCGTGTTGACGCCCTTGCCGGCCCACTTCACCGTGCCGGTCGCGGTGTCGACCGCGGTCAGATGAGAACCCAACGTGAAGAGCGTCCCGTTCGAGACCAGCATCGAGGTGGGCACGAGGGCTTCGTCCGGTGTGAACGACCAGAGCGGTTTCGGCGCACCGGAGTCCGGGTTGGGCACCATCGGCGTCGGCGAATCCCGCAGCGGCCTCGGTGGATCGGTCGGGACGGCCGCCTCCGGCTTCCCGCCGCGCCGCCGCGACAGCACCCACCCGGCGCCGCCGGCCACCGCGAGCGCGGCCCCTCCCGTCAGCAACGCCCGCCGGCTCGGGCGACGCCGCGACCCACCGGCGTCATCGACATCCGAAGCGGCGGACTGATCCGAGATCCCCATGATGTACGTCATCCCCCATCCATCGACGTGACAGCCGCCAGGATCATACGGGCACGACCCACGCACTGCTTCCGGCAGTCCTGAGTCGCACGGGCCGACGGAGGGGACTTCTGCCGACGACCCCACCCGGGCCCGCCGGATCTCGCGCCTGTCAGGAACGGCCCGCGTACGAGAATGCCGAGCGGCTCCTCCCCAATCGCAGTGGGGAGGAGCCGCTCGGCACCTGCGAGCTAGAAGCGGCCGCGAATCTGCATGCCGGTGTCGGTGTCCGGGTGGTTCAGCGCGTCGTAGACCTTGTGGCCGGAGTCGCGGGCACCACCGGCCCAGCTGACGGCACCCTTGTCCGTGACCTTGGCCGCAACGCCGCCCCAGTACTTCGCCTCGCGGTCCCACTGGACGTCTCCAGGAGGGCATCCAGCGTGATGCCCTCGGGCATCGGGTCGGTGGACCAGGACATGGTGCGGTTCATGGTCGCGCCAAGGCCGGCCACGACAGCGGGGGCGGTGATGGCGGTCTTGGTGTGGAAGAGCCGGGCGTTCTCCACCAGGAAGGCGCCGACCGTCTCCATGATCTCGCGCTGGACAACGGCCTGGTCAGGACGGTCGTTGTTCTTGTCGGCGGGAATGTCCTCGTACTCGATGCCGGTCGAGGCGGCATGGATACCGGCCTTGCCGAGCATCGCCGTGGAGACGAGAGTCCGCAGGACCGACATCGTCATCCACTCGGCCGCCTTGTCAGACACCTGGCGCTTCCCGGTGAGGATGAGGCCGGACAGCGGAACCGTGGCCTCGCCGAACGGCACCTTCAGCGACTCCATCAGCTTGCGCGTCACCGTGGTGCCGAAGTCGCGACCGTCCATGGACATGGCCAGGGACTTGTCGACCGGCACGCCCTTCAGGTTGCGGTCATGGAAGATCTGTCGGGCGGCCATGACGCTGATGCCGTGGAAGATCTCGATGGAGAGTTTCATCTCGCCGAAGTCGAAGTCCTCCAAGCCGTACGCCGCCGGGTTCTTCCTGATCCGGTGCAGTGCCGTGACCTGAGTCTCGGCGTCGAGGGCAATGAAGCCGTCACGGATCGGCAGGTACCAGGTGCCGCTCTCGTCCGGCCCCAGCGGGCGCGGCGACCAGAGGGTGATCTGCGGGACCGACCACGCACTGTCGAAGTCCCCCCGCAGGCCGGCCGCGATGTAGTCCGCGTACTCGCCGACGTTCTTCGCCTTCTTGCTGGCCGCAGTGCCGATGGGCCGCTGCACCTCGGCGCGCATGCGGGCGTAGGGGTCGATCTCGTAGCCGGCCTTCGTGGCGCGCTTGGCGTCCTCCTCGACCTTCGCCGGGTCGTTGACGAAGTGGAGCAGGTTCTCCCCGTCGATGACGGCGTTCGCCATGACTCCCTCGCGAACGACCAGGAGCTTGATGGGGAAGCCGGTGGTGACCGGCTTCGTGAACGTGGCTATGGACACACTCTCTCCCTTGGTGGCGCGCGCCTCTTTTGACGCTGCGTCATATGACGGGAAGGTGTCCAATGATCAATCAACGGTCAACTGATGTAGGGGAGTTACCGGTTCTGTGTCGTCCGCAGCTGAAGGTATGCCCCATGCGGTTGGGAGGATCTCCCGATTCGGGTGGCTGCGGACGACAGTTCCATGCCAAGCTTCCGTCCGCGGAAACCGCCCCAAAAGCTGCGGTCCCCGGCCCGCACCGCGCCCCCTGCTCGCCTGCCCACCCGCATCCTGCACGCCGGATGAGCGGCTCCCGACAGCAACCTGCGGGTTCGGTGACGCGGACCTGGATCTTGAGTCCGGCCCACCCTTGAACTGGGTGCCCATCGACACTCGCGGGGCGTCGACCGAGCTTGGGCGGACCCGAGCCCCGGGTGTCGATGCCCGGACGGCTGGTGCGGCGGTTCGCGTCGTTCACGACAACGTATCCGTGGGAGTAAATCCCGGAGGGCGTCGAGGCGTACATCTCGCACCAGCTGTTGGGCGCCGCCCTGCTGGTGCAATCGACGATGCCCGGGCAGTAGGGCGGCCTGCAGATGTTCTGCGCGTTCGTCGGCGACCGTCGCTATGGCTGGGTGGCTGCCTGCGAGGACGCGTTCTGGGAGGTCCCGGTGCAGGCGTGCCACGACTGGAACACCGCCGACCTACATCGTTGCGTACGAAGCCGGCCCGGGCGGAGCTCGCTGACATACGACGAGTTGCAGACCTTCTTCGACGTCGCCGACGACCTGGTCGAGCTGAAGCGCAAGCGCTGCCGCAAGGGGGCACTGGCCGTGCGGCGGGACGCGGTGATGATCAGGCAGGTCTACCCGTACCGCACCCGGCGGCGCGGGACCTCGATGCTGGAGTTGCCGGAACTGCGGCATAGCCCGAGGAGCAAGGCGTACGGGCGGTTCGGCGCTGGAGGTGCGGCACGGCAAGGCCTCGCGCGTCCGGAGGAAGGTCGGCGAGTTCGGCCAGCCTCGCCGTCGACCTCGAACTCGCCCGCACGGAGCTCCGCAGCCTGTGCGAAGAACGCGACAAGCTCAAGGACGTACTCGGGTGCAACCTCGGCCAAGAGCTTCAGCAAGCCGACTCAGGTGACCTCAAGGCCAGGATGGACGGGCTCCTGACCGCCAACCACCAGCTTGAGGAACGTCTATCGGCCGCACTCAAGGAGCTGGAGAAGACTCAGGAGAAGCTCGAAGAGACCGAGATCGATCTGGTCGGGGCCCGCGCCGGCATCACGCAGATGATGCGAGACAGAGCAGTCCTGCCCGCATCGGCCCTCGTATCCGAGCCGAGTTGCCAGCTCTCGCGGTGCACGTTCTCGGGCCACTCGCCTGCTGGGTACGGACTCGGCGATCAGCCGCTCGTGCTGGCCGTCGAACGTGATGTCGTCCAGTTGACCCCGCGGAGCGGGGAGGACCGGAGGATCTGGCGATCGACCCGGCGCAGGAACAGCTGACCCCTGCGGGCGCGGGGAGGAGGACTGGTGCACCTTCGACAGCCTGGTCGCCTACGGCTGACCCCCGCTGGCGCGGGGAGGAGCCTATGGGGCCGTTCGCCCTCGCAGGCCACATCGGCTGACCCCCGCTGGCGCGGGGAGGAGGCTTTCTGACCTGGTGCGTTGCGAGGGCTTTGCTGTTTCTTGACCATGCTTGATGGCCGACGGGACACCGGATCTTGGTGAGCTGTCGTGGTGTCAAGGAGCTTGGCTCATCGTCCCATGTCCCCTGGCAGGGCGGGTGGCGGTGCAGTCACCGGCCGGGCTCCAACCGGGCCGTTGTACCGGCCCGGCTCGCGCGGCGCGCGGGCGTCTACGCCGGTGGGTCGGGTTTGAAGGTGTGGGTGCGGTGCCAGTGGAAGTGGGGTTCGCGTTTCTCGGTCCACCAGGGCACGGTGCGGTCGGTGAGGTGTTGTTGGATGTGTTCGTGGACGCCGGGCATGGCGTGGGCGAGCGGGCTGACCTGGATATGGCCGGTTTCGGTGACGGTGATGTAGCCGCGTTCGTAGAGGCTGTCGCAGCCGAGGCTGCAGGCGAGCATGGCGATGTTCTCGAAGTCGCGCTTCTCGTCGTCGGTGCAGACGGCGCGCTTCTTGATGTGGGCGGCTATGAGGAAGCCGGCCGGCAGGGTGCGGCCGCACAGGGCGCACTGACCGGTGGGGCCGGGCAGGAGGTGGCGCTTGAGTGCGGCCTGTTCTCCCCGGTAGGCGCGCGTCGCGGTGCGTTCGAGTTCGCCGTCGAATGCGGTGGCGGCGTTGGCGTCGGCCTGGGCGTCCGGGGTCGGTGCGGTGGCGGTGTCCGCGGTGGAGGCCTCGAGGGTGAGGTAGGCCTGGAGGGTGTCGCTCTGGTCCTGGTCCAGGACGGATATCCCCATGATGTTCCGGTTGGGGTTCCAGCTGAGGAGCCGGCGGACCTCTTCGACGGTGATGTCGAAGCCCTGGGTGCCGGACAGGGCGTACATGTACTCCCAGGTCTGGTCGTTGTGGTTGCGGCCCCAGAGGCGTTCGGCCAGTGCCTCGTCGCGCCACATCAGGGCGATGGTGCCGCCGAAGTAGATCCTCTTGTCGCCGCTGAAGAGCGCGAAGTCGCCCGGGTTCATCTTCTCGACCCGGGAGACGTTGACGTTCCTCTTGCCGGGTACGACGCCCCACATCTGGGCTGATCCGTCGGGGAACAGGCGGTCCAGGCGCTCGCGGACGTCGGGCGCGAGCAGGTCCGCGTGCTCATCAAAGACGACCGGGGAGGAGATGGTGTCCAGGTAGTGCTCGTTGACGTCCTTGTCCGACCTGGCCGCCGGCTGCAGCACGATGAGCATGTGGCGGTCAGCCCCCCAGTTCGGTGTACTTGTCGGCCCGTCCTCGGGCGAGGTGGACCGGGTACTTGGCGCGGTTGGCCGCGATCTTCTCGGTGAGTGCCTGCTCGGGGTCGATGCCGAGGACGTCCGCGAGCCGTAGCAGGTAGGCGAGGACGTCGGAGAGTTCCTCCCGGACGCGCTGGGCGCGGGCGGGGTCGGCCATGACGGCGGACGATTCCTCGGGCGTCAGCCATTGGAACAGTTCGAGGAGTTCGCCGGCCTCGCCGCTGAGCGCCATGGCGAGGTTCTTGGGGGTGTGGAACTGCTCCCAGTCCCGCTCGGCCGCGAACTCGGCCAGCTCCTGCTGCAGTGACCTGATCGTCATGGGGACGATCTATAGCAGTCTGGTACGACGATATGCCAACCATTCATTCAGTCCGCTTCCCGTGCTGCCGGAAAGGACCTGCCGCGATCGGCATCGCAGCTGCCTCCGGCGGGCCGGCTGTCCGTACCGCTTCCGCCGCCCGGGCCGGTCGCCGTCGCCCGCTGCCCACGGCATCGGACTGGGCGTCACCGCGCCGATCACGGAAGTCCGGCTGCCGCCGGACCCGGGCCTTGACGGCCCTTTCCGCGCTCATCCGTCCCCATGGCCGACCACCGTCCCCGTTCCGGCACCCCAAATGCCGACAGCGCCGGATCCCGCCAGTCCCTCCCGAAGGACCGGGCGACCGACCGGCCGAACCCGCCTGCGCAGAGAGGAGCTCAGCGCCCGGGCACGTGAGGCGTTGTCGTAGGGGTTTGGCAGGATGCCCTCCATGCTCGACACCCGTCCTGACCAGCGCCGTGACGACCGGCTCGCTCCGCCCGACGTCCGGGGCGACTTCGAGGTGCACCTGACCGTGGCGCCCGGTGCAGCCGAGGCGCTGGCCGCGTGGGCCGACGGCCACGGCCTGAAGTTCACCCACATCCTGCTGGCGCGCGGTGCGGTGCCCTCACAGCCGATGCTCACCTTGCGGGCCGGCGGCACGCTGGACGAGGTCGCCGCGGCGACTTCCCGGACCGTGGGCCGGCTGGCCCGGGCCGGGTTCACCGTCCTGCGGGCGAAGATCGAGGCCACGCCGTGGGCGGAGGGCGTCCCGGTCTCGGACGAGGACGCCGTGCCGCACGGGTCCGGCCGGTACTTCGAGCACCACGTCAAGCTGCTGCTCCCGGGGTGGGCTTCCGTAGCCGACTCCGCCCGCCTCGCCGGACTCACCGAGCTGGTCGTCCGGCACGGTGCGCACCTGTCACGCAACCCGCGCCGGGTGCGTGAGGACGGCCGGTGCGAGTGGTTCGTGACGCAGCGGTGCCGCCTGGTCGGCCTCAGCGCCGCGGGACTCCGTCTGGAGGCGCTGCTGCGGGACCTCGCCGCCGACGGCCACGAGGTGCTGTCGGTGGAACGCGAGTTCGTCGTCACGGACAGCGACGAGGCCCTGGACGCAGGCTGGATATCCGAGCACGAACACGAACACGAACAGCAACGCGATCGCGAGCATGCGCACGAGCACAGCGTCGGGCCGTACGCAGAGGGAGACCCGAGATGACCGAGAACCAGCCCCAGCCCCACCCGCCAGTGGCATGGGAAGAACTCGAATACGGGCCCTGGCAGGATGTCCTGCTGCCCAAACAGCCACCGCCGGAGGACATCCGGGAGAACCGGGACCTGCCCAGGAGCATCAGGCCGATCGACGACGAGACGGTGAGCCAGCAACCCGTCTTCGACCCCGCCCTCGCCGGGTACAGCCGGGCCCTCCGTCCCAGCGAACCGGCCTTCACCGACCCACAGCTCGCCGAACGCTGGCTCACCGCCCGGAGCGAAGCGCTGAACACCGTCCTGTCCGCCGTCGCCGCCTCGCCGTGGGCCGACCACCTGGTGCTGCGCGGCAGCGTCCTGCTGCGGGCCTGGTACGGCGAGCAGGCGCGGGAGCCGGGAGACCTGGACTTCGTGGTCCGCCCGGCGGACTGGGAACTGGAGGACGAGCGCACGGACCACATGCTCGAGGGGCTCGCCGCCGACGCCGAACGGCTCTCGGACACGGTGCGGCTGCACGCCGACCAGGCGGTCAGCGACGAGATCTGGACGTACAGCAGGATCCCCGGGCGCAGGCTCGTCCTGCCATGGTCGGCACCGGGCATCCCGGGCGGCACTGTCCAGCTCGACTTCGTCTTCACCGAGCACCTGCCCGTCCCACCGCAGTCCTACCAGCTCCCAGGCGTCACCGGCCCGCTGCTCGCGGCCACGCCCCAGCTCTCCCTCGCCTGGAAGATCCTGTGGCTGGTCTCGGACAACCACCCGCAGGGCAAAGACCTCCACGACGCGATCCTGCTCTCGCGCACCGCCGAGGTGCCCTACGACCTGCTTCGGCAGGTCGTCACCCAGTCCGACGAGAGCTGGTCGCGCTGGCCGGTCCTCCCCCAGCAGATCACCGGACTCGAGGTCGACTGGGACGAATTCGCCAAGGACTACCCGCAATTCGCCGAACCCGTCGAGGAGTACCCGGCACAACTGCTCACCGTACTCCACGCGACCTTCGCCGACCGCGGCGAGTACGCGCTGCGGGCCCTGTGGCTGGCCCCGGTGACCGAGAAACTGCGGGAGACGCTGGCACGCGCGGGCATGGACGAGGTCCAGCAACGGATGTCCCGACGTCACATGCCCCCGGACAACACCCTGGTGATCACCAGCGAACTGCTGAACGGCGACCTGAACACGGCCCACCACACCGTCGCCAGCCACCTCGGCACCGAGTCCGACCGGACGACTCGCCAGCTGGCGGAGGCCGCCGCCCGCTACGCCGCAGAGCTCGCCGACGACCGTCGGACGGACGGCACCGGCGGCTGATACCCCGCCGGGCAGCCCCGCGGCCACTGTCCGGGCTCCCGGGGCGGCACCGAACAGCCGGCCCGGGAGCCGGTCGGAATCCATCCTCCGAGGCGGACTTGAAAGCAGCACCGCGCATCAACAGGGTGGCCGCAGTGATCCGGCACCATCGATAGGAGGAGGCTGGAGGTCGCTACGGGGCCAGCCGTCGGAGTGCAGATCAGCGACGCTTCGGCGGCCTCGGCGGCGGATGCCGCCGGGGGGCGATGTAGCGGACGTTCAGGCCGACGCGGGCGCCGTCACTGGTGTTGGTGCCGGAGCGGTCCATGAGCAGGGCGGTGCCGGCGCGAAGCGGCAGGGCGGGGTCGAGGCGTCGGCGGTGAAGCCGGTCGCCTGGTCGGCCCGGCCGCGTTCGGCGCCGTACTCGGAGGAGAACGGCAGGTAGCCGAAGTGGTGGGAGCCGGGGACGGCGTGCAGGCTGCCGTTGTCGAGGGTGGCGACGCTGACGGCCAACCAGGCGGAGACGGACCGGTCGGGGTCGAGTTCGACCTGGGCGTCGATGCCGTCCTGGTGCCAGGGGATCTCGAAGGTGCGGTCGGGTCACTTCACCACGAGGAAGGTGTTCGGCTGACCCCCGCGGGCGCGGGGAGGACACCGGTCAGGCCTGCTCGTCGTCGAGTGCCCGCTTCGCCGCATCGAGGCTGGCCTGCAAGAGCTTCTGGTGCTTTGCCCTCGGCGCGGGCTTGCTCCCAGATCGGGTGGGTTCGCAGCGCCTCCGCCGCGCCGATGTAGGCCTCGACATCGCCGCCGGCCAACCGCGCCGTCGTCATCGCCCGGTCCGCACGGAGCGCGGCAACGTGGAGGGGCAGCAGGTCAGCGGGGAGCTCAAGATCAGCCATGACGTCATCGTACGACCGGGGTCTGACAGTGCAGGTCAGGAACGCCTGGCAAGCCGGTGCGGTCCTAGGTAGTAGGAGAGCGCGGCGTGGGACGGCCCGTCGGAGACCTCCCCGCCGACCAAAAGCTTCACCACCTCGGCTTCCGATACCCACTCCACCCGGGCTGCCTCGGAGATGTCCTCCGGATCGCCGACCCGAGTGCAGCCAGTGACGTGGTACGAGCGGAAGTGCGCGTCGGAGATTCCCGCCATGGCGTCGTACTCGGTCAGCAGCTCGACCCGTCCGGGACGCCAGCCGGTCTCCTCCTCGACCTCCCGGGCGATCGCCACCGCCGGCTCCTCGCCCGGTTCAGCCCAGCCTGCCGGCACTTCCCAGCCCCACCGATCGGTGATGAACCGGTGTCGGAAGATCAGGAGAAACTCGCCTTGGTCGTTGGTGACGACGGCGGTGGTGGAGGCTCGTGGCATGCGGAGGACGTGGTGGTCGATCCGGCCGATTCCGGGGATGCCGACGTCGTCCAGCCAGACCTCGACCCACGGCGAGCCGTAGACCTGCCGTCGACTGTAGACCTGCCACTCCGAGTTGGTCACCAGGCTCTCCTCACGCGCGTGCCAGCTGATACCCCAACTCTCTCACCCGCGCGGTCAGTTCTCGGACGGGCCGTGTACCGGACCACGGGGTGAGCGTCTGCTGCAGCTGTCGGGCCCGCAGGACGAGCGGCTGCACGATGCTGACGCCCGCAAGGTCGAAGGCTGAGTGCGCGAGGGCGCACGCCGCGTCAAGGTCTCCCTGGCCGAGCCGGCACTCGGCGAGGTCGATGGTGAGGACTGATCGACCCTTGACGTCGGCCTCAGCCCGACGCACCATGGCGGTCTCCAGCAGGTCGGCCGCGGCATCATGCTCACCGAGGTGGGCATAGGTCTCGCCAGCGAGGCCGTCGAGGCGGCCCGCGGTGAGGAAGTCGAGGCCACCGATCGGCTCGTCAGCGGTGTCGAGCAGGTGGCTGGCCTGATCGAGGGCGACGAGGGCCGCCTCACGGTCGCCTCGGGCGGCGAGCCCGCGGGCGAGGTTGGCAGCAACCCACGCGCGGCGCCGAGGGCTGGCTGTCTCGGCGAGGGCTGCGGCCTGCTGTAGCAATGCGGCGGCGGGGGCGCGTCGTCCAGCGGTGTACTCAACGATGGATTGCATGGTCAGCAGCCACGCGGTGAGGTCGTCTGCCTCGCCCTCCCCGGCGGCCACCGTGCCGAGGTGGAAGTGCGCGTCGGACTTGCTGCGGTCGCCGAGGTCGTGGTTCGCGAGGCCGAGGAGCCCGGAGACGACGGCCAGTATCCGCACCCCACGGCGCCGGGCTGCAAGGGACTGCGGTCGGGCCAGCATTTCGTGTACCCCGGTCAGCTGACGGTGGAGTGTGGGCACGCTCTCGACGGGTGGGGTCGACGGGTATCGGTAGGCGACTCCTGCGACGGCTGCTTCGAGATGCGAAAGGGCGGCAGACGACGCGGTGGAGCGGGAGAGCATGTCCAGAACTTCCCAGGTCTCGGGGACGGCGGCTGGCTGGTAGCCGGTTGGGATGGCCGCCGCCTCCCACGGTCGGTCGGCGAGGCCGAGCATCCGCCCGGGGATGTGCAGGCCGTCGGCAATTCGTTCGATGACGTCCATGCTCGATACGACTCTGCCGCCGCTCGTGATCTCGGTGACGCGGCTGGTCGACAGACCCGTACGGCGGGCGATCTGGGTCACGCTGATGCCGGCCCGCTTGGCGGCCTGGAACACGGCGCCGATCTGCCGATTGGCGCAGGCCGCCACGAACGTCGGGTCAGCCAGCAAGTGGGCGGGGAGCGGTTCCGGTGCGGACAACGTGGCCTCCCGAGTCGATGGTGTCACGAGGTTAGCGGCAGCCGTGGCGTCACGGTGGGTACTCACCGTGGCCCTAGTGACGCCACCGCCGCCGACCGATCCTGTGCCTGTGACGACGCATCAGCCGGAGCCCAGCAGGGCCCAGCTCCAGGCCAAGGCCTGCATCCGTTGCGGGCGTGAGGGCGGCGAGCTGGTCCCCGCTGGCCACGTCTACACGTCGACCAGTGAAGGCCAAGCCCCGCTCGGCTGGGCGGTCGTGGCCCACCCGAAGTGCATCACCATCGAGGAGACGGCGTGTTGACCGACGAGCTCACAGTTGCGGTGGACGGTCACCTGGAGCCGGTCACCGCGCCTCCCCTGGAGGCCCTGGAGACGCTGTGGCAGGCGGTTTGCGCGCTGCCGATCAGCGACTACGAGCGGCGGGCCATGCAGCGACTGCTGGGCAGCGGCACCACAGATGACCTGGAACGCCGAATGAACGGCGACGAGACGACGGATTGGCCGCTCACGCTGGACGGCGACAGCCTCGTGATCGTGCGTGTGTCATATGGCGACGGGCTGACCTACCGGCAGCGCGTCGCGGCCCGGTACACCGTCGTGCAGCTGCCGGCCGACCAGCGAGGGCGGCGCCCGTGGGTGATCCGGGACGCCGAGACCGGCGGCCTGGTCACCGCTGGCACCGGGCCGCGGCCGCTTGAGTTCTCGATCCGGGAGAGCGCCGATGAGTGGACCCGTGGCCGGGTGAACCTCGCCGGGTACCGCGCCTTCCCGATTCGGACGGTCGCCGAGTGAGCGCTGCCGAGGGAACACCGGCCGAGGCCGAGGAGCGAACGGAGCGAGGCCTGTGCCCCGTCTGCGGGCGCTGGGTCCGCGGCCGGTTCCTGGGCGACCTCACCGCGTACACGGCTGCGGTCGAGCACTGCCCGCCACTGGATGAGCCAGACGTGATCACCAAAAGGAGAAGTGCATGAGCGACCCGGATGACGCGTTCTTCGAGCAGCTGGGCCACCTGGTGGACGCCGCCCAGGACGGGCGGGCTGCGGACTCTGATGTGGCGTACGACGACGCGTCCCGGCGAGCGGGCGAGGCCGCGGCGGCGCTCCAGGAGATGGACCGCGAGGGGTGGTGATGGCTGCCCAGCCGAATGATCGGAACCGCGCCACGGGAGCGCCACCATTCCACCCGATCAGCAGGGCCAGTGGTCCGCGCGGCGCCGCGAGACCCGGGGGCTCACGAGGGCAAACAAGCGCCCCACGATGCCGCCGGACGACGTCCCGGTGGCGCTGGAGACCGAGGAGGACGACATGACCCCACAGAAGAGCCCGCTGCCGGCGGAGTAGGCACCGCCGCTCCCTGGCCGCCGTACGGCGGTCCGGCTGGCCAGGGCCTACCCGTCTACCCGTGGAACAGGCGCCAGGTCGACACGTCCAGCGATTGACCGATGGCGATCAGGTCGTCCAGGTTGGGCGGTGTCGGCTGACCCCCGCGGGTGCGGGGAGGACGCCACGAGGAGCCCCGAGTTCGCGTTCGGGGGCGGCTGACCCCCGTGGGTGCGGGGAGGACGCGGTGTAGGCGACGCCCGCCCACAGCGCGACCGGCTGACCCCCGCGGGTGCGGGGAGGACGTCTGGGTGACCGCCAGCAAGACCGCCAAGGACGGCTGACCCCCGCGGGTGCGGGGAGGACGCGAGCTCGACCAACCTGGATGCGGTGGGGCGCGGCTGACCCCCGCGGGTGCGGGGAGGACGTGCTTCAGCAGGGTGAGGATGTGTTCTTGGGTGGCTGACCCCCGCGGGTGCGGGGAGGACAGCTTCGCCTCCAGGACGTCGGCGATGGCGTCCGGCTGACCCCCGCGGGTGCGGGGAGGACCCTTCGCGACCTGGGGCGTTGTGGTGGCTTTGTCATTTCTTTGCATAGCTTGGCGCGTTGTTGTGCGGACGTTACAACGTCGCCGTTTGAGCTGTTGAGATGTCAAAGGGCTTGCGAATCATCCCACGTGTCGGTGACGTGGGGAGCGGTAGTCCCACACGTACGGTTCGCTGCCGCCGGGCAGGCGAACCGGCCAGTGGCTGTTGTCCGAGCAGTTTCGTGAGTGCTGAGAGGTGTGGGTTTGGAGTCGCTGGGGCGGGTCGGATTCGGTCGAAGCGGGTGCACGAGGCCGTGAACCGGGCGACGTGAGGTGCGTGGAATCAGAGCCGGCGTGGGCCCGATCGGGAACAGCTCGCGCTCCCCGTGGCGGTTCCGGACGTGGCGGTTGCGGCTGGTGTCTTCGGCAGTTGAGCCGGATGCGCGCCAGGTGTGGCGTAAGGATCTGTCCGGGCCGGTTGTGGACGTGGACGAGTACCGCCACAAAACAGGCCGATTGTGCCGCGATGGTGATCATTTAGGAGTACATGGCGAATGTACTGCATATTTCCCTGACCAGCCTTCAGGTGTAGGATGCCGAACCCGCAGATCTGTGTCGAGGGCAGAAACAAACGGGGGCAGACATGGCTCGTGCATGGGAAGCAGATCCTTCCGTTTCGTTCGAGAAGCGCCTGGGGAAGTCCGCGAAAGAGCTCGGGGTGTCCGAAGGCCGGGACGAATGCCCGGACATCTGGCAGCTCTCGAACGGTGACATCGCCGTGATCGGCCGGGACCTCACCGAGAACTACGGCGGCCGGCTGCCCGAAGACGTCGTCATCGGCCCTGACGAGCGGCTCGTCGTCATCCCCGGTCTCATGCTCCGCGCGGCGAAAACGGACATCGCGGATGCCTGATCGGCAGGCCCCCGAGCTGCGGTCCGAGTGGGGCGAGAGCCTCGCCCGGCAGGACTACAAACGCGACTTCCGTGAGCGGGATGCGCAGGTCCGCGGCCGGGACTCCTGGAAGCTGGAGCGGCGCCAGCACTTCGAGGAGCAAAGCAGCCCGAGCTGGGAGGCCGTCCTGCGCGGCGACTGGGACGAGGCGCTGCGGCTCCTCGAGAACAGGCGCGAGGCGCTGCTCGAGATCGGCCGGGAGGACGAGGAGCGCCAGTCCTTCTTCCACCGCGTACGGGTGGTCGAGAAGCCGCTGACGGCCTATCTGCAGTGGGAGCTGCATTCGCTGCGGATCCGCGCCGAATGCGGCGAGAGGATCAGTATCGTCAACGCCGAGGCACTGGCCGATTCCGAGGAATTCGGGCCGCTGCCGGAAATCGTCATTCTCGGCGGTCGCACCCTCTATCAGGTCCTGTATTCGGCAACAGGAATCCCAATCGGCGCGATCCGCTACACAGATCCCGATATCGTCCTCCGCTGGGAGAACTACATCGAGGATCTCCACCGGACAGGTGAAGACGTGCTGACCTACTTCGACCGTGAAGTGGCGCGCCTTCCCCCGCCCACACAGAAGCGGAGCAACGTGGCAGACGCGCACAGTGGGAGCAGCGGCGGACCCGGGAGCACGCGTTCCGCGCTGTCCGGATCGTCGGCCCACGACGTCGTCCAGGCAAGGGACATCAGCGGAGGCGTCCACTTCCACAGCACCGCGGACCGCGAGAACGCCACCCCGACACCCCGCCAGCTGCCGGCCGACGTACGCGGCTTCGTCAACCGCGTCGACGAACTCCGCCTGCTCGACGCCATCCTGACCGAGGAAAGCAAGGACCCGGCCGACGCCCACGTCTTCGTCATCGCAGGAACCGCAGGTGCCGGAAAGACCTCACTCGCACTGCACTGGGCCCACCAGGCCCGCAGCCGCTTCCCCGACGGACAGCTCTACGTCAACCTGCGCGGCTACGACCCTGGCCGACCCGTCACCGCCCAAGAAGCACTCCACCGCTTCCTGACCTCCCTCGGCGTCCACACCCAGTCCCTCCCGCAGGACCCCGACGCAGCCGCGGCCCTCTACCGCTCCCTGCTCGCCGAACGCCGTGTCCTGATCGTCCTCGACAACGCCGCCACCGTCAGCCAGGTCCGCCCCCTCCTGCCCGGCAGCGCCGGCAGCCTGGTCGTCGTCACCAGCCGCAGCCGCCTCGCCGTCCGCGACGGCGCCCGCCGCCTCACCCTCGGTACCCTGCCCGAACCCGAAGCCGTCGCCCTGCTGCGCACCGTCACCGCGGGCCACCGGCCACAGGACGACCCAGCCCAGCTCACCGAACTCGCCCGGCTCTGCGCCCAACTGCCCCTGGCCCTGCGCATCGCGGCCGAACGCGCCGCGAGCCTGCCCCACATGGGACTGGACGACCTGATCTCCGACCTGCGCGACGAATCCGCCCTATGGGACGCCCTGAGCGTGGGAGACGACGAGGACGCCGACGCCGTCCGCACCGTCTTCGCCTGGTCCTACCGCGCCCTGCCCGACCAGGTCGCCCGCCTCTTCCGCCTCCTGGGCCTGCACCCCGGCCCCGACTTCGGACTCCACGCCGCAACCGCGATCGCGCATCTGACCACCAGCCGCACCCGCCAACTCCTCGACTCCTTAGTCGGCGCCCACCTCGTCGAGCAGACCGCACCGGACCGCTACCAGTTCCATGACCTGCTGCGTGCCTACGCCACCGACCAGGCACAGAACGAGGAACCACCCGCCGAGCGCCAGGCCGCACTGCGGAGAGCCCTGTGCTGGTACCTGCACACGGCCGATGCCGCTCAGCCATGGCTCCGCCCGGCGGAAGCCCGCCTCCCGCTCGCACCACTGCCGGACGGAGTCCAAGCGCTGGCCTTCACCGACTACAACGCCGCCGTGGACTGGGCCGAACGCGAGCGCGCCAACCTCCTGCAGGCCGTCCGAACCGCCTCAACAGCCGGAGAAGACCACCTGACCTGGCAGCTCGCCGCCGTGCTCTGGAACGCCCAGGCCCCCTCGGCACCGGGCACGGACTGGCTCCCGGCCGGAAAAATCGGCCTGGCCGCGGCGCAGCGGCTCGGCAACGACACCGCCCAGGCCCTCCTGCTCACCGACCTCGGCATGGGCCACACCCGGACCAACTCCCTCGACGAGAGCCTGGAACACCACCGGAAGGCGCTGGCGATCTGGCGCGACCTCGGGGACCGGCTCAACGAGGCGCACTCCCTCAACCTGCTGGGCCTGGCTCACCTGCACAAGCGCCAACTAGGCGATGCGGCAAAGTACTTCGAGAAGGCACTCGCCGGCTTCCGCCTACAGGGCGAGCATCACTGGGAAGCCACCACACTCGCCAACCTCGCCAGCGCCCACCACCGCGCCGGACGCGCACAGCAGGCCACAGCCGCCGTTCACCAGGCACTCGAGGCCCACCGCACATCGGACAACCAGCGCGGCGAAGGCAACGCCCTGCGCCTGCTGAGCGACCTCCAACGCGAGGAAGGCGACCGGGTCGGGGCCCTGACCTCGGCACAAGCGGCCCTGGACATCGCCCTGAGCCTGCGGGACCACCGACTGGAAGGCTTCTGGCTCCTCACCCTCGGCGACGCCCAACGGGCCAACGGACACCACACCGACGCCCTGGACTCCTACCAGCGTGCCGCCGTACTCCACCGCCGCCTCGGCGACCGCAGCCGCGAAGCCCTCTCCTGGCACGGCACCGGCGAAACCTACCGCCACCTCGACCGCCACACGGAGGCATCCGCCTTCCTCCGCCAAGCCGCCACCGCCCACCACGAACTCGGCGACACCTGGCACGAGGCCCTGGCCCTCGACGCCCTCAGCGCAGCCCTGCTCACCGAGAACCCGCGCACCGCACGCCGACACCGGGAGGACGCCCTTGCCCTCCTGGCCGGCTACGACGATCCACGGGCGGTCGCAACGCGTGACCGGATCGAGCGCGAACTGGAGACGGACCGGCCCACGACCTTCATGCGGCCGACCCCCGCAGACGCGGGGAGGACAGTCAGTCCCACAACAGGTCCTCCTCAGGCATCGGATGACCCCCGCGGGGGCGGGGAGGAGCGGCCGTACCCGTCCGCGCAGGGCGGCGGCGACCACGGCTGACGGCCGCGGGTGCGGGCTGCTGGTGCTGTCCGTGCTGTCGGGGGCGGTTTCGCCGTTTCTGCAGATCGCGTTGTCGACGCACTTCGTGCTGTTCCCTCCGGCCGCCCGCCGGCGGCTCTGACGGTGGACCTGGCCGTGATCCGCACGCGCGGGACGGTCTCGATGCCGTTCGTCCCCGGGCCGAGGCTCGGCCCACAGGCCGGTCGCCCGGGCCAGGTCTCGGATGGCCTGCTCGAACAGCGGCCGGACGGCGTGCAGGCGCTTGTTGTAGGCAGGCCGTTCGGGCAGGTGGGGGGAAGCGTCAGTCCGCGCGCAGGATCCGGGACACGTAGACCCGGGGCGGATCCTGCCCCTCGTCCACCGCATACTCCACCAGTCCCAGATCCCGGCGCAGCGGCGCCGAGTGCATGCCGGGCCGTCCGGGGACCGGCATGCTCAGGTGTGGGAAGGGGTTCTCGCGCAGGTCGACGAGGAAGGCGACGACGGCGGAGAACACTTCGGCCGGTGTGCCGGGGTCGCCGAGGAACTCCTCGACGGCCGGGGAGACGGTGATCGGGTCGTCCTCGTCCGGGAACTCGCTCACAGGGCCCCGAGACGACGCAGGACCGAAGCGGCCGAAGCACCGGGAGCGGTGCCGGCCTGGACGTCGGCGTGGATGCGGTCGCCCTCGGGGTCGCGGTACAACTGGGCGCGCAGCCACCAACGCCGCAGGACGCCACCGATCGTCTCGTCGTCGGCCTCGCCCATCTCCCGGTAGAACTCCATCCGCTGCGCCGGCGGCAAGGCGGCGGCGACGGCGTCCTGGGTGCGTGGGATGGACTGTTGGTCGTCGTGATGGCCGTGCAAGGGGGCGGCGCTCACCGTGTCCTCCAGAGGCTCTCGTACGGGCGGGACCGGTAACCAGTGTCCTCCCCCGGCAGCCGCGGGTGATAACCGGCCCTGTTGACGCGGCGATGCGCCGTGAGGTCTCACTGCACACGCCGGGCTGGCTGGTTTCGGGCACGACGGAATCGCTCTGACTTGGATCGCGCGGGCGACAGCGCGGACGGTGCAGCGGGCCCGCTGTTGCGGGCCGCCTCGGCCTGGCCTGTTTCGGCGGTTTCAACGTTCTCAGGCGCTGCAGTGTTAGTTTCGGGTGCGACCAATGGCGTACTCTCGCTGACCCCCACCAGCGCCGGTACGGGACCTGGGAGCTGTAGCCAGAGGATCGGCAGCGCCGGGGAGCACAGCGCGCGCTAGTGGCCGTGCAGGCCGAGCGCCGCGTGCTCCTGGCGGTGCTGCTGTCCTGGAGCGGGGCGCCGGCCACCCGATGGCGGCCGAAGCAGGTACGGCTGACCCCCGTGGCGGAGAGGAGTCGCACAGTTCCCGCGCCGCCACGTGGCGAGCCAGCTGACCCCCCGCGTGTGCGGGGAGGACCGGCCGCCACCGCCGTCCTCGGGTTCCTCGAACGGCTGACCCCCGCGTGTGCGGGGAGGACCCAGAGTCCGAACGACGGAAGGCGGAAGGCGTCGGCTGACCCCCGCGTGTGCGGGGAGGACGCTTCCTGACCTGGGGCGAAGTAGCGGATTTGCCATTTCTTTGCCATCGGCCCGAGGTGCCGTTGCGTGAACGTGGTGATGCTGCAGACGCTCTGTTGAGGGGTCAACGTACTGGGGACATCGTGTCACGTATCAGCGCCGTCGGGACGTGGCGTGCCTGGCGCGTGAGCTGGGGTGGCTCTTTGTGTGTGGCCCCTGGCGTCGGGGGTCGGTTGCCGCGGCCGTCCGCTGGCGGATGCGGACGCCGTCGGGCCCGCCGCCGGCCTCTGACCTGGGTACTCGGCTTGCCCGCCGCCGGTCCGGTAGATTCTGCGGCCGGCTGATCGGCACACGAAGCGGCTGGGAGCCGCGGGTTCGACACGGGGGGCAGTGGGGTGCGGACCGGACAGGGGCGGGACCGGCGGGTGGCAGACCTGTTGGAGTGTTGGCGAGCCGTCGAGTTGTTCAGCCCGCCGACCATCCCGGAGGTAGCGCGCAGACAGCGCACCTCCAGGCCCCGTGCCTCCGACACGTATGTCCTGGACCTGACGCCGGCCGTCGGCCAGGTGGCGCCGTCGCTGCCGTGGGCGTCGGACCATCCGGTGACGGCGGCGTGGCGGGCACCACGAGGGATGGTGTGGCGGCACGAGGTGTACGGCGGGGTGTTCGACCTGGAGCTGTTGCGCCAGGCGATGATCGCGGTGCTGCCGGAGGGCACCGACCCGTACCCGGGGGTGCCGCCGGAGGAACTGGTGCTGTCGGGGCAGAGCGCGATGTTCGCCCTGGTCCTGGACGAGTACGGGCGGCCGATCGAGGGCACGTCCGTCATCTCCGCGTGCGGCTGGGCGACGGGCCGCCTCTTCGATCCGGGCCCGTCGACGACCGGGTGGCTGGACGGCTTCGAGGAGCTGGGCGAGGCGTTCGAGGTGGCGGTGGGGCGGCTGACCGCCATCCCGATCCCCTACACGACCGGGCACTCTCGCCCGCCCGGCCCTCCACCGCAGGCCGCCCCCGCGGGCACCGAACCCGTGCCGCAGGCCGCCGCCCCGGCGGGCGGCTGGCGGCAACTGCTCGCGCAGGTCCTGGGCGGCGCCGCCGTGGCGGCGGTCGGCGCGCTGTTCGGCGAGGTCGCCGGCGCAGCCCTCCAGGGGGCGACGGAACCGCTGGTGCGCCGGGTCGCGGACTGGGCGGCGGCCCGCCGCCCCGCGCGCGAGGGCGTCGACGAGGAGCGCTCGCCCGTCCCCGGGGCGGCCCCGGCGTCGGCGGAGCCCGCCGCCGACGCTCCCCCGCCCGACCACGGGGCCGACACGGGCCTGCGCCCCGTCGCGTTCGCCGACCTCGTCGCGTTGACCGCCCAGATCGCCCACCTGTGCGGCGTCCAGCACCTCCTCGACCCGCGCGTGATCCGTGTCCGCAGTCGGCTCGTCCACCGCCCGCGCGACCCCAAAACCAAGCCCACCGCCGCACAGCCGTTCCTCAACAGCCTCCTCCCACCGGACCTCGCCCGGGTCCGCACCGGGCTCGGGGACGGCCTCGGCCCGGCCCTGGACGCCTACCTGACCGCACTCCGGGACATCGCCGTCCACACCCGCACCGACCTGCGCCAGGACCGTCGCACCGTCCTGGCGGGCGTCGACCCCGCGCTCGTACCCGCCGGCCGCTGGCCCGCCAAGGCGGGGCACCCGCTCGCGCTCAGCCAGCAGTTCGCGGTCAACCGCATGCTCGCCGACCGCGCCGGAACCGACGGCGGCCTGTTCTCGGTCAACGGCCCGCCCGGTACCGGCAAGACCACCATGCTGCGCGACCTGGTCGCCGCCCTCGTCGTCGAACGGGCCACCGTGATGGCCTCCTACAAACGGCCCGAGGAGGCGTTCGTCGGCCGCCCCTGGCGCGGCAGGGACCGCCAAGGCGTCCACCCGCGCTTCGTCTCGGCACTCGACCCGAGGCTGACCGGCTACGAGATCGTCGTCACCTCCTCCAACAACGGCGCCGTGGAGAACATCACCGCCGAACTCCCCGGCGCCGCCGCCCTCGACGACCACTGGCACGGAGGCCCCGACCACTTCTCCGACCTCGCCTCCGCTCTGCTCGGCGGCGCACCCGCCTGGGGACTGGTCGCCGCGGTGCTCGGCAACAAGGCCAACCGCAAGGAATTCGGCGAGCGCTTCTGGTGGGGCCGCCTGCCCGAGGACGAGACCACGGCCCGCACCGACGCGGGACTCCCCCCGCTGCGCGGCATGCACGCCGTCCTGAGCGACTGGATCCCGCCCCGCACCCCGGCGCCCGCCCGCACCCCGCGCGACCGTCGCGCCGACCCACCCGACACGGCTACCGCACCCACCGCACCCGCCCAGCCGATCCCCTCCTGGCGCCAGGCCGTCGCCGCGTTCAAGGCGGCCCAGGCCGAAGTCGAACGCCTCCGCACCGAGCGCGTCCACCTGGCCGCCGCCCTGGCGGACACCGGGTCAGGACGGAGCCGACAGCGCATCGAGGCCTTGCGGGCCGCCGTCCGCCGCGCCGACGAACACGTGGAAGCCGCCGAAGCCCGCCACGACGCCGCCACCACAGCCGCGGTCACCGCCGGCAGCGCGACCCTGGCCGCCGAAGCCGCCCACCGCACCGCCGCCCAGCGCGTCCCGCAGGCCCGCCAGGCACTCGCCGCCGCCCGCGCCAACCTGTCCACAGCCCGCGAACGCGCCGCCCACCACCGCCGGCACGTCGACGCCCTGACCGCCCGCCACGAGGCACCCCCCCGTCGCCGAACCGGGCCTGCGCGCCGGACTGCGCCGACTACTCCAGACCACCGCCGAACGCCAGGCCGTCGAACAGCAACGCGAACGCACCCAGGCCGAGATCCTCGAGATGCTCGTCCAGCAGCGCACCGCCCTGGAGGACGCCTACGACCACATCGCCCGGTGCACACACGCCGAGGACCTCGCCGCAGCCGACCTGCACGACCGCTCCACCACCGAACTCGCCGCCGTCACCCGCGCCCAACGGCACGAGGACACCGCCCGCACCGAGGAGTCCGCCGCCCACGAGGCCGTCCGGCAGGCCCGGCGCGAAACGGACACCACCCGACGCGACCTCGAGACCGCCACCGCCGACCTCGACGCCGCCCACCGCCTCCTGCGCCAGGCGTCCACCACCCTCCCCTCCCTGCCCCTGGACTGGACCAGCCTCGACGACCACGACCAGGAACTCGGCTCCCCCTGGTCCGACGAGGCCTGGTCCACCGCCCGCAGCGACCTCTTCCTGCGCGCCCTCGACCTGCACCGCGCCCTCGTCGCCGGCACCGCCAAGAAGACCCGCGGCAACCTTCAGGTCCTGATGGAACTCATGGCGGGCACCAGCGGCCCCGTCCCCGACGAGGAGGTGCAGCGCGCCTGGCAGGCCCTCTTCCTCCTCATTCCCGTCGTCTCCACCACCTTCTCCTCCATCGGCACCATGTTCGCCCGCCTCGGCCGCGGCTCCATCGGCTGGATCCTCGTCGACGAAGCAGGCCAGGCCACGCCGCAAGCCGCCATCGGCGCCCTCTGGCGCGCCCGCCGCGCCGTCCTCGTCGGAGACCCCCTCCAACTCGAACCGGTCGTCACCATGCCCATCGCCCTCCAACGCCGCCTCCTGCGCGCCTACGACGTCGACGACGAATGGCTCCCCTCCGCCACCTCCGCCCAGGCGGTCGCCGACCGCGTCAACCGCTACGGCACCTACCTGCCCGCACCCGCCGGCGCCGACGACGACACCGTCTGGGTCGGTTCACCCCTGCGCGTCCACCGCCGCTGCGAAGACCCCATGTTCACCGTCAGCAACGACGTCGCCTACGGCGGCCTCATGGTCTACGGCACCCGCCCCCAGAGCTTCCCCGACCCCGACCGCGACGACCTCCTCCCCAGCCGCTGGCTCAACACCGACGACCCCGCCCGCCCAGCCGACGCCCCCTGGGGCGACCGCGACCGCCGCGCCCTCACCTTCCTCCTCGACCAGCTCGACCGCCACGGCGTCACCCCCGAACGCCTGCGCATCATCGCCCCCTTCCGCGCCCTCGTCACCGAGGCCCGCGACACCTGCCACGGCCGCGCCCACTGGACCTCCGAACTCCTGGACGAGCGCTGCGCCACCGTCCACAAGGCCCAGGGCAAGGAGGCCGACGTCGTCATCCTCGTCCTCGGCGGCAACCGCCCCGGCGCCCGCACCTGGGCCGCCCGCACCCCCCACCTGCTCAACGTCGCCGCCAGCCGCGCCAAACGCCGCCTCTACGTCATCGGCGAACGCGCCCTCTGGGCCCCACTGCCCCACTTCGACGTCCTCGCCGCCGAACTCCCCGGCTACGACCACGTCCGCGACCGCGACACCTGGCCCCTCGCCGACCCCGAACCGTCGGGCCCGCCCGAGTAGCCCGGCACGCAGCCGCACACCTGCCCCCAGGGGGGACGGGTACCGGGCATGAGGCGGGCGGGTCGGCGCCGACCCTCTACGCGTAGGAGGCGCGCCTTCCCGGCTCCAGGGGCCACTGCGGTGTCGCCATCCCGAGCACGCCCCGCCGCCGTCACCCGGTATCCGCGCACACGGGTCCTTGCGCGCCCGTCAGGTGTGCGCCTCTCGGGGACGGTCTGGTCCCCGCCGGCATCAACGGGTCCGGCCGGCGGCGCAGCGAGGCGCGTCAGGGGTGGTGCCCGATCAGGGGGCACGCCGCACGAGGGCCTTGGCCACGGGCTCGCCGGTACGCAGCGCATGCGTCATCCGCTCCCGCACCTCGCGCGGCGTGCGGGGTCGGTACCCGGGGCCGCCACAGCAGCTCTTGTGGAAACCCACGCCCGCGTTCACCAGCACCGAGAGCGTCCGCCAGGCCGCGATGTCCCGTCGCCGGGGTGCGGCGAAGGCCGACCCCACGTGGGCCAGCGGCTCCGAGCAGCGCGGGCAGATCCGCCGCCGTTCCCTGTCGTAGGGCTGCTTGTACGAAGCCCGGCAGGGCAGGCAGACGTACGAGGTCTTCGCATGGGCCATGCCACCAGCGTAGACGTCGCCCGCGACGGGTTGACGGGCTTCAGCGGCCGTGAACGGGCGAAGGGAGCCGAGGGGCCGCCTGACGGGTCCTTACGTTGTCGGTGGGTTGATTCCGATTACTCGTAGGACCGGGAGACCCGGCGATGACGGGTGCGGTCACACGAAGGTCCCGGCCGGGCCGAAGTCGCTGAAGGCCACCTTGGCGACGACCGCCTTCCCGTCCAGGACCATCCGCTCCTCGACGTAGCGGGTGCGGCCCTGCGCGTCGATCCACTGGTCGAGGTCGATGCCCGTGAGGCCCTGGACCTTTGCCATGGCGTGGGTCGGGGCGGACGCCTGGGCGAGCTGGTCCGGGTCCAGACGGCCGGAGAGGTGGCACCCCCACGGCCCGTCTCGGGCTTCGGCTGACCCCCGCGGGTGCGGGGAGGACGGGCTGGGCATCGCCTCGGCCGCGCTGGCCATCGGCTGACCCCCGCAGGCGGGAGGAGGACCCTCCCGGCACACTGCCGGCGGCGGTTCAGTGCGACCAGAACGGGTCCTCGTACCGGGGGAGGATGTCGGGGCGTCCGTCGGGCAGGGTCGGCTCGGGGACGTAGGTGCCGAAGGGGTCGCGGTCGCGGATGACGGGAATGGGGCCGACGCCGGCCTGGAAGGTGATGTTGCCCGCGGCACCGACGAGCAGGCACACGCCGTACCCGGCGGGCGTGGAGGCGAACATGGCGGGCTGGCGGGGGTTGACGGCGGTGATCCGGTACCCCCGGGCCTGCCAGCCGCGTTCGGTGATGCCCAGCAGCGCGCCGTACTTGGACGGGGCGACCTTGGTCATGACGTACCGGTCGCGGGTGGCGGTGGCGTAGCCCAGGGAGTGGTCGTCCGGGCCCGCGGTCCGTTCGGTGGAGCACGGCCATCCGTCCCGGTACCGCAGCGGGGGACGGATGGCGGACATCGCCTCGTCGAGGAGCGCGTCGAGTGCCTGGACGGCCTGTTCGGGGGTCATGGGGATGGGGAGGCTTTCGGAACGAGGAGGCGGGAGGCGATCCGGCGGGGCGCGGCGGTCAGACCGACCAGTACGGGTCGTCGTACTTGGGCAGGACGTCCGGGTTGCCGTTGGCCATGACCGGGTCGGGGGTGGGGGTGCCGAACAGGTCCCGGCCGTCGGGCACCGGGACGGGGCTGACGGTGGCTCCGATGTCGATGTTCCCGGCGGGATGGATGGTGACGCTCACGCCGTAGCCGTCCGCCGTGGTGGCGAACAAGCCCTTCAGGTTGGCGGGCCCCGTGTCGATCCGGTAGCCCTTGGCCTGCCAGGTGTCGCGTACCGCGGCCAGCAGGGCGTCGTATTTGCCGGGGGCCACCTTGGTCATCACGTGGCGCTCGCGGGAGGCCGCGGCGTAGCCGAGGGAGTGCTCGTCGAGGCCTTTGGAGTACCGCACGGTGGCCTGCGGCCAGGCGTCCCAGTACCGCAGCGCCGGCTGTACGCCCGAGGTCGTCTCCGCCAGCAGGGAGTCGAGCTTCTGCAGGGCCTGGGCGGGCGGGATGAGCGGGCCCGGAGTCTTCCCCTGGCCCTGGCCGGCGCCCGCCCCGGCGCCGGCGGTGCAGGCGGTGGCACCGAGGGCGAGGACGGCGAGGGCCGCCGACAGACGCCGGGCGGGGCGGGAACGGTGGTTCATCGGTGGTCCTGCCTCGTGACGTGGTCGTACTGTCCGGCCAGGATCTGGCCGATGTTGTTGACCGATTCCAGGGTCTTCGACTCCGACTCCTTGGGGTCGGTCATGTAGTTCGAATGGGAGTCGAAGGACATCTCCGGTCCGTCGGCGACCGCGAAGCGATTGGCACCGAAGTCCCCGCTGGCCGGGTCCTGACCGAACCACAGCTGGTTCTCGGGGCCGAACCAGTCGTACATCTTGTCGGCGACGTAGCCGTTGACGACGCTGCCGATCGGACCCGCGATCATGCCCCCCTGCTGCGCGCCCTGGATGTCGTTGGCCACGCGGCCCTTGGACGGCAGGTGGCTGACCGGGTCGTTCTCCGCGTCGCCCACCCACACGTGGCTGGGGTCGATGTGCAGCTGCGAGGCCCGCTGCGCGCCGGTGCCGGGGGAACCGACGAGGATGATGTCGTCGGCGCCGGTGCCGCCGCTCATCTGCGCGCCCAGGCCCACGGTGGTGGAGCCGTAGCTGTGGGCGAGGGCGACGAGGTGGGCGGGCGGCCCGTCGTGGGTGGCGCGCAACCCGGCCATGAACGTGTCGTAGGCGGCGCCGCCCTTGGCTGCGCGGTCGGTGGCCATCACCTCAAGGGGCCGGGTGTCGCCCTCCTGGAGCTTCTCCAGGCCGGGCGGCGGGTCGTAGCCGAGCCACACCATCGACGCGAACGTGGAGTCGGTATCGGCCTTCTGCGCGGCGTTCAGCACGTTCAGGGCGCGGTCGCCGTCCTTGCCGCCGACGTCGCTGAGCTTGGTGCCCAGCCCCGGCACGTACGCGCTGACGTTCTTCGCGGTGTCCGGGTTCCCGAAGGCCAGGATGCCGCGGCCCTGGCCCTCCTCGCTGATCCCGATCAGGAACCTGGGGGGCTGCTTGTCCTTGTCCGTCTCCAGGCGCTTGCTGATCGCGAGGAACCCGTTGAGCTTCTGCTTCTCGTCGTCCGTCGGGTTCGGCTTCTGCTGGTACTTGGTGATGAGGTTGGCGAGGTTCAGCTGGTTGGCCTGGTCCCGGGCCACGGCCGGGATGCCGTCGCGCATGCCCAGCAGGTCCGGATGCGCCTCGATGAGCCGCTGCTGCTCGGCCGAGGTCAGGCCCCGCCACCAGGAGTTGACCTCGGTCGGCGAGGCGCCGGCGGGCGGGAAGCCGGCGGCCATCAGGTCGACGCCCTGCTGCGTGACGGCCTTCAGGTCGGCGGCCGCCTTGTCCGTCTCCAGCCCCGTGCCGTTGCGGGCCCGTTCGGTCAGGGAGTTCAGGAGCGCCGAGATCTTCTGGTCGGCGTTGCCCGCCTCGGTGACGGCGCCGGAGATCCGGTTCGCCAGCGCCTTCGCCCGCTCGGGGATGTTGTAGTCCGGGTCGTTCTTCTCGGCCTTGGCCGGCGCCGGCCAGGACACCGTCCCGTCGTCGGCGACCGTCAGCCCCAGATCCTTGGCCTCCTGCAACGCGACCTGCAGCTTGGACTGCGCCAGCAGGAAGCTCTCGGAGGCCTCGCGCAGCAGCCCGGAGACCGCCGACATCTCGGTGTGCGCGGCGTCCAGCCGATTGCTGGTGCGCTGCAGCGAGGCGTTGGCGGCGCCGGCGGCGTTGCCGACCCAGTTCGCGTTGAGGACGTGCTTGAGGACCTCGTGCTGCATGTTCTGGACATGCTTGCCGAAGTTGGTGGCGAGGGTGTCGTAGGCGGTCGCCGCCGGCGCCAGGCCGGACAGGTCGGCGTCGCGCAGCTGGGCGAGACTAACCATCAGCGCGTCCCCTGCGGGAACAGCCCGGAAGGCTTCAGACCCGAGGCGCCGTTCTTGTCCGCGTTGCGGTAGTCGGTCGCGGTCTGGCTCAGCTTCAGGGCGATCCCGTCGACCTCGGAGGCCAGCTTGTTCAGCAGCTCCTCCCACGCCGCGGTGCAGTTGTGCAGCGAGGCGCCGACCTGCCAGCCCGACAGCGCGGCGACCGCCGTGTCGGAGGGCTGATGGATCGCCTTGAGCTCGCCCGGCATCGCCTCACCGCTCTCCTTTGCGGCCTTGGCCGCCAGGTCCAGGTCGGCCGGATTGACCCCGAAGGTCGGCCCGAGCGGCGGCGCTGCCGTCGGAGCGGCGAAGGGCCCTCCCGGCCCGTCCGAGCCTGCGTACGCGTTCATGGATTCCGGTCCCCCTGTCAGCCGGCCTGCGCCCGCCCACGGATCGGCATGGTCGTGGCTGTGCTGCGGTGTGCATCACCGCACGTCCGAGCGATTCATTCGTGCAGGTGAACGTAGCAGACCGCGATCATGACCCATCCGAGCGGACCGGTCACGCGGACCGCTAACGATGAGCCGTACCGCGCCGCCGACCGCGTGCGGCGGCTACCAGTGGCGTGCGACAGTGGGCGGTCGGCCGCGAGGCACGGGGAGGACGGCTCGAACGCGGGATACGGCTGGCCCCCACGAGGCGCGAGGGAAGGCGCCTCAAGCCCGTGGCTACGGCTCGTGCCACGCCCGCGGACGGGGAGATCGCGCCGGATCGGCCCCAAGACGAGCCACTGCGCTTTCCGTGACAGCCCCTTGGCCGGCCGGAAGCCTATGCGGTGGTCGGCCGAGTCCACCCGTACGGACACTCGATCACACCGGGGGCTGTTGCCGCTTTCGTGCAACTGATTCCCTTCTGTCCGGCACGGCTCGGCTCGGCGCGGCTCTTGGCGGACTGGTAGCAGCCGGTGCCGGTCTCGATGAAACCGCCGAACGGGAGGCGCGCTCACAACTCACCCACGAAGCCCACCGGACCCTGTCCTCGGCGCGACGCAACCGCTCAGCCCCGCAGCGGGCCCGGGAGAACATCCGGCACCGAGGAAGCCGCACGGATCACCCGCGTCGACGAGGTCACTGCGCCCTGACCGCTGCGGGCGCAGCCTCGGTTCTGGTGGGGCCTGCCCGATGAACGGTCCCGCCGGACGTCGTCGTGGTGGCAGCTACCCGAGGTTCTCCGCGACGTGGATGAGTTCCTGGTCCGAGAGTCGTGGGGGGCCGCCGGTGGTGACGACGAAGGTGTAGGTCCCGTCCGACCATGTCAGCGAACGGGGCCCGTCATGAGGATCCGGTTGCGTGATGGTCGCAGGGTGGCCCTTGACGCCGGTGGCCCGCCCGGTCGGTGGTGTGCTGTTCCGGAGAGTCTGGCTGATGATCAGGGACCCCTGTTCAGGGTCCGTTCCCAGCCGGTATCCGCTGGCCCAGGCCGGGGTGTCGGTCGGGAGCGGGGCCAGGCCGGGCAACTCGACCATCCTGCCCGCAGGATAGGGGTAGTAGTTCTCCGGCAGGAACGCGGGCCGGAGAAGGTTGCGCTCGTCGAAGTGGATGACGGGCTTGCCTGTGGCGTCGTTCAGCGCCCTGGTCCCGAGCGGTCTGTTCAGGTGGGTTGTGATCCGTCCGATGCCGCCTGGGTCGCAGAACCCCGGGGGGACGGTGTGCCGCAGGGAGACCTTTACTGTGCCGGCGGTCTCGCGGGCCACGAGTTCGGGCTGCTTCTCACAACCCCAGCCGATGCTGAGTGTCAGGGTCTGGCCGTCGGAGCTGACCAGCAGCAGCTGGCCGGCCACGGGGCCTTCGTAGACCTTGGCTTCCGGGTCCTGGTTCAGCCACGCGTCGACCGCGAAGCCGCCACCGAGAACGGCGACGGCCGCCACGGCGGTCAGCCGATGCCGTCGCCCGAGCTTCGACATCTGACGGACGGTACCTCGCTTCACAGGCCCTCCCCCGGCGGTTACGGCCATGCTTGCGACACGGTGCGTGCGGAGTCAAGCGAAAACGGGAAGCGGTACTTACGCGGCAAAATGCCCCGTAAGTACCGACTTGACTTGCGAGAGAAGGAAGATCGCCGGCGGCCGCACTCGGAAAGCGTCGTAAGCGTGCGGCTGGTGGACATTCAGGCAGTGCGAACAAGCCACCCGCCCCCCGGCTGACCCCCGCGGGTGCGGGGAGGACGGTCCCGCCGTGCCCGCCCTGCCCAACCCCACCGGCTGACCCCCGCGGGTGCGGGGAGGACTCCTCCAGGATGCTCAGGCCGGGCAGAACGGCCGGCTGACCCCCGCGGGTGCGGGGAGGACGCTTCCTGACCTGCGGCGCAGCAGAGGCTTTGCCATATCTTGACTGACGGGACGCCAGCGATGTTGGCCGGAGGTGGCACTTCGCTGGCACTGCTGGGCTGTTGAGGAGTCAAGGAGCAGTTGACATCGTGCCACGTGCTCCTGACAGCTGCGCCTCGGGTTGATCGTCCGATTTGGGGAGCTTGTTGGACCCCAGTGACCCCGTCATGGGCCCCGCGAAGATCAGTGGTGTCTCGCCCCACCTGTCGGCGGGGCGAGACACCACTGATCTGTCAGTTGCTGGTCGTCAGCAGACGGTTGGCCAGGGCGTCGGCTAGGCGGTAGGCCTCGTCGGCCGAGAGGGTGCGGCAGATGGCGTCTGCCAGTTCCTCGACGTTGTGCCAGTCGACGTCACCGAGCTCTTCCTGAGGAGTGGCGGCTGCCGGCTTCTCGCGCTGCTCCGGCATCGGAAGCGGCTCGGAATTTTCCGCGGAAAATCGGTCGGCGCTCGGCGTGGGTTCGGCGCTCGCGAGCGGAGCCTGCGGGGCAGGTACCGGCCGGGGCGCTGGAGGAACCACCGGCTGCGCCGCTGCCGGCGTCACGTCCGCGACCGGCTGGGCGGCCGGTGCGGGTGTGGCCGCCGGCTGCGGCGCCGGAGCGGCGGGGGCAGATACGGCAGGGGCCACCGTGACCGCCTCCTTTGCCGCGGCCTTCGCCTCCAGCCTCGCCGCCCGCTTCTCGGCCACCGCGTCGGCGTCGGCCTGGAGCAACTGCTCCAGCTCCGCCGTCTGCTCGGCCAGGGACATCTCCTCGATGCCCTTCACCGACCCCAGCCGACGGGCGACGTTGATGGAGACGCCCTCCTCGCCACGCGCCTTGGCCCGCACCTGACGCTGCAGCTCAGGGTGGAGCTTCAGCAGGTTCTTGCGGTGCGAGATCCAGCTCTGGGACCAGCCCTCGGCTTCGGCAGCCTCCTTGGCGGTCGGGTACTGCGCCACGATGAGCAGGACCGCGTTGGCCTCCTCGATCGGGTCGAAGTCCTTGCGCGCCATGTTCTCGTCGAGCGCCGCCCGAAGCAGGGTCGCCTTGGACTCCGCCACCGTGTCATCCACGACGACGAGCAACTGCTCGCGCCCGTACAGCTGCGCTGCAGCGCGGCGGCGGTTGCCGTTGACGACGACGACGTCCTGCGGGCCCGCGCCGAGCGCCTGACGGTCCTCCGGCCACAGCCGCAGGTAGGCCTCCGGGGTGACGGCAAGGCAGCTCTGCAGCTGGCGGTCCTTGATGCTCGCCAGGTCGGAGAGGTCGCCCAGCTCGTCGCGGGGGTTGCGCGGGTTCGGCAGGCAGTTGGCGGTGGGGACCCACCGCGCCGGGGTGTCGTTGGCGCTGCTGTCCACACCCGGGGCGTCGACGACCGGGTCAGCGGCCATCGAGGCGAAGGAGACACGACGGCCTGCCATCAGCGACCCCCGTACCCGAGCTCGAGAGACAGACGGAAGAAGTCCTCACGCGCCCGGTAGGCGGTGCCGCTCTCCTTGTACTGGGTGACGACGGTCCCTTCGGCCACCGCCCGCGAGTGGATCTTGTATCGGCGCAGGACGGTCTTGGCACGGGGCCACCCCCTCGCCGTGATGTACGCCTCGGTGTCCTCGAGATCGGCCCGACCGTCCCGCGGGTCCCAGTTGTTGACGACGATCCGGAACGGGATGTCCATCGGCTCGATGACCTTCTGGATGGTCCGGGCCGTCGGGTCGAAGCACAGCGGCTCGGTGATCATCGGAACCAGCACGTCGTCCGCGATCTCCAGCGCGCTGCGCAGGATCTCCTCGTCGGCCAGAGTGCCCGGCGTATCGATGAAGATGTGCTGGTACTCGTCCTTCTCGCCGAGGACGTCGAAGGTGCATGCCGCGAGGTTGACCGTGGTGGTGGTCTTGCCCACGCCGCCCTTCTGGTTGGCGATGACGTGGATCTTCGCGCCGGTCTTCTTCAGGTGGATCAGCTGATCGGCCTGCTCGTGCGCCGCCATGAAGTCGAAGGGCAGGTTGTCTCCCACCCGCTCCGCCCAGACGACGGCGGACCCCTGGGGGTCGGTGGACACGACAAGCACAGATGGCTTCATGATGTTCCGTTCTCTCCGTGGGCTTCCCGGGCGGTGTTGCCCGGTACTTCGGAATGCCCGCCGCTCAAAGCCGTGACGGCGGACTGAGACAGCATTCCAGATGATCAGCTAGGAGTCTGACGCGACCCGCGTGTCATAGAGCACAATGATCGGATCTGATTCCGCGTCGAGAGGTGAACGCTTCTCTTCGAAGTGGTCCTGATTTGTTCTCCGCAGCTACGACGACGTACGTGTGGCAGAGGGGGGACACGCATGAAAGGCGAATGTCTGGGCATGTGGATCGAAGCACGGGGTGCTACGACAGCATTTTGCTGTGGCCTGTTCTGAGTACGGTGGGCCTGGCACACTCGCCGTCGGTACGGTGCTGGCGTGTGGGACGGTGTCCCGATCCTTGTGACGGCCCGGCAGTTTGGATGCCCGCTGGCATCCCCGGGTACCGCACCTGGTCAAGAAGTTCCAAAGGCGCCGCGTCGTCCCAGGTCAGGAAGTCTCCTCCCCGCACCCGCGGGGGTCAGCCGGTGGTCTCCTTGGCGATGCCGAGGAATGACCTCTCCTCCCCGCAGACGCGGGGCCCGGCCGAAACGACGCGGTGGCCACTGCGCGTCGCGGTGGCCTGGAGTGGGCCGATCAACCTGCAGGCCGGGTCACCGATCACCTACCGCACGGGCGTACAGCTCGACCTCCACCCCGACGGTGAACTCGCCGCCCTGCAGTAACGGGTCCGCATGGCCGTCCACCGGGTCTTTGGCCCGGACTCCACCGGATACCCGCTCGATGTGCTCCACACGACCGCCGCTTACGCGGCCGCCGACACCGACACCGACGACCTCGCGCAGACCATCCACCGAGTCCGGCCCGGCCACGCCCTGTTCACCGTGAGCCGGATCATCGTCAACGAGGTCCACTGGCAGCGCGTCCCGATCGGCGGCGGACCTGCCCGGCTGGCAGATCTGCTGGAAACACCCTCGCCACCATCCCGCTTGAGGCGTAGCCACTGGCTGGGTGGTGTGCGCTCGGGTGCGGCGCGCGATGAGATCATTCAGCTGTGAACACGATCGAGCGGATGACCGAACAAGAGCTGCGGATCATCAAGGAGTGCCTTGACGCAGCCGTGAACGGACCGTTCTTCGAGGACTGGGAGTTCCACACCCTCATGGGTTTCACCCGGGAGGAGATCGCCGCAGTCGAGGCATCCTGGCCGTCGCCGCCGACCCTTGACTTGGAGGACGACGCCGTGAACAACGTGCTGGGCAACCTGCTCGGCTACCCCCACGGCGTCGAATCCCGCTGGCACAAGTACCTGACCCCGACTCGCGAGCAGGTCGCCCAGGTGCGGGCCCGCTGGCGCAGCGAGTACACCCTCGACCGGGATCCCGAAGGCACCCGTGGCTGGGACCAGTAGTGGCCCATGACTGCCGTGCCCATGGGGAGTCGTAGCTGCAAGGACCTGCTTCCTGGCCCCGTAGGTACTGACTTCGGCGCTTCGGGGTGATTGGCCTGTTCGTGTAGCTGACTGACGGTCATCTGCGCGCTATGCCGTTGGTATGCGCTATGCGGATGAG